>NZ_JACHZL010000008.1:0-405493 GCF_014193555.1 Rhizobium sp. BK275
TTGATTTCTTCAGAACGAGGAACTTCGTCGCCAGCAGCGCCGCCGCCCTCGTCAGTGACTGGGCTTATAATCCCACCCCACCAAAACAGTCAACACATCCAATCCAACTTTTTTGACATTTTTGTAACAGGTTGATTCGACAAAGGATTTTCCAGTAAAAAGTTATCCACAGGCCGCCCTTTGGGACAAAATTCCCGAACAATCTTTTACCAGGCGATAAAAAATCATCAGGAACCCCTTCAAAAAACGAGGAAAGGTCGCGAAAAACAGTGCCTTGGCCAATTTTATGGTTAACGCAGAATAAACGCCGGCCCCATCACCACCGTCAAACAACCGTCATATCGGATTGTCGCGAAAGACTCGGAACCTAACGCGGTTTTTCGTGTTTCCCTCCCCATTGAAGGAAGGAGACAGACATGGCCGCCAATACCGATGATCTCAGAACATCCGTCAGCAAGGACATTGCCGCCCTCCAGCAGGAGGTGTCCCGCCTGCAGAAGATGATTTCCGCGCAAGGCGCCGAGGCCTATTACGAAGTGCGTGACCGCGCGGGCAAGGCTTACGACGACGCTCTTCCTCGCGCAAAAAACGCTGTTGCTCAGATCCGGGCGGAAGGTGCAGCGGTTGCCGGCACCGCTCGCGAGCACCCTGCAGCAACCACGACAGCACTTCTTGTCGCCGGAGCGATCGGCTTCCTCGCTGGCTATATGTTGTCAGGTACGTCGCAACCTGAGCCCCGTCACTGGTGGCGTTAAGCTCCCCGACCTCCCGCTCCAACATTTTTGCGCATCCAGCAGATCCGATTTTTGCAGGATGCGTAAATACTTATGTCTTAGAAAAACCAACTTTTAATGCGAGCGATAGGAACATAAAAATCAAGGGAGGACATCATGGACGACAAGAGAGAGAAGCTGATCGTCGAAGTGAGTGTCGATGGCGGCAACGGGCGTCACGCAGTCGGCATCATGAACATGCGCCAGGCCCTTGATCTGCCCGAAATGCCGAGCCTGGCCTATACACATCCGGACCCAGCGAAGGCTGCCGCCGGCGTCGTTATGAACCGGCAGGAACTCGCCGGCTTTATGGCTTGTTCTTGAGGCCACACAATATCGTCTCCTTCCCACTGCGCTTTGCCTGAAGCGTTGACTGTTTTTATCGGCATCCGAAAATCCCCTCCTCCCCAAAATTCAGCGCGCCATTGCTGGCATCAGCGCGCCGTTCATGCAAAGAACGGCTTTCGCAATCGCATCAGGATTGGCGCAGTGAAAGGGCGGCACCCCCCGCAGAAAACACGCGAACGCAACAGACCCGAGGCTGAGCCGACCGGCAAGCGGGTTACACTTCCACGTGCCCTTTCCAAGCTCGGCTATTGCTCCCGCACGCAGGCAGAGCGCCTGATTGCCGAAAGCCGTGTGGCCATCGGTGATCGTATCGTCACCGATCCATCGACATGGGTCGATCTTTCGACCACCATCATAAAGGTCGACGGCAGAAAAATCGCCGCCGAGGCGAGGATCTATCTGATGCTCAACAAGCCGCGCGGTCTCGTGACCACTCGTCACGATCCCGAGGGGCGGCCGACAGTCTATGATTGCCTGACCGATTTCGATGTTCCGCACCTCTCGCCCGTCGGTCGCCTTGATAAGGCAAGCGAAGGGCTTCTGCTCTTTACCAACGACACGGAGTTCGCGCAGGCACTGCTCGATCCGATCACTCATGTCCCCAAGTCCTACCACGTGCAAATCGACCGGATTGCCGACGACAACATGCTATCGGCCATGACATCAGGCCTTCGGCACGACGGTGAATTGCTGCGCGCCACATCTGCGCGAAAGCTGCGTGAGGGTGACCGCAACTCCTGGATCGAAGTGGAGTTGCAGGAAGGCCGCAACCGGCAAATCCGCCGGATGCTGGAAGCACTCGATATCGCCTGCCTGCGGCTCGTACGCGTGGCGATCGGCGGGCTGGAGCTCGGCGACCTGCCAAGGGGATCGGTCAGGGCGCTCAACGAGGCCGAACTGAAGGATCTTCGCCGGAAGGTCGGTGCCGGCAAGAAAATACGGGATTGAGAATGAACGAAATGATGCCGCATGATTTCTGGCAGCAAATCCATCCACCCGGCAGTTTCGAAACAGGTGGCGACGTCACATCCTTCTTCGTAGCGGAGCTGGAAGATGGCAGGCAATTGCGGCTGCCGATCCGCGTGCTCGCTGACGGCGAGCATGCATTGGCCTCGCTGATCATCAATCAGGCGAGCTTCGCGGTGCTGGATGCGCTCGCCGAAACCCTCGCAGCAAAGATAGAACCCTTCGGCATCGACGTGATCGCCGGCCTGCCGACACTCGGTCTGACACTTGCGGCGGCAGTGGCCCAGAAACTCGGCCATCACCGTTATGTGCCGCTCGGTACCTCCCGCAAGTTCTGGTATCGCGAAGAACTGTCGGTCGCCCTCTCATCGATCACCACACCGGAGCAAGAGAAGCGCCTGTATGTCGATCCGCGCATGCTGCCTCTTCTGGAAGGCCGCCGTGTCGCGCTGATCGACGACGTTATATCGAGCGGAACCTCTGTTGCCGCCGGGCTCGGTCTGCTGGCAGGCTGCGGCATAGAACCCGTCGTCGTCGGTGCGGCCATGCTGCAATCAGACCGTTGGCGCGCGAAACTCGACACCGCGGGACCTCAATGGCAGGCACGCACGAAAGGCGTTTTCGCAACGCCTATTCTCGAGCGGACAGCCGAAGGAAAATGGTGCAGACCGGCCTGACCAACGGCAGGACCGCGCATGAGCACCATTCATTCTTTCATCTGAACGGACTATACAGCATCGGACGAAAAGCTACATTCCGCGTGTGATCGAACACAGGAACCGCCGATGACGCCTGAGCAAGCAGCCCTCCTGATCCTGCTGGTGGCGATGCTCTTCCTGTTCTCCCTCGATCGCTTGCGCATCGAAGTTGTCGCGATCGGCGGATTGCTTGCGGGCTATGTGCTCGGTCTTTACCCCGCCGACGGCATCTTTGCCGGCTTCGCAAGCCCCGTCGTCATTACCGTCGTGGAAATCCTGCTGGTCGTCCAGGTCCTGGCGCGCACCAAACTCTTTGACAGTCTCGCCGAACGCTTCGTCGCATCGGGTCTTTCGCATTTCCGGGTCATAGCTGGTGTCTCCGCCCTCAGCGGTTTCATCTCGATCTTCATGAACAATATCGGCGCCTTCGCGATTACCCTGCCGCTGGCGCTGCGGCTGAGCGCCGTCATGGGCATTCCGCGTCGGCAGCTCGTGATGCCGGTCTCCTTCGCCGCTCTTCTCGGCGGTCTCGTTTCGCTGATCGGCACGCCTGCCAATCTTCTCGTCAGTGATGCGCTTGAAAAAGCCACGGGCAAAGGTTTCCGCTTCTTCGATTTCGCCTATGTCGGCCTGCCAGTCGCCATTCTAGGCATTCTCCTGATCACCCTGATCGCGCAGCGATTGTTTTCCGAGCCGGACGAACCCACGACAGCGCCCTCTCCTCCTGCCCGTCGCATCGTCGTCGAGCGCAGCATTCCCGAACATTCGCCACTCGTCGGCGCAACACTTGCTCAATGTCCGGAACGTTTCGGCATTCAGCCGCATGCCCTCATCCGCGACAGGGCCTTCGTCTTCGGCCCGCTCGAACACTCAGTCATCCAGCCGGGAGATGTTCTCCTGGCCCAAGGTGCGGATTCGATCTTCGCGAATCTGGCCACCTGCCAGGCGCTGGTGCCGGAAGCCCATCCGCATGGGTTGCAGCAGGATTTCGCCAGCATCGAAGCCGTCGTCATGCCGGAAAGCACCGTCGTCGGCTCGCGTATCGCATCGCTGGAGGTCTTCCGCAATCGCGGGATCACCGTCTCGGCACTGTCGATGCGCTCTCCCCGTATTGAAGGACGTTTCGCCGATCTGCAGCTTTCGATCGGCGATATCCTGGTGCTGGAAGGCCCGAAAGCGGCAATCGCGGAGGCGCTCGAGGAGTGCGAATGCCTGCCGCTTGCCTCCGCAGCGCCCTCCCCGACATCGTCGGCCTCGTGGCGACCCTTCGCGATCTTTGCCTGCGGCGTCGTTGCCTCCGCCTTCGGTCTTCGCCCCGATATCGCCCTCGCCTTCGTGGTGCTGGCGCTCGCTCTGCTCGGTTATCTCAACATTCGTCATGCGATGGCGGATCTCAACTGGCCGATCATCATCATGCTCGCGGCGATGATCCCGATCGGTCAGGCGGTGGTGACAACGGGCACGGCCGAGATCATTGCGGCATGGCTGAGCCTTGCCTTCCCGATCGGCCATCCCTTGTGGGGCATCGCGCTGGTTCTGTTCCTCGCCATGGCGCTGACGCCCTTCGTCAACAATGCGACGGTTGCGATCGTTCTGGCTCCGATAGCGCTGGAGTTCGCTCGCGTCGGCCAGCATGCGCCGCAGGCCTATCTAATTGCGGTGGCGGCTGGCGCGTCGCAGGATTTCCTGACACCCTTTGGCCATCACAACAATACGCTGTCGATGAGCATCGGCAGCTATCGCTTCGGTGATTTCCTGCGCGCCGGCTGGCCGCTGACGCTCGCCGGCTATATAGTCACACTCATTCTCATTGCCCTCTTCTGGCTTTGAATGAGCCTTTGCTTGACTTCCCCGGCAATGAAACTAGAGCAGAGACAATCTAAGCCGATAGAAGGACAGCCAAGCGCCGTGCGTATTCTCTCCGAAGCCCATTTCCCGGAACTGCCGAACTACTACCGTGGCAAGGTGCGCGAGAATTACGATCTTCCGGATGGGCGGCGCATCATCATCAGCACTGATCGGCTGAGCGCTTTCGATCGTATCCTGACCTGCATTCCCTACAAGGGACAGGTGCTGACGCAGACAGCCCGCTACTGGTTCGAGGCGACGAAGGACATCTGCCCCAATCACGTCCTCGATTATCCCGATCCGAACGTCGTCATTGGCAAACGGCTCGATATTCTTCCGGTCGAGATCGTCGTGCGCGGCTATCTCGCCGGCACGACCGGCACGTCGATTCTCACACTCTATAAGAAGGGCGAGCGCGAAATGTACGGCATGCGCCTGCCCGACGGCATGCGCGACAACCAGATCCTCCCCGAACCGGTCATCACGCCGACCAGCAAAGAATTTGACGGCGGTCACGACGAGCCGCTGACGCCGGCTGAAATCGTCAGCCGCGGGCTATTGACTGGAGAACAGTGGGAAACGCTTTCCAAGTATGCGCTGGCGCTTTTCGCTCGCGGCCAGGAAATAGCGGCAAAACGCGGCCTGATTCTCGTCGACACCAAATATGAATTCGGCACGGACGAGGACGGCAACATCATTCTCGCCGACGAGATCCATACGCCCGACAGCAGCCGCTACTGGGTCGCAGAAACCTATCCCGCTGCTTTCGCAGCGGGCAATCGCCCGGAAAGCTTCGACAAGGACTTCGTGCGCGCCTGGGTAGTCGAACGCTGCGATCCCTACAAGGATGCAATTCCGGAAATTCCGGTCGCGTTGATCGAGCAGACCTCGGCCGTCTATATCAAAGCCTATGAGTGGATCACCGGTGAACGCTTCGTACCCGACGACCGCGGCGAAACGCCCGCCGCGCGTGTTCGCACAAATCTCGCGCCCTATTTCCCCTGAACCGCGTGACTACAGCGCCGCGCGTCTTTTCAGACACGCAAAGGACGCTGTAGCACTTTGAATTACTGCATAATTCCCTAAATCGATCCCGATTTAGGGAATTATGCAGTAGGCTGCGAGTTGGCTTGCAGCCTTTCGGCCAAACGCGCTAGCATTGAAAAAAGGGGTGTCGGGCCAAGCCCGGCGGGGGACAAATGGCACGCAGGCCCAGACGCAAGGCCGAAGAGACCCGGGAGGATATCCTCTCGATGGCGGAGACGCTGTTTCGCCAGCGCGGCTTTGTGGCGGTTTCCATCGCCGATATCGCCGCCTCGCTGCACATGTCGCCGGCCAACGTCTTCAAGCATTTCCATTCGAAGGCGGTCCTCGTCGATGCGATTGCCGAGCGCCATCTCGGCAATGCTACGGAGCGCTTCGCCGCCGTCGACACAAGCCTGCCGCCGAAGGAGCAGTTGCTGAGCTTCGTTCTGCGCCTGCTCGACAGCCATCTGCAGGACATCCAGCAGAACCCCTACATCTTCGAAATGGTGATCTCTACTATCGATGCCAAGCTCGACGCGGGCCATCGCTATCGCGAGCGGATAGAGCAGAAACTGGGCGAGATCATCCGTGAAGGTGTAGCCGAAGGCAATTACCATTGCGACAATACGGACGCGGCAGCCCGCACCGTTGCAGACGTTCTCGCCTGTGTTCTGCATCCCATTCTCATTGCCAAGGACGACAAAAACACGCTTGTCCATCGTGCGGAAAAAATCGTGTGTTTCGTGGATGCCGCACTGCAAAATAACCCTTGCTAAGTGACGATTGCTGAATTACGTCACTTCATAAAGCTTTTCTTAATATCGGATAACGGCACCTGTTTCCGGGTCAATCATCACTCCTATATAGAGCGGCGCCTCCTAGGGCCGGCGATTGAACCGCTACTGCCAACCGCACAGGAAATTCAGCATGATCAGGCGCGCCCTCATCGTCTCCTCGGCCCTCCTGCTCGTTATGGGCCTCGCCGCCTGCAACGACAGCGGCAGCAAGCCCGCCGGCAATGCGGGCGCAGGCGGTGCCGCCCAGCAGGCCGCCCCGGTCGGTGTGGTCACGCTGAAGAAGGACACCTATCCGATCACCACGATCCTGCCCGGCCGCGCCGAAGCCTTCCAGGTGGCCGATATCCGCCCGCAGGTGAACGGTATCATCCGCGAGATCGCCTTTAAGGAAGGCGGTGAGGTCAAGAAGGGCGACCTGCTCTATCAGATCGACGATGCGGCCTATCGCGCCGCTGTCGAACAGGCCCAGGCGGCCATCTCCAAGGCTCAGGCAAGCGTGCCGAGCGCCCAGAGCAATTTCGACCGCTACCAGCGGCTTGTCGGCAGCGGCGCGACGCAGATCGAGTTTGAGACCGCCCGCACGGCGCTGGCCCAGGCAAATGCCGAAGTCGAAGCGGCTAAGGCTGCGCTGACATCAGCGCAGATCGACCTTGACCATACGAAGATCACCGCGCCCTTCGACGGCATTATCGATCAGACCGCCTATAATGTCGGCAACCTCGTTGCCGCCAACCAGTCGACCGCGCTGACCACCATCCGCCAGCTTGATCCGATCTATATTTCGCTGACGGAATCGAGCACCAACCTTTTGAAGCTGCGCGATGCGATCGCTGCCGGGGAGGTCAAGGGCGAGGACAACAATGTCGTGTTTCGCCTGATCCTCGAGGACGGCCGTGAATATAATCAGAAGGGCAAGCTCGACATGTCGAAGCAGGTCGTCAGCGAAACGACCGGCACCTTCATCATCCGCGTCGTCTTCCCGAATCCGGACCGCGTCGTGCTGCCGGGCATGTATGTGCGCGCCACGGTCGAGCTCGGTACCGAGACCGGATATTCCCTGCCGCAGCTTTCGACGACGCGCGATGCCAACGGCCGCCTGACCGCACAGTTCATCTCCGCCGAGGGCAAGGTCGAGACCCGCGTCTTCCAGAACGCTACGCCCTCCAACAATTCCTGGCTCGTAACCGACGGCGTGAAGGACGGCGATCAGCTGATCGTCAGCGGCCTCCAGTCGATTGTATCAGGCATGCCGGTGAAGCCGGTTCCAATGAAGATCAACGACAACGGCGTGGTTGTCCCTGCCGATCAGCCCGTGGCCGGAAGCGAACAAAAGCCCGCAGCAAAGTGATGCGCAGGCGCTTTCGTATCGTCACCGTCCCAGCCGTACAGGAATAACCGATGGCCAAGTTTTTCATCCGACGACCGATCTTCGCCTGGGTCATTGCGATCACCATCATGCTCGCCGGTCTGCTCGGCATCTTCACACTGTCGATATCCCAATATCCCGACATTGCGCCGACCACGGTCCGCATCAACGCCAGCTATCGCGGTGCCAGCGCCGAGACGGTCGAAAAATCAGTGACCACCCTCATCGAAGACGGCATGACCGGTCTCGATGACCTGACCTACATGACCTCGACCTCATCGACGGGCTCGGCCAGCATCTCGCTGACTTTCGGAACGAGCATCAATCCTGACATCGCGCAGGTGCAGGTGCAGAACAAGCTGCAGCTCGTCCAGTCGCAGCTGCCGGGCGACGTCATCGATGCCGGCATCAGCGTCACGCGCTCCACCTCGAGCATTCTTCTCGTCGGCTCGCTGGTCTCGACGGACGGCAAGCGCACTTCCGTCGACCTCGGCAATATCATGTCGACCTCGATCGAGGACCAGATCCAGCGTCTGGAAGGCGTGGGCAGCATCAATGTGTTCGGCTCCGGCTACGCCATGCGCGTCTGGCTGGATCCGTTCAAGCTGCAGAAATACCAGCTCACCCCCGGCGATGTGACCTCGGCCATCCAGGCACAGAACACCCAGGTTTCCGTTGGCTCGCTCGGCGCCCAGCCGGCCGTCCCGGGCCAGCAGATCAACGTCACTATCACTGCGCAAAGCCAGCTCACCACGGTTGCTGATTTCGAACACATCATCCTGAAGGTCGAAAAAGACGGTTCGACCGTCCGCCTCAGCGATGTCGCCCGCGTCGAGATCGGCCAAGAAAGCTATGGCGGCAGCTCTCGCTACAACGGCCTGCCATCGTCTGGTTTCGCCATCAACCTCGCAATCGGCGCGAACGCCATCGATACCGCCGCCCGTGTCCGCACCGCGCTCGAAACGATCGGCCGCGGCTTGCCGGAAGGCGTCGAGATCACCTATCCCTACGACACGACCCCCTTCGTCGAACTGTCGATCGAAAAGGTCGTGCATACGCTGATCGAGGCGATCGTGCTCGTCTTCGTGGTTCTGCTCATATTCCTGCAGAACCTGCGTGCGACATTGATCCCGACCATCGCCGTTCCCGTCGTACTTCTGGGCACGTTCGGCATCCTCGCGGTAACAGGCTACTCAATCAATACGCTGACCATGTTCGCCATGGTGCTGGCGATCGGCCTTCTCGTCGACGATGCCATCGTCGTCGTCGAAAACGTCGAACGCATCATGTCGGAGGAAAAGCTCTCGCCGCTGGAGGCGACCGAGAAGTCGATGGGCGAAATCACCGGCGCCATCGTCGGCATCGCTCTCGTGCTGACCGCCGTCTTCATCCCCATGGCCTTCTTCGGCGGCTCGACCGGCATCATCTATCGCCAGTTCTCCATCACGATCGTGTCGGCCATGCTGCTGTCTGCCCTCGTCGCCATCGTGCTGACGCCTGCGCTCTGCGCCACGATGTTGAAGCCGGTCAACGAGCACAAGAAACATCGCATCGGCGACTGGTTCAACCGGAACTTCACCCGCTCGACCAACGGCTACGTCCGCACCATCGGCTACCTCTTGAAGCGGCCGGTCCGTGTCATGCTGGTTTTCCTGCTGGTCGGCGTCGGCTGCGCGTATCTCTTCACCCGCCTGCCGAGCTCGTTCCTGCCTCAGGAAGACCAAGGCGTGCTCCTGACCATCGTCACCACGCCGCCTGGGTCCACCACGCAGCAGACGCAGGCCGTCGTTGAAAAGGTCGAAAAATACTACCGTGAAAACGAGAAGGATGCGGTGGAATCCGTCTTCGGCGCGCTCGGTTTCGGCTTCAACGGTTCGGGTCAGAACAGTGCCATCGTCTTCACCAAACTCAAGGACTTCTCGCTGCGCACTGATCCCAACCTCAGCGCGCAGTCGGTGGTCAGCCGGGCTCTCAAGAACTTCTTTGCGATCCGCGAGGCGCAGGTCTTTGCGCTGCTGCCGCCCGCGATCCAGGGTCTCGGCGTATCGAGCGGCTTCTCCATGTATCTGGTGGATACCGGCGGCCACGGCAATCAAGCCCTGACGGCCGCTTCCAAGCGGTTGATCCAGATGGCTGGCGCCACCGGCAAGGTCGTGGCACTTCGTTCGAACAACAAGGAAGTCGAGCCGCAAATGAAGATCCTGATTGATCAGGAGAAGATCGGCGCCATGGGTGTCGATCTTGCCTCGGTCAATTCCATGCTGTCGATCATCTTCACCGGCCGCGACGTCAACGATTTTACGCTGAATGGCGAGATCAAGCCGGTCTACGTGCAGGGCGACGGCCCCTTCCGCATGCAGCCGACCGATCTGAACCACTGGTATGCCCGCAACAACGCCGGCGAGATGGTGCCTTTCTCCGCCTTCACCACCACCCAATGGGTCGAGGGCGCGCCGTCTCTTGCCCGCTTCAACGCCGTCAGCGCCATTCCGCTGGATGGTGGCGCGGCACCAGGCGTCTCCTCAGGTGAAGCGATGAACGAGATGGAAGCCCTGACTGAACAGCTCGGCGGCGGCTATACGGTTGCCTGGCAGGGTATCTCCTATCAGGAACGCCTCTCGGGCTCGCAGGCGCCGATGCTCTACGCGATTTCGGTTCTCGTCGTCTTCCTCTGCCTGGCCGCGCTCTACGAAAGCTGGTCGATCCCGTTCTCGGTCATTATGGCAGTGCCGGTCGGCGTGCTCGGAGCGCTTATCGCGGCAACGCTCTTCGGGCAGGCGAACGACGTCTATTTCAAGGTGGGCTTGCTCACGACCATCGGCCTTGCGGCGAAGAACGCGATCCTGATCGTGGAATTCGCCAAAGACCGAATGGAAACAGGACTAGGCCTCTTCGAGGCGACGCTGGAGGCAGCAAGGCTGCGCCTGCGTCCCATCATCATGACCTCTCTGGCATTTATCCTCGGCGTCGTGCCGCTGGCGATCGCAACGGGCGCGGGTTCCGCTGCCCAGAACGCGATCGGCATCGGCGTCCTCGGGGGCATGCTTTCTGCGACGATGCTGGGCATTTTCTTCGTGCCGTCCTTCTTCGTCGTCATCCGCCGCATCTCTGCCACACGGAAAAAATGAGGCGGGAGTGTGATATAAATGCACTGTGAGAAACCTTTCCACATTGCTACATTGCGCGCGGGCTGCTTCGGCATGTGTTTGCGTAAGGAACGAAGCGCGTCGGGCCGATAGTGAAGCATGACGCTTCGGACAAGAATTGACTTGCTCGAGTTACAGGATGAAATGCATGGTATCTCTTCGTTATGCCACACCGGCGCTATTATTATTGTTGTCGGGCTGTGTAGTAGGCCCAGATCACGTACCTCCTGAAATGTCGCTTCCTGGAAAATTCAGCGAAGGCAGCCCAAAGAGCATCGGCGATGTCGCCACCGCCGCATGGTGGACGGCCTACAACGATAAGAAGCTCAACAGCCTTGTTCAGACCGGCCTCGATCAGAACCTCACGATTCAGCAGGCGATCGAACGCATCAATTCCGCCTCTGCCAACGTCACGATTGCCGGCGCCGGCGCCCTGCCTGCCCTCGATGTCGGCGCCTCCCAGACCGCCAGCGGCCAGACGGGCGAATTGCGCACCCAGTTCGATACCCGACACACCAGCGCCGGCCAGCTTTCGCTCTCCTGGCTGCTCGATCTGTTCGGCCTCTACAGGCGCAGCAAGGAAGCCGCCCTCGCTTCGCTTGACTCGGCTTACGCGGGTGCCGATGTTGCTAGGCTGTCCTACATCCAGGACATTGTCTCGACTTATATCGATCTGCGCTTCTTCCAGCAGCGTCTGGCACTTTCGAAAGCCAACCTGAAGTCTCGTCAGGAAACCTACGACCTCACCAAGTTCCAGCTGGATGCAGGTGCCGCCTCCCGCCTAGACGTTGTGCAGGCAGAAGGTCTCGTTCAATCGACGCTCGCAGAAATCCCTGGCCTTGAAACCAACATCCGCGTTTCGGCCCATCATATCGCCACCCTTGTCGGCCAGCCGGCCGGTTCGATGGTCGATGAACTGCTCCGTGGCTCCGGTCAGCCGACCTTCCGCGGCGGCATCAATTCGGGCATTCCTGCCGACTTGATCCGCAACCGTCCGGATATTCGCCAGGCAGAGCGTAACCTTGCGGCCGCCACCGCTCAGATCGGTGTCGCAGAGGCTCAGCTCTATCCGTCGATCTCGCTGTCCGGTTCGATCTCGCCGAGCTACATCAACCAGCGCGGCCTTCATGGCGCTCTCGGTGCATGGTCCTTCGGCCCAACCCTGAACCTGCCGATCCTCGACGGCGGCAGTCTGCGCGCCAATGTCAACGTTTCGAAGTCTGATGCAGCCGCATCCTATCTCGCTTGGAAGCAGACCGTCCTGACGGCTGTCGAGCAGGTCGAGAACGCCCTGTCCGCCGTCCGCCGTGACGCCGAGACGGTCAATGCGCTGCGCGCACAGGTCCGCACGACACAAGAAACCCTCGAACTTTCGACAGCGTCTTACAAGGACGGCGCCTCCTCGCTGCTCGACGTCCTCGACGCCCAGCGTCAGGTCTCCCTTGCTCAGGCAAGCCTTGCTGCTGCCGTTCAGCAGATGGCGAAGGATTATGCCGCGCTCAACATCGCAACTGGCGGCGGCTTTGCCCCCGGCGGCAAGACGACTGCACCTGTCAAGGTCGCCAAGGGCACGTGAAATCGTCGCCCATTGCTTGTTCAGGCCCCGCGGTTTTCCGCGGGGCTTTTTGTTTGCGCGAAAGCCGCCGGGACAGATATTCGCCCACTGAGTAAATTTGGATTCGACAAGCCCTAAGCGCTACGCTATGCAATTGCTTAAACGATTAAGCGCAGCACCTCGAAATCATGGCTTCACAACGCCCGGGTCCCAATCTCAGCAGGATAGCGACGTCACTCGGCGTCTCCGTTGCTACGGTCTCGAATGCGCTCTCCGGCAAGGGCCGAGTTTCCAATGCTCTGATCGAGAGAATTCGGACGCATGCTGCCGAACTCGGCTATGTGCCGAGCCAAGCCGGACGGGCGCTGCGCACGGGCCGCAGCGGCGTGCTAGGCCTCGTCCTGCCTGATATCGCCAATCCGCTCTTCCCGAAGATTGCGCAGGCCATCGAATTTGCCGCCTCCGCCGCCGGTTATGGGGTACTGATCGCAGACTCCCGCGGCGACATCACGGCGCAGACCGAGGCAATCAACCGGCTGGTGGAACGTGGTGTCGACGGCATGGTGGTCGTGCCTCGCCGTGCCACCCGCATTTCCGCCGCAAGCTGCCCGGTCGCGGTCATCGATACTGCCTCCACGCCCGGCAATACGGTCGCCGCCGACCATTGGCAGGGCGGCAGGGAGATCGCTGCCCATCTCGCCGGCCTCGGCCACAAGCAGATCCTGATCATCGGCAACAATCAGGAATCCAATGTCCAGAACGACCGAGCCGGCGGCATCAGGGCCGGCCTGCAGCCCGGCATGCGTTCCGAAATGCTGTGGATCGAACGCCTGGAGAACGAAACGGGCGCCGGCTGCCGGTTGGGCCTTGCGGAAAAGACGCGTCAGGGCTTCACCGCCTTTGCGGCCCTTTCCGACCTGCAGGCCCTGCGGGCGCTGACCGAACTACAGCAGGAGGGCATCAGCGTTCCGACCGATGTCAGTGTCACCGGCTTCGATGATCTCATCTGGTCGCCTGTCGTCACGCCGTCGCTGACGACGGTGAGGATGGACATGGACACCATCGCCGAAATCGCCATCTCCGCGCTGGTCGACAGAATAAACGAAAGCGGCACTCGGGAGGGCGTGCTGGTCACGGCGGAGACCGAACGCGTGCCCATGCAACTCGTCATCCGCCAGTCATCCGGGCTCGCGAACCCGGCACCAAAAACCTCAGAGATGGAGAACCTGTAGAATGAAGAAAGCCCTCATTGCATCGGTGGCGCTGGCCGCGCTTTTCCCCCTTGGCGTCGCGGCACAGGAACGGACGCTGACCATTTCCGTCTATGCCTTTGCGCAGGACGATTACAAGACGATCGTCTACGACCCCTTCGAAGCCAAGTGCGGCTGCAAGCTCGTTGTCGAAACCGGCAACAGCGTCGAGCGCCTCGCCAAGATGGAAGCCAACAAAGCCAATCCGGTGGTCGATCTTGCCGCCGTCTCCATGGCTGACGGCCTTGCCGCCACCCGCGCCGGCCTGATCGACAAGGTCGATACCTCCAAGCTCGAAAATTTTTCCAAGCTCTATGATATCGCCAAGGATCCGAACGCCGACGGCATGAGCGTCGGTTACACTTTCTACGCCACCTCGATAGCCTACCGTTCCGACAAGATGAAGATCGAGTCCTGGGCCGATCTCTTGAAGCCGGAATATGTCGGCCATGTTGCCTTCCCGAACGTCACGACCAATCAAGGCCCGCCGGCGCTCTATATGCTGGGCCTCGCGCTCGGCAAGGACGCGGCCGACCTCAAGGCACCGATCGAAGCGCTTGGCGAAAAGAAGGGCGAGATCGTCACCTTCTACGAAAAGTCTTCCCAGCTCGTGCAGCTCATGCAGCAGGAAGAAATCTGGGCCGCTCCGATCGGCCGCTTCTCCTGGGCAGGCTTCACCAAACTCAATGTTCCCGTCGCCTGGGCAACGCCGAAGGAGGGCCAGACCGGCGGCATGAACGTGCTGGTCATGACCAAGGGATCGAAGAACCAGGATCTCGCGCTGCAGTTCATGGATTTCTGGCTGTCGACCGAAGTCCAGACCAAGCTCGCCGAAAAACTGATCGACAGCCCGGCGAACAAGGAAGTGAAGGTCTCCGACGAGGTCGCCAACAACATCACCTATGGCGAAGATACCGCCAAGAGCCTGAAGCTCATCCCCGCCGCAGCCGCTCTCGACAATCGCAATGGCTGGCTGAAGCAATGGAACGAAAAGGTCGGCCAGTAAGCCGCTGCCGATAACGGTCCCGGCGCCGGCCGGGACCGACCCTTCCTCCGCTCGAAAGGCGTTTCATGTTCCAGAACCGCGCTGAAGCACTGGCACTTGCCCTGCCGGCAGCGATCTTCGCAGCCGTAGTCTTTCTGCTGCCTGTCGCGATCCTGCTCTCCGAAGGTTTTCGCAGCGGCGGCGCGTGGACGCTTACTGCCTATACCGATTTCTTCTCCGAAACGCTGAACCGCACCGTCTTCTTCCGCACCTTCCGGCTTGGCCTCGAGGTGACGGCGGTTTCAGCCATCATCGGCTACGCCGCCGCCTTTGCGATCGTCAATCTGCCGCCGAACGGCAAGGGCCGCATGATCGGCCTCGTCACCCTGCCGCTGATGATTTCGCCGGTTGCGCGTACCTACGCCTGGATCGTCATCCTTGGCCGCACCGGCATCGTCAATGAAGCCATCACAGGTCTCGGCTTGAGCGCGGAACCTTTGCGCCTGCTCTTTACCGAGACCGCCGTCTTCATCGGCCTGCTGCAGCTCTTCCTGCCACTGATGATACTGTCACTCATCAGCGCGCTCGAGAATATGCCGAAGGATGCCATTCCTGCCGCACGCGTCCTCGGCGCCAACTGGTTTCAGGTCTTCTGGAAGGTCATCCTGCCACTGACGAAGGAAGGTCTCGTCGTCGGCGGCACGTTGGTCTTCACCGGCTCGCTGACCGCCTATATCACGCCCGCCATCCTTGGCGGTTCCAAGGTGCTGATGCTGGAAACGCTGTTGTACCAGCAGGTGTCTGTCGCCAACAATTTCGTTTCGGCGAGCGTCATCGCCTTCATCCTGATCGTCATGAGCTTCGCCGCCAATATCTTGCTGAAACGGCTCGCAACCGCGAGGAACCGCCGATGAGCATCCGCCTCCTCTCACCGGTTGTGCTGTTCCTATTGCTGGTCTTCCTGATCGGCCCCTTTCTGATCATCATTGCCGCCTCGCTTTCGGCCGGAGATACGCTGGCCTTCCCGCCGCAGGGCCTGTCGCTGCGCTGGGTCGCCAAGGTCTTCACCATCGACAGCTTCCGCGACAGCTTCGCCATGTCGATGTTTCTTGCCGTCTTCGGCACACTGGCGGCGCTTGTCCTCGGCGTTCCCGCCGCCTATGCGCTGTCGCGCTATAGGCTTCCGGGTTCCGAAACGGTGAGAACCATCGTCTCGCTGCCGATCATCGTGCCCGGCATCATCGTCGGTCTGGCGCTGCTGCGTTACCTGGTGGTTCCCTTCGGCTTCAACATCACGCTGGCGCTCTTCTTTGCCCATACCGCGCTGGTACTGCCCTATGCCGTGCGTGTGGTGTCCGCGAGCCTCGGGAACCTGCGCTCCGATATCGAGGAAGCAGCGGTCTTGCTCGGTTCCTCGCGGTTCGGCGCCTTCTTCCGGGTCGTCATGCCGAATATCCGCGGCGGCATTCTCGCCGCCTTCATCCTCGGCTTCGTCACCAGCTTCAATCAGGTGCCGGTGTCGCTCTTCCTCTCCGGTCCAGGCGTGCGCACGCTGCCGATCGACATGCTGGGTTACATGGAAACCACCTACGATCCGTCCATTGCCGCGCTCTCGGCGCTGCTCGCCTTCCTTTCGATCGGCATCGTCTTCCTCGCTGAACGCTTCCTGGGATTCTCTCGCTATGTCTGACGCATACCTTCAACTCGACAAGCTGACGCTCGCCTATGGCGATACGGTTGCGGTGAAGGACCTTGACCTATCGATTGCCAAAGGCGAACTGGTGGCACTCCTCGGCCCCTCCGGCTGCGGCAAGACAACGACCATGCGCGCGATTGCCGGCCTGCTGAATCCGGTCTCCGGCCGCATCAATCTCGATGGTGCGGATATCACCCATGTGTCCGCCAACAAGCGCGCCGTCGGCCTTGTCTTCCAGTCCTATGCGCTTTTCCCGCATCTGAGCGTCTATGAGAACGTCGCCTTCGGTCTCCGCCTGAAGAGGCTGCGCGGCCAGGATCTCGACAACAAGGTCAATGCCGGCATCAAATCCGTCGGCCTCGCGAAATTCGCAGGCCGCAAGCCCGGCGAGCTCTCCGGCGGCCAGCAGCAACGTGTAGCACTGGCCCGCTCCATGGTCATGGAACCAAAGGTGCTGCTGCTCGACGAGCCACTCTCCAATCTCGACGCCCGACTGCGTCTGGAAATGCGTGCCGAGTTGCAACGCGTCCAGAAGGAAACGGGCGTGACGATGATCTTCGTCACCCACGACCAGGCGGAAGCCCTTGCCCTTGCCGATCGCATCATCGTCATGCTGAACGGCGGTATCGAGCAGATCGGCACACCTGAGGACATCTATAACAAGCCGGTTTCCTCCTTCGTCGCTGATTTCGTCGGCTTCGAGAATGTCTTTGCGCTGAGGGACAGAAAGCTTGCGATGCCGAACGGCCTAGTCGCGCTTTCCGCACCTGCCCCTGAAGATGCGGCGGGCCTGGCATGGCGACCCCGCGCGGTTGTCCTTGGTTCCGGCCCGTTCCAGGGTAGCGTGCGTGGCACGTCTTTTGCCGGCAACAGCCGCGAATACTTGCTGGACAGCGCGCTTGGCCCGATCAAGGCGGAAGTCGACGCTGCCCTGCCGCAGCACGAACTCGGCAGCACGATCGCCTTCGACCTGCCGGTTGCAGCCGCCGCAAGCCTCAAGCGTTTCGGGTGAGATCATGGGTGTTTGGATCGACACGGACATGGGTTTCGACGACATCGCCGCCATCATGGTGGTGATGAACGCCGAGCACGACATCGATGGCGTCTCGTTGGTCTTCGGCAATGCGCCGCTGCCGCAGGTACGCACCAATGCAGCGGGTGCTGCAAAGGCCTTCGGCTGGAAATTTCCGATTCATACCGGCCGGGATATGCCCGTGCTCGGCAAACTTGAGACCGCGCAGGCGATCCTCGGCGAAAGCGGTATTCCAACGACGGGAAAACACCTGCCGCCGACCCCGATCCTGCCAGACAGCGATGCCTTCCTTGCCCTCTGCCGCTGGCTGGAGCTGGAAGGCCCGCATCGCATCCTGGCGCTTGGTCCGCTGACGAATATCGCCGCGCTGGCGCTCGCCCGGCCCGATCTGGCAACCCGCATCACCGAACTCGTCTGGATGGGCGGCGGCGTCACCTCGGGCAACCACACGGCCTCTGCAGAATTCAATGCGCTCGCCGATCCGGAAGCGCTGGCGATCGTCATCGCCCACAAGCTGCCGCTACGCATGGTCGATCTCGATCTCTGCCGCAAGGTGCTTGCCAAGGCTGAGGATGCCGATCCAGTGCGCGCTGCCGGCGGCGCAAATGCCGAACTGATCGCCGACATGTTCGCTGGCTATATCAGGATCGGCACCAGCCGCGGTCGCCCCGCCATGGCGATCTACGACCCTTCGGCTGCCGTCGCCTTCGTCGCTCCGCAGGTGGTGAGCTTCCGCCCTGCCCGCATCGATGTGGAATTACAGGGACAGCACACGCGTGGGCGTACGATCGTTGAAACCCGTGCCACCCATGCAACGTTCAATGCACAGTTCGCTGCCGACATCGACGCCGATATGGCGCGTGTCATCATTCTCGCCGCCCTGGTCAACGAGGCCCGCAAATGACCGCCAACTTGCGCCAGGAACCCGCCGATCTCAACGAACCGGCCTTCCGCGCCCGCGCCGTCGCTGCGGCCCGCGGCGACAGCCCCTTCGATATGCTCGTTACCGGCGGCCGTATCCTCGATGCCGTGACCGGCCTGACCCGCGAGGCCGATATCGGCCTCGTCGGTGCTTTGATTGCGAGCGTGCACGCGCCAGCAAGCCGCACCGATGCCGCTGATGTAATCGACGCGACCGGTAGCATCATCTCTCCCGGCCTTATCGATACGCATATGCATATCGAAAGCTCGATGGTCACGCCGGCCGAATATGCTGAAGCCGTGTTGCCGCGCGGCGTCACGACGATCGTCTGGGACCCGCACGAGTTCGGCAATGTCCATGGCCTTGACGGCGTGCGCTGGGCGATCGAAGCTTCGCGCAATCTGCCGCTGCGCATGATCCTGCTTGCTCCCTCCTGCGTTCCCTCTGCCCCTGGGCTTGAACTGGCTGGCGCGGATTTCGATGCCAACCTCATCACCGAGCTGCTGCGCTCTCCGGTGATCGGCGGTGTCGCTGAGGTCATGAACATGCGAGGCGTCATCGACAGCGACCCGCGCATGACAGCAATCGTCAATGCCGGCCTAACCTCCGGCAAGCTCGTCTGCGGCCATGCCCGCGGGCTGGAGGGTGACGACCTCAATGCCTTCATGGCCGCTGGTGTCACCTCCGATCACGAACTTACCTCGGGCGCTGACCTCCTGCAGAAGCTCGCAGCCGGGATGACGATCGAGCTGCGTGGCTCTCATGATCATCTGCTGAAGGAATTCGTCGATGCGCTTGATGGCATCGGCCACCTTCCGCCGACCGTCACGCTGTGCACTGACGACGTCTTCCCCGATGAGCTCTACCAGAATGGCGGCCTTGACGATGTGGTGCGCCGCCTCGTGCGTTACGGCATGCGCCCGGAATGGGTGCTGCGTGCGGCAACCTTCAACGCCGCCCAGCGGCTGAAGCGCTCCGATCTTGGCCTGATCGCTCCTGGCCGCCGCGCCGATCTCGTGCTGTTCGAGGATATGAGCGAATTCAAAGCCCGCGCCGTCATCGCCAATGGCCGCCTGGTTGCCGAAGATGGCGCAGTGAAGGATCCGATCCAGCCACTCGATGCCGGTCCGCTGATGCAGTCGGTCAAGCTCGCACCGTTTGCCGACGATGATTTCCGCATTCCCGCGAAAGGAAGCAAGGTACGCCTCGCAACGATCGACCGCCCGCGCTTTACCCAGTGGGGCGAAGCCGAGGCAGATATTCGCGACGGTTTCGTCGTGCCGCCGACCGGCAGCGCCATGCTCGCGGTCGCACATCGCCACGGACTGGCAGATGGCAAGCCGCGTGTCGGCTTCCTGACCGGTTGGGGTGAATGGCACGGCGCCTTCTGCACGACCGTCTCGCATGACAGCCACAACCTCACCGTCTTCGGTGGAAATGCGCGAGACATGGCGTTTGCAGCAAACGCCGTCATCGAAGTCGGCGGCGGCATGGCCGTGGTAAAGGACGGCCGCGTCGAAGTCCTCTTGCCCCTGCCGCTCTCCGGCCTCGTAACCGATGCCTCCCTGCAGGAAACCGCCAACGGCTTCGCTGCCATCCGCAAGGCCATGGAGAAGGTCGTCGACTGGAAGCCGCCCTATTTGGTCTTCAAGGCCTGCTTCGGCGCGACGCTTGCCTGCAATATCGGCCCGCACCAGACCGACCGCGGCATTGCCGACGTCATCACGGGCAAGGTGCTGGAAAGCCCGATATTGGAGATCTTCTGAGGCAGCCTACGCCTCAGCCTTGAGTTCCCGCTCCACCAGCGACACCCAATAAGCCGCACCATATCCGAGCGCCTCGTCATTGAAGTCGTAGGCAGTGTTGTGATGCAGCGCTCCATCGACAGCCGGACCGTTGCCGAGCCAGACATAACAGCCTGGAGCATTCTGCCCGAAGAACGCGAAATCGTCGCCGGCGGTGGATGGCGGAAAGCTCGTACGCACCTTCTCGCCAAAGACCGCCTGCGCAGCACCGAGCGCCCGTGCAGTCGCATCCGCATCATTGACGACGGGCGGAATACGGCGTTCGAATTCATAGTCTACCGAAATACCGAACATCGCGGCCGTACCCTGCGCCAGGCGGCCAATTTCCGTTTCGAGCTGGTCCCGCACTTCGGGCGAATAGGCGCGCGCCGTTCCGCCGATCTCGACGATATCAGGAATGACGTTCAATGCCTTGGGATTACCGGCCTGTACCGAACAGGCGCTGACGACAGCCGGCTGAAGCGGATCGACGACACGGCCGACGATCGTCTGAAGAGACGACAGGAAAGTGCCGGCAGCCGTGATCGGATCGCGGCCGAGATGCGGCTTTGCGCCATGCGTGCCAGTGCCTCGGAAGGTGATCCGCCAGCTATCGGATGAGGCAAGCTGCGGCCCCCCGACGACAGCGATCTCATCAACGGCAAGCCCGGGCATATTGTGCAGCCCATAAACGGCATCGCAGGGAAACTGCTTGAACAGCCCCTCCTCCACCATACGCCTCGCCCCGCCGCGGCCCTCCTCGGCCGGCTGAAAGATGAAATGAACCGTGCCGGAAAACCCGCGCGTTTCGGCGAGATAGCGCGCCGCGCCGAGCAGCATCGTCGTATGCCCGTCATGACCACAAGCATGCATCTTGCCCGGCACTGTCGATTTATAAGGCCGCTCCGCTGTCTCCGGCATGGCGAGAGCGTCCATGTCTGCCCTCAGCCCGATCGTGCGCGTGCCATTGCCGATCTGCAGCGTGCCGACGACACCGGTACTGCCGAGGCCGCGATGCACCTTGATACCGGCCTCCTTCAGAAGCTTGGCGACGACATCGCTGGTGCGCTCCTCTTCGAAGCCGAGTTCGGGGTGGGCATGGAGGTCTCGGCGGAGGGAGGTCAGAAAGGGCAGATCGTTGCTGATCCGGGCGGGAATGCTCATGAGCCTGGATATCCTGTAAAACGAAAACGGGCGCCCGACGGCGCCCGCATCAGATCACTCTTTTTTCAACAAACGGGCCGTCAGCGCAAGCCCTCACGCCTCTTCGACGAAGACCTCTTCACGCTTGCGCTTGACGCTCGGCAGGAAGACGATGATCAGCACCGCCACGGCGATCGCCAGCAGAATGGCACTGATCGGCCGTGTGACGAAGGTCATCGCATCGCCGCGTGACAGGATCATGGCCCGTCGCAGGTTTTCCTCCAGCAGCGGCCCGAGTACGAAGCCGAGCAAGAGCGGCGCCGGCTCGCAGCGAAGCTTGGCGAGCACATAGCCGATGAGACCGAAGAAGGCTACGGCATAGAGGTCGTAAACGTTGGAATTGACGCTGTAGACCCCGATCGAGCAGAAGGCCATGATGACGGGGAATAGCACGTAATAGGGGACTGTCAGGAGTTTCACCCACAAGCCGATCAGCGGCAAGTTCAGGATGACGAGCATCAGGTTGCCGATCCACATGGAGGCAATGATGCCCCAGAAAAGTGCCGGCTGCTCCGTCGCCACGTTCGGTCCTGGCACGATGCCCTGAATGATCATTGCGCCGACCATCAGCGCCATGACCGGATTTGCCGGAATCCCGAGCGTCAGGAGTGGAATGAACGACGTCTGCGCACCGGCATTATTGGCCGATTCCGGCCCTGCAACGCCGGCGACCGCGCCGTGGCCGAACTCCTGCGGCCTCTTGGAGACACGCTTTTCCACCGTATAGGAGGCGAACGAGGCGAGGATCGCCCCGCCGCCCGGCAGGATGCCGAGCGCCGAGCCGATGACTGTGCCGCGAATGACCGGCGCGATCATCTCCTTGAACTCTTCCTTCGACGGCAGGAGCCCGGAGACTTTCGCCATCAGCACCGTACGGGTCTTCTCACCTTCCAGATTGCGCAGGATTTCCGCAATACCGAAGACGCCGACGGCAAGCGCCACGAAATTCAGGCCGTCGGCATATTCGCGTATGCCGAGCGTGAAACGCGGCGTACCGGTATAGATATCCGTGCCCACGAGGCCGAGCAGCAGTCCAAGCGCCACCATTGCCAGCGCCTTGACGACCGAGCCATGGGCCAGCGCGATCGAGGATACGAGACCGACGATCATCAGCGAGAAATATTCGGCCGAACCGAATTGCAGTGCAATCGCCGTCAGTGGCGGAGCAAAGACAGCCACGAGGAAGGTCGATACCGAGCCAGCGAAGAAGGAGCCGAGCGCGGCAATTGCAAGCGCCGCACCCGCCCTGCCCTTGCGCGCCATCTGATAGCCGTCGATGGCTGTCACTGCCGAGGAAGATTCACCGGGCATGTTGATGAGGATTGCCGTCGTCGAGCCGCCATATTGTGCGCCGTAATAGATGCCGGCGAGCATGATGAGCGAGGAGACCGGCTCGAGCTGGAAGGTGATCGGCAGCAGCATGGCGATCGTTGCCGTGGCGCCAATACCGGGCAGCACGCCGATCAGCGTGCCGAGCAGCACGCCGATCAGGCAGAAGAACAGGTTTTCCGGGCTTGCCGCGGTGTAGAAACCGAGAGCGAGATTGCTGAAGAGTTCCATACCCGCCTCCTAGAACCGGACCCAGGGGCCAAAACGTTCGAACGGCAGCCCGAGCGCATAGCTGAAGACCCCAACCGAAAAGACCGCCAGCAGCAGCGAAAGAACCAGCGCGAACAGCACGTTCATGCGACTGGATGCAAAGCAGGCGATGAAGGCCGTCAGGAAAATTGCCGGCGCAAAACCGAGCCCGCGAACTGTTAGTCCGAAAAAGACCGGCGCCGGCAGGATGAAGAGCATGCCGCGCCAGGCGAACGGCTCGATCGGCTCCCCCTGAACCCGCACCGCCTGCACGAGAATGATCAGGCCGAGCAGCACGAGGATGCCGGACAGGACGAGCGGGAAGTAGCCAGGTCCCATGCGCAGCGCTGTACCGATTTCGAGGTTCAGCGACTGATAGGCAAAGAAGGCACCGGTTGCGGCGAGCAAGGCGCCGCAGATGACATTGGTGGTGTCGAAACTGAGAGATTTCATGATGTCTCCTGGTGTTGGAGATGGAGCGTCGCGACGGACATCGAATTACGCAGACACCCTCCTCCCGATCGGGAGGAGGGTGTAGATGCGGTCGGGTTCAGTCCGCGTATTCGCCGGCAGCTTCGATGACGGGCTTCCAGCGGGCGATCTCGCTCTCAAGCTTCGCCTTGAGCGCTGCCGGCGTCGCATCGGCCTCTGAAGACGGAGCGGTGCCGAGCTCGGCAAAGCGGGCGGCGACGTTCTGGTCCTTCAGCGCGACCTGCAGCGCCTTCGACAAGCGCTCATTGATTTCGGCCGGCGTGCCCTTCGGCGTGTAAATGCCGTGCCAGATGCCAACCTCGAAGCCCGGCAGGCCGGCTTCGACGGCGGTCGGAATGTCCTTGAGCACATCGAGGCGGGCCGGCGATGTCACTGCATAGGCCTTGATCGTACCGCCCTTGATCTGCTTCGTCGTATTGGTCGTCTGGTCGCACATGATATCGACCTGGCCGCCGAGAAGGTCAGTCATGGCCGGGCCGGTTCCCTTGTAGGGAACGGTCGTGAGCGGTGTCTGGATGGCGCTCATGAACATCATGCCGCAAAGGTGGGATGCCGCACCGATACCGGCATTGGCGACGGTGACCTTGTCCTTGTTCGCCTTCACATAGTCGATCAGGCCCTTCAGATCGGCCGGTTCGAAATCCTTGCGGGCAACGATCGTCATCGGAACATCGGTGACGAGACCGACATAGTCGAAGGCGTTCAGCGTGTCATAGGCGAGCTTGCGGTAAAGCGTAGCGCTGGTCGCCATGCCGATATGGTGCAGCAGGATCGTGTAGCCGTCCGGATCGGCATCGGCGACTCGCCCAGCACCGAGCGTGCCGCCAGCCCCACCGACGTTTTCAACGACGATCTGTTGGCCGAGATCCTTCGACATGGATTCGGCAACGAGGCGCGCAACAGTATCGGTCGGTCCACCGGCGGAGAAAGGCACGACCATGGTGATGCTGCGTTCGGGATAGGTCTGCGCCGAAGCGGCGTGAGCGAGAAGCGAAACGGCAGCGGCGGCGGTCACGCCAAGCATGGCCTTCAGGATTTTCATCGTTTTCCTCCCTGATGAAAATGACTAGTCCCGCCGGCACATCCTCCGCACCGGCTCGGATGGCTCATTTGCACGCCTGCGACTGGCTGCCGCAATCGCGGCGCGAAGAAAGGAACGACGATTTTGCGACAGTGCGCCGCAGCATGGGTTGATTTGGAAACAATTGGTTAAAGCGATGGGTGGAAATCCACCCATCGTTGTCCTGACCGGTTGGGCGGCAGAACGACCTCGCCGGTTTCCAGCAGCGATTTGAGGTTGGAAAGAATTTGCGGTCACCGCCGGAGACGGCACCGATGAACTTGGAGCCCTAACACCCTGAAACAGGTGACCGCATTCAAAAAATCGGAATTGGATCAGAGCTCGCGGCGCGTCTCGCCGGTCATCTCATTGGCCAGCAGCTTCTTGTCGAGACCGTATTTCTGCATCTTCTCATAAAGCGTTTTGCGCGAAATGCCGAGCGATTCATAGACCGGCTTCAGGCTGCCGCCATGGGCGACAAGCGCAGTTGCAATCACGCCGCGCTCGAATTCGGCGACACGTTCGGCAAGCCCCGCAGCCTCGGCCTGCCTGCAGCCCCCGTCGAGGCCAAGTACGAAACGGTCAGCGGCATTGCGCAATTCACGGACATTGCCTGGCCACTCGCGCTGCCCGATGTCGGAAATCACATCCGGCGGCACGGCCATCTCATCCTTGCCGTAGCGTGCTGCCGCCTCCCTGACGAGTTGCATGAAAAGCAGTGGGATGTCTGCCCGGCGTTGCGAAAGCGACGGCACGTGAAGGGTCGCGACATTCAGGCGATAGAGAAGATCGGCGCGGAACCGTCCATCAGCGACCTCCGCTTCCAGATCGACCTTGCTTGTCGCGATGAATCGCACATCGAGCGGCACGATCTCGTTCGAACCGAGCCGCGAAATCACCCTCTCCTGCAGCACCCGCAGGAACTTCGCCTGCAGATCGACCGGCATGGAGCCGATCTCATCGAGAAGGATGGTGCCGCCGCGTCCATGTTCGAACTTGCCGTAACGAGGCCGCACCGCGCCCGGGAAGGCGCCGGCCTCGTGGCCGAAAAGCTCGCTTTCGATTAGGTTTGCCGGCAGTGCCGCACAATTGATGGCGATGAACGGTCGGCTCGCCCTTGCACTGATATCGTGCAGCGCACGCGCCACCACTTCCTTGCCGGCTCCTGTGTCACCGACAATAAGCGTGTCGGCATCGCTCGCCCCGATCGCACGGATGCGGTATCGCAGATCGACCATGATCTGGGTGCGTCCAGGCAGCCGCGCCTCGATATCATCGCGCTTGCCGGCAACTGCCTTCAGCAGCCGGTTTTCAAGCACGAGGCCGCGCCGCTCCATGGCGCGGCGGATGACGCCGGCAAGCATCTGCGGCGTAAACGGCTTCTCGATGAAGTCATAGGCACCCTCGCGCATCGCCTTGACGGCAAGCTGCACATCGCCATGGCCGGTGACGAGAATGACAGGCACTTCAGTATCGAGCTCCCGAATCTTCTGCATCAGCGTCATGCCGTCCATGCCGGGCATGCGAATATCGGTGACGACGACACCCGGAAAACTGTAGCCGATCAGCTCCAGCACATGATCCGCGTTCGAAAACGTCTCGACGCTGAAACCCGATAGTTCCAGCGCCTGCGCCGTCGAACGGCGCAGTTCCTCCTCGTCGTCGACGAGCAATATCTTCTGTTCGTTCATTCCGCCGCCTCCGGCACCATGCCTGCCGCCGCCGAAAGCTCGATCCGGAATACTGCCCCACCCTCCGGATGGTTGGAGACGGTCAGGCTGCCACCGAAATCCTTGATGATGTTGTAGGAGATGGAAAGCCCGAGCCCGAGCCCCTTGCCGACGCCTTTGGTGGTGAAGAAGGGATCGAAAATACGCTCCGTAATCGCCGGCGGCACGCCCGGCCCATGATCGCGTACGGTCAGGATCACCCTGCCCGCCTCTTCGGATGCCGAAACCTCGATACGCCGATCCTCCAACCCCTCGACCGCATCCGCCGCATTCGAGATCACATTGACCAGCACCTGCTGCAGACGCACCGAGCCGGCTTTGACCACCGGCGGCCGCGCCCCAAGATGCAGCCGGAGATCGGCATCAGCGGCCTTCAGCCGCCAGGCGATGATCTCCAACGTGTCGCGGATCGCCTCGTCGAGCGGTACCGGACCGAGCTTCTCATTGGGCTTGCGCGCAAAATTGCGCAGGTGCCGGCTGATCGAGGCCATGCGGTCGATCAGCCCGCCGATGCGCTGGATATTATCCTGCGCTTCGGCAGTGCGACCGCGCTCCAGCAGAACGGCGGCACTGTCCGTGTAAGTCTTGGCGGCGGCGAGCGGCTGGTTGAACTCATGCGAGAGCGCCGCCGACATCTGCCCAAGCCCGGCAAGCTTGCCCGCCTGGATGAGATCGGCCTGTGTCTGGCGCAGCTGCTGCTCTGTCAGACGCCGCTCGGCGATCTCCTCCTCGATGCGGCTGTTGACGCGAGCAAGGTCGGCCGTGCGCTCATCGACCCGCCGCTCCAACTCGTTCTGCGCCTCGGCCTGCAATTGCAGGCGCTCCGCAAGCCGCACGCGCCGCTGCCGCAGAATGGCGAATGTCAGCGCGGCAATGCATAGAACAAGAAAGACCACAACCAGCGCCGTGCGGGCCTGCGTCCGGATGGAACTCGTGTCCATCAGCACGTTCACCGTCCAGTCTTCGGCCGGCATGTAATGCGAAAGGACGAGATATTCGCTCTGCCTGCGATCGCCGGCGAGCGTCATCAGGTCATGATCCTCGAAGCGATGGCGGATGACCGGCAGCTCGACGAGCTTGGCATTGGCATAACGCCGCGATGCCTCGGTACGCGCCACGCGATCTGCACTCAGGGGCAGAATCGCCCCGTAAAGCCAGTCCGGACTGTCAGACATGAAGATGATGCCCTCGGGATCGGAGACGAAGATACGGTACTCACCGCCGCTCCAGGAGGATTCGATCACATCGATATCCACCTTGAAGACGATGACGCCGCGGATTTCCCCTTCGACCCAGATCGGCGAAGAGAAATAATAGCCGCGCTTCAGCGAGGTCGTGCCGAGTGCGTAGAAGCGTGCATGATGCCCGCCGATCGCCTCCTGGAAATACGGTCGGTAGCTGAAGTTTTCACCGATGAAACTGCCGGGGTTGTCAAAATTGCTGGCGGCGATCGTCTCACCATCCGGCCGCACGACATAGATGTCGGAGGATTTCAGGAGCCCGTTGATTTCCTTTAGGTAGAGATTGGCATTGTCGCGCAGCGACCGATCATCCGGCCGGGTGACGAGATCCTTGATATCGTCGTGATCGGCGATCAGCGCCGGCAAGGCCTCGTAGCGGCTGAGATGGCCGCTAAGTGCGGAAACCGCAAGCCTGAGCGCCGTACCCGCCTGCGCTGAGGCTTCACCCATATAGGCGCGCGTAGCGACCGCGCTCCCGTAATAGAAGAAAGCGAAAACAAGCAAGGGTGCAGCGCAGAGCGCCACAATGACACGATAGCGCGAAGACAGAGTCTCGCTCCTCCCTTTCCGCCTCCGCTCCTCGTGGAGGCACAACCCGACGCCTCCGAGTGTAATGAGCACGGTTAGGATTTCCAAGAGGCGCCGAAACTTGACACATGTCAGGCGCGGATGTCTGATTGCTGCACCGCAAGGAGACCCTCATGAGCGACGACCAGATCCCCGATGACAGCAAGCTCACGACGTCCAAGCGCCGCTGGGCGGCCGAGGGAAAATTTCTGACCGGTCGCATCAGCCGCCCGGAAACCGAGCGCCTGCCACCCGGCCAGCATCTGGTCAAAAACTGGCCGGTCCTCGACCTCGGCCAGCAACCGATCATTGCCATCGATAGCTGGCGCCTGGAGGTTGGTGGCCTCGTCGAGACACCGCTGGACCTGAATTGGGCGGCCTTTCAGGCACTGGAGCAGAGCGCGATGGTCAGTGACATCCACTGCGTCACCACTTGGTCGCGTTACGATAATAAATGGAAGGGTGTTTCGACCCGCGACCTGCTCGATCTCGCCATGCCGAAAGCGGAAGCCGGTTACGTCATGCTGACCAGCTATGATGGCTATACGACCAATCTGCCGCTTTCCGATTTCGCTGCCGAAGACGCCATTCTCGCCACCGCATGGGAGGGCTTGCCGCTGACCCGCGATCACGGCGGACCGATGCGCCTCGTCGTGCCGCACCTTTATTTCTGGAAAAGCGCCAAATGGCTGCGCCGCATCGATCTGCTGCCGGCCGACAAGGCCGGCTTCTGGGAAAAGAACGGCTACCATATGTATGGCGATCCGTGGCGCGAGCAGCGCTATTCGGAAGACTGAAGCCGAAGAGACCGCCTGACAGCAAAGGACCCTAAGGCGAGGATCGCTGCCAATCCGCTCAGCGAAGCCATGCTCGCCGGATGCAGCGGGATTTCACTCCAGCGCGGACCTACCACATCGGCGGTATTGAAACCTTCTCCACTGAAGCGGCAGGTTACCAGTGAAAGGCCGCGCCTGACCATGTCGGCATCGACGTCCGATGCAATCTCCCCTGCCGCAGCCGCCTCCTGCGGCATGTCGCGCAATGACATGAGCACCGCCTTTGTCGCGGCGAGATAGGCATGCGCGCATTCGTTGAACGGGCTTTCTTCATCTGTCACGCTGCCCGGTACCCCACCCCAGAGACAGTAGGAATACTGGATTTCGGCATAGTTCAGCACGCGCCGAAAAGGCTCGCTGGTATCCATTGCCCTTGAGGCGAGAGCCATAATGCGCGTGTGATAATCGGAAATGACCGCCATCTCGCCGTGAGAGATCTCAGGTACCGGCAGGCCGGCATGGCTGCCCTCGCCGCTGCGACTGTGCGCAGATGCAATGCCCGCGGTCAGCAGGGCAAGGCCGAAACAGATGGAATGCAACGCGATTTTCATAAGACGCCCCAACGTCTCGATACGGCTAACCGCGAGCCGACAGGCCCATGAGAAAAGAGGGAGCTGTCGAAACCCCTGCCTGCCATCCTATCGATAAGCCGAACGAAACCCGGTCCTCACCCCGAGGCGCCTCTCCGCCAGCGCGCCGAAGCCAAGGCCGAGCACCGACCAGAGGATCATGTGCATAGCGATCGTCGTCGTGCGAAAGCGCCACAGTAACATGGCCGAGAAATTCTCCGGCACTTCGTTGACCGGCGGCAGCAGATATTCCACGAGGCCTATGAAGACGATGAAGAGAACGCCGGCAATGATCGCCGCATTCCAGGCGCCGTAGTTCGACGTCAGCCGTCGCGCGAGAGCAATTGCTGCAACCATCGAGGCCACGGAAACGACGATCATCAGGAAGAACAGCTCGGTGCGAACGCTGATCGTATCCGAGTTGCCGACAGCCGGCGGGTTGGCTGGATATTTGATTGCCGGAACAATGTCGATAGCGACGAAAGCAGCGGCCGCGATGACGGCAGAAGTGCCGCGTGCCGAAAGGCTGCTGAAGCGGCCCTGCACGAAAGCGAAGACAAGCGCGAATAGCCCGCCAACGGCGACACTATAAGCTATGACACCGGTAAAGAGGCCAGGGCCTGCCTGTGTGGCACGGCTGACGATTTCTGGTTCGGCTGCCGCGCCGGCTGCCTGCGATGTAGCCTCTTCAAAGGCAATGGCCGCATCGACGAGCGGCTCCCCGAAAAAGCGCGCGAAGGCAAAAACCAAGATACCAGCAATCAGGCCCGCGACCATACCGCGGAGCAGAAGATTTCCAACCATGTGAGGACCTCCCTTAGTGGCAGGGGAAGCCGAGAAGATGGCGGGCGTCGTGCACGAATTCGTGCACATACATGCCGTTGAAGAGCGCCATTGCGCCCTCTTCAGTACCGACGAAATAGATGGCGATGAGCATCAGCAGGCCGCCGAAGATTGCCCAAGGCAGGATCTGGCCTACGGGGATCGGCGCGGGTGACGCGATGGGCGCGAAAGTGGTGTCAGACATATATTCCTCCTGGAATGACGCGTTCAGTCGAAAATCGTGTGTGCAGTAGGGTCTGACTTCCAACGCGAAGAATTTCGACACGCTGGTCACAGTGGCGCGACCGCGCCGGACTTTCACCGGCTTCCAAACCCGCAACGTCACGGTTATATCTTTTCGTCAAAGAGACTGTCAACGAAACTTCATATGCGGGCGGCGGCCATCCCGCCCTATCTCCGGAGGGCGCGCGTAATATGACCACCCGGCTCACATGGATAAACCACGGCGCCACGGCGGCAAATCGCACCGCCTCCTTTCCGGTCGATGAGCCACTGGAGGAAAAGACCCTGGGCGAGGCCGCGATGCCGACACCAGGAAGGGCAGACAGGGTTTTTACGAGCCCGGCGTTATGCGCCCGGCAGACGGCCGAGATGCTGGGTTTCGAAGCGACCGTTGCGCCGTCTCTGCGAGATTGCGACTACGGCCGCTGGGCCGGCAGGCCGCTCATGAGCCTTCACTCCGAAGAGCCCGAAAACCTTGCTCTCTGGATGTCGGATCCCGAAGCTGCTCCCCACGAGGGCGAGAGCCTGCAACAGCTTGGCAGGCGCGTCACCAGCTGGATGAATGAGGAAATGCCGCTCGGCGGCCGTGTCATCGCGGTTACCCATGCAGCCGTCATCCGCGCTGCGATCCTGAATGTGCTGAAGGCACCGCCGGCCGCCTTCTGGACGATCGATATCCAGCCGCTCGGCATGGCGCGCATGACGCACGACGGCCGCCGTTGGTCGCTGCGTTTCTGAACATTCCTCGTAAATTAGTCCAGCCTTACACAAGCAAACGCGGTCATACATATTGGACCCGGAATTCCGGGCTCTACGTCCTTCCCCGAGGAGACGAAAAATGACCTATGACTGGAGTGGGGAGCGTACGCGGCGTCTGCGCATCGTGCGTGTCACAACTGTTGTCGCCGTTCTCGTCGGCGTAATGATCAGCCTACCATTGCTGATCAACGTCGCCTGAAAGTCAGAGTACGTCAAAGGCGGGCGCGCTGCGGCCGCTCGCCTTTCTCTTTGCCGATCTTATTGCTGGACCTGAGTGACCGAGATGAACGGGCTGAGCCGGCGAGGGGCCGGCGGATCAGTGTTTGCTGCCCTTTGGTATTGCGGTGTGGGTGATCGAGACCGGATCGCTGGCGGGAAAAGTGCCTTCCAGTCCCTCGTCCAGTTGCTCTTCCATCTCCTCCTCGTCACCCCGCGAACGAGCGTTTCCTAACCCGGCTGGTCGCTCGTTATCGCCCTCGCGGATTGGCGCGGTGGCGAAGCGCCTCATAACCTCTCTCGCCTTTTCCACCGCATTCAGCCGGTTCAATTGCTGGCCGCGATCACTCTTGATCTGCACGGAGACGACTTCGCCACCGTCGCCCACGAATTCAACCGTAAAACCGCCTTTGCTGCCATAGGCGGGGATGACCTGGGTGCCGACAAGTTGCATGGGATCGTCCTCTCTCGTGAACAGTCCCGGAAAACGGCTTGAGCAGCGCATTGGTTCCGCTCAGGACGGCCGGGTGCAATCAACTTTCAGCTCCAGTTCGGCCGGCACGTGCTTTGCCCCTTCCACGGCCGCGAAAAGGTCGGGAAAATCGAACGGCAGATCGCCGGGAGCCGTGACATCCGGGTGCATCCGTTAGAAGGCATAAAGCGGCTAGCGGACAAAGGTTTGAAATTGCTGGAAAAATTCGATGTCTCTTGCGCCATGTCGAAGGCTGTACGGCACGAAAGGCGCGCTCGTTTTCGATGAGAGTGCGACCGAATGCGTAGCATGTTCTCCAACAATTCGCCTCCAGGTTTCAATAAACATTTCAGACTTTCATGATATTTCCGCCGCGGGATGGAGATGGAGAAGCTGATGCCAGAATTCTTCAGGACCAGGGCGGGAAGGCAATGTCTGACGATCATGGCGCTCGGTGCAGCGCTATGGATTTCAGGCGCCCTGCTGGATGTCGATAGCTGGCTCGTCAGCTTCATGAGCAACTTCGAGGACTACGGCGCCGACAAGTTTGTGCTCGCCCTCGGCATCGCCGGCGCGATGAGTTTCATCTATTCCGTGTTGCGCATTGCCGATCTTCGCAAGGAGATGCTGCTTCGCGATGCCGCCCAGGCCCGCGCCGACTGGATTGCCACCCACGACCATCTGACCAAGCTTCCGAACCGCTACGCCTTCGAACGCAAGATCCTGCCCAAGATTACCGACAAGGAAGGCAATATTCCCGACGAGGCAAGGAACAACGTCACGATCTTCTCCGTCGATCTCGATGGTTTCAAGAAAGTCAACGATCTCGTTGGCCACAAAGGCGGCGATGTCCTGCTGGTCGAAGTGGCCAAGCGCATCTGCGCGCTGGGTAATGCCGATTGCGTCTACCGCTTCGGTGGCGATGAATTCATCATCATCGCCCTCGGCATGACCGCGGCGCGGGAGGAATGGTTTGCCAAAGTGCTCATCCAGGCGGTCACACGCCCCATCCTGATCGACGGTTTTGCCGTCGAGGTCGGCGCCAGTGTAGGCTACGACCGCTGGAGCGAAGGCGCAGAGCCGCTGGAGGACGCTGCCCACCGCGCCGACCTTGCCATGTATGAGGCAAAATCGCGCGGCCCCAATCATCAACTGGTCTTCGAACCGTCCATGCAGGACAAAGTAGCGGAACGCGCATCGCTGGAGACCAAGCTGCGTGGCGCCATTCAGAACAAGGCGATCAAGACCCACTACCAGCCGCTGATCGATCTCAGAAGCGGCAGCGTCTGCGGCTTCGAGGCACTGGCACGATGGACCGACGAAGACGGCATGAATATTCCGCCTCCGGTCTTCATCGGCATCGCCGAAGAAACCGGCATGATCACCGAACTGTTCGAAAACCTCCTCACCCAAGCCTGCAGCGATGCGCTTGCCTGGCCTGATCACGTCAGGCTTTCGTTCAACGTGTCGCCTGTGCAGATGGAGGACAAACTGCTTGCCTCGCGCATCCTCAAGGTGCTCGCGGCAAGTCGCCTGCCTGCCAGACGGCTGGAGGTGGAAATCACCGAAAACGCGCTGATCCAGGATCCGGCGATCGCCGCCCATATTCTCGATGAACTGCATGAGGCGGGCGTACAGATCGCGCTCGATGATTTCGGCACGGGCTATTCGAGCCTTGCGCAGCTTGCCCGTTACCGTTTCGACAAGATCAAGATCGACAAGAGCTTCATCGCCACCTGCCGGGAAGACGAGAAGCAGGAAAAAATCGTCCGCGCCATGCTTGCTCTCGGAAAAAGTCTCAACATCAAGACGACGGCGGAAGGTGTCGAGGAACATGCCCAGCTAACCTATCTGCTGCAGCTTGGCTGCGACATCGGCCAGGGCTATCTCTTCGGCAAGGCGATGCCCGCCGCAGAAGCGGGCATCCTCATCGAAAGTCAAAATGCCAGCTTGGCCTCGACGGCCTGAGGAGAACGATTCCAGCAAGAGTGCGAAACGGTTCGTCACCCCTCGCCTGACGCCTTCCGGGGACTGAATCGACAACCAAAAATTGCTCGCCAGGACAGAAGAGGCTTCCCACCCGACGCGATAACGCTAAGTTCGTTCATCGTCACGATTGCCGGGAGCATCAAGCAACATGCCGTCGACCGATCTTCTCCTGACCTTCAATGCCGGTTCCTCAACGGTGAAGATCGGCATCTTTTCCATTGAGGATGGCAAGGTGCGGCGCATCGGCAAGGGCGTGATCGATTTCCGCGCCGAACCCTTCGCCTTCAGTCTGCAGGAAGGTCCGCAAACCTTCGACATGCCGCTGAAGGCCGAACTCACCGATGACCTGCATGCCGTCATCGACGAGACGTTCGAGCTGCTGTCGGAGCATTTCGAGGTCGGCACCGTGCGCGCTGCCGGCCACCGCGTCGTTCACGGCGGCGACCGCTTCACCGCAGCGACGCCGCTCGATGATGCCGCGATCGAAGCGATTGACGCGCTTACGCCGCTGGCACCCCTTCATCAACCGCAGGCGCTTCGCTTCATCCGCGCGCTGAAGCACCTGAAACCGCATCTTGCCCAAACGGCCTCGTTCGATACCGCCTTTCATGCCACGCAGATCGACCTCGTCCGCCGCTTCGCCATCCCGCGCGCGCTTCACGACGAAGGTATCAAGCGCTACGGATTTCACGGCCTCTCCTACAAATTCATCGCTGGCGAGGTCAGCCGCAGGCTATCGAATAAAGCGAAGATCGTCGCCGCCCATCTCGGCAGCGGCGCAAGCCTCTGCGCTCTGGAAAACGGTGTCAGCCGTGACTGCAGCATGGGTTTTTCTACGCTGGATGGCATACCCATGGCCACCCGGCCCGGCTGGCTCGATCCCGGCGTGATCCTGCATCTGCTGCAGCAAAAGAAGCAGTCCGTCGATCAGCTGGAAGACATGCTCTACTATCGCTCCGGCCTGCTTGGCGTCTCCGGCATCAACGCAGATACTCGCGACCTTCTTGAGGACGCAAGCCCGGAAGCGCGCGAGGCGCTGGACCTCTTCACGCTGCGCATCGCTGGCGAGATCGGCCGCATGTCGGTGACACTCGGCGGGCTCGACGCCATCGTCTTTACCGCCGGAATCGGCGAGCACCAGCCGCAGATCCGCTCGGCAGTCATCCGGCATCTCGGCTGGCTCGGCCTTACGGTCGACGAAAAGGCAAATGCAGCCAATGGCTTCACGATCACGACACCCTCGAGCCGCATAACGGCGCATGTCATTGCCACGGACGAGGAACAGATCATCGCGCAGGAGGCGCTCTCTATTCTTCGCTCCTGATGATCCAGATCAAGTGCGTGCCGACGCTGGCCGCTAGAATTGACGTTGAACAAGTTTAAACGGGAGAAATCCATGGAAAAGCATGTCTCGACTCCATCAGTTCTTTCAGACGCAGAACTCGCGCTCATCGACCGCTACTGGCGCGCCGCCAACTATCTCTCAGTCGGCCAAATTTATCTTCTTTCCAATCCTCTCCTGCGCCAGCCCCTGAAGCCCGAACATATCAAGCCCCGCCTGCTCGGCCACTGGGGCACGACACCTGGCCTCAACTTCATCTACGCGCATCTGAACCGTGTCATCCGCGCCCGCGATCTCGATATCATCTATATGTGCGGTCCCGGTCATGGTGGGCCGGGCATGGTCGCCAATACCTATCTGGAAGGCATCTATAGCGAGATCTATCCCGATATAACCGAGACGGAAGAGGGCATGCGCAAGCTTTTCCGCCAGTTCTCCTTCCCCGGTGGGATTCCGAGCCACGCGGCGCCGGAAACGCTCGGCTCCATCCATGAGGGCGGAGAGCTCGGCTATGCGCTCGTTCATGCCTATGGCGCGGCCTTCGACAATCCCGATCTGATCGTCGCCTGCGTCATCGGCGACGGCGAAGCCGAAACCGGCCCGCTGGCGGCAAGCTGGCATTCCAACAAGTTTCTGAACCCCGCCCACGACGGCGCCGTTCTGCCGATCCTGCATTTGAACGGCTATAAGATCGCCAACCCGACAGTTCTCGGTCGTGCCGGTGACGAGGATCTAATGCATCTCTTCGAAGGCTACGGCTACGAGCCTTTCTTCGTCGAAGGCCACGAACCGGCCAAAATGCATCAGCAGATGGCCGCGACCTTCGAGAAAGTCTTCGACCATATCCGCGCCATCCAGAAGGAAGCTCGCGACGGCAAGGCGCCGCAGGCCTGCCCGCGCTGGCCGATGATCGTGCTGCGCAGCCCCAAGGGTTGGACTGGCCCGAAGGAAGTGGACGGCAAGAAGGTCGAAGGCTTCTGGCGCGCCCATCAAGTGCCGGTCTCCAATTGCCGGGAGAATGACGGACACCGGAAAATTCTCGAAGACTGGATGCGCAGTTACGATCCTGAAGACCTCTTCGATGCCTCCGGCACGCTGAAGCCGGAACTGCGGGCACTTGCCCCGTCGGGCGAGCGCCGCATGGGCGCCAATCCACATGCCAATGGCGGCATTCTGCGCAAGGAATTGATCGCACCCGATATCCGCGCCTATGAGGTGAAGGTGGAAAAGCGCGGCGATGCTATGGTGCAATCCACCGAAATCCTCGGCCACTACCTGCGTGATACGCTGACGCTCAACAAGGCCAATGCGAACTTCCGCATTTTCGGCCCCGACGAAACGGAATCAAACCGCCTTGGCAGCGTCTTCGAGGTCACCGACCGCGTCTGGATGGAGGAGATCGAACCTTATGATGTCGGCCTCTCCCGCAATGGCCGCGTCATGGAGGTTCTGAGCGAGCATCTTTGCCAGGGATGGCTGGAAGGCTACCTGCTGACGGGCCGGCACGGTCTCTTTTCCTGCTACGAGGCCTTCATCCACATCATCGACTCGATGTTCAACCAGCATGCCAAATGGTTGAAGGTCACCCGGGAGCTGGAATGGAGGAAGCCGATCTCCTCGCTGAACTATCTGCTGACCTCGCATGTCTGGCGGCAGGACCACAACGGCTTCTCGCATCAGGACCCCGGCTTCGTCGATCTCGTCGCCAACAAGAAGGCCGATATCGTCCGCATCTACCTGCCGCCGGATGCCAACACCCTGCTCTGGGTCGGCGATCATTGCCTTAGGACTTATGACCGCATCAACGTCATCGTTGCCGGCAAACAGCCCGAACCGCAATGGCTGACCATGGATGAGGCGGTGAAGCATTGCGAAACCGGTATCGGCATCTGGGACTGGGCGAGCCATGAGGACGATACGGTGGCGCCCGATGTCGTCATGGCCTGTGCCGGCGACGTGCCGACCATGGAGACGCTCGCCGCCGTCGATCTTCTGCACCAGCATGTCCCGGAACTGAAGATCCGCACGGTGAATGTCGTCGACCTGCTTGCCCTGCAATCGAAGGACCAGCATCCGCACGGCCTAACGGACGAGGTCTTCGACGCGATCTTCACGTCGGACAGGCCTGTGATCTTCGCTTATCACGGCTATCCTTACCTCATCCACCGGCTGACCTATAAACGCACCAACCACCGCAATATCCATGTGCGCGGCTTCATAGAGGAGGGCACGACGACCACGCCCTTCGACATGACCGTGCTCAACGAGCTCGACCGCTTCCACCTCGCGATCGAGGCGATCGAGCGCGTTTCGGGCCTGAAGGGAAAAGTGCCGGAAGTGCTGGAAAGCCTGAGAGCCAAGCTCGTCGAGCATCATGCCTATGTCCGCGAATATGGTGAGGATATGCCCGACGTTCGCAACTGGAAATGGCCCGCGGCCTGAGAGGAAGTTAACCTACATGAAAAGGGCCGCACGGAAACCGCGCAGCCCTTCCCCAGCCGTGATGCAGGGTCACAATATTATTGTGCGTTCTGCGTGCCGCTCGGCGTGGTCACGCCCGTCGGACCACCACCGCTACCCTCAGGTGTCGGATCGCGGTCGGTGGCTTCCGGCGGCTTGATGGAGCCGGTTGCCGGATTATTGTCGAACGTGCCCTGGCCCGAGGGCTGTGCGTTGATCGGGTCCTGGGCCGTGGACGCGGTCGAAGCCGGTTCGTTGGTCGTGCCTGGCCAGATGGCAAAACTCGCCGCAGCGATCAGAATGACCAGAATTCCAGCTGCCAGCACACCCCAGAGCGAAACACTGCGCCGCTCATCGGCAAGCGTTTTTTCCTCTTCATAGGATGCCTGCCCGAGCGGCATGCCTGTATTCTCATCCACAATTCGGTTCTTGTCGTCACCATATTGGGTCATCGCTTGATCCTCCAATCTGTGCGAGAGAAACCAAATTGGCGGGAAGATGTTCCATCGAGCCCGCTCTACGCAGTCCATCCCTCCCGGCATCACATACCGGCCAAGGTCAACGCCTTTATCCAATTCTGCCTCGAACTCATCAGCGACTAAAGAAATTCCAGCAAAAGTTCTGCGTCCGGAATCACGTGAAAACAAAGAGATGGAGCGTTCCGTATTTCGGGGAAAATGGAAATGCTCATCGGTCTTCGAAAGTTGGTGACAACCTTTCAGCCCATGTTCCGAACCCACTGAAACGTAGGCTATGAAATTCCACAACTGGAAACACCGCCGAGGAAAGCCATGAAGGGTTTCGCCACCAGCCTCACTGCCTCCCGCCTGGAGGAAACGCTGGCCTTCTACATGACACCGGAGGCAGGCAGCCGCAACGAAGCCGACGACAACAGCGAGAAAAGCGGAGCGGTGTCCACCAAGACGGCAGATCACATCGCCGAGCGCACGACACCCCTCGCGGCGCTGACGGAAAACTGAGCCTTTTTTACTTTACGACCAGGACTGGAATACCCGCCTCGGAAAGAACCTCGGACGTCTGGCTACCGAGCATGAGCCGCGAGATTCCGCGGCGGCCGTGCGAAGAAATAACGATCAGGCCGCAACCCTGCTCCGCCGCCGTTTCGAGAATGGCCGTGGCCGGCGAAAGGTGCACCTTGCTGACGAAGTCGGCGACCACACCGACGCTCTTCGCCTTTTCCCCAATGATCTGCTTCAGATCCTCGATCTCTTTCCGACGACCCTCGTTGTAGCTGTCCATCGCTTCCGCCTGCACGATCCCCTGGAGCGCAAAACCGGTCAGCGGCACGATGACGCTCACGATTGTCACGGGAAGGTTGAGCGCCTTGGCAAGCGCAAGACCATGATCGACACCCCGAGCGGCGAGTTCCGAACCGTCGGTGGGCAGCAATATGCGATTGTACATAGGAGATCCGTTCTGCTGGCTGAAGTCAGATGAAGGGGAATTCAACCGCAATCGTAATCCCGCGCCTTGACGCAGGTCAACGCCGAGCCCCCGTTCAAGAGGACTCCAGGACATATCTTATCAATTCCAGAGGAAATCCTTGCTCGTGATCCGCGAAGCAAGCTTCAGCGTGCCGTCGGGCTGAACGACATAACGTTCGAATTCCCGATAACCGAACTCTCCGAGAAACGTGTGCTTGATGACAGTGCCGGGTTTATAAGGCGAATGGATAACCTTGCCGCCATAGGTCAAGCTGCCCGGGATCGGCTGGTCCTGCGTCGTCGTGCTGCAGCCGGGAGCCAGAAGAAGCATTGCGACAACGGCGTATTTCATTGCAGATCCCCGGTACAGTGCACCTGTCGGTCGAAATTATAGCGTCTGCGCCGCTACGGCGCACTTATTGTTTTGCTTTCGAGGACAAGTGGTAGCGGAGGTCCGTTGTGGTCATGACGGCGCCTGCCTCAAAATAAACCGTCGCTTGCACTGGTACGTCTCTTGCATCGTTAACAATACGCCATCCCATCAGGAGTATTGTGTAATGGAATGGGACACCTCGATCGAATTTGATCCGGTGATTCTTCTCTTTAAGGATCCCGACAGGATCTTTTCCGTCAGGACGGCCATGGGAGCCGCCAACGCGCTCATAAACGAGTTCCCCTGCAATGACGGAGAGGCGTTTCTTGCTGCGATTGAAATCTGTCTGGACGTCGTGAAGGGCAACGCTGGACCGGAGCAACTCAGAGCGGCGATAATTCGTGCCGCAAACGAGGCTGGCGTTACGGCTATCGATGTGCTGAACTGACTGTTCAGCACGACAGCGCTCGCTACCTTTGGGTGCGGGCCTCCGCCTCCCACCATATCTGCGTTGTGTGTTGCTTCCAACAATGTTTCGTACTCTAGCGTCTAGGCTCCGGCATCCCTCGTATTCCGGTGCCGGAGGTCGCTTTGAGGAAGGCTCTGATTGCCGGATCTGCTTCTCGTCGCGCTCACTGAGCCCTTATAAAAAACGGTGCGGTATCGGACTTTGGTCCGATTGTAGACCGCGGTCTGTCCGCTAGTTTCCACTCTGCTGTTCGTCCAGAGTCAGTACGAAGAGGGTGTCTCTCCCTGACCGGAGGCCACCCTTTTCAATTTCTTCTTGAGATTCCGCCAAATGCCCTTGGCAGCTTCTTCGCCCTCAGGCAGCGCCCCACTCATTTGATGATGGTGGCGATAGGGTCCATGCTCTCAATTTCGTCTTTTCTGATTACGGGAGACGAGGGACGATCCAATTGTCAATGTAGCGGTTGAGAGGATGAATACCTCTTGGCTAACCGCCCAATAGAGAGACGCCTGATGTTTGAGACCAGTAACCGGAATAACTGGGATTTTAGGGGTTAAGGGCTTTTGCGAAGGCGGGCGGTAAAAGCCGCGATGTAAGTCTTGACACGCCGCTGCGAGAATTCGAGCCGATCCGATGGCAAAATAGCGCACCTTCAAAAATAATCACAAACGGGCTTTGAAAAGCCTTTTAAAGCCGCTCAACCCGCCTTCAAATGATTGATTTCATTGGAGCCTGGATTTGAAGTGCTGGTTTCTGGCGGACCCCCAAGCACTACTGAAACGGACCCGAAATCCATATTGACGTTTGCCCTGCAGGGAAAACCTCGGACAGACCTCGTCTTTCGCCCGAAATCCGGGCCTTTCAGCGGCTCGACCTCTTCGACGAGGTTTGCCCGGCTGCCAATACCACCGCCCCATCAATCATCTGACATCATCGTTTGACAGGTACTACCCTCGGAAGAGCGTGAGAATATTTTTGGGCGCGTTGTTCGCGATCGATAGCGATTGAACGGCAAGTTGCTGCTGCGTCTGCAGCGCCGTCAGCTTTGAAGATTCCTCTTCCATATCTGCATCCACCAGCCGACCAATGCCCGTCGTCGTATCTTCCATCAGCCCTTTGGTGAACTCTTCCTGCATCTCGAGGCGTTTCTGCATCGAGCCGACCGAAGCGGCACCCGCTTGAACGGCCTGCATTCGCACTTCGAAATACTGGATCAGACTGTCGTATTCCTGCTGCCGTTCGAATACGCCCACATGAGCCATGTAGCTTTCCCCATCATGCAGAAAATAGTCGCTCTGCATTTCCTGCACTGTGCCGCTGATGCTGTCGTAATAGGTCAGCGAATTGTTGGCGTAGCCAAAGGGAAGCAGTTCATCCAGCAGCCCGAATTCTTCGTGGCCCACGGTCGTCCAGAAACCGTCGAGCTTGCGGTTGTAATTGACCATGACCGTGTCGCTCTTCGGCAGGCTCGCCGTCTGTACTTTGCCGCCGCTATAGCCGATGACGAATTCCGTTGTGCTTCCGGGCAGAGGATCGGTCGTGTCGTTTCTGAGAAGGTTCACGCCATTGTAGGATGAGGAGTTGATGATCGAGTTGACCTGGCGAAAGTGCTGGACAATTTCCGCGTCGACCTTGGCAACTGAAGATCCTTCGTAAAGAGGATCGGTTCCAGGTGAGTACCAGAATGTGGTGTTGCTCGTTGCCGGTGTCGGAAGGCTTTTGGCGGTGACCAGCAGCGCTTTGATCGAAGACATTTCTTCAATAATCTGGCTCATCCCAGTGTAGGTCGTGTCCAGGATGGCTTGTCCGAGGCCGATACTATCGTGCACGGCAGACGTCGCCTTGTTGTCCGATCTCATCGTGGTAGCGATCGACCAATAAGCGGCATTATCGGCCGCCTTGTCGACGCGATAGCCAGAAGACACGCGCTGCTGCGTATCCTGAAGGCTACTGTTAACGTTGCGGAGTGTCTGAAGTGCAGCAATGGCAGAGTTGTTCGTGAAGATGGACGACATTCGGAGTCTGCAAATATCTATAGTAGCAAGGAAGGCGCGCATTATGCATCTTTGAGATGTTCATTATCGGACGGGGTTGGTTAACAGTAGGTTACCACCGAGCAAGATATGTTGTGATTTCAATGAGATTGCAGCATGCGGTCAGATACGTTCCAACCTCTGAGGGGCAGGCAAAGGCCCAATCCCTCGTGCTGACCGGGCCTCTCCATTGCCGCCTCGTCAGGGTTGAGCGTGGCGGGCGATCAGGGATTCGCATTCCTCCAGCCGTCAACGCAGCAAGGCCAAAAAGAAGCCCGCCGAAGCGCGCCAATTCAAAAACTGGCCAAATGGGACTTCGAGTGGGCGGATAGCTGGTCGGAGCCAAAATTCAGCAAATACCGTTGGAAAGACCAGGAGCACGGAATAGTCACGATCATCGGCGACAAGCTGAAACTTCAAAACCGGTTTGGAGCTTAGAAGCACGTCACCTACACCTGCGATGTAGACCCCGTTTCTGAAGCGTCTTAGCGGTCGAGGTCTATTGATCCCCTACGGATCTTCAAACCGCCTTTAAACGCTCTTTAAAGGCGGTTTCACGAAATCGAAAAATTCCGATTTCTCGTGTCAAAATTCCGAAAAATCGCGTCCGGCTACAACGGATTGTTACCTATGTCTCCGGGTCGGACAATGAATTGACTGGTAGCGGAGGAGGGATTTGAACCCCCGACACAAGGATTATGATTCCTCTGCTCTGACCTACTGAGCTACTCCGCCACTGGTCAAACGATACCGTTCGCGAAGCGCTTCCGGTTCGTGGGATGTGCGGCTTATAAGGTGCGCTTCCGCTTTGTGTCAAGCACATGATGGAGAAAAACGGTGGCTTTCCGCAGCCCTGTTCTTAGCCGTTTCAGGCCATGGCATGATGGGAAAGCAGAGCCTTCAGAGAGGCTTCCGCAGCCGGCTCGCGCTCGGAACGCTCGATGAAGCCGCCGCCGAAGACGCGGGCGTCGTCGCCGGGCGCCGAATAAAGCGCACAGGCCTGTCCGGGCGCAATGCCAGCCTCGCCAACCGTCAGGTCGACATAGATGCCGCTCGCATCGATATGCAGCACGGCAGGCGCCGGCGCGCGGGTGGAGCGCACCTTGGCATAGCAGGCAAAGCCTTCGCCTGAGGCTGCGACCTGAAGCGTCTCGTCACCCAGCCAGTTGACGTCGCGCAGGTAGACGCGATGCGTTTCCAACGCTTCCTTGGGGCCGACGATGACGCGGCGCGAACGGGCATCGAGATAAACAACATAGAGCGGCTCGCCGGTGGCGACGCCGATGCCCCGGCGCTGGCCGATCGTATAATGCAGGATACCCTCGTGCTGGCCGAGGATACGGCCGTCCAGATGCACGATATCGCCTGCCAAGGCCGAATTCGGCTTCAGCTTGGTGATGATATCGGAATATTTGCCCTGCGGCACGAAACAGATGTCTTGGCTGTCGGCCTTCTTGGCGACGACGAGACCCATCTCTTCGGCCAGCCTGCGGGTTTCCGACTTCGGCAATCCACCCAGCGGAAAGCGCAGATAGTCGATCTGCTCCTGGGTCGTGGCGAAGAGGAAATAGCTCTGGTCACGATCGGCATCGGCCGGGCGATAGAGCGCGCGGCGGCCGGGATTGCAGGAAGAAGGGTTCCGGCGTGAGCGGATATAGTGGCCGGTTGCCAGCGCATCGGCACCAAGCTCCTTAGCAGTCGCCAGAAGATCGGCGAACTTGACCGTCTGGTTGCAGGCAACGCAAGGGATCGGCGTTTCGCCGGCGACATAGCTTTCCGCGAAGGGATTGATGACGGTCTCGCGAAAACGCTTCTCGTAATCGAGCACATAATGCGGAATGCCAAGCGTTTCGCAAACGCGGCGCGCATCGTCGATATCCTGACCTGCGCAGCAGGAACCGGCGCGGTGGACCGCTGCGCCATGATCGTAAAGCTGCAGCGTGATGCCCAACACATCATAGCCCTGGCGTTTGAGAAGCCCGGCCACGACGGAACTGTCAACGCCGCCGGACATGGCGACGACGACACGGGTGTCTTCCGGCTTCTTGTCAAAATCCAGTGTGTTCACGGGTGCTGCCAAATTCTATGCTGTTTCGATCCGCCTTTTCTCACGTCGGAATGTGGCGGATTTCCTGTATGTCCGGCGGGATCGGCCGCCAGCTTGCATGGGCGACGGATATAGAAACTATTGCGTCTCCGCGCAAGGGCCGGCTTTTCGGGGCCTTGCCGCCGGCGTCATGCGCGGGTCACGCATTGCAGCTATTCGCAATCGACCTTTGATCGGCCGCATTTCATCCCATAGATGAAATGACCCACCTTTTTGTAGATTCGGATAAATGACAGCCGCCTCCACCGCGCTTCGTGGCGTCCTTGTCGCATTTGCGGCCTATGCCGTCTTTGCCTTCAGCGATGCATCCATCAAGGCCCTGCACGGCACGGTTCCCTCCTTCCAGGTCGCCTTCACGGGTGCGATCCTCAGCCTTGCTGCGCTGCCTTTCATCAAAGGACGAGGAGATTCATGGCTCGACATTTTCAGGACGACGAACCGGCCGCTCTGGATGGTGCGCTTTGCGGCTGGCGCGACCGGTGCAATCGCCTCCATCATCACTTTCACCAAGCTGCCGATGGCGGAGGCTTTCTGCCTGCTGTTTCTGCTGCCGTCCTTCGTCACCATCCTCTCGGTCATCTTTTTGAAGGAAGATGTGCGCTGGCAGCGCTGGGCCGCCGTCATCGTCGGCTTCCTGGGTGTGCTCGTGGTTCTGAGGCCGGGTTTCCGCGAACTGTCCGTCGGCCATCTGGCGGCGACCATCGGCGCGATCGCCGCCGCCGTTGCCATCGTCATCCTTCGCAAACTCGGCCCGGCCGAAAAGCGCCTCTCGCTTTATGGCGCCTCGCTGCTCGGCACCCTTGTTGTCAGCGGCCTGCTCATGCTCTCGCAGGTGGTCGTGCCAAGCCCGCAGCAATGGCTGTTCCTTGCGAGCTACGGCCTGCTCGGCGCAGCCGGTAACGTGATGCTGATGACTGCCGCGCGGCTCGCCCCTGCAACGCTGGTCGCGACACCGCAATACAGCCAGATGATCTGGGCGATCGCCTTCGGTTATCTCTTCTTCAACGACAGCGTCGATCTGCCGATGGCTTTCGGCATCGTGCTCATCATCTGCTCGGGCCTGCTGACGCTGATCCGCGAACGCAAGCGCCAGGTCCCCTTGCCTGCAGCCGTTGCCTCCGGCGACGCGCAGTCGCCGATCGCAACGACGCCAGTGGAAGGCGACGAAGAAGCCCCGACGCGATAGGCCTATTTCACTGCCTCGCGCCTGATGCGCAGACCCAGTTGGGGCGCAGCGCAGCATGGGAACGGAAAAGGCATCAAAAAAGACGCAGCCGAAGCTGCGCCTTCAAGAAAGAGGTGGATATTACCGGCTCAGGTGCCGATCAATTTGTTGCAGGCAAGTGCGATGCCCGGGTTGGCGATGATGGCCGCCATGAGCGCCAGACCGATCATCGACAGTGTGTAGCGTTTCATGTGCATCCTCCTTTTCCAGCCCCGCAGAGAGTATGCAATGCTGACTGGCATTCTCAAAATAACGAATGATTGAGAAAGTTGTGTAGGCAATAGACCATCAGCCCTCCAGGCTGGGATCCACAAAGAGCGAACCATCATAGGCGCCGCAGCACGTGCGGAAGGCGACGACGATCCAGATTGCGGCAAGGGCTGCGACCAGAACTTCCCCGAAACCCGCAAGTGCCGGTAGCGGGAAAATGCTGGAAAGTCGCAGCGTCGCGACGGCATAGACACCGATCGGGAAAGTATACCCCCACCAGCCGAGATTGAAGGGCAAGCCCTGCCGCAGGTGGTTGATGGTGATCGCGACCGCCAAACCGAGCCACCAGAGGCCATAGCCCCATAACAGGACGGCACCCAGCAGAGCCGCACCCGAAATTGCCGGAGCCAATGCACCGAGCCCGCCCGCAGCGAGAGCTTGCTCACCATTGACGGAAAACAGTGCAAGACCAAGCGCACCGGTACCAACAGGGCCAAGCGCCAGGAAGCTCGTTGCCGCCATGCCGGCCGGCGGCAGCTTGTGCAGGGCCATACGCAGGAAGAGGATGATGAGAATGCCGAGAGCGAGTGGCACCGAGCAGGACCACAGCACGAAACTTGCAAAGAGCACAGAAAGCTGCGTGCCTTCGGCAAGGTGCGGCACCAATAATCCGCCGCTGGCGGCTGTGACCTCCGATGCGACGATCGGCAGAAGCCAGATGGCGCTCATATGCTCGATGGCGTGCTGCTGTCGCGTGAACATGACCAGCGGAATGGCAAGACCTGCCAGAACCGCCAGCCCCGCATCCGCCCACCACAGTTCCGATGCGATAGCAACGGCAGTGTCACCGACGAGAGCTGGCCCGAAGATCAGGAAGCCGTTGACGATGGTCGCAAGTCCCATCGGTATACAGCCAAAGAACATCGAGACCACCGGATGGTCGAAGGCCCTCAGTGCAGCGCCGGGATGCAGCAGCCACTTTCCCGCATATATGCAGCTCAGAACCGCAAACAGCCCAATATTCGCCAGCCACAACGCCTCACCCGCAGCATGGAGTGCCGGTGAACCAGGAAACTGGCCAAGACAGACGGCAAGGATACCGGTTCCCATCGTCGTCGCAAACCAGTTCGGCGTGAAGTGGCGCAGGACTCGCGCCCGATGACGAACAGCCGGGGCGGAGGGAGATAGATGAAGGACGGCCATGACGAATTCCTTTCGTTGACCGCTTTCCTATCGCCGTAAAATAATCGATTCCAACGATTTATTTTTATATATTTATTCGATAAAATCGAATAAATTCTGGAGGCGGCATGACACTGGAACAGCTTAGAATATTCATGGAAGTGGCAGCGCGTCAGCACATCACGAAGGCCGCCAATCATCTGAACATGACCCAATCGGCCGTCAGCGCCGCAATTGCTGCCCTGGAGACACGCCACGGCGTCACCCTGTTCGACCGCGTCGGCCGCTCGATCGCGCTGAATCGGACCGGGCAATTGTTCCTCAGGGAAGCACAGGCCGTTCTCGCCAGTGCAAAGGCGGCGGAAGCGGCCCTCATGGACCTTTCCGGGCTCATGCATGGCGAGCTCACCATCATGGCCAGCCAGACGATCGGCGGCTATTGGTTGTCGCCGCGGCTTGCCGAATTCCGGCGGGATTATCCGGGGATCGAACTGGCAATCCGCATCGGCAACACGGCTGAAGTGTCTGATGCCGTCGCCAATGGCGAGGTGGAAGTGGGCCTTATCGAGTGGCCGAGCGACAGGCGCGGCGTTTCGGCAAGACAGGTCGCCTTGGACGAGATGATCGTCGTCGTCGCCCCCGATCACCCCTGGGCGGACGGCAAACCGCATAGCCCGGCCGATTTTCCTCAGACGCAATGGGTCCTGCGCGAACAGGGGTCCGGCACCCGCCTCGCCTTCGAAAGCCTTCTGCAACAGGCTGGCCTTGATATCGATGCTCTTGATGTGGCGATGGTGCTGCCGGAAAACGAACCGCTCGTCGGCATCGTCGAAGCTGGCATCGGCGCCACACTGACGTCGCGCAGCGTCGTTGCCATGAAGCTGCGCAACGGTCTTCTCACCGAGGTGAATATGTCGCCTCTGCCCCGCCCCTTCTTCCTGCTGCGTCACGAAGAACGCTATCGCAGCAAGGCGGCCGATGCTTTCGATATGATGATCTCAAACTGATGCCCTTTCTGACCGCAAGCGCCGCCCACGCCGATAGAGACTACGCGATGCTACGGGCTTCATCATGTAATAGATGCTAGCGTCTAACCTGGAATACTTTTGCCTGGGCGATAGTTGGAGGGCCTCCATTTTACTTGGCGTCCCCTTATTTTCCTCCTTCTCACAAGCTGTAGAAATCCGATGGCCTCGGTATCCACTTGCTTGACAACGAAGACGCTGGTTGGGCCTACGCGCAAGCATTCTGGCAGTCCCACGCTTTTTCATTGAAGGCGGGCGCAGTCTCAAGCACGACGATAGGATTACCCATGAAAATAGCCGTTTTCAGCGCTCATACCTACGATAAGAACTTCCTGGACGAAGCAAATCGGCGTGAACCGGCGCCCTTCGACCTGATTTACCAGGAAGCCAGTCTGTCCTTGCAGACGGTAGCCTTTGCGCAGGGCTGTGATGCCATATGCGTCTTCGTCAACGATGTCGTGAATGCACCCGTCCTTGAGGCTTTACACAGGCTCGGTGTGAAGGGCGTTTTTCTCCGTTGCGCAGGTTTCAACAATGTCGATATCGATGCCGCCCAAAAGCTTGGTCTCCTCGTCGCGCGTGTGCCCGCCTACGCTCCGGAGGCCGTCGCGGAACACACGGTAGCGCTGATCATGACGCTTAATCGACACACACATCGCGCCTATAACCGCGTTCGGGAAGGCAATTTCATGCTCAACGGCCTGTTGGGTATGACCCTTCACGGAAAGACTGTCGGCATCATCGGCACAGGCAAGATCGGCCTCGCTGTCGCAAAAATCATGAACGGTTTTGGCTGCCGTATTCTGGGGTTCGATCCAACGCCCTCCCCGGAATTTACAGCCATAGGCGAAATGGTGGATCTGGATAGCCTGCTGGCACGGTCTGATATCGTCACGCTCCACTGCCCGCTCTTTGAACACAACCGACACATGATCAACAGAGAGAGACTGGGTTTAATGAAACCTAGCGCAATGCTGATCAATACGTCCCGCGGAGCACTCATCGATACGCGCGCGGTCATTCTGGCACTGAAGTCCCGTCGCTTGGGCGCTCTTGGTATTGATGTTTACGAAGAGGAGAGCACGCTTTTCTTTCATGATCGGTCGTCCGATATCATCGATGACGACGTCTTTCAGCGGCTGATGACTTTTCCCAATGTTCTGGTGACGGGGCATCAGGGCTTTTTTACCACCGAGGCCTTGCGCGAGATTGCAGACGTCACGTTTCAAAACCTGAATTGCCTGATCAGTGGGACAAGCTGTCCGAATGCCGTTCTGAAGGCATGAAGCCTCCTTCTGACACCAAACCTGAATTCGAACGAACCAGGAAGGGCCGATGTGAACAGCATTCTTGGTTTGCTGGCAAATAAGCTTTCAATATAAATCAGGACCGCGTACCGAGGCTGATCCCATGTCACGATCTCAGGCTGACGCTGTCTTCAACTGTCGGCCGTAGATCAATGCTTCAGCCTCATGCTGCGGCATGGGCTTGCCGAAAAGATAACCCTGCACCTCGCCGAAACCTTCGGCCCGCAGCTTCTGCAACTGCTCCTCGGTCTCGATGCCCTCGGCAAGAGTGACGGCATTGAAGCCGGAGCCAATGCCGGCCACGGCCCGCACGATGGCCAGATTGCCGGGATCCGTCTCGATGCCGGACACAAAACTGCGGTCGAGCTTGATCTTGTCGAAGGTGAAGGCGCGCAGATAGCTGAGTGACGAATAGCCCGTACCGAAATCATCGATCGCAATACGCACGCCGAGTTCTTTCAGCGCCCGAAGCAGCGGCAGGCTCTGCGCCACATCGGCCAGGAAGACGGATTCGGTGATCTCGATTTCCAGCCGCTCGGGACGCAGTCCCGCCTCATCGAGCGCACCGACGACGCCGGAAAGCAGGCTTGCATGGCGGAACTGGCTGACGGAAAGATTGACCGCGATCTTCAGATGTTCCGGCCACGAAGCTGCGACGCGGCAGGCCTCCCGCAAGACCCAGTCGCCGATCGGAATGATCAGTCCCGTCTCCTCCGCCAGCGGAATGAATTCCATCGGCGGCACAAGACCGCGCACCGGATGCCGCCAGCGGATCAGCGCCTCGAAACCGCCGATGCCATCATCCTCGAGCTGAACGATGGGCTGATAGTAAAGCTCGAACTGCCCGTGTTCCAGCGCATCACGCAATTCGCCGGTCAGATGATGCCGACGCTCGGCCTCGAGCCGCATCGCAGGCTCATAGAAACGATAGGTCGAGCGGCCGCTTTCCTTGGCGGCATAGAGCGCGAGATCGGCATGTCGCATCAGCACATCGGCCTCGCCGGCATCGACCGGCGCCAGTGCAATGCCGATGCTGCAGGTGACATGCTCCCGCGTGCCATCAAGATCAAAAGCCCTGGCAAGTGACTTGAGCAGCAGGTTGGCGAAACGCTCTGCTCGATCTGACTCGACAAGCTGCAGCACGACTGCGAATTCGTCCCCACCGAGACGAGCCACAAGGTCGCCTTCATCGGCGAGCGCCAACAGACGCTCCGCCACTTGGCAGAGAAGCGCATCACCTGCAGCATGGCCCTTGCTGTCATTGACCGTCTTGAAGTGGTCGACGTCGATGTAGAGCAGTGCCACCGGTTTTTCGATGGAAGCGGTAATGGCCTGCTTGCGGATATGCTTGGAGAAGGCGGCACGGTTCGGCAGGCGCGTCAGCGAGTCATGCATGGCAAGATGCGCAAGCCTTGCTTCCACTGCGCGCTCCTCCGTCACGTCGTGCGAGATGCCGAGCAGATAGCGTGGCTCCTTCCCTTCAGGCGCCGGCAGGGCGCGCTTGACGGTGCGAAGGATCCGCTGACCGCCGTCGGCCCGCTCCATTGTCTCCTCGAAGCTGATCGTCTCGCCGGCGGCGAATGCCTCATGATCCTGCTCATGAAAGATGGCGGTCTGCTCGGAGGGGAAAAAGTCCCGGTCCACATGTCCGATCACGTCGCCGGCACGAAAGCCCATGATCTCGCCGCACGCCTCGTTCAGCAGGATGTAGCGGCCATCCTCTTCCATATCCTTCACGAAGACGCCGATCGGCAGATTGTCGACAATGCTGTCCAGCAGCGAACGCGTATCGGTGATCTGGCGGCGGGCGGCGTTCACCTCAGTGCGGTCCTGCACGATCGCCAGGATCGCAGTCCTTCCTTCAAAGCGCACCTCCCGGCCGTAAGTCAGAACCTCGATGGTCTCACCATTGGCCTTCAGATGCGTCCAGCGCTCGGCCTTCTCCATGTCGGTACGATCATGAACGGCGCTAAGCATCCGCTCCCGTTCGGCAGCAGGGCGGATATCGAGCACGGTCATGCCCTGATAATCTTCTGCGCTGTAGCCATAAAGCATAAGCGCAGCATCATTGACGATCAGGAAGCGGAGCGTATCCGGATCGTAGACCCACATTGGAGAGGGATGCGTCGCAAACAGCGAACGAAAATCATCAACAAGAGCTTCGGACTGCTCGGATATCGTCTGAAACGAGGCCATTGAGAAATTCACGCGAAATTAGAACCAATATTGAACGTAGTATAACCAGGAAAGTTAAATAAAATCACAATCATAGGCGGCTCAAACTTTGAGCTAACGCCTGTTAAACAAGCAGTTAGAGCCTTCGACGCCACTCATATCGCGATTTGGTTGAAAGCTTCCGCCGCTCAAACCAACGTATGGTTTGGATGCGAACTCAATCCCGCAGATGGAACCAATCCATCCCGCAAAGAGTTACTTATGCTGAAATTGCAACCGCATCTGCAGGGAGGCGATGATGCGCGCATCGGCAATGACAGATCACGACAGAATCCGCGAATGGATCGAGGCACGCGGCGGCCATCCCGCCCGCATGAGAAGCGGTACGGTTCGCATCGATTTCGGCAAGCCGGCAAATGCTGTCGAAGATATTTCCTGGGACGAATTCTTCAGGGTTCTCGATGAGAGCCGGGACGCTTTCCTTCATCATGACAATGAAACCAGCCGCCACTGAACGTCATCAGTCGATAACGCACCCAGGGTCCTATATAAAAACCCGACGCGGAGACCGCGCCGGGTTTTGCACATCTTCCTTGGGAGGAAAACTCAGTCGACGTTGAAGGCCAGCAGCTTTGCCTGGCGGATCGCCGGATGCGCTGTCAACTTGTTCAGAACGGCATCGTCAACCGCAGCATCGACATAGAGCAGAGCGATGGCGTCGCCGCCCTGCTTGTCGCGGCCGAGCTGGAAGTTGGCAATGTTGACGTCGGCAGCACCCAGCGTCGTGCCGATGAAGCCGATCATGCCGGGAACGTCGGTATTGGCGATGTAGATCATATGGCTGCCGACATCGGCGTCGAGGTTGATGCCCTTGATCTGGATGAAGCGCGGCTTACCGTCGGAGAAGACCGTGCCGGCAATCGAGCGCGTCATGGATTCCGTCGTCACGGTCAGCTTGATATAGCCGTCGAAGACGCCCGACTTGTCGCGCTTTACCTCGGAAAGAATGATGCCCTTTTCCTTGATCATGATCGGCGCCGAAACCATGTTGACGTCGGCAACCTGCGAGCGGATCAGGCCTGCGAGAACCGCAGAGGTCAGCGCGCGGGTGTTCATGCTGGCCGTAACGCCGTCGTAGAGGATCTCGATTTCCTTGATCGGCTCTTCCGTAACCTGGCCGACAAAGGCGCCGAGAACATCGGCGAGCTTGATGAACGGCTTCAGGATCGGCGCTTCCTCGGCTGTTATCGAGGGCATGTTGATGGCGTTCGAAACCGCACCCTTGACGAGGTAGTCTGCCATCTGCTCGGCAACCTGCAGAGCGACGTTCTCCTGCGCTTCCGTGGTCGAAGCGCCGAGATGCGGCGTGCAGACGACGTTCGGCAGGCCGAAGAGCGGGCTTTCCTTGGCGGGTTCGACTTCGAAGACGTCGAAGGCAGCGCCGGCGACATGGCCGGACCTGATGGCATCGGCGAGCGCTGCCTCATCGACGAGACCGCCGCGGGCGCAGTTGATGATGCGAACGCCGGGCTTCGTCTTGGCAAGCGCTTCCTTGTTCAGGATCCCGCGCGTCTTGTCCGTCATCGGCACATGCAGCGTGATGAAATCTGCCTGGGCGAGCAGCTCGTCGAGCTCGACCTTGGTGACGCCCATTTCCTCGGCACGCTCCTTGGAGAGGAACGGGTCATAAGCGACGACGTGCATCTTGAGGCCGATGGCGCGGGCACAGACGATGGAGCCGATATTGCCGGCGCCGATGACGCCGAGTATCTTGCCGGTGATCTCGACCCCCATGAACTTCGACTTCTCCCACTTGCCGGCCTGCGTGGAGGTGTCGGCAGCCGGAAGCTGGCGGGCGACCGCAAACATCAGGGCGATTGCGTGTTCGGCAGTCGTGATCGAGTTGCCGAAGGGCGTGTTCATGACGATGATACCGCGGCGCGACGCAGCCGGGATATCGACATTGTCGACGCCGATACCGGCACGGCCGACGACCTTGAGGTTCTTGGCCGCTTCGATGATCTTCTCCGTCACCTTCGTGGCGGAACGGATGGCGAGACCATCATAATTGCCGATGACTTCGAACAGCTTGTCCTTGTCCTTGCCGAGCTGCGGCTGGAAATCGACTTCGACGCCGCGATCACGGAAGATCTGGACGGCGGTTTCCGACAGTTCGTCGGATACGAGAACGCGAGGTGCCATGAGGGCCTCCTTCAAAGAGTTCAGCGATGAATGAATTCGGAATGCGGGGCTCCGCCATCAGGCGGAGCCGGATGCGATCACGTCAGGCGGCAGCCTGGGAAAGCGCGGCTTTTTGGGTTTCAAAGGCCCAGGAGAGCCACGGCATCAGCTTCTGCATGTCGGCGGTTTCGATCGTAGCACCCGCCCAGATGCGCAGCCCGGACGGAGCGTCACGGTAAGCGCCGATGTCGTAAGCGACACCTTCCTTTTCGAGGAGAGCGACGAGGCCCTTGGCGAAATTTGCCTGGCCATCGGCATCGAGAGCAGCCACATCCTTGTCGACGATCTTCAGGCAGATCGAGGTATTGGATTCGATCTCCGGCTTGACGGCCAGATTGGCAATCCAGTCGTTTGCGGCGACGAAATCGGCGATGGTCTTAGCATTGGCGTCGGCGCGACCGATCAGAGCCTTGAGGCCGCCGAGCTGCTTGGCCCAGAGAAGCGCATCGATATAGTCCTCGACGCAGAGCATCGACGGCGTGTTGATCGTTTCGCCCTGGAAGATGCCTTCGATGAGCTTGCCGCCCGAGGTCAGGCGGAAGATCTTCGGCAGCGGCCATGCCGGCTGATAGGAGACGAGACGTTCGACGGCGCGCGGCGACAGGATGAGGATGCCATGCGCACCCTCGCCGCCCAGAACCTTCTGCCAGGAGAAGGTGACGACATCGAGCTTGGCGAAATCGAGGTTCTGCGCGAAAGCGGCAGACGTCGCATCGCAGATCGTCAGGCCCTTGCGGTCGGCAGGGATGAAATCGGCATTCGGAACGCGAACGCCCGAGGTTGTGCCGTTCCAGGTAAAGACCACGTCACGGTCGAAATCGACAGTGGAAAGGTCGGGAAGTTCGCCGTAACCGGCTTCGATCTTGCGAACGTCCTTCAGCTTCAGCTGCTTGACGACGTCGGTAACCCAGCCGGCACCGAAGCTTTCCCAGGCGACCATGTCGACGCCGCGTTCACCGAGCAGCGACCAGAGCGCCATCTCGACGGCGCCGGTATCGGAAGCAGGAACGATGCCGATGCGGTAATCCGCAGGCACTTCCAGAATTTCGCGGGTGAGATCGATGGCCTGCTTCAGCTTGGCCTTGCCGACTTTCGCGCGGTGCGAACGGCCAAGGGCCGCGTCGGAAAGAGCTTCGAGCGTCCAACCAGGACGTTTCGCGCAAGGGCCAGAAGAAAAATGAGTGTTTTGCGGACGCACGTCCGGCTTTGCGGTATTCGCCATATTGCTACCCTTCCAGATAGATGGCTCCTCGTTGGGGAGGAGTGTCCCGCCGCCGTGTTTATGGGCGAAGCCCGTCATAGTCAAGCGGCTGACGTCGTTTCTGGAGGATATTTTGCCGCAGTGGCGATCGTCTTTCCGGTTACGCCGCACTGCTTGCGGTACAGCGGCCCTGAAAATTGAAGATGTTGCGACCAATGCAAGACGCCGCCTCGATATGGGCAGCAGCATTTCCCGCATCCGAGTCGAGAAACAGTTCCGACATCACGACATGGGCGCCGCAGTAGTCGAAAATGCCATGGTCGATCTGCGTCCTCATGGCGTTGAGATAGCCGTGCCGCTCATAGGTGCTGACATCTGCACCACCGATACCGACGAGATGCACCCGCAGATGCCCGAGCTTCTTCACGACCTTGCTGCCGGGTACATCGTCATAAGCCCAGCCATTGGCAAAGACGCGATCGATCCAGCCTTTCATCAGGGCCGGCATCGACCACCAATAGACGGGATAGACCAATACAAGCGCATCAGCGCGATCGATTCTCGCCTGCTCGGCGGCGACATCGGCGGGGGGCGCAGCTTTGCGGCGATGGGCAGCAATATCGGCTTCGCTGAATCTGGGATCGAAAGCCTCATCCGTTAGATCCGCGATGTCGAAGGAGTTGGCGCCGTCGAACGCCAATATGCCCGCGGCAATTTGCACAGCAACGCCATGGCTGAGAGAACCAGAATCGGGATGAGCGAGAACGATGAGTGCATGCATGTCGAAACCTCCTGATCGACGCTTGCGAGCAAGGTCGCCGGCTTATATACTTTTCGTAATCTACCTTTGGTAAGTTACTTTTCGTAGGTTATGATGTCAAGCGTTGACAACCGACATAACGGCACCACCGCGCGCCCGCGCCGCCGGCTTTCGAGAGAGGAACGGCATCGACAGCTTCTGGACGTGTCGTGGCAGCTGATCCGGGAAGAAGGGACCGATGCGCTGACGCTTGGCCGGCTCGCCGAACAAGCGGGCGTGACGAAACCTGTCGTCTACGATCATTTCGGCACACGGCCAGGACTGCTTGCTGAACTTTACCGCGAATTTGACGATCGGCAGACGGCGCTGATGAATACTGCGCTTCGTGAAAGCGGACAGGCACTGATCGACAAGGCAAAGGTGATGGCCGCCTCCTATATCGATTGCGTTCTCACACAGGGGCGTGAAATTCCCGATGTGATCGCAGCTTTGGCGAGTTCCCCGGAATTGGAAAAGGTCAAGCATGAGTGTCAGGTAGTTTTCATGGACCAGTGCAGATCCGTGCTTGCCCCCTTCGTCGGTGCAGGGGCCATCGCTTCAGCCAGCCTCTGGGCAATGCTCGGCGCTGCCGAAACTCTCTCTTACGCCGCCGTAACGGGTGAAATCACGGCCAGACAGGCTGAGAGCGAACTTTTTGAAATCATTCTGGCAATGGTCTCCAGAAACACTCGCTGAAACGAAAAAGCCGCCCCTCCGGGCGGCTTTCGATAATCTCTGAAGCTCTGGTCCTACTTATAGACCGGCTGCTGCAGCGGAATTTCTGGCGGTTCGTAGGCAACCGGCTGGGCGCAGCCGTCGAAGAGGTAACGGGCGCCGACGCGGGCTTCGTGGACGTTGATGCCGCGGTCGCGGCCCGGGCCGCCGTTTTCGTTATAGCCGAACATGTCGCCGCCGTTGATATGCAGATAGCGGTAGCCGACATCGGCCTTGACGTTGCAGGTCACGTCGATCGAGGCACCGGCCATGAGAGCGTAGCTGAAACGCCAGCCGCTGCGGCCGCCGTGAATGACTCCGTCATCGCAACCGCTGCCGTCGTCGGCGCAGGCAACGTTCTGGAGATCGTCCCACTTGACATAGGAACCACCGATACCGGCACCGACATAGGGCGTGAAGTAGGCGTAGGTGCCGAGGTCGACGTAAACGTTGGCGAGCAATGTATAGGCCGTCATCGACGATACATCTGTCGAAGTACATGCCACAGCGCAGGCACCGAAGGCCGCGCCGCCGCCAGTCGTCGAGCCGTGGAAGTCAGCGTTGGTGAGGTAGTCGAAGGTGAGGTCGGTGCGCAGATAGTTGTTGATCTGGTAACCGACACCGCCGCCTATCATCCAGCTATCGTCTAGATCGGCATCGTCGAAATCGGCTTCCAGAGCATTGCTCCCCTGGAAGAACTTCGCGCCGCGTAGATCAGTGAAGGCGTAACCGATATCACCGCGCAGGTACCAGCCGGTCGATTCGGTAACGGCGACTTCCGGCAGCTGTTCCGGCACGGGCTCGACCGGAGCAAGATCGGCAGAATAGGCGTTCGACGCGATCAACAGCGCGGCGAAGATACCGGACAAGGTTCGTTTCATGGATTCACTCCAGTCGGTTGCGTCGGCGTGCTGCCGCCAAAACGGTTACGCTTTTTATGGATAATGAATCGGAAACGTTAAAAGCTGCTTAACCATAAGAAGTAATTCGAATATTCACGGCAGAACATGTTTCGAAAAAGTAAATACGGGCCATCTGCCTGTTTCGACTTCTGGAATCTGCAAGACGACAAATAAAAACTGCTCCTCAGTCCGGATGAATATCGCGCCCTGCTCACCGAACACGGCCTCACAGTCGTCGCCCACAAGGTCGAAGACCCCGCCTGCGGCAGCCACACGGTCTGGCTCGCGCAACGCCAATAAAAAAGCCGGCACGAAGGCCGGCTTTCAATCCTTTTTGCGGCGCTTTCAGGCGGCGCTGCGTACGCTCGAAATCGTGCCGATGAGATCGTTGACGATGCGCTCGATCTGCGCCCGGTCGTCGCCTTCCGCCATGACGCGGATCAGCGGCTCGGTGCCGGACGGGCGGATGACGAGACGGCCATTCTTGGAAAGCTCGGCTTCCGCATCGGCAATCGCCTTGACCACCTGCAGGTCCTCCAGCGGCTTGCCGCCGGCAATGCGGACATTGCGCAGAAGCTGCGGCACAGGCTCGAAGCGGCGGCAGATTTCGCTGACCGTCTTGCCGGTACGCTTGACGGCCGCCAGAATCTGCAGCGCGGCAACGAGACCGTCGCCGGTCGTGCCGTAATCCGAAAGCACGATATGGCCGGATTGCTCGCCGCCGACATTGTAATTATGCTGGCGCATATGCTCGACGACATAGCGGTCGCCGACCTTCGTGCGGGCAAGGCCGAGCCCCTTGTCCTCAAGGAAACGCTCGAGGCCAAGATTGGACATGACGGTCGCAACGATACCGTTGCCGCGCAGCTGCTGGCTCTCGGCCCAGCTTTCGGCAATGACGGCCATCAGCTGATCGCCGTCGACGATCGAGCCGTTCTCATCGACGATGATGACGCGATCCGCATCGCCGTCGAGCGCAATGCCGATATCGGCACGCACTTCGTCGACTTTCTTCTGCAGGGCGACCGGGCTGGTGGAGCCGCAATTCAGGTTGATGTTCGTGCCGTTTGGATCGTTGCCGATCGTTACCACGTCGGCGCCGAGCTCCCAGAGGACGGCAGGCGCCACCTTGTAGGCCGCACCGTTGGCGCAGTCGACCGCGACGCGCAGGCCCTGCAAGGTCACGTCGCGCGGCAACGTGCGTTTGACGTGCTCGAGATAGCGATAGATATCGCCATCGACACGCTTGGCTCGGCCGATTTCCTCAGCCTTGGCAAGCTGTCCCGATAGATCCTTGTCGAGCAGGTCCTCGATCTGTGCTTCGATGTCATCGGAGAGTTTGTAACCATCAGGACCGAAAAGCTTGATACCGTTATCCTGGAACGGATTGTGCGAGGCCGAAATCATCACGCCGATATCGCATCGCAGCGAGCGCGTCAGCATGGCAACCGCAGGTGTGGGAATAGGACCGAGCAGGAACACGTCCAGTCCCGCCGCGGTAAAGCCGGCCACGAGGGCATTCTCCAGCATATATCCCGACAAGCGCGTATCCTTGCCGATCACCACACGATGGCGGTGGGCGCCGTTACGGAAAATTGTTCCTGCCGCGATGCCGACCCGCATCGCAAGGTCCGGCGTCATGGGGAAGATATTGGCTTGGCCTCGGATGCCGTCCGTCCCAAAATAGCGTCTTTTCATATGCACTCCTGCGCTTTCCGCGCGCCGTAGAAGCTTACGCATTCCTCAAGCAAGAATCCGGCTTCAAAGATTGGTGCTGCGCCCAAAACCTTGATCAGACTTGTCTTTAATCAGCGGAATGCCACAAAACCGCGTAACCGGCACGTAAATTACCAAGAAAACCGATTATATCCTGTTACTAATATTAAAAGGGCCGGATTCCCTGTGGAAATCCGGCCCTTTAAGCAAATTCCTGTTCAATTTCAGTGAGGCTGAGGTTCCAGCCCGCCCTCGGGTTCATCACCCTTGGAAGCTGGGCGCACACCGGCCTTCGGCACGGCCGAGCCGCGGCTCGGAGGCGAATCATCGCCAAGATCGCGCGCAGGCTTTTCGCCACGGATCAGCGCTTTGATCTCTTCGCCGGTCAGCGTCTCGTATTCGAGCAGCCCTTCGGCGAGCGCGACGAATTCGTCGTGTTTTTCCGTCAGGATCGTGCGGGCTTGGGTATAGGCCTCGTCGATCAGGCGGCGCACTTCATTGTCAATCTTTTGCGCGGTCGCTTCAGAGACATTCTTCGACTGCGAGACGGAATGACCGAGGAAGACCTCCTGCTGGTTCTCGCCATAAGCAACCTGGCCGAGCTCATCGGAGAAGCCCCACTGGGTGACCATCGCACGGGCAAGCTTGGTCGCCTGCTCGATGTCGGAGGAAGCACCCGAAGTGATGTTCTCCTTGCCGAAGGTCAGCTCTTCGGCGACGCGACCGCCCATCATGATGCAAAGGCGCGAGATCATCCATTTGTAGCTCATCGAGTAGCGGTCGCCCTCGGGAAGCTGCATGACCATGCCAAGCGCACGGCCGCGCGGAATGATCGTTGCCTTGTGCAACGGATCGGCGACCGCGACGTTGAGCGCAGTGATGGCGTGACCGGCCTCGTGATAAGCGGTGAGCTTCTTTTCCGCCTCGGTCATGGCCGAAGAGCGGCGCTCCGCACCCATCATGATCTTGTCCTTAGCGTCTTCGAATTCCTGCATGGTCACGACGCGCTTGTTGCGGCGGGCGGCCATGAGAGCAGCTTCGTTGACGAGGTTCATCAGGTCGGCACCTGAGAAGCCGGGCGTACCGCGGGCCAGAACCTTGAGATCGACATTCGGTGCCAGCGGAACGTTGCGGGCATGAACTTTCAGGATACGCTCACGGCCGACGATGTCAGGGTTCGGAACAACGACCTGGCGGTCGAAACGACCCGGACGCAGCAGCGCCGGATCGAGAACGTCGGGACGGTTGGTCGCGGCGATCAGGATGATGCCTTCATTGGCTTCGAAGCCGTCCATCTCGACGAGAAGCTGGTTCAGCGTCTGCTCGCGTTCATCGTTACCGCCGCCGAGACCGGCGCCGCGATGGCGGCCGACGGCGTCGATTTCGTCGATGAAGATGATGCAGGGCGCATTCTTCTTGGCCTGTTCGAACATGTCGCGGACGCGGCTTGCACCGACACCGACGAACATTTCAACAAAGTCAGAACCGGAAATGGTGAAGAACGGAACGTTGGCTTCGCCGGCAACCGAGCGGGCAAGCAGCGTCTTACCGGTACCCGGAGGGCCGACGAGCAGCACGCCGCGCGGAATCTTGCCGCCGAGGCGCTGGAACTTCTGCGGGTCACGCAGGAACTCGACGATTTCTTCCAGGTCCTGCTTTGCCTCATCCACACCAGCAACGTCATCAAAGGTCACACGGCCATGCGCCTCGGTCAGAAGCTTGGCCTTGGATTTGCCGAAGCCCATCGCGCCACGCGAACCACCCTGCATCTGGCGCATGAAGAACAGCCAGACACCGAGGATCAAGAGCATGGGCAGCAGCGTCCCGAGATAGCTCAGGAAGCCGGAAGAACCATCGGTTTCCGGGCGCGCAGTGACGGCGACATTCTTGCCCTGCAGGCGCTCGAGCAGATTGTCGTCGATGACGGGCGAATAGGTCTGGAAGGTATTGTTGTTTTCCAGATATGTCCCGGTCAGCCTGTTACCGGTGACCACGACATCCTTCACCCGGCCCGCATCAACCTCACGCAGGAACTGCGAATAAGGGATTTCGCGGGAACCCGTCTGCGCCGGAGCCGTCTGGAACATACTGAAGAGGGCAATCAGCAGCAACGCTATGATCGCCCACAATGCGAAATTACGTAAGTTAGGGTTCATCGAACTCCCCAGCACTGGACAGTCGCCTCATGGCGGCCGTCATATTTGGTCTCTAACATAGGGTTGCGCCAAGCCATTGCCAAGGCGATCCACTCTGTCAGATCGTTTTTCCGTCAATACTTCTTAAAGGCGGCTCCGCATAGGGCGCTCTTGAGAAAACTGCCGAAAGCCTGTCGGCAAAGGTGAAATCAAATCGTGTCAAAAAGCGGTCGAAGGGGGCAAAATAGGGCGCCAAATCGATGGATCGGACGGATTCTGAAGCTAAATAAGCTCCTTCCGCGGACAAGGCCGGCGCCGAGGCGATTGCGCGCTTCCATGCTGCTTTGGGAAGGTGCCCCAAATGATGCTCCCTCGTTCCTGTGCTTGTCATAGGAATCCAGCCACCGCGCGTCCGCGCGGTGAATGACTCCATATGCAGCGAAAGAGAGTCTTCCGTGCCCAAGGACTTGGGCACGCTGGATTCCTGTGACAAGCACAGGAATGAGGGGGAGTGTGTGGCCGCGGCTTCGATTGCGATCGAGGCCACCGATCCATTGCGTGCCGCGAACCGTCCATCCCAAACCCCGGCCTCTCCCGGCCGAAGCACCAGAGGCAGGATTCCACGGCTCTCACGCGCCAGATATAGCCCATCACGCCGCAGATCGAATACCACCCTGCCGACAGTCATTCGCCCCGGCTTGCCGCCAACAGTAAACGCAAGAAGCCGCTCCATCTGCACCCTCCCCGGCACAAACGACTGCCCGCCGAAAACGGCAGCCAGGCGGCCGAGCGCATAATCGAGGACGGCGTGATCCTGCTTCAGACCGTCAGGCATCACTTGCCCGAGCAGGCCGCCATGAAGCCTGAAATATCGATCCAGCCATTCGGCTCCCTCGGACGCAAGAGCCAGCCGCTCCTGCCCGGCCCCGCGCATATCTCTCTCTGCACCGGCTTCGGCCGATAGCTGCCGGCGCATCCGCACGCGTTCGTATTTCATATCCTCGTTGCTGGGATCGTCGATCCACGACACGTCTCGTGCGCTCAGGAAAGCGCGAATATCGGCACGGGTGGAGAAAAGCAGCGGCCGCAGGATCCAGAAGCGCCGGTCGAAGAGCACCGCATCGGCAATGCCGGTCGAAATCTGCTCCGCCCGCATCCCCCGCATCCGTAACGTCTCACGCTGATCGTCGGCCGTATGCCCGGTGACGATAAGGTTGGCTTCAAACGCTTCCGCCCCCTCGGCGAGAAGACCGTAACGCGCCTCACGCGCGGCAGCCATGATGCCGGTTTTCGGCTTCGCGCCCTGCCAGATTATCGTCCGGTGCGGAATGCCGAGCGATGTGCAGAGGGCTGCGACCTGACGCGCCTCGTCTGCAGATTCGGGGCGCAGCGCGTGGTCGATGGTCGCGGCGCAAAGGGAAATGGAAAGATTGGGAGCGGCCTTCAGCGCTTCGGAAAGCAGGAGGAGCAGGCCGGTGGAATCGCTTCCGCCCGAGATCGCGACCAGAATGCGCACAGGCGTCTTCAGCGAGGTGAGGAAACGGTCGACTGCCGCCTCAGGGGAAATGGGATCCTCCGGAAACAAACCGGAAGACCTCAGCAGGCGAGACGCTTCTGTTCGCTCGCGACCTTATTTATGACGGCGCGGGAAGCCTTCGGATAGCGCTTCGAAACTTCGCGCAGCGTCGCACAGGCAGTCTCGGTATTGTCGAGCGCGGCAAGCGACATGCCCAGCTTCAGCAGCATCTCCGGCGCCTTTTCGGAGGTGGCATATTTCTGATGGGCGTTCAGGAAAGTCTTCGCCGCCTCATTGAATTTGCCTTGGGAATAAAGTGCTTCACCGAGCCAGAAATTCGCGTCCGGAGTCCGTGCGCTGTTCGGATAGCGGCCGATGTACTGCGTGAATTCCTGCTCGGCAATGTTGTAATCGCCGGAAAGCACGTGACCATAGGCGGCCTTGTATTGATCGGATTCGCTGCCGAGCGAAGCTGTCTGCTGCGGTGCGGTTACGCCTGGAAGACTATTTCCCTTCGGCGCAGCATCCGGAAGCGGCGCGGAACCGACCGTTGCACCTTGATTCACCGAACCGCCGATCTGATTACCATTCTGATCGAAATCCATGGAGCCCAGCTCGCGCGGCGGCTGGCCGAGGCCGCCATCGGCCGGCATGTTGGTGGAGGGAGCCGTTTCGGCTCCCTGCGGGGCTTGGATGACCTTGGCGATATCGTCGCCACCGCCTGAAGCCGGCGGAGCGACATCTGCCTCGCTCTTCTTCACCGGTGCCTTGGCACCGCCGCCACCGCTCGCGCCGCCCGTCTTTTCGAGTTGCTGGAAGCGGAATTCGTTGTCTTCCTGCTGCTTGCGGATCGTCTCCTGCATCTGGAGGAGCTGATAGCTCATTTCCTCGATACGACCGTTCAACTGCCGCATCTGGTCTTCCATCTGCTGGATACGGACTTCCGCGCCGCTGTTCTGCACGTTGACGACGGGTGCTGCCGGCTGGCTCTGTTGCGCGGATTGGCCGCCAATGTGCAAGCCGAAGAACGAAGCGGAATAAGCCGCTCGCTCGCTCCCGGTCACGGCCGCAAGGCACAGCATGCCTGCCACGACTAGTTTCTTCATTTTTGTATCGTCCTGTCCCAGTGATTCTTCGCGCCTCGATGGCACGAACAGGAGATTTTTCCAATTGCTCTCAAAAAGCAACGGAGTCTGGCCAAAGTGTGGTCAAAAAGAAAGGCGGCCCGCAAAGGACCGCCTTCTCAAATTCCGGGTTTTGCCGGAAATTACATGCCTGCGCCGCCGAGAACAGTGACGGCACGGCGGTTCTGCGACCAGCACGAAATATCGTCGCAGACGGCGACCGGACGTTCCTTGCCGTAGGAGATCGTCTTCATGCGCTGGGCGGGGACGCCGCGCGAAGCGAGATAATCCTTGGCCGCTGCCGCGCGGCGAGCGCCGAGAGCAAGGTTGTATTCGCGCGTGCCGCGCTCGTCGGCATGGCCTTCGACGGTGATTGCATAGTTCGGGTAGCGACCGAGCCACTGAGCCTGACGGTCGAGCGTCTGGGCGGCATCGGCGCGGATCGACGTGGAGTCGGTGTCGAAGAAGATGCGGTCACCGACATTGACCGTGAAGTCCTGGGCAGAGCCCGGCGTTGCCGCACCGGCACCGAGGCCGAGATCACCGGCGCTGTTCGGCACGTTCTTCTTGTTGGCGCAGCCCGCAAGAGCGAGACCGGCGACAAGCGCGATCATGACGGGGTTGCGGGCGAAATTCTGCAGACGGCTCATTGCCGGGGTGTGAATTCGGCTCATGGCCGGGTCTCCTTGCGACTTCAATCAGGGTTTCCGGACAGTAACCGCACTCGGTTAACCGGCCATCAAAGATTATGGTTAACGATTCGTTGATTTGTCCCTGCATCGCCCATTTTCAGGACTTTGCGGCGACATGAAGGCGAATTTCCGCTCGTCCACTACTCAAGAAGCGGCGACCAGGCCGGGTCCGAACCATAGGCCGGCGTCTTGATCGCCTGCTCATTGTAGCCCGTCAGATCGATCGAATAGAGCTGCGGGCCGCCCGCACCTGCCGCCTGGCGGAAGAACATGATGACGCGGCCATTCGGCGCCCAGGTCGGACCTTCGTTGTGGAAACCCGTGGTTAGGATACGTTCACCCGAACCATCCGGCTTCATGACGCCGATCGAGAATTTGCCGCCCGACTGCTTGGTGAAAGCGATCAGATCGCCGCGTGGCGACCAGACCGGCGTCGAGTACCTGCCGTCACCGAAGGAGATTCGGGTCTGGCCCGAACCATCGGCATTCATGACGTAGATCTGCGACTGTCCGCCGCGGTCGCTTTCGAAGGCGATGCGATTGCCGTCGGGCGAATAGGAGGGCGAAGTGTCGATCGCGGCCGTTGATGTCAGGCGGGTCGTCGTACGCGAACGCAGATCCATCGTGTAGATGTTCGAGTTGCCTTCCTGCTGCAGGCTCATGATGACCTTCTGGCCATCGGGAGAGAAGCGCGGCGAGAAGGTCATGCCCGGGAAGTTGCCGACCACTTCGCGCTGCCCGGTTTCGAGCTGCAGCAGATAGACGCGCGGCTGCTGGTTTGCGAAGGACATGTAGGTCACTTCCTGCCGGCTCGGCGAGAAGCGCGGCGTCAGAACGAGGTCGCTGCCGTCAGTCAGCATGCGCACGTTGAAGCCATCCTGGTCCATGATGGCAAGCTGACGCTTGCGCTGTTGCTTGGTGCCGGATTCGGACACGAAGACGACGCGGGTGTCGAAATAGCCCTCTTCGCCGGTGATCTGCTTATAAATCGCATCAGCGATAATGTGCGCGACACGGCGCCAGTTCTCCGGCTGCGTGTAGAACTGTTGGCCGGTCATCTGCTGACCGGCGAACGTGTCCCACAGACGGAACTCGGCGCGAAGACGGCCATCCGCCTCCTGGGTGACGCGGCCTGTGACCAGTGCCTGAGCGTTGATGACCTTCCAATCCTCGAAGCGCGGCGAGGCGTCCGGATTGGAAATCTTCTCGATGAAGGCTGTCTTGTTGATCGGCGCAAACAGTCCAGACCGCTGCAGGTCGGCCGCGATGACCTGTGAAACCTGCGCACCCATGTTGCCCTGCAGGAAGTCCGTTACCGCGATCGGCAGCGGCTGGACGTTACCCTTATTGATGTTGATCTCAACAAGTGCGTTGGCCGGCGTCGCGAAGGCAGCGGCGGTCATCAGACCGGCAGCGACCATGATGGCGCGGAAGAAGGAACACTTTGTCATACCAAACAGCCTTTCAGCATTTATGGGTTCAGGTCGCTGGCATCGAAGTTAAAGATAACTTCCTTCCAGCCATCGTATTTATCTTTTGGGAGCATCGTGAAAGGAGCCGCGCGGACGATCGCACGAAACGCAGCGTCCTAATGGTTTTACGCGTGGCCTCGCTACCACCGCTGGCGTCAGCCTCAGGGGTTCCCAAGATCTTGCCGTCTTTGCCGAGCTTCACACGAAATTGCAGTTTGACGCTGCCGGCATCCTTGAGGTTACCAGGGAGTATGAAACGGTCAGCGACCGAGCGTTTCATTGCGTCCATGGTCGCTCGGCTTATCATCGGCACATTCGTACCGCTTTCTTTGCGGACGACAGTCTCAGCACGCGCATTAGGAGAAAGCGTGCAAGCAATCGCCAATATCGCCATGGTCCCGAAAGACTTCGCAAAATGGAATCGCCGGTGCAGCATCTAGATTCCCAGATCGCTCGGATCAAAGTTGACGACGACTTCGTTCCAGGCGTCGTATTTGTCTTTCGGCAGACTTGAGAAAGGCGCTGATTTCATGATGGCGCGATAGGCACCGCCGGCCAGAGCCCGGCGGGTGGAATCATTGTCGCCACCGGTAGCTTCGACTTCCGGCTCGCCAATGATATTGCCGTCCTGATCAAGCTTCATATGAACCTTGATGCGCACGTCAGCCATGCCTTCCATGCCGGGAATGACCGACCAGTTGCCGGCGATCGCGCTTTTCAGCGCATCCATTTCACTAAGCGACAGTTTCGAGGCGCCGTTCGTGGCCTTCTTCGCGCCCAGCGATGCTTCCTGCGTCGAACGCTTCGTGCCTCCGGCAGACGGATCCGTCTTGTTCAACAGTGCGGAAATCTCATCCGCGTTGAAGTCACTCTTCATCGACGAAGCGGATTTCGCCACTTCCTGCTTTTTGTCAGCCTTCTTCTTGTCCGTCGGCACTTCCGCAGCCTTCGGCTGATCCGGGGTCTTCTCCGGTGGTTTTTCGGCCGGTTTCTGCTCCGGCGGCTTTACCTGCGGCTTGACGACCGGGGTCGGCACCTTGTCCGGCAGTGCTTCCGCATCCGGCTTCGGCGGCTCCTCAGGCTTGGCCTGCTCTTCCGGCGGCTTTTCCTCAGGCTTCGGCGGCGGCGTTATTTCTGCCGGCTTGGTCTGGGGAATGGAAGCGACTTGCTTTGGCTGCTCGACCTCGGTCTCTTCCTTGTTGACTTCCTTGACGTCGTTCGGCTTCGGGTCGATCTGCGACTGGGGCTTGTCGCTCGAATTGGCAGCGGCCGCGTCGCTGTTGCTCGGCTTGGCGTTCGGAACCGGCGGCGTCTTCAGATCGACCTTATTATCACCGGCGTTTTCCGACGGCTCCGGGATTGGCGGCCGCGTCGTGGGCACAGGCGCAGAGGTCTCCTTCATTGGAGCCTTCTTATCGCCCTGCTGCATCTGCGTGATGGATTCCACCGGCACGAGATCGACCGGCATTGCCTCGAAATCCTCCACCTTGAAAGATTCCGGAGCGCCCAGCGACACCAGCGCCCAGGTAAGCACCAGCCCGTGCAGAACCGCAGATGTGACGACGCTGGTCTTCATCTTGAGCGTTACTGGTCCTTCTTCTGCTGCGTCACGAGGCCGATATTCTTGAAACCCGCGCCCTGGATACGGGCCATGACGTCAGCAATCACGCCGTAAGGCGCAGTCGCATCGCCGCGCACGAAGATGCGCTCGTTGTAACCGGTGGTGGCGATCGCCTCGAGCTTTGCAGCAATTTCCTCAGCCGGGATCGGCGTTTCCTGCAGATAGACTTCGCCGTTGTTCTTGACCGAGATCGTGATCGGCTGCGTCTCGGAATTCAGCGCCTTGGCCTGCGTTTCCGGCAGATCGATCGGAACACCGACCGTCATCATCGGGGCCGCCACCATGAAGATGATGAGCAGCACGAGCATGACGTCGACGAGCGGCGTCACGTTGATTTCGGAGATAACCCCCTTGTTGCGGCCGCGGCGGCGGCGTCCGCCGCCTCCTCCGCTATTGCCGCCTACAGCCATACCCATGGTCGTCTACTCCGTTACTGCGCGGCCTGGCGCGGCTGCAGCTTCTCGTCGATCTGGCGCGAAAGGATGGCGGAGAATTCATCCGCAAAGCCTTCCATGCGACCCGAGAGCTTGCCGGCATCGGCGGAGAACTTGTTGTAGGCGATAACCGCCGGGATAGCGGCGACGAGACCGATGGCGGTCGCGAGCAGCGCTTCCGCGATACCGGGCGCCACAACCGCAAGGTTGGTCGACTTCGAACCGGCGATTGCCTGGAACGAGGTCATGATACCGACGACCGTGCCGAACAGACCGATAAACGGACCGGCCGAACCGATCGTCGCAAGCGAGCCGAGACGGGCCGAGAGATATTCGGATTCACGGGCGAGTGTGACGTCCATGGCGCGGTCAATACGCATTTGCAGACCGATCGGCGAACGCGCACCACGCTCGAAGGACTTCTTCCATTCGCGCATCGCCGCGACGAAGATCGCCGCAAGGCCCGTATTGTTGCGCTCGGAAAGCGTCCGATAGAGTTCTTCCAGCGACTGGCCCGACCAGAAGACCTGCTCGAACTTGTCGAACTGGCGACGGGCGCGTCCGTAGGCCAGATATTTGTCGATGACGATCGCCCAGGTCCACACCGAAGCGGCGATAAGGCCGAGCATGACCAGCTTGACGACGATGCCGGCCTGCATGAAAAGCGACCAGAGGCTGACGTCGGTCGTGGCTGCTGCCAATCCTACTTGTTCCATAGATCCAAAATCCCCGAATCCAAACGCCCGGCGCTTGACCGGGCGGCACGAAGTGATCACGCAAGAATGTCTGGCGGCCGCCGCCCAAAGCCCTGGTCAAGCTTCCAAGCTCTTCTTCCGCCTTCTTGCCGTCAAATTTGGTCAAAGGAAGGCGTGCGTCGCACAAACTCCGACTCCGCGAGTAAGACACCATTATGGTTAATAGATCGTTAGTGCCAGACTATGACAGCAGGAATGTCGCGAGAGATTTTGTTCCTGGATAACTTGACCGGAGCATCGCCCGGTTGCTGAACACAGCGCTCATCTTGCAGCGCGGCAATTCCTTCACATAAAATTCAAGTTTTTACAAGCCCTCGATTCCGGCAGTTTGACGCGGGAAACGCAGGCATTGTCCCGGCTATTTTCAGGTCTCTGGAATAAGCATTTGCCTTGCGAGCGCCTCCGGCAGCCGGCGCGGCCTGCCCTTGGCATTGATCACGGCGATGATCACCTTCGCGGCGATTAGCAGAGTATCGGCGCGGCGGATTTCCTGGTTGAGCACCATCTTCGCGCCACCGGCCTTTTCCGTGTGTGTGATCACGGTCAAAATATCGTCCATGCGGGCCGGGCTTTTAAAGTCGATCTCCATGCGATGAACAACGAAAACGAGTCCTTCCTCGTCCGCATTCACAAGCTCTCGCTGCTCGACACCGAGACAGCGCAGGTAGTCGGTGCGGCCCCGTTCGAGGAAATGCAGATAGCGTGCGTGATAGACCAGACCGGAGAAATCGGTATCTTCGTAATAGACCCGCTGGACGAGTCGATGACCCACCTCGGTGAGCTCGCCGGAAATAGAAAAACCGTGTTCCGCCATAATTTTCTCCAAACTTTCCGGCCCTCTTTGGCGCAACACGTCTCGACACGCAAGCATTGAACAATTGTCATATTTCCTAACTATTCCCGTTAGGACGCAACCATGAGGAGCCAGTGGCATGAAGATTGCAGTGATGGGCGGAGACGGGTTCATCGGTTGGCCAACCTCGCTACATCTCTCCGATGCCGGGCATGACATCCACATCCTCGACAATCTCTCCCGTCGCTGGATCGATACCGAGCTCGGCGTCCAGTCGCTGACGCCGATGGACTCCATTCAGGAGCGCACTCGTATCTGGCATGACGAAACCGGCCGCCGCATCCATTTCAATCTGATCGACCTCGCTCGGGACTACGAGCTCCTGAAGAAGTGGCTCGCGGAAAACCGGCCGGATGCGATCATCCATTTCGCCGAACAGCGCGCCGCGCCCTATTCGATGAAGAGCGACCGGCACAAGAACTACACTGTTAACAACAATGTCAGTGCCACGCATAATCTCTTGAATGCGCTGGTCGAGCTGCAGCTCGATGCGCATGTGGTCCACCTCGGCACGATGGGCGTCTATGGCTATTCGACGGTCGGCGCCGCCATTCCGGAAGGTTATCTGCCTGTCGGTATCGAGACGATGGATGGCGAAACTGCCTCCCAGGAGATTCTCTATCCATCCAATCCCGGCTCCATTTACCACATGACCAAGTGCCTGGATCAGCTGCTCTTCCAGTTCTATGCCAAGAATGACAGCCTTAGGATCACTGATCTGCATCAAGGCATCGTGTGGGGCACGCATACTGAACAGACGCGCCGCCATCCGCAGCTTATCAACCGCTTCGATTATGACGGCGACTACGGCACGGTGCTGAACCGCTTCCTCATCCAGGCCGCCATCGGCTATCCACTGACCGTCCATGGCACCGGCGGACAGACGCGCGCCTTCATCCACATCCAGGATTCCGTTCGCTGCATCGAACTGGCGCTCCAGAATCCCCCCGCTCGCGGCTCACGGGTCGAGATCTTCAACCAGATGACGGAAACCCACCGCGTGCGCGATCTTGCGGAGATGATCGCCAAGATGGCCGGTTCCGAAGTCGTCTGGCTGCCCAATCCGCGCAAGGAAGCCGCCGAAAACGATCTGGTCGTCAGGAACGACAAGTTCCTCGGCCTTGGCCTCGATCCGATTACCCTGAAAGCCGGCCTGCTCGACGAAATCGTCGAAGTCGCCAGGAAATTCGCTTACCGTGTCGACCGCTCCCGCGTCCCGGCCGTCTCCGCCTGGACGAAGGATATCGCCGCGACAATTAATCACGACCCGGAGGGCAAGCGGCTGAAGTCCGTATCATGAGTGGTGCTATCTTCTCGAAGCAACGGCCGTGCCGGAGCGAGGCCGCTCAGGAAAGTACCTCGCATCCATGACCTCAGTCCCGCAGTTCGCCTACGTCACCCTGGTCACCAATGCCGATTACGCTATGGGCGCGACGGCACTAGCCAACTCGCTGCGCCGCACTGGTACGGATGCCGCCATCGTCATCCTGCATACCGGCGGTGTTGACGCGGCCACCCTCGCCCCACTGGACGCTCTCGGCTGCCGGCTGGTTGAAGTTGAGCATCTGCCTTTGTCTGATGCTTTCAACGAGCGGCATGCGCGCGGCAACCTCCATTCCGAGGCACCTTTCACCAAGGGCCGCAAGCCGGCTTTTCACTCGCCGCTCGACAATTTCTGCAAGCTCCGCCTCTGGCAGCTTGTCGAATATGAGCGCTGCGTTTTCATCGATGCCGATGCGATCGCCTTGAAGAACGTCGACAAGCTCTTCGCCTATCCGGAATTCTCCGCGGCGCCGAATGTCTATGAAAGTCTTGTTGACTTCCGCCGCATGAACTCCGGGGTCTTCGTCGCCCGCCCTTCGCAAGAGACCTTCCGGAAGATGCTTGCGGTTCTGGATCAGCCCGACATCTTCTGGCGGCGTACAGACCAGACCTTCCTTGAGACGTTCTTCCCTGACTGGCACGGCCTGCCGGTCTATTTCAACATGCTGCAATATGTCTGGTTCACCATGCCGGCCCTGTGGGATTGGGAGAGCATTTCTATTCTGCACTATCAATATGAAAAACCTTGGGAAAAAGATCATCCCAAGGCCGCGAGGCTACAACCTTTGATCGATTTGTGGCATTGTTTCCATATTGGCGGCCATGTGCCGGAGATTGCATCTCTGGCCAATCCGGATGAGGCGGCATGAAAGTACTGGTATCAGGCGGAACGGGCCTCGTCGGACGTTATATCGTCGAAGAGCTGCTTTCTGCCGGATATCAGGTGATTGTCGGCGGACGGCGTGCGCCGCTCCCCCGGTCCTTCTCTCGCCCGGTCGATTTCGTCCCACTTTCGCTCGATCCGGATGAGGACGATATCGGCGCCTTCGATGACGCCTATTTCTTCGTGCATGCTGCCTTCAGCCACATCGAAGGAAAATACCGCGGCGGCGAAGGCGATGACCCAAAGGCGTTTCACCGCCTGAACCTCGATGGCACAGTGAAACTCTTCGAGGAAGCAAAGCGCGCAGGCACCCGCCGTTGCATCTTCATGTCCAGTCGCGCCGTCTATGGCGAGCACGCACCGGGCACCGAGCTTTTCGAAACCATGCCCGCCACGCCGGAAACTCTCTACGGACAGGTCAAGCTCGATGCGGAACGCACGCTCGCCCATCTTTCCGGACCGGGCTTTGCGGGAGCAAGCCTGCGGGCAACAGGCGTTTACGGTGACCGTTATCCAAGCAAATGGGATCGATTGATCGATGACTATCTGAGCGGCCGGCCTGTTTCCCCGCGCGCGGGAACCGAGGTACACGGTCGCGATCTCGGCCGTGCCGTGCGGCTGATGTTGGAAACAGAAAGCGCCCGAATCTCCGGCGAGGTCTTCAACGTTTCGGATATCGCCGTCGATGCGAGAGATATCCTTTCGCCGATCCGGCATCACGCCGACTGTCCCTTCCCGCTGCCCGAAGCAGCGGACAAGTCAAAGCTTTGCGCTATGGACACGGGTAAGATCCGCGCGCTCGGCTGGAAGCCCGGCGGCATGGCCCTTTGCGAGCAAACGATGCGGCAATTGGCCGAGAGACAAATGGTTCCGCGGCCCAGTTCCACGCAAGTCTGATCTGGCAGAGTGCGCCCCAAATGTAATCGGGGGTATATTATGCAGCTCGCAACCGTTTCGGCGTCCACCCTTCTGCGCGGCACCCAGCCGGCACAATCCGGCGTTTCGTCCACGAGCGATGAGCCCGACACCGGCGTATTGAAGATCCAGCGGCAGTCGCTGGCGCTGGAGCAGGTGCGCAATTCGCTGGCTAGCTCCGCCGACGATGCGAAGAGCCGCGCCCAGCGCAAGCTCGAAGAAGCCAAGCAGGAGCTTCAGGCGCTGAAAACGGCGGGCTTCCCGCCTGAAGTGATTGCGCGTCTTGCCGCGGAACTCGCGCGCAAGGTCGGCGCCGCAGCCTCCGAATTCGCCTCCGCCGTTGCAACCGGTGGCTCTTCCGACGCAAGTACTGCGGCCGGCGCAGCATCCACGTCAGCTTCCACCACCACGACGACCGATGCCACCACGAGTGCTGCAGCCGACGTTGTCGCAAGCGATGCTACGACTTCCACCGAGGCAACGCAGAATACCGAGACGACAACGGAAGCCGCCGAGGACGGCACGAACACTGCGGAAACGGATGGCGCGGCTCATGCGCGCAAGGCCTATCAGGAAATCATCGAAGACGGTCCGAAATCGTCGGCAATTTCCGCCGATGACCGCAAGACGATGGAAGAGTTCAAATCCGTGGTCCGCGAACTGAAGCAAATACTCGAAAAGGCCATGCGCGACCTGCGCGAGAAAAACAGCGACGTTGCCCGCGAAGGTGCGATTGGGGCAGCACAATCAGCCGTGACCGGCCTGTCGGCTGCCGTGCCGACAGCGACCATCCCTTCGAGCATCGTCGTCTAAGCCTTAGGCTCTGCCGTCTGCGGCAGAAAATGGATGGTTGCCTGGTTGACGAGCAGCACAAGGCAGGCGGCAAAGACAGTTGCAAACAGCCTATCCAGTAGCGCGGAAGCCGGCAGGGCATGATCGGCGGTTCCCATGGCCATCATCATCAGCGGCGTCATCACGATCGAATAGGCGAGATAATTTCTGGCCCTCAGAAAGGGCCTGATACCACCGAGCACGGCGACAACAAGCACATCGGCCCAGGCCGGCAAGGTAAGAAACGAGAGCAATCCCGCACAACAGACCCCGAAGAGAACGCCGATCACCCTTTGCGTCGTCTTGAGCGGCAAGCGTTCCGGCCGCCGCTCGATCAGCAGCACCAGCGCCAGCGCCGCCCAGTGAATATCGTGATCGGGAAAGAACAGGTGGATGAGCGAGACGGCACCCAGACAGGAAACCAGCCGGACAGGATATTGCCAGCCTGCCGGCTCCATCAGGGAACGCCGCAGCCTGTTGAATTTCTGTCTGGCGGTCGGCTTGCGTTCATCCTCAACCGGCTCTGCCGCATGACGGCGGATATGCGCGACGACCGCTGCCATCGAGATGTGGAGAACGACAGCGAAAAGCGCGCCACCGATGATAATGGCGAAGATCAGCAGCGGATTTGCGGTGGTGGTGGAGACGATGCCGCCGACCATGACGAGATAGAAGATGAAGCGCATGGAAGCGGCAACCATCGCGCGATCGAAACCGCCGACGATACCGGCAACGCCGGCAATCACCAGCAGCCCCGTCTGCCAAGACCCGCCAAGCCGGGCGAGTGCACAGGCAAGCCCCGCCGCAGATATCAGAACCAGCAATGCGGCCCCTGCGCTCGCAGCTTGCGTCCTCGGTCTGCCATGCGCTACCGTCCCGCTCATTGCCATGCCGCCGATCAGGCCAAGCCCTGTATGATGGCCCTTCGCCGCAAGCAGTGCCGGAACAGCCATGGCAGCCGCCGATACGGCGATTTCGATCGCCGTCACCTCCTTTTCAGTCGACCAGCGAAAGGCTCCGGCTACGTGATTGAGTGTCTTTTCCATCGACGGCCTCTCAGACTCGGGATTGGGCTTTGGCAAAATAATACGCAGTGCGTACTATATGTCCAGTAACAAAGATACAGCCGCGACGCTCATTCTGCGCTCCGTCCTGCTGCTCGGCCGTCGCTTGCGGGCCGCGCGCCCCGAAGGTCCGCACAGTCTCTCCACCATCGCGATTCTCGCGACACTTCACCGTCTAGGGCCTATGCCCGCCTGGCGGCTCGCCCTGGAGGAGCATCTGCAGCCGCAGTCGGTCACCCGCATCATTGCAGCTCTTGAGCGCGACGGGCTGATCAGCCGTACGCGTAGCGAGGCCGACCGCCGCGAGATCGAGCTGTCGATCACTACTCACGGCCGCACGGTGTTGTCCGATGACATAGGCGCCCGTCGCGCCTGGCTGGAAAAGGCGATGAATGACCGGCTGACGCCGGAGGAGCGCAAGACATTGATGGAAGCGTCGGAAATTATGCTGAAGCTCTCCCATGCCCACATTGAGAATGAGGCGCAATCAGGCGAGGAATAGACCCTTTTCACCTGTCGCCACCAGCCGCAAGCGGTTATGTTCGCTGGGCAACGATACTGGATTTGAGATGACGCCCAAGGAATTGAAGGCTCAATTGCGCACCGAACGTCTGGCGGCTCGCGACGCCATCCCGACGGATCTGCGCGCAGCCAAAAGCCTCGACATGGCGGCCCATGCCGGCGATACGATTGCTTTTGCGCCCGACACCATCATCTCAGGTTTTCTGCCGATCCGTTCGGAAGCTGATCTGCAGCCGCTGATGGCGCGGTGGCGCGGCCGCGGCGCCCGCCTCTGCGTGCCCGCAATCATCGACAAGCAGACCATCGTCTTCCGTGAGCTTGTCCACGGCGTGGCACTCATCGGCACCGGCTTCGGCACGGTCGGCCCAGGCGAAGACGCTGCTATCCTCGACCCGGAAATCATGCTCGTGCCGCTGTCGGCCTTCGATCCCAGAGGCCACCGCATCGGCTACGGCGCCGGCCACTATGACCGTGCAATCGGCCGTCTCCGGCAAAAAGGCCTGTCTCCGAAGCTGATCGGCATTGCATTTGACTGCCAGGAAGTGGCAGAGGTACCCGCTGAGCCGCATGACATAAGCCTGGATGCCATCCTGACGGAAAGCGGCCTGCGCCATTTTACCTCACGGATTGGATAGGGAATGCGACTGCTATTTCTGGGTGACATGGTCGGCAAGACGGGACGCACCGCGGTCTGGGACCGCCTGCCCGGTCTGGTTTCCGACCTGAAGCTCGACTTCGTCATCGTCAATGGCGAGAACGCCGCCGGCGGCTTCGGCATCACCGAAGACATCTTTCTCGAGACGATCAATGTCGGCGCCGACGTGGTGACGACAGGCAATCACGTCTGGGACCAGAAGGATGCCGTCGCCTTCGCCGGCCGCCACGACCAGTTCCTGCGACCGGCAAACTATCCGCAGGGAACGCCTGGCCGCGGCTCCGGCCTCTTCTATGCGCGCAATGGCGCGCGCATTCTCGTCGCCAACATCATGGGCCGCGTCTTCATGCATCCCGAGCTCGACGACCCCTTCAAGGCCGCCGAGACGATCCTCGCCGCCTGCCCTCTGAAGGAACAGGCCGATGCGATCATCTTCGATTTCCACGCGGAAGCGACGAGTGAGAAGCAATGCTTCGGCCATTTCGTCGACGGCCGCGCCAGCTTCGTCGTCGGCACCCACACCCACGTGCCGACCGCCGATGCGCAGATCCTGAATGGCGGCACCGCCTACATGTCGGATGCCGGCATGTGCGGCGATTACGACTCCTCGCTCGGCATGGACAAGGAAGAGCCGCTCAACCGCTTCATCTCCAAGATGCCGAAAGGCCGCATGGAAGCCGCGACCGGCCCCGCTACCATCTGCGGCGTCGGCGTGGAAATCTCCGATGCGACAGGTCTGGCGGAAAAGATCGCTCCGCTGCGGCTTGGTCCAAGACTTGCCGAAACGATCCCGGAGTTCTGGCGTTAACACACAATTGTGAGCATGCTCCGTCTGGACCGCTGCGACGGCATGCCGCATCCTTTCCGCTTCGTGAAAGCGCCGGAGGGGTGGCATGAAGCCGCATTGTCTTGTCCTCGCTATCGCATGCCTTGCGGTTTTCACCGCGCCGAACCTTGCCAAAGCCCAGGAAGAACGAGAACCTGTCAGTCAGTGCCAGGCCATCGCCCAGAATATCCCCAAGGCTATCTTCGCGAGTTTCTCCAGTGTAGCGCCGATCGTCCCTGCGGTTTCCGAGGATGAGGACGTCAAATTTACCTATCTCGGCCATTCGACGTTCGAAATAGAGACTCCCGGCGGCATCGTCATCGCCACCGATTATAATGGCTGGTACAGGCCGGCCATTACGCCCGATGTCGTCACCATGAACAAGGCGCACTCGACGCATTACACGCTGACCCCGGATCCCGGCATCAAACACGTGCTGCATGGGTGGAGCGACATCCCGGGCGAAAAGGCCAGGATCAATCTCGTCGTGGGCGACGCCTATATCCACAATGTGACGACGGATATCCGTTTCAGCTATGGGCTGGGCGGCTCGCAACTGGACGGCAATTCAATCTTCATCTTCGAAATCGCCGGCCTCTGCATCGGCCATCTCGGCCATCTGCATTACGAGCTGACCGATACCCATTACACGGAAATCGGCCGGCTCGACGTGGTCATGGTGCCGGTCGATGGCGGTCTGACCATGGGTGCCGACAGCATGAGCCGCGTTATCAAGCGGCTGCGCTCGTCGCTGATCCTGCCGATGCATCGCCGCGGTCCGCCGGTCAACGCCTTCATCTCGATGTTCGGCAATGGGTTCGACGTCAGTTATGCACCGGACAACAGCATCACCGTTTCGCTGCGCACGCTGCCGAAAAAGCCGCTAATCTACGTGATGAAGGATGTGCAGTAGAAGGCCCGAACTGTGCCGGGCCTTTGGCTTATGCAAATTGCAGATGTCGCTTGATGCCGACGTCAGGCATCTTCTCCTCGTCGAAATTGGCCTTCGCAATTTCCCAGCCGAATTTCAGCTTGCTGCCGGTCGAAACCCAGATCTCGGCATCATCGACATGCATGGCAAGCATCGTCAGCTTCGGATCCTTCTTGCCACCTTCGTACCAGGCGGCAACGACGGAGTTCCAGAACTCCTCGATTTTCGCGGGATCCGGACGCACCTCGATAACCCCGGACAGGCAGGCATGATAATCATGGTTCTTGCCGATGACGCAGAAATGCGCACGGCTGCCGGGTTTGATCTTTTGTACGAGTTCGGCATCCGTCTTGGTATAGAACCAGATCGTATTGGTGGTCGGATCGACATTGGGGGCCATCGGCTGCATATGCATATCGACGCCTGAAAGGCCGAGCATGCCGGCGTGGATGTCGTTGATCTGATCCCAGAGTTGACGCGCCGGTTGTTCACGGGCTTCGCTGAAGCTTGCCATAGCCGTTCCTTTCCTGCTGGTGCTGTCCGGTTGAAAACGTCGCCTCTCAGGCTTTGTTCCGCCACCTATCAAGCCATGATGGCAAGACCGAATGGCCGCTTTTTCCTTGAATATCGCCCTTTCCGATCTTATAAGGCGGCCCATTCCGAACAATGAGACGTGAACAGGGGTGCCATGGCTGGCCATTCACAGTTTAAAAACATCATGCACCGCAAGGGCCGTCAGGATTCCGTGCGGTCGAAAATGTTCTCCAAGCTCGCGCGCGAAATCACCGTTGCCGCCAAAGCTGGTCTTCCCGACCCGACAATGAACGCCCGACTGCGCCTGGCGATCCAGAACGCCAAAGCCCAGTCGATGCCGAAAGACAATATCGACCGCGCCATCAAGAAGGCCTCCGGCGCCGACACCGAGAACTATGACGAAGTCCGCTACGAAGGCTACGGCCCGGGCGGCACGGCGATCATCGTCGAGGCCTTGACCGACAACCGCAACCGCACCGCCTCCAACGTCCGCTCGATCTTCACCAAGGCCGGCGGCGCACTCGGCGAAACCGGGTCGGTGTCCTTCTCCTTCGATCATGTCGGCGAAATCACCTACAAGCTGTCTGCCGGCGATGCCGACAAGATCATGGAAGCCGCCATCGAAGCAGGCGCCGACGATGTCGAGACCGATGAAGAGGGTCACTACATCACGACCGCTTTCGAAGCTCTCGGCGACGTCGCCAAGGCTCTCGAATCGTCCCTCGGCGAAGCCGAAACCGTAAAAGCCGTCTGGCGCGCTCAGAACAACGTGCCGGTCGATGAGGAAAGAGCCCAGTCGCTGCTGAAGCTCATCGACTCACTGGAAGACGATGATGACGTGCAGAACGTCTATTCGAACTTCGAAGTCTCGGAAGAGGTTCTGGCCAAGCTCTCGGCTTGAGACCTCTCCAATACGAAACAGAAAAACCCGGCTGCGCTCAGCCGGGTTTTTTCTTTGTCTGGTATTCTTGTGATCAGGCTGCAGCCCGCATGAAATTGCCGAGCCCGGCAAAGAGCTCCACCGATTTCAGCCGCGCCTCGATGTCATGGATCGGCATCGAAATGATGACCTCATCCGCCTGCGTTTCCTTGAGGAAATCGTTGAGCTGGGTTTCGGCCGTGGCCGGCGAGCCGACGACGGCGTAGCGCAGCGTATGCTCGACATTCATCTTTTCCATCGGCGACCAGAAGGCATCCATATCCTTGACGGGCCGCGGGAAAGGTCCGCGCACATTGCGCCGGAGGTTGACGAACTGCTGCTGGGCTGAGGTAAAGTGATACTGCGCCTCCTCGTCCGTCTCCGAAACCGCCCCCATAACGCCGACCATCACATAGGGTTTGTCGAGTTCGGCCGAAGGCTGGAAACGGTCGCGATAGATCGCGATAGCATCGAGCAACATGTCAGGCGCAAAATGCGAGGCGAAGGCAAAGGGAAGGCCGAGCATGGCCGCAAGCTGGGCGCTGTAGAGGCTGGAGCCGAGCAACCAGATCGGGATGTGCGAATTGTTGCCGGGCACGGCAAGGATTGCCTGGTCTTCGATCGGCGTATCGAGGAGCTGCTGCAGTTCCACCACATCGTTGGGGAAGCTGTTTGCGCCGGCATCAAGGTTACGCCTCAGCGCCTGCGCCGTGCGCATATCCGTTCCCGGCGCGCGGCCGAGGCCGAGATCGACGCGGCCGGGAAACAGAGCTTCCAGCGTGCCGAACTGTTCGGCAATGACGAGCGGCGCATGGTTCGGCAGCATGACGCCACCCGAACCGATGCGGATGGTCTTCGTCACCGCCCCGATCTGCCCAAGGATGACCGAAGTCGCCGCACTCGCGACACCGGGCATGCCGTGATGCTCCGCCATCCAGAAACGCGTATAGCCGAATTCCTCCGCCTTCTGCGCCATGCGCTTCGACGCCGCAAAGGATTGGCTGATGGTCGTGCCGTCTGCCACGGGAGAAAGATCGAGAATGGAAAAGGGAACCATGGAAACCTGCCGCGCAAGAATGGGAGTGCGGTCTATGTAGGTTCGCTATGGCGCTATTCCAAATCGCGACGCAAACAAAAGCTGCCGCGGAAAATAACCGTCATTCGTCGAAAGCCGGGGAGAATTTCAATGCGCCTGATGGTGGCGATCCCTTGAAGACGATCCGCTGGACATATCGCGTATCGAGATCGCCATAAGTCAGCTTTCCATCGCTTTCGAAGCCTGCGCCGCGATAAACCGCGGGATCGCCGATCAGCGCGCAGCCGCTCGCACCACGTTCTATCAGCAGATCGAGCCCTTTCAGGATCAACGCTCTGCCAATCCCCTGCCGCTGCCGCTCCGGCTTTACCGAAATCGGCCCGAGCCCATACCACCCATCCTTGATGTCACCGATTGTGATCGGCGAGAAGGCGATATGGCCGATGATCTGCCCGCCTTCTTCGGCGACGAGCGATAGCGTTAGATTACCTGACGCGCGAAGATCCCTGACAATCCGCGCTTCGGTATTGTTGCTGTAAGGCATCGGTTCGAACGCCACCCACGTCAGCGCGTGAATGGCATCCGCGTCCTCAGGCCTTTCGAACCGGATCAGCATGATGCGATCAGGCCCGCCTGCGCAGCTGATGCACGTCGGCGCTGTGCTGCTGATATCCTTCGGCAAGGGTGAAGTTGCCAAGCTGGCGGTCCATCTCCACAGCTTCCGTTGCCAGGCGATGGATCGCGGCCGTCGTCTCCTCGACCATCGCCGCATTCTGCTGCGTCATGGAATCAAGCTCGGCGACCGCGCTGTTGATCTGCCGCAGCGTATCGGCCTCCTCGCGAGTCGATTCCATGATCTCATTGATCTGACCGTTGATAGCTTCGACATGGCCGCCGATGCCGGTGAGCGCCAGCCCTGCCCGTTCGACCAGCGCCACGCCGCTTTCGACCTCATGCGTGGATTTCTGCAGCAGGCTGGAGATTTCCTTGGCCGCACTCGAAGAGCGTTGCGCCAGTTCGCGCACTTCCATGGCGACGACCGCAAAACCCTTGCCGCTTTCGCCGGCGCGTGCCGCCTCGACGCCGGCGTTCAGCGCCAGTAGATTGGTCTGGAAGGCGATATCGTCGATAACAGAGATAATGGTGTTGATCTGGCGCGAAGACGCCTGGATCGCTTCCATCGCCGCGATCGTCTCGCGCATGATCTGGCTGGAGCCGACCGTCTCCTTCTTGGCGTCACGGGCAATGCGCTCGGCCTGTTCGGCCCGTTCGATCTGCACGCGCACCGACTGGGTGATGGCGCTGATGGCATTGGCCGTCTCGGTGATCGAACTTGCCTGCCGTTCGGTGCGGCCGGCCAGCTCATCCGCCCCCGTGCGCATCTCCTCGGAGCCTGCCCGGACGGCCATGGAGTTGCCGCCGATCGCCGTCATCGTTTCGTTGAGCGTCGCCAGCGCCTCATTGAAGTTCACGCGCAGACTTTCGAGCTCGCTCGGGAAATGGGTTTCGATCTGGTAGGCCAGATCGCCGCTCGCCAGATGATGAAGCCCCTCGTCGAGCGCACTGACGACGTCCTGCAGGCTGCGGGCTTCTGCCTCGCGCTGTGCAAGGTTCTGCTGGCGCTCGCTTTCGGCATGTGCACGCGTCTGCTCGCTCGCGGCTTCGAGTTGACGGCCTTCGATCAGCGACTGCTTGAAACGAGCGAGCGCCTTCGCCATCGTGCCGATCTCGTCCTTGCGATTCTGGCTGCCGATCTCGACTTCTAGCCTGCCGTCAGCGACTTCGCGCGTTACGCCCGCAAGGCGGGCGAGCGGCGAGAACAGAAAGTTGGTGATGAGCCCCGTGGCAACAGCCATGATGACGAGAACGCCGATGCCGATCCAGGTCAACAGCGTGGCGATCTCGATGGAGCCGGCATTCAATTCGCTGAGCAGTACGCTTTCGACGACGAGGAACCGGTCACCGCGATAATCGATGCCGCGCACATAAGCGCGTGCCGCACCATCGGCGCGATCGAAATCCGCAACGGTCATCGCCGAGCTCGCTAGCGCATCCTTGATGAAGGTGAACGGCGCAGTATCGAGCGTCGCAAGCTGGCCGGATGCATTGAGACCGACGGCCGAGCCGTCACCTGAAATGATCGCAGCCTGCGCCGTGCTGCCGGACACGATACCCTTCGCTAGAATGCTGGTGACGACATCGTCGCGCACCTTGAATAGCATCAGACCCTTCGCCTGGCCGAGCTTGACGATCGGCACGGCGTAGAAGATCGCCGACTTGCCGCTTCCGGCATCGACACGCAGGCCGGAGAAGGCCGTCGGCGCGGAATCGTCCGTCGCCTTGGCGGTGTTTTCGATTGCCTTGGCATAGGCGATGCCCGCGCCGGTTGATTTCCAGGCGTCCGATTTCAGATTTTCCGCGAAGTCTTCATTCTTCCTGTAGGAATAGAGCACGGTGCCATCGAGATCGACGATCAGGAGGTCGCTGAAGGCGGTATCGGCGAGGTCGCGGGCCACTTCGCCCTGCGTCTTCTCATGGCTCGAATAGTAGAACCCGCTCGGCCCCTCGGGTTTGATGAGCTTTTCGCGCTGGTCTGCCGGGTTCGGGTTGTCGGCGATGAAGACCCTCCTCAGCTCGCCTCGCGCGTCGCCGGAGCTTTTCTCCATCGTTTTCCAGCCGCTCTTCAGATTGGTGATCGACATTTGCAGCGCTTCGATGCGCGCAATCGAGGTCGCCTGGTTTTCGAGCTGTTCGAGCTGATCCTGCAGCATGTCGCCGCGGAAGATCAGCACGCTCTCCTTCGCCTTCAGTGCCTGCTCGTCGGAAACGCGGCTGCTGGCGAAATAGGCAAGGATATTGATCACCGCGACCGAAAGCGTGGTCAGCAGGATGAAGGTGGCTATCACCTTGAAGGACAGGGACTGAAATCTCTGAGCCATGAAAAACGAACCCTTCCGGAACGGCGCCGCCGACGGGTGGGATCACGGAGACATCACCCAGCGGTTGAACTGTAAACAGACCATTGGAAGCCTTAAGCTTTGCGAAAGCCGGCTCCTCTCACATTTGATGGATTAGAATTCAGGCATTCGGCTTAATTCGCGGTAAATGCGGCCGCGCAAAACACGGCATGTTTTTGTTTTGTTCACATATCGGTGGCACTTATTTCGCCATCGCTATAGGGTGAGCCATGCAAAACACGATTCGTATTATCGGCATCGATCCCGGCCTTCGCCGTACCGGATGGGGCATCATCGATACGCTCGGCAATTCGCTGCGCTTCGTTGCCTCGGGAACCGTTACCTCGGATGGTGACATGGACCTCGCCTCACGCCTCTGCCAGTTGCATGACGGCCTTGCCGATGTGGTCCATTCCTACAAGCCGGAGGAAGCCGCCGTCGAACAGACCTTCGTCAACAAGGATGCGGTAGCCACGCTGAAACTCGGCCAGGCCCGCGGCATCGCCATGCTCGTGCCAGCCCGTGCCGGTTTGCCGGTATCGGAATATGCGCCAAACGCCGTGAAGAAGACCGTCATCGGCGTCGGCCACGGCGAAAAGCAGCAGATTCACATGATGCTGAAAATTCTGATGCCAAAGGCGGAGTTCAAGGGCAACGACGCCGCCGACGCCTTGGCGATCGCCATCTGCCATGCTCATCACCGTGGCGCAAACCGCATGCGGCAGGCAATCGCCGGCGCTCCCCAAACCCATCCCTGACGGAACAAGATCATGATCGGCAAGCTGAAAGGCACCATAGACGAGATCGGCGACGACTATGTGCTCGTGGATGTGCACGGCGTCTGCTACGTCGCTTTTTGCTCGGCGCGCACACTCTCAAAGCTCGGTTCCGTCGGAGAGGCCTGCGTGCTCTTTATCGAGACCTATGTGCGTGAGGACCAGCTGAAGCTCTTCGGCTTCCAGACACAGCTCGAACGCGAATGGTTCAACCTGCTGCAGAGCGTGCAGGGCGTTGGCGCGAAAGTGGCACTCGCCGTGCTTTCGACGCTCACACCGCCCGAGCTTGCCAATGCCATCGCCCTGCAGGACAAGACCGCCGTTTCGCGCGCTCAGGGCGTCGGTCCCAAGGTCGCGATCCGTATCGTCACCGAGCTCAAGAACAAGGCGCCCGCCTTTGCCGGCGAGGCGATCAATATCGGCCTCAAGCAGGAGATCGGCGAAGGCGTGGCCGCAGCCCCCGTTGCCGACGCCGTTTCGGCCTTGACCAATCTCGGCTATTCGCGTGATCAGGCGGCCAATGCGGTTGCCGCCGCCATGAAGACGGCCGGCGAAGATGCGGATAGCGCGAAGCTGATCCGTCTCGGCCTGCGGGAACTCTCACGCTGATGGCCCCACAGGGTGTCAATGCAGGCCGCTTGGTGTATGGACTTGAGCAAGCTTCTAACGGAAATACTCAATGACTGATGCCCGCCTGATAACGCCGGAAAAGCGTGGCGAAGACTTCGACACCACGCTGCGCCCGCAGTCTCTGGACGAGTTCACCGGCCAGGCGGAGGCGCGCGCCAATCTCAAGATCTTCATCGAAGCGGCCAAAAACCGCGGCGAGGCACTGGACCACGTTCTCTTCGTTGGCCCGCCCGGCCTTGGCAAGACGACATTGGCGCAGATCATGGCAAAGGAGCTCGGCGTCAATTTCCGCTCAACCTCCGGCCCCGTTATCGCAAAGGCTGGCGATCTGGCCGCTCTGCTGACCAATCTCGAAGAGCGCGACGTTCTCTTCATCGACGAAATCCATCGCCTCAACCCGGCAGTCGAGGAAATCCTCTATCCAGCCATGGAGGATTTCCAGCTCGACCTCATCATCGGCGAGGGTCCTGCCGCCCGCTCGGTGAAGATCGACCTGTCGAAATTCACGCTCGTCGCCGCCACCACCCGCCTCGGCCTGCTGACCACGCCGCTGCGCGACCGTTTCGGCATTCCGGTGCGCCTCTCCTTCTATACGGTGGAGGAACTGGAGCTGATCGTTCGCCGCGGCGCCCGCCTGATGGGCCTTGGCATGACCGATGACGGCGCCCGCGAGATCGCGCGGCGCGCCCGCGGAACGCCGCGTATCGCCGGCCGCCTGCTGCGCCGCGTGCGCGATTTTGCCGAAGTCGCAAGGGCCGAAGCCGTCACCCGTGAGATCGCCGACGAGGCACTAACCCGCCTGCTGGTCGATAATATGGGCCTCGACCAGCTCGACAAACGCTACCTGAACATGATCGCCGTCAATTTCGGCGGCGGCCCGGTCGGCATCGAAACCATTGCCGCCGGTCTCTCCGAGCCGCGCGACGCGATTGAGGACATTATCGAGCCTTACATGATCCAGCAGGGCTTCATCCAGCGCACACCGCGTGGCCGCGTTCTGACCGCAATCGCGTGGAAACATCTCGGCATGCAGCCGCCGAAGGATATGGAGGCTGCGCAGTTCGGGCTGTTCCGGGAGGACGATTGATTGATCAGCCGGCGCGGCTTTCTCAAGCTCATGGGCGGCAGCTTTGCCGGCCTCATGGCACTCGGCGGATATGCCTTCGCCTATGAACCGCTGGCCCGGCTGGCAATTTCCCGTTATACGCTGACCCCGCCGGGATGGACGCCCGGCCTGAAGCTGCGCCTTGTCGCATTGGCCGATTTCCACGCCTGCGAACCCTGGATGTCCAAAGACCGCATCGCTTCGATCTGTGCCCGCGCCAACGAGCTGGAAGGTGATATCATACTCCTGCTCGGCGACTACGCCGCCGGCATGAACATGGTAACGCGTTACGTTCACTCCAGCGAATGGTCGAAAGCGCTCGCGACGCTCAAAGCCCCGCTCGGTGTCCACGCGATCATGGGCAACCATGATTGGTGGGAGGATAGGACTGCGCAGAAGAATGGCGGAGGCGATACGTTCGGACATAGGGCTTTGGCCGAAGCCGGCATCCCCGTCTACAGCAATCGCGCCGTCCGGTTGGAAAAGGACGGGCATCGCTTTTGGCTGGCAGGTCTGGAAGATCAGCTAGCACTCCTGCCGGGCAGGAAATGGGGCCGCAGCCGGATGCAGGGTCTCGATGATCTCGGCGGAACGCTTGCGCAGGTTTCCGACGACGCGCCCGTCATCCTGCTTGCCCACGAGCCCGACATATTTCCGCGCGTGCCCGAACGTGTATCGCTTACTCTGTCTGGCCACACGCATGGAGGACAGATCCGTCTTCTCGGGTATTCGCCGATCGTGCCCTCGCGCTATGGCGATCGCTATGCCTATGGTCATATTGTAGAAAACGGCCGAAACATCATCGTTTCCGGCGGGCTCGGCTGCTCCATCGCGCCCGTGCGCTTCGGCATTCCGCCGGAGATAGTGGTCATCGATCTCGGATAATATCATGCCCAAGAGAACCGTCGTTCGCCTCAATGCAGGCAGCCAGCGCTTCAACTACCGCATCGCCGGGCTCGGATTTCGCGACGGACACGTGCTTGTCCATCGCGCCGTTCACGAACCTTTCTGGACCTTCCCCGGCGGCCGTGCCGAGATCGGCGAAACCTCTGAGGAGACGCTGAAGCGAGAGATGATGGAGGAGCTCGGTGTCGAAGTGACCGTCGGCCGTCTGCTCTGGTCCGTCGAGAATTTCTTCCATTACGAGGGGCGCGACTGGCACGAACTCGGCTTCTACTATCTCATGGAAATCCCCCAGGAATTTCCGTTCCGCACACATGAGATCATTCATCGGGTGGAGGATGGCGATAACCATCTGGAATTCAAATGGGTACCCGCAACATTTCAGGCTCTGACGGCACTCGATATTCCGCCCTATTTCCTTGCCGGTGAGATCGAAAACCTGCCCGCCTCACCCCGTCACCTGGTGTGGCGCGACGGTGATCTCGATGACAAGGATTAGAGCTATTCTGGCAAAAGTGCGAAGCGGTTTGCGTCCAGAATGGCGTGAAAACAAAGAGATAAAGCATTTTCGTGTTTCGAGGAAAAAAACGGAAATGCTCCAAGGAGGAGACGCGATGCCGAGTTTCGATCCCTGCCGCATGTTCCGAAAGCTCGCCTATAACAATGCCCTGGCGAACAACCGGCTTCTTGCCGCCTGTGCAGCCCTAAACCCCGGTGAATTCGAGGCCACGCGCACAAGCTTTTTCCCGTCGATCAAATCGACGTTGAACCACATCCTCACGGTCGACTGGTTCTATGTCGATGGCCTCGAAGGCGGCACCCTCGGCCTTCGCGCCTTCGACGTCGAAGAACCCTTCGATGACCTGCCATCGCTCTCCGCAGAGCAAGCGAAGGTCGATCAGCGCCTTGTTGCCATCTGCGAAACGCTGGCGCCCGAGAAGCTGGTCTCCATCATTGAGCTTCAGCGCAACGGCCGCGTCCAGCGGGAGCGCATGGAGGATGTGTTGAGCCACCTCTTCCAGCATCAGACGCACCATCGCGGGCAGGTGCATGCCATGCTCTCGGGCAGCAGCGTTGCTCCGCCGCAACTCGACGAATTCATCGTCGATGACGATGCGAGGTTCCGGGGCGGCGAGATCGCCGCTCTCGGCTGGAGCGAGGAGATGCTGATGCGCTAACCCTTGAGGCGCGCCTTCAGGCCATCGATGATCGTCTTGGTCAAAAGATCATAATTCTCGTCGAAGTGATGATCGCCCGGCAGTTCGATAACCTCGCCGCCGACATCTTTGACGGCGGGACAGGCCACATCGTCATCATCGTCCTTACCGTATATGCACTGGACGAGCTTCGGATCGGCATCTTTGAGATCCTTGACGGGATCGCCGCCAGCACCTTCAGTCTTCTGGCCGAGCCAGCCCATGACGGAGATGACGTAATCGACCTGATGCGACATCGACAGAAGCGAAATCTGCGCCACCGCCGTCTTCTCAGCCGGTTTCAGCAACTGATAGGTGGCTGGCAGGATATCCGCGCCGAAAGAGTAGCCGATCAGCAGGACATGTTTCACCTTCCACTGCTTGCGGTAAAACTCGATGATGCGCGAAAGATCGTCGGCCGTTTCCTGCGGCTTCCGCTCCGTCCAGAAATAGCGCAACGAGTCGATACCGACGACCGGAATGCCTTCCTTCTGCAGCATGCCGCCCACTTCCTTATCGATGTCGCGCCAGCCACCGTCGCCGGAATAGATCACCGCCATCGTATCGAGGTTCGGCGTGGCGTCGAGAACGGCAAGCGGCAGGCCGAGCGGATTGTCGAAGGCGCCCGAAGCCGTCACCAGGTCATCGAGCGTGTCGGCAAACACGGTCTGCGCATCATCGGACGAGTCGCGGATGTCGATCGCATCGTGGACCTTCTTCAGATTCTCGACATGGGCGCGGCCATCCTTGTCCGCCTGAGGCGTGAAGGTAGCGATAACAGGGTCCGGAAGAGTGCCGTCAGTGAGCCCATAGACGCTACGATCACCGACCACCTGCCTTGCTGCGGGCGTGCAAAGCATCTTGGCAAGCGGAATACCCGCACGCGGATCGACGGCAAATGTCTGGCCGATCGTCGCATCAGGCGTCTGCGCGGCAATGGCCAAAGCCAGAGCGCCGCCCTCGCCGATGCCGGCAATGATGGGCAGGTGATAGGGGCTGTTGCCGGCGGCGCGCTGCACCTGCTGGCTCAGCGATTCAATATCGGAAACCGTATAGATGCAGCCGTCGTTGAGGCTGACGTCGTAGCGATTGAGCGCTTCCATATAGGACGGAAAGTCGACGCCGATGACGATGGAGCCCTGCGAAACCAGGCGGTCGGCCTCGGTCTTTTCGTAGTCACCCCAGCCGGCCGCATCGGAAATCAGGAAGACGGCGCCCTTCACTTCGCCCTGCGGCAGGAAGATGTGCGGCGAAGGGATCAGGCCCGTTTCGAAACTTTGGGTGGTTTCATCGGCAGCATAAGACGGCACGGCCGCAAGCATGCTGACGCATGCAGCAGCAAACAGTATGTTTTTCATCATTTTCTCACTACCCCTTTCAATCCGCCCCCGATCAGAAATGTCGCATCCATCAATGCGATCATCGGATTGCCTCCTCCGGAAACCGCAAGATAGCGCGGTTGCCAGTGCGGATGAAACTTGGATTTGAAGGCACGAAGCCCCTTGAAATTGTAGAAGCGCTCGCCGTGTTCGAAGACGGTCCCGCCGATACGATCCCAGACGGGCGCCACCTCGCGTTTCGACATGCCGGAGAGGGGCGCCATGCCGAGGTTGAAATGCTTAAAGCCCTGGGCGCGCAGATATTCCATGATCTGCACGAACAGGAAGTCCATGGCCCCCTTCGGCGCGTCGGGCGAGAAACGCATGAGGTCAATCGTCCCCTCCTCTTTCGCCGCTGTGACGAGGATATTGGCAAAGGCAACGATCCGGCCGTCCTTCTTGAGAACGCCGACCGGCTGCGACGTCACATAGTCCGGATCGAAGGCGCCGAGCGAGAAGCCCTTCTCCTTGGCGTTGTGATGCTCGAGCCAGGCATTGGAAACGCCCGAGAGCTCGCCGATGATCTCGGGGATATCGGCAGGTTCGACAACGGCGAATTCCAGGCCGTCGCGTTGCGCGCGGCTTGCGGTCTGACGCAGGTTCGCCCATTTGCCGCCCTTCATCTCGAAAGTGCGCAGATCGGCCACCGCCAGTTCGCCGAGCTTGAAAGCGCGCAGGCCAGCATCGGCGCAGTGCGAAAGCAGCGCCGGCGAAATCTGGTAGAAGACTGCACGGCAGCCAGCGGCGCGCGCCGCTTCCACGAAGCGCCAGACCAGCTCCTGCACGGCATGATGCTCGCCGATCGGATCGAACAGCGCGATCCACGACCGGCCCTGCCGGCCATACATGATGAAGGCGTCGCCCTTTTCCGAGAACATGATGGACTTGTCGCCCATGCGCACGAGGTTGGCGTCCGCACTGTCCTGCTTCTCGACGATCGCGACAGCGCGGCGGATCGCCTCCTCGTCCGCCGGCTCCGGCTTGAAGGTCGCTGGCCTCAGCAGGCTGAAGATGGCGATCGCCGAGGAAATGATGGTGATGCCGAGTACAGCACGCAGGCCGCGCGGCGCTTCCGCCGCGAATTCAAACTGCCACCAGAGTTGGTTGCTGTATTCCACGTCGCGATAGACGAAGAGCAGGATGACAACCGCACCGACGACGATCACCGCAATCGCCATCAGCCAGGATGCCGTCATCGCCTGATTGAGAAGTGAAGCATGGCGGGTAAAGAGCCGGCGGCTGACGAACAGGCCGAAGACCAGGAAGGCGAGGAAGGCCGCCTCGACAAGGGCGATCGCCTTCAGCAGCGAGAGCGTCAGGGCAGCGACGGCGGAAAACACCGCCACCCACCAGGCTCCATCGAGCCGCTGGCCGAGTCCACGGGCGGCAACGACCAGCGCAAGACCGAGCAGACTGGAGAGGAAATGCGCGCCTTCTACCATCGGCAACGGCAGATAGTTGGAGAGGAATTCGAGGTTCTGATCGGGCGTCGGCGTCACGCTCGAAAAGATCAGCATGACCCCCAGGAGCAGCGCCAGCGCCGAAAGAAGCTGCGGCATCAGCCGCCCGCCGATGCGCCGGACGCTAGACGCGGCCGGATGATCCACGAAGCGGCGTAGTTCGGTGGCGGAGACCGCAAGGATGGCGATCAGCAGCGGCAGCACATGATAAATCAGGCGGTAGAGCACCAGCGAACCGAGCACGGCATCGATATTCACCGCACTGCCGAGCGAGGCGATGATGACGGTCTCGAAGACGCCGAGCCCCGCCGGAACATGGCTCAGCACGCCAAGCCCAACGGCGATCGCATAAACCGCCAGAAACACCGGCCAACCGATCGCCGTCTGCGGCAGGAGCACGTAGAGCACCGAGGCTGAGGCTGCGATATCGAAGGCGGTGACCAGGAACTGACGCGACCATGTGCGCGAATCCGGCAGGCGCAACGCAATCGACCCGATTTCGATTACCCGGCCTTCGCGCCCAAGCACCATGAGGGAACCAAGGATCGCCAGGATCGCCGCTGCCATGATACGAAGCCAAAGGCTGCTGACGCTGATCAGCGGCGCAATTTCATCGGCGATGATAAGCAGCGCAATCGCCGCCACGGCAGCAAGACCGAGGCCGAAGGACAGCGTCACGAAGGCGATGATGCGACCGATATCTTCAGGCGAAAGTCCAAGCCGCGTATAGGCGCGGTAACGGATCGCCCCACCCGACAGCGCGCCGAAACCGGCGGTGTTGCCGACCGCATAGGCGCTGAACGCCGTGAGCGCGACATGCGGAAAAGGCAGCCGCTTGCCGATATAATCGATGGCGTTGAGATCGTAGAAGACGAGTGCCAGAAAGCTCAGCGCCGTGAAAAACAGAGCGAGCAGAATCGAACTCAGCCGAGTTTCGGCCAGTGCCTCCACCACGTCATCGTAGCGCACCTCGTCCGTCAGCTGCATGATCGCGTAGCCGACGAGGCAAAAAATAAGAAGCGTGGCGAAAGCCGTCAGCGGCGTCCTATAGCGTCGGAAAAGTACTCCTGGCGAAAAGCCCTCTTCCGTCTCCGAATTCTCTTCCAACTCGCCGTGACCCGACATCTCATACCTGCCGCAATTGCCAGTTTCGCGGGAAACTCTTTCGAAAGACGTAACATAAGCAACATGCAAGCTCTATGAACCCTGTTGCGGCTACCCGTACCCGCGCACTTGCCGCCTCCTTTATCCCCAATTGGGGCAAATTTGCGCAGCACGCAGGCCTGAATGCATTGCATTTTCGTAAGCCTCTCCTCACCCTCGATACATATCCGAAAAGATCAGGCCGCTGGCTCATCGCGTGCCCGTGAGTGCGCCGCATAGCGAGCGGCGGCGGCATCCACATCGAGTTCCCGCTCGCCGGAAACCTGCACCGTCGGCACCGCGAACTGGATGCCGTTTTCCTTGAAGGCATTGCGGATCATCGCCAGTGCGTTACGGCGGATGACGAACTGCTCGCCGGGCTTCGTCATCATCGACAACCGGATCTCGATGGCGAATTCACCGAACTGTTCCACGCCCTTCATCTTCAACGTTTCGATGATATTCGGACCCCACTCAGGGTTATCGAGAAGCTGCTGACCGATCTGCTTGATGATCTTCTTCGTTTTCACGAGATCGGTGTCGTAGGTCACGTTCAGGCTGATCTTGTCGATCGTCCAGTCGCGGTTGAGGTTCTTGACTGCCCCAAGTTCGCCGAAAGGCACCGTCGTCAGCGGTCCGCGGTGATGGCGGAGTTTGACGGAACGCAGGCTGAAAGCTTCGACCACGCCCTTGTGGCTGCCGCTTTCGATATATTCGCCAACGCGGAAAGCATCGTCCCACAGATAAAACATGCCACTGATGACATCCTTGACGATGGTCTGCGCGCCGAAGCCGACAGCAACGCCGACGACGCCGGCGCCGGCAATCAGCGGTCCGATCTCGATACCGAGGCCCGAAAGCACCATCAGGACGGCAATCACGACAATGACGACCGCGAGGATATTGCGGAAGATCGGCAGCAGCGTCTGCAGACGGGCGCGCTTGACCTTCCCTTCGTCGCTGACCGTGCCATCGACGGGTGAATCCAGAAGCTTGCCGTCGATATAGGCCCTGACGAGATGCCAGAGCAGATCGGCCGCAAGGAGAATGACGATACCGCCGATGATGCCGCGCGCCACCCGATCTATCATCGTTTCATTCGACGTCATCATCGTGGCGGTTTCGACGCCGAGCATGCGCCCGAGCCAGATCGCCGCAAAGGCGATGATCAGAGCCCGCACGCCGCGGTCGAGCAACACGGTCGCAATCCGGCGCTTGGCGAGAAAACCCGCTTCGGCATTGTGGAATGATTTGACCGCAAGCGTCGAGACGGCAAGCACTCTCGGCAGCAGGAGCACATAGATGCAGACCCAGAGCAGCCAATCGAAGCTCAGCACCCAGATGCCCCAGAGCAGTAGGAAATAGAGGATCAACAGCCAGGTAACCGCATGGCTGCGCCTCGTCTCATTGCCCGGCCGCGACCAGACCGCCTCCGTGGCAATCAAAAAGAGGCCAATGCCGAGCACATAGCCGACCAGATAACGCGCGGCCATCGAATAGCCGAGCGGCACCATCGACTGGAGAATGGCCCAACCGAAGACGAAGTAGATGACGAATAGCGTACAGCGCCGAAACCAGAATTGCGCGACGGCCGGATCGACCGCGACCGTCTCACCCTCGCCACGCGGCAGTGTGACGAGATCGACCACGACACCGCCGATGGAAACGGCGAAGCGCTGCACGACGACAGCAATGGCGACGGCGATCGCGATATTCTGGCTGACTGGCGGCCAGTTGAAGCTGATCAATGCAAGCCCGGTCGCGAGGCCGAAGACGATGGCAGGAACGATGCGCGCGGCCAACCGGGTGCCGGTCATCTGTGCCGCCCGCTCCCGCCGTTCGCGTACCGCCCTCCGCACCAGGATTTCAACGACGAAGCCGGTGACCAGGATGGCAAGAAATTGTGCGGCCATGCGCAGCGGACCAGCAACACTCAGCTCGCCGAGGAAGAGCGATGAAGCCCGTGCGATTTCGGATGGCAGCGTCATGGCTGCGCCGGAGACCATAGCGATGTGCCGGCGGGCATGCTGAAGGCGGCCGGACAATATCGACATTTCCTCGTTATTGCCGTTCGAGGCTGCTGGCGCCGCCATTTGCGTCGCCATCCATTGCTTGACCTCCGGCGTCTGCATCAGCTCCATCATCTGCCGCACTTGGGCAGGCGGTGGCGCAACATCAGTGGAAGCTGACGGCGTCTGCGCGTAAACGGCACTGAAAAGAGAAAGCAACAGCAGCATGCCGCAGATGCCGATCGCAGAAATTCGCCCCATACCCGCCTCCGGTTTTGTACGTCAGGCATTTATGCAAGCGCCGCAGCGGAAATGCCAGCCGAACAAATGGTCTAGCTGAATACCGGCAAAAAGAAAGCCGCCGGACCTTCCGGCCGGCGGCTGATATAAGCATCAATGTGCTTCGCTTATTTGTGCGGCTTTTCGGCATGACCGCCGAAGCCGGCGCGCATGGCCGAAAGCACCTTGTTTGCGAACTCGTCCTGGTCGCGAGAAGAGAAGCGGCCGTGCAGCGCGGCGCTGAGCACCGGCGTTGGAACGCTTTCATCGATGGCGGCCATGATCGTCCAGCGGCCTTCGCCGGAATCCGAAACGCGGCCGGCATATTGGGTAAGGACCGGATCCTTGTGCAGCGCATCCGCCGTCAGGTCGAGCAGCCAGGAGGTGATGACACTGCCGCGGCGCCAGACTTCGGCAATTTCCGGCAGATTGAAATCGTACTGGTAGAATTCCGGATGAGAGAGCGGCGCCGTCTCGGCGTCGGCCTCATGCGTCAGAGCACCGACATTGGCGTGCTTCAGGATGTTGAGGCCCTCGGCATAGGCAGCCATCAGGCCATATTCGATGCCGTTATGAACCATCTTAACGAAATGGCCGGCGCCATGCGGGCCGCAATGCAGGAAGCCCTGCTCCGCAGTGCTGAGAGCCGCAGCTTCCGGCGTGCGGTTCGGCGAGTTTTCCGTAGTGCCCGTACCCGGCGCCAGCGTTGCGAAGATCGGTGAAAGATGCTGAACGATACCTTTTTCGCCGCCGATCATCAGGCAGTAGCCGCGCTCGAGGCCGAAGACGCCGCCGCTGGTGCCGACGTCCACATAGTGAATGCCCTTGGTGATGAGTTCCGCGCCACGGCGAATGTCATCGTGATAATAGGAGTTGCCGCCGTCGATCAGGATATCGCCGTCATGCAGCAGCGGAAGAAGTGCGGCAATCACCTTGTCGGTGATCGCAGCCGGCAGCATCAGCCAAACAGCGCGCGGGCGGGCGAGCTTCGAGACGAATTCTTCAAGAGAGGCGCTGCCCTCTGCGCCGAGGCCGACAAGCTCGGTGACACTTTCCGGCTTGGCATCATAGACCACGCATTCGTGGCCGCCCCGCATCAAGCGCTGGACCATGTAATTGCCCATACGGCCCAAACCAACCATGCCAAGCTGCATATGAATCTCCTGGGATTTAATCGATATGATTCCGGAAACTAGCACCGGCATCGTGACAGGCAAGCGAAGTCTCCGTCACAAAGGCGAATGCCTCTATTGTACGGCTGTATCTTCCGCGCTTAACAATCTGCCGTCTTTGGAGCGTAATTCCAAGCTTCCAACACGTATATAGCCGCCTCGTCGGCGGCTATATGATCGTCTGCCTGCTCGGTGCGGCATCGGCACCATCGCGATGGCCCTCCGGATTGCAGTTAGCCGCGGCTCTCCCGCACCAGATGCACGATGCCAGCCGGATTGAGGATCCAGCCACCGCGGAGGCTGGAGGGCAGCGGCTCGATGGGATCGCAGCGCGGAACGCCGGCTTTCTCCAGATGCTCCGCGGCGCGGTCGAAATCCGGCGTCATGAATTCCAGCCAGAGCTCAGCCTGGCTCATGGTCGGCACCTTGTCGATCCAGAGCCGGATCGGCCCCAGTTCGAAGGAGACATCGTCCCCTTCGATTTCCTTCAGCTGCACCACGTCGCGGTAGAAAGCGACAGTTGCCTCATACCGATGTGGCGGAACCTTCATCGCGACGTCAATGCCGCCATAGATAAGATCGGACATGGCTTCCCCCTCAGCCTTCCGGCGCTCTTGCCTGTTCGCCGCGCATCTCGCTGAGGAACATGCCCTCTCGCAGATTGATGCCGTATTCGACGAAGGCCTTCATGCAGCAGAACATCTGCGTCCAGCCTTCGAGATTCTGATATGTTCCGCGCCGCCCCGGCTCATCCTCGCGCCAGCCGTCTTCGGCAATGGTCACCATGGTACCTCCGTCATCCAGCGGTTTGAAATTCATCTCTACGAGGGTTTTGTACGGCTTTTTCTCTTCGTCCGTGGCCCCGTCCCAGCGCAGCACGATCTTGCTGTCAGGCACGAGTTCGACCACCTCGACAGGCACATCTTTCCACCAGGTTACTGTCGTGCCCTGCACCAGCGGCGCGCTGGCACCGCCCACCGTGGTGAAATAGCTCGACAGCTTCTTCGGATTAACGACTGCATCGAAGACATCAGCCACCGGGCGGCCGATGCGGCCCGAAACGCGAATATTGAGGGACATGCGACTTCCTCCTCTTCTCCATTGTATCTGATGCAATTATGTTATAAAAACATAACATGTCAAGCGAATCGGATGACGACCCCATTTTCAAGGCGCTGGCACATCGCCGCCGCCGCGACATTCTCGACCTTCTGAAGGAAGAGCCGCGCACGACGGGCGCGCTCTGCGAGGCCTTTCCCGAGATGGACCGCTGCACCGTCATGCAGCATCTGAGGGTGCTTGAAGAAGCCGATCTCGTGATTGCCAGGAAGGAAGGCCGGGAGCGCTGGAACCATCTGAACAGCCTGCCGATCAAACAGATCCACGACCGTTGGATCAGTGCCTATGCCGGGCATGCGCTCTCTATTCTCGACCGGCTGAAGAGGGACGTCGAGGCTCCGCCGCACTAGCTTGCAGCGATACGGGCCGCTACTTTACGATAACGGGGCAAGGAAAAGAGCCATGCCGATATCAGGACCGACAATCCGCCGTATGCGCCGGCTGCGCAACATGAAGCAGGAGCATCTGGCCGAATTGCTCGCTGTCAACCAGGCGACCGTCTCCCGCTGGGAGCGCGGCATTTTGCCGGTCACAGCCGTTCAGGCAAGGCGGCTGGAAACCGTCTTCGCTTCCCCGTCCTCCTCAGCAGATGCCGCACTGAGACGGCTGGTCGAAGATTCCCGGAGCAAGGTTCACCTTATCTGCGACCGCACCCACCGACTTTTTGCCGCTTCCAGTGCGCGGCAAAGCGAATGGCGCCTGCCGCTCTCCGATTTCCTGGGAAGGCCGCTGTTTTCCTATGCTTCGGAGGAAATCATCAAGTCGGAACGAGAACTGGTGGATCTCGGCTGGCATGAGGGCGAAATGAATTCGCTGATGCTGAAAACAGGCGCAAACGGCAATCCGCACCTGCCCATCGCCGCCGGGCATGTGCTGTGGGAGCGCATCCTTCTCGCTGACGGCAGTGCGGCACGGCTGGTCACGACGGTCGGCTGAGCTGCAGAATTCCTGCATCCTGCTGCATAAATTATGCGTTGCTCCGCCGAAGCGACCCTTGTTAGCGTCCGTCGCCATCTGACTGGAGACATGGAATGACGATACTGGTGACGGGAAGCGCCGGCCATCTCGGCGAAGCACTGATGCGGACATTGAGCGATCAAGGCCGTCAGGCGCGCGGCATCGATATCAAGCCCTCGCCTTTTACCGATATGACCGGCTCGATCACCGATGCCGATTTCATCCGCCGTGCGCTGACGGGCGTCACCGCCGTTATCCATGCAGCAACGCTGCACAAGCCGCATGTCGGAACGCACGGCAATCAGGATTTCGTCGACACGAATGTCTCGGGCACGCTGAACCTTCTCGAACAGGCAGTCGCCACCGGCGTGAAGAGCTTCGTCTTCACCAGCACCACCAGCGCTTTCGGAGCGGCCCTGCGCCCAGCCGCAGGCGAACCAGCCGCTTGGATCACCGAAGATGTGCTGCCAGTCGCCCGCAATATCTACGGTGTCACGAAGATATCAGCCGAAGGCGTCTGCGAGCTCTTCGCACGCACCATGTCTCTGCCCGTCATCATTCTCAGAACCTCGCGCTTCTTCCCCGAAAATGACGACGATCCCGATATCCGCAACCGCTACTCTGCCGAAAACGCCCAGGCCAACGAACTGCTCCATCGCCGCGTCGATATCGAGGACGTGGTCGACGCCCATCTGCTGGCACTCGACAAGGCACAATCCATCGGTTTCGGCCGCTATATCATCTCTGCGACTGCGCCCTTTACGAGGGCTGATCTCGCCGACCTGCGCCGTGACGCGGCCGCGACGGTGGAACGCCTGTTCCCGGGCATGACCGCACTGTATGCCGCGCGGGGCTGGAGCATGTTCCAGCAGTTCGATCGTGTTTATGTCAATACGCTCGCCCGACGAGAGCTCGGCTGGAACCCAAAATACGACTTTGCCCACGTACTTGATTGCCTGCGTGATGGTAAGGAATGGAGGAGCCCGCTCGCGCTCATCGTCGGGTCCAAGGGCTATCACGACCGGATCTTCGAGGATGGTCCTTACCCGCTCCACCGCCGCTGATCCGGTACGGTAAAACGGGCGCCGAAGCGCCCGTTTCCTTAAGCAGCCTTGTCTCAGACCGGCGCCGAAGATCGCCGCATTTTCCTTCGCCCGCTCTTCGGAGACAGTCTTGGATACGAAACCATGCGTTCTGCATCAGGACCCGGCACGCGAAACGTGCCGAAGCCGAGGGCGGGGATGGAGGCGCCATTGGCGCTGACGATTTTCATGCTGTTTCCTTTCAATGCGCAGAGATCAGGCGGCGCTGCGGGCAACAGCCGCGGCAGGCGTGAAGCGGCGGTCGAGTGCCCCGCTCCTGATGGTGAGACCAAGGGCGACAGCAACAAGCGCTGCGGCGACAAAGGGCGTGGCACCCAGCCCGAAGCGGGATTCGACGACCAGGCCACCGATCCAGGCGCCCATGGCAATGCCGAGATTGAAGGCGGCAATGTTGAGCGCCGAGGCGACATCGACTGCATTCGGCCGAAGCTCACGTGCGAGCTGCACGACATAGAGCTGCAGGCCCGGCACGTTGGCGAAAGACAGGAAGCCGAGGATTGCGAGCGTCGGGATCGTCAGCCAGGGTGAAATCGCGGTGAAGCCGAAGAGCACCAGCACGAGCGCCTGGGCGATGAAGAGGAAGGTCAGCGCCTTGACGGGATCGCGGTTGGAGATGCGTCCGCCGACGACATTGCCGATGGCAATCGCCACACCATAGAGCATCAGGATCAAGGCAACGGCCGAGGAGGCAAAGCCGGTGATCTGTTCGAGGATGGGCGCGAGGAAGGTGAAGGCAACGAACGTGCCGCCATAGCCGAGCGCGGTCATTGCATAGACGAGCAGCAAGCGACCGGTGGCAAGCACGCGGATCTGTTCGCCGATGCTGGCCGGCGGAGCCTTCTTGAGGTTCGACGGCAGGAGAATAGCAATGCCGGCGAAGGCAACGACACCGAGACCGGCAACGACAGCAAAGGTGGTACGCCAGCCGAAGGTCTGGCCGATAAAGGTGCCGAGCGGAACGCCGGTCACGATGGCGACCGTCAATCCCATGAACATCATGGCGATGGCCGATGCCCGGCGATTTTCCGGTACCAGATCGGCAGCGATCGTCGAGCCGACCGAGAAGAACACGCCATGCGCGAAAGCCGAGACGACGCGGGCAACCAGCAACACCTCATAACCGGGGCTGAGCGCGGCAATGATGTGGCCGATAATAAAGAGCGCCATCAGCCCAAGCAGGAGCGGCTTGCGCTCGATCCGCCCGGTCAGCGCCGTCAGGATGGGTGCGCCGAAGGTAACGCCCAGCGCATAGACGCTGACGATGAGGCCGGCGAGCGGCAGGGTAATATGGAGATCATTGGCAACCGTCGGCAACAGGCCGACGATGACGAATTCCGTCGTACCGATCGCATAGGCCGCGATCGTCAATGCAAAGAGTGCAAGTGGCATGAGAGTGACCCGATGAATTTGCGGTTCTTGTTCGGACCGGGAATATGGGCGTGGCGCACTTGCTCGATAATTGCCTATAATGGCTCAACAGTTGTGAATTGAATTCAAGATAGGACGCGGCGGATGGATAACCGCATCGGCGAGATGGATGTCTTCGTGCAGGCGGCTGAGCTGCAGAGCTTTTCGGCAGCCGGCCGCAAGCTCAGGCTTTCCCCCTCTGCCGTCAGCAAGCTCGTCACACGGCTGGAAGATCGTCTCGGCACGCGTCTTCTGGTGCGCACCACCCGCGCCCTGCAGCTGACACCGGAAGGCGAAATCTATCTCGAACGCTCTCGCCGCATCCTCTCGGACATAGAGGAGACGGAGCGCGCCGTCTCGGCCGGCGGCACGACGATGGCGCGCGGCCGCCTGCGCGTAAGCACGTCAGTCGCCTTTGGCGTTCGCTACATCGTGCCGCTGGTCCCGAGTTTCCTGAAGCTCTATCCGGAAGTCGATCTCGACCTCGCGCTCAACGATGGCATTATCGACATCGTCGGCGAGCGTGCCGACATCGCCATCCGCTCCGGCGCCCTGCGCGACTCCTCGCTGAAGGCGCGCAAGCTGCTCGAAAGCCGCCGCGTCATCGTCGCCTCACCCGACTATCTGAAACGAGAAGGCATGCCGGAAAGCCCCGAGGATCTCGACCGCCACAATTGCCTGACCTTCAGCTTTCGCTCGACCTCGCAAGAATGGCCATTCCGCAATCCTGAGAATGGCGACCGTTTCTCAAGACCCGTTTTCGGCAATCTCGAAACCAATAACGGGCCGACCGCACGCAGCCTTTGCCTCGCCGGTCTTGGCCTCGCCCGCGTCGGTCAGTTCCATGTGCAGCCGGATATCGACGCGGGAACATTGGTGCCCGTGTTGGAAGCCTATAACCCCGAGGATATCGAACTCATCCACGCCGTCTATCCCGGTCACGAACATCTTGCGGCCCGCATCCGCGCCTTCATCGATTTCCTGGTCAAGAACATCCGCTAGATAGGACATAACAGAAAGACCTCCGTCATCGCCCTGTCACAGGCCAGCGATAGCGAGCCCCGACGCCTATTACGATATCAAGGACCCGGTCTTCGATATCATCATGGAAGGCGCCTACGACTGAGCGAAGCTCACCGGCTGGACAGAACCGCAGGGCGACTGAAAGTAGGACTTGTCGGAGATATCGACATGGCTCCGGACGAACCCGCCGGAAAGAGATTAAAGTGCGATCCACACAGCCGGTGGAAACTTTCGATCCTGGGCGCCTACTGAAGTAGGTGGGCGCCGTGTGTCCAGACCCACGAGCCCGGACAGGGACAGCTCCCTAAGGATCGGGTAAGGCCCCGAGGATTCATTTGTTCCTGTCGAGAAGCACAGACCGCATTGCGGAATATAAGTGCATTTATGTCGCCGCACCAGTGGGGCGGCGGTGCTGTCCCAAATTAATTGAGTTCAGCGGGTGTGCGGCCGTTGAGCTTGTCAGTAATGCCCTGAATATGGCTCGTCACTTCCGAAAGGGCAGCCGCAATGCCTTCTTCTGTTCGGGCGGTGGCAGCAAGCACGGTATCCCGGTTGCTGCGCAGCGTCTCCAGTTCGGATTCCAGCCCGGCGACGCGCCGCGTCAGCTCGGAAATCTCGTCCATCACCATGATCCCGGCCATGACTGTGATCCTGAGATCACCGATTTCGCCGAACTGCCCTTTGAGATGGCCCACGTAACGGTCGAAACGGGTCGCAAGATCGCTCAGGTGCTCTTCCTGCCCTTCTTCGCAGGCCATGCGATAGGCCTTGCCGTCGATCGTTACCGTTACCTGCGCCATGTCTTCCAAGTCCTCTTAGCGGTCAAGAACCGCGCGGATCGTTTCCATCGCCGTCACCAGCCGCCGCGAAACCTCGCGGTTGACCTCCTCCAACCGATTGGCGCGGAATTCGGCCTGGTCGAGCTCCTGGGCAAGACGCGAGCGATCGGCATGCACGCGACGAACCTCGCCTTCGATCTCGCCCTGCTCGCGCTGGCGCTCGATACGCATGTCCACCGCATTCTCGAGGCCCGAGATTGCCTGTTTCAGCTCCGTAAGCGCCGCTTCGATGGTTTTGCCGTTAGGCGTCATGTCTTTTCCGGTTCCCCGCACAAGACCCGCGAATCGGCTCCTGCCGCCGACCCTGTATTTTCAAGAGGATATGCAGCTAGGCTGGAGCGCGTCAATAAAGCCTGGCTGATCGTGCCCGCCCTATTCTGTGGATGAGTGATTTACACAAGCTTGTCACACAAAATTCGTCTTTTGTAAAACTTGACGGTCAAATGTCAAAAATCGTCGCACCCGGCCTCCAAACGGCTTCCAATTTGTTGACTTGCCTGTTCCAACTGCTATGTCTCGACCGCTCTCTTTGATGGTCTTGGCAGGCTCGAGGCCATCCCCAACCTGGAACCAGCGGAAAAGCCATGACCTCACGCGAACAAAACGATCGGATGGCGAATGCGATCCGATTCCTCTCCATGGATGCTGTCGAAAAGGCGAATTCCGGCCACCCGGGCATGCCGATGGGCATGGCTGATGTGGCAACGGTCCTCTTCACCAAATATCTCCGCTTCGATCCCAAGAAGCCGCATTGGCCGAACCGCGACCGCTTTGTGCTGTCTGCCGGCCATGGCTCGATGCTGCTCTACTCGCTACTCTATTTGACCGGCTATCCGGACATGTCGGTCGAGGACCTGAAGCAGTTCCGTCAGCTCGGCTCCAAGACCGCCGGCCATCCGGAATACGGTCATGCCACCGGCATCGAAACCACCACCGGCCCGCTCGGCCAGGGCATTGCCAATGCCGTCGGCATGGCGATCGCCGAGCGCAAGCTGCGCGACGAATTCGGTCCGGAATTGCAGGATCACTATACCTACGTCATCAACGGCGACGGCTGCCTGATGGAAGGCATCAGCCATGAGGCGATTGCCCTTGCCGGCCATCTCAAGCTGAACAAGCTGATCCTCTTCTGGGACAACAACTCGATCACCATCGACGGCGCCGTCTCGCTGTCGGACTCGACCGACCAGATCGCCCGCTTCAAGGCCGTTCACTGGAACACGATCGAGATCGACGGTCACGACCAGGCCGCCATTGCCGACGCGATCGAAGCCGCCCACAAGTCCGACCGGCCGACCTTCATCGCCTGCAAGACCGTCATCGGCTTCGGCGCTCCGAACAAGCAGGGCACCCACAAGGTTCACGGCAACCCGCTCGGCGCCGATGAAATCGCCGCCACCCGCAAGGCGCTGAACTGGGAATACGAGCCTTTCGTCATCCCCTCCGATATCCTCGACGCATGGCGCACTGCCGGCACCCGCTCCGACAATATCGTCAAGGCATGGGAAGAGACGCTTTCCAAGTCGCCGTCCAAGGCCGAGTTCACCCGCCGTTTTGCCGGAGACCTGCCTGAAGGCTTTGACAAAGCCATCGACGACTACAAGAAGAAGCTTGCCGAAACCAAGCCGACGATAGCCTCCCGCAAGGCATCGGAAGACGCGCTTGAAGTCATCAACGGCTTCGTGCCGGAAACGCTTGGCGGTTCTGCCGACCTGACTCCGTCGAACAACACCAAGACCAGCCAGATGCATTCGATCACGCCGACGGATTTTGCCGGACGCTATATGCACTGGGGCATCCGCGAACACGGCATGGCATCTGCCATGAACGGTATCGCGCTCCATGGCGGCCTCATTCCTTACGGTGGCGGCTTTATGATCTTCTCGGATTATTGCCGCCCGCCGATCCGCCTCGCGGCCCTCATGGGCATCCGTGTTATCCACGTGCTCACGCATGACTCGATCGGCGTCGGCGAGGATGGCCCGACCCACCAGCCGGTCGAGCAGATCGCTGGCCTGCGCGCCGTTCCGAACCTGCGGGTCTTCCGTCCGGCAGACGCCGTCGAAACGGCCGAATGCTGGCAGATCGCCATGAAGAGCAAGGATCATCCGTCTGCGCTGGCTCTCACCCGCCAGAACCTGACGACCGTCCGCACCGAGTATAACCAGAAGAACCTCTGCGAACTCGGCGCCTATACGCTCGCCGGCAATGCCGACGCCAAGGTCACGATCTTCGCCTCGGGCTCGGAAGTGGAACTGGCCGTTGCCGCTCGCGCAACGCTGGAAGGCAAGGGTGTCAGCACCCGCGTCGTTTCCGTTCCCTGCACGGAACTCTTCTTCGAGCAGCCGGATGCCTACCGCAAGGACGTCATCGGCAACTCGCCGGTCAAGATCGCCGTCGAAGCCGCCGTCCGCGAAGGCTGGGATGCCTTCATCGGTCCGGAAGGATCGTTCATCGGCATGAAGGGCTTCGGCGCTTCCGGTCCGGCAAAGAAGGTCTTCGAACATTTCGGCATCACGGCTGACGCCGTCGTTGCAGCTGCAGAAGCGAAGCTTTAATAGAAGTACCTTCGGGTACTTCCTCATCTACTATCAGCAAGCCCCACCTCTAGGGAGTGAATGCACATGACAGTCAAGGTTGCCATCAATGGTTTCGGACGTATCGGCCGCAACGTTCTTCGCGCCATCGTCGAGTCCGGCCGCACCGACATCGAAGTCGTCGCCATCAACGACCTCGGCCCGGTCGAGACCAACGCCCACCTGCTCCGTTACGACTCCATCCACGGCAAGTTCCCGGCCGAAGTGAAGGTCGAAGGCGATACGATCACCGTCGGCGGCGGTAAGCCGATCAAGGTCACCGCGATCAAGGATCCGGCAACCCTTCCCCATAGGGAACTGGGTGTCGACATCGCGATGGAATGCACGGGCATCTTCACCGCCCGCGACAAGGCTGCGGCCCACCTGACGGCCGGCGCCAAGCGCGTCATCGTTTCGGCTCCTGCCGACGGCGCTGACCTGACGGTCGTCTTCGGCGTCAACCACGACCAGCTCACCAAGGAGCATCTGGTCATCTCCAATGCCTCCTGCACCACGAACTGCCTGGTGCCGGTCGTCAAGGTTCTCGATGACGCCGTCGGCATCGATCACGGCTTCATGACGACCATCCACTCTTACACCGGCGACCAGCCGACACTCGACACGATGCACAAGGACCTGTATCGCGCCCGCGCTGCTGCCCTCTCGATGATCCCGACCTCGACGGGCGCCGCAAAGGCCGTCGGCCTCGTTCTGCCGCACCTCAAGGGCAAGCTCGACGGCACGTCGATCCGCGTTCCGACCCCGAACGTCTCGGTCGTCGACTTCAAGTTCGTTTCCAAGAAGGCCACCACGGTCGGCGAAATCAACGAAGCGATCAAGGCTGCTGCAAACGGCAAGCTGAAGGGCATCCTCGGCTACACCGACGAGCCGCTGGTCTCCCGCGACTTCAACCATGACAGCCACTCCTCGATCTTCGCGACAGATCAGACGAAGGTCATGGAAGGCAACTTCGTGCGCGTCCTGTCCTGGTACGACAACGAGTGGGGCTTCTCCAGCCGCATGTCCGACACGGCTGTGGCCTTCGCCAAGCTCATCTGAGCTTGACGGCAGATTGAAAAACGGCCCGGGAAACCGGGCCGTTTTGTTTTGAGGAACGGTGTGCAATCTTCGCTTGATTGGGTCGAAAGGACGGGAAATGGTGCATCTGAATATTCGAAAGGCTCATCCGGCCGACGCCCGCGAACTCTCCGAAATTCTCAACGAGATCATCGCAATCGGTGGCACAACCGCAATCGAGACCCCTCTTGCACCGGAGGAACTGGCCGATTGGTTCATAACAGGCGAATGGCCTCTGACATGCCATGTCGCCGAGAGCAGTTCTGGTCTCGCCGGTTTTCAGTCCCTGAGCCTCTACGGAAACCCGCCGAAAGGCTGGGCCGATATCGCGACCTTTGCGCGGCAAAACCCAAAGATACCAGGCGTCGGAACCGCACTCTTCGCGGCAACTCTTGCCGTTGCCAAGGAGCGCAACATCGAGTTCATCAACGCAACCATCCGCGCCGATAATGCCGGCGGTCTCGCCTATTACGAAAAGATGGGCTTTCGCACCTATAACACGATTGAGAAAGTGCCGCTTAAGGATGGTACGCTGGTGGACAAAATTCAGAAGCAATATGAGGTGCAGAAGGGTCGGAGCGGCCTCTAGGCGCGCCGCCAACAAAAAATGCGGCCCTCCGCCTATCTGCCCTGCTCTCGCCTGATTTGCTTATACATTCTTTATACAGACTTTTTCCCGTAGCATCCTTCACTGTCCCTCCTCCCAAGGGTCGTCCAGCAGCATGATGCAGCAATGCAGCCGAGGTTAAGCCGCAAGGCCTACCCTTCTGTCGTATTTTGCCGTTTACTAATGGATCGTGCTGGACGCGGAGGGTAAGGGACAGGCTGGGCGACTTTGGGATGGCGATGAGGCGAAAGGGGTAGGCATGGAAGCGTTTTACATCGTGGTGCTGGTCGCAACCGCACTCGTGCTTCTTGCTGCCTTTTCGAGCTTGCTCGCCTTCCGCTTCGGCGCTCCCCTGCTGCTGCTCTTTCTGATGATCGGGCTTGCCGCCGGTGTCGATGGTCTCGGCATCGAATTCAGCAATAACTACCTCGCCTATGTTCTGGGCTCGGTTGCCCTTGCCATCATCCTCTTCGATTCCGGCTTCGGCACGCCGATGCAGGCCTTCCGCATCGCGGCGATGCCGTCGCTGACGCTCGCCTCCGTCGGCGTGCTCCTGACTGCCGCGCTCTTTGCCTTCGCCGCCCGCTGGCTACTCAATTTCACCTGGCTGGAGGGCATGCTGCTCGGCTCCATCGTTGCCTCCACCGATGCCGCCGCCGTCTTCTTCCTGCTGCGCATCGGCGGCATCAACATCCGCGACAAGGTGCGTTCCACTTTGGAAGTCGAATCCGGCACCAATGACCCGATGGCGATCTTCCTGACCATCGCGCTGGTTGAGGTTCTCGCCAGCGGCGAACGTTACGCCGGCATCAATATCGGCATGCTCGCCATGTTCATCCAGCAGATGGGCCTCGGCGTCATCCTCGGTCTGCTCGGCGGCATGATGATCGTGTTGATCGCCGGCCGGCTGGAAACGGATCGCGGCCTCACGCCGATCTTCGTGCTGGCGCTTGCCTTGCTGGTCTTCTCCTTCACCGGTGCTGTCGGCGGCAGCGGCTTCCTTGCCGTCTATGTCGCCGGTATCTATGCCGGAAACCGCAGGATGCAGGCGATTGGCACCATCAGGCGCTTTCAGGACGGCATGACCTGGCTTGCCCAGATCATCATGTTCCTTGTGCTCGGCCTGCTGGCGACGCCCTCGCAGTTTCCCATCATCATCGTGCCGGCGATCCTGCTCGCGCTCTTCCTGATCTTCGTCGCCCGGCCGCTCGCCGTCTGGTTGTCGCTGCTGCCCTTCGATTATACCCAACAGGAAATCGGCTTCGTCGCCTGGGTCGGCCTGCGCGGCGCCGTTTCCATCCTTCTCGCCATCATGCCGATCCTCGGCGGGCTGCAGCACAGTCAGATCTATTTCAACACCGCCTTCATCATCGTGCTCGTCTCGCTGCTCGTACAGGGCTGGACGATCAAGCCGGTCGCCAAGCGCCTGGGCCTCATCATTCCGCCGCGCATCGGCGCGGTCGACAAGGTAGAGGTCGATCTGCCGGGTGCCGCCAACCACGAGCTGCTGTCCTATCGCGTCGTCAAGGATAGCCCGGTGCTTCGCGGCGAGCGCATCCCGCGCTGGGCAGCCCCCTCGCTCGTGATCCGCGACGGCAAGTCGATGCGTTATCAATACGCCGGCCGCCTCCGGGAAAACGATCTCGTCTACCTCTTCATCGCGCCCAGCTACTCGCGCCTGCTCGACCGGCTCTTCGCCAGCCGCGCACCTGTTGATGAGGACGATGCGGAATTCTTCGGCGCCTTCGCGCTGTCACCGGCCCGTCCCGCCGCCGATCTCGACGCCGCTTACGGTCCCGGCCTTCTCAACGAATCCGAAAAGGGGCTGACGATCGCCGAACTGATGAAACAGCGCCTCGGCGGCAAGGCGGACTATGCCGATCGCGTCCGTCTGGGCTCGCTCATCCTCATCGTGCGCGACCTCGACGACCAGGATCATATTACCTCTGTCGGCATGTCGCTGGAAGCTGTCGAGCCGGCCACCACGCTGCCGATCTTCATCAATCTGCGTGATATTATCCAGCGCATCCGCGACCGTATGAAAGGCCGCCAGAAACATGAGGCAGCCACGACGGAAGGTGCTGTGGGACGTGAGGAAAACCCGCGCTGAAACGGCGACCCACTGCCTTGCGTCTCCCCCGATCCTTGCTATGGTCGGCGCAACTTTCGCCAACCACGAACGGATCCTCCCATGGCAGCTTTCAAGACTCTCGACGACCTCAACGACATCGCCGGCAAGCGCGTTCTCGTCCGCGTCGACCTCAACGTCCCTGTCAAGGACGGCAAGGTCACGGACACGACCCGCATCGAGCGCGTTGCGCCGACAATCCTTGAACTGTCGAAAAAGGGCGCCAAGGTTATCCTGCTCGCCCATTTCGGTCGCCCGAAGGATGGTCCTTCGGCGGAATTCTCGCTTTCGCTGGTTGCCCCCTCCGTCGAGCAAGTGCTTGACCATGCGGTGCTGACGGCAGCCGACTGCATCGGCGAGGCAGCTGCTTCCGCCGTCACGAAGATGAACAATGGCGATATCCTGCTGCTCGAAAACACCCGCTTCCACAAGGGCGAGGAAAAGAACGATCCGGATTTCACAAAGGCGCTCGCCGCAAACGGCGATATCTATGTGAACGATGCCTTCTCGGCCGCGCACCGCGCCCACGCCTCCACCGAAGGTCTCGCCCATCACCTGCCGGCCTACGCGGGGCGCACCATGCAGGCCGAACTCGAAGCATTGGAAAAGGGCCTCGGCAACCCCGTCCGTCCGGTCGTCGCGATCGTCGGCGGCGCCAAGGTCTCGACCAAGATCGACCTCTTGATGAACCTCGTGAAGAGGGTTGATGCGCTCGTCATCGGCGGCGGCATGGCCAATACCTTCATCGCCGCCCGCGGCACCAATGTCGGCAAGTCGCTCTGCGAGCATGATCTTGCCGATACCGCCAAGCAGATCATGATTGAAGCCGCCACTGCCGGTTGCGCGATCGTCCTGCCGGAAGACGGAGTCGTCGCCCGAGAATTCAAGGCGGGTGCTGCCAACGAGACCGTCTCGATCGACACCATCCCTGATGATGCCATGGTCCTCGACGTCGGCCCGAAGTCGATCGACGCCGTCAAGGCATGGATCGAGCGCGCCACCACGCTCGTCTGGAATGGCCCGCTCGGGGCCTTCGAAATCGAGCCCTTCGATGCAGCGACCGTCGCCGCCGCAAAATATGCCGCCGAACGCACCAAGGACGGCAAACTTACCTCCGTTGCAGGCGGCGGTGACACGGTCTCCGCTCTCAATCATGCCGGCGTTGCCGAAGACTTTACCTATGTTTCGACCGCAGGCGGCGCCTTCCTTGAATGGATGGAAGGAAAGGAACTACCGGGCGTGGCCGTTCTCTCCCGTTAATCGATAAGGCGATTAGCCAGATATTCCAGCAGGATAGACCGCGGAGGCTAGCGCTTCCGCGGTCTTTTGCTCAAAAAGAGAAAAAATTCCCGAACTTTCAAACGATTGAAATCATTTCAATCGTTTCAATGACTTAGCACTCCCTTTTTTCTCCCTATAAACTTCTGTTATCCGGGTTCTATATTATCAATTCTGCCGGGTTTCATTGTGGAGAGAACGAGATGAGCGAACGACTGGAAGACATTGCAGTTAAGATGGTTGCCGGTGGTCGGGGCCTGCTGGCAGCCGATGAATCGACCGCCACCATCAAGAAGCGTTTCGACGCGATCAATCTTGAATCGACCGAAACCAGCCGGCGCGATTATCGCGAGATGCTCTTCCGCTCCGACGAAGCGATGAAGAAGTACATCTCCGGCGTCATCCTTTATGAGGAAACCCTTTTCCAGAAAGCCGCCGACGGCACGCCTTTCGTCGACATCATCAAGGCTGCAGACAGCATTCCGGGCATCAAGGTCGATATCGGCGCCAAGCCGATGGCCAAGTTCCCCGGCGAAACCATCACCGAAGGCCTCGACGGCCTCGCAGACCGCCTCGCCAAATATTACGAAGCCGGTGCTCGTTTCGCCAAGTGGCGTGGCGTCATCGCCATCTCGCAGACCCTGCCGAGCCGCGGCTCCGTGCGCGCCAATGCCCAGGCGCTGGCGCGCTATGCAGCGCTCTGCCAGGAAGCCAGGATCGTGCCGATCGTCGAGCCGGAATGCCTGATGGACGGCAAACCGGGCGACCACAATATCGACCGCTGCGCAGAAGTGACTGAATCTACGCTGCGCATCGTATTCGAGGAACTGGCCGATGCCCGCGTCAGCCTCGAAGGCATGATCCTGAAGCCGAACATGGTCATCGACGGCAAGAATGCCCGCAAGGCTTCCGTCGCCGAGGTTGCCGAACGCACCGTGCAGGTTCTGAAGCGGACGGTTCCGTCAGCCGTTCCTGGCATCGCCTTCCTCTCCGGCGGCCAGACAACGGAAGAAGCGACCGCCCATCTCTCCGCGATCAATTCAGGTTACGATCTGCCCTGGTTCGTCACCTTCTCCTATGGCCGCGCCCTGCAGGACAGCGCGCTCAAGACCTGGAACGGCAAGCAGGAAAACATCGCTGCCGGCCAGCGCGAATTTGCGCACCGCGCCGAAATGAACAGCCTCGCCGCCAAAGGCAACTGGAAGGCCGAACTCGAAAAGGCCGCCTGAGCCTTTTGACGATTGAAAGACGACACAGGCGGCGAACATCTTCGCCGCCTGTTTTATTTGCACGTGCGTATCGCGATGGCGATTTGTCATGGCGACAAGATAATCCTTCGCCACAACCGCGGGCCTCGCTAATCATGGCGCCTCAACCATCGGAGCCGCCATGAACAGCCTGTCCTACACCACCGTCGACGTTTTCACGTCCACCCGCTTCGAAGGCAACCCGCTCGCGGTCATGGCCGACGCAAGGGGCTTCAGCGACGCGGCAATGCAGAAGATCGCCGCCGAATTCGGCTATTCCGAAGTCACCTTCGTGTTGCCGCCGGAGAACCTCGAAAACACGGCAAGGGTGCGCATCTTCACGCCGACAATGGAAGTGCCGTTCGCCGGGCATCCCAATGTCGGCACCGCCTATGTGCTCGGCCAGCAGAGCGAAATCTTCGGCCGCCCCGTCGGCGACAAGCTGCGGTTCGAGGAGAAGGCCGGCCTAGTAGAAGTCGCCCTGCGGCGCCGCGAAGGCCGTGTCACCGCAGCGACGATCCGTGCGCCGCAACCGCTTGAAGTAGGAGACACGATACCCGAAGCGGTCATTGCCAGCTGCATCTCCATCGATCCGGCCTCAATCTGCAAAAGCACCCATGCCCCGGTCTTTGCATCGGTCGGTCTGAACTTTGCCGTCGCAGAACTCGAAAGCCTTGACGCTCTCGCTGCGGCAAGCCCGAATCTCAATGGCTTCCAGGCGGCGGCCAAGACCACAGCCGGCAGCCATGACTTCTCCCTGTTCCTCTACGTCCGCCCCGCCGCTACGCCCTGGAAGATCCGCGCCCGCATGTTCGCGCCACTGGACAACGTCATCGAGGATCCGGCGACCGGCAGCGCATCGGCAGCCCTTTCCGCCTATCTCGTCTCATTGCAGCCGGAGGCTGACATCAGCCAGCACGTAACGATCGAACAGGGCGTTGAAATGGGCCGGCGCAGCGTTATCGAGCTCGATGTCGTCAAGAAGGCCGGCACAGTGACCGACGTGACGATCTCAGGAAGCTGCGTACCCGTCATGAAAGGCGAGATCATCCTGCAGGACTGAACCTGCGGCCTACATCACAAAATCGCGCGCCAGCAGCGCCACCGCCCAGACGGCAAAGGCAATCAGCGCGATCTTCCAGAAATCCATCCGACGGCGCAGACCTGGATAGCCGAGCGGCTTGATGATCTGGATTGCCATGGCAAGGATGAGCAGCAACGCTATCAGCTTTGTCATGGCTTTATTTTTTCCATTTATCAGAATGTCACAGGACGGACATTTTTTCACGCGAACAGAGAATATCTACTCGCCGTAAAGGCATTCCGGGACACAATCAACATTCTTATGGACTGGGCAGATGCAGGTCTCGCCTTACGTCCTTTTTCAAAGCGAACACGCCGAGTCTGGGGATATGACAAGAAATCTTCTGTCCGTCGCTGCGCTGCTCTTTGGCACGCTCTTCCTTTTCATGGGCAACGGATTGCAGGGCATTCTGCTTCCCGTACGCGGAAATCTCGAAGGTTATGCCACGACGACGCTCGGCCTGCTCGGCACGTCCTGGGCGGCAGGCTTCGTCATCGGCTGCCTTGTCGCCCCGAAATTGGTGCGCCGTGTCGGCCATGTGCGCGCCTTCTCCGGCTTCATCGCCATCATCGCCATCATCGCGCTCGTGAGCGGCATCATCATCGACCCGATCTGGTGGGTCGTTCTGCGCGCCGTCACCGGCTTCTCAACCGCCGGCACCTCGATGATCATTGAAAGCTGGCTGAACGAGCGGGCGAACAATGAAAGCCGCGGCGCGATCTTCTCGCTCTATATCGGCATCACCCTGCTCGGCGTCGTGGGAGGCCAGTTGATGATCCCGTTGGAAGACGTGCGCACGCCGGTGCTCTTCATGGTCTGCGGCATTTTCTACTGCATCGCCATGTTGCCGACGACGCTGTCGACCGCCGCCTCGCCGCAGCCGCTGAAGGCCGTAAAACTCGATCTGCCGGCGCTCTACCGCAATTCGCCCGTCTCCTGCCTTGGCATCTTGCTCGTCGGCATCGCCAACGGCGCCTATGGTACGCTCGGCGCCGTCTTCGGTGCGGGTGCTGGCCTCTCCGACACTGCGATTGCTGTCATGATGAGTGCGACCATCTTTGCCGGCGCCATAATGCAGCTTCCGGCCGGGCGGCTCTCCGACCGTATCGACCGTCGTTATGTATTGGCCGCCATGTCGGCCATCGCAGCCCTTGCCGGCCTGCTGATCTTCCTGCTGCACCCCTCCTCCCCTGCTTTCCTGATCGGCCTCGTCATCCTCTACGGCGCCGTCGCCAACACGCTCTACCCGATCGCGGTCGCCCATGCGAACGACTTCGCCGCATCCGAGGATTTCGTGAAGGTCTCAGGCGGCCTGCTCCTGCTTTACGGCATCGGCACCGTCATCGGCCCGACGATCGGCGGCCCGGTCATGTCCATCATCAGCCCGCACGCGCTCTTCCTTGTGACCGCGCTTGCCCATCTTCTGATCACCGCTTACGCCATCATCAGAAGCCGAATCCGCGCCGCCGTTCCCGCAAGCGACCGTGACGCCTATACCACGATCCCGACGGCGACAGCGCCGACCCTCACGCCCGAAAGCATGTCGCTTGCCAATCGCAGCGCCGGCAAGTCTCCCGAAAGCGGCGATCCTGCTGTAAAGTTCGGCTGACGAACTGAAGCATGTCACGCAAAACTGCGCAGCGGTTTTGCGAGAACGACATGCATGAAACAAAAACTTAAAGCGTGAAAGCGAATCCTGGAGATCGCGACACGCCTTAAAGGAGGAGTGACGATGAGCTTCATGGATGACGACAGGCCACAGAAGAAGACTGCACACGAGATCGGCTCCGATCTCTCCATGCTTTCGGTGGACGAGCTGAAAGCGCGCGTGGAACTCTTGAAAACCGAGATCGCGCGGCTCGAAGCAGAGGCCGCCAAGAAGGCGTCCGGCCGGGTTGCAGCCGAAGGCCTTTTCCGATCATAAGACTGCAAACACGCAAATATTGCTTCAAAATTACTTGCTGCAAGTCTTAAATTGGGACGATATTAATAAAAAATTAAGCTTTATAAGATATTACTCATACCGTTCAGATCTTTCTGGACCTCAGACAGTTTTCCAAGCGGTGAATTGGTCTGATTTTTCTCCCTGTTTTACCTTGAGAGCCGCTTTTGCGGCTCTTCTTTTTGCGCTGCCCTACTCCTTTCCACGAAACTGTGGAGATTAACCTTTTCTTAAGAAACGGCTTGCGCATTTAGGCTAAAGATACCATCTTGAAATCATAAAGACCGGCGTGGGAAACTTTTCCACGGAAACCGGCGTTACCTGATAGTAGATGCGTGCAACAGGGATTCTTTAGATGTCGGAACTTGGATTGAACACAATCAGTTTTGCGGGCCGCGCTGCCGCATCCTCGCAGTTCAAGACGCTGTATGCCGAGGGCATGTCGCTCGTCGAAGAAACCGCATCCTACCTCGACGGCCAGGGCCGCGCTGCCTCCAAGGTGCTGCCGCGCATGGCCTCGGTCCTTTACGCGGCTGAATCGATGCGCCTGACCACCCGCCTCATGCAGATGGCTTCCTGGCTGCTGCTGCAGCGCGCCGTCAACAATGGCGAAATGTCCCGCGATCAGGTTCTGGCCGAGAAGAACAAGGTTCGCCTCGACGGCTTCAACGTCGACCGCAACGCTCCGGGCTGGGGCGACCTGCCGGAATCCTTCCGCGATCTCGTCGAACGTTCGCTCCGCCTGCAGAACCGCATCGCCCTGCTCGACCGCGAGATCTATCGCCCGGCCGAAGCTGCGATCGTTCCGGACAATCAGAACAGCGTCCAGGCCCAGCTTTCCCTGCTGCAGACGGCTTTCGGCAACAACTGATCTGGCATCAAGAATTCGATGAAACCGGCTGCGGCAACGCGGCCGGTTTTTTGTTTGTTCACGCCGCCTGCCTCACTCCTATACGCGCAGGAATGAGGAGTGCAAACACAGAAAGCAAAAAGCCCGGCTTGAAGCCGGGCTTTTGCAAATTCCGTCGACCGCAAGCGGATTAGAGGCCGAGGCCGCCGAAACGCTTGTTGAACTTCGAAACACGGCCGCCGCGATCCATGAGCTGCTGGTTGCCGCCAGTCCAGGCCGGGTGCGACTTGGAGTCGATTTCGAGATTCATGACAGCACCTTCCGAACCCCAGGTCGAGCGGGTTTCGTACTCGGTGCCATCGGTCATGACTACCTTGATGACGTGGTAGTCGGGATGGATGCCTTCCTTCATGACAATCTTCCTGCGATGCCGGGGTTCAATTTGCCGCAGACAGTTGCGGCGAAAGAACCGATTGAATAAATGAAGCCGCAGTCGTTAAGGCTACGGCTTCCCATTAGGATGCGGTGCCTATACATGAAGGGCGCCGGGATAACAAGGGCCAAGGAGCCGCAATACGCGGTCTTTGAAGGCGATCGGAGACGAATTGGCAGAACAGGCAGAGCTTGGGGAGAAGAAGTCGCGTTCGCTAAGACCGCTCGGCAGATTGGCCCCCTATGTGGCACGCTATCGCGGCATGGTCGCGGGCGCCCTGATTGCGCTGGCTCTTGCCGCCATCACCTCGCTTGCCATACCGCTTGCCGTGCGCCGGATGATCGACCACGGCTTTACTCAGGCCGACGGCAGCTTCATCAATAGCTATTTCGCCATGCTGATGCTCATGGCCATGGTGCTCGCCGTCGCTAGCGCTCTTCGCTATTATTTCGTCATCAGCATCGGCGAACGCATCGTTGCGGATCTGCGCCGCGATGTCTTTTCGCATGTCACACGGCTTTCGCCTTCCTTCTTTGACGTCAACCAATCTGGCGAGATCGTCTCGCGGCTGACGGCCGACACGACACAGATCAAATCCGCCGTCGGCGCCACGGCTTCTGTTGCGCTGCGCAATCTTATTCTCTGCATCGGCGCGCTCGGGATGATGATCGTCACCTCGCCGAAGCTTTCGAGCCTCGTCATCGTTGCGATCCCGGTCATTGTCTTTCCGCTGGTCGCTGGCGGCCGCTCGGTGCGGAAGCGTTCCCGCGCAGCACAGGATACACTGGCCGAGGCCTCCGCCTTCGCCAATGAGACGATCGCGGCAACCCGCACTGTACAGGCCTTTAACGCCGAGACCGCAGCCGCCGACCGGTACGGCTCGGCTGTCGAATCCGCCTATCAGGCCGCACGTTCCGCCGTATCCTCCCGAGCCCTGCTCACAGGCATTGCCATCACCCTGATCTTCGGCAGCGTGGTCGCCGTTCTCTGGTTTGGTGCCCATAGCGTTCTCGCCGGTACGCTCTCGGCCGGCACGCTCGGCCAGTTCCTGCTCTATGCAGTCATCGCAGCCGGCTCGCTCGGCGCATTGTCGGAGGTCTGGGGTGAGCTTTCGCAAGCGGCAGGCGCGGCCGACCGCCTGACCGAGCTTCTGGACGAGGTTTCGCCGATTGCTGCCCCTGTAGATCCGCAACCGCTTCCCTCACCGGCACAGGGTCGGGTGGAATTCGATAGCGTGCATTTCGCCTATCCGTCCCGCCCCGGCAGATCGGCTCTGCATGGGCTGGATTTCAGAGTGCAGCCGGGGGAAACGGTCGCGATCGTCGGCGCCTCCGGTGCCGGCAAAAGCACCGTCTTTTCGCTCCTGCTGCGATTCTACGATCCGCAACAGGGCGGCGTGAAGATCGATGGCGTCGATGCCCGCCAGGCAGATCCGGATGCACTGCGCCAACGCATCGCCATCGTGCCGCAGGATGTCACTATCTTCGCAGCTTCGATCCACGACAACATCGCTTTCGGCGTTCAAGGTGCCACGCGCGAGCAGGTTCGTGACGCCGCGATTGCGGCCCAAGCCGATGAATTCATCAACAGGCTGGAAAAGGGTTATGACACTGAGGTCGGCGAACGCGGCGTCACCCTGTCCGGCGGCCAGCGCCAGCGCATCGCCATTGCCCGCGCGATCCTGAAGAACGCACCCATTCTGCTTCTGGACGAGGCCACATCCGCCCTTGATGCCGAAAGCGAAACGCTGGTGCAGAAAGCCCTCGATGACCTGATGCAGGGCCGCACCACCTTGGTGATCGCTCACCGCCTCGCCACCGTTTTGAAGGCCGACCGCATTCTCGTCATGAATCAGGGCCGTATGGTGGAGGAAGGCACGCATCAGAGCCTGATCCGTCACGGCGGCATCTATGCGAAGCTCGCCCGCCTGCAATTCGATGCGGCCAACGAGGACGTCTTGGCCGCAGCCAAGTAGGCTGCCTCGCGTCGCATCGCGACTAAAGTCTGATCGGCACACCTCCCACCAGCGATTGCCTTTGCCGCAGCCTGCCCTAACCTCCCTATGCCCGAGGATGGGATCTTTGCTGTTGAAATCTATGGGAGGAGATTCGAATGGCGCTTTGTAGAATGACTCGTCGCATGAGCCTGGCGTTAGCCCTTGGTCTGCTTGCCGCCACTGCAGGCACGGCAGCATTGGCCCAGAGCTTTCCGGATCGCTCGATCACCATGATCGTGCCCTTTGCCGCCGGCGGCTCGACCGATGTCGTCGCCCGCATCGTCGCGCAGAAAATGTCCGACGATCTCGGCCAGCAGGTCATCGTGCAGAATGTCGCAGGTGCCGGCGGCAATCTCGGCGCCGGCAATGTCGCGCGCGCCGAGCCGGATGGCTATACGATCCTGATGGGTACCGTCGCCACGCACGCTCTCAACCCGCTGATCCTGAAATCGACGCCCTACGATGCCGAGAAGGATTTTGCACCGATCTCGCTGCTCGTGATCGTTCCGAACGTGCTGGTCGTCAATCCGGAACTGCCTGCAAAGAATGTGCAGGAACTGATCGCACTGCTGAAAGCCGATCCGGACAAATACAGCTACGCCTCATCCGGCAACGGCACGCCGCTGCACCTTTCCGGCGAACTTTTCAAAAGCATGGCCGGCGTCGACATGCAGCATATTCCCTATAAGGGAGCGGGACCGGCGCTGAACGACGTCATCGGCAACCAGGTGCCGATCATGTTCGACAATCTGCCCTCGTCGTCGAGCCACATCAAGGCCGGTACGCTGAGAGCTCTCGCCGTGACGACGGCCGAACGCGCGCCTTCCTTCCCCGATGTTCCAACCATAGCGGAATCCGGCATATCAGGATACGAGACCTATACGTGGAATGCGCTCTTTGCACCCGCCAACACGCCGGCCGATGTGGTCAGCCGCCTCAACGCCGCGGCCAACAAAGCCTTGACCGATCCGGCCGTTGCCGAGCGGATGAAGGAGTTCAGCGCGACGATCGTCGGATCTACGCCGGAAGAACTCGGCGCTCATGTGAAGGCCGAGCTTGCCAAATGGAAACCGGTCGTCGACGGCGCCCATATCCAGATGGAGTGACCGCAACGGGAGGGAACCGCATGCCGGTATCCCCTTCTCTCCGCCCGATCCAACCGGCGGCAACCGGACGCCCTGCAATTGAATTCTAATTAAGGTAGTGGAAAAGCTTACAATTCTGGGCTAGCCTTCAAAAGGCTGATGCACGATTTCAGCTTACCAGGAGGGATCCATGTACAGATTTGAAGTTTACAAGGATAAGGCCGGTGAATTCCGCTTCCGCTTCAAGGCGTCGAACGGAGAGACCATGTTCTCGTCCGAAGGTTACAAGGCGAAAGCATCCGCAGTGAACGCCATTGAATCCATCAAGAAGAATTCGCCCGGCGCGGATGTGGTGGACCAGACAAAGGCGGAAGCCTGATCTGAAGCGGAGGCGACACCGTCGCCTCCAGCATCTCCTTATCGACGTATTTTCCCGCACCCATTTGCAGCGCGAACTTTTTTCGACCGCGATGTCGAAATGACGGCTGCTGAAACCTCATTGTTTCGGAACGGCCCGAGGCCGCGCCACCGGAGCATTGCAGCCTTGGCAATTTCGGCTTTACATGCTGCTGCCCGGTCAAACGCCATCAGAGGATCAGGAGTTTCCGATGCAATACGCGCTTATCATCCGTGAATCCGCAGAAGACTTTGTCCGCCGCGGCGATCCCGCCTACCGCGACGGCTGGACGGCTTACACCAAGGCACTGATGCAAGCCGGGATCTTGACCGCCGGCGCCGGTCTGACCCCACCTGAGACCGGCACGATCATGCGCCGCAAGGGTGAGGATCATGACGTGCAGGACGGTCCCTACCCGGAAGGCAAGGAACAGCTCGGCGGCTTCTACGTGATCGAGGTGCCGGATCTCGATGCCGCGCTCGAATGGGCCACACGCGTTCCCGTCTCCGAACGGGGCTCGGTCGAAATACGGCCCCGGCTGCAAACAGCGTGAGACCGTTGTGACATCAGATGCAGGTCGCGCCGCCGAAAAGGTGGCGCGCCAATCCTACGGCAAGCTTATTGCCTTTCTTGCTGCCCGCTCGCGCGATGTGCCGGCAGCAGAAGATGCCCTGTCCGAAGCGCTTGCGGCTGCTCTGCGAACATGGCCCGAGCGCGGCATTCCCGATAATCCCGAGGCCTGGCTGCTCACCGCAGCTCGCCGCAACCTCATACAGGCCGTCCGCCACCGAAATGTGCGCGACAATGCTCGCAACATGATTACGCTGGCTTTCGAGGAAGCCGAAGAGCGCATGAACGATGTCGAAAATGCCGTCTTCCCGGATGAACGGCTGAAACTGCTTTTTGCCTGTACCCACCCGACAATCGACAAGTCTGTTCACACACCGCTGATGCTCCAGACCGTGCTTGGCGTTGACGCTAAAACCATGGCGCGGGCCTTCGTCGTCTCGCCGGATGCCATGAGCCAGCGTCTGGTGCGGGCTAAGGTGAAGATCCGCGATGCCGGCATTCCCTTCGCTATTCCCGAGCAGCACATGCTGACGGAGCGGCTGGCGAGCGTGCTCTCCGCAATTTATGCCGCCTATGGCTTGGGCTGGGATGGTCTCGATGGCGAGGAAGACAGTCGCACGGGCCTGACAGGCGAAGCCATCTGGCTTGGCCGTACGCTCATAACAATTCTGCCGGAAGAGCCCGAGGTCATGGGGCTGCTCTCACTGATGCTTTATTGCGAAGCAAGAAGACATGCACGGCTCGACGCTGATGGCCTCTACGTGCCGCTCGAGGATCAGGACACCGGCCTCTGGAACGAGATCATGATGGCGGAAGCCGACGCGCTGCTGCGCAAAGCCGGTACTTTCGACTGCTTTGGTCCGTTCCAGTGCCAGGCGGCGATCCAGTCCGTCCACGTCTCGCGTCGCCGGACGGCGGCAACGGACTGGGAAGCTCTCGTCACGCTTTATCGGGCACTGATTGCCATGAAACCGACGCTCGGCGCGAAGGTCAGCCACGCAGCTGTCATCGGCAGGGTCGAAGACGCGGCCTCGGCCCTCACTTTGCTGGACGGGCTGGAGCAACGTGCCATTGCCAGCTACCAGCCCTATTGGGCAGTGCGCGCGCATCTGCTTTCCGAACTCGGTGAAAGTGATGCCGCGGCAGAAGCCTACGGAATCGCGATCGGCCTGAGCGACAATCCGGCCATCTGCACCTTCCTCACCAGCAGGCTTAAGGCCGTTATTTCTCGGTCAGCTTGAGTTCGATACGGCGGTTCGTGGCACGCGCTTCCGGCGTATCGCCGGGCGCAATCGGCTGGAATTCGCCAAAACCTGCCGCAACAAGCCGGTCGGCAGGCACACCCTGCGCGATCAGGAACTTCACGACAGAGATCGCGCGGGCAGACGAAAGCTCCCAGTTGTCCCGGTAGCGGCCCGTGCCTGAAAGCGCGACATTGTCCGTATGCCCGTCGACGCGCAGAACCCAGTTGATTTCGGGCGGAATTTCCTTGGCAAGGTCGAGCAAGGCGGCGGCGAGCTTTGCCATTTCTGTTTGGCCATCGGGATTGAGGTCCGCTCCCCCAGATGGGAACAGCACTTCCGACTGGAAGACGAAACGGTCGCCGACGACACGGATGTTTTCGCGATCGGACAGGATCTCGCGCAGACGGCCGAAGAAGTCCGACCTGTAGCGGTTGAGTTCCTGCACGCGCGCGGCCAGCGCCACATTCAGACGGCGGCCGAGATCGGCGATTTTTGTCTGCGAGGTTTGATCCTTCTCCTCGGAAGCCTGAAGTGCTGCCTCGACAGCAGCAATCTGGCTGCGCAGTGCTGCGATCTGCTGGTTGAGGAGCTCGACCTGGCTGAGGGCACGGTCGCTGACCTGCTTCTGCTCATCGAGCTGTTGCGTCAGCGTTCCGATCTGTCGCTTTGCCGCATCCTGGCCGCCGGAGCCCGCGCTCAGCAGCGCCTGCAATCGCGTACGCTCGCCCTCAGCACTCGCAAGCGATGCCTGCAGATTGGCGACGGAATCCTGAAGATCCTGATTGCTGCCCTTCTCGAGCGCCAGCAACTGCGTGAGCTCATTGATCTGACCGTTCAGACGTGCCAGCACCTCATCACGGCCGCTGATTTCGCGGCTGAGAATGAACTGGCCGACGACGAAGACCGTAAGGATGAACATGATGGCGATGAGCAGCGTCGACAGAGCATCGACGAAGCCCGGCCAGTAGTCGACCGCGCGTTGGTGGCGACGGTTGCGGGCAAGAGGCATCGCTTACTTGCCCTCGCTCTTTTCGACATGGCCGGCCCGCTCGCGCGCCCTCTCGCCGCCACGATCCTGCACGCCGATACGCTCGGCCAGCCGGTCGAGCGTGCGGCGCATCGCCTTTGCCTCGTCCTGCTGCACCTCGATCCAGTCGCGCAGCATCTGCTGCTCGTTGCGCATGTTCTTGACGAGGCCCTGGATGCCTTCGGCAAGGCTCGCCATGGCCGCGACCGACCGCTGGCTGGCCGGGCCACCCTCTTCGGCAACCTTGCGCAGATATTCCGAAAGCGCCTTCATATCTTCCGACGAGCCGCCGGAGACTGCATCGAGCGTCGGCACCGGAATGTCCGAGCCGACATCGGTAACGGAGGAGAGCCAGTTTTCGAGCTCCGTGTAGAAACGGTTCTGCGCGCGGCCGGCCTGCAGGTCGAGGAAACCGAGGATCAGCGAACCCGAAAGACCGAGCAGCGATGACGAAAAAGCCTGGCCCATGCCGGACAGCGGCGTCGCAAGCCCTTCTTTCAGCGTGGACAGCACGTCGCCCGTACCGTTCGAGCCGGCATCGAGTGACTGGATGACCGAGCTGATGGAACCGATCGTACCGATAAGGCCCCAGAAGGTGCCGAGCAGGCCGAGGAAGACGAGAAGCCCGATGAGGTAGCGGGAGACGTCGCGTGATTCGTCGAGACGATTGGCGATCGAATCCAGAATGGAGCGCAGCGCCGTGGTCGACAATGCCACCCCGGACTTGCGATTGCCGATCAGCGCCCGCATCGGCGCAAGCAGCCGCGGATTGCGGTTCACCTTGTCGGCGCTGCCTGCCGCGCGGAAGGAGTTGAACCAGCGCACTTCCGGACGAAGCGACAGCACATGATTGAAAACGAGAATGATTCCAACGGCAAGAACGCCGAGGATGAGACCATTGAGGCCCGGATTATGCATGAAGGCGGTCTGTGTCTGCCGGAACAGGATGGCCGCTATGAAGCCCACGATGATGAGGAACAATAACATCGTCCAGAAGAACGACATGGGACTTGAGAGTTTGTAGGCGTAGCCACTCGTGGTCTTCTCGGTCGAGCCGAACTCGGCCACATTCACATTTTCCATAGGTTCCTCGGCCTCCGGACTAATTGCAGCCGGAGACTAGATCAACATTGCGCCGAATTGAAGTATGCCCGGTGGAAAAGCGGGACTTTGCAACAGGCTGCTTGCCCGCCCGTCACCGGGTCGGAACGGGCCGCTTGACGACTTCCGTCAGGGCCTTGTGAATGTGCTCGTTGCCGGCAATGATCGCGCCGGTTTCGAGGATCGACGTGCCGCCGTCCCAGTCGGTCGCAAAACCGCCCGCTTCGCGGATGAGCAGGATGCCGGCCGCCATGTCCCAGGGCGACAACGCCGTTTCCCAGAAACCGTCAAAACGACCGGCCGCCACATAGGCAAGATCGAGCGAGACCGCACCCATGCGACGGATGCCGGCGACCTCACCCATGACGTGGCGCAGCTCGATCAGGAACTTGCCGTGATTTCCACGGCCGAGATGCGGCACACCGCAGGCGATGACGCTGTCGGAGAGCACTCGGCGCGAGGCGACCCGCAGCCGGCGATCGTTCAAGAATGCACCACCGCCGCGCTCTGCGGTGTAAAGCTCGTCCGTCGCCGGGTTGAAGATGACACCTGCCACGATCTCATTGTTGCGCTCGAGTGCGATGGAGACGGCGAAGGCTGGAATGCCGTGCAGGAAGTTGGTCGTGCCGTCGAGCGGATCGACGATCCAGCGATGCGCGCCATCAGTACCCTTGATCTCTTCGCTTTCCTCACCGAGGAAGCCGTAGGTCGGGCGAGCCTTGAGAAGCTCTTCCTTGACGATCTTTTCGGCCTTGCGGTCCGCATTCGAGACGAAGTCGCCCGGTCCCTTCACCGATACCTGCAGGTTCTGCACTTCACCGAAATCACGCCCCAGCGACTTGCCTGCCTTGATGGCAGCCTGAACCATGACATTGAGAAGAGCTGAACGGGCCATGTGGGCATTTTCCTTGGATAATACGGGACGCGCTGTCAGGGGCGGGGGTATGTCCCTGAACGCCGGAAGCGACAGCGCTGCATAGATTGGCGGCCTCAAGACCACAAAATCAGGGAAATTTCAAGGGGAATGCCGCATGGCGGGGTTGCAGCACGAAAGGATAATTCCAAGTTATTCTGGATAGATCCGTCTGAATGGCACTCGGCCGCATGGGCGAGGACAAGGAAATCGCGAGCTTCGCAGCCTGTCTCGCGAGCCCCGAAACATCCTTCATCACCGGCGCCAGCCTGACGATCGACGGCGGTTATCTGGCCTGGTGCAGACAAGCGAACGGCGGCGCAGATGTGCCGTCATTCCATTGCTCCCGTCATTCCATCGCTCAATGTCCGAAAGTCAGGACTTCTGCTGTGTGATCAGCACTTCGCGGGCGATCTGGTCGAGCGGCAGAATTCGGTCGACACCGCCCTTGGCGATCGCTTCCTTCGGCATGCCGAAAACAACCGAGGTCGCTTCATCCTGCGCGACGGTATAGGCGCCGGCCTGATGCATTTCCAGCATGCCGCGCGCACCGTCGTCTCCCATTCCCGTCATGATGATGCCCATCGCGTTCGAGCCGGCCGAACGGGCAGCGGAACGGAAGAGCACATCGACAGACGGGCGGTGGCGGGAAACCAGTGGTCCGGACTTGACGGACACATAATAGCGTGCGCCCTGACGCTCCAGCAGCATATGCTTGTCGCCGGGCGCAATCAGCACGTGACCGCGCAGCACCGGATCGCCGTCGGCTGCTTCCTTGACCTCGACTTCGCAAAGACCATTGAGGCGCTTGGCGAAAGCCGCGGTGAATCTTTCCGGCATGTGCTGGACGATCACCATGCCCGGCGCATTGGCCGGCAGCGCCTCCAGAAATTCGCGCAGGGCTTCCGTTCCGCCCGTCGAAGCGCCGACGCAGACGACCATTTCCGTCGTCTTCGCCATGGCCCGGCCGGTTGGTGGCGGCAGCATCGCATCGGCCGTCAGCTTCTTGGCCGGCCCTTCCGCCGAAGCCGAACGGACGCGGCCTGCAGCGCGGCGCACATTCGCAAGCCGTGCATGCGAAGCGCTCTTCACCACTTCACGGATACGCATCGCATCGTCGGCCAAACTGTCGGCCGCACCGATTTTCGATTTCAGGATGACATCGACAGCTCCAGCCTCCAGCGCCTGCAGCAGCGTTTCCGAACCTGCTTCCGTCAGCGAGGAACACATGACGACCGGGATGGGCCGCTGTGACATGAGCTTGCGCAGGAAGGTGATGCCATCCATGCGCGGCATCTCGACATCGAGCGTGATAACGTCGGGGATCTCTTCCTGGATCTTGCGCGCCGCCATGAACGGGTCGGAGGCGACGCCCATGACTTCGATCTCCGGGTCGTCTTCCAGAACCCGTGTCAGTGTCTGCCGGACACTGGCGGAATCATCGATGATGAGGACACGGACTTTTTTGGCCATAGGACCCTCTCAGATGCGCTGGAACACCGTATTCGAAACCTGCTTCAAGGGAAGGTCGAAGCCGGTGATCGATTCCGAGTGTCCGATAAACATGTACCCGCCCTTCGCGAGGCAATCGCAGAGACGGGTGAGAACACCTGCCTGCGTCTGCTTGTCGAAGTAGATCAGCACGTTGCGGCAAAAGATCAGATGCATCGTGTCGCCAACCGGATATTTCTCGTCCATCAGGTTCATGCGGGCGAAGCCGACGCGGCTACGCAGCTTCGGTGAGATGCGAACATCGCGTCGGCCCTGCTGCTTGGCCACCATGACATACTTCTTCTGCAGGTCGCGCGGCACCGGCGCGACCAGATCTTCCGCATAGATGCCCCGGCGCGCGGTCTGCAGCACGTCGGTCGAGAGGTCGGTCGCCAGCACACTGTAGGAGAGATCGCTACGACCCTCGACGAATTCGGCCAGCACCATTGCCATGGTGTAGGGCTCCGCGCCGGTCGAGCATGCCGAACTCCATGTACGAATGGTCCGCACACCGCTGTCGGCGAGCGTTGGAAGGGCGACCGTCTGCATATATTCGAAATGCTTGGCTTCCCGGAAGAAGTCGGTCTTGTTGGTCGTCACGACGTCTATCAGGTAGACGCTCTCCTGCTCGAGACCATCCTCGTTGAACAGGAAATCGCAATAGTCGTCGAAGCTCGCATGGCGCGTGGCGCGGAGACGCCGGCGCAGCCGGCCCTCCAGCATCGTCAGCTTCGTCGGCGGCATCTTGATGCCGCTATAGTCATAGATGAACCGTGCCAGCTTGTCGAAGTTACGCTTGCTGATCCTGTCACCCGGCAATTGGGTTTCTACCGCTGCCATACTCATAAAACGCGACGCTCCGGGTAAGTCTCGAGGGCCTTAGGCGGCCGATTGCAGGACAGAGGCATCCTCGCGCGACAGAAGCCGGGCAAGGTCGACGATAACGACGAAGCCGTTCTCGCGGCGCACGACACCGGCAATGTAATCCGACCGCCAGCGCACGCCGATATCGGGCGCAGCCTCGATCTGATCGCGGCGGAACGGCGTCACTTCGAAAACGCGATCGGCGACGAGGCCGAGCGTCAGAAGACGGTTTTCCATGGGAACGTCGAGGACCAGCACGCGCGTATGCGGCGTCGGCACGGTCTTCGACATGCCGAGCTTCAATCGCAAGTCGATCGTCGGCACGCCCTGACCGCGCACATCGCGCAGGCCGAGCAGATAGTCGGGGCCATTCGGAATCTTGAAGGCTTCCGCATAGTCGAGGATTTCGCGCACCACCTCCACCGGAACGGCGAAGATCTCCTCGCCGAGGCTGAAGGTCACGAATTGAGCTTCCAGAGATGTTGTTGCCATGATCAACCGCTTTCCTTGGATTCGGGCGCCCCCATTATCGGGGACGCCTGTTAACAGATTGAAAGGACCCGAATGCTCAGGCGCTTTCCTTGAACTCCGCATCCCCATCGTCGGGGCCGCCCATGGAGAGGTCGAGGGCAAAGCCCTTGGCGCGCGCCTGCTGGGCAGCAACCGTATTGGCGGCCGCGGTCTTCTTGGCGACCGGCTTGCGGCCTCCGGTCGGAAGCGGCGTGCTCACCGTGACCTTGGCAGCCGGAGCGCGGGACAGACGGTTGCCGGCCATATCCACCTTGAAGAAGGCGATCGAGGCCTGCAGTTCCTCAGCCTGGGTTGCCAGCTCTTCGGAGGTCGCCGACATTTCTTCGGAGGCACCGGCATTCTGCTGCGTCACCTTGTCGAGCTGCTGGATCGCCTCATTGATCTGGGCTGCACCAATATCCTGCTCGCGGCAAGCAGCGCTGATCTCGGAGACCAGTTCGGCAGTCTTGCGGATATCCGGAACCAAGCGGCCGAGCATGTCGCCGGCTTCCTGCGCCGCCTTTACCGTATCGCCGGACATCGCCGAGATTTCAGCGGCTGCCGACTGGCTGCGTTCTGCCAGCTTGCGCACTTCCGAGGCGACGACCGCAAAACCCTTGCCGTGCTCACCGGCACGCGCGGCTTCGACGGCGGCATTCAGGGCGAGCAGGTCGGTCTGACGGGCGATTTCCTGAACGATGCCGATCTTCTCGGCGATCGTGCGCATCGCAGCCACCGCGCGGTTGACGGCATCGCCGGAATTCTCCGCATCCTTGGCGGACTGGCGGGCGATCTTCTCGGTCTGAGCGGCGTTATCGGCATTCTGTTTGATGTTTGAGGCCATCTCTTCCATCGAAGCGGAGGCCTCTTCAGCCGAAGCCGCCTGTTCGGTCGCGCCCTGCGAGACCTGCTCGGAGCTGGCAGACAGTTCCTGGCTGCCGGACGAAACGTTTTCCGCAGCGGCGATCGCATCGGCGACAACACCGCGCAGGCGCTCCACCATCTGCTCCAGAGCGATACCAAGCGTATCCTTTTCGGAGAGAGGCTTCGGAGAGACGGTCAAGTCACCGTTCGAGATCTGGTTGGCGATCTGCGCGGTGTTACGCAGGTTGCCGGTCATCCGCGTCATGGAATTGACCAGATCGCGGATCTCGTCATTGCTCTTATGCTCGATGTCCTGTTCGAGATCGCCGATGCTGACGGCATCAGCGAGCTGGACTGCGCGCTTGAGGCCACGGGAGATATTGAGCAGGATCCAGATGGCGGCAGCGGAGGATACGATGATCAGGCCGATCGTCATCATCACGAGTATGTTGCGCGACTGCGCATACTGATCGTTGGTGGCGGCGTCGGTTTCGGCGACATTGCCGGTCACGGTGTCGTTCAGCTTGGTGAGAATGCCGAGAAGCTGGGTTGTTACCGCCTGGCCTTCGCCCATCGAAATGACGCCGGCCTGGGTGTTGGATTCGCTGGTGTTCTGCGTGGCGAGGTCGGCAACACGATCCTGCAGCGCCGTCCACTTGCCGTAGAGGTCGCCGAACTGAGCCATGCCATTCCTGATGTCAGTATCTTCCGAAGTGGCAAGGCGAGCCTGCAGTGTCTTGATCTGTTCGCGCTGCTGCGAAATCTCATCGACATAGCCGGCGATCTTGGTCGGATCCGTGTTGATGATCGCATCCTTTTCCGCGCGGATGGAACGCATCACGGCATCGGAGAGGTCGCCGGAATCACGCAGATTGGCCACCGGACCGGCAACCATGACCGTGATGTCGTTATTCAGCGACGAGAGATTGTAGATCGAAAGACCGGCCATGGCGCAGGTCAGGAGAACGATGAAACCGAACACCAGGCCCAGTTTGAGTTTGATCGTGAAGCGCATTCCAAGACCCCTTTAGGACTGCAGCGGATATCCCGCGAAATGACACATTGTGCCGCCGTAAAAACGCTTCATGCGTTGCCGGCCGAGCCGGTGTGCCCCGGCGCGTCCATGCGCCGGCCGTAACAGGGCCGCTGTTACTGCGGCCCCAATGCCTGTTTGCCGGCAAGCGCCTATGCGCTTTCCCGGAAATCATCGTCCGCCGTGTCCGGCCCGCCCATGGACATATCCAGGGCGAACCCCTTGGCACGGGCTTGCTGGGCGGCAACGCCGTTGGCAGGAGCCGCTTTGCCGGCTGGTTTGCGGGCTGCAGCTGGAGCGGGGCTGCGCGTGGTTACCTTGGCGGCCGGGGTACGACCCTGGCGACCACTCGTCGTCATTGCCTTGCCACCCGCGGTATCGACTTTGAAGAAGGCGATCGAGGCCTGCAGTTCCTCGGCCTGAGCGGCAAGCTCCTCCGAAGTAGCCGACATCTCTTCGGAAGCGCCGGCATTCTGCTGGGTTACCTTGTCGAGCTGCTGGATCGCCTCGTTGATCTGCGACGCACCGACATCCTGCTCACGGCATGCAGAGCTGATCTCCGCCACGAGTTCCGCCGTCTTTCTGATGTCAGGCACCAGGCGGCCGAGCATGTCCCCGGCTTCCTGGGCAGCTGTGACGGTATCGCTCGACATGGCGCTGATTTCCGCTGCCGCCGACTGGCTGCGCTCGGCAAGCTTGCGCACTTCCGAAGCGACGACCGCAAAACCCTTGCCATGCTCTCCGGCACGAGCAGCTTCCACTGCAGCGTTGAGTGCGAGAAGGTCGGTCTGGCGGGCGATTTCCTGAACGATGCTGATCTTCTGGGCGATCGTACGCATGGCCTCGACCGCACGGGAAACGGCGTTTCCGCTCATCTCCGCATCCTTGGCCGACTGGCGAGCGATCTTTTCCGTCTGGGCGGCGTTATCGGCGTTCTGCTTGATGTTGGCAGCCATCTCCTCCATCGAGGAGGAGGCTTCCTCGGCCGACGAAGCCTGCTCGGTGGCGCCCTGCGAGACCTGCTCGGAGCTGGCCGAGAGTTCCTGGCTGCCGGCCGAAACATTCTCGGCTGCCGCAATTGCGTCCGCGACGACATCGCGCAAACGCTCCACCATCTGTTCGAGCGCGGTGCCGAGTGTGTCCTTGGCCGAGAGCGCCTTCGGAGAAACCGTCAGGTCGCCGGCGGCAATCTGCGTGGCAATGTCGGCGGTGGCACGAAGATTGGTGACCATGCTTTGCATGGCGATGCCGAGCGTATCCCTGGCCGAAAGCGGCTTGACCTCGACCGAGAGGTCGCCCTCAGCGATCTGATTGGCAACGTCGGCGGTAGAGCGCAGGTTGTTCACCATCCCGAGCATGGCAATGCCGAGCGTATCCTTGTCGGAGAGCGGCTTCGGTGTAACGCTGAGGTCACCGTTCGAAATCTCGTTTGCGATGCCAGCGGTATTGCGCAGATTGTCCGTCATGACGTTGATCGTGTTCACCAGATCCTTGATCTCGTCATTGCTCCTGATCTCGACCTTCTGGTTCAGATCGCCGATGGCGACGGCGCTGGCGACGTTCATGATCTTGCGCAGGCCGCTGTTGATGCCGAGCGCGATCCACAGCGCGGCAGCGAAAGCGATGACGGAAGCGCCGATGGCGATGCCGATCAGCAGGTTTCTGGTGTTGCCATAGAGGATTTCCGTATCGTCGTCGGCTTGGGTCATCGACTTCTGCTGAAGCGCGACAAGTGTCGTGAAGACGTCCTCCAGTTCGGTGACGATGGTCCGAACCTCTCCACCGGAATAAGCCGTGGCCCCTGCCCTGTCGCCATTTTCCTGGATCGAGGCGACTTTGTTGGAACCTTCCACGAAACGTTTGCTCAGCTCGACCAGCCTGTCCCACGTGGGCTTGCCGTCAGCCGTTGCGAGCTGCTGGCCGCCTGTCGCGAACGTGAGCAATTCATCCATGCTCTTTGCCGAGTTTTCGTAGTGTTTCCTGGCTGCTTCAGGATCCATTTCCAAAAGGGCGTTCTTCTGCCACCGGATAGCATCGAGCTCGGCAGCTTTTGCTTCCAGAGCCAACTCCAGTCTTTTTGATGGACCTGCAATCAGGTCGCCGACGGCGGCATTCAGCGAGCTGAGACTGATAATTCCAAAGGCTGCACTACCCACTAGTAACAATATGACGAAGCCGAACGCGGCTGCGAGCTTGAGCTTGATCGTAATACGCATCGCAATACCCCTATTTGAAAGTGACGTAATAAACGTGGACCGATGGTTCCTGTTGCGGCGTCATGCAGCAAGACATTCCGGTAGGCAAAACAGGTCGCACAAAGGTTTTGCGGCCTTGCGTCCGGCGTTCCTGGTCGCCGGAAGCTTGTGTCAGGGGCCGCATGCGCAGCCACTGACGGGATAAAGCGTTCAGGCGCTTTCGCGGAAATCGTCATCTGCGGTATCAGGACCACCCATCGACATATCCAGGGCAAAGCCCTTGGCGCGTGCCTGCTGGGCAGCAACCGTATTGGCGGCCGCGGTCTTCTTGGCGACCGGCTTGCGGCCTCCGGTCGGAAGCGGCGTGCGCACCGTAACCTTGGCGGCCGGAGCGCGGGACAGGCGGTTGCCGGCCATATCCACCTTGAAGAAGGCGATCGAGGCCTGCAGTTCCTCAGCCTGGGTTGCGAGCTCTTCGGAGGTCGCCGACATCTCTTCGGAGGCACCGGCATTCTGCTGCGTCACCTTGTCGAGCTGCTGGATCGCTTCGTTGATCTGCGCTGCGCCGATATCCTGCTCGCGGCAAGCAGAGCTGATCTCGGAGACCAGCTCGGCGGTCTTGCGGATGTCAGGAACCAGGCGGCCAAGCATATCGCCGGCTTCCTGCGCCGCCTTCACCGTATCGCCGGACATGGCACTGATTTCGGCGGCTGCCGACTGGCTGCGTTCTGCAAGCTTGCGCACTTCCGAGGCGACGACCGCAAAACCCTTGCCGTGTTCACCGGCACGCGCGGCTTCGACGGCGGCATTCAGGGCGAGCAGGTCGGTCTGGCGGGCGATTTCCTGGACGATGCCGATCTTTTCGGCGATCGTGCGCATCGCAGCCACCGCGCGGTTGACGGCATCGCCGGAATTCTCCGCATCCTTGGCGGACTGGCGGGCGATCTTCTCGGTCTGGGCGGCGTTGTCGGCGTTCTGCTTGATGTTGGCGGCCATCTCTTCCATCGAAGCGGAGGCCTCTTCAGCCGAAGCCGCCTGTTCGGTCGCACCCTGCGAGACCTGCTCGGAGCTGGCCGAGAGTTCCTGGCTGCCCGAAGAGACGTTTTCCGCAGCCGCGATCGCATCGGCGACGACACCGCGCAGGCGCTCCACCATCTGCTCCAGAGCGATACCAAGCGTATCCTTTTCGGAGAGAGGCTTCGGAGAGACCGTCAGGTCGCCGTTCGAGATCTGGTCTGCCACTTCGGCCGTTGTGCGCAGGTTTGACACCATGCTCTGCATGGCGATGCCGAGAACATCCTTGTCCGACAACGGTTTTGCGTCAACCGAGAGATCCCCCATGGCGATCTTGTCGGCAAGCGCTGCAGTGCTGCGCAGGTTGGCGGTCATGACATTGACCGTGTCGATCAGATCCTTGATCTCATCGTTGGTCTTGATCTCGACCTTCTGTTCGAGATCGCCCTTCGACACGGCCTCCGCAATGAAGGCAACCATCTTCAGACCGCGGTTGATGCCGAATGCGATCCAGACCGCGATGGCCGTCGAGAAGATGAACAGCACCACGGCCATACCGATCAGGGCACTGCTGGAATTGTCGTACTGGACATTCGTCGCTTCGTCCGTAGCGTGCAGATCCTCAACGATGTGATTGTTGAGTTCACCGAGGATCTTCAGAAGATTGTCCGTGACCTTTGCGCCATCGCCCATGGAGATCTGGGCGGCATGCGCATTGCTTTCAGTTGTGTTCTGGGTTGCCAGATCGAGGATCTGGTCCTGCACTTGCATCCAGTTCGGATAGACCGAACGGAATTCTGCAAGCTTGCTGATGATTGCCGGATTGGTCTCCTTGTCGAGCTCGGCCAGCCGATCGTCGATAGTCTTCCGTTCCTGCGCGACCGTGTCCCGATATCCGGTAATGGCAGCCGGATCCGTGTTCATGATCGCATTCTTCTCGGCGCGGATCGATGCGGCGACCGCGTCAGAAAGCCCGCCTGAATTCAAGAGGTTCTTGGCAGGACCAGCAACGATATCGGTGATAGCCGCATTGAGTGAATAAAGATTGGTAATGGCAAGACCTGCCATCCCAAGCGCCAATAATATTACGAGACCAAAAGCAATACCTAGCTTCAATTTAATGGTGAAACGCATCTCTATCCCCTGAAAGCGGAAAATACTGTCTCGCAAGGCGGCCCGTGAGCAGATCGCCAGTAAGTAAAACCAATGAAGAGCCAAAAAAGGGGGACAGCGAGTGATTCACTTCCCAGCAGTCGGACATCTAGTGATCACGACGCTAACGCATACACACGTTGCGGGATATTTCGGTCCGAGGCCGCCGAAGCGGCCGCGGAGAGTTTCGGTTGACTGCGAAGCGCTCAAGCGCTTTCGCGGAAGTCGTCGTCACCGGCGTCCGGGCCGCCCATCGACATATCCAGAGCAAAGCCCTTGGCGCGTGCCTGTTGGGAAGCCACGGTGTGGCCGTGATTGTGGTTTTGCATCACCGGAGCTGGCTTGCGCGGGGCAGCGGCCGGAGCCTTGACCATCTTGGCAGTCGTCTTCGCAGCGGTCTTCCGTACGCCAGCACGGGTCGCGCCTGCCGTATCGACCTTAAAGAAGGCGATCGAAGCCTGCAGTTCTTCGGCCTGAGCAGCAAGCTCTTCAGAAGTAGCCGACATCTCTTCGGAAGCGCCGGCATTCTGCTGGGTCACCTTGTCGAGCTGCTGGATCGCTTCGTTGATCTGGGAGGCGCCGATATCCTGCTCGCGGCAGGCGGCACTGATCTCGGAGACCAGCTCGGCGGTCTTGCGGATGTCAGGAACCAGACGGCCGAGCATTTCGCCGGCGTCGCGAGCGGCCTTCACCGTGTCGCTCGACATGGAGGAGATCTCCGCTGCTGCCGACTGGCTGCGTTCTGCCAGCTTGCGCACTTCCGAGGCGACGACCGCAAAGCCCTTGCCATGTTCGCCGGCACGAGCGGCCTCGACGGCGGCATTCAGGGCAAGCAGGTCCGTCTGGCGGGCAATTTCCTGGACGATGCCGATCTTCTCGGCGATCGTGCGCATCGCATCCACGGCGCGGTTGACGGCATCGCCCGAAGCTTCCGCGTCCTTGGCGGACTGGCGGGCGATCTTCTCGGTCTGGGCGGCGTTGTCGGCATTCTGCTTTATATTCGCAGCCATCTGTTCCATTGAAGCGGAGGCCTCTTCAGCCGAAGCCGCCTGTTCGGTCGCGCCCTGCGAGACCTGTTCGGAGCTGGCTGAGAGTTCCTGACTGCCCGACGAAACATTATCAGCGGCAGACAAGGCATCGGCCACGACGCCGCGCAGGCGTTCGATCATGACATTGACGTTGCCGAGCAGTTCACCGATTTCGTCATGCGTGGTGATTTCGGCCATCTTCGTCAGGTCGCCTTCGGCAACTTCGCGGACAACGGTGTTGGCGCGGCTAAGACCCTTGCTGATCGTATTCGCGATCCAGAAGGCCGTGAGGACAGCAATCAGCAACGCTACGGCAGCAACCGCAATCATCGTCGTGCGCGTCGTGGCATACTGCTGTTCGGCGCTGTCGTCTGCTTCCTTCATGCGCTGTTTTTCGAGCGTCAGAATTTCATCGAGTGTGGCGTCGATATCGTTGGCCGTCTGGCGAGCCGTCGTGACCGAGACATTGTTGGCGCCGTCCATATTGCCGTCCTTGATGAAATTTCGGATCTGGTCGTCGGCCTGATTGAATGCCTTGGAGAGTTCGGCAACTTGCTCCCAACGCGCCTTGCCTTGCTCGGTCGCAAGCTTCGTCACGGCAGCGAAGGCATCGGCGAAGTCCTTGCGAGCCTTGTTGCCCTTTTCGATCGCACCGGAAGCGTCGTCGGCATTGCGCGCCGTCAGGAGGTTCTTCTGCTGGCGGATGGCTTCGAGCTGGGCGATATTGATCTGTTGCGCCAGGTCGAGGCGCGCGGCAGGACCGGCAAGAAGGTTACCGATCGTGTCGTTCAGCGAGCCGAGGCTGAAGATGCCGTAGGCGGCAGTACCCATGAGCATGAGAATGATAAAGGTGAACGCTGTCACCAGCTTTGTCTTGATCGTCAATCGCATCGTCTTAACCCCTAGTGATTGGCCCCGGCTAGTTGACGGCCCCCGCCGTCTCATGCCTCGATGAGAAAATCGCCTGCAAATTCGGGAGGATGATGAACTCGCCGCCCCTCTTGACTAGGCAGTTGATGTAATCCGCGCGCCAGCGCATACCCACGCTCGGTGGCGGTTCGCTGGCGCTCTTCGTCAGCGTCGTGACCTCGTTCACCTTGTCGGTGCGCATTCCCACGAGTGTCTGCTCCCCCTGCAGATCGACCTCGATGACGACGATGCGGCTGTCGATCGTCGCTTCCGAAGCTTCCATCCCGAAAGCAAGACGAAGATCGGCGAGCGGAATGACCTTGCCGCGGAAGTTGATGACGCTGGCGACGAAAGGCTGGGCGCCGGGCACCGCAGTTTCGGGAAGCAGATCCAGGATTTCCTGGACGATGACCGCTTCCAGCGCGAAGGTCTCGCCATTGAGATCGAAAGTCAGAACTTCGACTTCCTCGGCATAATTCCAGTGCTTGTCGAATTTTTCGGCTGTTGCTGCTGTGCTCATCCTGCCACGCGCAATTGCGCCTCCTGTTGCTGACCCGCGGCAACGAGGTGCCCGACGTCAAGAATGAGAGCGACGCTGCCGTCGCCAAGAATGGTGGCGCCAGAGAAGGTCGCCACGTCGTTGTGCAGTTTGGACATCGACTTGATGACCGTCTGGTGGTCGCCGATGATCTGGTCGACCACGAGGCCGACGCGTTCTGTGCCCGTCGAGATGACGACCACCTTCTGATGCACGTCCGGCTTGGTGCCGGTGCGGAAGAGATCGCGCAGCCGCAGGAACGGCACCAGGCTGTCGCGCAGCGAGATGAAGCTGCGCCCACGCGAGCGGAGATCTTCTTCCAGCGAAAGTTCGAGGCATTCTTCGACCGCCGAGAGCGGGATGACGTAACGGCCGGAACCGACACGCACCAGCAGGCCATCGATGATCGCGAGCGTCAGCGGAATGCGCAGAGAGACTTCCGATCCCTGCCCCGGCAGGCTGACGATCTCGATGGCGCCACGCAGCGCCTCGACCGTCTTCTTGACGACATCCATGCCGACGCCGCGGCCGGAGAGATTGGTGATCTGCGCAGCGGTGGAGAAGCCCGGCGCGAAAATGAGCTGCAGCAGTTCCTGATCGGAAAGCGGCTGGCCGGGCGCAATCAGGCCCGAGGATTCCGCCTTGGCGCGAACCCGCTCGCGGTTGATGCCGCGGCCGTCATCCTTGATGGAGATGATGACTTCGCCGCCGGACTGGCGGGCGGCAAGCGTCACGGTCCCTGCTTCCGTCTTGCCGGCGCCAAGGCGTTCGGCTGGCGGCTCGAGGCCATGGTCGATCGAATTGCGGACGAGGTGGACAAGCGGATCGGCGAGACGCTCGATGACGGTCTTGTCGACTTCGGTGGTCTCGCCTTCGGTGACGAGTTCGATCACCTTGCCGGTTTCACGCGCGAGATCATGGACGAGGCGGCGGAAGCGCGAGAAGAGCGTTCCGACCGGCACCATGCGAAGCACCATCATCGTGTCGCGAAGCTCGCCGGAGAGACGTTCGATTTCCTCCGAAACCGAGCGCAGGGCGATATCCGAGCTGGAACTTGCCAGCTGGCTGAGGCGCGACTGGGCGATGACGAGCTCGCCGACGCGGTCCATCAGCTCGTCGAGACGTTCTGCCGGAACGCGGACGTTTTCCTGCGTTTTTGCCTGGGCTGCGGCTTGGGCGGGCGCGGGCGTTTCGCGCTTCACCGGAACGGCCTCGACCGGGCGGAATTCCGGAGAGGCGGCGGGTGTTGCCGCCGCGACCGGAGCGGCGGCAGCTATATCCTTCTTTGTATCGACCGGAGCGGGCTGCGGACCGGCGATTTCCTGAACATCGAGCTCCATATCGTCCATGACGAAGATGAAGACATCATCGATGGCGGAACGATCCTGCTCGCTGGTTAGAACGACGTCCCACGAGACGTAGAGTTCGGTCGGGACCAGATCATCGAGCGGCGGAATGCCTGATGTATTTGCACGGACTGTGCATTCGCCGAGATCGCGCAGTTCATCCAGAAGGCCGAGCGGGTTGGTGCCGTTGGCCATGGCATTTGCCGGCAGGCTGAAACGGATGCGCCAGGTCGTCGTCTTCCTGGCCGGAGCGGCTGCAGTGACAGCGGGCGCTGCAGCGGCAGGCGCGGCAGCCTCCTTGGCCTCGGCCTTGCCGCCGACGGCGGTCTGAAGCTGGACAAGCAGCTTGTGGCCGGTATCGCCATGATCGGCATCGGGCTGCTCGACGAGAGCCCGCATGTGATCCTGCGCGGCAAGGACGGCCGCGACCAGCTCGGCGGTTGCCGGAACCTCGCCCTTGCGGACACGGTCGAAGGCCGTTTCGCAATGATGGGTGAAAGCGGCAAGCGCCTCGAAGCCGAACATCGCCCCCGAGCCCTTCAACGTGTGAAGGCCACGGAACACGGCGTCGACGAGATCCTTGTTTTCGAGGTCGTAATTAAGGTCGAGAAGGCCGGCTTCGATCGCCTCGAGGCATTCGGCTGCTTCGGTACGGAAGACTGCGACTGGATCAAGCGAGCTCATCTGCCAAGGACCTTCTTCACGATCTTAACGAGATTTTCCGGATCGAACGGCTTGGTGAGCCAGCCGGTGGCGCCGGCAGCCTTGGCGCGCGCCTTGAGGTCTGCATCGGACTCCGTCGTCAGGAAGATGATCGGCACGCCGGCCTGGGCGGGCAGCTTGCGCAGCTCCTCGATCATCGTCAGCCCGTCCATGACGGGCATGTTGAGATCGGTGACGATCAGGTCGAAATTGCCGCTCTTGGCGATTGCCAGGCCCTCGGCGCCATTGACGGCTTCGGTGACTGCGTAACCTGCATTGGTGAGCGTGACCTTGGTGGTCAGCCGGATGCTGGCGGAATCGTCGACGGTCAGGATGTTTGCGCTCATAATGTCACCTCTTTATGCAACCAGAACTTCTTGTCTTCTTCATCGAAGGCCTCGGTAAATCCGGCCCGCTCGAGAACCTTGAGAAGCGAACCGCTGGCCGGAGTCGAAAGAGTAAAAGTCTTACCTGCGGCCTTTGCCTGACGGCGGGCCGCTTCGATGAGCTGAAGGAAACTCAGATCCGCCTCCGCATTCTCAGGAAGACTTAGAGTAATACTATTATTGTCACGGAATTGATCAATAATCTTCGAATATACTTCTGAAGCATTGCGAATGCTCAGAATTTTTGGAAGGAATATAGATTCACAATATTGTGCCTGAGTATCCAATGCGGCCTCCATGGTCGGAGAAATACTTAACGACCCTAAAAGGACTCTCATGACAGGCTTAACAGTGGGTAAACGACGGTTGTAGGAAAGTGCAATTTGCGCGAGTCTGGACTCCCTGAATTATCACCCAAGATAAATTATAATGAAGCCTTCTCATATTATAAAATACCATATAAAAACAAATAGATAGATTGGCACCAGCACAGGATCTGTCAATTCTTGCCGAGTGCCTTCATAGGTTGTTAATCACAACGTTTACGAGTCTGTAGCGTTTACCTGCCGTTTCCATCCTGCCCGTAAAAATAGAGTCAAATTGCCTGTGTTTATAAGTAAAGGTACAAAAATGACAAACGCGACGGCATCGGCACAGACTGCGTTTTACGCATCAGGTTCGGATATCAGTCAGACTCTGGAATCGGCCCGCACCGAGGTCGAGGAACGCTTCCTCGAAGGTGGCACCGTCCTGCTGTCCGTCATGGATGTCCTCAATCGTCTGTTGACGTCGCTGGAGCAGATCACCAAGGCGCTCGACAACAATGAGGCGAGTGATACCAGCGCTGATCTCAATGCAACCGTCCAGAACCTGATCGAGCTTCCGGGCGCCGAAGAAAACCGCCAGCAGGCCCTGGCGGCACTTGCCCAGACCGGCTCGGAATTGCACCGGCATGTCGCAGACATGCAGGAGACGATGCGCTACCTGCGCACCTTCGCGGTCACGGTGAAGATAACGGGCGCGGGCCTCGCCGAATTCGCGGGCTTCGCTCAGGAGATCCTCGAACGCATCTATTCAGGGACCGACGAAGTCAACCGTTTCGCTACCTATCTCGACAGCCTGCAGAAGGAAGTCAAGCTCGCCCTCTCCTTCGGCAACAATCTCTCCAAGAACTATGCCGACACCGTTCCTGCCGTTGCCAGGGCACTCAAGGACGACGCGAAGAAGATCGCCGATCATCGCCAGAATCTAGGGGCGATCGCCCGCGACGTCGGTGCCGTTGCCCGTGGCGTGCAGGCCAAGGTCGCATCCACGCTTTCGGCGCTGCAGATCGGCGATATCACCCGCCAGCGCATCGAGCATGTGCAGAGCACCTTCTCGTTGCTGGAGGATTTCCTCGTAAGCGAGGACGGCGTCAGGCTCGATGCCGACGCACGCAAGCGCCTGCAGAACGTCATTCATCACCTGACGGCCGCGCAGATGGCGGACATGTGCACGGATTTCCAGCGGGATTCCCGCAATGTCGTGCAGACCATCGCGAGTTTCAGCCAGGATACGCAGGAAATTCTGAGGTTGCGCGACCAGATGAGTGGTCAGAGCGGTGGCAATGGCGGCAATTTCATGCGCGCGCTGGAATCCAGCGTCTCGGCCGCCCATGAGATCGTCAAACAGGTCGATGCCGCGGGCCGGCAGGCCGATCAGGTCAGTCAGTCGACGCTCGGCACCGCCGCGACGCTTCTGCACTCCATCGAGGCGATCCGCGCGGTCAAGACCGATATTCACTACATGGCGCTGAATACCAACCTGCGCTGCAGCCGTCTCGGGGAAGAGGGCAAATCGATCAACGTCGTTACCGCCGAGCTGCGCATCTTTGCCGGCAAGCTCGACGATTCAGCCGATGCCATCGTCAACGGCCTGCCGGCACTCGAAGCCTCGGCCGGACGCGTTGCTCCTGCAGGCAGCGCCAAGAACGGCGGCCTTGCCGAAAGCCTCACCTCGGCGGTCGGCACGATCCGCTCCGCAGCCGACCTGATGGAAGACGAGCTCAAGGTGCTTGCCGAACATGGCCGCGAGGTTGCGACCAAGATCAACCTGCTGATCGGCAAGCTCGATTTCCAGCACGATCTCGGCGATGTGCTCGCTCGCTGTGCCGATGTGCTGGAAACCGTGGCCGGCGATCGGATCGCCGATATCTCCGACATCGCCGAAGCGATTGCTCCGTTCGACCGCAAGATCTTCAAGCTCTACACGATGGTGCAGGAACGCAATGTCCATCGCGACATCATTCCCGCCACCGAGGAAACGGCGGCAGCCGCATCTGCTGAGCCGGCAAAAGCCCAGAGCGACGAAGATCTGTTCGAGGACGCGCTTTTCTAAGGCAAGGCCCGCGCGTCAGTTGGTCCGGCGGAACTTGTTTGCCGCCTCGATCGCGGCCTTCTGCTGATCGTCCTCGATGCCGAGATAGAAATCCTCGAGCGCCGGGTCGGTCAGCCCTGCCCGCCGCGACAGCACGTACCATTTCGCGGCCTCGATTGGATCGGGCGGGGTACCGAGCGCATTGATGTATAGATGTGCGAGCTTGTTCTGTGCAACGACATTGCCGCGGTTGGCGGCAAACTTCAGCCATTCAAAGCCACGCACGTAATCCTTCGGCCCGCCGATACCGTTAACCAGCCAGATACCCATGTCGAGCTGCGCCGTATCGAACCCCGCACGCGCCGCGCGCGCCAGCCAGTCGCGGGCCAGAAGCTTCTTGTCTTCAGGCAGATCGGCAACCTTCTGGTAGATCTGCGCAACTGCATATTGCGCATCGGCGACGCCGTGTTCCGCCGACTTCTCATAGTAGGGCAAGGCAAGCTTCAGCCCCTTGTCGCCGCGATTGTCGGCAACGAGTGTCTGCGCCCAGTTGAATTCGGCAGACGAATTGCCCGCATCAGCCGCTTTGCGCATGAATTCATCGGCCTTCGCCTTGTCGCGCGTGACGTTGTTGCCCTCCATGAGGAGCAGGGCATATTTGAACATGGCTGCCGGATCGCCACCCTCCGCCGCCTTGCCGTACCAGAAAGCGGCATTCTTCATATCCCGCTTGACGCCAAGCCCCTGCGACAGGATTTCCGCAATCAAGGTCTGGGCGGCCGGATCGCCGAGCTGCGCCCTCGGCAACGCCTTGTCCATGGCAGTCAGGTAATAGCCACGCTGATAGGCGCCGAACGCCTCGTCGATCTGCCCCTTGTATTCCTTTTCAGGCGGCAGGTCGGGCAGCTTTGCGCCCATGCGATCGAAAACCCCGACGCCATCGGATGGAACGGCGCCAGCGGGCGGCTGCGGCCGGTCGGTACGGAATGTCTGGCTGGGCGTCGCGGAGGGTTCGGTAATCGCTTCATTCGCCTGGGCCAGCGCAAACTCCGGCCGGACCGCCAGCAGGGCGGTTATGCAAAGGAGAACGCATCTCGAAAGGCGGGCAGGGATCGGCATGAGGGCGATATCAATCCTCAAACCGTGGCGCTTTTTCGTCAAGCAAGGCATTGATCTGAGCCACGATCGAGGACGCCTGCGCCGGCTCCGCAAAAACCCCCATGCGCATCGCCACGAACTCCGCGCCGGTCTCGGCAACGGCAAGCGCGGAAGCCGGATCGGTGCCGCCCATCACGATGCAGGGGATCTCGATCATCGAAGCCCACCACTCGGCAAGCGCCAGGTTCTTCGGATGCGCCTCCGGCTTGATGTCGCCATCGAGCTTGCCGAAGAAGATGTAGTCGGGCCGTTCCTCGCCGACTTCCAGCGCCGTATGCCGGTCGGCCGCATTGCCGCCGCCGACGATCAGCTTGTCCGCGTAACGATCGATCGCATCGGCAATCTCGCCTGCCGGTCCGGTGACATGCAGGCCATCGGCCTTCGAACGGCCGACAACGCGGCTGTCGCCGGCGATCAGTGCCGCAGCACCGGCACCCTGAATGATCGGCACGAGCTTCTCCGCACGTTTCTGGAAGCTGCCGTCATCCAGGCCGTATTGCGGGAGAATGACGGATGCGACATCGCCGCCATCAAGCGCATCGGCAACGCTCTTCACCTGTTCATCGGCATCGGCGATGTCGGGCACAACAAGGACAAGGCGGCAGCGGTTTTCCGGTTCGGTCATGAAGTCTTTCCATCTGCGGCGGTTTTTCCCGCTCTATGGCGGATCCGCACTCGTTTTGAGTGAGTAATTCCGATAGAGGGGGCTTGCAAGGGGAGGAACTTCAAAAGCATGCCGCAAGATCTGTCATTCTACTACGCCGCAATCCCGGCTGTCATTCTGGTCGGGCTTGCCAAAGGCGGGATGGGCGACGCTTTGTCGCTGATCGGCCTCCCCTTTCTCGCCCTCGTCGTCGCACCCGTCGAAGCCGCCGCAATCCTGCTTCCCATCCTCGTTTTCATGGACATGATATCGCTGGTGATCTGGCGCCAGCACGGCGACTGGATGACGCTGAAGATCATGCTGCCAGGCGCCATTCTCGGTATCGCTTTCGGCTGGGCCACCTCCGCTCTCGTACCAGGCAATGTGCTGCGCATTCTCATCGGCGCCGTCACCATCGCCTTCTGCCTGCGTTATTTCTGGAACAATTTCGGCCCCGGCAAGGGGAAGGTCATCCCGCCGCGGCCCCAGCGCCCGGTGCTGGCGAGCCTTTGGAGCACGCTTTCCGGCTATGGCAGCTTCGTCGCCCATGCCGGCGGCGCGCCCTTCCAGATCTATGCCTTGCCGCTCAAGCTGCCGCCGCGGGAATTCACCGGCACCAGCGTGCGCTTTTTCGCCATCCTGAACGCCGTAAAGCTCGTTCCGTATTTCGCGCTCGGCCAGCTCGACACCCGCAATCTTCTGGCCTCCGCCACGCTCCTGCCCTTCGCTCCGCTGGCAACAATCACCGGCGCATGGTGCGTACGGCGCATGAAGCCGCAGATATTCTATCCCTTCATGTATACCATGGCGCTGATCGCCGCTTTCCTGATCCTGCGCGAAGGCATGCTCGAATAGGGTTGTCTTCCGTTGCGATGCACAATTTCCTTGCTGCAAGGGCCTGTTTGACGTAGCTTTTTGCGATGTCGAACACGGACCCCTTCGCTGCGATTGCTGATCCGAACCGGAGGTTTTTGCTGGAGGAATTGCGGCGCGCGCCGAAGACGGTCAATGAGCTTGCCGAGGGCCTGCCGATCAGCCGCCCTGCCGTGTCGCAACATCTGAAGGCGCTGCTCGAAAGCAACCTCGTTTCCGTGACCTCGGAAGGCACGAAGCGCATCTACACGGTCAACAACCGCGGCTTCGACAAGCTCAATCTCTGGCTGGATCAGTTCTGGGCCTGAAGACGCCCTTTTCTCATAAAAACGCCAGCCCGATGCCGCATGCAAGGGACTGGCGCTTGATTTCGGTTATTCACCGGGTCTTGCTTGATAGTCTAGAAAACTGGGGAATTTACCTTTTCTTTCACAAGACTGATATCCGGCGATATCCTGGAAAGATCAATGGACGGATGACTTGAGACGCTCGATCTCGTCCTTGATGCGCAGCTTACGGCGCTTGCATTCGGCAAGTTCAGTATCGGAAATAGAGGGAGATGTTCTCAGGGCATGCAACTCCTCCTCGAGAGCGACATGCTTTTTCTGGAGCGATTCAAGATGAGCTTGAACAGTCATTTGACCCTTCCTTCCTCTTACCCTTCCCCAGCCATCCATTGCTGGAGATCCAAGGTGTCAACCCGCGGACTGTGACACATTTTTAAAGGCTTGTCGAAGGCCAAAAGATGAAGACTAAGTGGCAAATTCATGATCAACACTAACTTCCCGTTACCTCTATTTGGTGATAGGAGCTTGCGGAAATTATCGGCAGACCGGACAAGGTCCGAAGACGATTATGGGGAATACAAATGGCCGATCAGGAACAGGCGGAAATCAGGCTCATGGTGGCGCGTCTGCGCCAGGAGCACGAGGATTACGACGCCGCGATCAACGCCATGATTGAGACGGGCTGCGACGCGCTGCGCATCCAGCGCATGAAGAAGAAGAAGCTGGTCATCAAGGACAAGCTCTCCAAGTTGGAAGATCAGATCATCCCCGATATCATCGCCTGAAGGAACGATTGTGACGATGACAGACAGACCGCCAGTCGCCATTATCATGGGCAGCCAGTCCGACTGGGAAACCATGAAGAATGCTGCCGATACGCTGGAGGCGCTGGAAATCGAGTATGACGCGCGCATCATTTCCGCTCATCGCACACCCGACCGGCTCGTCACTTTCGCCAAGGGCGCACGCGCGGAGGGGTTCAAGGTCATCATTGCAGGCGCCGGCGGCGCGGCCCACCTTCCGGGCATGACCGCCGCCATGACGCCGCTGCCGGTCTTTGGCGTGCCGGTCCAGTCGAAGACGATGTCCGGTCAGGACAGCCTGCTTTCCATCGTCCAGATGCCGGGCGGCATCCCAGTCGGCACGCTTGCCATCGGCAAGGCAGGCGCCATCAACGCTGCTCTTCTCGCCGCTGCCGTGCTCGCCCTCTCCGACGAGGAGATCGCCGACCGCCTCGACGAATGGCGGGAGCGCCAAAGCGCCTCGGTCGCCGAATATCCGATGGACGATCTCTGATGGTAAGAACGATAGGTATCATCGGCGGCGGCCAGCTCGGCCGCATGCTTGCCATGGCCGCGGCACGGCTGAATTTCCGCACGGTCATCCTCGAGCCGCAGACGGACAGCCCCGCCGCCCAGCTTGCCAACCGGCAGATCGTCGCCGCCTATGACGATCCGGCAGCGCTCGCCGAACTGGCTGATCTCTGCGACGTCGTGACCTACGAGTTTGAGAATGTGCCTGTTGCGGCTGCCGAAAAGCTGGCAAAGAGCGTGCCTGTCTATCCGCCGCCGAAGGCGCTGGAAGCCGCCCAGGACCGCCTCATCGAAAAACGCTTCATCAACAGCTGCGGGATCCCGACCGCCCGTTTCCATGCCGTCGACGGCCAGGCCGATCTCGAATCGGCATTGAAGGATTTCGGTGGTCAGGGTGTGCTGAAGACCCGCCGCCTCGGTTATGACGGCAAGGGCCAGAAGGTGTTCCGTTCACCGGCCGACAGTCCTGACGGGACCTATGCTGAGCTCGGCTCGGTGCCGCTCATCCTCGAAAGCTTCGTCGCCTTCGAGCGCGAGATCTCGATCATCGCCGCCCGCGCCACCGATGGCACCGTGCTCTGCTTCGACCCGGCCGAAAATATCCATCGCAACGGCATCCTTCATACATCGACCGTACCGGCGGCGATCTCCTCTGCCACCGCCGATGCAGCACGCAAGGCTGCTGAACAAATCCTCGCCGCGCTCGACTACATCGGCGTCATCGGCATCGAATTCTTCGTGCTGGCCGATGGCAGCCTGATTGCCAACGAGATGGCACCGCGCGTCCACAATTCCGGCCACTGGACGGAAGCCGCCTGCATCGTCTCGCAATTCGAGCAGCATATCCGCGCCGTTGCGGGCCTGCCGCTCGGCAATCCGCGCCGCCATTCCGATTGCGTGATGCAGAACCTGATCGGCGACGATATCCTGGCCATCCCGGACTGGCTGAAACGCGACGACACGCTTGTGCACCTCTACGGCAAGACCGAGTCGCGCCCTGGCCGGAAGATGGGCCACGTGACGATGCTGACGGGCAAAACCACCTGAACCTTTGCCCGGACAGCGCCTGAAACCCACGGAAAAAAGCCTTCACATGGTTGACACAGGGCAGAGGCCGGGTTATCTGCTCCCCCACCTGAAGAGCGCGCCCAGCCGGCGCGCTTTTGATTGTTAAAGATACGGGCGAATGTGAATTCCCCCAGAAACATCGCGGATCAGAAAAATGAAGATCAAGAATTCGCTCAAGTCGCTCAAGGCGCGTCATCGTGACAACCGTCTCGTTCGCCGCAAGGGCCGCATCTACATCATCAACAAGCAGAACCCGCGCTACAAGGCTCGTCAGGGCTGATTGCGCGTATCCGGTTTGCCTGCCTCAGGCTGGCATATCGGTTGGTTGCTTCGGTGATCACGCCAAATTTGTTTGATCTTCAGCGATGGCGGGCTAATATGTCCGCCATGCGCTTTTTTGCTATGACCTCAGCGGCGCTGCCGCTTGCCCTCACCCTGTTCGTCCCTGCCTTTCCTGCCATGGCGCAGCAGAAGGACGTTATTGTCGAGCAGCCAGCCAATACCGATTCTTCGCCGAAACAGCGTCTCGACCAGCTCTATTCGCAGTTGAAGCGTGAGCGCGACCCGGACAAGGCGAGCAGCATCGCCAATCAGATCCGCATGGAATGGAACGATTCCGGCAGCGCAACCATCAATCTCCTGATGCAATGGGCCGACAAGGCGATCGAGGAAAAGCGCAATCCAGCAGCCCTAGACTTCCTCGATGAAGCCATCGCCCTGAAGCCGACCTATGCCGAAAGCTGGAACCGGCGCGCGACGCTGAACTTCGTGCTCGGCAACTATCGCAAGTCGATGGCCGATATCGAGCAGGTGTTGAAAATCGAGCCTCGCCATTTCGGCGCGCTGTCCGGCATGGCGGCTATCCTCGCCACAACAGGCAATGACGACATAACGCTCAAGGCCTGGGAGCGCATTCTCGATGTCTACCCTGCCGATCGTACCGCCCAGGATCAGGTCAACACGCTCTCGGAAAAGCTTGCCGGCAACCGCACCTGACAGATCCGGCGCGCACTTGACGGCATAAGAAGGTGCACAATCTTAGCTCGATGATATCGTCACTGTGCGGTTGAAGCCATGCTTGCCGAAATCTCTGCCCTCCTTGTCCCGATAGCCGCCGCCATCGGCTATTCCTCCTACAAAGCCCGCCAGTTCGAATATGCCAATCCCAATATCGGCGAACTGACCGATATCGGCGGCTATCGCATGAATGCCGTGCATGTGCCTCGCCCAGACAGCGCCGATCTTCCGGCTCTGGTTTTCATTCATGGCGCGAGTGGCAACCTGCTGGACCAGGCTAGTGCCTTCCAAGAGCCGCTGGAAGGCCGTGCCGAGATGCTCTTCGTCGATCGCCCCGGTCATGGCTATTCGGAACGCGGCGGGCCGGAAAATGCCCTGCCTTCCGGCCAGGCCGACGCTATCGCCAGGCTGATGGAAAAGCGCGGCATCGAAAAGGCAATCATCATCGGCCATTCCTTCGGCGGCGCGATTGCCGCGGCCTTCGGCGTCCGCCATCCGGGCAAGACGGCAGGTCTGCTATTCCTCGCGCCGGCCTCCCATCCATGGCCCGGCGGCATCGACTGGTACTATCATGTCGCAACGGCGCCGGTTGTCGGCTGGCTCTTCAATCATGCAGTCGTCGTGCCTCTCGGCCTGCACCGATTGGAGCGCGGCACGCTGAATGTCTTCCGCCCCAATCCCCGCCCTGTTGATTACATCGCCAAGACCGGCCCGTCGCTGGTGCTGCGGCCGCGCGCCTTTTACAACAATGCCCTCGATTTCAAAGGGCTTCACCAATATTTGACAGCCAATGCGCAGCACTATTCCAAGATATCAGCACCGACCGTCATCATAACGGGCGACAAGGACGAGATTGTCTGGGAACACCTGCATTCGCGGGGCCTGGCGCGGGATATCAGGGGGTCGGAACTCATCATGGTCAGAGGAGTCGGCCACAAACCGGACTATCTCGCAACTGACGTCGCCATCGCCGCCATGGAGAAGATTGCCGGCGAGCCGCGCGACCTTGCAGCAATTGCCCGCAAGGCGGAAGAGCGGCTAGCCGGCCTTTCAATCGATCAGACCGTCGGAACGGTGCCGCCATCGATGGTATATTCCGCCCCGTGAATGGAAGCGGCACGCGGCGAGGCCAGGAAGGCAACGAGCTCCGCCACCTCTTCCGGGCGCCCTGGCCGGCCGATCGATATGCCCCCAAGCGAATCCATCAGCAGCTTGCGGCCACCATCCTCGTCAGTACCGGCCTCTTGCGCGATACGCCGGATCAGCGCTGTTGCAGCCGTGGTCTCGATGAAGCCAGGTGCTATGGCATTCACCCGAACGCCCTTCGGTCCGACCTCTTTCGACAATCCCTTGCTGTAAGTCGACAATCCGGCCTTGGCTGCCGCGTAGGCGAGCGTCGCTTCATAGAGCGGCAGCCGCCTCTGGATCGATGAAATATGGATGATGACGCCATGGCCGCGCTCGATCATGCCGGGCAGGAAGGCCCTGTCGAGCCGCACGGGTGCCATCAGGTTGGCATTGATGTCCGCCTGCCAGTGCTCATCGCTGAGCGCTGCAAAACCGCCGCTCGGTGCCGATGAACCGCCGACGTTATTGATGAGAATATCGAGACCGCCGAAAGCATCCAGCATTGCCGAGGCGACGCTATTGACGCCCTCCGCCGTGCTGATATCGGCCTGAACGAACAGTGACGGCATCTGCCCTTCCGGCAGTGGCGAGCGCGCGGTTGTCACGACCCTCGCGCCAGCTGCCGAAAACCGTCGAACTATCGCCTCGCCCATGCCCTTGGTGCCGCCTGTGACAAGCACACGCTTGCCAATGAACTCGTTCGGATCGAACGGAAAAGCCGGTGCAGCGCTCATGCATCGATCTCCAGATGCGTGATGGCACCACCCGCAAGCGTGAAATGATAATACAAGGTGACGGGACTGCCGGGAAAATTGCCGGCGACCAGTGCAGCCACGACCGGCGTATGAGCTTCACCGGAGATTTCCCTGGGATCGACGGTCACACCATATTTGCGCGTCGTCTCCTCCATCCATTCGCGGATTTCAGCATGACCCCGCCTGTCTTCGCCCTCATCGCGCACGCTGGCATCAGCGGCAAAGCAGGCGAGCATTCCCTCGATATCCTTCTGGTTCTTGGCAGAGTAATAGGCCGACAGCGGCTTCGGAAGCTCTATATTCATTCGCAAACTCCTCTTCGGTTGCTTCCCGAAAAGAATGGGCATAGGCTTTCCAAATGACAAGAACCTACAAAAAAGTCAGGTACTTACCTGAAAGTAAGGTACTGCAATGACACCCTATTCTGCCGCGACCGGCGTCGAGAACGTTCTGAAGATCCTGGAAGGGCGCTGGAAGCTCATCATCCTCTTCCACCTCTTCGGCGGCAAGGTGCTGCGCTTTTCGGATCTCGAACGCGCCATCCCCGCAATCTCGCAGAAGATGCTGATCCAGCAGCTGCGCCAGATGGAAAATGACGGCATCGTGCTGCGCATCGTCCACCATCAGGTGCCGCCCAAGGTGGAATATCGCCTGACCGATTGGGGCCAGGCCCTCTGCCCCGCCTTGGATGCCCTGTTGAAATGGGCAGCCCTGAAGGACAAGGACCTGACCGGCATGGTGTTCACTCCCGAGGAGACCATCGATGAGACTGTCTCACCCGGTCAAGCCGCAAGGTGAATGCCGCCGTCGCAGGTCAGGACATGACCGCTCATGAAACCATTCGAGACCAGAAATGCCACGGCCCTGGCGACGTCATCCGGCCGGCCGGTGCGGCCGACCGGTGTGCGCCCGGCAAAATCTTGAAAGACGGCCTGACGCTGCTCGGCAGGCAGGAAGTCCCACCACGGCGTATCGATCACACCGGGCGAAACACCATTCACGCGCAATGGCTTCAGCTCGGCTGCGAGCACCCGCACCATCGCCTCGATGCCGGCATTGACGGCAGCCAGACCAGCAGTCCCCGGCATGGCGGCCAGCGCGCTGACGGCGGAAACGAAAGTGATGCTGCCGTTCGGCTTCAGGAAAGGCAGAGCCGCTTGTGCTGTTGCCGCTTGAGGGATCAGCTTCGTCCGGAAGCCCGCCAGCAGATCGGCCATATCGAGCGTTGAGAAGGGGCCGGCTCCATGGCCGCTGCCAAGCGCCAGCACCAGGTGATCGAACGATCCGAGACCTTCGAAAGCCTGCCTCACCGCGGCGGGATCTCGGGCATCGATGGCAATCGTCGCGATCTCGCCGGAAAGATTGTCAGCCGACGCCTTGAGCTTTGTCTCGTCCCGTGCGGCGGAGGTGACGCGAAATCCCTGTTCCAGAAGCAGTTTGACCGTGGCGAGGCCGATACCCGAAGAGCCACCGATAACGACTGCATGCTGTAATGACATGAGAATACTCCCTTGAATGATCTGGCCCCCGACTTGCTTTGCCGGAGACGTTCTCATCTTGCGGAGCTCAAAAATCGCAAACAGGCCTAATTTTATCCTGGTATCGATACTGATATGATGGCCGCTATGGATCAGAAGCTGGATACGTTCGATGCCCGCCGCCGCGAGTTCGCGGCCTTCCTGCGCTCTCGCCGTGAACGCCTGCGGCCGACCGATGTCGGCCTGCCGGAAGGCTTCCGCCGCCGGACACCGGGGCTCAGGCGCGAAGAACTCGCCATGCTCGCAGGCGTCGGCACCACCTGGTACACCTGGCTTGAGCAAGGCCGCGACATCCATCCTTCCCCTCAGGTGCTGAATGCACTGGCGGACGCGCTTCGCCTTGATGAAGCAGAACGCCAGCATCTCATCACGCTGAATAGCCGCCAGTTGCCGCAACCGCTTTCGTCAGCACCCGAGGTGGTCGATGAACCGCTTCGCCGGATGCTTGATAATCTGGAACATCAGCCGGCTTATGTGCTCGGCCGACGCTGGGACGTGCTTGCCTGGAACCGCGCGGCAGACTTGCTGTTCGGCGGTTATGACCGGCTGGGGCCGGACGAGCGCAACACCATGCACCGGCTGTTTGCCGATGATTTCCATCGCAGCCTGCTGGTCGACTGGGAGGCCGTCGCCCGCGTCTCGCTCGCCATGTTCCGCGCCGACAGCGCCCGCTATGCCGGCGACCCGGATTTCGAGCGGCTCATCGCTCTGCTCCAGCAGGCGAGTCCGGAATTCCGCGCCTGGTGGCCACGCCATGAGGTCGTGGCTCCGCTCACCGGCGTGAAGCGCCTGAACCATCCGGTCAAGGGCCTGATGGCCTTCGAACACACAGGCCTTGCGCTGATGAGCCAGCCGGACATGAAGCTGATCGTCTACACGCCTCTCGACGAACACGACACGAACAGGAAACTCGCCGAGCTTCTCGCCTGATTATTGTCTGCCGCGGAAGTGACGCCATATCTTTCCCATCGCCGTCCTTCGAGGGGAAATTTATGGACCGCCTTCACAGACAATCCGTCGCCATTCTCGCCGCCATTTCGCTTTGCCTCGCGCCGTTGCAGGCTTTTGCCGCCTCGCCGGCACCTGTCGAAGCTGAGCATGGCATGGTCGTTACCGCCCAGCATCTGGCAACCGATGTCGGTGTCGACGTGCTGAAGAGCGGTGGCAATGCTGTCGATGCCGCGGTCGCAGTCGGTTATGCGCTGGCTGTCGTTTATCCGACAGCCGGCAACCTCGGCGGCGGCGGTTTCATGACGATCCGCCTGAAAGACGGACGGACGACCTTTCTCGATTTCCGCGAACGCGCGCCGCTCGCGGCAACCGAGACCATGTATCTCGACGCCAAGGGCGATATCGTTCCCCGCGCCAGCCTCGACGGCTATCTCGCCGTCGGCACACCGGGTTCGGTCATGGGATTCGAGACAGCCCGCGAGAAATACGGCACGAAGAAGCGCGAGGAACTGATCGCGCCAGCCCTGAAATATGCAGGGGAAGGCTTCACGCTGGAGCAAGGTGATACGGCAAGCTTTGCCAGCAGTGCCAAGCGGCTTGCCAAGGATGAAGAGGCCGCAAAAATCTTCCTGAAGGCCGGCGGCAGCCCCTATTCGCCCGGTGAAAAACTGGTGCAGCCGGATCTGGCCGCTGTCCTGCAATTGATCTCGGAAAAAGGCCCCGACGCCTTCTATACGGGCGCACCGGCCGATGCGATCGTCAAGGCGAGCCAGGCCAAGGGCGGCATTCTCGCCAAGGAGGATTTCGAGCAATACAGGGTGCGGGAACTGAAACCGATCGAATGCAATTACCGCGGCTATGACATCATTTCCTCGCCACCGCCCTCCTCCGGCGGCGTCATCATCTGCGAGATCCTGAACATCCTCGAAGGCTATCCGCTTTCCTATCTCGGCTATGGATCGGCCGAAGCCGTGCATATCATGGTCGAGGCCATGCGTTATGCCTATGTGGACCGCAACGCTGCGCTCGGCGATCCCGATTTTATCGACAACCCCGTCTCCAAGCTGCTGGACAAGAACTATGCCAAGGAGATCCGCGCCAAGATCGATCCCTACAGGGCCGGTACGTCGGCCAATCTGAAGCCGCTCGGCGGCAAGGAAAGCACGGAGACGACGCATTACTCTGTTATCGATGACGAGGGCAATGCCGTTGCCGTAACCTATACGCTGAACGGCTCCTTCGGCGCCGGTGTGGTCGCACCCGGCACCGGCGTGCTGCTCAACAACGAGATGGACGATTTCACCTCCAAGCCCGGCGTGCCGAATCTCTATGGCCTTGTGCAGGGCGAGGCCAATGCCATCGCACCGAAGAAGACGCCGCTGTCTTCCATGAGTCCAACGATCGTCACCAAGGACGGCAAGCCCTTCATGGTGATCGGCAGCCCCGGCGGCTCGCGCATCATCACGATCACACTGGAAACGATTCTCAACGTCGTCGATTTCGGCATGGACATCAGCCAGGCGGTCAACGCCCCGCGCATCCATCACCAATGGCAGCCGGACACCGTCTACCTGGAGCCCTTTGCGCTCTCTCCGGATACTGAAAAGGCGCTTGCCGAGATGGGTTACAAACTCGCGGGTGGCAATGGTGCTCCGGTCTGGGGACAGGCGGCTGGCATCCTCGTCGGAGGCAAAAGCCTTGCAGCCATCGAGAAGGGTGGTGGCGCCCGCTACAACGGCGCAATGGACAGCCGCGCGACCGAAGGCTCGGCCAACGGTTATTGACAGGCCGGGCTTCAGCGGATCCTGACGCGAACGAAATCGCCGTCGATCTCGACGCGCGGCATGGCGCCTGGCACGCTCGGCTGCCGGGCATCGACCCAGGAAGCTTTTGCCGTCACCCTGTAGTCTATCGGCACACTGTCTCCGAACCCGAGATAAGCATCGAGTGCGCGAGCACGGATCGATACTCTTTCGTCCGCTTCGACCCTGTCGAAATCGAGGGAAGCCCGCACGGCATCGGCACGGATATCGATGCCACTGGCATGGCCGTCAAAGGTCACGTCAGCCGCTTTTCCGGCAATGGCGAGATCGGAGAAATGGCCATCGAGCCTTGCCGTGAAGGCGCTCTGATCGATCCTGAGGGCCGCGCCGGCGGGCACATTGGCATTGACCTCGATCACGCAGTCGGACGGGTCCAGCCAGGACGATGCGGCAATATCGATATGCAGGACCGTGCCGTCGACACGCATGTTGCTGTTGTCACGGCAATCGGCGAAGTACCAGCTCGAATACCAGGATGAGAACCAGCCCTTGCGTCGCCCACTGAGTGATGCCCCATAAGGCTGGTCGCTTCGCGTGGTGATGTTGATCGAGCTGGCATCGCCGCTGATGGCGACGGCCCGTACGCCGGAAAGGTCGGGAATTGCAGTGGTCGACACCTTATCCGGCAATGCGGAAGCGGAGGCTGCCAGAAGCACCGGCATGACGAGAAGAATGGCCATCGGAAATCCGTTCATGATTGCGACCTCCTATCGAGGACACCGGCAGGATGGATTTTCAGGCCCATTTCGAGACCTCGATCACGATCCGGGTCGACCACGAACGCAATCGGGTTCATTCTGAGATCATTGTTGCTGTTCGGATATCACCGATGATCTTTGTTCCCCTGCCCTTCGTCGTGGCTCTTCTGCTTGCCATCCTGCTCATCCGCATGCTGCGGCAGGGAGATGGATCGCTCGCCGAAAAGCGACCTTTCCTGCTGCTGATCGGGTTCTATGTCCTCCAATCCGTGGTGATCGGCATCCGCTGGGGCTATGACATCATCGAGATCATGCCTCTTCAGTCGTTGATCGCGACAACGATCGCGGCTCTCGCCTGGGTCTGCTTCAAGGGGCTGGCGATGGAAGAGCAGCCCACCCTCTCCCGTTTCTGGCCGCACCTTCTGCCGACGGCCGCAATCATGGTTCTCATTGCCCTTTATCCTGAGCCGATCAGCCTCGCCATTATCCTGATCTTCCTCGGCTACGGTGCAGCACTGCTCTGGCTTGCCCGGCATGGCCCGGATGCGCTCGTCGCCTCCCGCCTTGACGGTGCAGTGCTTTCCTATCGTTCGCTGCAGATCACCGGCTTCGCCCTCATCGCTTCTGCCATCACCGACGTCATTATCAGCTTCGATTTCACCAAGACCGGTGGCATCCATGCAGGCGCCATCGTCGCGCTCGGGAATGTCATCGCGCTACTGATTCTCGGCACCGCCGCCTCGGTGGCGAGCAGCGGCAGTACAGTCGAAGCGACATCCGCGGAACCGCCCCCGCCGCCACCGGCAACGGAGGAAGACGCAGCGGTCGCCGCAGCCCTCGATGCGCTGATGCGCGCTCGTCAACTCTACCGCGATCCCGAACTCAATCTCAGCCGCATTGCCCGCAGGATGAACCTGCCCGCCCGGCGCGTCTCCACGGCCGTCAACCGCATCCACGGCATGAGCGTCTCACAATATGTGAACGACCTCCGCATCCGCGCCGCCTGCGAGCAGCTGATCGGCACCGATCACTCGATAACGCAGGTGATGTTCGACTCCGGCTTCATCAGCAAGTCCAACTTCAACCGCGAATTCGCGCGCATGAACGGCGAAAACCCCACACAGTTCAGAAAACGGCGTGTCCCGCGGGAATCGGGTGGCGCGGCGTCCAATGTCATATTCATGTCACCGTGACAAAGTCGCCGTTCACAAGCAAAGATGCGCGCTCTATGCATGAGCGGCATTAAGCAAAAAGAGATTCCCATGGCTTCCATTGAAATGATCGTTGCCGCCCGGGCTCGCCTGCGCGGTCATGCGCGGCGCACGCCGCTTCTCTCCTCCCCCTTTCTCGATGAAATCGCCGGCCGGCGGCTGCTCGTGAAGGCCGAATGCCTGCAGCATTCCGGCTCCTTCAAATTCCGCGGCGGCTGGTCTGCCGTCTCGGGCATCGATCCGGAACTGCGCAAAAAAGGCGTCATCGCCTTCTCCTCCGGCAACCATGCACAAGGTGTCGCCCTTGCCGCGCGCATGCACGGCATCCCCTCCGTCATCATCATGCCGAGCGACGCTCCGAAGCTGAAGATCGCCAATACGCGGGCCTTCGGCGCCGAAGGCGTGCTCTACGACCGCGCCAATGACGACCGCGACGAGATCGGCGCGAAGCTTTCGGCCGAACGCGGGTTGACGCTCATCAAGCCCTTCGATGAGCCTCTGGTCATTGCGGGCCAGGGCACCACCGGGCTGGAAATCGCCGAACAGGCAGAAGAGGAAGGCGTCAAGAATGCCGAAGTCCTCGTTCCCTGCGGCGGCGGCGGCCTGAGTTCGGGCATCGCCCTGGCACTGGAAGCAAGCGCACCGGGTTTTCGCGTCCGTCCCTGCGAGCCGGAAAACTTCGACGACACGACGCGCTCGCTTGCCTCGGGCAAGATCGAGCGCAATGCTTCACTCACGGGCTCGATCTGCGATGCGATCGTCACGCCGCAACCGGGCAACATCACCTTCCCGATCCTGAAACGCCTGGCGGGACAGGGCGTTGTCGTTACCGACGATGAAGCACTGCGCGCTGTCGCACTTGCCTTCAGCCGCCTCAAGATAGTCGTCGAGCCAGGCGGGGCCGTTGCCCTTGCCGCTGCACTCTTCCATGGCGACCAGTTGGACAGCGATACGGCAGTCGTTGTCACCTCAGGCGGCAACATCGACGCCGACGTGTTTACGACTGCGCTGGAGCGCTTCGGCTAAAGGCTGGCAACTTAACGACGAAGACCCTGATCGCGATCGGCGACGGCCTCGATCATGATCGGGGTCTCGCTCGCCTGAGAAACTGCGAAAACCTCGTCTCGCCGCCGTGTGGCGGTCTTCGTTCCGAGGTTTTCATGATACATCTTATCATCCTGCTGCTGTCGGCCTGCCTTCTTGCCGCCAACACTCCGGCACATACGGCTGACACTATCGGCCTTTCCTTTTTCTCGGTCCCTGTGCCCGGACGCGGCGGCGTCATGGACATCACGCTCTGGTATCCGGCGACGGCGGGTGGAACGCCTGTCCTGGTCGGTGACAGTCCGCTTTTCAAAGGCGAGGCCGCGCAACAGGGCGCACCTGCCGCCACCGGCAGCCATCCCTTGATCCTGCTTTCCCATGGCGGTCTGAAATCCGGTCCGTTCATCGGCGCCTGGATGGCATCGCGCCTCGTCTCGAAGGGCTTCGTCGTGGCAATGATGCGCCAGCCGGATCCGCAGACGATGACGAGCGAGGAGAGCCTCCACGAGATATGGCTGCGGCCCGCTGATCTCTCCGCGGCCCTGACAGCAATCGAGAAGGACAGCACGCTACCCGTAAAGATAGACCGCAACCGTATAGGCGTGCTGGGCTTCCTTGTCGGCGGGACATCCGCGCTATCAATTGCAGGTGGCCGCCTCGATCCGGAAAACTTCGCGCGCTCCTGCGAACCCGACGGCACAGGCGTCGACTGCGCCGAGTTCGCCAGCGCCGGTATCGATCTGCATTCCATCGACAGGCAGAAGCTCACCCGCTCTCATCTCGATCCGAGGGTGAAGGCGGCCGTCGTCATCGATCCTGAATTCGGCGCCAGCTTCGCGCCTGAAAGCCTCACGCGCATATCGATCCCCGTCCGGCTGATCAATCTCGGCAGCCGGGAAACCATCTGGCCAGGGCTGCGCGCATCTGGCTTGAAGGACGCAATACCGAACGCACGTTACGATCTCCTGACGGACGCTTCGCAATACAGCGCCTTCAGCGAATGCAAACCGTCAGGCGCCGCCATCCTTCGCAAGGAAGGTGAAGAGCCTCTTTGCGACGATCCCAAGGAAACAAGCCGGACGGCTATCCATGATCGCCTTGCGGAGATAGTAGCAGCGGCCTTCAGTACGAACCTTCCCCAATAGAGAGCATCGTCCGCAGCGACCTGCCGCGGACGATGCCGTTCTCGATCGATCGTCTTCAGGCGACCTTGTAGCGCGGAGCCGGCGCCGAGCGAGACAAGTTCGGCATCAGCGCCTGGCGCGCCTGTTCATAAGCGGCGAGGAGGCCGGCATCTTCGAGCGCCGGGATCGTCGCAAATTCACCCTCGGCAAGACCTGCCAGCGAAGCGTCGACCATGTTTTCAGCTGACATGACGATCTCGCCCGGCAGATGCTCGACCGGCGTGCCGGCAACGCCCCAGAACTCCGTGGCTGTAGCGCCTGGCAACACGACCTGGACGCGGATATTCTTGTCGGCAAGCTCATGCTTCAGCGACTGGCTGAAGGCGAGCACAAAAGCCTTCGTACCACCATAGACGCCGTTCAGGATCTCAGGCGCAATCGCCACGATCGAGGCGATATTGATGATGGTGCCGCCGCCACGGGTAACGAGACCAGGAACCGCCGCATAGGTGAGCCGCATCACTGCTGTCACGTTGATATCGATCATCTCCTGCATCTTGTCGACGTCAGAGGCGAGCAGCGGCGCGGTTCCGCCGAAGCCGGCATTGTTGACCAGCATCGTGATGCTCTGGTCTTCCTTCAGTATCTTCTCGACCTTGGCAAGATCGTCCTTCTTGCCAAGATCAGCGGAAAGCGTCTCGACCGTGCGGCCGGTTTCATCGCTCAGCCGGCTCGCCAGCGCCTTCAGCCGCTCGCCGTTGCGGGCGACGAGGATGAGGTTGTACCCCTGGCTTGCCAGCCGGTGCGCATAGATCGCGCCGATGCCCGAAGATGCACCCGTTACCAGCGCCGTACCCTTGTATTCCCTAACCATGATCGTTTCTCCGTTTCATTCGCCGGCCTGATTGCCTTGCGCTTGAGCAGAGTTTTACGCCAGATTGCCGACGTCCTGAATGTCATATATACCACCTTTTAGGACATCTTCTTCAGGACATGACACCATGCAGCAAATCGGTTTCCTGCTCTTTCCCGGCTTCCAGATCATGAGCCTCGCTGCCGTTTCGGCCTTCGAATTCGCCAACCTGGAGCTCGGCGAGAAGGCCTACGACATTCATTATCTCTCCGAGACCGGCGGCCCGATCGCCAATTCGCTTGGCATGATCATCGAAACGGAGGCCTTCGGCGATCCTGGCTTCGACACGCTGATCGTCGCCGGCGCACCTGACATCAAGTTGCCCAATGAGGCCGAGGCGAACTTCATCCGTGCGGCCCTTCCCGCGACCCGCCGCCTTGCCTCGATCTGCACGGGTGCCTTCCTGCTTGCCGATGCCGGTGTTCTTGATGGCCGTCGCGCCACCACCCACTGGTATCTCGCCCGCGAACTGCAAAGCCGCTATCCGCAGATCAGGATGGAAGAGGACCGCATCTACATCATCGATGGTTCCGTCTGGACCTCGGCAGGCATGACGGCTGGTGTCGATCTGGCGCTGGCGATGGTTGAGAAGGATCATGGGTTGGAGATTGCTCGAGCTGTTGCCCGCAAGCTCGTCGTCTATCATCGCCGCGCCGGCGGCCAGTCGCAGTTTTCCACGCTTCTGGAACTGGAGCCGAAATCCGACCGCATCCAGAAGGCGCTGGCGCACGCGCGCAGCAATCTGAAATCCATGCTCTCGGTCGAAGAACTGGCAGAAGCCGCACATCTGAGTCCCCGCCAGTTCAGCCGTGCCTTCCGCACCGAAACGGGTCAGTCGCCGGCAAAGGCCGTCGAGAACCTGCGCCTGGAAGCGGCTCGCCTGATGATGGAACAGGGCCGTCATCCAATCGATATCGTCGCCCGCGAAACCGGCTTTGCCGATCGCGAGCGTATGCGCCGCGCCTTCCTGCGCGCCTTCGGCCAGCCGCCGCAGGCAATTCGTCGGGCGGCCCAGCAGGAACTGCAGGCGTGATGTGACAGGCAAAGCCGAATGCACCCTCTCTGGTCGCGGCGGAGGTGGAGGGGGTGGATGGGGTTCGGTGCATTTTTCCAAGAGTAGCCGTAAGCGCCGCTATACAGCCACGTTGAGTACCGACATAAGTGGCTTCCGGCAGGTTTGATCAAATAACCCCATCCACACCCTCCACTCGATTCAAATCAATATATATCAATTACTTGAGCTGGAGGGGTAACCCCGTCCACACCCTCCATTTGAACGTGAACCCCCTCCACCGAGAGCATTGAGCGTCCATTTCGGAGACACAAAGGGCGCTCTCTTCTTCAATCCGGGCATCTTGTGGAGGAGGTTACCTGAAGTGGAGGGGGTTCGATACGAAACAACCCCCTCCACATCAATCATGCCGCGCAAAAGCGTGCAGCTGTTTTGCGATACGCCTCAACCTTGCTGAAGCGCCCTGCGGATGGCGATTTCGACAGGCGAGTAGGCACCATCCTCACGCGCAAGCTTTAGCGGCTCGGAAGGCGCGAGGCCCGGCTGCGCCATGAAGCGCGGTTCCTTGCCCCGATGCATCTGTGCTGCATGGATGAGGAACGGATGGCACAGATAGACCGTACCCGCCTGCCCCGTCGCCAGAGCAAGCGGCCTGTCCTCGCCGACATGCTCCAGCCAAAGATGCGCCATGCCAGCCTCACCGGCCGGCTCCAGAAGCCTTGCGATGTCCTTGTGCGACCCGACCCGGATACGCGTCGGCGCGTCTTCTTCGCCGACATCCGAGAACAGGAAGAGCATCAGGAGCGCCCGTCCGCGTGAGTTGATATTCACCCGCCAGGCGGAAAAATCCCGCTGCTCGCCCGGGTTTCCATCCGCTCCCGGAAAGCTCAGATCCACATGCCAGCCGGCATCGCCGGGATCGTCAGGATGCGGAAAGCGGACCGGGAAGCTGCCAAGACCGCTGCGCGGCTCCCAGCGTCCCTTGCCCACGAGCTGATCGAAAGCCGAATGCAGCAGGGGCGTGTTGACTGCCGTCTCGAACGGTCCGCCGCCGTAGCCGGCAAGCCGGACGACCGGCTGCACCCAGCTTTTCGGATCGTCGGGATCAAAAGGGATATCCCGCCACATGATGGCGCGGGCCTCCTCGGCCACGTTGCGGGGAAAAGCATCATCGACGCGTACGAAGCCGTCTTCGATGAATTGCTCGATCTGCGCGGCGCTGAGCGCCGGCGGGTAAACGGTAGATGTCATGAAATATCTCTCTATCGCCAAACCCTGCCGGCATCATCCATTCGCCTGACGCAGGGTGGTTACAGTCCACGGTAACGCACCAGCCAACCGGCTGGTTAAGCGGCCGCATCTTCCTTTGCCCGAAGGCAGAGCCTTAGAGGCTCAAGAAGAAGACCGTGGCGATGTTGAGAGCGATCATTTTCATAGTGGGGAGAAGCTATTGGTTTCCGCCCGGAGGGTCAACACCTCACCCGAACCTTCGCAGCGCCTTCCCCTGATCGGATGGAATGGAAACATACCGCACCGCCTCATGCACCGACTGCAGCACCAGTTCCGCCAGCCGCCTCGTTGCAGCATCCGGCTCCGCGTCCGCTCGATGCAAGACCAGCCCCAGGTCAGGCAGTTCCGGCAGGCCGGCTTCCCCTGGCGCCAGCATCCGCACCTTGGCAGGCAGCCCGATAGGCGTACGCACCGTAATACCCAGCCCTGCAGCGGTTGCCGCCCAGAGGCCGCCGAGGCTTGGACTGACGAAGGACAGCCGCCAGGAGATACCGGCCTCATCCAGCACTTTCGTCGCGGCGTTCCTGAGCAGGCAGGGCGCCTCGAGCGAAGCCAGCGGCATCGGCTCGCCGCTTCCAGCCGCCCATGCCGGCATCCCGCTCGCCGGACCGATCCACCGCATCGGCACATCGGCGATATGCTCGCAATGCGCGGTCAAGGTGCTGACGCTCCAGGCGAGCGCCAGATCGAGCTTGCCCGTCGTCACGCGTTCCAGAAGCTCGGCATTGCGCACCACCCGCGCCTCGATACGCACCTTCGGATGCGCCCGCGCAAAACGCCCAAGCACCTCGGGCAGCAGGTTCTCGCCGAAATCCTCCTGCAGGCCGAGCCGCACCCAGCCCTCCAGCTCGACGCTCTGCACCGCCGCGACCGCTTCGTCATTCAGATCGAGCAACCGCCGGGCATAGGCAAGCATTGTCTCACCGGCTTCCGTCAGCGCCAATCTACGTCCCGATTTGCGGAAGATCGGCGTACCGGCCTGCTCCTCCAGCCTTTTGAGCTGTGCACTGACGGCGGATGTCGACCGTCCCAGCCGATCCGCCGCCTTGGCGAAATTGCCGACATCCATGCCGGTCGCAAACGTTCTCAGCAGATCCAGATCGAACGTAACCCGCCTCATCCAACAATCCCATTTTAAAGGACAATAAGTCCATAAAATTCTGATTTTCTGTATTATCGTGGCGTGGCATGCTTCTCCTGTCAAGACACACAACAAGGAGGCATCCAATGCCGTTTGCTCGCATCTCCCTTCTGAAGGGCAAGTCGCCGGATTATCTGCGCGCCCTTTCGGACAACATCCACAAAGCCATGGTGGAGACCTTCAACGTGCCACCTGCCGACCGCTTCCAGATCATCCACCAGCACGAGCCGGGCGAATTGATCTTCGACCGGAATTACCTCGCCGGCCCGCGCTCGGATGATTTCGTGCTGATCGCGATCACGGCTGGCAAGCCGCGGACGACCGAAATGCGCAAGGCTTTCTTCCGCCGAACCGTCGAACTGCTGCAGCAATCGTCTGGCCTGCGCCCGGAAGATGTGATGATCGTCATCTCGACCAGCGAACCGGACGAATGGTCCTTTGGCGACGGCCTAGCGCAGATGGCCGAGCCCGGCTGGGAAGCCCGCGCCATGGGAGTTCCATCATGAGCGAGGCCAACCCGAAGACGATGACCATCTGCCGCCCCGGCAATGCCACCCGCGCTCCGGAAGGTATTTCGAATGCGCCCTTCTGGGTCGAAATGCTGCTCGACAGTCGGATCGATGGCGAAAACACCGCCATGCGCGCAACCCTGGATCCTGGCACCGTCACCCACTGGCATACGCATCCGCGCGGCCAGTTTCTTTATGTCCTCTCCGGCGTCGGTCTCGTGCAGCGGGAGGGTGAACCAGTCGAGGAAGTCAGAACCGGTGATGCAATATGGTTCGCTCCGGACGAGCTTCACTGGCACGGGGCAACAGCCGAGAGTCCCTTCAGCTACTTGAGCATCCAGGGCTTCGAGAAGGGACGCTTTGTCGATTGGCGGAACGTGGAGGAACCTCAGCGATGATGGCAATGCAATATTCCGTCACCCTGGCCGCCGACTACGACATGGAGATCATCGACCGCCGCATCCGCGACAAGGGGCCGGCGATGGACGGCTTCCCGCAGCTTGGTTTCAAGGCGTTTCTAAGCGCTCGCCATGGTGAGTTCGGCAGCGGTGAAAACCTCTATGCGCCCTTCTATCTCTGGGATCAGCCGGAAGGCGCCTGCGACTTCATCTGCGGCCCCGGCTTTGCTGCGCTGACTGGCGCCTTCGGCCGGCCGAGCATTCGCCACTGGATCGTCTGGAGTGCGCAGGTCTCGTCCGACCTCGGCAATGCCCGCTTCGCCGACAGCGAATATCGCGCCATCGAGCCGCATGCCCAACTGCCCGACCTGCGACAGCAGGAGGTTGACCTGGCAAAGCAGGAAGCCGGCGGCAAACATGTGCTCGCCCGCATCGCCGCCTTCGATCCACATGACTGGACGATGGTGCGTTTCGGTCTCTATGCAAAGGCGCCTCCCGCCTCAGGCACTAATCAGATCTATCGCGTCGGCCACCTCTCCCGCGGCCGAAGCGCATAAAGCGAAATCGAAAAACAAAAAGCGCCCCTCTTTCGAGGAGCGCTTCGCATTTTCTAGCTTGAAAACGATCAGATGCCGCTCTGGCCGTCGGAGCCGATATAGGCGATGCGCAGCATATTGGTCGCGCCCGGTGTGCCGAGCGGCACGCCGGCGGAGATGATGATGCGATCGCCCGGCTTGCCGAAGCCTTCCGCAGCAACGATGCGGCAGGCGCGGTTGACCATGTCGTCGAGGTCGGTTGCGTCATGCGTGACGACGCAATGCATGCCCCAGACGACGGACAGGCGGCGCGCCGTCTTAATGATCGGCGACAGAGCGATGATCGGCACCTGAGGACGCTCGCGCGAAGCGCGCAGGCCGGTCGTGCCCGAAGAGGTGTAGCAAACGATGGCCGACAGCTTCAGCGTCTCGGCGATCTGACGGGCGGCAAGCGAGATAGCATCCGCACCGGTTGCTTCCGGCTGGGCGCGCTGCGCGTAGATGATGCCGGGATAGTGCGGATCCTTCTCCACCGTGCTCGCAATCGAGGCCATCATCGAGACGGCTTCGACCGGATAGGCGCCGGATGCGGATTCAGCCGACAGCATGATCGCATCCGCGCCTTCGAAGACGGCGATGGAAACGTCAGACACTTCGGCGCGGGTCGGAACCGGCGAAGAAATCATCGATTCCAGCATCTGCGTGGCGACGATGACAGGCTTGCCCGAACGGCGGCAGGAGCGGATAAGCTGCTTTTGAATGCCAGGAACAGCTTCGAGCGGCATTTCGACACCGAGGTCACCGCGGGCCACCATCAGCGCGTCGGAAAGCTCGATGATTTCTTCGATGCGTTCCAGAGCCTGCGGCTTCTCGATCTTCGACATCAGGCCGACGCGGCCACGGGCGATCTTGCGCACTTCGGCGAGGTCATCGGGGCGCTGGACGAAAGAGAGCGCCACCCAGTCGACGTCGTCGGTCGCAAGAACCGCGTCGAGGTCGGCACGATCCTTATCGGTCAGCGCACCGACGCCGAGCAACGTGTCGGGCAGGCTGACACCTTTGCGGTCGGAAATGCTGGTACCGGCGATAACGGTCGTGACAATGGTCTTGCCATCGCACTTTTCAGCGCGCAGCGCCAGCTTGCCGTCATCGATCAGCAGGCGGTGACCCGGCCGAACGGCCTCGAGAATTTCAGGATGCGGCAGGAAAACGCGCGTATTGTCGCCGGGGGTATCGTTGCTGTCGAGCGTGAAGGTCTGGCCGGGCTTCAGCTCCACCTTCACATTGGCGAATTTGCCGACGCGCAGCTTCGGACCCTGAAGGTCCGCCAGAATGCCGATCGGCCGGCCAGACCGGGCTTCGACAGCGCGAATGCGCTGCACGAGCATACGCATCACATCATGGCTCGCATGGCTCATGTTGATGCGGAAAATATCCGCACCCGCCTGGTGCAGCTTCTCGATCATCGATTCCTCGGAGGAGGCCGGGCCGAGGGTGGCGAGGATTTTAACTTTGCGGTTACGCTTCATCAATTCTGGCTTTCTTGCGTCCCTGGGGTGTCGGAGAGTTGAACCATCCAGCTACCCTGGCGGCCCGTATCGTATTCCTTGAATCCCATCTTTTGATAACCCCGGGCATAGCAGTCCTGCACGCCCGCGATCTTGAATTCATTTTCCGCCACGCACATCTGCACGTCACCCGTCCATCGGCCTCCCCGGGCGGCATCTTCTGCGTAGAGGTAATAATAACGCGACTGTAATTCCCCCTCGATCAGCGTGGCGCAGGTCGTTGCCGGCACCTGCCACCAACCCTCGGTGACCCAGCCCTCCTTCGCGCGATATCCGATTGCAACGCCAACCAGATTTTGCGTACCATTGCATACACGGAAATCCGCGCGCGCGGCATCGGCGATGAAGAACGGCGAAACGGCTGCAAGAGCGAACAATGCGAGACGGACCAGCGGCCCGGACCGCGTGAGGAAACTTGGCGCGGCTTGGATCAACACGGCTCCCAAATAGCTCCACGGTTATTCGTTGTCCGTGTCTTCTTGCGCCGCCGTCAAGCGAAAGTCAACGCGATGCTAATCGATTATATTTCCTTTCATAACCGTCCGCTGAGCGCATCTCGTCGCGCTGGCCCTGCCCATCGCGCTTGAACCGGCCGAACGCGCATGCAATCACTGGCCAAAGACGCGAAATGACAATCGGCAATTTCCTGATGGACCACTTCCAATCCTTCGAAATCCTACCCGGCCAACATGACAAAGGCATGGTGATCCTCGGCGATCATGCCATGAACCGCCTGCCCGAACGATATGGCCGGCTCGGCCTGCCGGAAAGCGCCTTTCTCAGGCATATTGCTTACGACATCGGCATCGAGGGCCTGACCCGCCGGCTTTGTGCGCAACTGGGCGTACCCGGTGTGCTCGGCGGTTTTTCGCGCCTGCTGATCGACCCCAACAGAGGTGAGGACGATCCGACCCTGATCATGAAGATATCTGATGGCGCCATTATCCCCGGAAACCATCCGATTACTGAGGAGGAATGGAACTACCGGATCGAGGCCTTTCACAGACCCTATCACAATGCCGTGTCGGAGACGATCGACAGGGTGGCGAATGCGACCGGCAAAGCGCCGCTGGTGCTCTCCCTCCACTCCTTCACGCCCGCCTGGAAGGGCATTCCCCGTCCCTGGCATGCCGCAGTGCTTTGGGATAGCGACGACCGCGCCGTCGGTCCATTGCTTGAAAAACTGCGTGCCGATCCCGATCTCCTCGTCGGTGACAACGAACCCTATGACGGTGCGCTGAAGGGTGACACCATGTACCGCCATTGCATGATCACGGGCATCCCGCACGCGCTTCTGGAAGTACGCCAAGACCTCATCAGCGATGAGGCCGGTATCGAGGAATGGGCGGTGCGTCTGGCTCCAATCTTTGCGGAGATGAACGCCGATCCAGCCCTTCATGCATACAGCGTGCACACTTCACGCACCGGCCTCTATTGAGTAAAAGGACCTGGCCCATGACCACGCTCAGCAAGGAACAGAAGACGGAATTCGAGGCTGCCGCCTTCCGCCGGCTGATCACGCATCTTCGCGAACGAACCGACGTGCAGAACATCGATCTGATGAATCTTGCCGGCTTCTGCCGCAACTGCCTATCCAACTGGTACCGCGAGGCTGCGGAAGCCGAAGGCATCGCCGTCACGAAGGACGAATCGCGCGAGATCGTCTACGGGATGCCCTACGAGGACTGGAAGAACCTTCATCAGACGGAAGCATCGCCTGTGCAAAAGGCAGCTTTTGAGGTGAACAACCCGCATAAATAGGCCACGCGGTCTCAAATCGCCTTGACGCTGGCTGCACTTCGCGGCAGTCACTGGCAACCGAATGCATATCCCGAAATCAGGAGAACACGATGTCTGATGCACATGGCGTCGCCCGCGATCAGCTCCGCGCTTTTGTCGAGCGTATTGAACGCCTGGAAGAAGAAAAGAAGACAATCGCGGACGACATCAAGGACGTCTATGGCGAAGCCAAGGGCATGGGCTTCGACACCAAGATCCTCAAGAAGGTCGTTGCCCTTCGCAAGAAGGACGAGCAGGAACGCATGGAAGAAGATGCGATCCTCGACACCTACCTGCACGCCCTCGGCATGATCGAATCCCCGCCGGAAGGCTGAGGATCAGTCATCTGCTTTTCCAGAGAGCCGCCGCTTTGGTGGCTTTTCTTTTGGTCTCATCAAAATATCGGCGCCGATTTTCGCCTTGCCGGCAGCCACAAAAGCAAAAGCCGCCGGACATTGTTCGACGGCTTTTGCTTGTTCGGATATATCAGATCAGCGCGTGTTGAACTTGCGCACTTCCATGAAATTGACGGCCGTGCCGCTGAAGCGGGCGGGATCGACCGAAGCAGTCTTCACGAAGCCTTCGGCATACACCGCGGTCGGCTGGGCACGCAGCGTCTGACTGACGAAACGTGGAGCCTGCACCTTCTTAGAAGCCATTTCCAGGCGGGCGTTGGTGAGAGCCCACTGCGAAATCATCTTCTGCGTCAGCTTCGGCTCTGTGCGCATCGTCTGACGGCTTTCATCGGCAGCCACCGCTTCCTGCTTCGTCGGACGGCCACCCTTGGTGGGCAGGCCCTGCGCAACCGGACTGTCGATGACAGCAGGCTTCGGCGCCACGACCGGTGCAGCAAAGCTTGCAGACTTCGCCATCGGTGCAAGCGCTGCAAGCTGCAGCGGCGGCTTGTCGAGTGCCGGCGGGTTCTTCGGCGCGGCAGCGTTGATCGCCTGCTCCACCGTCTGCGGCTCAGGAGGCGCGTTCAAAGCAACCTGCGTGTCTCCGCTCTCATCCTGCTGCTTAGCAAGTGCTGCCACCATGGCTGGCGAAAGCGTATCCTGATCTGCCTCGTCTTCACCCGCTTCAGGATCGGCATTCTGCGCAGCAAGCAGATTTTCGGCAACGGCCGGACGTTCGGCCGGGGTCGGAACGCCCGTCGACATCAGGCTCGGGTCGACAGAAGCAAGTTCGGCATCACCCGGTGCACGACGCTGACCGAGCAGCGACGGAACCGGAATGCTGTAGCCGCTCAGATCGGCGAAATGCTCCGGCTCCTGCGGCTGGCCTGCCGGCATGGCGGCAAGGGCCTGCTGGGCGGCGTTACCCGCAGACGGCGGCACCAGGGCATTGGCAACCTCGTTGCCGGCAAGCTGGTTGCTGAAGGCCGGGCGAACCTGCGGCACCGGTGCATTGACGCTTGCGACTTCGGTCTGCGGCTGGGGTTCATCAGCTGCCGGGACAGCCTCAGCCTTCGGCGGCGTTGCCTTGGCGACAGCCACCGGTGTGCTATCCTCCGAATTATCCTCTTCCTCGTCGGCGCCGCCACCAAAGAGGTAGGCAAACAGTGTCTTCTGCTTGCGAGGTTCGTCATTGGAAACGGAAGCGCCGGCGCTTGCCATCATGATCTGGCTGCCGTTCGCCATGCGGCGCTTGTAATCGGCCATCGCCTGCTGGTAACCCGGCAGCGGCTTACCATCGGCGGGAATATGAATGGTATTGCCGTCAGGGAAGAGCCTGACCAGCTCGTCGCGGCTCATGCGCGGCCAGGCGCGAACGCCGCCGACATCCATATGCACGAAGGGCGAACCGGACTTCGGATAGAAACCGACGCCGCCGACCTGCATCTTCATGCCGATACCGCGCAGCGTGGCGAGCTTCACGTCGGGAATGAAGAAATCCATCGCCTTGCCGAGCATATGCTGGCTCTTTTCGGCGACACCGGACTTGCGCGAACGACCGCGCAGCATCTCGTTGGTGGCTGGTGAGCGGAAACCGCAGACGACGTTGATGTAATCCCTGGAGCCGGACTGGCGGTAAACTTCCCAGATGAGGTCGAAGAGCCGCGGGTCCATCTTCGTCGGCTGATTCTTGCGCCAGTCGCGAAGGAAGCGGTTGAGCTGCTCGAGACCCTTCGGGTCGAACTTGCCGTTGCGCTTGTAGGTGATGACTGCCTTTTCGCCGGTATGGATGAAATAGAGCTTCAGGCTGCGGGTATCGCCTGCAGCCTGAGACTGTGTGCTTACGAATACAGGTGAGGAAACCGCGAGCGCAAGAAGGGCGGCCGCTGCCGTCCTAACTGCCTTTCCGCCAATCTTGGCGCACAGCAAGCGCCAGCTCAAGCGCGAAAGCTTGGTGTTCCCATTCAAATTCGGCAACTCGATCCCCGTCAGACAGTCAATGTCCCGTGCTGTCTCAAATGGCTGTCAATTGCGGTCACACGATGGCAAAAATGCCACACATGATCAACCTTTTCTTTACATAGTGAACGAGCCGCTAACAAGTGGTTTATGGCGAGTAACCAAACATGGTTGCCTTATTCTTAACAAAAACGCCTCTATGCCGCATCTTTCTGAGGATTATCGGGGTCGATACCATAATCCTTGAGTTTCCGATAAAGTGTGGATCGCCCAATACCTAGCTTTCGCGCCACTTGACTCATTTGCCCGCGATAAAACTTTAACGCGAAACGAATCAATTCTTCCTCGACATCGGCAAGGCGGCGGACGTCACCGGACTGATTGACGCTCGGGATCGCGTTGTCGGGCACCTCCGGACCGCGGCGTATCGTCTCGGCGACGGATACCGCCTGATAGTCCTCGGGGAATTCGGCATCCGGATCGAGATGTGAATTATCGGCGACGAGCGCCAGGTGATCCACGACCTCGTAATTCGGAAGCTGGGCGGCGATCTGCGGGAAGTCCGATTCGGTCAGTTCCGGACCTTCGGCAAGCACGACGGCACGGAAGATCGCGTTTTCGAGCTGGCGGATGTTACCCGGCCAATCATAAGCGGTCAGCAGCGCCAGCGCGCCGGCATTGGCCGTCATGCGGCGGCCGTTCTTCTGCTCGCTGGAGAAGCGGTCGGTAAAAACGCGCACCAGATGAGGAATATCTTCCTTGCGTTTGCGCAGTGCTGGAATGGTGATCGGGAAGACGTTCAGGCGATAGTAGAGGTCCTCGCGGAAGCGGCCGTTCTTGACCTCTTCGATCAGATCCTTGTTCGTCGCCGAAATGAGGCGGACATTGACCTTGTGCGCAGTGCGCGCGCCGACGGTCTCGATCTCGCCCTGCTGGACAGCCCGCAGCAACTTCACCTGCACTTCGAGCGGCAGGTCGCCGATCTCGTCGAGGAAGATGGTGCCACCATCGGCTTCCATGAATTTGCCGATATGCTTTTCGGTCGCACCGGTAAAGGCGCCCTTTTCATGGCCGAAGAGAATGCTTTCGACGAGGTTATGCGGAATGGCGCCGCAATTGACCGTCACGAAAGGTTTGTTGGCCCGGTCACCGGCCGATTGGATCGCACGCGCCACCAGCTCCTTGCCGACACCCGATTCACCTTCGAGCACGACCGGGATGTTGGACTGCGAGGCGCGCTGCGCCAGATCGATGACGCGGATCATCGCCGGGCTTGCCGAAACGATATCGTCGAAGCCGACCGAGCCCGCCCGCGATCGGCGGCCGGCACGGGCCTTTACCTCGCGCTGGTCGAGCTTCATCGCATTGGAAATGGACGTGTTGATCCGTTCCGGAGAGACCGGCTTGACAACGAAATCGAAAGCGCCGGCGCGCATGGCCTGCACGACTGTCTCGATGCCGCCCTGTCCTGTCTGGACAATGACCGGAATCGGCGTGCCGAAATCATGCATCGCTTCGAGAAATTCGAGGCCGGTCATTTCCGGCATCATCAGATCGAGCACGATGACATTGAAAAGCCCGGGATCGCGCTTCACCATCTCCAGCCCGATGCGGCCGTTTTCGGCCTGATGCACCACATGGCCGCTGCGCTCGATAGCGTTCTTGAGCAGACGGCGCTGCACGGGATCGTCCTCGACCACAAGGATCTGCCCTGCCCCTTTGAGCTCATTGTAACCGGTCATTGTCGCCTCACTTCATGCGAAACCTTGAGGCGCACTCTGGCAGAAAGGCTTGAACATCCAGTTTTGAGAAACAATTGCATTTTAATTGTTATGACAGGCCGTTTTCGTGCCGTAACAGGGCCTTTTGCGCGCCGAAAACCCCTTAACACCGTGCCGTCCGGCGCCCAGAGCGCCGCGCGTCCATTCGGACGCGCAAAGGACGCTCTGTCTTTTGAAACTGCGCATCAAGCTTTCCGAAAATCGATTCCGATTTTCGGGCCGATGCTGTAGACAGTCAAACCTGTTATAAAAGAGGAAGAGGAACCGCCCCATGAGACACACGCTTGCGCACGCCGATCTTTATCTTTCGGCAACGGCTCCCACCGCAGCGGCAGCCCCGGCTCTGGGCGAGCTTCCGACCTGGAAGCTGCAGGATCTCTACCCTTCGGCTACCTCCACCGCCTTCGTCTCCGACATGGAAAAGGCCGGCAAGGCTGCTTCGGATTTCGAGGACAAATGGAAGGGCAAGCTTGCCGACGCAGCCGAAAAGAAGGGCGAGGAAGGCATCGGCCAGGCGCTGAAGGAATATGAGGCGCTCGACGACATTATGGGCCGCCTCGGCTCCTTCGCCGGCCTCACCTATTTCTCTGATACCTCCAACCCGGCAAACGGTAAGCTCTATGGCGATGTTCAAGCCAAACTGACAGAATATTCCGGCCGCCTGCTTTTCTTCGCGCTGGAGCTGAACCGCATCGACGATGCTGTTATCGATGCCTGCATGGCGAACGATCCGCTTGCCGGCCATTACCGCCCCTGGCTGGTCGATCTGCGCAAGGACAAGCCGTATCAGCTCGAAGACAAGCTGGAGCAGCTCTTCCTCGAAAAGTCGATGACGAGTGCTGCCGCCTTCAACCGCCTGTTCGATGAAACGATGGCGGAACTGCGCTTCGAGGTCGACGGCGAAAAGCTGCCGCTCGAAGTGGCGCTGAACATGCTTCAGGAAAAGGATCCGGACGTGCGCCGCAAGGCGGCGATGGCGCTCGCCGAAACTTTCAAGACCAATATCCGCACCTTCACGCTCATCACCAATACGCTCGCCAAGGACAAGGAAATCGCCGATCGCTGGCGCGGCTTCGAAGACATCGCCGATAGCCGCCATCTGGCAAACCGCGTCGAGCGCGAGGTCGTCGATGCCCTCGCCGTGGCTGTGAAGGAAGCCTATCCGCGCCTCTCGCATCGCTATTACAAGATGAAGGCGAAGTGGCTCGGCATGGAGCAGATGAATTTCTGGGATCGCAACGCGCCACTTCCGGAAACCTCGAACGCCCTTATCTCCTGGTCCGAAGCCAAGGACACCGTGCTTTCCGCCTACGCTAATTTCGCGCCGGAAATGGCTGATATCGCCAGGCGCTTCTTTGATGAACAGTGGATCGATGCGCCCGTTCGCCCCGGCAAGGCGCCGGGCGCCTTCGCCCATCCAACCGTTCCGTCCGCCCATCCCTATGTGCTCGTCAACTATATGGGCAAGCCGCGCGATGTCATGACGCTTGCCCATGAACTCGGCCACGGCGTGCATCAGGTCCTTGCCGGCGCGCAAGGCGCCCTCATGTGCCAGACGCCGCTGACCCTTGCCGAAACCGCTTCCGTCTTCGGCGAAATGCTGACCTTCCGCGCACTGCTGGACCGGACGACTGACAACCGTGAACGCAAGGCGATGCTGGCCCAGAAGGTCGAGGACATGATCAACACGGTCGTGCGCCAGATCGCCTTCTACGAATTCGAGCGCAAGGTCCACACCGCCCGCAAGGCCGGCGAACTGACATCAGACGATATCGGCGAACTCTGGCTCTCCGTCCAGTCGGAAAGCCTCGGGCCGGCCATCAAGATTTCCGAGGGCTACGAGACCTATTGGGCCTATATCCCCCACTTCATCCATTCGCCCTTCTATGTCTATGCCTATGCTTTCGGCGACTGCCTGGTGAACTCGCTCTACGCCGTCTACCAGAAGGCCGAGACAGGCTTTCAGGAGAAGTATTTCGAACTGCTGAAAGCCGGCGGCACCAAGCATCATTCCGAACTGCTGAAGCCCTTCGGCCTCGACGCGACCGATCCCTCCTTCTGGAGCAAGGGCCTGTCGATGATCGAAGGATTGATTGAGGAGCTCGAGGCGCTGGATAAGGCATAAGCTGCCGAAGCCCGCACCTTTGCTGGAAAGGCAATGGCAGCGTCCGAACCCTTCATTTTGTTCCGGGACGATACGACCGGCGAAGTCATGCTCTTCGCCGGCCCCGACGATATCATCATCGCCCGCACGCGCGCAGAGTTCCTGCCGGCGCTCAAGCGGATGGAAGAAGCGCGAAAGGCCGGCAAATGGCTTGCCGGTTATATATCCTATGAGGCCGGCCATCTTTTCGAAGAAAAACTGGCCGGCTTTGCGCAAGAGAACCGGGAGACGCCACTGTTGCTGTTCGGCGTTTTCGATGCGCCGCAGCCGGATGATCATCCTCTCGCAAAACCGCGGCAACGCCTCGAAAACGAGGAGTTCCTGACGGCCCCGAAGGCGGGCTGGAATTTCCCTATATATAAAGAGCGTTTCGAACGCCTGCATCAGCATCTGCGCCTCGGCGATATCTATCAGGCCAACCTGACGATGCCGATCGAAGCCCGCTGGAGCGGCGATCCGCTCGCAGCCTTCTGGTCGCTGATCGACCGCCAGCCTGTGAAATACGGTGCGTTTGCCAATCTCGGCGGCCCCATCATTCTTTCCCGCTCTCCGGAACTGTTTTTCCGTACCGACGAGAATGGCTGGATCGAGACGCATCCCATGAAGGGCACGGCAAAGCGCGGTGCGACACCTGCCGAAGATGCCGAAATCGTCGAAGCCATGAGGACCGACATCAAGACGCAGGCGGAAAACCGCATGATCGTCGACCTCTTGCGCAACGATATCTCACGCATCACCGAAGTCGGTACGCTCGACGTTCCCAAACTCTTTGACATCGAGACCTATCCCACAGTCCACCAGATGGTGAGCCACGTGCAGGCGAAGCTCCTGCCCGATCTCTCCGTCAGCGACATATTCGCGGCGCTCTTCCCCTGCGGCTCGATCACAGGTGCGCCGAAGATACGCGCTATGGAAATTCTCCACGACCTCGAAGACACGCCGCGTGATGCCTATTGCGGCGCGATAGGCATGATCTCGCCCGGTGGCGCCATGCGCTTCTCCGTCGGCATCCGCACTATGACGCTGTTCGATAACGGCAAGGCCGTCTTCAACGTCGGAGGCGGCATCGTCTTCGATTCAACCGCCGAAGCCGAATATGAGGAATGCCTGCTCAAGGCCCGCTTCGCCGTCGGCGACCAAGGGATTGCCCGATGACGGATTTTTCGCTGATCGAAACGCTGCGCTGGCAACCGGACGAAGGGTTCATTCGCCTGCGCCTGCATCTCGCCCGCCTCTCCCGCTCCGCCCGCCGCATCGGTTTTCCCGAGCCGCTGGATGCGGCTGCCAAGTTGGAAGAAGCGCTGAAGGGGGAACGCGAACCGCGCCGTGTCAGGCTGACGTTTGACCATCAGGGCCATATCGACGTTACCACGGCGCCCTTCGTCCCGCTTCCGCCCGACGCCGTCTGGACCCTTCGTATCTCGAACACCCGTGTCAATTCCGCCGACAGGCTGCTGCGCATCAAGACCACGCGCCGTGACATCTACGAGGCCGCACGCGCCGAGTTCACACTGCAACAGGCGGATGAAGTCATCCTGCTCAACGAGCGGCAGGAAGTCTGCGAGGGAACCATCACATCCATTTTCCTTGATGACGGTACCGGCATTTTCACGACACCGCCGATCTCCTGCGGCCTACTCGCCGGCGTGCTGCGCACCGAGCTCATCTGCCAGCGCAAGGCCCACGTTGGCCGCATCACGCTTGATGATCTCGACAACGATGCGCTTTACGTTGGAAATTCGCTGCGCGGCCTGATCCGCGCCACGCTGCAAAAGGACTGAGCATGTTTATCCTCTCCCTGACCTATGTGAAGCCGAACGAAGAGGCCGACAGGCACATGGAGCCGCATATGGCATGGGTGAAGGAGGGGTATGCCAGGGGCTGGTTCCTTGCCTCCGGCCGCAAGGTGCCGCGCACCGGCGGCGTCATCCTCGCCGTCGGCGACCGCGCGTTGATCGAAACCTATGTGGCGGCCGATCCCTTCATCATTCATGGCGTTGCCGAATATGACGTCACCGAAGTCGCGCTGACCACGGTGACCGAAGGGCTGGAGGCTTTGAAACGCTGAGCCGCAAACCGCGCCGGCTGGTTATCGGTCTCAAAAGGGAGCGGCGATGAAACGTCCGTCTTATATGCCCTATGACGGCTCGGCCCGACCCTTCACGATCGGCTTGATGCCGCTCGACCCTGTCCGCTGGATCGAACCCGACGACGATCTCAACCGCTACCTCGCGGAAAAGGCGCGGCTGGCAAACGAGCGCTTCGATGACATCTTCGTCGCTGAGGAAGGGACTGAAACGGCTCAGCTGGAGGCGCTGGATCTTCTCCTCGCGCACCTTGCCGGGCGGCATCCGGCAATGCACCGTCAGGATATTTCGGCTCTACCGCCTCTGTTCAAGGCCGGTTCGCTCGTTCAGGACGATCTCGTCCTCATGCGCCGCAAGGCCGATGGCTGGCATCTCGTTGCCGCCCACGTCGCCTTTCCCTCTTCGTGGTCGCTGCGCGAGAAGTTCGGCCGCCCGATGCACGAGATCCATGCCGATGTGCCCGGTTTCGGCGAAGGCACACGCAACGCTGCGCTCATCACCCGCATCTTCGATAGTCTGCGCGTTGCCCAGCCAGTCGAGCGGCTGAACTGGTCGATCAACACGACGGCCGATCTCTTCCTCCCCGTTTCGAAACATCGCCGGCCGCCTTACGCCGAAGCCTTCACGCTCGAAGAGCGTTTCGTCCGCGTCGAGCGCCAGACCCTGCACAAGCTTGCCGTCTCCGGCGATATCCTCTTCACCATCCGCATCTATATCGATCCGATCGCTGTGGTCGCCCGCCATCCGCGCGCGGCTGAGATCGCCGCACGTTTCGCCGATCAACTGGAAGCGCTCGACGAACATCAGGCCGCCTACAAGGGCCTGACGTTGCAACGAGACGAGCTCGTGCGGAAATTGCGGGCGCTTTGCAGCGCCGATATTTGACCTTTGCAGGGGATCGCTCTTTATTGTGACGCCATTTTGTGATTAGAGCCGGTCACTTCGCGAGCTTCGCGGCATTTTCATATGAATTCTTTAGGCTAAAGGCCTTCGTTCCCTTCCAACAGGAGAAAAGAATGACGGAACAGAACTATCCGGTATATGGCGAAATTACCGGTCCGATCGTCATGATCGGCTTTGGTTCCATCGGCCGCGGCACGCTGCCCCTGATCGAGCGCCATTTCAAATTCGACAAGAGCCGGATGGTCGTCATCGACCCGCGCACGGACGATGCCCACATTCTGGAAAAGCACGGCGTCAAGCACATTCAGGCATATGTGACGAAGGACAACTACAAGGAACTGCTGAAGCCGCTGCTGACCGAAGGCGAAGGCCAGGGCTTCTGCGTCAACCTCTCCGTCGATACCTCGTCGCTCGACATTATCAAGCTCTGCCGCAAGCTTGACGTGCTTTATATCGATACCGTCGTCGAGCCCTGGCTCGGCTTCTACTTCGACAAGGACATGAAGAACGAGGAGCGCACCAACTACGCTCTGCGCGAAACCGTTCGCAAGGAAAAGGCCAAGAACCCGGGCGGCACCACAGCCGTTTCCACCTGCGGCGCAAATCCGGGCATGGTCTCCTGGTTCGTCAAGCAGGCGCTGCTCAACCTCGCCAAGGATATCGGCTTGAAGTTCGACGAGCCGGGCCAGGACGACCGCGAAGAATGGGCAAAGCTCATGAAGAAGGTCGGCGTCAAGGGCATCCATATCGCCGAACGCGACACGCAGCGCACCATCCATCCGAAGCCGCTCAACGTATTCTGGAACACCTGGTCGGTCGAAGGCTTCATCTCCGAAGGCCTGCAGCCGGCAGAACTCGGCTGGGGCACCCATGAAAACTGGATGCCGAAGAACGCCAAGAAGCACAAGAAGGGCTCCAAAGCCGCTATCTTCCTGGAGCAGCCCGGCGCCAACACCCGCGTACGCACCTGGTGCCCGACGCCCGGCCCTCAATACGGCTTCCTCGTCACTCACAACGAGTCGATCTCGATCGCCGATTTCTTCTCGGTAAGAGACAAGGACGGCGACGTCACCTATCGTCCGACCTGCCACTATGCCTACCATCCGGCCAATGACGCCGTTCTCTCGCTGCATGAGATGTTCGGCAACGGCGGTACGGCACAGCCAGTCCATCACGTTCTCGATGAGAACGAATTGGTCGACGGCGTCGACGAGCTCGGCGTGCTGCTCTATGGCCACGACAAGAACGCCTACTGGTACGGTTCGCGCCTGTCGCTGGAAGAAACCCGCCGCATCGCTCCCTACCAGAATGCAACCGGCCTGCAGGTGACTTCTGCCGTTCTCGCCGGCATGGTCTGGGCTCTCGAAAACCCGAAGGCCGGCATCGTCGAAGCCGACGAGATGGATTACAGGCGCTGCCTCGAAGTGCAGCTGCCTTATCTCGGCCCGGTCGAAGGCCACTACACCGACTGGACCCCACTCGACGGTCGTCCGGGCCTGTTCCCGGAAGACATCGACACCAAGGATCCGTGGCAGTTCAAGAACATCCTCGTTCGCTGAGTCCTGTCGTAATGCTTTCGAAGATGCCCGCTGCAAGGCGGGCATTTTTGTAACGCCTGCTGTCTAAATGCCGGTCGTCTGCCGCCGAAGGCTTGCCTTCGCAGAAGGCCCGCGCCATGTTTTTGGCGGACTGTTGCGGATAGTTTCCGCCTAGATTCGCCGGGAGAAGCCCTATGAAAATCAGAACTGGTCTCGTTCTTGTGGTTGCATCGGCAGCTCTTGCCGCCTGTGTCTCCTCCGGCCCGCGCCCCCTCCCCGTCGCGTCAGGACCCGCTCCCGCCGGTGTCGAAGGAACCTGGGCCGATCCGAACGGTATCGTCTCCACCTTCCAGGGCGGCACCTTCACCACGCGCACGACTGACAGCAACCAGCTTCTGGCCTCCGGCACCTATATCAAAACCTCGCCATCGCTGGTGGAAATCAACATGACTTCGCTGGTTCGCAACACCCAGTCGAAGGTCAATTGCGCCCTCGTCACGACAAGCCAGCTAAACTGCACCTCGGATGCCGGCGCGCAGTTCGTCCTGACGCGCCGCAGCTGAAAAGAGCAGATGGGCGTGGGCTAAGCACTATGCGGGCTTTCGCCGGTTGCCTTGCCCTGTTGCTCGCAACGCCGCTTGCGGCACTTGCCGTCGTCTTACCGGTCAACGTCTATCGTGCACAGGGCATCGCGGCTCCCGATTGCGACGGGCCGCTGCAGGTGCTGATCTTCGCCTTGCCGGCAGTCCTGATCTATGGCGCAGGCGCATTCCTTGCCTATCGGGCCGGTCGGCGCTCTCACCGCGTCGTCTCCCTTCTTTGCTTGATCATCGCGCTCGCCACACTTCCCAACATCGCAGAGGCCGCGCACGAACTCTACCGAAACGTCGCCGACCACGAATGCGTGGGATAGCCAGTCGGCTTTTTTGCCCACCTCCCCTTGGAAAGCGCCTCCCTTGGCCCAGCTTTCCCTTGCGGCCGTGCATCGTCTGATGGAACATCCGCACGCCGGGAAACTGCCCCGACGAACTATGGAAGGGATCGGCGAAGATCAGGGGGATCTTCGCCCTCAATCAGGAGAACAGGGATGACGAAGTCTTTCAGCTTCGGTCTTTTGACAGCGTCTATTCTGGCGCTGAGCACAAGCGCCGCATTTGCAGATTACGAACTCAATATCCTTCATATCAACGATTTCCACTCGCGCATCGAATCGATCAACAAGTTCGATTCCACGTGCTCTGCCGAGGAAGAAGGCAAGAACGAGTGCTTCGGCGGAGCCGCACGGCTGAAGGTCGCCATCGACCAGCGCCGCCAAGCCTTGACAGGTAAAAACACGCTGCTGCTCAACGCCGGCGACAACTTCCAGGGTTCGCTCTTCTACACGACCTACAAGGGCGCAGCTGAAGCCGAAATGCTGAACCTCATGAAGTTCGACGCCATGACGGTCGGCAATCATGAATTCGACGACAGCGAGGATGGGCTCGCAACCTTCCTCGACAAGGTGCAATTCCCGGTCGTCACCGCCAACGTCAAGGCAAGTGCCGCCTCCAAGATCGGCGACCGCGTCAAGCCTTCCCTCGTGCTTGATGTCGGCGGTCAGAAGATCGGCATCGTCGGCGCCGTCACCAACGATACGCCGGAGCTTTCCTCGCCCGGCCCGAACGTGACGATTGCCGATGACATCAAGAGCATCACGGCAGAGGTCGAGAAACTGAAGGGCGAAGGCGTCAATAAGATCATTGCGCTCACCCATGTCGGCTACCCGCGCGACCTTGCCCTGATTGCCAAGATCCCCGATGTCGACGTGGTCGTTGGCGGCCATTCGCACAGCCTGCTCTCGAACACCGACCCGAAGGCCGAAGGCCCCTACCCGACAATGGTCGACAACCCCGGCGGCTACAAGGTGCCGGTAGTGCAGGCAGCCTCCTACAGCAAGTATCTCGGCGATCTCGTCGTGAACTTCGATGACAACGGCGTCGTCAAGGATGCCAAGGGCGATCCCATCCTGATCGATTCCTCCTTCACACCCGATCCGGCCGTCGCGGCACGCATTGTCGAACTGGCAAAGCCGATTGAAGAACTGCGCAAGAAGGTGATCGGCTCCTCCGAAGGCCCGATCGAAGGCGACCGCAAGGTCTGCCGCGCCAAGGAATGCTCGATGGGCAATCTGGTGGCCGACGCCATGCTCGACCGCACCAGGAACCAGGGCGTGACCATCGCCATCCAGAACGGCGGCGGCCTGCGCGCTTCCATCGATGGCGGCGACGTCACGCAAGGCGAAGTCATCACCGTGCTGCCCTTCCAGAATACGCTTGCAACCTTCGAGTTGACGGGCGCCGACATCATCAAGGCGCTTGAGAACGGCGTTAGCCAGGTTGATCAGGGCGCCGGTCGTTTCCCACAGGTCGCCGGCCTGAAATTCTCCTTCGACCAGTCGAAGCCGGTCGGCAGCCGCGTCAGCGACGTCCAGGTCAAGGACGGCGACAGCTTCGTGCCGATCGACAATGCCAAGACCTACAGCGTTGCCACCAACAATTTCATGCGCGCTGGCGGCGACGGTTATGTCGCCTTCAAGGATGGCCAGAATGCCTATGACTACGGTCCGGACCTAGCCGATGTGACCGCCGAATATATCGCTGCGCATTCGCCGTATAAGCCCTATACGGACGGCCGCGTCACCGAAATCGCGCAGGCGGCACCCGCTCCCTCCACCGAGCCGGCTCCTTCTAGCGAACCGGCCCCCGCCCCTACAGCGCCAGCCCCTTCGGCTGAACCGGCTCCGACACCGGCGCCCGCCGCCCCTGCTCCGGCGACACCGGCGCCGGCAACCTCCGCACCATCAACACCTTCGACCCACGTCATCGTTGCCGGCGATACTCTCTGGGATCTCGCCAAAACCTTCTATGGCGACGGCGCCGAATGGCGCAGATTGTCCGAAGCCAACGGCAGCCCGAACCCGCGTCATCTGCGGATCGGCGAGGAAATCCAGGTTCCGGCCAAGTAAGACGATTTGTCCCGATCATGAGAGCCGGTCCGGGGTTCCCCGGGCCGGCTTTTCTTCTTATAGGGTGAACCGTGATCGGCCGGCTGCGTATGAGCCGGCGAGACACGAAAAGCGCGTTGGGGCAAGAATGACAGATACTTCACTCCGCCCGGCGGACCATCCCGCCGTCAAATTCGGCAAGGTCGGCGTCCTGCTGGTCAATCTTGGCACGCCTGACGGCACCGATTATACGTCCATGCGCCGCTACCTGCGCGAATTCCTGACCGACAAACGCGTCATCGAATGGTCGCCCTGGAAGTGGTACCCGATCCTGTTCGGCATCGTCCTCAACACGCGCCCGCAAAAGGTCGGCAAGGCCTATGAGACGATCTGGAACAAGGATCTGAACGAAAGCTGGCTGCGCACCTATACCCGCAACCAGTCCGACTTCATGGCTGAACGCCTGAAGGACCTGCCCAACGTCAAGGTCGATTGGGCGATGCGCTACGGAACCCCATCGATCCCCTCGCGCATCGAAGCGCTGAAGGACGAAGGTTGCGACCGCATCCTGCTCTTTCCGCTCTATCCACAATATGCGGCCGCCACCACGGCAACCGTCAACGACAAGGCCTTCCAGAAGCTGCTCGCCATGCGCTGGCAGCCGGCGCTGCGCACGGTGCCGGATTATCACGACGACGAGACCTATATCGAAGTGCTCGCAAAATCCGTCGAGCAGCATCTCGCTACTCTCGACTGGAAGCCGGAGATGCTGCTTGCCTCCTTCCACGGCATTCCACTCTCCTATTCCCAGCAGGGCGATCCCTATTACTGTCAGTGCCAGAAAACCGGCCGCCTGTTGCGTGAGCGTCTAGGGCTCACGAAAGAGAACTTCATGGTCACCTTCCAATCCCGCTTCGGACCGGAAGAATGGCTGCAGCCCTATACCGACAAGACCGTCGAGAAGCTGGCGCAGGACGGCGTCAAGCGCATCGCCGTCATGAACCCCGGCTTCGTTTCCGACTGTCTGGAGACGCTGGAGGAGATCGCGGAACAGGCCGCCCATTCTTTCAAGCACAATGGCGGCGAGCACTTCACGCATATTCCCTGCCTGAATGACAGCGAGGACGGCATGCAGGTGCTGGAGAAGGTCGTGCGTCGCGAGCTGTTGGGCTGGGCATGATCAGCCTGGCGGCAGATTTTCTGGCGCACTGCAATAGATAAAGACGTCCTTCGCCCCAGATCTACGGAAGGGCCGAAGCCAGCGACCGCAACTGCGGTGCGCAGGTTCCCGGTCTGAGGCTTATTCATCTGGACGTATTTCATGACTGCAGGTTTCAGAAAATTGATTGTCTTTGCCTGTGTGCTTGTCATTGCGGGTGGCGGTTATCTCGCTTGGGAGCAATATCAACGGATGCATCGCGGCGGGCCACCCAACGGCATCGTCGGTCAGGTGGCCTGCCAGCTCCGCCTGCGCGACGTCAAGGCCAGCAATCTGAGCCCGGACGATCAGCCATTCCTCACAAATTGCCTGATGGGTGGCTACATCACAAAGAGCGACCTGGACGACGTCGGCCTATCACCCTGATTTGACAGGCGAGACCCGTCATTCCGTCCTTGCAAAGAACGTGCTAACTCACCACGTCAGATAGGTGGGCTGAGGGAGGAATACATGCTGCTGAGCGGCTTCGATATTCTCGTGATCGTATTGGTGATTTTCGTCATCCTGGTGCTCTTTGCGGGTATCAAGACGGTTCCGCAGGGTTATCGCTACACGATCGAGCGCTTCGGCCGCTATACGCGTACGCTGGAACCCGGCCTGAACCTGATCACCCCTTTCATCGAGCGCGTCGGCGCCCGGATGAACGTGATGGAGCAGGTGCTGAACGTGCCGACCCAGGAGGTGATTACCAAGGACAATGCCTCGGTCTCTGCCGATGCCGTGTCCTTCTACCAGGTGCTGAATGCCGCTCAGGCCGCCTATCAGGTTTCCAACCTGGAAAATGCGATCCTGAACCTCACCATGACCAATATTCGCTCTGTCATGGGCTCCATGGATCTGGATGAGCTGCTCTCCAATCGCGATGCGATCAACGATCGGCTGCTGCGCGTCGTGGACGAGGCCGTGCAGCCCTGGGGCATCAAGGTCACTCGCGTCGAGATCAAGGATATCCAGCCGCCGCGCGATCTCGTCGATGCGATGGCCCGCCAGATGAAGGCCGAGCGCGAGAAACGTGCCCAGGTGCTAGAAGCTGAAGGTTCGCGCAACGCGCAGATCCTGAGAGCCGAAGGCGCCAAGCAGTCCGCCATCCTTCAGGCCGAAGGCCAGCGCGAAGCGGCCTTCCGCAATGCCGAAGCCCGCGAGCGTTTGGCCGAAGCAGAAGCCAAGGCGACGAAGATGGTCTCGGAAGCGATCGCCGCCGGCAACATCCAGGCAATCAACTATTTCGTGGCGCAGAAATACACCGAAGCACTGACCTCGATCGGCCAGGCGAACAATGCCAAGGTCGTGCTGATGCCGATGGAGGCCTCCTCCATTCTCGGCTCGCTCGGCGGCATCGGCGCGATTGCCCGCGAGGTCTTTGGCGACAGCAGCAATCCACCTCCGCCTCCGCGCCCCCGCCCCAGTCCCGCGCGCTCGACGCCGCCCGTCAGCCCGGTTCCACCCAATCCCTTCAATCCCAATCCGGAGAGCTGAGCCATGCTGGCGAAGATCGTCGGCGAACTTGGGCCGTGGAGCTGGTGGGTAGCAGGCCTGGCGCTGCTTGCCGCCGAATTGGTCGCGCCGGGCTTCTTTCTGGTCTGGATCGGCCTTGCAGCACTTAGCGTCGGCGCGTTGTCGCTGCTCTTCTGGGATACCGCTTTCTGGGTCTGGCAGCTTCAGGCGCTTCTCTTCGCCGCCTTTGCGGTCATCTCCACACTCGTCGGGCGGCGGTTGACGCTGCGCAACAGCAAGACCGACGAACCTTTCCTCAACCAGCGCGGCGCGAGCCTCGTCGGCCGCACAGCCACACTGCACGAACCGATCCGCGAAGGCCGCGGCCGCATTCGCCTCGACGATACGACGTGGCGGGTGATGGGGCCGGATCTTCCGGCTGGAACCCAAGTCAGGGTCGTTTCCAGCAACGGTCGCGACCTGACGGTAGAGCCGATCTGATCAGGCGACGCCGATCCGCAAGAGATCGTGGAAGTGAACCAGGCCGATCGGACGCTGGTCGTCGTCGGTGACGATAAGCGCGCCGATCTTGTATTGCTCGAGCAGCGCCAGGGCTGCCGTCGCCAGGATCGTCGGCCTGACCGTCTTCGGCGCGCGCGTCATGATGTCGTCGACCGTCAGCTCCGCAAGATTGCGGCTGAGGTTGCGGGACATGTCACCATCCGTGACGATGCCGCAAAGCCGGCCTTCGGCATCCAGCACGCCGACGCAGCCGAAATGCTTGTGCGACAACACTTTGATCGCCTCCGGCACGGACGTGCCCTTCGGGACCAGCGGCAGGCGGTCACCCGTATGCATGATGTCGGTAACATGCATCAGGCTCGCACCCAGCTTGCCACCGGGATGGAAGACATGGAAATCCGTCGCCGTGAAGCCACGCGCGTCAAGAAGCGCAATCGCCAGCGCGTCGCCGAGCGCAAGCTGCATCATCGTCGATGTGGTTGGCGCCAGCCCATTCGGACAGGCCTCTTCCTCGTTGGGGATCAGCAGCACGATATCGGCGGCCGTTGCCAGTGAGGACTGCGGGCTGCAAGTCATTGCAATCAGCGGAATGGAAAAACGCCGCGTGTAGGAAATGATGCTCTTCAGTTCCGCGCTTTCACCGCCTTTGGAGATCGCCAGCACCAGATCGTCGCCGGCGATCATGCCGAGATCGCCGTGATTGGCTTCCGCCGCATGCACGAAAAAGGCAGGTGTGCCTGTGGAAGCGAAAGTGGCAGCGATCTTCGTGCCGATATGGCCGCTTTTGCCGACGCCGGTCACGATCACGCGGCCGGAATTCTCGCCGATCATCTCGACCGCACGGGCAAAGGGTCCAGCCAGCCCATCATCGAAAGCGCGTTCGAGCGCCTCGAGGGCGCGTCTTTCGATGCTGATCGTGCGCTTGCCCGACTCCAGCACGCTGTTTTCGACGAGTTTCACCGCTCTCCTGATCATGGCAATGCGTTAGACCTTTTCACTTTGCCTGTCCACCCGACAATGTTTCCCATGTATGAACGCGCGGCCCGCACGGCAACGAATGGTTAACCACAAGGCTTTACGCTTGGGTAAGACTTAAAAGCATTTCAGGCGCGGATTTGAATGGGCCAGGGAAAACAGACGAGCAGTGTGACGCCGCTCCGCGCCATGAGCCGTGCCGTCTCCGTTGCGGCTATCGGCCTGCTGATTGCACCGGTCGCTGATGCGCAACAGACGACATCGCAGCAGCAATCGGCAAGCACTACGAATTCGCGCACCGGGGCTACCTCCGCCACACAGCGCGCCGGCGCGAACAATGCGCCGGACTTCGGTGACGCAGGCGACACCACGGCCGCTCCCGCCAATGCCGCCGCCCAAGGCGCAGATTCGGTCGCAGCACCTGCCTTGGCGACGCAGACCGATGACGAGATTACCGGCGCAATCCTCGACGAGGATATGCGCAGGCTGAACACTCGCGAGCCGCGCTTTGACGAAACGTCAACGCGAAAAGTGCCGGCAAGCGCCTCGACCGAAGAAACGCCGGGCATCCCCCTCGGCAGCTTCGTGCTGCGCCCAAGCGTCACCCAGACGATCAACAGCGAGATCACGAAGGACGGCGGCACAAAAAAGAGCCGCGGCTTCCTCGAAACCGATGTGGGCGCGACGCTGACCTCCGACTGGAGCCGGCATCAGTTGACCGTCATCTCCGCGGGCGCCTGGCAGAAAAACATCAGCGGCGAGGGTGAAGAGCAGCCTTCCTTCAAGATCGATGGCGATCTGCGGCTGGACCTGTCGCGCGACACGGTCGGCCACATCACCGGCGGCTATAATTTCTATCGCGAGGATACGGATGATCCGGACGCGATCCCCAACGCCGATCAGCAGTCCGATGTGCAGGTATTTACCGGCGGTGCTTCCATCGAGCACGATTTCGGGATCTTGCGCGGCACGGCCGCCGTTGCACTCTTCCGCTCGATCTATTCGGACGCCACGCTCTCGAACGGCACGACGGTTTCGCTGAGCGACCGCAATCAGACGACAGGCACGGTGCGCGGCCGTATCGGCTATGAACTGTCGCCGGCACTCATTCCGTTCATCGAAGCGTCAGTTGGCAAAACCAATTATGACGAACGCACCGATTCCTCGGGTTACCAGCGTTCGGGAGATAGCTACGGCGCCAAGGGCGGCGTGCAGGTCGATATGGGCGAAAAGCTCAAGGGCGAGGTTGCGGTCGGTTATGCAACGGCGAACTTCGATGACAACAGGCTGAAACCGATCGATACGGCAATACTCGATGCCAGCCTGCTCTGGTCGCCGATCCGCGGAACGAATGTCAATCTCAATCTCCAGACCAGCATCCAGCCTTCCACCTCGGCAGGCGACAGCGGCTATGTCTCGCATCAGCTGACGACAACAGTTGATCATCAGCTGCGCGACTATCTGGTGGGGACGGTCATCGGCGGCGTGACGCTGCGCGATTATCCGAGCGGCAGCACCATAAGTGACGAGACGGTTTACACTGCCTCGTCTGGTCTTGTCTGGAATATCAACCGTTACCTCGACTTCACCAGCACGCTTGGCTACGAGCTGACGACACGCAAGGAAGGCGACGACTCGCAGCAATGGCGAGCCGGCGTCGGTCTCAAATTGAAGCGCTGAACAAGCTTAGTTCAGACGGGCGAGCAGGTTCCTGAAGCCGTCTTCGACGCTCGGGCGAATGTCCGCACGCTCGAGAGCAAAGGCAACGTTGGCGAGGATGAAACCATCCTTGGCACCGCAGTCGTAAGTCTCGCCCTTGAAGTGATAGCCTGCGAAATCCTGTTCCTTGAGCAGCTTCAGCATGCCGTCGGTGAGCTGGATCTCGTTGCCGGCGCCGCGTTCCTGGCTTTCCAGGATCTTGAAGACTTCCGGCTGCAGGATGTAGCGACCGTTGATGAAGAAGTTGGAAGGAGCGGTGCCCTTGGCCGGCTTTTCCACCATGCCTGTGATGCGGAAGCCTTCGCCGATCGCATCACCAACGCCGACGATGCCGTATTTGTGAGCCTGATCGGGAGCACATTCCTCGACAGCGATAATGTTGCCACCGCTGTGCTCGTAGAGCTCAATCATGCCCTTCATGCAGCCTTTTTTGTCCTTCATGATCATGTCGGGCAGAAGCAGCGCGAAAGGCTCGTCGCCGACGATCTCGCGGGCGCACCAGACGGCGTGGCCGAGGCCGAGCGGCTCCTGCTGACGGGTAAAGCTCACCGTGCCTGCCTTGGGAAGCTGCTGCTGCAGGAGGGTGATTTCCGCCTTCTTGGCGCGCTCCTTGAGCGTCTGCTCAAGTTCGAAATGAATATCGAAGTAGTCTTCGATGACGTGCTTGTTACGGCCAGTAACAAATACTAGATGTTCAATGCCTGCTTCAAGTGCTTCGTCGACGACATACTGAATAATTGGCTTGTCGACAACAGTCAGCATTTCCTTCGGAACCGCTTTGGTAGCCGGAAGGAACCGCGTTCCCAGTCCCGCGACTGGAAATACTGCCTTACGAACTTTCTTATGCTGAGCCACACCGATCTCCTGTTTTGACTATACCGCTTTTACCTAAACGCTATATCGATTTGAACTAGTATAGAATTGCTACCGTTTTGCAAATGGTGACTGCCCCGGCCGCCCATGGTAAAGAATTTGTTGACTCCGTTCCTGTAATTTCGGCGTAGAGCGGGCATGACGTACCGCCTTGGCTAAAACTGAAGATGACGGATACGACTGCCGATGACCCAGAAATACACAAACTCCCTTCGTGGTCTTGCTCTCGCCATCGTTGTCGCCACCGCGGCTGGACTGGCCCCCAATAACGCAAAAGCCGATGCCCGGTTCCAGAAGTGGATCGCGGACTTCTACCAAACTGCTGCTCAGAGTGGCATCAGTAAGGCAACGTACCAAAAAGCCTTTTCTGGGGTAAGCGAACCCGATCCCACAGTCCTCGAAAAGGCCACCTATCAGCCTGAATTTACATCGAAGATTTGGGACTATGTCGATTCCCGCGTCAACCCCTACACTGTGGAAATCGGCCGCAAGATGGCTGCCAAACATGCCAGGACGCTCGATGCCATCCAGCGCCAGTTCGGCGTCGACAAGTCGATTCTGCTGGCGATCTGGTCGATGGAATCAAATTACGGCGCCGTTCTCGCAAAAGATGAGCGTCTTCACTATGTGCCGCGAGCACTGGCCACCCTTGCCTATGCCGATCCCAAGCGCGGTAAATACGCCAAGAAGCAGTTGATCGCAGCTTTGAAGATCCTGCAGAACGGTGACGTCCCAGCCAGGGAGATGACTGGCTCCTGGGCCGGCGCCATGGGCCACACCCAATTCATCCCGACGAGCTATCTTCTTTACGCGGTCGACGCGGATGGCAATGGCCATCGCGACATCTGGAATTCCGTGCCCGATGCGCTGGCGACCTCGGCGAATCTTCTGATGAAGAATGGCTGGGATGCCGGCAGAACCTGGGGTTACGAGGTCGCAGTACCTGCTTCTGCGACAAAGCAGGTCGGCAAGACGCACACGCTTGCCCAGTGGGCAGCGCTCGGTCTCAAACGCCCGAGCGGTAAGCCCTTCAAGGATGGGGGCAGCCGCGCTGTCTTGAAGATGCCGGCCGGTTCCGATGGTCCAGGTTTCCTGATGACGGCCAACTTCTTCACGATCAAGAACTACAATGCCTCCGACAGCTATGCACTCGCCGTCGGCCTGCTCGCAGACCAGATCGCCGGCTATGGCGGCATGCAGCAGCGCTGGCCGCGCCCGGAAGGCGCGCTCGACATCACCGAAAAGTTCGAACTGCAGACGCGTTTGAAGACGCTCGGCTATTACAGTGGCGATGTCGACGGCAATTTCGGTTCTGGCTCCAAGGCTGCGATCGCCGCCGTGCAGGAGCGTATCGGTATGCAGCCGGATGGCGAGCCATCACTTTCGCTTCTCCACGCGCTGCGCCGCTAGAGCGCCGTGCGTCCTATCGGACGCACAAAGGACGCTCTATCCCTTTGAATCTACGGATCAGGCTTTCCGAAAATCGATTCCGATTTTCGGGCCGATGCTGTAGAAGCGGGAAAAGCGCGACCTAAATAATGATGTGGAGTGGACGGAAAGCCGCTGCCTATGCAAGATGCCCGGCAGATGCGGAACTGCCCGATGACGAAAAAAACTGACCGGACCAGATGGATTCGCGGGCTTGCGTTTGCCGCAGCCGCGCTTTCCCTTTGCCTCGCTTCGATGGTGCCGGTGCACTATGCCGAAGCGCAGGAGCTTCGCTACCAGCGCCGGTCCATCCTCGATTTCTTTCTCGGGCGCCGCTACATCGATGAGAATCCGCAGCCCGAAATGCGGGACCAGCCGAGACGGCAGCAGCAGCGCCGGCGCCCGCCAGCGGCACAGAAGGCCGTAACCCCGACCCGAACGGCGCCCGTAACGCCGGCTGAGCCGGTTGTTCAAAAGCTGGACAGCGCCCAGAAAATCCTTGTTGTCGGCGACTTCCTCGCCGGTGGCCTCGGTGACGGCCTCACTGCGGCCTTCGAAACCTCGCCTGGTGTCGTGGTCGAAGCCCGCAGCAATGTGTCATCGGGTCTCGTGCGCGACGACTATTACAACTGGCCCGGCGAATTGCCGAAGATGATCGACGAGCTGAAGCCGGCGATGGTCGTCGTCATGATCGGCGCCAATGATCGCCAGCAGATGGTGACGGATGCCGGCAAGGAAAAATTCCGTACCGATGGCTGGTTCACCGAATATCAACGCCGCGTGCTGGCCTTCGGCAAGGAAATAACGAGCCGCAAGATCCCGTTGCTCTGGGTCGGACTTCCCGCCTTCGAATCCGATTCGATGACATCCGACGCCGTGCAGATGAACCAACTCTATCGCAACCAGATGGAAAGCGTCGGCGGCGAATTCGTCGATATCTGGGACGGCTTCGTGGATGAGAACGGTAAATTCATCGTCACCGGCTCCGACGTCAACGGCCAGCAAGTGCGCCTGCGCACCACTGACGGCATCAACCTGACACAGGCGGGCCGCCGCAAGCTCGCCTTCTATGTCGAAAAACCGGCGCGCCGCATTCTCGGCACCCAGGCGAGTCCCGACCTCGTGCGCCTCGATCCCGGCAACCTGCCGGCGCTGACGCTGCCGACCGATCCGGTGGAACATACGCAGCCGATCAGCCTGTCCGACCCGAACCTTGATGGTGGAGCCGAATTGCTCGGCGCCAGTAGGGCTATGCCTGTGACGCTGACGAAATCACCGCGCGATCTCCTGGTCGAGCAAGGAGAAATGGCACCGGCGCCTGCAGGTCGCATCGACGACTATCGCATGCCGACGCTGGGGACGACGGCGGAAATTTCCATAAAATGAGAAAAGACCGCCCGAGCGGCCCTTTGCATGAGGCTTGCCTGAAGTGCCGGCGAGTCAAATGGCCGCACCACGAAAAACTCCGCCGGGATGCGGCGGAGTTTATCACCTGATCAATTCTTCCGGCAAATCAGCGCGGCAGAACCGTCGAGCCCATCAGCGCTTCGTCGATGGCGCGTGCTGCCTGGCGGCCTTCACGGATCGCCCAGACGACCAGAGACTGGCCACGGCGCACGTCGCCCGCCGTCCAGAGCTTGTCGACCGAAGTCTTGTAGTCGCGGTCGTTGGCGACAACATTGGTCGAGCCACGCTTGTCGGTGTTGAGCGTCAGCTTGCCATCGAGCTCCTTCAGCACGCTGTCTTTGAACGGGCCGCTGAAGCCGATGGCGATGAAGGCGAGATCCGCCTTGATGACAAAATCCGTTCCCGGAACCGGGCGGCGGCGCTCGTCGACCTCGCAGCACTTCACGCCGGTCAGCACACCGTCTTCACCGACGAATTCGAGCGTCGCGACCTGGAATTCGCGGATCGCGCCTTCGGCCTGCGAAGAGGAAGTACGCATCTTCGTTGCCCAGAAGGGCCAGACGGCGAGTTTGTCTTCCTTCTCCGGCGGTTGCGGGCGAATGTCGAGCTGGGTCACCTTGACCGCCCCCTGACGGAAGGCCGTGCCGACGCAATCCGAAGCCGTATCACCACCGCCGACGACGACCACATGCTTGCCGCCGGCCAGGATCGGATCGGACGGCCAGCCGGTGCTGTCGATGTTTTCACGGCCGACGCGCTTGTTCTGCTGCACCAGATAGGGCATCGCGTCATGAACGCCGGCGAGATCGGTGCCTGGAATGCCGGCTTCACGCGGTGTCTCGGAACCGCCGCTGTAAAGCACGGCATCATGATCAGCCAGAAGCTGTTCGACCTTGACGTCGACGCCGACATTGACGCCGCAATGGAAGGTCACGCCCTCGCCCTTCATCTGCTCGACACGGCGATCGATGAAGTTCTTCTCCATCTTGAAGTCCGGAATGCCGTAGCGCAGCAGGCCACCCGGCTTTGTCTCGCGCTCATAGACATGCACATCATGGCCGGCGCGGCCGAGCTGCTGGGCTGCCGCCATACCGGCGGGACCGGAGCCGATGATCGCCACCTTCTTGCCGGTATGGATCGTCGCCGGCTGCGGACGGATGAAGCCGAGTTCGTAGGCCTTGTCGGCGATTGCCTGTTCGACCGTCTTGATTGCGACCGGCGCATCTTCGAGGTTCAGCGTGCAGGCTTCCTCGCACGGAGCCGGGCAGACGCGGCCGGTAAATTCCGGGAAGTTGTTGGTCGAATGCAGGTTCTGGATCGCCGCTTCCCAGTTGTTATTGTACACAAGGTCGTTCCAATCAGGAATCTGGTTATGAACAGGGCAGCCGGTCGGGCCGTGGCAATAGGGGATGCCACAGTCCATGCAGCGGGCTGCCTGTTTCTGCACTTCCGGGTCCGACATCGGGATCGTGAATTCACGGAAATGCCGGATGCGGTCCGACGCCGGCTGATACTTCGCTACCTGCCGATCGATTTCCAGAAACCCTGTTACCTTACCCATATTTTCGTCCCTTACCCTCATGACCGCCTCGCCTGCGGCCAGTTGTCTGTTCAGCCTCGATCGCGGAGGCAGGTTGTTTGCTTTGACCGTCATCAGAACATATCCCTGATTTCCATCCACGCGGTCGCGCCAGCTTCAAGCTCGCGGCTGATCGTCGTTGAGTCATTGAGATATTTCAGTCATCCGCCACGCGCTGTTGAGGCGTGGCGGATTGTTCGGTGCAATTACTCGGCAGCGATACCCATCCGGCTGCGCTCCATTTCCTCAAGCGCGCGGCGATATTCGACCGGCATGACCTTGCGGAATTTCGGGCGGTAGTCACCCCAGTGCTCAAGGATTTCCTTGGCACGGGTAGAGCCCGTGTAGTGCAGGTGGTTGGAGATCAGCTGGTAGAGCCGTTCCTCATCGTGGCGCGTCATGTCACCGGAGACGTCGACGCGTCCCTTGTGCATGAGGTCGCCGCCGTGGTGGTGCAGCTTCTCCAGCATGTCGTCCTCTTCCGGAACCGGCTCGAGCTCGACCATGGCCATGTTGCAGCGGCTGGCGAAATCGCCGGCCTCGTCGAGAACATAGGCCACGCCGCCGGACATGCCGGCTGCGAAGTTGCGGCCCGTTCCGCCGAGCACGACAACCACGCCGCCCGTCATATATTCGCAGCCGTGGTCGCCCACGCCCTCGATGACGGCGATCGCGCCGGAGTTACGAACGGCAAAGCGCTCGCCCGCGACACCGCGGAAGTAGCACTCACCTTCGGTCGCGCCGTAGAGCACCGTATTGCCGACGATGATCGAGTTCTCAGCCACGATCCTCGAATTGTCAGGCGGACGGATGATGATCTTGCCGCCCGAAAGACCCTTGCCGACATAGTCGTTGCCGTCGCCGACGAGGTTGAAGGTGATGCCCCGCGCCAGGAACGCGCCGAAGCTCTGCCCCGCCGTGCCCTTCAGGGTGACGTTGATCGTGTCTTCCTTCAGGCCGCGATGGTTATAACGCTTGGCCACTTCGCCCGAGAGCATCGCGCCGGCCGAACGGTCCACGTTCTTGATGTCGACCTCGAAGGCAACGGGCGTCTTCGACGCCAGCGCCGGTTCGGCCGCCGCAATCATCTTGCGGTCGAGAATGTCGTCGATCGGATGCTTCTGGCGTGTCGTCCAGTAAGTCTCTTCCTTGGGTGCATCGACCTTGTGGAAGATCTTCGCGAAATCGAGTCCCCTAGCCTTCCAGTGCGCCAGCATCTCATCCTTCTCGAGCAGCTCGGAAGCGCCGATGATCTCATCGAGCCTGGTGAAGCCGAGGGAGGACAGAATTTCGCGCACTTCGTTGGCGATGAAGAAGAAATAGTTGACGACGTGCTCGGGCGTACCCTTGAAGCGCTTGCGCAGGACCGGGTCCTGCGTCGCCACGCCGACCGGACAGGTATTGAGGTGGCACTTGCGCATCATGATGCAGCCGGCAGCAATCAGCGGAGCCGTCGCAAAGCCGAATTCGTCAGCGCCGAGCAGCGCACCGATAATAACGTCGCGGCCTGTCTTCAGACCACCGTCGACCTGCAGGGCGACGCGCGAGCGCAGACCGTTCAGAACCAGCGTCTGCTGGGTTTCGGCAAGACCTATTTCCCACGGGCTGCCGGCATGCTTCAGCGAGGTGAGCGGCGAAGCGCCCGTACCGCCGTCGAAACCGGACACCGTGATATGGTCGGCGCGCGCCTTCGCAACGCCGGCAGCAACCGTGCCGACGCCGACTTCCGAGACGAGCTTGACCGACACATCCGAGGTTGGATTGACGTTCTTCAGGTCGTAGATCAGCTGCGCCAGATCCTCGATCGAATAGATGTCATGGTGCGGCGGCGGCGAGATCAAGCCGACGCCCGGGGTCGAGTGACGCGTCTTGGCAACGACCGCATCGACCTTGTGGCCGGGCAGCTGACCGCCTTCGCCGGGCTTGGCGCCCTGCGCGACCTTGATCTGCAGCACGTCGGCATTGACGAGATATTCCGTCGTCACACCGAAGCGGCCGGACGCAATCTGCTTGATGGCCGAACGCTCGGGGTTCGACGAACCATCCGGCAGCGGCATGTAGCGGTCGCTCTCTTCGCCGCCCTCACCGGTGTTCGACTTGCCGCCGATCCGGTTCATGGCGATCGCCAGCGTCGTATGTGCCTCGCGGCTGATCGAGCCGAAGGACATGGCGCCGGTGGAGAAGCGCTTGACAATATCGATTGCCGGTTCAACGCTGTCGAGCGACACCGGTTTGCGGCCGAGCGCCTCCGCGCTCTTGATCTTGAAGAGACCGCGGATCGTGTTCATGCGCAGCGCCGACGTGTTCACCATCTCGGCGAATTCGCGGTAGCGATCCTCGGCATTGCCACGTACCGCATGCTGCAGGGCAGCGACGGCATCCGGCGTCCATGCATGGCTTTCGCCGCGCATGCGATAGGCATATTCGCCGCCGATATCGAGCGTGCTTGCCAGGATCGGGTCGCGGCCGAAGGCTGCCTTGTGGCGAACAACGGTCTCGCGCGCGATCTCTTCGAGACCAACACCTTCGATGGTCGTCGCCGTGCCGAAGAAGTACTTGTCGACGAATTCCGACTGCAGGCCGATCGCATCGAAGATCTGCGCGCCGCAATAGGACTGGTAGGTCGAGATGCCCATCTTGGACATGACCTTGAGGATGCCCTTACCGACCGCCTTGATGTAGCGATAGACCACTTCGCTGGCGTCGACTTCCTTCGGGAATTCGCCCTTGGCATGCATGTCGAGCAGCGTGTCGAAGGCGAGATAGGGGTTGATCGCTTCGGCGCCGTAACCGGCCAAAAGGCAGAAATGATGCACTTCGCGCGGCTCGCCGGTTTCGACGACGAGACCGACCGAAGTACGCAGCCCCTTGCGGATCAGGTGATGGTGCACGGCAGCGGTTGCGAGCAGCGCGGGAATAGCGATCCGGTCCGGCCCGACCTGGCGGTCGGACAGCACGATGATGTTGTAGCCACCCTTGACGGCTGCTTCCGCACGCTCGCAGAGGCGATCGAGCATTTCCGGCATGCCTTCGGCGCCCCGCTCCACATCATAGGTGAAGTCGAGCGTCTTGGTGTCGAAACGGTCTTCCGTATGACCGATAGAGCGGATCTTTTCGAGATCGCCATTGGTCAGGATCGGCTGGCGCACTTCGAGGCGCTTGGCGTTCGCCATGCCTTCATGATCGAGAATGTTCGGACGCGGACCGATGAAGGAGACGAGACTCATGACGAGTTCTTCGCGGATCGGGTCGATCGGCGGGTTCGTCACCTGCGCAAAGTTCTGCTTGAAGTAGGTATAGAGCAGCTTCGACTTCTCGGACATGGCCGAGATCGGCGTATCCGTGCCCATCGAACCGATCGCCTCCTGGCCCGTCGTCGCCATCGGCGACATCAGGATCCTGGTGTCCTCGGTCGTGTAGCCGAAGGCCTGCTGGCGGTCGAGCAGCGAGACGTCGCGGCGAAGCGCGCGCGGTTCGACCGGCTTCAGGTCTTCGAGGATCAGCTGCGTGCGGTTCAGCCAGCTGCGATAGGGATGAGCGTTCGCAAGCTGCGCCTTCACCTCGTCGTCAGAGATGATCCGGCCCTCTTCCATGTCGATCAGCAGCATCTTGCCCGGCTGCAGGCGCCATTTCTGGATGATGTTTTCTTCCGCGACCGGCAGTGTGCCGGCTTCGGAAGCGAGGATGACACGGTCGTCATTGGTGACGAGATAGCGGGCCGGACGCAGACCGTTACGGTCGAGCGTAGCACCGATCTGCTTGCCGTCAGTGAAGGCAACGGCTGCCGGTCCATCCCACGGCTCCATGAGAGCGGCATGATATTCGTAGAATGCCTTGCGCTCCGGCGACATGGACTGATTGCCGGCCCAGGCTTCCGGAATCAGCATCATGACCGCATGCGACAGCGAATAACCGCCGCGCAGGAGGAATTCGAGTGCGTTATCGAAACAGGCCGTGTCCGACTGGCCCTCATAGGAGATCGGCCAGAGCTTGGAGATATCCTCGCCGAAAAGCGGAGAGGAGACCGAAGCCTGACGCGCCGCCATCCAGTTGACGTTGCCGCGCAGCGTATTGATTTCACCGTTATGGGCGACCATGCGGTAGGGGTGCGCAAGCTTCCAGGACGGGAAGGTGTTGGTCGAGAACCGCTGGTGCACGAGAGCGACAGCGCTTTCGAAGCGCGGGTCTGACAAGTCCTTATAGTAGGCACCGACCTGGTAAGCCAGGAACATGCCCTTGTAGACGACGGTCGTGCTCGACAGCGACACCGGATAGAAGTGGCTCTCTTCACCGTCGAACTCATCATAGATCCGGTTGGAGATGACCTTGCGAAGGGTGAAGAGCCGGCGCTCGAATTCGTCGTTCGTCGCAGCATCCTTGCCGGCACCAATGAAGACCTGCACATGATGCGGCTCGGTCGCGGCAATCGCCGGCGCCTTCGAGAGCGAGGAATTGTCGACCGGTACGTCGCGGAAGCCGATGAAGACTTGGCCTTCTTCGGTGATGACGTCCTTGATCACCTTCTTGAAATGTTCGATCTGCTTTTCGTCACGCGGCATGAAGATATGGCCAACGCCATATTCGCCGGCCTTCGGCAGGGTAATGTCCTGCTTGGCCATCTCCTCACGGAAGAAGCGATCGGGAATCTGCACGAGAATACCCGCGCCGTCGCCCATCAGCGGATCGGCGCCGACGGCACCGCGGTGCGTCAGGTTTTCGAGGATGAAGAGACCGTCCTTGACGATCTGGTGGGACTTCTGACCCTTCATATGCGCGACGAAGCCGACACCGCAGGCGTCATGTTCGTTGCGCGGATCGTAAAGCCCCTGTTTTTTCGGCAGGCCGGAGGCGGATTTACGCGTATTGGCCGTTGCGCGCACGTCTGCTGCTGCGAACTGGTCAATACCCATGGATGGCGTCATCTTCGTCATCGTCTTCCTCCTGTCGAAGCCCGCGGGGCTGCGGGCGGCTTTTTTGTCGCGCTCCGCACCCTGAAGATAGGTCCGGCGCGTGACAGCGCTGTTGCATTGTGAAGATCCGGTCGCAGACACCTACTTCTCAAGGAAAGCAAACCGTCGCGTTCCGCGCCTGCCATTCGCCTCCGCGCGCCGCCATGTGAAGGCTTGGCGCTCGAAAGAACTATAGCGTGAAAGCCGCTCTGTGCCAGGGCTTTTGGCGCCTCTTCGGCCGGGAAGGCCAAAATAGGACAGCAACCCTGTCCTAGTTCATCCGTTCAATGCCAGAAACAATTCCTCTTCGCAAGAGCATCCTCTTAAAAAAACATCAATTTGCGACGGAAGATTGCCAAATCGGCCAAAACAGCGACATAAAATTACACAGAGAGAAACCATTTTGTTTTTTGATTACGCAGTTCAATTTCCGTGATGCATTCCGGCTTCCGCCCTTGATCCTGTGAAGCTTTGGCGTAATGTCCCTTCCCGAACCTCCCGCCCCATCATTTTCAATGGTTTCCTCCATGATTTTTGCTTCTGACAATTGGGCTGGCGCCCATAAATCCATTGCCGAACGCCTGCTTGCCGAATCCGCCGGGTTTGCGGCCGCTTATGGCAACAGCGATCTCGACAAAAGGGTAGAAGCCCGCTTCTCCGAGATCTTCGAACGCGAGGTTTCCGTCTTCTTCGTCGCCACCGGCACAGCGGCCAACTCTCTGGCACTGGCAAGCGTCCAGCGCCCCGGCGGGATCACCTTCTGCCATTCGGAAGCCCACGTGATCGAGGATGAATGCGGCGCGCCGGAATTCTTCTCCGGCTCCGCCCGCCTCATGGCCGTCGAAGGTGAGGCCGGCAAGATCGATCCGGCCAGGCTCTCGGCAAAGATCGCGCACTTCCCCGAAGATGCCCTCCGTCATGGCCGCGCCAGCGCCGTCACCATCACACAATCGACCGAAATCGGTACCGTCTATTCGCTGCCGGAAATCGGCGAAATTTCCTCGATCGCCAAGAAACGGGGACTGCCCCTGCACATGGACGGTGCGCGCTTTGCCAATGCGCTGGTTGCATTGAATGCAACACCTGCCGAAATGACCTGGAAGCGCGGCGTCGATATGCTCTCCTTCGGCGGAACGAAGAATGGCTGCTGGTGCGCGGAAGCGATCGTCTTCTTCAATCCGGAGCAGGCGAAGGAAATGCATTTCATTCGCAAGCGCGCCGCCCAGCACTTCTCCAAGTCGCGCTTCATCGCAGCCCAGTTCGATGCCTATTTCGAAAACGGCCTCTGGCTCGATCTCGCCCGCCATTCCAACGGCATGGCAGACCGCCTGCGCGCCGGTATCGGTACCAGCAATTCCGCTCGCCTCGCCTGGCCGACAGCCTCGAACGAAGTCTTCGCCGTAATTCCGAAGTCCGCAGCGAAGACGGCAGAAGCCAGGGGCGCAAAATTCTACGAGTGGCCAATCCCGGCCGGCACGTCGGATCTGGTTTCGGAAGGCGAAACGCTCATTCGGCTGGTCACCAGCTTCGCCACGACCGAGACCGATGTCGACGGCTTCCTGAAGTGCCTGGCGGCCTGATTTTCGAAAGCACCGGACGCCCGCTCACAAGGTGGTGTGTTCCGGTCTCTTTTGGAACAAAGCCGGTTTCTTCGAATGAAAGTCCCGCCGTTCGGGCGGGATTTTGCACTCAGGTAGACCGCAACCCCCTGACCTTCTTCAAAATATCCTCCGAAAGGGCCGCCACCAACGCCTGATCGGCTCCCTTGCGCGGCACCAGAACGAATTCGACATCCTCCAGCACCGGTAACTTGCCTGGAGCGATTTCCTTCAGACCCGAGGGCGCCATGCTGCGCGGCTGCACCAACACCCCCATGCCGGCGCGCGCCGCAGCCGTCAGCCCGCTCAGGCTGCCGCAGGTGCAGACGATGCGCCAGGCCACACCATGCCGCCCGAGCGCCTCCAGCGCGATGGCGCGCGTGACGCTCGGCGGCGGAAAGGCGATCAGCGGCAATGGACTGGAGGAAAGCACATGCTGAGGATCACGGGCCAGCCAGACCAACGGCTCCCGATAGACGAGCCTTCCGAGTTCGTCGCCGAGCCTGCGCTTGGCAAGCACGAGGTCGATCGCTCCCGCATCCTGCATTTCGTAGAGCACACCCGAAAGTGCTACCGTCAGTTCCAGATCGACGGAGGGATGCGAGCGCACGAAGTCTTCCAGCACCGCCGGCAACTGGCTCGTCACGAAATCTTCGGAAACGCCGAGCCGCAGGCGTCCCCGCAGGCTGCCGCCTTTAAACAACGACTGCACCTGCCCCTCGATCAACAGCATGGCACGCGCATGCGTAAGCAGGGCCTCGCCGTCACCGGTCAGCACGACCTTGTGCGTATCACGCTCCAGCAGCCGGCGCCCGAGCGAGGTCTCCAGCCTCTGAATGTGCTGGCTGACCGTCGACTGCCCGAGGCCCAGCCTTTCAGCAGCAAGCGTGAAGCTGCCCATTTGTTCGACGGTAACGAAACTGCGAAGCTGTGAGAGATCCAGCATGCCTAAAATCCAGATTTATGATAACTGTTATTTCTTGCATCCTGGATCATAATGAGCGACAGAACAATGACTCATTTATTCCAGCGAGACCGCCCATGCGCCGCTTTTTGCCCGATACATTCACGATCCTGCTCGTCTGCACTGTTATCCTTGCCTCAATCTTCCCGGCGAGCGGCACGTTTGCCGACTGGTTCGGTGTAGCGACCGATATCGCCATCGCGCTGCTGTTCTTCCTGCATGGCGCGCGCCTTTCACGCGATGTCGTCATCGCCGGCCTGCTGCACTGGCGGCTGCATCTGGTGATCCTGCTGACGACCTTCGGTATTTTCCCGATCCTTGGTCTCGCAGTGGGTCTCATTCCAGATTCGATCCTGCCGCAGCCGCTCTATCTCGGCATTCTCTTCCTTTGCGTGCTGCCGTCGACCGTTCAATCCTCCATTGCCTTCACCTCGATGGCCGGCGGCAACGTGCCAGCGGCGATCTGCTCGGCTTCAGCTTCCAATATCTTCGGCATGTTCCTCACCCCGCTGCTCGTTGGCCTGCTTTTCTCGGTCGGCGGCCATGGCGGCTTTTCCTTCGACGCGCTCGAACAGATCCTGCTCCAGCTTCTGGCCCCCTTCGTCGTTGGCCAGATCCTGCAGCCCTGGATCGGCGACTGGATCCGCTCCAAGAAGAAGATCCTGATGCCCGTCGACCGCGGCTCCATCCTGATGGTCGTCTATCTAGCCTTCTCGACGGCTGTCGTCGAAGGTCTGTGGCACACCTTCTCGATTGCCGACATCGCCGCCGTGATCATCGCCGACATGGTGCTGCTTGCCCTCGTTCTCGTTATCACCATGTATGGCAGCCGCTGGCTGGGCTTCAGCAAGGCCGATGAGATCACCATCACCTTTTGCGGCTCGAAAAAGAGCCTCGCAAGCGGCGTACCGATGGCAAACGTCATCTTCGCCGGCCAGTCGATCGGCGCAATCGTCCTGCCGCTGATGCTCTTCCATCAGATCCAGCTGATGGTCTGCGCCGTTATCGCCCAAAAATATGCGGCGGCCGCAGCCCGCCGAGCGACCGAAAAGCAGCTTGAAGAAGCTGCAAGCCCAGCCTGATCGAACAAAATGACCACAAACAAAAACGGCGCCCCCTCAAGGGCGCCGTCTTTGTTTGATCCGTCTGAACGCGGATTAGTTGTTGACGACCTGTGCTTCGATTGCCTTCGGAGCTTCGACCGGCTCTGCGGCAATCGCAATCTTGCGGGGCTTCAGAGCCTCCGGGATGCTGCGCAGAAGGTCGATGTGCAGGAGGCCGTTCTTCAACGAAGCGGCGGTTACTTCGACATGGTCGGCAAGCTGGAAGCGGCGCTCGAATGCGCGCTTTGCGATACCGCGATACAGGTACTCGCTGCCATCGGCATTTTCTTCGCGCTTTTCACCCTTCACGGTGAGCGCATGGGCATGCGATTCGATAGCGAGTTCGGTTTCGTCGAAGCCCGCAACGGCCATGGTGATGCGATAGGTATTCTCACCGGTCCGCTCGATATTGTAGGGCGGATAGGTGGGGACCTGCTCCGGCTGGGCAAGGCTGTCAAGCATCGTGAAGAGACGGTCGAAACCGACGGTGGAACGATAAAGGGGAGAGAAGTCTACGTGACGCATGATGTCCTCCTTGGGAAGCGACGTGTTGCGATATAATGCCCCTGAAACCCCATTCTTGGCGGCTTCGGGACGGTTGCGCGGACCCTTCCGGCGTCCGCAAAGTTCAGATGGTGATGGCTTTCCGAGACTTCAAGCCCCTCTCCAAATCGCTGGAATTCTTGCGTGAACCCTGCATGAACGGCAGGTTCGGCGAAGGTTCAGACGCCGCTCGCTAGAGATAGGCGCATCGGGTGACACTGGCCCGAAGGCTGGAGTGTATCGTCCCTTCTTCTTCAGCCTAGATTCGGCCGGCCAAGAGCTCCCTCAGCTCCGCCGGCCTTTTTTCTTCAGGCATAAAGCTCTGCAAGCTGATTCTGCGTCGCGTCCAATCCGTTAGCCGCGCCATCTTGATGGCTCAGCATGAGAGCGCTGACAATGCACGACAGGGCCGCTGAATCGCCGCTTGAAAATATTGAAAGAGGGCGGCCGCTCCCTTTGCCGCCAACCTGCCGTATAGAAAAATCTAAATATATTATACTTCTCTTATATTGAGCGGCAATTTCGCCATTGATTTTCCCAGCTTCTGCGATATCCCCTACTATATCTCTCATGCGAAGAAACATTCAGCCTATGGAACAGGTTCTTTATTCGACTCCAGACAATCCGGCGCCGGAGAACCGCACCGAGGGCTTCTTCGAGACCCACGACGGCCATAGGTTGCGTTTTGCCGTCTTCCGGTCGCAAACACCGGTCGCCCACGGAACGGTGGTCCTCCTGCACGGACGCAGCGAATATATCGAGAAGTATTTCGAAACGATCCGCGACCTCACCGCCAAGGGTCTCTGGGTCGCGACCTATGATCTGCGCGGTCAGGGTGGCTCGTCCCGGCTGATCAAAAAACGCAATCACGGCCACATCCGCCGCTTTTCCGATTACGAGCGCGATCTCGACACGTTCCTCGAAAAGGTCGTGCTGCCGGATACCCGCCTGCCCTTCTACATGCTCGCCCATTCCACAGGCGCGCTGATTGCGCTTTCCGCCGCCCCTTATCTGTCGACGCGCATCGAGCGCATGGTGCTATCAGCCCCTTTCCTTGGCCTTATTGGCCAGGCTGCTTCCGAGGGTATTATCCGCACGGTATCAGCCACGCTCAGCGCCATCGGCCTCGGCGGCGTGCCGCTCGGCAAGATGAAAGAGCTGGAATTCCCTGATAACCCTCTCACGTCGGATGAAACGCGTTTCGAACGGAATGCGGCGATCGCAAAGGCCCACCCGGAACTCGCTCTGGGAGCGCCAACCGCCCGCTGGATGCACGAATGCATGAAAGCGATCGACCGGGTGACCCAACCCTATCATCTCTTCTCGATTACCATCCCTTCCGTCGTCATCGCACCGACACGCGACGGGCTGGTGCCTTATACGGCGCAGGAACGGCTCTCACGCTATTTCCGCGCCGGTCAGCTTGTACCGATCAACGGTGCCCGCCACGAGATATTCCAGGAAAGGGACATGTATCGCACCGCCGCGCTTGCCGCCTTCCATGCCTTCATTCCCGGCAGCGACGCCGAGGCCACTGACGAAGTGACGGCGATCGGCGTCTGAGCCTTTTCTTACGCATATCGCTGTCGCAAAACCACTACGCACTTTTGTGCGACATGTTTAGCGCTGTAGGATGGCGATCGCCTCTTCGTAAACCGCCCTGCTGCCGGCTGCGATGATCGAGCCACCGTTTTCCGGCCGCCCGCCGTCCCAGGTGGTCATGATCCCGCCGGCGCCTTCGATGACAGGAATGATCCCGCCGACGTCATAGGGTTTGAGGCTATTCTCGATGACGAGATCGACATGGCCTGCTGCCAGCAGCGCATAGGCATAACAATCACAGCCGTAGCGGAAGAGCCTGACCTTGCTTTCGATCTCACGATATTTCTCCATCTCCTCGCCGACGAAGAGATGCGGCGAGGTGGTGAAGAGTATCGCACTCGAAAGGGCGTCACAGTCGCGCACCTGCAGCCGGCGCTCACCCTCCGGCCCGCTATAGGTCGAGCCATTCTCATCGCCGAAATACCGCTCACCGGTGAAGGGCTGCTCGATCATGCCGGCAACCGCCCGGCCATTCTTCTGCAGGCCGATCAACGTTCCCCAAACCGGAACGCCGGAAATGAAGGCGCGTGTGCCGTCGATCGGATCGATCACCCACACATGCTCGCGATCGAGACCGACATTGCCATGCTCTTCGCCGAGAATGCCGTGCTCGGGGAAATTCGCCTCGATCAGCGCACGAATAGCCGTCTCGGCGGCCCTGTCGCCTTCCGTGACCGGATCGAAGCCCGATGACAGCTTGTTGGTTACATTGATGCCCGAGCGAAAGCGCGGCAGGGTTTCTGCCTTTGCAGCTTCGGCGAGACGGTTGAAGAACGAACGGTCGGGAAGCATGGAGAAATCCACATAGCTGGCGGGGAATGGCGTTTTTCATAGCGAAAAAGCGGCGGAATGCAAATACAACAGGCAATTTCCGATTAGCTGCCTAAAGATTTTGCAGTGCAATATATTGCTTGACAATTGTGCAATGCAGCAGTAGTTTCTTACCTACAGTCTTCTGACTGTAAATACCCTCCTTGGGTGTTTCCTCCCTAGACTTAGCCGCGCTGACAAAGCGCGGTTTTTTTTGACCTGAAGACTGAAAATTACTCGGCCGCCAGGGCTCGGTCGCCGGCAAATTTCTCGACATAATCAGCCATCTGCCGCATGAACGACGTGATGGCGCTCACAACGGTGTCGAAATCAGGCCGCTTCTCCAGCGTTACCTCATCGACATAGATCGAGCGGTTGACCTCGATCTGCAGCGCATGCAGCCCGCGTGACGGCCGGCCGTAATGCTCTGTGATGAAGCCGCCGGCATAGGGCTTGTTGCGGATCGCCGCAAAACCCATCTCCTCGAGAATGCCGATCGCCGTGCGCGACAGTTCAGCCGAAGCGCTGGTGCCGTAACGATCGCCGATGATGAAGTCCGGCCGCGCATTACTGCCGGCGACACGCACATTGCCCGGCATGGAATGGCAGTCGATCAGGACACCGAAGCCGAATTGCACGTGCGTGCGTGCAATCAGCCGCCGCAGCGCGAAGTGATAGGGCTTATAGACGCTTTCGACACGTTCCAGCCCTTCCTGAACGGGTAGCCGGCGCGCATAGATTTCCATGTTCTCAGCCACGATGCGTGGAATCGTACCAAGCCCGCCCGCAACCCTGAGCGAGTTGATATTCGCATAAGGCGGCAGCAGCCCGTCGAACATGCGCGGATCGAGTTCGTAGGGCTCGCGATTGACGTCGAGATAAGCGCGCGGGAAATTCGCAAGCAGCAGCGGTGCGCCGAGATCCACGGCCGCGCCGAACAGTTCATCGACATAATGGTCTTCAGAACGGCGTATCGAGATACCTTCCAGCCGCGACTGCGCGATGAATTCCGGTGGATAAATGCGGCCGCTGTGAGGGGAGTTGTAGACGAAGGGAATGGTCTGCGACACGGGCTCATGCACTTCAAAAAGCTCGTATTCGCGTATTTCCGGCACTTCCTGCCCTCTTTACCATGTCATCAAGTGGCTGTGACGGCCATGTTGCCAGTTGCCTGCCCTTAAGTCCATACTACATAGAAGGGATGGCGGTCGCGGCCAGGGCGATTTCACCGGTTGTTTACCGGGCGAAGTCTAGTGTAGACGGCTGGTATCCCATAAAACACTAGTGATCAGCGGTCCGGATTAATGACTCAGAAGATACTTCTCGCCGAAGACGACAACGACATGCGCCGCTTCCTGGTGAAGGCGCTCGAAAAGGCCGGCTACAAGGTCCTTTCCTACGACAACGGCGCGAGCGCTTATGACCGCCTGCGTGAAGAGCCCTTCTCCTTGTTGCTGACCGATATCGTCATGCCGGAAATGGACGGCATCGAGCTGGCGCGCCGCGCGACCGAACTCGATCCTGACCTGAAGGTCATGTTCATCACCGGCTTTGCAGCCGTTGCGCTGAACCCTGATTCGAAGGCTCCGAAGGATGCAAAGGTCCTTTCCAAGCCTTTCCACCTGCGCGACCTCGTCGACGAGGTCAACAAGATGCTTGCCGCGTAAGGCGTCTTGGCGGCTCGTCACAAAACTTCAAAAAAGCCTATTGACGGCTCCGGAGGTTTTGTGATCTATGCGCCGACATCGGATGGGCGTGTAGCTCAGCGGGAGAGCACTACGTTGACATCGTAGGGGTCACAAGTTCGATCCTTGTCACGCCCACCATCCTAATTCGCTGAAAAGCAAGGCCTTTCGGGAAGTCGAAAGGCCTTTTTCATTTTGGCGATATGCCGTTTGCAAATCATCTCACGCCTGCGCAGCATCGCAACTCAATCAGCAAGGCAGTCCTACAGACTTCCCCCGAAGGAAGGCTTGACCAATCGGTTGCAATGTTGTTTCGCTCTCCCTCATTGGGGGTGCGCATGAAAATCACTATTGGATTGATATTGCTGTTGATGCTGAACTCGGGCCCGGCTTCCGCAAAGGAAGATATGAAGTTCCGCACGCTGATGGAAAGCAAGCAGACAAGTGTCGTCGAAATGCTAATCGGCGCAGCCGGACTGACACTTTTATTTGTGAACGACGAACTCAAAGATGCAGGCCAACCGCGGCTATACTGCCCACCGCGAGACCGCGCGATTTCAAACACCGAATATGTTGCCATTGTGAAGAAATATCTGGAACTGCACCCAGATATCGGCGAGGAAACGTTCCAGGTTTATCCCTACGTCCTGCTCACGTCGCTGAAGCGAATGTATCCCTGCTGACAGGATAAGAGAGAGCGCCGAAACCAAATTCGGACACAGAGCCATGCCATGCGCGATAATGGAACCTGAGGCATTGATTCGCCTCGTCAGGACACGGGGTTCGAATCGAAATGAAATTATCTGCGCTTGCCATCGCCGCCTTCTCCACCCTCACTTTTGCCGCTGCAGCGCAGGCGGATGACAATTTTCCGGGCGCGCCCGGCGTCATCGCGCTTGGCGGCAAGTGCCAGAAGCTGGTCGTCGCCAAGTTCGACGCCACGAAGGGCTGCAAGGGAGAGCTGGCAAGTGTGACGCTCGTCAACGGCACCGTCACCTTCATCTTCACCTCTGATGGCAAGCTGCTAGGCTTCCAGGGCGATGGGAAGGGCATCAAGCCTGCATCCAATGGCAATGCCCGCCTGCCGCTCAGTCTCGTCACCACGGGCGTCGGCAACAAGATGACGGGCGAGGTGAAGGTTGCAGGCTTCTGCACCTTCGGCAATCCCTATGCCGGCAAGCCGACAGCCATCGAATGCACGGCGGAAAGCAAGGATGCGGCCTTCACGGGCAGCTTCCGCACCAGCGGCAAGGCACCGGCACGCAAAAACGGTGGAAAATAAGAGATCGTTAGACTGACGGCCTCAGGCGCACCAGGAGCCTGAAGCAGATCCCGGCTTCCTCGCTAGGCCCTCATTGATAAGACGCGTACCGAAGGAGCGCCCGTCGCGCGAAATGACGCGCGGCGCGCCACGGTCATCCGCTTTGCCGGCAGCATTCATATTGAACGGACCGGCATTCAGCAGCGCCAGCAGCCGCGATTTGGCGGCAAAGGCGATCTTCCGTTCGTCTTCACAGCGCGCGCGATCGACATCCGGGCTCACCATATCAGCGATGACGATCTTCTCACCCTTGTACCAGAAGGTGCCGGCATCGCCGACGCAATTGATATGTTCGCCTTGCCCGCAATATCCAAAGGCGGCTTTGGCGGTTTCCGAAGAAGACGGGGCAACAGGGGAGATGGAGGCCGGCACGATCTTTGCCGTCGGAACCGGAACCGAGGGGACCGCCATGGGCGGCACCGGATCGTTCGTCTGCCGTGGCTTGGCGGCAGGTGCTGCGACAGCAACCTGCTTCGGCGCTTCCTTGGATGCCTGAGGCTTGGCTTCAGCCGCTTCGCGGATAACGGCAGCCGGTGCCTTGCCAAGCATCGGGCGAATGGTTTTCCAGTTGTCATAGGCGGCAATGGCGCCCACCGCGGCGATGCCGAGCACCAGCCAGGGCATCGCGCCTCCGGAGGATGCGCTGCTCTTCCTTTTTGCCGGCGCCTTGCGGCGGCCGCGTGTCGCTGTCTTGGCCATCGATCCGATTCCCTTGAATGGGCCGGATTATCGCCGCGCAATCCTTTCCGAAAGGTTGGCAAGGCATCGCCGCGGATCGCTTTCCCAAACCGAAATTCGCCGGACATGAAAACGCCCGGCTTCATGGCCGGGCGTCTCGCACAAGTTCTACCTGGGACTCAGCAGCCTTGCGCTGCCGAAGGTGCAGCAGCGGGCGTCTTCGCCGTTTGCTCGCTTGGCGGCACGGATGGCGTCTCGCGCTTGCCGACATCGATCCGGCGCTCGGCCGCCTCGCGTACGGCCTGCCACTCATATTCGTGCTGGATGAAGATATCACGCGGCACAAGATTGATTGTCATTCGCATCTCACCTGTCTTGTCGTTACGGAACTGGTTTCAACGGACGGGCTTTGCGAGCTTGGCATTGTCGCTCTTGATGTCAGGTCCGCCCTTGGAAAGGTCGCTGCCGGTGACATGCGCCGGCACATGGATGTCGTGGAAGACACCCGGCGTAAGCGTCAGGTCGACCTGGTGCGGCGGAAGCACCTGGGCTTTCTGCATGCGATTAGGACTTGCCCGCTTCATGCGGTCCGAGGCTTCCGTGCGCTTATCGGGAACATGGGTCGAATTCTGCATCGTCGCCCTCCTTCAAGAATATCTCAGATGTTTTCATCGGCTCAGCTAGGTCGTAACGGGCGAGAGCCCCGCATGGTTCCAAAGAAATCGCCAGCTCTGCCCGATCGGGTATCTTGACTGGCGCGACAACTTCACTACCTACTGGAGCACCCGCCGCCTCATCCAGACATCGGCTGCGGGGGAACCCTGGTGCCGGGCCCCTCTGGCGAGAGTTTTTACGGCGCTCTCGTGATGTCGGTACCGCCTGCAAATTAGCCGGCGGATTTTTCATCGATGAAAAAGCTCACCATGCCAAACGCGCATGCCCTTAGTGGTACGCGTTTTTCTGCTTTCACCCCATTTTCCGACCAGGTTTGCGGCTGCGAGGTGCAGCCATGAACCAGCTCCAATCCCACAAATCCTCGCTCGGCTATTTCCGCTGGGCCTTCATCGTCACGGCGGTCGGCCTTGCACTCGGCGCCTTCCTTGGCTGGCAGTCGACCGGTACGCTCGGTGGCATGGCCACCGTTTTCTTCATCTGCGCCGTGCTGGCCGTTCTGGAGATTTCGCTCTCCTTCGACAATGCCATCGTCAACGCCAACAAACTCAAGGAAATGACTCCCGTCTGGCAACACCGCTTCCTGACATGGGGCATCGTCATTGCCGTTTTCGGCATGCGTATCGTCTTTCCGCTGGCAATCGTCGCCATCGCGGCAAAGATTGGCCCATGGGAAGCGCTCGTGCTGGCGGCACGTGAACCGGCTGAATATGCCCGCATCATGAATGATGCGCATCTGCCGATCGCGGCCTTCGGCGGCACCTTCCTGATGATGGTCGGCCTGACTTACTTCTTCAACCATGAGAAGGAAGTCCACTGGATCGGTTCGCTGGAGCGGCTGATGGCGCGTTCGGCCACGATCAAGGGCATCGAGATCGCCTTCGTGCTCCTGCTGATCCTACTTTTCTCCTATCTCCTGGAGGGTGAGGACGCGACCACCTTCGTCTACTGCGCCATCTACGGTCTCGTGACCTTCCTGGTGGTGGAAGTCATCGGCGGCATCCTCGATGCATCGCAGCGCGCGATGAGCGAGGCGGCAAAAGGTGGCCTCGGCGCCTTCATCTATCTGGAAGTGCTGGATGCCAGCTTCTCCTTTGATGGCGTCATCGGCGCCTTCGCGCTGACGCAGAACCTCTTCATCATCGCCATCGGCCTCGGCATCGGCGCCATGTATGTACGCTCCATGACGATCATGCTGGTAGAAAAGGGAACGCTCGCCGAATACCGCTATCTGGAACATGGCGCCTTCTACGCCATCCTGATCCTCTCGGTGATCATGTATGTGCAGACCATGGTGCACATACCCGAGGTCATTACCGGCCTCGGTGGTGCCGCCCTGATCGGCATCTCGCTCTGGTCCTCGATCCGCCACAACAGGCAGGAGCGGCAGAAGGAAGCGCATGTTCCCGAGCGAGAGCGCCTGCACGCCTGATAATAAGAAAGCCGCGGTGGTCTGGCGCTGCGGCTTGCATAGTTCAAAAAAACAAAGCCCGCGACCAACGGTTGCGGGCTCATTCATTCAATGGGTACTTTGGTATTCAATCTATGCGTCCGGCACGTCTTACCGGATGACACGGCCGAAGGTCACCGGATCGATCCCAAGTTCCTGCAGATCACGGGCGCGCGGCTTGCGACCGCCCTCGACAGCGGCACTGACTGCATTTGCGGCACCGAGCGCTGCGAAAGCGCGTGCCAGGAAACCATTGTGGATCGACTTTCTAATAGCGGACATCTTCTTTCCTCTCGCTCTGTGATTGACTGCTCATAGGTGGGAAGACAGGGCTGCCCCTACAACGCGCAGGAAATCACCGCTGCTATGCGAAAAGCGCATATTTCTTCGCCGGCGAAAGAACAAAGTTCAAGGCTCATGTAAATTTCATTTATAAATTCATATACTTACGGAATGGTTTGTTTCCAGGCGCCGATAAAAAATAACAAACAGCAAAGAAAAGGCCGGCCATGTCGCCACGGCCGGCCCGAATTAGGGGTCAGGGTCGTCTTTTGTTTTAGTCTTCATTTGCCGCAAGCTGAGAGAGAACCTGGCCGCGGCCACGCAATCTCAGAATCAGCGGAATGAGGAAGGCCGCGGCCGCGACGATCAATAGGCCGCAGGCGATCGGCGACATGACGAGCGTGGTCACGTCACCCTGGCTGATCGAGAGCGCTCGGCGAAGCTGCTGCTCAGCGAGCGGCCCGAGGATGAGGCCGACGACAGTAGGGGCGATCGGATAACCGAAGATCCGCATGATATAACCGAGCACGCCGAAGCCAAGCAGCATGCCGAGCTCGAAGACCGACGGGTTGGCCCCGATGGTGCCGAGTGTCGCAAACAGCAGGATGCCTGCATAAAGCCACGGCTTCGGAACCGTCAGCAGGCGAACCCAGAGGCCAATCATCGGCAGGTTCAACACCAGCAGCATCGCATTGGCGATCAGCAAGCTGGCGATGAGACCCCAGACGAGCTGCGGATTGGTCGCAAAAAGCAGCGGACCCGGTTGCAGGCCGTACTGCTGGAAACCGGCGAGCATGATAGCCGCCGTCGCAGATGTCGGCAGGCCGAGCGTCAGCAGCGGCACCAGGGTGCCGGCGGCCGAGGCATTGTTGGCGGCCTCAGGACCGGCGACGCCTTCAATGGCGCCATGGCCGAATTCCTCGGGGTTCTTCGACAGACGTTTTTCTGTGGCATAGGAAAGGAAAGTGCCAATTTCGGCACCGCCTGCCGGCATGGCGCCGATCGGGAAGCCGATGATCGTGCCGCGCAGCCACGGCTTCCAGGAACGCGCCCAGTCCTGGGCATTCATCCAGAGCGAGCCACGCACCGCTTCCACCTTGTCCTCACCGCGATTGCCCTGGGCGGCAATATAAAGCGTCTCGCCGATGGCGAACATCGCGACGGCGAGCGTCGTCACCTCGATACCGTCGAGCAGGTCCGGAATACCGAATGAAAGGCGAGCCTGGCCCGTCTGCTGGTCGATGCCGACCATGGCGAGCGCAAAGCCGATGAAGAGCGAGGTGAGACCGCGCAGCGCCGAATCCCCGAAGGCGGAGGAGACGGTAACGAAAGCAAGCACCATCAGCGCAAAATATTCGCGCGGACCGAAAACAAGTGCCAGCTTGACGATATAGGGCGCGACGAAAGCAAGGCCGAGCGTGGCGATGAGGCCGGCAACGAAGGAGCCGATGGCGGCTGTCGCCAGCGCCGGCCCGCCACGGCCCGCACGCGCCATCTTATTACCCTCGAGCGCAGTGACGATCGAGGCGCTTTCACCCGGCGTATTCAGGAGGATCGAGGTGGTCGAGCCGCCGTACATGCCGCCGTAATAGATACCGGCAAACATGATGAGCGAACCGCCCGGATCGAGCTTGTAGGTGGCGGGCAAGAGCAGCGCCACGGTCAGCGCCGGGCCAATGCCCGGCAGCACGCCGACGGCGGTACCCAGAGTCACGCCGATGAAGGCATAGAGCAGGTTGATCGGCTGCGCAGCAACCAGAATACCCTGCCAGAGGAATTCGAATGTGCTCATGTCTTTGTCCCAAGCGGCGGCTCCTTAGGGGGCACTAGGACCGTCCGCGCAAAAAGCAAAAAAACTGAAAGCGCCCGGCGCAAGGCCGCCGCTGTCAGAAGAACAGGTGTTCGAGCGGGCCGGCCGGCAGCGTCAGCTGTAGCAATTGCGAGAAGATCGCCCAGACGATGAAACTCATGATGATGCCGATGGGCAACGAGATCCAGATCTGGCGCTTGCCGAAACCGCGTGCGGTCAGCGCAAAGAGCACGCCGGTCGCAATTGAGAAGCCGGCGGTGCGCAGGAGCAGCATCTGCCCGGCGAGGCCCGCGATGATCCAGATAACGGGCGCCACTTCCTGATGCTCGCGTTCCGGAAAATCGCCGCGCCAGGCTTCGATCGCCGTCCATATGCCAAGACAGAACAGGCCGAGGGCGACAAGCTGCGGGACGGTCGACGGGCCGATGCGATCATATTGCGCGATCGTCTTCAGATGCGAGGCATCCCAGAAGACCACGGCAGCGACCACGATGAGGAAAGCGGCAATGATCAGCGCCGCCCAATCGGGGCGGCGCTTCGTTGCCGATGAGGTATCGGCTTCGCTCATTGAACGAGACCGATATCTTTGAGAATGCCTTCGGTAGCGGAGACATCCTTTTCGAGCTGCGCCTTGAACTCGTCACCTGCAAGGTAGGTATCGGCCCAGCCCTTGGTCTTCAAGGTTTCCTGCCACGCGGCAGACTTGTGCAGCTTGTCGAAGTCGGCCGCGATCGAGGCGACTTCTTCATCGGTCAAACCCGGAGCGGCAGCGACCATGCGCCAGTTCTGGATGGAAACGTCGGTACCGGCTTCCTTGAAGGTCGGAGCGTCGACGCCGGCAATGCGGGCATCACTGGAAACGCCGAGCAGGCGCAGCGTGCCGGCCTTGACCTGCGATTCGAACTCGCTGTAGCTCGAAATGCCGGCCGTGACCTGACCGCCGAGGATAGCCGCGAGTGCTTCGCCGCCGCCAGAGAAGGCGACATAGTTGATCTTCGTCGGATCGACGCCGGACGCCTTGGCGATCAGGCCGACGGCGATATGGTCCGTGCCGCCGGCAGAACCGCCACCCCAGGAAACGGCGCCCGGATCAGCCTTCAGCTTGGTGACGAGATCGGCAAGCGTCTTGATGTCGGACGCGGCCGGAACGACGATGGCTTCATACTCGCCGGTCAAACGGGCGATCGGGGTGACGTCCTTCAGCGTGACCACCGACTTGTTGGTCAACAGGGCGCCGACCATGACGTAGCCACCGACGATGAGAGCGTTGGGATTGCCGGCACTCTGGCTGCTGAACTGGGCAAGACCGATAGAACCGCCGGCACCCGGTACGTTCTGAACCTGAACGCTCTTGGAAATGCCTTCCTGCTGCAGCACCGTCTGCAGCGAGCGGGCCGTCTGGTCCCAGCCGCCGCCGGGCGCTGCCGGAGCGATGATGGTGTAATCGGCCGCGTACGCCGGCAGCGCAATCGCCGCTGCCAAAAGGGTTGCGATGAAAGTATGCTTCACGATGTGTCCTCCGTGCTGCGGCTGAGCGAACCGCCAGTGCTATTTTTGAAAATGGAGAGAGATCACCGATCGATGGACGTAATTGTCCTGATAGCGAGCGGAAGTCCTCCCGGAATTCTTCAACTCTCCGCCTCCACGGAGAGGAAGTAGCCCAAGCCATCATATGAAGCTGTCATTTAGCTGACATCGGCAGGATATCCAGTGCGGCAAGACACTTTTTTGCCGTAATTCGACTACCGCTCGCCACAGCCAAGCGAGTAGCCGCGCCAAGGATGGCGCAATGGTCGTGCCGGCTGAATATCTGGAAGTGGTGATCCACAAAGGCTGATTGCCGCTGTCGCGGGATCAATGCGGAAGGGCGGGACTCGCCAGAGGTAAACCTCGCCCTTTATACGTTTTCGACTTGGAATTCGCTGCTGAACTGCAGCATTGGCGAGCGAGGTTTTACTGCGTGCGCAGCACCTCGTTCCAGTGCGCAATCAGCCGCGCCCGCTTTACCTGATCGAGATAGACCATCAGGCCGGGGCTGACCGGTACAGGGCGCAACTGTGCGCCGAGAAGTTCCTGCAACGTATTGGCGGTATTCTCGCCCGCCACTTCCGGGCTGACGGCTGGGATCTGCAACTCGCGGGCCATGATCGTCTGGCCTTCCTTCGACATGAAGAAGGCGAGGTAGCGACGACCGAGTTCCGGCTCTGCGGCAGCCTGCGGCACCAGGCCGATCCGCGACATCACGACGGTGTAGTCCTTCGGCAACACGATGCCGACATCGGAGTGACGCGAGGCCCAGTCGGCTGCATAGGAGCCGAGGATATTATAGCCGAGCACGAAGCGCCCGTCGGCCACGCGCTCGAGGATCGCCGAGCTGGTGGAATATAGTTTTACGCCCGCCGCCCCCATCGCGCCGATCACCGACCAGATATCGCCGAACTGTTCCTGGTCTCGCGCCATAAACAAAAAGCCGACGCCGGAACGCTCGATGTCATAGGTGCCGATCCGCCCATAAACATCGTTGCCCTTGCGCTTCAGATAATCGACGAATTCCGCCCGCGAGCTCGGCACCGTTTCATGGACAAAGCTGGGCTTATGATAGACGAAGACGGCCGGCTCGAAGGTCAGCGCATAGGCCGTATTGCGCCAGTTCGCCCATTTCGGCCACTGTGCACTCATCGGCAGATTGCTCACCTGCGCATAACCGTCGTTCGAAAGCTTCACCTGCAGGTCCATGGCAGAAGAGAAGGCGAAGTCCGCCGTCTTGTGGCCGGCATCCGTCTCCCTGACGATCCGGTCGTAGATGTCTCCCGTCAGCATGTCCTCATATTTGACCGCCACATCCGGATTGGCCTCCTGAAAGCCGCGGATCATCGGCTGCGCGAGCGGTTCGTCAAGTGACGAATAGACTGTCAGCACCGGCGCATCGGAATTGCCCGACTTCGCCGGATAGAAGACCTGATCCGCGGCGGCAAGAGCGGGCACCAGGCACAAGAACAGAATGAAAAAGCTCCTCATGAACGGAGAATGCCTCACGGCTCGCAAAGGCACAAGCAGCCCACTTGACAGCTGGAAAAGTTAATGTCATTATAAGTGACATGAATACATTATCAGTGACAAAATATGAAAGCCCGTTAAGGGCCGAGCAGGCGCAGGCCACCCGGGAGCGCATCCTGGCCGGCGTTCGCACCATGTTCGAACAGAATCCGGACAATGCTCTGGGTTTCGACGAACTCGCCGCCGTCTCCGGCGTCAATCGCCGGACGATCTTCCGGCACTTCCCCACCAAGGAAGCGCTGCTGGAGGCTTTCTGGAACGACGCGAACGCTTCGCTCGGCGTCCGCTTCTGGCCGGAAAGCGAGAAGGACCTGACCGACCTGCCGCCCGCGCTCTTCGCCTCGCTCGACGGTATCGAGGGGATCGTGCGCGCCTCGCATGCGAGCGGCGCCGGCCGGCAGATGCGTCTCCAGGCCAATGACGAACGACAGGTCGCCTTCCGCAAGAGCCTGGCGGGGATTTCGAAGAACCTGCCGCCGGAGCGCGCAAGGCAGCTCGAAGCCACGGTGCAGCTGCTGTTCAGCGCCACGGCCTGGCAGACGATGAAGGATTATTGGGGCCTTTCCGGCGAAGACGCCGGCAAGGCCGCCGCATGGGCAATCGAAGCCCTGCTCGATGCGGCAAGGAAAGACGGGCACAACAAAATGGAAAAATCGAAATGAACACCAACAGCTCTGCAAAGGTCCATCCGCTGGCCACGGCCAACACCTTCTGGGTCATGGGCGACCAGGTTCGCAAGCGCGGCAAGCTCGAAGGCACCGCCTTCAATGTTATCGACGTCATCATTCCCCCGGGCAGCGGCACGCCACCGCATACCCATGCCTCGCCGGAAATCTTCCGTATCCTGGAAGGTACGGTGCGCATCTGGAGCATGATCGGCGGCAAGCCTGTCGAGACCGACGCGGTTGCCGGCGATGTCGTGACCATTCCGGCCCATGCGCCGCATGCCTATCAGAACATCAGCCCTGTCCAGGCCGTGATGATGTCGATCGTCGATGATGACATGATCGCCTTCTTTGAAGCCGCCGCTTCCCATGAAGCGCCGAAAGGTCCGCCCACGCCGGAAGCGATCGGCCGTATCATGAGGCTGACCGCCACGCACGGCATCAACATTCTCCAGGCTGCATAATCCGTTTTCTGAGAGCACGGGGGCGACCCTCGGTCGGATAGGGCCGAGGGGAGCGTCATTCATCCTGCCATTCTCCATTCACCAATTCCCACAATCGCTGTGACATCGGGCTGCCATTCCTGATAAACTCCCCGAAAAAAATCGAGGGAAACATCCGTTGCGCATCCTGCTCACCGAAGACAATATCGCACTGGCCGACGGCCTGTCGGCGATCTTGCGCGGCACGGGCCATGCGGTGGATGTCGTCCATGACGGGGCCTCGGCCAATGCCGTCATCGCGGCAGAAAATTTCGATCTCGTCATACTCGATCTGAACCTGCCGGAGATGGACGGGCTCGATGTATTGCGCGCCATGCGCGCCCGCGGCAACCGGGCTGCCGTGCTCATCCTGACGGCCCGCGGCTCGCCGGAAGAACGTGTGAAGGGCCTGGATCTCGGTGCCGATGACTACCTCATCAAGCCCTTCGATATCGCCGAATTCGAGGCACGTGTCCGCGTGTTGTTGCGTCGTCAGGCGGGACTGCATTCCTCGACCGTCAGCTTCGGATCGATCTCGCTCGACCTGAATTCCCGCGCCTTTTCTGCCGGCGCCACACCGCTCGATATCCCTGCCCGCGAACTTGGCCTCCTGGAAATCCTCTTCATGCGCGCCGGCAAGGTCGTCGCCAAGGAAGCGATCATACAATCACTGACCGCTTTCGATGACGACATTTCAACCAATGCCATCGAGCAATATGTCAGCCGCCTGAGAAAAAGGCTTTCGCCGCATGGCCTGACGGTCAAGACCGCCCGCGGCATCGGCTATTATCTCGACAAGCTGCCCGAGGCCTCATGACGGCTGCCTATTCGCTCCGGCGCCGACTGCTTTTCTGGCTGCTTGTCTCGACCGCCGTTATCGGCACGCTGGCGCTTGCCGATACCTGGCGGGAGGCGGTACAGACATCGAACATCGTCTCCGACCGCGTGCTCGCCGGTTCCGCACTGGCAATCGCCGAACGTGTCGTCGTTGCCGAAGACGGCACACTCGAAGTGGACATTCCCTATGTCGCGCTGGAAATGCTGACCTCGGCAGCACAGGACCGCGTCTTTTATCGGGTCGATGGCCCACCCGGAACATTCATAACCGGCTATCAGGCTCTTCCCGTATTGAAGGAAACACAGGGCGGTACGGCCGCCTTCGCCGACGACCTCTTCCGCGGCGAGCCGATCCGCGTCGCGACCTTGGGGCGCTCCGCCTCGACTGGCATCCGCTCCGTGCCTTTCGTCGTCACTGTCGCCGAAACCACCATTGCCCGCCGTCAACTTGCGCAGGCGATTCTCGTCCGCTCGGCATTGCGCCTCGCGGTGATGATTGCCGGTGCAGCCGTCATCGTCTGGATTTCTGTGACTGTCGCGCTGCGACCGCTCTACAAGCTTGGCGATGCCATCGGCGAACGCAACCCCGACGATCTGCATCCGATCGAACAATCCGTGCCGAGCGAGGTGCAGCCGCTCGTCGATACCGTCAACTCCTTCATGGTGCGCCTGCAATCGGCCCTCGATGCGCTGCGCAATTTCACCGGCAATGCCAGCCATCAGCTCCGCACGCCTCTGACGATCATCCGCACACAACTTGCCCTTTCGGCCCGTGCCGGCTCCTTGGATGAAGCGCAGCACGCCGCGCTCAAGGGCGATCAGGCCGTTGCGCATGCCGAGCGCATCCTTGCCCAGCTTCTGCTGATGGCCAAGATCGACGCCGCGACCGCCAAGGAAGCGCTGACCGCCTCGGCAATGGATCTCACCGCTATCGCCCAGGAGATCACCGGTGAGCAGATCCCACGGGCTGCTGAAGCCGGCATCGATCTCGGCTTCGAGGGTGAAGGCCCCGCGATGATCCGCGCCGAACCGCTGCTGATCGGCGAATTGCTGCGTAATCTCGCCGGCAATGCGATCGCCTATGCCGGTAAGGGCGCAGAAGTGACTGTGCGTATTCTTGAAGATGCCGAAACGGTGCGGCTGGAAGTCGAGGACAACGGTCCGGGCATTCCGCCCGAAAAGCTGGAGGCCGTCAGAAAGCGTTTCTCCCGTGGCAATGATTCAGGTGCCCCCGGCGCCGGCCTCGGCCTGCCGATCGTGGAGGAAATTGCCCATCTTTTCAATGCGAGACTGGTGCTCATACCGGGCCGCGGCGGCAAGGGCCTCAAGGCGTCGGTGACGTTCAACAGGGCTGCTTGAACGCCGTTACAGTGTTAACCTTTCCGCCTTGCATTCTTTCGCTGCATTGCACACACTGGCTTTGGGAACAGCTAAGCCGATCAACGGCCCGCGGACAAAAGAGCAATATGTCGATCAAAGCCAGCATCTATCATCTGACCCATTATCAATATGACAAACCGGTCCGCCTCGGCCCACAAATCATCCGCCTGAAGCCGGCTTCGCATTCGAAAACGCGGGTCTTGAGTCATTCCCTGAAGGTCACGCCGGCCAACCATTTCGTGAACCTGCAGCAGGACCCATACGGCAATTATCTCGCCCGCTTCGTCTTTCCTGACCCGGTCACCGAATTCAAGATCGAGGTCGATCTCGTCGCCGACATGACGGTCTACAATCCCTTCGACTTCTTCGTCGAAGAAGAAGCGACAATGTGGCCCTTCGATTATCCGGAAACGCTCCGCGAAGACCTGTCGATCTATATGAAGCCGGAAGAGCCTGGCCCACGCCTGAAAGCCTTCCTCGAAACGCTCGATCGTTCAGCGCAGAAGACTGTCGACATGGTGGTCGGCCTCAACATGCGCCTGCAGCAGCAGATCGGCTATGTGATCCGCATGGAAACCGGCGTGCAGACGCCGGAAGAAACACTTGAGATAGCCAAGGGCTCCTGCCGCGACACGAGCTGGCTGCTCGTCCAGATCCTGCGTCATCTCGGCCTCGCCGCGCGCTTCGTCTCCGGTTATCTCATCCAGCTCACCCCTGATCTCAAGGCGCTCGATGGCCCCTCGGGCACGGAATATGATTTCACCGACCTGCATGCCTGGGCGGAAGTCTATCTGCCCGGCGCCGGCTGGATCGGCCTCGACCCGACCTCGGGCCTTCTGACCGGCGAAAGCCATATCCCGCTTGCCGCGACACCGCATTTTCGCAACGCCGCACCGATTTCAGGCGGCTATTTCGGCGAAGCGGAGACCGAATTCGCCTTTGACATGAAGGTCGCCCGTGTCGCCGAACATCCGCGCATCACCAAGCCTTTTTCCGACGATGCCTGGGACGAGCTGAACGCGCTTGGCGAAAAGGTCGATCGTATCCTGGAAGCGGAAGACGTGCGCCTGACCATGGGCGGCGAGCCGACTTTTGTTTCCATCGACGATTTCCAGTCTGACGAATGGAACACCGAGGCCGTCGGCCCGACGAAACGTGAGAAAGCCGACGCACTCATCCGGCGGCTGCGAACCCGTTTCGCGCCCAATGGTTTCCTGCATTACGGCCAGGGCAAATGGTATCCGGGCGAAAGCCTGCCGCGATGGACCTTCTCGCTCTACTGGCGCAAGGACGGCCTGCCCATTTGGTCGAATGACAATCTCGTCGCTACCGAGGGCCGCAACTATCTAGTCACGGAGGACGATGCCGGCCGTCTGCTGACAGCAATCGCCGGCGAGCTGGATCTTTCGCCCGATTATGTGACCCCCGCTTTCGAAGATCCCGCCGAATGGCTGGTCAAGGAAGCGAGCCTCCCCGAGAACGTCGATCCATCGAATTCGAAACTGGAAGATGCCGAGGAGCGAAGCCGCATTGCCCGCGTCTTCGATCGCGGGCTGACGCGCCCGACCGGCTATGTGCTGCCCGTCCAGGCCTGGAATGCGCGCGCCACCGGCCGCAGCTGGATGAGCGAGAAATGGTCGACCCGGCGGGGCCGCATCTTCCTCATGCCGGGCGACAGCCCTGTGGGCTACCGCCTGCCGCTCAATTCCCTCGCCTATATCCCGCCCTCGCAATACCCCTATATCAATCCGCTCGATCCCTTCGTACAGCGGTCCGAACTGCCGGATTTCGGACAGGATGGCGGACGTCCGCTGCAGGCCGCGCATTTCCAGCCCTTCACCGGCCAGCAGCCGACCATGCCGCAATCGGTCAACGAGATCGGCGGCCATGTCCGCACGGCTCTCTCCGTCGAGCCACGCGACGGCCGGCTCTGCGTTTTCATGCCGCCGACCGAGACGTTGGAAGATTATCTCGATCTCATCGCCTCGACCGAACGTGCGGCTGCCGCTCTCGGCCTTGCGGTCCATATCGAAGGGTATGCGCCGCCCCAGGACGAGCGCATCAACGTCATCCGCGTCGCGCCCGACCCTGGCGTCATCGAGGTCAACATTCATCCTTCCTCGACCTGGAAGGAAACGGTCGACATCACCACCGCAATCTATGAGGAGGCTCGCGAGGGCCGCCTCGGCGCCGACAAATTCATGATCGATGGCCGCCACACCGGCACCGGCGGCGGCAACCATGTCGTTGTCGGCGGCAGCAACCCGAACAACAGTCCCTTCCTGCGCCGTCCGGATCTGCTGAAAAGCCTCGTGCTGCACTGGCAGCGTCATCCGTCGCTGTCCTACCTCTTTTCGGGGCTCTTCATCGGCCCGACCAGCCAGGCGCCGCGTATCGACGAGGCCCGCCACGACAGCCTCTACGAGCTGGAAATCGCGATGGCGCAGATCCCCGCGCCCGGCCGCGGCCTGCAGCCTCTGCCCTGGCTCGTCGATCGCCTGTTCCGCAACCTGCTGATCGACGTGACCGGCAATACCCATCGCGCCGAGATCTGCATCGACAAGCTGTTCTCGCCGGATGGCCCGACCGGCCGCCTTGGCCTCGTGGAATTCCGCGGCTTCGAGATGCCGCCGAATGCCCGCATGTCGCTTGCCCAGCAATTGCTGGTGCGCGCGCTGATCGCCCGCTTCTGGATAAACCCGGCCGATGGCAAGTTCGTGCGCTGGGGGACCGCGCTGCACGATCGTTTCATGCTGCCGCATTATGTCTGGCAGGATTTCCTCGATGTCCTCGCGGATCTCCGGGAAAACGGCTTCGACCTCAGTCCCGAATGGTTCAAGGCGCAGCTCGAATTCCGTTTCCCTTTCTGCGGCGAAGTCGAATACGAAGGCTCGAAGCTGGAACTCAGGCAGGCGCTGGAACCCTGGCATGTCATGGGCGAACAGGGCGCGGTCGGCGGCACCGTGCGTTATGTCGATTCGTCCGTCGAGCGCCTGCAGGTTCGCCTCGAAACCAGCAACACCTCGCGCTACACCGTCACCTGCAACGGCCGAATCCTGCCGTTGACACCGACCGGTACGTCCGGAGTGTCCGTCGCCGGCGTACGCTTCAAGGCCTGGCAGCCGGCTTCCGGCCTGCACCCTGTGCTGCCGGTGAATACGCCTTTGACTTTTGATATTTATGATACATGGTCGAAACGTTCGATCGGCGGCTGCATCTATCACGTTGCCCATCCGGGTGGTCGGAATTATGAAACCTTCCCGGTCAACGGCAACGAGGCGGAAGCACGACGGCTTGCCCGTTTCGAACCGTGGGGACATACGGCGGGTGGTTATATTCCACGCGCCGAAACGGTTTCGCCTGAATTCCCGCTCACGCTGGATCTGAGGCGGCCCGCTGGAATTTGAAGAAATTGGATCTGATGGGCAAGAAGCCTGCACTGGAATTGAGGAACGAGATCGAAGAACGCGCCGGCGCGGATGCGGTCTTCGACTATGCTCCTCTACCCGGCATTGCCGACGAGATGGTGGACAACAACGGTTCCATCCGCCCCGTCTGGCAGCGTTTCCTCTCTCATCTGAACGTTATGCCGGAAAAGGATCTGACCGAGCGCTTCGCCCGCGCCGACCGCTACCTGCGCGATGCCGGCGTCTTCTATCGGGCTTACGGCGCCAAGGGCAGCGGCGAGCGCGCCTGGCCGCTCTCCCACATCCCGGTGCTGATCGATGAGCGCGAATGGCAGGTGCTTTCGGCAGGCCTCGTGCAGCGCGCCGATCTGCTCGAAGCGATGGTCGCCGATATCTATGGCGACAACAGGCTTGTAGAGGAGGGCATTGTTCCCCCCGCCCTCATTGCTGCCAACCCTGAATTCCAGCGGCCTCTGGTCGGCGTGAAGCCGGCAACCGGGCACTATCTGCATTTCTGCGCTTTCGAGATCGGCCGCGGACCCGATGGCAACTGGTGGGTGCTCGCCGACCGCACGCAGGCTCCCTCCGGCGCGGGATTCGCACTCGAAAACCGCGTGGCGACCACCCGATCCTTTTCCGACGTCTATGCCGAAACGCCGGTTCACCGTCTCGCCTCGTTCTTCGGTGCCTTCCGCGACGCGCTGCAGACGATGAAACATTCGGGCGACGACCGCATCGCGGTTCTAACCCCCGGCCCGGCCAACGAAACCTACTACGAGCATGCCTATATTGCTCGCTACCTCGGTTTCATGCTGCTCGAAGGCGAGGATCTGACTGTCGTCAACGGCCGCGTCATGGTACGCACTGTCGCTGGCCTGAAGCCGATCGGCGTACTCTGGCGTCGTCTCGATTCCGCCTACGCCGATCCGCTGGAATTGAACCAGAATTCGCATATCGGCACGCCTGGCCTTGTGGAGGCCCTGCGCGCTGAAACCGTCACCATCGTCAATGCGCTTGGCACCGGCGTTCTTGAGACGCGCGCCCTGCTTGCCTTCATGCCCGCCGTCTGTCGTGCGCTGCTGGGCGAAGATCTTCGCCTGCCGTCCATTGCCACATGGTGGTGCGGCCAAAAGGATGAGCGCGACCATGTGGCTGCCAATATTGAGAAGATGGTGATCGGCCCTGCCTATTCCCGCGCACCCTTCTTCGATGACGGCGGCGAATCCGTTCTCGGCTCGTCGCTTCGCGCCACGGCCAAGGATTCGATTTCGGGCTGGTTGGCGAGCGACGGCGCAAAACTTGTCGGTCAGGAAGTCGTCACCCTCTCCACAACCCCCGCCTGGGTCAACGGCAAGCTGACCCCGCGGCCGATGTCATTGCGCGTCTTCGCCGCGCGCACCGCCAACGGCTGGCAGATCATGCCCGGCGGCTTTGCCCGCATCGGCTCGGGAGACGATGCCGCCGCCATCGCCATGCAGTCCGGCGGCGCGGCCGCCGACGTCTGGATCGTCAGCGACAAGCCGGTCGAGCGCCACACTCTCCTGCCCGCAGAAGGCAGCTTCACCCGCAACATGCCGGGGAGCCTGCCGAGCCGCGCGGCCGACAACCTCTTCTGGCTGGGCCGCTATATCGAGCGTGCCGAAGGGGCGCTGCGCATCCTGCGCGCCTGGCATGCGCGTTACGCCGAGGCCGCCGACCCGAACCAGCCGCTGCTGGCAGACGTCACCGAATACCTGGCCGCGGTCGATATCGACACGGCCGAACCGGTGCCGGAATCGCTGCTGCGCAATATCGACAGCGCCGTCTATTCGGCGAGCAATATCCGCGACCGCTTCTCGCCCGACGGATGGTTGGCCCTGAACGATCTCGCCAAGACCGCCCGCCGTTTCCATACGACGATTACATCAGGCGACGACGCCAGCCATGCTATGACCATCCTGCTGCGAAAGCTTGCGGGCTTCGCCGGTCTCGTGCACGAAAACATGTACCGCTTCACCGGCTGGCGCTTCCTCTCGCTCGGCCGATACATCGAGCGCGGCCTGCATATGACGCGTCTTCTCGGCCACATGTCCGGCCCGGAAGCACCCGATGGCGCGCTCGATATGCTGCTCGAAATCGGTGACAGCGTCATGACCCACCGCCGCCGCTACAATGTGAACACCGCGCGGCTGACGGTGACCGACCTCCTGGCGCTCGATCCGCTCAACCCGCGCTCGATCCTCTTCCAGATGAACGAGATCCATCGCGAAGTCGAGCAGCTTCCAAACGCCTTCATCAATGGCCAGATGTCGCCCTTCTACCGTGAGGCGATGCGCCTGCATTCCGGCCTCGCCGTCATGACGCCGGAAGCCATGAACGGTGATGTCTATCATCGGCTGGAGCGCGAGCTGGAACACCTTTCCGACCTTCTGGCACAGACCTATCTCGGATGACGGCCGTGCTCTACGATCTCACCCTGCATATGGGCTATGCCTACGACACGCCGGCATCCGGCGCGCGCCACATCATGCGCCTCATGCCGCTCTCGCTGCCGAACCGCCAACGCCTTGTCGCCGGTTCGATCAGCATTTCGCCACAGCCGGACGAACAGTCCCATTTCGTCGATTTCTTCGAACATCCGGCCACATCCTTCCTGCTGCGCTCGCCACATGAAACGCTCGATATCCGCATGCAGGCCCGCGTGCAGGTCGAAAGCCAAGCCATATCGGCGGACTTCTCGCCGCTGCTGGCCGAGCTCCCGGAGGACGTCGCCGGAATCTGGTCACTCGATCCGGGATCGCCCCACCATTTCCTTGGCGACAGCCCGCGCCTGACCGAAACCAAGATCATCAGTGAGTACGCAAGGACCTGTATCCAGCCTTCGCTGACGGTGATGCAGATCGCCTATGCGCTTTGTGCCCGCATCAACGAGGATTTCACCTACGATTCGGAAGCGACGAGCGTCGAGACGACGCCGCTGGAAGCCTTCAAGCTGAAGCGCGGCGTTTGCCAGGACTTCACCCACATCATGATCCTTGCCTTGCGCAGCCTCGGCATTCCCGCCGGCTACGTTTCCGGCTTCCTGCGCACCATCCCGCCACCGGGCAAGGAACGGCTGGAGGGGGCCGATGCCATGCATGCATGGGTGCGCGTCTGGTGCGGCGAGACGGCCGGCTGGATCGAGCTCGACCCCACCAACAACATCCCCGCCGGAACCGACCATATCGTCGTCGCCTACGGCCGCGACTATGCCGACGTCGCTCCCGTTATCGGCGTACTCAAGAGCTATGGCAGCCAGCGCTCCGTGCAGGCGGTAGACGTAATTCCGCTGAAATAATCCCGAAATAGGAAAAAACAGCCAGTTGCCTACAATTTTAGACACTGGCTTTAGCGGCCATTAAAGTCATCTGGTCCATCAGTAGCCTGCATAGGCCTCCTTTGAACCGGTGGACATGATGAACACCCTGCATTCGCATCTTGATCGGCTGCGGCGCGACCGTGGCGGCAATTTCGGCATCATGACGGCCATCCTGCTGCCTGTGCTTATCGGCGCCGCAGGCTTGGCGATCCAGGTCAGCGATATGTTACTCTCAAAGCAGCAGTTGCAGGAGGCAGCCGACTCGGCTGCGCTCGCAACCGCGACCGCGCTGGCAAATGGCACGATCCAAACCTCGGAGGCCGAGGCCTTCGCGCAGAATTTCGTCGCCGGACAAATGGCGAATTACCTGCAAAGTGGTGTGGATATCAAGAACGCGACGGATGTCGATGTCCAGACAACGACATCGGGTAAGTCGACGTCCTACCAGGTAACGGTTTCACCGAGTTACGATCTCGCGGTCAATCCACTCATGCGAGCGGTCGGCTTCACGACGCAGCATCTTTCGACGTCGGGCACAACGGTCAGCGGCCATTCACAGACCCAGGGCTCCATCTCCATGTTTCTTGCGCTCGATAAATCGGGATCGATGGGAGAGGCTACAGCGACCGTCAATGTGGATAACCCGACGGAAACATACACGTATAACTGCAACGGCCACTACAACAGGAACAACAAGTGGGTCTACGACACCTGCACTGGCACTCGTGCGCGCTATTACACGAAGATAGAGGCTCTAAAGATTGCCGCCGGCAATCTCTTCGGCCAGCTCAACAGCGCCGATCCCAATGCGGAATACGCGCGCACCGGCGCGGTATCTTACGATCTGGTTGAATACACGCCGAGCAAGCTCGCTTGGGGAACCGCCGGTGTCGCCAGCTATGTCAACGAGCTTCAGGCCGGGGGCGGCACGAATTCAAGCGGCGCGATGAACACGGCCTACACGTCATTGACTGCTAAGAACGCGGCCGGGAACGATGCCGAGGATGCCCTTCACCAGCAGAAGACCGGGCAGGTACCCAAGAAATACATCGTCTTTATGACGGATGGTGATAACAACAACGACAAGTGGGGCGGCCGCTCTTACGATACCTCGACAAAAACAACGTGCGACAACGCCAAATCCAAGGGTATCGAGATCTACACCATCGCCTTCATGGCGCCTGCGGGCGGACAGGCACTGCTGCATTATTGCGCCTCTGATGATGCCCATTATTTCCAGGCAGAAAAAATGGAAGACCTCCTTGCGGCGTTCAAGGCGATCGGAGCGAAGGCCTCCGCACAGATGACGCGCCTGACGAACTGACAATCGGTATCTACAAACAGCAGCAGCAAAAAGCCGCTCCGGAACAAACCGGGGCGGCTTTTGTTTAAGCTTTATTCTGCCAATCAGATCGGGAAAACAGATTGAAATCAAGTCCCTTGAGCCCCCGAACATGAAGGTTCCGCAAATTTTTCGTTTGCCTAATTCCCTTGTTGCAAGTGCGTGATAACGGTGCATAAACTGCCCTGTCGGTGTAAGCGACAAATCGATTGAATCAGGCGTAAGATACTGTAACAAAATCAAAATTGGCGAGACCTGACCATGAATACTGTTTCGAAGCCGATCATTCCCGCCCCCGCTCCGCGCAGTTCCCGGCCGGAAATCCTCGCTGAGGAAATTATCGAGCGCCTGACCTATCGTATCGGAAAGGACGCCAAGGTCGCCAAGCCGCATGACTGGCTGACGGCCACCATTCTCGTGGTGCGTGACCGCATCATCGACAAGTGGATGGAATCCACCCGCAAGGTTTATGAAACAGGCGCCAAGCGCGTCTATTATATGTCTCTCGAATTCCTGATCGGCCGCCTGATGCGCGATGCCGTGTCCAACCTCAACCTCATGGAAGAGGTAAGCGATGCGCTCGCTTCGCTCGGCGTCGATATCAACGTCATCGCCGGCCTGGAGCCTGATGCCGCGCTCGGCAACGGCGGTCTCGGCCGTCTTGCCGCCTGCTTCATGGAATCGATGGCAACCGTCGATGTGCCGGCCTACGGCTATGGCATCCGCTACGTCCACGGCCTCTTCCGTCAGCAGATGGCAGACGGCTGGCAGGTCGAGCTGCCGGAAAACTGGCTCGCCCACGGCAACCCTTGGGAATTCGAACGCCGCGAGAGCGCCTATGAGATCGGCTTCGGCGGCTCGATCGAGGTCATCAGCGGCCATGACGAGCAACCGCGTTACGTCTGGAAGCCGGCCGAGCGCGTCATCGCCGCCGCTTTCGACACACCTGTCGTTGGCTGGCGCGGCAAGCGCGTCAATACGCTTCGCCTTTGGTCGGCGCAGCCGATCGACCCGATCCTGCTCGACGCCTTCAATGCCGGCGATCATATCGGCGCGCTGCGCGAGAGCAACAGGGCTGAAAGCCTGACGCGCGTTCTCTATCCGGCCGACGCAACACCTGCCGGCCAGGAACTGCGCCTGCGCCAGGAATACTTCTTCTCGTCCGCCTCGCTGCAGGACATCCTGCGCCGTCACCTGCAGCAGTATGACGATTTCACCTCCCTACCGGACAAGGTGGCGATCCAGCTCAACGACACGCACCCGGCCGTTTCCGTCGCCGAACTCACGCGCCTGCTCTGCGATGTGCACGGCATGGATTTCGATCAGGCCTGGGATATCACCCGCCGGACCTTCTCTTACACAAACCACACGCTTCTTCCGGAAGCGCTGGAAAGCTGGCCGGTTCCGCTGTTCGAGCGACTGCTGCCGCGCCATATGCAGATCATCTATGCGATCAACGCCAAGATCCTGATCGAGGCGCGCAAAAGCCGCAATTTCTCCGACACGGAAATCCGTTCGATCTCGCTGATCGATGAAAGCGGCGACCGCCGCGTGCGCATGGGCAACCTCGCCTTTGTCGGCTCGCACTCGATCAACGGCGTCTCGGCACTGCACACGGACCTGATGAAGGTCACGGTCTTCGCAGACCTGCACAAGCTCTATCCCGACCGCATCAACAACAAGACCAACGGCATCACGCCGCGCCGCTGGCTGCAGCAGTGCAACCCCGGCCTGACCAGCCTGGTGCGCGAAGCGATCGGCGATGAATTCCTCGACGACGCCGAGAAGCTGCGGGCACTCGACAAATTCGCCACCGACCCGAGTTTCCAGCAGAAGTTCGCGGCCGTGAAGCGCACGAACAAAGTGGCTCTTTCCAATCTCGTCGCCAGCCGCATGGGCGTGAAGCTCGATCCTTCGGCCATGTTCGACATCCAGATCAAGCGCATCCACGAATATAAGCGCCAGCTCCTTAACATCGTCGAAGCCGTGGCACTCTACGATCAGATCCGCTCGCATCCGGAACTGGATTGGGTTCCGCGTGTAAAACTCTTCGCCGGCAAGGCGGCGCCGAGCTATTACAACGCCAAGCTCATCATCAAGCTCATCAATGACGTTGCCCGCACCATCAATAACGACCCGTCGGTCCGCGGCCTACTGAAGGTCGTCTTCGTGCCGAACTACAACGTCTCGCTTGCGGAAGTCATGGTTCCGGCCGCCGACCTGTCCGAGCAGATCTCGACGGCAGGCATGGAAGCGTCGGGTACCGGCAACATGAAGTTCGGCCTGAATGGCGCGCTGACGATCGGCACGCTCGACGGCGCCAATGTCGAAATGCGCGACAATGTTGGCGAAGACAATATCGTCATCTTCGGGCTCCAGGCCGATGAAGTCGCCAAGATCCGCAGCGAGGGCCATAATCCACGTGCGATCATCGAGGGTTCGCGGGAGCTATCGCAGGCGCTGGCCGCCATCAGCTCGGGTGTCTTCTCTCCTGACGATCGCAACCGCTATACCGGCCTCATCGACGGCATCTACTCTCACGACTGGTTCATGGTCGCAGGTGATTTCGATGCCTATGCCGCCGCCCAGCGTGAGGTCGATCAGATCTGGACCAACCAGTCCTCTTGGTATGAGAAGACGATCAATAATACGGCGCGGATGGGCTGGTTCTCTTCCGACCGCACGATCCGACAGTATGCCGACGAGATCTGGAGAGCTTGATGAAGCCGCCGAAAGCCGCCCCTGAAGTGAAGCTTCCCTGGGAAATTTCGGCAGACGAGATCGCGGCAATCCTCAGTGGCTCGCAGGCCAATCCTTTTGCCGTCCTGGGCGTGCACCAGGCCGGCGAGGCCTTCATCACTAGGTGCTTCATTTCGGGTGCGGAAGCCGTTACCGCCATGACGCTGGATGGGACGCCGATCGGCGATCTCCACCAGCTCCATCAGGACGGCCTCTTCGGCGGCCAAGTTTCCATCACCAAATTCCAGCCGGTGCGCTATCGTGCCCGGCGCGCCGACGCCGAATGGGCCGTGACCGACCCTTACAGCTTCGGCCCGGTGCTCGGCCCGATGGACGATTATTACGCCCGTCAGGGTTCGCATCTGCGGCTTTTCGACAAGATGGGCGCCCATCGTATCAAGCACGAGGGTGCAACCGGCATCCACTTCGCCGTATGGGCGCCGAATGCGCAGCGCGTCTCCGTCGTCGGTGATTTCAACAATTGGGATGGTCGCCGCCACGTCATGCGCTTCCGGTCCGACAGCGGCATCTGGGAGATCTTCGCCCCCGACGTGCCGCTCGGTGTTCCCTACAAATTCGAGATCCGCGGTCACGACGGCGTGCTGTTGCCGCTGAAGGCCGATCCCTTTGCCCGCCGCAGCGAACTGCGCCCGAAGACGGCTTCCGTGACGGCCGCCGAGCTTTTGCAGGAATGGCAGGACGAGCCGCATCTGAAGCATTGGCGCGAAACCGACAAGCGCCGCCAGCCGATCAGCATCTATGAGGTTCATGCCGGCTCCTGGCAGCGTCGCCAGGATGGTTCCATGCTGTCCTGGGATGAGCTTGCCTCGAGCCTCATCCCCTACTGCGTCGATATGGGCTTCACCCATATCGAATTCCTGCCGATCACCGAGCACCCCTACGATCCCTCCTGGGGCTACCAGACGACCGGCCTCTATGCCCCGACCGCCCGCTTTGGCGAGCCGGAAGGCTTCGCCCGTTTCGTCAATGGCTGTCACAAGGTCGGCATCGGCGTCATTCTCGACTGGGTGCCGGCGCATTTCCCGACTGATGAGCACGGCCTTGGCTGGTTCGACGGCACAGCACTTTACGAACATGCCGATCCGCGAAAGGGCTTCCACCCGGACTGGAACACGGCGATCTATAATTTCGGCCGCACGGAAGTCGTGTCTTACCTCGTCAACAATGCCCTCTATTGGGCCGAGAAATTCCATCTCGACGGCCTGCGCGTCGATGCGGTCGCGTCGATGCTCTATCTCGATTATTCGCGCAAACACGGCGAATGGATCCCGAATGAGTATGGCGGCAATGAAAACCTCGAAGCGGTCCGCTTCCTGCAGAACCTCAACACACGCATCTATGGCGAGCATCCTGGCGTCATGACCATCGCCGAGGAATCGACTTCCTGGCCGAAAGTCTCGCAGCCGGTTCACGAAGGCGGCCTCGGCTTCGGTTTCAAGTGGAACATGGGCTTCATGCACGACACGCTGAGCTACATGAGCCGCGAGCCGGTGCACCGCAAGCATCACCACAATGAACTGACCTTCGGGCTGCTCTACGCCTATTCGGAAAATTTCGTCCTGCCGCTGTCCCATGACGAAGTCGTGCATGGCAAGGGTTCGCTGATCGCCAAGATGCCGGGTGACGACTGGCAGAAATTCGCCAATCTGCGCGCCTACTACGCTTTCATGTGGGGCTATCCCGGCAAGAAACTGCTCTTCATGGGACAGGAATTTGCCCAGTGGGCCGAATGGAGCGAAAACAAGTCGCTCGACTGGAACCTCCTCCAGTATCGCATGCACGAAGGCATGCGCCGCCTGGTGCGCGACCTCAACTTCACCTACCGCAGCAAGGCAGCGCTCCATGCGCGCGACTGCGAAGGCGACGGTTTCGAATGGCTGATCGCCGACGATTACGAGAACTCGGTCTTCGCCTGGCTGCGCAAGGCGCCCGGTCAGAAACCGGTTGCCGTCATCAGCAACTTTACGCCTGTCTATCGCGAGAATTACTCGATCCGGCTGCCTTCGTCGGGACGCTGGCGGGAAATCCTCAATACCGATGCCGACATCTATGGCGGCAGCGGAAAAGGCAATGGCGGGCGCGTGCAGGCCGTCGATGCCGGCGGCGAGATAAGCTGCTCGATAACCCTGCCGCCGCTGGCGACGATCATGCTTGAACCCGAGAATTAGTGACTGGTGGGAGGAGAAAATGGTAGAAAGACGCATTCAGCCACTTGCCCGCGATGCAATGGCCTATGTTCTGGCCGGCGGTAGGGGAAGCCGCCTCAAGGAGCTGACCGACCGGCGTGCCAAACCGGCCGTCTATTTCGGCGGCAAGGCGCGCATCATCGATTTCGCATTGTCCAATGCCTTGAATTCCGGCATCCGCCGCATCGGCGTCGCCACGCAATACAAGGCGCATTCGCTGATCCGCCACATGCAGCGCGGCTGGAACTTCTTCCGTCCGGAACGCAACGAAAGCTTCGACATTCTGCCGGCATCGCAACGCGTTTCCGAAACGCAGTGGTATGAAGGCACTGCCGATGCCGTCTATCAGAACATCGATATCATAGAGGATTACGGCGTCGAATACATGGTCATCCTCGCTGGCGACCATGTGTACAAGATGGACTACGAATACATGCTCCAGCAGCATGTCGATTCCGGCGCCGACGTGACGATCGGCTGCCTGGAAGTACCGCGTATGGAAGCGGTCGGTTTCGGCGTCATGCATGTCAACGACAAGGACGAGATCTTCGCCTTCATCGAAAAGCCGGCCGATCCTCCAGGCATTCCGGATAAGCCGGATTTCGCTCTCGCCTCCATGGGCATCTACGTCTTCCGCACGAAGTTCCTCCTTGAGGCGCTGCGCCGCGATGCCGCCGATCCAACCTCGAGCCGCGACTTCGGCAAGGATATCATCCCCTATATCGTCGAGCATGGTAAGGCGGTCGCCCACCGCTTCGCCAAGTCCTGCGTCCGCTCGGATTTCGAACACGAGCCCTACTGGCGCGACGTCGGTACCATCGACGCCTATTGGCAGGCCAATATCGACCTGACGGCGATCGTTCCGGCCCTCGATATCTATGACAAATCCTGGCCGATCTGGACCTACGCCGAAATCACGCCACCGGCGAAATTCGTCCATGACGACGAAGACCGCCGCGGTTCGGCAACGTCGTCCGTCGTTGCAGGCGACTGCATTATTTCAGGCGCAAGCCTCAACCGGAGCCTTCTTTTCACCGGCGTACGGGCCAACTCCTTCTCCAAACTGGATGGAGCGGTCATCCTGCCCAATGTGAAGATCGGCCGGCGCGCGCAGCTCAAGGATGTTGTGATCGACCATGGTGTCGTCATTCCGGAAGGCCTCGTCGTCGGTGAGGATCCAGAACTCGATGCGCGGCGCTTCCGACGCACGGAAAGCGGTATTTGCCTGATCACGCAACCGATGATCGACAAGCTGGATATCTGACTTATGAAAGTTCTTTCGGTTTCGTCCGAAGTCTTCCCTTTGATCAAGACAGGGGGCCTTGCCGATGTGGCAGGCGCCCTGCCCATAGCCCTCAAATCCTTCGGCGTCGAAACCAAGACCCTCATGCCCGGTTATCCCGGTGTCATGAAGGTCTTGCAAAATCCGATCGCCCGGCTGGAATTTTCCGATCTTCTGGGCCAGCCGGCACGCGTGCTTGAGGCGGAGCATCAGGGTCTCGATATCCTCGTACTCGACGCCCCCGCCTATTACGACCGCCCCGGCGGCCCCTATCTCGACACGACCGGCAAGGATCACCCGGACAACTGGCGCCGTTTTGCCGCCCTTTCGCTGGCGGGCGCCGAAATCGCCGCAGGCCTGTTGCCTGGCTGGCGGCCGGATCTCGTGCATGCCCATGACTGGCAGGCCGCCATGGTGCCGGTCTATATGCGCTATTATCCGACGCCCGAGCTGCCGAGCATCCTGACGATCCACAACATCGCCTTCCAGGGCCAGTTCGGCGCCGATATCTTTCCCGGCCTGCGCCTGCCACCCCACGCCTTTGCCACCGAAAGCATCGAATATTACGGCACCGTCGGCTTCCTGAAGGGCGGCCTGCAGATTGCCTCGGCTATCACCACCGTCAGCCCCTCCTATGCCGATGAAATCCTGACCCCGGAATTCGGCATGGGCCTGGAAGGCGTCATCGCCAGCCGCCGCAACGTGCTGCATGGCATCGTCAATGGCATCGATGCCGACATCTGGAACCCGGCGACTGATCCGGTCGTCCACACGCATTATGGCCCGACGACACTGAAAAACCGTATCGAGAACCGCAGGTCGATCGAAGAATTCTTCCATCTCGACCATGACAATGCGCCGATCTTCTGCGTCATCAGTCGGCTGACCTGGCAAAAAGGTATGGATCTTGTCGCAAGCACGGCAGATAAGATCGTCGCACTCGGCGGCAAGCTCGTCGTGCTCGGATCCGGCGAGGCAGCCCTCGAAGGTGCGCTGCTCGCCGCCGCCAACCGCAACCCGGGCCGGATCGGCGTTTCCATCGGTTACAACGAGCCGATGTCGCACCTCATGCAGGCTGGCTGTGACGCGATCATCATCCCCTCGCGCTTCGAACCCTGCGGCCTCACCCAGCTCTATGGCCTGCGCTACGGCTGCGTGCCGATCGTGGCGCGCACCGGCGGTCTCAACGATACCGTGATCGATGCCAATCATGCCGCACTTGCAGCAAAGGTGGCGACAGGCATACAATTCGCACCTGTAAACGAAGAAAGCATGCTGCAGGCACTGCGCCGCGCCATGCACCTCTACGCGGATCAAAAAGTCTGGACCCAATTGCAAAAGCAGGGCATGAAGTCGGATGTCTCTTGGGAGAAGAGCGCCGAACGTTATGTTGCCCTGTATTCAAGCCTCGTCTCGAAAGGCATGTGAACTAAAATGATCAAGTCCGTTCCCACCACGCCCTATCAGGACCAGAAACCCGGCACTTCAGGTCTGCGCAAGAAGGTTCCCGTCTTCCAGCAACCGAACTATGCTGAGAACTTCATCCAGTCGATCTTCGATTCGCTGGAAGGCTATCAGGGCAAGTGCCTGGTCATCGGCGGCGACGGACGCTACTACAACCGCGAAGTCATCCAGAAGGCGATCAAGATGGCCGCCGCCAATGGCTTCGGCAAGGTCATGGTGGGCAAGGGCGGCATTCTTTCGACACCCGCAGCCTCCCACATCATCCGCAAGTACAAGGCTTTCGGCGGCATCATTCTCTCGGCGAGCCACAACCCAGGCGGCCCGACAGAGGACTTCGGCATCAAGTACAATGTCAACAATGGCGGTCCGGCACCGGAAAAGATCACGGACGCGATCTTCGCCCGCTCCAAGGTGATCGAAAGCTACAAGATCGCCGACTTCGCCGACGTCAATATCGACCGCATCGGCAAGGAAGAGCTGCCCGGCGGCATGATCCTCTCGGTCATCGACCCGGTCGAGGACTATGCCGCGCTGATGGAAGAGCTCTTCGATTTCGGCGCGATCCGCAATCTGATCAGCCTCGGCTTTCGCATCGCCTTCGATGCCATGAGCGCCGTTACCGGCCCCTATGCCAAGGAAATCTTCGAGAACCGTCTCGGCGCGCCCTCCGGCTCCGTTCGCAATTTCATGCCGCTCCCGGATTTTGGCGGCCATCACCCCGACCCGAACCTCGTTCATGCCAAGGAGCTCTACGACGAGATGATGGGTGAGGATGCTCCCGATTTCGGCGCCGCATCCGACGGCGACGGCGACCGCAACCTCATCATCGGCCGGGGCATTTTCGTAACCCCGTCCGACAGCCTTGCTATCCTCGCCGCCAACGCCAACCTGGCGCCCGGCTATTCCGGCGGCCTCGCCGGCATTGCCCGCTCCATGCCGACATCGGGCGCGGCCGACCGTGTCGCCGAAAAACGCGGCATCGGCATCTACGAAACCCCGACCGGCTGGAAATTCTTCGGCAACCTGCTCGACGCCGGCATGGCGACGATCTGCGGTGAAGAAAGCGCCGGCACCGGCTCCAGCCATGTCCGCGAGAAGGACGGTCTCTGGGCTGTATTGCTGTGGCTGAACGTTTTGGCCGTACGCGGCGAAAGCGTGCAGGAGATCGTCACCCAGCACTGGCAGACCTACGGCCGCAACTATTATTCCCGCCATGACTACGAAGGCGTCGACAGCGATGCTGCAAACGGCCTTGTCGATAATCTGCGCAGCCAGCTTTCCACCCTGCCTGGCAAGACCTTCGGCGATCTGACCGTCGAGAAGGCAGATGACTTCGCCTATCATGATCCGATCGACAAGTCGGTCAGCGAACATCAGGGTATCCGCGTCCTCTTCCAGGGCGGCTCACGCGTCGTCTTCCGTCTTTCCGGCACCGGCACGTCTGGCGCAACCCTGCGCGTCTATATCGAGCGCTACGAGCCGGATTCGACTCGCCATAATATCGAAACGCAGGAAGCGCTCGCAGATCTGATCGCAGCCGCCGAAAGCATCGCCAACATTCGTGAGCGCACGGGCCGCAACGAGCCGACCGTGATCACCTGATCCCGGGGGGCATATGGGGGGCAACAGTTCCGCACAGGGCGGCGCCATCGTCTTCGAAACGGGCGTTGAATTTTCTGTTTGGTCGCATCATGCAACGCAGATCGATCTCTGCCTCTTCGATGAAGACGGCAAGGAATATGCAAGGCTCCCCATGGCTCGCGACAGCGGCCATGTCTTCCGTCTTTTCGCCGACAGCGTGAAGGAGGGTGCCCGCTATGGCTACCGCGCGGACGGCATCTACGCCCCGGATAACGGCCTCTGGTTCGACCCTTCGAAACTGCTGATCGATCCCTATGCCAAGGCGGTAGACCGGCCCTTCCATTACGATCCGCGCCTCGCCATTTTCGGCGAGGATACGCAGCATCTGATGCCGAAGTCGGTCGTTACCAAAGACGCGCCCGTCAAAATCCGAAAGCCGCTCTTCAAACCGGGCGGCTTTATTTACGAAGTGGCGGTCAAGCCCTTCACCATCCTGCATCCGGATGTGCCGGAAGCTCAGCGCGGCACGGTCGCCGCTCTTGCCCATCCCTCCGTTATCGCTCACCTGAAGCGCATTGGCGTCGATGCCGTCGAGCTGATGCCGATCACCGCCTGGATCGACGAGCGGCATCTGCCGCCACTCGGACTTACGAACGGCTGGGGCTACAATCCTGTTGCGTTCATGGCACTCGATCCGCGCATCGTGCCGGGCGGTATTGCAGAGCTCAGCGACACGGTGGCGAGACTGCATGAGGAGGGCATTGCCGTCATCCTTGACCTCGTCTTCAACCATACAGGCGAGAGCGACCGCTATGGCGCAACACTATCGCTGCGCGGCATCGACAATCTCAGCTACTATCGTCACGTGCCGGACCGGCCGTCCGTGCTCGTCAACGACACCGGCACCGGCAATACGGTTGCCTGCGATCATCCCTATGTTCAACAGCTCATCATCGACAGCCTGCGCCATTTCGTGCGCAATGCCGGTATCGACGGCTTCCGTTTCGACCTTGCCCCCATTCTCGGCCGCACAGAAAACGGCTTTGAGCGGAATGGCACACTGGCCGCGATCCTCACCGACGATCTGCTCACCGATCGCATCATGATCGCCGAACCCTGGGATATCGGTCCAAGCGGCTATCAGCTCGGCAATTTCCCGGCGCCCTTCCTGGAATGGAATGACCGTGCCCGCGATGACATCAGATGCTATTGGCGCGGCGATGGCTGGAAGACGGGTTCGCTCGCAACCGTGCTGGCCGGCTCGTCGAACATCTTCTCAGCCAATGGCGGAACAGCGACCCGCAGCGTCAATTTCCTCGCGGCCCATGACGGCTTCACGCTCATGGACCTCGTCTCCTACAGCGGCAAGCACAATGAGGCGAACGGCGAGAACAATCGCGACGGTCACAACGAGAACCATTCGTGGAACAACGGCGTCGAAGGCGAGACCGTTTATCCCGTGATCCGTGAGCGCCGCAAGGCCGATGTCATGGCGCTCATCTCTACGCTCTTTGCCAGCCGCGGCAGCATTATGCTCACGGCGGGCGATGAAGGCGGACGCACGCAGCATGGCAACAACAATGCCTACTGCCAGGACAATGAAATCACTTGGGTCGATTGGAAGCTGCTGGACGAAGACCTGATCGCCCATACCGCCTTCGTCGCTACGCTTCGTCGCCGCTTCTCGGTATTCTCCGATCTGACCTTCTTCTCCGGCAACGGTGATGTGGAATGGATATCGCTCTCCGGCGAACCGATGACAACAGGCGAATGGGAAACACCCTCGCTCTCCACTCTCGGCATGATGATGGCGACCCGCGATCGTTCTTCCCGCAAACAGACCCGCCTCGCCGTCCTGTTCAATCGCTCCGAGCAGCATCAGCTATTCACGCTTCTCTCAACCGGCGAAGCAAACTGGCGCCAGCTTCTGCCCGGCGAGACGCGAAACGTCGCTGCCCGTGTCATGGTGGAACCGCGTTCAGTCGCCTTTTTCGTGGAAAATTGATCCACGTTACCGGCCTGCGAGAATCGTTGTCGCAATCGTCATGAATGCGCGATAAGGCTTGCGGCTGCGGCTTTTTACGAGGAATGCATGGTCACGGAAATTTCGCTCTCGGATGTCCGGGAGCTGGTCGGCACGGAAACAGGATTATCTGACTGGATACTCGTCGATCAGAAGATGATTGATGCCTTTGCCGGGGCAACCGGCGACCATCAGTTCATTCACGTCGATCCTGTTCGCGCAGCAGCCGAAAGCCCTTTCGGCGGCACCATCGCCCATGGTTTCCTGACGCTCTCTTTGCTTTCGACGATGAACTACAACTGCTTGCCCAAGGTGCGCGAGCAGACCATGGGCATCAATTACGGCTTCGACAAAATCCGCTTCATGTCACCGGTCAAAAGCGGCACCCGCATCCGCGGCCACTTCGTGCTTTCGGATGCCCGCTTCAGGGGCGCCGGCATGCTGATGACGACCTATGACGTCTCGATCGAAATCGAGAACGAAAAGAAGCCGGCGCTCACCGCCCGCTGGATCACGATCATCCAGTTCGACCCGAAGGATCGACCGGAAGACGCTTAAGGCCAATTGCGGGGTTTAGAGCAATTCCGGCAACAGTGTGAGCGGTTGCGTGTTCGGAATTGCGTAAAACAAAGACCTAAAGCGTGGCCAGCGAATCTGAAAGATCGCGACACGCTTTAATGTCCTGCGTCCTCCGCACCTTCGGCCAGCAGCCCGAAAACATAATCCGAAAACGACCGCCAGCACTCCACCCGGAACGTATCGTCCTCGGTTCGAAAGAGCACGACCTCGGCCTTGCCGAAGATCGTCCGCGAGCAAGCGCCCACCGGAAAGACTTCGAGCGAGAGGTCCTGCGGGCAACCAACGGAAAGGGTTACCACTGCGCCAGGTCCCGAGACGATGAAACCGACATTGCGATGGGACACATCAACTGCCGAATGAAGAGCGCCGGCATCAGCGAGAAGTGCAGGCAGGTCCGAGCCGTCCTCATCGATGACGAGCCATTCATCCGGCCCCAGCCAAAGCACCGAGCGCCCCGCAGCGCGACCGGACGTCTTGGGTATAGTCGGCAAAGCTACTCCCAAAGCGGAGGAGAGTGCCGATACGGATTCAGCCGGCGCGCGCAGCGAAAGACGGCTGGCAACTGGCGCCACCGTCACGCGCACCGTGGCCGAACCGGCAAGGAGACCGGAAAGCGCCGGTTTGCGAATTGTGACCTCAGCCATGGATACGGCCTCCTTCCTTGTCAAAGAACACCAGATCCGTCACCTCGACCGGAATTGTCCGATCCGGCATGGGCACATAGAGCGTCTCGCCGACGAGGTTGCGCCCACCTTCAACCAATGCAAAGGCGATCGAGCGGCCGCAATTTTCCGACCAGTAGGCCGAGGTCACATGACCGAGCATCGTCATCGGCTTCGGCTGGTTCGGGTTGGCAACGATCTGCGCCCCCTCTTCGAGCACCAGCTTCTCATCCTTGGTGGCAAGACCAACGAGCTGCTTGCGACCTTCCTTCACAAGGTCCGGGCGCTTCAGGCCGCGGATACCGACGAAGTCCGCCTTCTTCTTGGAAACAGCCCAGGAAAGCCCCGCATCGTCGGGCGTCACGGTGCCATCCGTATCCTGGCCGACAATGATGTAGCCCTTTTCGGCGCGCAGCACATGCATGGTCTCCGTGCCGTAGACGCAGGCGCCGAGCGGCTCGGCACTGGCCCACACGGCCTCCAGCACCGACTGGCCGTAGTCGGCGGGCACGTTGATTTCGAAACCCGTCTCGCCGGTGAAGGAGACACGGAAGAGACGCGCCGGAACGCCGGCTACCTTGCATTCCGCAACACTCATATGCGGGAAGGCTTCGTTGGAAATATCGAGACCCTCGACCAGCGGCGCTACGATGTCGCGCGCCTTCGGCCCCTGCACGGCGATCACGGCCCATTGCTCGGTCACCGAGGTCAGCCATACCTTCAGATGCGAGAATTCCGTCTGCAGGTAGTCTTCCATATGGTTGAGAACACGCGGCGCCCCGCCGGTCGTGGTCGTCACATGGAAGCGATCCTCGGAGAGACGACCGACGACGCCGTCGTCATAAACGAAACCATCCTCGCGCAGCATGATGCCGTAGCGGCATTTACCTGGTTTCAGCGTATCCCAGGCATTCGTGTACATGAGATTCATGAATTCGGCGGCATCCGGCCCGACGACCTCGATCTTGCCGAGGGTAGAAGCGTCGAAGATACCGGCGGCCTCGCGTGCCGTCCGGCATTCGCGGGCAACGGCCTGATGCATCGTTTCGCCGGCACGAGGATAAAACCAGGCGCGCTTCCAGTTGCCGACATCTTCGAAGATCGCGCCCTTGGCCTCTTCCCAGGCGTGCAGGGGCGTCTTGCGCGTCGGGTCAAACAGCGGCCCACGCGAATGCGAGATCAACGCACCATAAGTCACCGGCGTATAGGGCGCGCGGAAGGTGGTGAGACCGACCTGCGGAATATCCTTGCCGAGTGTTTCGGCAGCGATCGCCAGGCCATGCATGTTGGAAAGCTTGCCCTGATCGGACGCCATGCCGTTCGTCGTGAAGCGCTTGATATGCTCGATCGAATGCATGCCCTCGCGCACAGCAAGGCGGATATCCTTGGCGCAAACATCGTGCTGGAAATCGATGAAGGCCTTAGCATTCGTGTCCGGCCCGGCACCTTCGGCCGCACCGATCATGCCACCCGTCCAGTTGAAGGCCTGCTCGACCGAAATCCCGATCTTGCTGCCCGCCTGTCTGCCAACGGCCTGCGCCATCAGTTCACCGGCGGCAAGCGATTCCTCGACGGTTTGCTGCAGGCCGTCCGTCCCGTTGCATGCGCCGACGGAAAGGCAGTCCTGTGCGTAGGTGCCGGGCAGGAAACGCTGCGTCTCCGCATCGAAGGCAACCTTGCCCCGCGACTGCGAGAAGAGGTGTACGGAGGGTGTCCAGCCGGCGCAGACGAGCAGCGCATCGACGGCGATCTTGCGTGGCGAACCACCGCCGTTGCGCGCCACCGTCATAGAGGAGATGCGCAAAGCGCCCGATGTGTTGACGACCGACTGGCCGGTCAGCACATCGATACCGAGCGCACGAGCCTCAGTGAGTACCGCCGCACCTGGCGCTTGCCTGATATCAACGATCGCTGCAATCGAAACACCCGCGCGCTTCAGGTCGAAAGCAGCCTCGTAAGCCGAGTCATGCGCGGTATAGATACCGACCTTCTGGCCAACCGCAACGCCATAATGATTGAGATACATGCGGCCAGCCGAGGCGAGCATGATGCCCGGCCGGTCGTTATTCGGAAATACCATGTGGCGCTCGATCGCCCCGGTCGCAAGCACAACGCGCTTGGCGCGGACCTGCCACAGCCGTTCGCGCGGCAGATCGCGGGTGGGAAGAGCAATATGGTCCGTGACCCGTTCGACGAGGCCGACGAAATTGTGGTTGTAGTAGCCGAAGGCTGTCGTGCGGGTCAGGACCTGCACATTCTCCATGGCCTTCAGCCGCGCAAGGGTCTTCTGTACCCAGGCGTAGCCGTCGAGCCCATCCACCTTGACGCCAACATCGAAACGCAACGCGCCGCCGGCTTCCGCCTGTTCGTCGCAAAGGATGACTTTGGCGCCGGCTTCTGCAGCGGCAAGTGCTGCCGAAAGCCCGGCAATACCGGCTCCGGCGACCAGCACGTCGCAATGAGCGTAGCGGCTGGCGTAATGGTCAGGATCGCCCTCTGTGGGTGCGACGCCAAGGCCGGCAGCGCGGCGGATCATCGGCTCGTATACGCGTTTCCACGCAGCCCGCGGCCACATGAAGGTCTTGTAGTAGAAGCCCGCTGCGAAGAAGGGCGAGAACAGGTTATTGATCGCACCAATATCGAAGGAAAGCGACGGCCAGCGATTCTGCGACTTCACGATCATGCCGTCGAAGACTTCCTGCACGGTTGCCCTGACGTTCGGCTGCTTGCGGGCGCTGTCGCGGGCGACATCGATCAGTGCATTCGGCTCCTCGGCGCCGGCCGAAAGAATGCCGCGCGGGCGATGATATTTGAACGACCGGGCGACAAGGTGCACACCATGGGCAATCAAGGCTGAGGCAACAGTATCGCCTTCGAGCGCCGTATAGCTGTTACCGTCGAAGGTGAAACGCGCGGTCCTGGCGGGCGTCAGTCGGCCCTTGCCGACAATACGGTTGGTGCCGCTCATTGGGCCTCTCCTTCAACAGCTTCATAGGTCTCGACCGGCGCATGCGGCTCGGCCGCAGTCCCGATGTCAGGCTTCGGTTCACCGGCCTTGTAGGTCATGATGAACTTGTCGCTGACAGTATCGCGCGCCGCGTTGAAGAAGCGCCCGCAGCCATGCATGTGCCGCCAGCGTTCGAAAATCAGGCCTTTCGGATTATCGCGCAGGAAGAAATACTCCTCGAACGCTTCATCCGAAATCGAAGCGATATTGGTCGGCCGAGCGATATGGGCGTCACCGGCTCCACGGAACTCGAGCTCGGAGCGCTCCTCCTGACAGTAAGGGCAATAGATCAGCAGCATGTCGTCCTCCTGTCAGTGCGCCACGGCGGCAGCTGCCGCCTCGTCGATCAGCCGGCCGGAGCGGAAACGCTCCAGCGTCAGCCCGGCATTGAACTTGTGCGGCTCGTCGCGGGCGATCAGGTGGGCGAAAAGATTGGCCGAACCAGGCGTCGCCTTGAAGCCGCCGGTACCCCAGCCGCAATTGACGTAAAGCCCCGGAACGGGCGTCTTCGACTGGATGGCCGAACGATCCGGTGTGTTGTCGACGATACCGCCCCATTGGCGCATCATCTTCACGCGGCGGAACATCGGGAAAAGTTCGCAGATTGCGTCCAGCGTATGCGTGATGATCTGCAGGCCGCCGGTCTGGGAGTAGGAATTATACTGGTCCGTGCCAGCGCCGATGACGAGCTCGCCCTTATCGGACTGCGAGATATAGGCATGCACGGTGTTCGACATCACGACGCAGGGGAAGATCGGCTTCAGCGGCTCGGAAACCAAGGCCTGCAGCGGGCTCGATTGCAGCGGCACGCGCACATCCGCCATCTTCATGACCGTTGTCGTGTGGCCGGCGGCCGACACGCCGACCTTCTTTGCGCCGATGAAGCCCCTGTTGGTCTCGACGCCGGTCACGCGTCCGTCTGGGCCGCGGCGGATGCCGGTGACTTCGCAATTCTGGATGATGTGGACACCACGGTCGGACGCCGCACGCGCATAACCCCAGGCAACAGCATCGTGACGCGCCGTACCGCCGCGACGCTGCAGGGCTGCACCGTTGATCGGATAGCGCGCCGTCGCCGAAATATCGAGCGGCGGGCAATAGGCCTTGGCCTGCTCCGGCGTCAGCCATTCATTGTCGATACCGTAAAGCCGATTGGCATGGATATGCCGCTTGAAGCTCTGCATGTCGTGCACATTGTGCGACAGCATCATGACGCCACGCGGCGAATACATGACATTGTAGTTGAGCTCCTGCGACAGCCCTTCCCAGAGCTTCATCGAGTGCTCGTAAATGTGCATGCTCTCTTCATAGAGATAGTTGGAGCGAATGATGGTGGTGTTGCGGCCGGTATTGCCGCCGCCGAGCCAGCCCTTTTCCAGCACCGCCACATTGGTGATGCCATGCTCTTTGGCGAGATAGTAGGCCGCGCCCAGCCCGTGGCCGCCGCCGCCGATGATGATGACGTCATATTCGGGTCGCGGCTCCGGCGAGGTCCACTGCTTTTCCCAGCCCCTGTGCCCACGCAGAGCCTCCCGCGCTACGGCAAAAACCGAATATTTCCGCATCCGCCATCATCTCCTTCAGGCAAAAGCTGTTCGTCGTGGCCATACAAATCGCAAATCGAATTGCGGCACAACGGTTCTTTTGCGACGTGAAAGAGCTTTTGTTTTGACACGACGATAGCTGCACCGCCTCCATTTGTGGCCGTCTCCCTTCGCAGATGCGGCATAGCCCTTTTCTCACCCAACAGGGCAGGCAGAAGCGGCCGACTGCAAATGCTAATGTTCCGATATGTGGAGTGTCACATGTTGGGTTTGCGTAGCATAGGGATCGCGGGCTTGTGCCTCACGCTGTTGAGCGCATGGCCTGCGCTTGCCGCCGAGCCTGTCGGCCAGGCAACCCTCATCAGAACCGAAGTGAGCGGACAGGCCGGTCCGATCATCGTCAATGACGAGGTCCATCGCAACGAGCGTATCCGCACCTCCCAATCCGGGCTCGGCCAGTTCGTCTTCCGCGACGGCACCAAGCTTGCCGTCGGGTGGGGCTCGTCCGTTGTCATCGACAAATATGTTTACGACGATTCCGACTCTGTCAAACGCCTCTCCATCAAGGCGGCTAAAGGCACGTTTCGCTGGGTCAGCGGCAATTCGAAATCCTCGGCTTACCAGATCCAGACGCCGGCCGGCACGATCGGCGTGCGCGGCACCGCTTTCGATTTCTATGTCGGCCCTGACGGTACGACTGCCGTGGTGCTGCTGAACGGTGCGGCCAGCTTCTGCGGCCCGGGCGGCTGCCGGCAGTTGCAGCAGCGTTGCGATTGCGTCATTGCGCGGCCGAACGGCAACATGACGGATGCGCAACCCGTCAACCGCGCCGTGCTGCAGCGACTGGGTAACCAGCGCGCCCTTCCCTTCCTTTCCGGCAATCAGAGTCTATCAGGCGGCCTTGGCCTGCTTGGCGGCTGCCGGATGGCCTCGGTTGAGCCCGAGCGTAAAGACCGGCTTCGCCAGGAACCCCGGCCGCGGGATCCGGATCCCCCACCCTCGCAGCAACCGCAGAAGCAGGATGATCCGCCGAAGCAGCGGCCGGAAAAACCGCATCACGATAAGCCGCATCATGACAAGCCTCATCATGACAGACCCCACCATGACAAACCAAGGGACGGCTGGCACGACAAACACGACAAGCATGGCTGGAAGGATAAGGACGATAGAGACGATCACGGAAGGCCGGACCGGCACGACGGGTTCAATCGTGCGGACAGACATGGCGCGTCTGACAGGCCAGGCCGTACGGAAAGGGCAGATAACCACCAGGACCAGCCGAGCAGACAGGAAAGAGGCGGCGGCGAAAACCAGACCGCCGGCAACGACCAGAGCATGGGAAGAGATCGGGATCGCGACCACCGTGGCCATGACCGGAATCACGGCTGGGGCGGAAACGGGAGCAGGGACCGGAACGGTGGCTGGAATCGCAATCGCTGACTGACTATTCGACGGCCTGGTTTTCCGGCAGATCGTTTTCCTCCCGGAAATGATCGTTCCTGCCCGATATCCGCTCGTAGAATTCGGTGAGACCGGGCAAGACCTGTACTCCGGCGAGCTTTGCCGCACCGATCAGCTTGCGGCTGTTCCTTGAGCGCACACGCAAGGCGCTCATCACGTCTTCATGGACGAGATGCAGGGCACCGAATTCCGGCGAGGTGGCGACCTTCTCGTCGCCGATCACGGCAAAGATCTGCGTTCGGCTGCTCTTTCCCTTGAGCGGAATGGCTCCCGCCTCCAAGAGCGCCGCACCGCTCTGCGCCCGCGCCGTGCTGTCGGAGATCAGGATGTCGAAACCGACGTCCTTGCAGCAGGATTCGATGCGCGCCGCGACATTCACGGCGTCACCAACCGCCGAATAGTTGAAGCGCGTCTTTGCGCCCATATTGCCGACACAGGCAAGGCCGGTATGGATGCCGATACCGATCCTGACCTGCCTAGCGTTGCCGAAACCGAAAGCATCGCGAGCGTTCAGCTCGGCGAGCGTCTCGCGCATGGCAAGTGCCGCCCGCAGCGCTTTTGCCCCATGATCCGAAACATCGACCGGTGCATTCCAGAACGCCATGATGGAATCACCGATGAATTTATCGAGCGTTCCCTCGTTCCCCACGACATGACGGCTCAGTGCATCGAGCAGCGTATTAAGGAACTGGACGACGGCGATCGGCGTCAGCTTTTCACTGATCTCCGTGAAATTGCGTACATCGACGAACATCATGGTGAGCTCACGCTCGTCTCCGCCGAGCTTCAGCGCGTCAGGCGTGTGCTCGATCCGGTGCAGCAGCGAAGGCGAGAGATAGTGGCCGAAAGCGCGCCGTACTTCCCGCCGCTCCCTGTCGATGACGAGGATGCGGAACGATGTTGCCGCAAAATGCGTGATGGAGCCGCTGACGATCGGCGCCAGCGGATCGAACAGCAGACCGGCGTAGAGAAAGCAGAACCACGACGCAACAAGCGCCATCGCGGTGATCGCCAGGCCGCAGACCAAAGCCACAGCCGGGCTGACGAAGGTCGTGACAAGAACGAGCAGGAAACCGACCACGGCAATGGAGAGGATCTCCAGCCCGTCGGCCCAGTCCGGCCGTGACAGGTAGCGGCCCGAGAGGATCTGCTCGACCGTCTGTGCCTGCAGCGAAACACCGGGCACATTTTCTCCGAGCGCGGTGGTGCGGATATCCTGCAGCCCGACCGCCGAGGTGCCGATGAAGATAATGCTGCCTTCGATCTGAGCAGCAACATCGGGGGCCGCTCCGCCGGCAGCAAGGACCTTTCGGGCCGAGATATAACGTTCCGCCCGGTTCGGCGTCACATAAAGCCAGATCTCTCCGGCAGCCGTCAGCGGGACGATGAAATTACCGATTTTCGCCGAGGTGATGATCCCTGCCCTGTCTGGCGCGCCGGCCAGTACATAGGTCGAAGCACCCTGCGCTACCCGCAACGCTTCGATCGCAAGATTGGGATAAAACTGCTCGCCATCGCTGAGGAACAACGGCACTGCACGAACCACCGATGACGGGCTGCCGGGATTGAGACTGACATGGCCAAGCCCCGCGGCATTCGCCTCCAGCCTCGGCCGGAGCGGCGTGGAAGCGTTAAGATGCGGAGGTGCGGCTAGCGGACTTTCGCCGGTAAAGGCAAAGCCGGCTTTTACCGGCGGCTTGTAATTACCCTCGTTGGAAAGCCCGAAGCCGAGAACGACAGGCTTTCCTTCGATCGATTGCGCGAATATCTCGTCATTGTCGGGCAATTGCGCCGCAAGCGATGGATCGACGCCCTCCACCTCCTGGATGACATTGCGCGGCGACATTCGGTCGGGCTCGGCGAAGATGACGTCGAAGGCGATGGCCGCCGCTCCCATGTCGGAGAGACGCTCGACCAGCGTTGCCAGCCTGTCGCGCGGCCAGGGCCACTGGCCGAACTCCCGCAGGGAAGCCTCGTCGATATCGACCACTCGGACCGGCATCGCTGCGAAGCTGCGCGGCACAAGGCGCTGATACTCATCGAAGGTGACGTCGCGGATCTGCTTCAACACCGGCGGATCGCTTGCCCGGAACATCGTAAGCGCGGCCACGATGATCAGGCCGATCAGCACACCGATCTGCTGCAAGCGCGTCATGTTTTGCTCGACCTCCCCGCCGCAGGCAGGCTACGCCTGTTCGACGTCAAAGACCATTCGCTCATGCGCACAAGCTGAAAAACAAACGGACGGCAATGCAGAATCCGCCCATCGCACCGGCCCAGTATTTTCGCCGAGATGTAACGGCAACACAGCGTGAAATTACTTCCAGATTTGGTCCTCGCTTTCGGCCCGACCTTCAAGCGTCGGCCTTGCCGAGCACGCGACGAAATGTTTCTGTGTCTCAGGGGATTTAATAATGCGATTGATGTCGAGGGGATGAGCCATGGCAGATCCGCAAGGAGAGACCACGGCAAGAACTGCCGAAGATTCGGCTTTCACCGCGCGCAGAAGCGGCTACTGGCTGGTCGTCGTCGTGCTGGCGATGCTGGCCGGACTGCCGCTTGCTGTCTGGCTCGATATCAGCGATCTCTCCGAAAGCGCTCTGCGCCGGCAGGCGCGGGACATGAGTTCGCTCGTCACAAGTATCCGCTCCTATTATTCGGCCAATGTCGTCGGCCGGGTGCTTGCTGCCCATCAGGCAGGTGACGTCAGCGGCACCGTCGTCTCCCACAACTATGCCAATATTCCAGGCGCCATTCCGCTGCCGGCGACGCTTTCGCTGGAACTCGGCGACGTCATCAGGGAGCAGCAGGCCAATATTACCTATCGGTTCCTCTCGGATCTCCCCTTCAAGAACCGTGCGCCTCACGATCTCGATAGTTTCGAAAAGGCGTCGCTCACGGCTCTGCGCACCAATTCCGGCCAGACGCTGACGGATCTCACCCGCGTCGGATTTACCGATACGCTGCGGCTCATCACACCTGTCGTCATGGGTCAGGCCTGTGTGGCCTGCCACAATACCCATCCCGAAAGCCCGAAGAAAGACTGGAAGGTGGGCGATGTGCGCGGCATCCAGGAAGTCATCATCCGTCAGCCCTATGCGAGCAATATTCTCGCCTTCAAATATCTGCTCTGCTACTTCCTCTTCGTCGCCATCATCGGCATCAGCTTCATCGTCCTGCAGCGTCAGCAGACGCGCGTCATCCACAGCGCCAACCGCGACCTTGAAGCCGCAAACGAATTCCTCGCCAGCGTTTCTCTCAAGATTTCCCGTTACCTGCCGCCGCAGATCTACAAGAGCATCTTCAGCGGCCAGAAGGATGTGGTCGTCCACACCGAGCGCAAGCGCCTGACGATCTTCTTCTCCGACATCAAGGATTTCACCGCGACGACAGAGCGCCTGCAGCCGGAAGCACTGACGGAGATGCTGAACGAATATCTGACCGAAATGTCCGCCATCGCACTCAACCATGGCGGCACGGTGGACAAGTTCATCGGCGATGCGATGCTGGTGTTCTTCGGCGATCCCGAGACCAAGGGGCCGGAGGAAGACGCCAAGGCATGCCTGCGCATGGCGGTGGACATGCAGCGCCGGCTCGGTGAACTGAAGGACAGATGGCGCAGAAACGGCACCGAGGAGCCCTTCGTGGTACGCATGGGGATCAACAGCGGTTACTGCAACGTCGGCAATTTCGGCAGCAACGACCGCATGGACTATACGATCATCGGCGCCGAAGCGAACCTCGCCGCCCGCCTTCAATCGATTGCTCAGGGCGGCGAAATCGTCATCAGCTACGAAACCTATGCGCTGGTGAAGGATATCGTTGACGCCCATCCCCTGCCGCCGATCACCATGAAGGGGATCCAGCGGGAGATCGTACCTTACGCCGTGGACGGGCTGATGCTCGGCACCGATCACAAGAGCCGCGTTCTGAGCGAACATCTGGCCGGCCTGGACCTGCATCTGGACATGGCTCGGCTTGAGCCCGCCGACCGTTCCCGCGTGATAGCCGCGCTGAAGGAAGCGATCGCCGCGCTCGACGAAACCAAGCCCGAGACGGCCCGCTTCTAGCGCCCCGTAATCATGGCCGGCATTTTTCCGCCCATTCGCACATGCCGTCTGGACTTCACTCCCTCGATCTGCTATCCCGCTTCACCAATCGCAAGGCTGCGGCCGCGCGAACGTTATATTTTTGCCCCAGGCGCTGCGCCGCCTTCCGGCATCAACCAAACCAAAGGAACGTGATTCTCGTGCAGGTACTTGTCCGCGATAACAATGTTGACCAGGCTCTCCGCGCTCTCAAGAAGAAGATGCAGCGCGAAGGCATTTTTCGCGAAATGAAGATGCGCGACTACTACGAGAAGCCGTCGCAGAAGCGTGCTCGCGAAAAGGCCGAGGCTGTTCGTCGCGTTCGCAAGCTGGCCCGCAAGCGCGCGCAGCGCGAAGGTCTGGTTGCAGCACGCTGAGGCGGCCGTCGTTTTTTCGACGTTTTCAGGTGCATGTGTGGCGGGGGCGATGAGTTTCGCCGCCGCCTTTTTTAATTTGCTGCTGAAGATTGCATATCCGCCTTGCCGGATATGATGCATGGGGAAAGCGAGCCCGAATGGCTATAATAACCTTCAACCCGTCCCGCTCGTTGCGTTCGCAGAAATCGGTCGTATTTGCCTCTCTGGCTCTTATCGCCGCACTTGGCCTTGCCGGTTGCGAAACGACCAACACGTCTGATGCTGTGATCCGCATCGACAAGGCGCAGGGCTCGCAGGAAAACATCGCGTCGCTGACGGCCGTCATCAATGCCAATCCGCGCGATCCGGAAGGCTATAATGTCCGCGGTTCCGCCTATGGTCGCGCCGGAGAGTTCCGCAAGGCGCTCGACGACTTCAATACGGCGCTGCAGATCAACCCGCGCTTCTTCCAGGCCTATGCCAACCGCGCGCTGGTCTACCGCAACATGGGTCAGCAGGCGCAGGCGATCGGCGATTACAATGCCGCGCTGCAGATCAATCAGAGCTATGACGTCGCCTATATCGGCCGCGGCAATGTCTACCGCATGGCCGGCCAGGACGATCAGGCCTTCAACGATTTCTCGAGAGCGATCCAGCTCGGCACGACGGATGGCCGTGCCTACCACAACCGTGGCCTGATCTATCAGAAGCGCAATCAGCAGGATAAGGCGATCGACGACTTCTCGAAGGCGATCTCGCTCTCGCCGAACTCGCCCGAGCCCTATAATGGCCGCGGCATTTCCTATATCGCGCTGAACGACGACGACAACGCCTTCGCTGATTTCAACCACGCGATCGAGCTGAATGGCAACCTCGCCGAATCCTGGGCAAACCAGGCTCTTGTCTACGAGCGCCGCGGCGAGAAGGATAAGGCAATCCGTTCCTACCGCCACGCTGTCGGCCTCGATCCGAAGTACCAGCCAGCCCGGGACGGCCTTGCCCGCGTCGGCGGCACGGCCGGCTAGCAGAAACAGGAAAAGGTGATGACGATGACAGCGAAACCGCATGTGATCGTCGTCGGCGCCGGCATCATTGGCGCCTCCATCGCCTGGCATCTCACACGCAAGGGTGCAGCAGTCACCATCATCAGCGAAGAACTCGGCGGTGTGGCGACACCTTGCTCCTTTGCCTGGATCAATGCGAGCTGGGGCAATCCTGAATTCTATTTCCATTTCCGCCGCAGGGCGATGGCCGAATGGAAGCGGCTGACGCGGGAACTGCCCGGCCTGCCGCTTACCTGGTGCGGCGGCCTCTGCTGGGATATACCGCCGGCCGATCTCGAAACCTATGCCGATGAGCATGGCCGTTGGGGCTACGGTATCACCCGGCTGAACCGGGAAGAAAGCGCGCTGCTCGAACCCGGCCTCGGCGAATATCCGGATTTCGCCCTCTATATCGCAGAAGAAGGTGCGGTGGAGCCTGTTGCCGCCGCACGTTTGATGCTTGCTGATGCTGAGGCGCATGGTGCGACATTCGTTCATGCCACGGTCAACGGTCTGCTTCAGAGTGGTGGACGAGTCATCGGGGTCGTCACGTCGGAAGGCATGCGCGAAGCCGATCATGTCGTGCTGGCCGCAGGCGCAGGCGCAGTTCCGGTCGCTGCCTCGGCGGGAATAACATTGCCGCTCTCCACGCCGGCCGGCCTGATCGTGCACTCCCGTCCTGTCTCGAAACGCTTGAACGGCCTCGTCATGACACCGCGTCTGCATATGCGCCAGACAGCGGAAGGCCGTATCATCGCCGGCACGGATTTCGGTGGCGGCGCTCCCTGCGAAGACCATCAGGCAAGCGCTGCGGAACTCTTCGCACACGTGAAGGCGACGATCATAGACAATGGCGATTTGAAGCTCGATTTCTTCACTATCGGCTATCGCCCGACACCGGCTGATGGTTTTCCCATCATCGGAAATGCCGGCCTGCCGGGTCTCTACGCCGCGGTGATGCACTCCGGTGTCACACTTGCCCCGCTTGCGGGCCTGCTGGCAGCCGAAGAGCTTCTGTCAGGCAAGAGTGACGAAAGCCTCATGCCTTTCCGGTTGCAGCGCTTCGCCGAAGCAGGATAGTCGACAATAAAATTGACGATTTTACACCTGACTATTTTAGTAGGTTGCAACCAAATGCCCTGCCCCCTAACATGACCGTGCTTTGATAGCGGGCTATTGGGCGGTACGAATGTAAGGGGCGTTTGCGAGCGATGCGGATTCTTGCTTTCGTGACAGCAGGCGAAACCGTGCTTCCGCAGCATCCAGCCCCGACAGACCAGGGGCGGCATCGATGAAGTTTGCCGTACGTCTTTTCCCGAAAGCTGCGATCGGAACATATCTCGTCGCCATGGCCGTGGCGATTGCGCTACCGATCTTCGCCTTCGTTGCCCTTCTTCTCATGCAGTTGGAAGATAATCAGCGGTCCACACTCAAGCGCGAAACCGCACAGGATGCGCTGGCGCTGTCGCGAACCATCGACCGCCAGCTTCAGGATATGGCGACGACTTTGCGGCTGCTGTCCTCCTCGCCGGAGCTGGAGGGCGGCGACTATGAGTCTTTCTACAATCGTACAGAAACGGCGCTGCGCGGCGATACGCTCTATGTGATCGCCGTCGACAGGGCCGGGCAGCAATTTCTCAATACCCGTCGCGCCTTCGGCACGCCGCTCGGAAAGACGACGAACATCGCGGCTTTCGAAGCCGCGATGAAGTCCGGCCGGATCGAAGCCTCCGACGTCTTCGTGGGTGCAACGAGCGGCACGTGGGTCTATAACGTCACCCTACCGCGTGACGAGGATCCTGTCGCCGCATTGATCATCACCCAGAATGCCAACGACCTCGCAAAACTCGTCACGACCGAAGGTCTTGCCTCCGGCTGGTCGGCAGCGGTGATCGATCAGGGTGGTCATGTCGTAGCGAGCCGCGGCCCCGCTAATCTGCAGCCCGGCGAAGCCTTCGACCCACGCATTCTGCCCTCGCTCGTCGCTTCCAGCGGCGTTTTCGAAGACAGCGATATCCTCCCGCACGCCATGCTGGGCTATGCGCAGATTCCCGGCTGGTCCTGGAAGACGGTGGTATGGGGACCGATCGCTACTGCGCAGGCACCAATACTCAGCACCTGGCGCTTCCTGCTGATCGGCGGCCTCGTGCTGCTGCTCGTCGCCGTGCTTGCCGCCTATGCCGTTGCCCGACAAGTCCGTTCCACGATCCGTGAAATTGCCGACATGGCGAACCGGCTCGGCGAAGGCCATATCGTCTCGCCGGTCGAAACCAGCGTTATCGAGGCCAACCAGGTAGCGATTGCGCTTTCCAATGCCTCTTTCGACCGCAGCCAGAGCGAGGACCGGCTGCGCTTCGTCATGCATGAACTGGTCCATCGTACCAAGAACCTGCTGACGCTCGTTCTCGCCATGATGCGTCAACTCTCCAAACAGGCCGACAGCGTCGAGACATTCCGGCTGGCCGTCGCCCATCGCCTTGAAGGGCTCGTGCGCTCGATCGAGCTTCTGACAGGCGAACAGTGGTCCGGCGTCTCGCTGCATCGCGTCATCGATATTCATCTTCAGGCTTTTCCGCAGGCCCGTGAGCAGGTGAAAATCGAGGGTACGGATTTTATCCTCAAGCCCGATGCCGTTCAGAACCTCGGCCTAGCACTGCATGAACTTGCTACCAACTCAGTAAAATACGGAGCGCTGTCCGTGCCTCAAGGCCGTGTGCGTTTCGAATGGCAGCCGGCAGAGGACGACATGCTGCGTTTCACCTGGACTGAAAGCGGCGGTCCGCCGGTCAAACCGCCGGCGCGCACTGGCTTCGGCACCACCGTCATCAAGGCGCATGCCGCCGCCGCTTTCCGGGGCAAGGTCGATATTGACTTCCGCCCGGAAGGTCTCGTCTGGATCCTCACCGCCCAGCGTGGGATGATGGAGCGCGAGTAGCGCAACCGGAACAATCACTGCAACCGTCCGTTTCGAACAGGTCATTCAAAAGGAGAAGGACCATGTTCAAGCAAACCATGATTGCGGCTGCAGTCGTCTCGGCTGCAGCCTGGGCCGGGTCTGCCACAGCTGCCGACTATATGTCGCTTGGCCGGCTCGTCTGCGGATCGGATGGCGGCCAGGGGCTGATCGTCACGTCTGAGAAGAACCTGATCTGCACCTATACGCCAGCTTCCGGTGGCCCGAAGGCGGTCTATGCCGGCAAGATCGAAAAATTCGGCATCGATATCGGCCAGACCGGCAAGAGCGTGATGATCTGGCAGGTGCTTGCCAAGACCGGCACCAATGTTCCCGATTTCGCGCTGGCAGGAGAATATTACGGCATTGGCGCCGATGCCAGCCTCGGTGCCGGTGGAGGTGCCAAGGTCATTGCCGGCGGCACCAACAAGGCCTTCATGCTGCAGCCGCTGAACCTGCAGGCCCAGGAAGGTCTCAATCTCGCCGTCGGTGTCGAGAAGATGACACTGGTGCCGGGCGAAATCTGATCGCTCCCGGCGGCAAATGAAAAGCCCGCCGAAGCGGGCTTTTCGATGAGAGCAATTCCAGCGGAAATGCGCAGCGGCTTTGCGTCGGGAACTGTGTAAGAACAAGGCGATAGAGCATTTTCGGGATTCGAGGAAAAACGAAAACGCGCTAATGAGCGATCGCCTTGTTGATCTCTTCCGTCACCTTCTTGGCATCGCCGAGCAGCATCATCGTGCCGTCCTTGTAGAACAGCGTGTTGTCGATGCCGGCGTAGCCCGAGCCGAGCGAGCGCTTGACGAACAGGCAGGTCTTGGCCTTATCGACGTCGAGGATCGGCATGCCGTAGATCGGCGAGGTCTTGTCGTCGCGCGCCGCCGGGTTGGTGACGTCGTTGGCGCCGATGACATAGGCGACATCGGCCTGGGCAAATTCCGAGTTGATGTCCTCAAGCTCGAAGACTTCGTCATAAGGCACATTGGCCTCGGCAAGCAGCACGTTCATATGGCCGGGCATGCGGCCGGCGACCGGATGAATCGCGTACTTCACCTCCACGCCGTTCTTCTTGAGATTATCGGCGAGTTCGCGCAGCGCATGCTGTGCCTGCGCCACCGCCATGCCGTAACCAGGCACGATGATGACTTTCGAGGCATTCGCCATCAGGTAGGCCGCATCTTCGGCCGAGCCGAGCTTAACGGTCTTGTCCGAGTTATCCGCCGCACCACCCGACGTCTCGCCGCCGAAACCGCCGAGGATGACGGAGATGAAGGAGCGGTTCATACCCTTGCACATGATATAAGACAGGATCGCACCCGAGGAGCCGACCAGCGCGCCGGTGACGATGAGCGCCAGATTGCCGAGCGTGAAGCCGATGCCGGCGGCGGCCCAGCCCGAATAGGAATTCAGCATCGACACGACGACTGGCATGTCGGCGCCGCCGATCGGCACGATCAGAAGCACGCCGAGCGCCAGCGACAGAGCCACGACCGCCCAGAAGTCGAAATGGCTTTCCGTCACCGCCAGCCCGATGATGAAGAGCACGATCAGGGCAAGCAGGGTGATGTTGATCAGATGCCGGAAGGGCAGCAGGATCGGCTTGCCGGACATGCGCCCGTCGAGCTTAAGAAAAGCGATGATGGAGCCGGTGAAGGTCAGCGCACCGATCGCCACGCCGAGCGCCATTTCGATGCGTGCTTCGGTGTGGATCTGACCGATCTCGCCGATTCCGAAGGCATCAGGCGTATAGAGCGCCGATGCGGCGACCAGAACCGCGGCAAGGCCGACCAGCGAATGGAAGCCGGCCACGAGCTGCGGCATCGAGGTCATGGCGATGGTGCGGGCGATATAGGCGCCCGCACTGCCGCCGATGGCAAGACCGAGGATGATGAGCACGAAGCCGCCGAAATCCGGTGTTGCCAGCACCAGCGTGGTGAGGATCGCAATCCCCATGCCGATCATGCCATAGAGATTGCCCTTGCGGCTGGTGGCCGGATGCGAGAGCCCGCGCAGCGCCAGGATGAAGAGCACGCCGGAAACGAGATAGAGGAAGGCTGCAAGATTGGTCATCGGCGCCTCACTTGTCCTTCTTGCGGTACATTGCCAGCATGCGCTGTGTGACGAGGAAGCCGCCGAAGATATTCACCGAGACGAGTACGAGGGCCACGAAACCGAAGCCGGTCGCAAGGCCGCTGGTCGAAATGCCGACCGCAAGCAGCGCACCGACGACGATGACCGAGGAGATCGCATTGGTCACGGCCATCAGCGGCGTATGCAGCGCCGGCGTCACCGACCAGACGACGTAGTAGCCAACGAAGATCGACAGCACGAAGATCGCGAACTGGAAGACGAAGGGATCGATCGCCCCGCCGGTTGCGGCACTTGCCGCCTCAGGTGCCTGGGCAGCAGCGGTGATAACCGCGGTGACGGCCTGGTCGAGCTGTTCCAGCGCCTTGTCCATTGCTTCACTGGCCATCAGTTATCCCCCTTCTTGGCGCCGCCGAATGCCGGATGCACGACATCCCCCGCATAGGTCAGCATCGTCGCCTTGATGAGCTCGTCTTCGAGGTTGAGCACGACCGATTTCGTTTCCTTGTTCACCATCGTCTCCAGGAAGGTGACAAGGTTCTTGGCATAAAGCGCGGAGGCACTGGCGGCCACACGGCCCGCCATGTTCGAGAAGCCGACTACCTTCACGCCTTCGACATCGGCGACCTCACCCGCGACCACGCCTTCGATATTGCCGCCACGCTCGACCGCGAGATCGACAGCCACCGCACCCGGCTTCATCGAAGCCAGCATGGCGCGCGACACCAGCCGCGGCGCCGGACGGCCGGGGATGAGTGCGGTCGTGATGACGATGTCCTGCTTGGCGATATGCTCGGCTACGAGTGCCGCCTGCTTGGCCTGGTATTCGGTGGACATTTCCTTGGCATAGCCGCCGGCCGTTTCCGCCGCCTTGAACTCTTCGTCCTCGACGGCGATGAACTTGGCGCCGAGCGAGGCGACCTGTTCCTTGGCCGCGGGGCGGACATCTGTCGCCGAGACGGCGGCGCCAAGACGGCGCGCCGTCGCGATCGCCTGCAGACCGGCAACGCCCGCACCCATGACGAAAACCTTGGCGGCGGGAACCGTACCTGCCGCCGTCATCATCATCGGCAGGGCTCGGTCATAAACGACGGCGGCTTCGATGACGGCCTGATAGCCGGCAAGATTGGCCTGGGATGACAGCACGTCCATCGACTGCGCGCGGGTAATGCGCGGCATCAGTTCCATGGAGAAGGTGGAAAGACCCGATCGAGCCATCGCGGCAACCGCCTCGTCATTGCCATAGGGATCCATGATGGCGATGACGACGGCACCGGCTTTGTAGCCGGCAATTTCGCTTTCGCTCGGCCGGCGGACCTTGAGGATGACATCGGCGGACGCTGCATCCGCGAATGTGCCGATTGCAGCACCGACGGCCTCGAACTCGCTGTCCGGAATGCGGGAAAGCGTTCCGGCGCCTGATTCAACGATAATATCGAAGCCGAACGACCTCATCTTTTTCACGGTTTCGACAGACGCGGCAACGCGCGTCTCATCATCAGTGATTTCCTTTGCTACGAAAATGATATTCGCCAACTGCCCCCTCCTCCGGGTCAGCTGGACCGTCGCAGGCTGCTTGCCTGCGCGGGCCAAGCATCTACATCACAAAGTTCGGAAAAACCTTGTCTTCCCGCAGGCCGCGCTTAGCGGAGCAGAAAGATGCCGGCGACGAGAATGATGAGGAAGACGAGGATGCCGCCGAGGAAGCCGGCGCCGCCGAAGAAACCTGCAGCCATGGCAAGCATCAGGGCAATTAGAATCATCGTGCCGTATTTCGTGCCGGCAATGAACATGTCGTAGGTCTTTTCATGTTCCTTGTAGTCCATCGGCGCGCCGGTCTCGACCGGTCCGGTATGATGTTCGGCCATGAATATCGTCTCCCTGAAATGCCTTAACGCTGCCTGATTCCCTTGCCCCAGCAAGGCAAACCCCTACCCGCAGGGATTACACAATGACGGGCGAAAGCGCAATGCATGAGAATGCCGCAGGAACGCCTCACCGCGACATCATCCGAACGAAAAGACGACCTCAACGGCCGGATGAAAGGAGGTCCGACGACAGATGCGGTTTTCGACTGTCGCCCACGCCTCATCTGCCCTGACGGGTATCGTCCCTCTATCGCGAAGAAAGAGAAATCACAGCGGCAGATCGGTACCAAGTTCGCCTGGCGGCACGAAACGCGCCGTCGGAATGATGGTGAGAGGCGGCAGCGTGTCGTTCGGCTTGCGCGAAAACATCATGCGCTGCTCGCTGGCGCTGGAGATGAAGAAGGGGTAACGCGTCAAAAGCTTGCGCCCGACCTCGACCACATTCGTTGCCATCAGCGTCACGTCAACCCCGTAACTCTCCGCCAGTCGGCCGGGCACAATGGTATCGGCATAGAAGACCCGCTTGTAGAAGGCGGCATGCGGGGGCCGGACGGACTGAATAACGCGGTCAGCCCGGAAATACGCTGCCGCAACGATGGCGGGTCTCAGCGTCAGATAAGGAACCCATGGCATGTTGGCGGTGAGTTCCGGATCAGCCGCAAAACGCGCCGGGTCGATCAAGGTCAGCCCCGCGTCCAAAAGCTCATCCATCGCCTCGGGAAAGGCCTCTCCGGACCGACTGATACGATGATCCGGCGTCACATAGTGAATTCGGATCGTACTGACCAGTTCGCCATAATAGTAAAGACCGAAAATATAGGCATGGCTGTCGAAATCGACATCGTCCAATAGGCCTTCCGGGGCAAGCGACAGCGCGCCATGAGCCTTATAGGCCTTATAGCGCAGCCGCTCCACCTCCTCCATGTCTTCGTTGCTTTCGACACGGCGATATTCGACGTGGTCTAGAATTTCCAGGATTTTCCTGCTGAAATCGCCACGCGTAAAAAGTGTGTCTGACATTCTCTCGATCCGCTCGTTAACGGATCATTAATCATACGCCGCCGATATATAGGCAAGAAAATCTGAGAATTTGCGTTAAATTTAAATTATTAAGGTTAACGGCCCGCAAGATTTTCGGCTGGACAACCAGTCACTTGCAGGAGGCTCAGGCGACCTTGGTGCGACGGCGCTGGACGGTGCGGCGGCCGATGATGCCCTCTTGCAGCAGCGTGATGTTCTGGGAGGGCACGGGCGGCGAGAAAACATAGCCCTGCACGAGGTCGGCGCTGCGGTGCTTGTTGAGTAGCGCCAGCTGCTCCTCGGTCTCCACACCCTCGATGACAATTTTGAGGCCGAGTTCGCGGGCGAGATTGACGGTGCCACGCAGAAGCTTGAGGCGGCGGGTATCCTCGACGATGTTGCGCACGAAGGAGCGGTCGATCTTGACGATATCGAGCGGCAGCGTGTCGAGATAGCTGAGGCTGGAGAAGCCGGTGCCGAAATCGTCGATGGCGATGGTGATGCCACGGAACCTGAGTTCCGCCAGGATGGCGCGCACCGCCGCCGGTTCGTCGATCAGGCAGCTTTCGGTTACCTCGAGATGAAGCCGCGCCGCCGCCAGGCCGGATTGGGCAAGCGCATCGGCGACGACTGAAAGGATGTCAGCGTCGCGCAGATCCCGTGCCGAAAGGTTGACCGAGACAGCGATGTGTTCCGGCCAGGTCATGCATTCGCTGCAGGCCTTGAACAGCACGAAACGAGTGATGTCGGAGATGATGCCCATATCCTCGGCGAGCCGGATGAAGACGTCGGGTGGGATCGAGCCCCTTTCCGGATGCACCCAGCGCGCCAAGGCCTCGGCGCATTCGATGCGCGCACCATCAGCCTTGAACATAGGCTGGAAGACGAGGTGCAGCGCATTTGCAGCCACCGCCTCGCGTAAATCCGCCTTCAGCTTCTGCTGCTCGATATAGCGGCCGTCCATCTCGCGCTCGAAACCGGCGATGCCACCCTTTATGCGCGACTTGCTTTCGAATAGCGCAAGGTCAGCCTTGACGCTCCATTCGTCCATGGCGAAGGCATCGCTCTCAAGAACAGCATAACCGGCACTGAGCGAGACGAGGAAGGTTACTTCATCGACTTCATATTGCCCCTGGACGGCGGCATGCAGCTTGCGGATGTCGGCATCCAGCACCTGCTTGTCGCGCGCATGCGGGAAGAAGAGGATGAACTGATCCCCCATCAGGCGGCCAACGATCGCATTGCCAGCCATCTCCTTGACCCGCATGGCGATCGCACACAGCAGATGGTCGCCGGTGACATGGCCCCGCATGTCGTTGACATGCTTGAACTCGTCGATATCGAGGATCATGAAACCGAGAGGGCCACGCTTTTTCGGATGTCTGGTGAGGTACTCCTGCACGCGCTGGCCGAAATATTCGCGATTCGGCAGACCTGTCAGTGCATCGAAGCGCACCATATGCAGGATCTTCTGCTCGGCCTTCACGCGGCTCGAAACGTCTTCGAAAATCAATACGGCGCCGCCATCCGCACGTCGGCTCGCCGAAAATTCCAGCGACAAACCCTCAGGAAAATGGATGAGCGTACGTGACAGACTGCCTTCGGCGACCTGCGTCAGCTGCCGCAGGATCAACTCCGGCTGGGACGCGTCCATGAAGCTGTAGCGCGCGCCATAGCGCAACACTGCGCCGAGATCGCGATCCTTCAGCCGATCCGGTGCGCCGATCTTCAGGAGCTCGCAGGCCTTGCGGTTGATGACCTGGATCCGGTTCTCCGTATCGACCATGACGAGGCCGTGCGGCATGTTGTTGAGCGCCGTATCAAAACGGTCGGCGATGATAGTGATTTCCCGGCGCGCAATGACGTTCTCATAGAGAAACTCGCGTACGCCGTTCGCCATGGCCCGCGTCGTCAGCCAGAAAGGAATGAGGAAGATCGAGAGCACGCCGCGATAGAAATCCAGCGCCAGGAGGCTGCAGACGATCATCGGCAGGCAACAGAAGAGCGTCTGGAGGTCGACCGCGAAGCGCGAGCCGTAGTTGCGGCCGACGACGGAAACCATGGTCGCCATGGTGACGGAAATGCAGGCAAGCTCCGCAAAGGAATCACGCACGACGAAGATGGCATAGCCACTGGCGATGCCGAGGAGCGCGGTGGTGCAGGCTCCACTGGCAACGAGAATCCGCTCCCAACGCTCGATTCCGGCGTGCGGCAGGCTCTGCTTGTCGACACGGTCGAATTGCCGGAAGATGACCATGCGAGCGCCGAAGACCAGAAGGAAGGCGACCGACAGCAGGATGTAGATCGAGTACTGTGTCTTGGCAGCCACGGCAAGGCACGTCGCAACATGCACAATCACGCCAACAAGAAGCGTCATGCGGTTCCCGGAGAGAGAACTCACAAACGACAGATACACATCCTTAGGGACCCTGTTCGGGTTATGTGGCTTCATCCATACTTTCCCTGTGCGCAGGGAATGTAAACCGAACCCTTTAAAAATTGATTTCAAACGGTTCAAACATTTGGTCAATTTTTCTAAAACCATAGGATGAGCTGCATATCCAGCACGCGATATTGCAGCTTTATCGCGAGATTATTGAAAAATATATCCGCGCGAAAGTTGTTGGAATCTCTGACGGCATCACAATCCTTAGCCGCATAAGACTATATTCCAAGGCGGACCATTTATCCTTCCAATTTCAAAAACCCTGGTCTACACCGGTTATAGAGGGAGAACTGCCGAAAACGGCAAACAATAAGGGGAGGCGAATGTCGGTATTTCTGGCCGCCAGTCGACTGATCGACTCGATCAGCGAGTTCATTGGCAAACTGTCCGAATATATGGTTCTGTTCTGCTGCCTGATCAGCGCCGGCAATGCGATGGTGCGCTACGCATTCAACTACAGCTCGAACGGCTGGCTGGAAATCCAGTGGTATCTCTTCGCCTTCGTCGTCCTCCTCGGCGCGTCGCATACCCTTCGTAAGAACGAGCATGTACGCGTCGATCTGATCTATGGCTCCGTCTCCGACAGGGCAAAGATCTGGATCGACATCATCGGCCTGATCGTCTTTCTCATCCCGGCCTGTCTCTTCCTCGCAATTCTCTGCTGGCCCTATTTCCTGCTCGCCTATCAGCAGGGTGAGGTTTCAGCCAATGCCGGCGGCCTCATCCGCTGGCCTGTGAAGCTGATGCTCTTTGCCGGCTTCGCACTCCTGACCCTCCAGGGCATTTCGGAATTGATCAAGAGAATCGCCGCGCTGACCGGCACGATCGAGATCGATACGAAATACGAAAAGCCGCTGCAGTAACTCGGCGCCCGGAGGAACGGATTTGTTTGACTACGGTATCATCCCGCCGGCCATGTTCCTTGGCATGGTCATCTTCATGCTCTACGGCTTCCCCGTCGCCTTTTCGCTCGCCGCAGTCGGCCTTTTCTTCGGCATCATCGGCATTGTGACCGGCCATTTCGGAGAGGTCTTCCTGCAGGCGCTGCCACTGCGCTTCTTCGGCATCGTCTCCAACGATCTGCTGCTGGCGATCCCCTTCTTCACCTTCATGGGTGCGATATTGGAGCGATGCGGACTGGCCGAAGATCTGCTCGAAGGCACTGGCAAACTCTTCGGCGGCATCCCCGGCGGCCTTGCCTATGCCGTCATTCTGGTCGGTGCCGTGCTTGGCGCCATCACCGGCACGGTCGCAGCCTCGGTCATCACCATGGGCGTCATCTCCCTGCCGATCATGCTGCGCTATGGCTACAGCCCGCGGCTTGCAACGGGCGTCATCGCCGCCTCGGGCACGATTACCCAGGTCATTCCGCCTTCGCTGGTGCTGGTGGTGCTTGCCGACCAGCTCGGTCGCTCCGTCGGCGACATGTATCTCGGCGCAATCGGTCCTTCGATCCTGCAGGTGGCGATCTTCGTCGCCTATATCCTGATCCTGTCAATCATCAACCCGAAGGCGATGCCACCGCTGCCCAAGGACGTGCGCGGCGATTTCGACTGGGCGTTGCTGATAAAGGTACTGTGGGGCATGATCCCCTCGATCGTGCTGATCTTCCTTGTGCTCGGCACCATCTTCATGGGCCTCGCCACTCCGACGGAAGCAGGCGCGCTTGGCGTCGTCGGCGCCATGGTGCTTGCCGCCCTGCACAGTCGCCTCACCTGGCCGCTGATCCGCGAAGCCATGAGCACGACCACGCACATCACCTCGATGGTGGTGATGATCCTGATCGGCTCGACCTGCTTCAGCCTCGTCTTCCAGGGCATGGACGGCACACGCTGGATCGAACACATGCTCTTGGGCATCCCCGGCGGACCTGTCGGCTTCCTGATCTTCGTCAACATTTTCATCTTCATCCTCGCCTTTTTCCTCGATTTCTTCGAGATCGCCTTCATCGTCATCCCGATGCTGGCGCCGGTCGCCTCCAGTCTCGGTATCGACCTGATCTGGTTCGGCGTCTTGATCTGCGTGAACATGCAGACGAGCTTCATGCATCCGCCCTTTGGCTTCGCGCTCTTCTACCTGCGCTCCATCGCCAACAGGGATGTCCGCACCAAGGATATCTATCTCGGCGCCCTGCCCTGGGTCGGCATGCAACTCATTCTCGTGGCGATTGTGATCTTCTGGCCGGAATCGGTCACCTATTGGCTGGATCACGGTCCGAAAGTGGACCCGAACTCGATCAAGATCGAAGTACCGGGTTTCGGCGGTCAGCTCGGCCTGCCGTCATTCGGGGCGCCGGGCGGCAGCAATGGCTCGCCGCAGATTCCGGGCTTGACCCTACCGGCCCTGCCGAGCACGCCCCCGCCGATACCCCCCGCGCAGTAAAGCATTTACGCGAAAACGAAAGCCCAGGATTTTCATCCAGGGCTTTCGAGGCCGATATCGCTGAGAAACGGCAGAATGCCTTAGATCTTGCCCGCGCGCTGCTGGATCATCATGAATGTATCGAACGTATATTCCGACAGCTGCATCCAGAGATAGGCGTCTCTCTTGAAAGCAGTCTGATCATCGTAGATTTTCCTGAAATACTGGTTCGTGCCTGAGATTTCGCCGTAGATCCCCATCGCAGCCTGGAAGCAGGCTTCCATGATCTCCTGGCTGAACGGCCTCAGGGTCGCCCCCTCCGCAACAAGCTGCTTCAACGCGCTTGGGTTCTTCATGTCGTATTTCGCCAGCATGTTGGTGTTGGCGAAGGCGCAGGCGTCGTTGAGCGCCGCCTGATAGTGCTTCGGCAGGCTGCTCCATTTATCGAGATTGAAGAAGGCGTGCACCGTCGGGCCACCTTCCCACCAGCCCGGGTAATAATAGTACTTCGCCACCTTGTGGAAGCCGAGCTTCAGGTCGTCATACGGACCGACGAATTCTGCCGCATCAATCGTTCCCTTTTCGAGCGCCGGGTAGATGTCGCCGCCGGCGATCTGCTGCGGGATGACGCCGACCTTCTCCATAACACGGCCGGCGAGACCGGCAATGCGCATCTTGACACCCTTGAGATCATCGAGCGTGTTGATCTCCTTGCGGAACCAGCCGCCCATCTGGGCGCCGGTATTGCCGGCCGGCAGGGCATACATTCCCTGCGTGGCATAGAATTCGTTCATCAGCGTATTGCCGTTGCCCTGGTAAAACCAGGCATTGGTCAGGCGGCTGTTCAGTCCGAACGGAATGGCCGTTCCGATCGCGTAGGTCGGGTCCTTGCCGACGAAATAATAGGACGTGGTGTGGGCTGCCTCAACGGTACCGGCGGCCACCGCATCGACGGCCTGCAGGCCCGGGACGATTTCACCGGCTGCGAAAGGCTGGATCGTGAAATTGCCATCCGTGGCAGCAGAAACATGCTTGGCGATATCTTCGGCGCCGCCATAGATCGTGTCCAGGCTCTTCGGAAACGACGAGGTCATACGCCAGGAAATCTTCGGGTTTTCCTGCGCAACTGCAGGCGCAGCCAATGCAGTTGCGGCAACGGCTCCGGCGCCGGCTGTTCCCGCCTTTTTCATAAATGAACGACGATCCATCAAAAACCTCCCGTATAGATGGCACTGCGTGGCAATCCTCACCCCTACCCGCAGTAGGGGCAAAGCTAAGCATGGCGGAAGAAGCGTTTCAAGCTTTCGTCTATTAGTCTTTGGGATCACGACGCTTCTGTGGCGCGAGCCACACATCCATCGGAATCAGCAGCTTAGCAGCCAAGCGTTGACTTACCGCCCATTCTGGAGGCAGAAACGTCTGCTAGTGTTTTCTCCGGGACGAAAATGACGAAACCGATCGTTGCTATTCCTGCCGATATCCGCATCCTCGATGGCGCAACCTGGCATGCGGCGCAGCATCAATATCTCCGCGCGGCCCTGAATGCCGCCGGCGTGATGGCTTTCATCATTCCCGCCTTCGAGGAAGGGTACGACACGGATGCGATCCTCGACCGGGTCGACGGCGTGCTGGTATCCGGCTCAGCCAGCAATGTGCACCCCTCGCTCTACGGCCTCGAAGCTGCGGAAGCCGACGGCCCCTTTGACCCGGCCCGCGACGCCACGAGCCTGCCGCTGATCCGCCGTGCCATCGACCGCGCCATTCCACTTCTTGCCATCTGCCGCGGCATTCAGGAATTGAACGTTGCCCTTGGCGGCTCGCTTGCCAGTGAAATCCAGGAGCAACCTGGCATCTGGGATCACCGTAAACCTGATGTCACGGATCGCGACCATATGTACGCGATCCGCCAGAGCGTTTTCATCAGGGAAGGCTCCTGCATTGCTGGCATCGTCGGCGCCGGCGAGATCCGCGTGAACTCCCTGCATCGGCAGGCAATCGCCAGGACCGCGCCGCGCCTGCAGGTGGAAGCCACGGCAGAGGACGGCACGATCGAGGCCGTCTCCGTCATCGACGCCAAGGCCTTCGCCGTCGGCGTACAGTGGCATCCGGAATATTGGGCCGAGACCGACAAGCCTTCAAACAAGCTCTTCACCGCTTTCGGCGATGCTGTCAGGGGTTACGCCGCGAGCAGGCTGCCGCCGCTGCCGGCACAGGCAATCGGCTGAAACAGAAAGGCCGCCGGATCGCGCCGACGGCCTTGTTTCTTTCTGATCGAATGGCTCAGCGACCGCCTTCGATCTTGCGATGACGCTGATTGGCGCCATGGACGCCATAGGGATATTGCCCCGGTGTCGGCGCACTGATCTCATTGAGCTTCGCCGTCTCCTCCTCTGACAGCACCAGTTTCGCAGCCTCAAGATTGTCGGCAAGCTGTTCTGAGGTGCGGGCGCCGAGGATGACTGAGGTCACGGCCGGACGTGCCGCGACCCAGGCCAGTGCCACCTGAGCCATGCTGACACCGCGTGCCCTAGCGATCTCTTCGACAGCAGTGATGATGTCCCAGGTCCGCTCCTGCGCATTGCGGCCCGCATAGGCTTCGCCGCCACGGTTGGGATTTTCGCCGAGGCGCGTCGCACCCGTCGGCATCTCGTCACGTTTGTACTTACCGGTCAGCCAGCCGCCGCCGAGCGGTGACCATGGCAACAGACCCATGCCGGCATCCTTGCAGGCATCGACGATCTCGAGCTCGATGTCGCGCATCAGCAGGTTATATTGCGGCTGCAGCGTCACCGGAGGCGTATAGCCCTGGGCCTTGGCGATTTCGGAAGCCTTGGCAATATGCCAGCCGACATAGTTGGAGAAACCATAATAGCCGATCTTGCCGGCGCGAACAGCATCGTCGAGGAAGCGCAGCGTCTCCTCGATCGGCGTCAGGGCATCCCATGCATGCATCTGGTAGAGATCGATATGCTCGACGCCCAGACGGCGCAGCGAGTCGTTGAGCGCTTGATTGAGGTGACGGCGGGAAAGACCGATATCGTTCGGCCCGTCGCCCATCGGGAAGCGGCCCTTGGTGGCGATCACCGCCTGCTGTGCCTGCGTCGGGCGCGCCTTGAGCCAACGGCCGATAATCTCCTCCGATGCACCGGCGCTGTAGACGTCTGCAGTATCGATGAAATTGCCGCCCCAGGCGAAGTAGTCGTCGAGCATCTTGAAGGAAGCCGCCTCATCGGATTCCTTCCCGAAAGTCATGGTACCCAGGCAATATGCGGTGACGACGGCCCCGCTGGGACCGAGCTTGCGATAATCCATTTCTGCCTCCTTCCAGAAAACGCCGGCTGCCGGCATGAAAAAACGCCGGGCGGAGCAGACGCTCCCCGATCAAATCGCTATGTATAAGCTTGAGACGGCGAAATGCCGCCGATGACAGTTACGGCCGCAACAAACGGGCGCGACCGGAGCTAACCATAGCCAATCCTTCCCGGCCGACCAAGTAGGGAAACGGGAAAAAGTCCAAGGGCAAAAAAGGAAAAAGCGAAAACTCCCTCCGCCTTCGGAGGGGATGGCAGCGACGAGCTACGACTTGACGGGCGTTTCCGCCACCGGGGTAACCGGCTTGCCCTGTTCGAACCAGGTGATCAGGTTTGCGGCCACCAGATCCGCCATGGCATTACGCGTCGGCACCGAAGCCGAGGCTACATGCGGCAACAGGACCGTATTCGGCGCGGCCAACAATCCCGCCGGCACGTTCGGCTCGTCATAGAAAACGTCCAGGCCGGCAGCGCCGATCGCGCCTGCATTCAGCGCGGCAACCAGGTCATCCTCATCCACCGTCCATCCACGGCCGACATTGACCAATACGCCATCAGGGCCGAGCGCGGCGAGAACCTCCGCATTAACAGTCTTGTGGGTTTGCGGCGTCTTCGGCACGATCGCAATCAGCGTGTCGACGGCCTCGGCGAGCCCCTTCAGCGTCGGCTGGTAATCATAGGGTGCATCGGCATGGCGCGAGCGGGTGTGATAGCTGATCTTCACCTTGAAAGGTTCCAGCCGTTTGGCAATCTCTAGGCCGATACGTCCGAGGCCGTAGAGGCCGACATGCCGGCCCTTCAGCGAAAAGCGCGTCAGCGGATAGGAAGCGCCCGGCTTCCAGTTGCCGTCCCGCAACCAGTTCTCCGCCTTGGGGATTTCGCGGATGGTGTTGAGCAGAAGCGCAATCGCCGTATCGGCAACCTCGTCGTTCAGCACGTCGGGCGTATTGGTGACGATGATGCCTTTCGAGCCTGCGAGCTTGGCATCGATGCCATCGTACCCGACGCCGAAACTGGCGACGATCTCGATAGAAGGCAACTGCTCGAACCAGGCAGCCGGAAAGGCTCCGCTGACTGCTACACCACGAATGCGTTTCGCCGTCTCGGCATCGAGCTTCAGCGTCTCGTCACGATCGACGGCTGTCACCTCGAAGCGGTCCTTCAACTGGGTAAGAACGCGATCATGCATCTTCCCGGGAACGAGAACGGCAATACGGGACATGGCTTTTCCTCTTGGCTTCGGCGGTCAGCTACGCGGCCGATAGGGGCTGGTGGACTGGCGGATACGCATTTCCGGCTTGATGAGATGGATGCCATCAGGCTCATGGCTGCCGGCAAGCCGATCAAGTAGGGCGCGGGCGGCAAGACGTCCAACCTCGGTCTGGCCGTTCCAGACAGTGGTCAGCGCCGGCGTTGCAATCGAGGCCTCTTCCAGGTCGTCATAGCCTGTGACCGAAATATCGCCGCCTGGCACCAGGCCGGCGCGGGCAATGCCGTTCATGAGGCCGATAGCGACCAGATCGTTCCAGCAGACGGCCGCCGTCGGCTTCTGCGGCAGGGAAAGGAAATGCACCGCGGCTTCGAAACCGCCTTGCTTGGAACGCGGGCCGGGAATGCGCAGGTTCGGATCGACCTCGATGCCGGCCTTGCGCAGTGCATTGACATAGCCCTGATAACGGTCGCGTCCTGTCGAGGTCTGGTCCGTGCCGCCGATCATGGCGATCGTCCGATGGCCGAGGCCGATCAGGTGATTGGTGGCAAGCGAAATACCGTAGCTGTCGTCACCGCGATAGGTCGGCACATCCTGACTGTCCATGGAGCGGGCGACGAGGATCGCCGGCATGCCGTTCTCTTCCGCAAGCTGGATGTCTTCCGGCGGCGTACCGATCGCCGGCGACATGATCACCCCGTCGCCGCCGAGCTGCAGCAGGGTTTCGATGAAGGTGCGCTGCTTTTCGACGGAATCGTAATGGTTGGAAAGAATGAAAGTGTGTCGGCTGCGGTCGAGTTCGCTTTCGATCGCCTTCAGGATCTCCCCGTAGAACGGGTTCATGATGTCGTGGACGACCACGCCGATAATGCCGGAGCGCGAGGTACGAAGGCTGGCAGCGCGGCGATTGTAGATATAACCCAGTGCGCGGGCCTGTTCCTTGATCTTTTCGCGGGTATTGCCTGCCACGAGGGGACTATCGCGTAAGGCCAGGGAAACGGTCGCCGTTGATATGCCGAGCGTTTCGGCAATCGTCGAAAGCTTGATCTTCTGAGCCACGTCTCCTCCTCCAGGCAACGCGTGAAGTCGATAACGGACTGCCGCAGCGCAGCGACAGCCTTAAAAAATTTAATTAAAAGATTTAAGCGGTGCAGGCAATTCGCCTTTTGAGGAAATTTTCAATCTTCCTCATCTTCGTCGACATGCATCGCCTCGGCCTGCAGATTGCCATCGATCGCCTTCAGCAGACGCACCAGATTGCGGATTTCCTTTTCGGAAAAACCGGACGTCGCAAGCTTGTCGCAGGAGGAAGCGGCAAGCTCGATCGCCTGCACGCTGCCGCGGCCGAGTTCGGTGAGATAGACCTTGGTGAGCCGGGCATCCTCGGCATCGGGCTTGCGCTCGAGGAAGCCTTGGGCCTCCATGCGGCCGATGGTGCGGGTCATGGTGGGTGCCTTGACGCCAAGCTTCTGGGCAAGTCCGCCCGCCGTCATGCCATCGCTTTCGGCAAGCGAAAGGATCACGCCGTCTTGGCCGGCATAAAGACCGCTTTCGAGCAGGTTGCGCGACAGGACCGTGCGCATGGAGCGGGCAGCCTGCGTCAAGGCCGGCGAAAGATCGACAATCGTGTATTCGGTCTGATCCTTCTTTTTCTTGTGCTTCTTGCCGTCCTTATGCTTCTTGCCCATTGCCATCCCTTTGATCTTTAAGCACTGCCCAGGCTGCGCTATGACATTGCCCATCATCTCGTCATAAACAAGAGGCAACGCCCGTGTTGGTTCCGTCGTTCCGTTTCGAGGACAATGATCCGGCGCTCGCTCCTGAGGCCCGTCACCACTGGATCGCGGTCCTGCCGCTCGGCGCCCATGAACAGCACGGTCCGCATCTGCCCTTCGAAACCGACACATTGATCGCGCAGGGTGTCGTCGACAGGCTGAAAACCGCCCTTCCGGCCGGTTTGCCCGTCACCGTACTCCCCATCGAATCGGTCGGCTACTCCTTAGAGCACATGGATGTTGAAGGAACGAAGACGCTCTCTTTCGATACAGCCGTAAAGCGTTGGCTCGATATCGCTGAAAACCTCTCGACGCTCGGCATCCGCAAATTCGTGATGCTGAATGCCCATGGCGGCAACTCGCCGCTCATGACCATCGTCGCCACGGAAGCGCGCGTGCGCTTCAACATGCTGGCCGTCGCTACCAGCTGGACCCGCTTCGGCCTGCCGGAGGGCATCATTTCACCTCAGGAAAAGGCGATCGACATTCACGGCGGTGATATCGAAACATCCGTTATGCTGGCCTTATATCCGGACAGGGTGGATATGGAAAAAGCTGCCGATTTTCCCTCTCGCCAGACAGACTTCGCCGAGCGCTTCAAGCACCTGCGCGCCTATGGCCCGCACGCCTTCGGCTGGAAGATGTCGGATCTCAATCCGCAGGGCGTGGCCGGCAATGCCGCTAAGGCCACGGCGGAAAAGGGCGAAGCGCTGATTACCCATGCCGTTAACGGGTTGGTCGAGCTGCTGCAGGATATCGACGCCTTCGACGCAGAAACGCTGCGATGACCATCAGCTTTGCACAAAGGGCAATGTGATCTTATAACATACAAAACCCTTTGAACTGCCGCTTCCAAGCGCCTATATGAAACCGACCCATTCAGGCCCCGGACTTTGCCCTCGGGGTCAAGGCCCTATTCCTAGAGGTTCTCATGACCGACGCGATCCAGACACAGCAGAAGCCCATTCCCGTTACCGTGCTCACCGGTTATCTCGGCGCGGGCAAGACGACGCTGCTCAACCGCATTCTTTCCGAAAATCACGGCAAGAAATATGCAGTCATCGTCAACGAGTTCGGCGAAATCGGCATCGACAACGACCTGATCGTCGAGTCCGATGAAGAAATCTACGAAATGAACAATGGCTGTGTGTGCTGCACGGTCCGCGGCGACCTGATCCGTGTCGTCGAGGGCCTGATGCGCCGTCCCGGCCGTTTCGATGGCATTATCGTCGAAACCACCGGTCTTGCCGATCCGGTTCCGGTTGCCCAGACATTCTTCATGGATGACGACGTGCGTGCCAAGACCGAGCTCGATGCCGTCGTCGCCCTCGTCGATGCCAAGCATCTGCCGCTGCGCCTGAAGGACAGCCGCGAGGCCGAGGACCAGATCGCCTTTGCCGATGTCGTCATCATCAACAAGACCGACCTCGTGACGCCGGAAGAACTGGCTCAGATCGACGATATCGTGCGCGCCATCAACCCGGCCGCCCGCGTCTACAAGACCAGCCGCTCCGGCGTCGATCTCGCCCGCGTGCTGGATCAGGGCGCCTTCAATCTCGAGCGCGCTCTGGAGAACGATCCGCATTTCCTCGAGCACGGCCATGACGATCATGTCTGCGGCCCGGATTGCGACCATGACCACCATCATCACGATCATGACCACGATCATCATCACCATCACGACGGCGAGATGTCGGCCATCCATGACGTGACGGTTCAGTCCGTTTCGCTGCGCGGCGGCGAAATGAACCCGGAGCGCTTCTTCCCCTGGATCCAGAAGATCACCCAGACGCAAGGCCCGAACATCCTGCGCCTCAAGGGCATCATCGCCTTCAAGGATGACGCCGAGCGCTATGTCGTCCAGGGCGTGCACATGATCATCGAAGGCGACCACCAGCGTCCCTGGAAGGATGGCGAAAAGCACGAGACCCGTCTCGTCTTCATCGGCCGCGATCTCGATCGCGCAAAGCTGGAAGAATCCTTCAAGGCGTGCGAGGCGGCCGCCTGATGCCAACAGTTGCACCGCTTGATCTCGACGGCCACGTTCTGGCCGTCGAATTTTTAGGTGATGTCCCCTTCTTCGCGAATGCCAGCGGCACCTTTCACCGGCTCGAAGGCAGCGACAAGGTCATCGAAGCCCATCAGGGCATGTTGACAGCGATCCGCGATCCCTACAGCGAAAGCCTGATTTCCGGCGGCGAGGACGGCAAGGTGCTGCGCGTCGATGTTAACGGCAATGTCAGCGAGATCGCCTCCGCGCCGCGCAAGTGGATTTCGCAGGTCGCAGCCGGCCCGCAGGGCGCTGTCGCCTATTCCTACGGCAAGAGCACGCTGGTGCGCCTTGCCGACGGCACGACCAAGGAATTCCCGGAAGAGCGCACGGTCGAAGGCATTGCCTTTGCACCGAAAGGCCTGCGCATAGCGGCTGCCCGCTATAACGGTGTTTCGCTGCACTGGGTCGGCATGAGCGCCAAGCCTGTTGATCTCGAATGGAAGGGCGCCCATACCGGCGTGACCTTCTCGCCTGATGGTAATTTCCTCGTCACCTCGATGCAGGAAAACGCGCTGCATGGTTGGAAACTCGACGTCAAATCGGGCACCGAAGCCCGCCATATGCGCATGACCGGCTATCCGGCCAAGGTCAAATCGCTCTCCTGGTCCGCCAAGGGCAAGTGGCTCGCTTCCTCGGGTGCACCGGCCGCCATCGTCTGGCCCTTCCAGGGCAAGGACGGCCCGATGGGTAAGGCGCCGCTGGAACTCGGCACCCGCGCCAACATCATGGCGACCGCGGTGAAATTCCACCCCGCCGAGGACATCCTCGCCATCGGCTTCATCGACGGCATGATCCTCGCCGTCCGTCTCGCCGACAGCAAGGAAGCGCTGTTGCGCCGCCCCGGCAAGGGCGCCATCACGAGCATGAGCTGGAGCAAGAATGGCAAGCTGCTCGCCTTCGCCTCCGAAGCCGGCGATTGCGGCGTGGTGGATATCGCGGCGGACTGACTCCATGACAGTCGAAGTCGCACCTCTGGATGCCGGGCATATGTATCAGGCGGCCATGGTGCGGCGCGTTGCGCTATGGCACGCACTACCGCACCTTCGCGATGTGCATACGCCTGAGGAAGACGAAGCCTATTGGCGAACGCATCTGCTGGCGGAATACACGGTTCTCGGCGCCTTCGTCGACGGTGGGCTTGCCGGCGTTATTGCTTACGGAAATGGCTGGATTGAGCAGCTCTATGTTCTGCCCGATGTCCAGGGCATGGGGATTGGCACAAGGTTTCTCTCCTTGGCGGTAAACGACATGAACGACATCCGCCTCTGGACCTTCCAGCAAAATCGCCGCGCTCGCGCCTTCTATGAAGCGCGTGGCTTCTCATCCGTCGAGAAAACCGACGGCAGCGGCAATGAGGAAGGAGAGCCTGACGTGCTCTACCATTGGCGTCGCCTGCCGGAACCGGTGTATAGTGCTGATCCACTCCGCCGCTGAACACTTGGCTGTGCGCAGAGTGCAAGAACAAGGATCCGGGAATGCAAGCTTCGAATAACGCCGCCGCCAAAGAGTTGGGCGCCTTCGCGTCCGTCTGGTCGGCAATCCGTGCCGAAGCGACGGATCTCGCGAGGCGTGAACCGACGCTGCAGACTTTGCTCGAAACGCAGATCATCGGCGCAGAAAGCGATGCTGATATCATCGCGCATGTGATCTCCGCACGCCTCGCAGTGGCAAAGATCGATGCCCGAGACCTCTTCGGACTATTTCACGGCACACTGCTGGAGCGTGCCGATATCCGCGCCGCCATTGAAGCCGATCTTCTGGCTGTGCGCGAACGCGACCCCGCCTGCACCACCTATCTGCACGCACTTCTGAACCTCAAGGGCTTCCACGCCCTGCAGACGCATCGCATTGCCCATGCCCTTTGGACCGACGACCGTTTCGAGATTGCGAGCTGGCTTTCCAACCTCGCCTCGCTGGTCTTCGGCCCAGATATCCATCCGGCGGCAAGGATCGGCTCCTCGATCATGCTGGATCATGGTTCGGGCATCGTGATCGGCGAAACAGCCGTCATCGAGGATGAAGTCTCTATCCTGCAAAACGTCACGCTCGGCGGCACGGGTAAGGAAACCGGAGACCGGCATCCGAAGATCCGGCATGGCGTCATGATCGGCGCCGGCGCGAAGATTCTCGGCAATATCGAGATCGGTGCTTTCAGCAAGATTGCCGCTGGCAGTGTCGTGTTGAAGCCAGTACCAGCGCATTGCACGGTCGCTGGCGTTCCGGCTGCCGTCGTACGCATTCATCGCAATGATGAGATCCCTGCCGAGACCATGGATCAGAATATCTAAGGCAGGCCGCGCTCAAGCAGCCTGCTGGTTTTCCGCTGACGCCTCGACGCGGTTGCGGCCTTCGCGTTTCGAACGATAAAGCGCCTCATCCGCCTTCTGCACGATTCGCTCAAAATCCACGCTGTTTTCCTGACGCGTGGCGACGCCGATGCTGAGTGTCGGAAAGATCGCCAGATTTGGCATCTCCATCACGGCTGCCGCAAAGGAGAGGCGAATACGGTTGGCGATCGCGACTGCTTCTTCCTGATCGGCATCCCTGAGAACGACGAGGAACTCATCCCCGCCCTGCCGGGCGAGCAGATCGCCGGGGCGCATGATACCCTTCGACACTGTCGCAAAGAGCCGCAACACCTCATCGCCAGTGGCATGACCGTGCTGGTCGTTCAACTGCTTGAAATGATCGATATCGATGATGAGCAGCGAGACCGGGTGAACGCCGAGCAACGATACATGTCGGGCAAGGCCGCTGCGGTTGAGCGTGCCTGTCAGCGGATCGTGATGAGCAAGCTCGATGAGCTGGTTCCTGCTCCGCTCGGCCGCCATCAGCACCATCGCCATGCTGCGCAGCATGATGAAGGCCACCGCCGATACCGCCATCCAGCTATGGATCACGCTGCCGCCGAAGGGATCCGGCCCGCCGATATCACCAGTGGCGGCCAGAAAGCTGCGAACCGCGAAGATGACTGCAGTGACAACGTAGAGCCCGCAAAGAATGGCCGCCGAATAGAGCCTTTCACGGCGGGCGATGCCTGCGGCCTCCCTGACGATGGTGAGATCGCAAAGGCAGCAGATCACCGAGACATAGAGCAGGCGTTCAGATATCGCTGAGGGATCGCTGATGAAAAGCGCCACCGGCATGCTGGCGCTGACGATCACGATCCAGAAATAACGCCGGTGGATGGGATGGCGGGCAAAAGCGCGCACCGCAAAAAACATCAGCATGTAGCCGACAATGGTCAGCACATTGCCCACATCGATAGAGACATAATAGGGCACGAGATTGCGTAGCGCGACGAGGAATGAACCGATACCGACGAGCAGGTTGCTCGTGCCCCACCAGAGCGGCCAGCTTTCGAAGCGGCCCGTCGCATAGGCGGCAAACTGCAGAGCGCTCAAAACGACGCAGCTCACAGCAACGATGAAATAGATTGTCCGCAGATCCAGCAGCATCGAGCCTATCCCGAAGTCCCACGCGGCGAACCCTACAGGAAGCGATTTGCAGTTTGATTGGACGCTTCGCTAAAAATTTAACGACGTCTCGTTTTCTGCGTCAGGTTGCCCGTACTGTGCTGATGATGTCTGCCAGCAGGCCGTGCAGCGAATCGCGGTAGCCGTTGCGGGCGGAAGGGCCGCTCTCTTCCGACGTCATGACCACGGTGAGGTTGAGCGACGGAACGATATAAAGCATCTGTCCGCCATAGCCCCAGGCGAAATGCACCTTTTCTCCGCCGATCCGCCGCATGAACCAGCCATAGCCATATTCGTCGCCGGAGAAGCGCGAATTGGTGCGGTACCGCCAGGACTGGGCGACCCAGTCCGCCGGAACCACCTGTTTGCCATCGGCCGTGCGCCCGCCATTGCGGTAGAGCTCGCCGAAGGCAAGCAGGGATCGGGCGCTCATCGCCATCTGGTTGCCGCCGAGATAGATGCCCTGCGGGTCACGCTCCCACGCACCGATGCGGAAACCCTCGACAGGACCGAGCCATTCCCGCGCCAGCGCCAGCGTCGACTTGCCACCGACCTTGGTGAGAATGGCGGAGAGAAGATGCGTGGAGGCGGTGGAATAAAGCATCTCCCCGCCCGGCTGATCGGTGAAAGGTTGCGACAGCGCAAAGCGCACCCAGTTGCGAGAGGAAACCCAGCGGCCGTAATTCGCCCCCGACAGGCGATCCAGCCCCGCCTGCATGGAGAGAAGATTGCCGACCGTGATCTCGTTGAGGCGAGGATCCGGACGAACGGGCAGATCCGCCTTCAGGATCGGCGCGATCTTCTGGTCTGGTCCTTCCAGCAGGCCTTTGCCGATGGCAATCCCGACCAGCGCCGAAATGATCGATTTCGAGGCGGATTTGATATTGGTCGATTCCGATGGCGTGTGGCCGCGATAGCCATGCTCTGCCACCACGCGCCCATCACGAGCGACAACGACGGTTTTCAGCGGCCTCAGCTCGTCCCGACTTCCGAGGCTGTCCAGAAGAGCTGGGACGGAGCCTGCCGCCTGCTGAGCGGCAGCGGCAATGGGGACGAGCAGCAGAAGAAGGAAGAGAGCAAGGCGCTTGATCATGGAGCGATGAGCTAGCGCAACTGGGCGGCGAAATCAGCAGCGGAGACCGGCGATTCACGCGGACGTGAAACTTTATGATCCGCGCACCGGCCACTTGCAGTCCCGCGAAGCGGCACGACATACTGCGCATGACCAGCCCATATGTGCATCTGGAGGAGACAGCATGGCCCGCGTGATCGTCATCGGAGCAACAGGACATGTCGGCACCTATCTCGTGCCTCGCCTCGTCGAGGCCGGCCATGAAGTGGTGGCGATCAGCCGCGGCGCTGCCGCGCCCTACAAGACGAGTGAAGCGTGGAGCCGCGTCGATATCAGACGCATGGATCGCGCAGCGCTCGAGGCCGAAGGCCGCTTCGGCCATGAGATCCGTGCGCTGAATGGCGAGATCGTCATCGACATGATCTGCTTCACGCCTGACAGCAACGAACAGCTGACAACCGCCCTCGAAGGCCATGTCGGCCATTTCCTTCACACCGGCACGATCTGGACACATGGTTTCTCCACCGTCGTCCCGACGCCCGAGGAGACGCCGAAGAAGCCCTTCGGCGACTACGGCGTGAAGAAAGCGGCAATCGAAACCTATCTCTTGCGGATGGTGCGGGAGAGGAACTTCCCCGCAACCCTCATCCATCCCGGCCATATCGTCGGTCCCGGCTGGAGCCCTCTGAACCCGGCAGGTCACTTCAATCCCAATGTTTTCACGACACTGGCGCGCGGCGAAACACTGGCCCTGCCGAATTTCGGCATGGAAACCGTACATCACGTCCATGCCGACGACATTGCCGAACTCTTCATGGCCGCCATTGCCAAGCCGCAGGCCGCGATCGGCGAGGCCTTCCATGCGGTTTCGGAAAAGGCAATCACGCTACGAGGTTATGCTGAGGCGATGGCCGCATGGTTTGGCCAGGAAGCGAAGCTGGAATTCCTCGCCTATGACGCCTGGGCGGAAAAACAGATCCCGGAAGAAGCGAGAGCTACCTGGGAACACATTGCCCGCAGCCCCAATTGCTCGATGGAAAAGGCCCGCCGGCTGCTTGGCTTCACACCGCGGCACAGCTCGTTGCAGGCCGTGCAGGAAGCCGTCCGCTGGCTGATTGACAATGGCCGGATACAGGCAACGGCTCCCTGATCCCCAGACGATAGCCCGAAACAAAAAGCCCCTCCCGGAGAATGAACTGACCCCCGAAGGTTGTTGTCCAACTTTCGGGGGGTCAGTTCAGAGAATGGGAGAGGCTTTGTCGATCAGGCCGCCTTCCGGACCGGCGCGCCGGCCAGCATGCGTCCCGAAGGGACGATCATACCAGCCGCGCCGCCAAGCCAGCCCTCAACAAGTTCAAGCGCCAGAAAGCGCGAACGTTCGAAGGGGCCGGGCATGACAAGGTGACGAGCCTTTTCGGCGAAGAAGCCGAAACGCTCGTAATAATCCGCGTCGCCGACGAGCAGGATTGCACCGTGGCCGCGCTTCTTTGCTTCGAGGATCGCCGCCCGCATCAACGCGGAGCCGATACCCTTACCGCCATGTTTGCCGTCAACAGCGAGCGGGCCGAGCAGCAGTGCGTCGAGCGGCGAGCCTTCATAGTTGATGCCGGCTTCGACGTTCCACAGGCGTACCGTGCCGATGACACGGCCGTCACGGTCACGCGCGACCAGCGCCAGGCCCTCGGCCGGAACGCGGTTACGGCGGATCATTTCCGACGACTTCTTGCGACGGTCCGGCCCCATGACGCGATCGAGCAGGCTCTCGCGAGCGACCACGTCGGACGGATTTTCCACGTCGATGGTGAAAGCAACAGGCGCAAAGAATGCGCGGACAGAATCAAGAACAGCGGCCATCTTGGCCTCCCGTACCCAATACCGTTATCAGCGGTGATGACTGGAAATTGTGAAGTTGCCGCCCCGGCTGATTACGGGGCTGGCAGAAACAGGACCTTAGATGACGTAGGCCTTCAGCGGCTCGAAGCCGTTGAAAGCGACCGCCGAGTAGGTCGTCGTATAGGCGCCGGTGCCTTCGATCAGAACCTCGTCGCCAATCGTCAGGGAGATCGGCAACGGGTAGAGGTTCTTTTCGTACAGCACGTCGGCCGAATCGCAGGTCGGGCCGGCGATCACGCAGGGCTCCATCTCGTCGCCGTCACGCTCGGTGCGGATCGGGTAGCGAATGGCCTCGTCCATGGTTTCGGCGAGACCGCCGAATTTGCCGATGTCGAGGAAAACCCAGCGGGCGTCGTCATTATCAGACTTCTTGGAAATCAGCACGACTTCAGCCTTGATGACGCCGGCATTGCCAACCATGCCGCGACCCGGCTCGATGATCGTCTGCGGGATCTGGTTGCCGAAATGCGTGCGCAGCGCCTGATAGATCGACTTGCCGTAAGCTTCTGCCGACGGAACGTCGCGCAGGTACTTGGTCGGGAAGCCACCGCCCATGTTGACCATCTGCAGGTGGATGCCCTGCTTGGCAAGCTGGACGAAGACGCGCTTGGCATCGGCAAGGGCCGAATCCCAGGCATCGACCTTGGTCATCTGCGAGCCGACATGGAACGAGACGCCGTAGGACTGTAGGCCGAGCTGATGAGCGTAGACGAGAACGTCGACGGCCATCTGCGGAACGCAGCCGAACTTGCGCGACAGCGGCCATTCGGCACCTTCGCCATCGGTCAGCACGCGGCAGAAAACGCGAGCGCCTGGAGCCGCACGGGAAATCTTCTCGACTTCTTCGTGGCTGTCGACGGCAAAGAGGCTGACGCCAAGCGCATGGGCGCGGGCGACATCGCGTTCCTTCTTGATCGTGTTGCCGTAGGAAATACGAGCTGCAGTCGCACCGGCTTCGAGCGCCATTTCGATTTCTGCGACGGACGCGCAATCGAAATTGGAGCCGAGGCCCGCGAGCAGCTTCAGCACTTCCGGGGCCGGGTTGGCCTTGACGGCGTAGTAGATCGCGCTGTCCGGCATGGCGTGACGGAAGGCGTGGAAATTGTCGCTGATGACGTCGAGATCAACCACGAGGCAGGGACCGTCGGGACGTCGGGTTGCGAGAAAGTCGCGGATGCGCTGGGTGGTCATATCGATTCCCTCTTCCAATTCCAGAGCTCCGGCGTGAACCGGAGGACAAAGGGCGTGCGGGAATCGCTCAGGAACCAGCCGGTGGAGACCCCGGATCCTTGACGACGCTCGACGCGCAAGTAATGAACCAACGCCGCAAATGCGGTATAGGTTCGGCTTTGTCTGCCATGGATTGGAGGGAATATCCCTGCCGCACTTCCGGCAATGAAGGTGTGCCTCTTCAGTAACCCCCGCTGATGGAAAGCAGGGAGAGAACAAAAAGGCCCGCACCGTCGTTGCTTCAGGCGTCCTCGCATTTTCCGGTTGGCCGGAAAAGCGACTGGAGGGGTTAATTCCAGGTACCTTACCGATTTCCTCACCAATTCGAGGGTTCGGCGGACACCCATGGGCACGTGCGACTTTGGGCTGAATGGGAAATAAGAATATTTGCCTTCACAATCAAGAGAAATTTTGCGCCACCGCCCAAAAAATAATTGAACGATGAGGGACAATTTGTTCAACCTCCTTCAACAGATTTGGAGCACCGCTTATGGACACCCTGACCCGCATCCGTGCCTTCATCGATGTTGTTGAAGCAGAAGGCTTTTCCGCCGCGGCACGGCGTACGGGGCGCTCCAAGGCGCTGCTCTCGAAATACGTGCGTGAACTGGAAGACGAACTGGGCGCTCTGCTGCTCAACCGCACCACCCGGCAGTTCTCCATGACCGAGGCCGGCCACACATATTATCGTACCGCTTCCGACATCCTGAAGGAGATCGACAACCTCGCCGATCTCGTGCGCGAGAACAATGCACAGTTGAAGGGCCGCCTCAAGGTCTCCGTGCCGCGCACCTTCGTCGATGCGGATGTCGGCCAGTCCTTGATCGATTTCGCCAAGGAAAATCCGAACCTGCAGCTGGAGATCGCCGCCGACGACCGTTTCGTCGACCTGATCGAGGAAGGCTTCGACGTTGCGGTCCGCGTCACCAAGCTTGAAGATTCCGGCATGATCGCCCGCAAGATCTCCGATTTCCGCGTGCACATCTGCGCCACGCCGGAATTCCTGGAGCGGTATCCCAATATCGAGCACCCGAGCGATATCTGCAATGTGCCTTTCATCATCGACACCAATTCCCGCAGCCAGGCAAGCATCCGCTTCTACAATCCCGACAGCACCTCCTTTGCGGTTGCCGTTTCCGGGCCGATGGAAGTCAATAGCCCGCATGCCACGCTGCGCGCCGCGCTGTCGGGGATCGGTATTGCGCTGATTCCTGACTTTATCGCCCGCAAGCCGATCGAGGACGGCCGGCTGGTGACGTTGTTCAATGATTATATTCCGACCGACCGCGGCATCTATGCCGTCTATCCGCACCGGCGTTATCTGCCGGCAAAGGTGAGGATCTTCGTGGATTACCTCCACAACTGGTTCAAGAAACATCCCTGACGCGAACGGGATGCGCGCCCAAGCGTCGCAGGGACGGTCCCAATTCCGTCCCATTTTCTGGTGACAAATCACCCCAACCGAACAGGGGCAGCGGGTAAGCATGAAAAGATCGACATTTCTGACGGCTGGGCTTCTTTCGCTGGCCCCCGCCACCGCCTTCGCCCATCCGCATATTTTCGTGGAGGCCCGACTGGAAGTGGTCGCAGCACCTGACGGCAGCATTCAGGAACTGCGCAACGTCTGGCGTTTCGACGAGGTCTTCTCCTCCTCGGTCGTCATGGATTTCGACAAGAACACCGATCTGAAGCTGGAGCCGAGCGAACTTGCCGAGGTCGGCAAGACCGTCCGGGATTCGCTTGCCGATTATGATTATTACATGAACCTGACGATCGACGGGAAGAACATCACCGTCCAGAAGCCCGACATCATCCATGTCGATTACAAGGACGGCCAGCTCTTGATGTTCTTCGCCGTCAAGCCGGTCGAAAAGATGCCGCTGAAGGGCAAGCTCACCTTCGGCGTCTACGACCCGACGCTCTACACCTCAATCGATTTTCCGACCGACGACGAGCTTGCCATGGTCGGCACCAACTTCCAGTCCTGCAAGCACGCGGTCGTGCGCCCGGATGCGGACGAGGTGATCTCGGAAAACAAGCAATCGCTGACCGACGCATTCTTCAACGATCCGACCGGCACCAATATGTCGAAGCTCTTCGCCACGCGGCTGGAGATCACATGCTGACAAAACGCCTGCCTCTCGCCCTGCTCGCGCTCGCCATCATGGCTGCCGCCGCCCACGCCCAATCGCCGCTCGGTATCGGCACGGCGGAACCGAGCTTCCAGCCGACGGGCGGGCCGCTGGAGCCTCTTTTTCTCTATGTCAACTACGAGCAGCAGGCCTTCTACCGCGCCTTGACCAATGCGCTGAAAGCCATGCGGCAGGATCCCTGGCAGCTCTCTTCGCCGATCGGTCTTTCCTTTGCCTATGGCGTCTTTCATGCCGCCGGCCCCGGCCACGGCAAGGCCGTCATCTCGTCCTACATGATCGCCAACGAAGTCGAGCTTCGACGTGGCGTCGTCATCTCCTTCATCTCCGCCTTCGTCCAGGGCGTCATGGCCGTCGTGCTCGTCGGCGGCGCCTGGCTGGTGTTGCGTGGCACCGGCATCACGCTGACCATGGCAACACAGGCCATGGAAATTGCCAGCTTCGTGATGGTCATCCTCTTCGGCGGCTGGCTGCTTTTTCGCAAGCTGCGCTCGATCGCCGGCAGCTGGCCGCATCGGCAGCTGATGGCGACGCCAGCCGGCCCCGTCAGCATGATGCTGAATTGGAAGGATAATGCCGCCGAGCGCCAGAGCGCCGATTTCAGCTTTAACGGCAAGGCGCAGGCGGTCGAGCGCGGCCACACCTATGTGCCCGGCATGATCTGCGAGACCTGCGGCAACGCCCATGTGCCCGATCCTTCGCTCGTCAGCGGCGACAAGTTCAGCATGCGCGAAGCCTGGTCGGCTGTCATCGCCGTGGGCTTACGCCCCTGCTCCGGCGCATTGCTGGTCATGACCTTCTCACTGCTGAACGGGCTTTATCTCGGCGGCGTGCTCTCGGTCGTCGCCATGTCGCTCGGCACCGCGATTACGGTTGCGGTTCTCGCCACACTTGCCGTCGCTGCCAAAAGTACTGCTGTGCGCCTCTCCGGCCGCGGCTCGTCAGCCTCCGTATGGATCGGCAATACGATCGAGATACTGGGCGCAATTCTCGTGATCCTGATGGGTGTGTTGCTGCTCGGAGCCTCCCTGCAGGGATAGGCCCTCAGAGCTTCTTGCTGCGCTGATAGCGCGCCCGCAGCCAGAATATGCCGAAGAAGCACATCAACAGGCAGACGCCGACGATGACGGCCAATGTCGGCGAAAAACTGCCGATCCACAACACGATGGTCGGCAGGAAATAGATCACCAGCCCAGCACAAACCAGAATGATAGCGGCTGCAATTGCCTGCGAACGGCTTTCCGGGCTCATGGACATGCTCACTCCTCTTGTCCGGGAGTGGAATAGGCCAGCCGCCTCGCAAAGGCAACCGGCCCTGATACTGCTGGAATCGCGATGCTATTGGGACAAAGTGACCTTAGCGGAAGAAACCGTCGCCTCGATATGATCGACAAGCTGATCGGGAAGACCCAGCCTGCCGGCGAGCAGATCGAGATAGCCGCGTTCGGCACGCGAGTCCGGCTCGATCGTCAGGCGCGAGGCGGTGTAGAGTTCGACCTTCTGCTCCTCGGTAACGGCGGCTGCGACAAGCGCATCGATATCCGTCGGCTCCGAAAGCTCGTGCTCGATGAAGGTCGCGGCCTCCCCGCTGACATCGGCCGCCTTGACCTTGTCCATGATGAGGGCGCGCTCCGCATCGTCGATATGGCCGTCGGCCTTGGCAGCGGCGATCATGGCGCGGATGAGGACGAGCACGAATTCATTGCTGGTCGCGGGTGAAGCCGAGCCGAAACCGGATTCTGCAGGCGGCGGCAGGAGCACGGGATTGTTGGCCGTCGGCGCATCTGACGGTGCTGCAGGCGCCTGTCCGGCCTGATAGTTCTTCCAGGCCTGGTAGCCGAGACCGGCAATGGCTGCGAGACCGCCGATGGTGATGGCATTGCCCGCGATGCTGCGGCCGGCCTTGGTGCCCAGAAGGACGGCGGCAAGCGCGCCAGTCTTCAAGGGATTGTCCTTCGCCATCTGGATCGCATCGCCCGCCCGGTCGCGCACACTGCCGCCCACACCCGGCACCTGAGATCCCAGAAGCTGGTCGAGTAGTTTCTTCGCGTCGAACATGTCCTCATCTTCTCCGTGTTTTAGAGGCTGGAGGAGAACATAGGTTTGCGACTGCCGAAATACAAACGAGGGCGGCGCGGCCACCCTCGTTCAAAATCTGTCAGCGTTCAAAACCGGCAAGTCTCGAGAGCTCAACCCTTCAGCGCGAAAGCTTCCGAAGCGAGCTTGGTGATACCTGCCCAGTCGCCTGCCGCGACCAATTCCTTCGGCGCGACCCACGAACCGCCGACACAGATGACGTTCGGCAGAGAAAGATAGTCATTGGCATTCTTCAGCGAGATGCCCCCGGTCGGGCAGAAAAGCGTGCCTGACAGCGGCGAGGACAGCGCCTTCAGATAGGCGGCACCGCCGGCCTGCTCGGCCGGGAAGAACTTCAGAACCTGGTAGCCTTCTTCGCGTAGCGCCATGACCTCGCTTGCGGTCGCTGCACCCGGCACCAGCGGCACCGGAGAATCGGCGGCGGCATCCAGAAGCTCCTGGGTCGTGCCGGGGCTGACGATGAACTTGGAACCTGCCTGCACCGCGGCTTCCCAATGAGCAGCGTTCAGGATCGTGCCGGCGCCGACTTCCGCGCCTTCCACTTCAGCAGCAACGGCGCGCACCGCATCGAGAGCGGCCGGCGTGCGCATGGTGATTTCGATGGCCTTGAGACCACCGGCGACGAGCGCGCGCGCAAGCAGCACGGCCGACTTCGCGTCATCGACGATAAGAACCGGAACGACAGGCTGGAGTTTCAGGATGGAAAGGAGTTTCTCTGTCTTCTCGCCCATGGCCGCAGTTTCCTTGAAACGATTGAAATCGAGTTTCGAATAACGCCCTCATAAAGGCTTGTCGAGATAAAACCATCCTGCGCGACAATACGGGTATTAAATCACTATAAATTGGGTTACCGTACCGCAATCGTCACAAAAGGTTCATTCGTATGGCGAAAGAGATCGAACGGAAGTTCCTCGTACGCAGCGATGCTTGGCGCTCCGCAGTTCAGTCGAAATCGGTCCTGAAACAAGGCTATATCGCCTCGATGGACGACCGCTCAGTACGCGTCCGCATATCGGATGAAAAGACCGCGCGGTTAACGCTGAAGATCGGCCGGAGCACCCTTACCCGCGACGAATTCGAATATGAGATCCCCGTCTCTGACGCCGAGGAATTGCTCGAAAACGCCATCGGCATCGTCATCGAAAAGACGCGTTACCGCGTGCCCCACGAAGGTTTCGTCTGGGAAGTCGATGTCTTCGCCGGCGCCCATCGCGGCCTCATCATAGCCGAGGTCGAGATGCAGGCCGAGACCGACAATCCCTCCCTGCCGGCTTGGATCGGACGCGAGGTAACAGGTGACTTCCGCTACTCCAATCAGGCACTTGCCACAGAATTCGAGCACGACAGGCATGGGCTATCGCATACGGCCTAAGGCCGACTTTACGGACGAGTTCCAAAGCGCGGCCGTGGAACAGCTCACGCGTGCCATCACCGTTCTCGAGAAACGGCCGGAAGGCACCCACGAGGCGATCCACTCTTTCCGCAAGAATATGAAGCGGCTGCGTTCGCTCTATCGCCTCGTGTCCCGCCAAGCGCCGGATTTCCAGAAGCGGGAGAATGCCCGACTGAGGGACACTGCAAGGTCGCTCTCGGCCATCCGCAATGCCGCAGCAATCGTCGGCACCGGCCGCTACCTGCAGGAGAATGCTCGAAACGTGGAAGAGGCGGAGGCGCTCGGTCGCATCGTGTCCATTCTGGAAGCGCGTCGCGACTGGATGGCGGAAGCCGAAAGCGACCTCGAGCAGCGGCTGCATGATACCGCCGGCACGCTGCGGGAGGCGATCGCAGCACTCGACGATATCACCTTCGACAAGAGCCACCGCAAGAATGCCCGCATGTTGGCAAAGAGTTGGCGCCGGACGGCATCGCGTGCAAGGGAGGCACTGGATGCCTGCCACGAGGATGCAGCGGCTGAAGATTTTCACGAATTGCGCAAGCGCACCTATGACTACCGGCTCTATCACGCGCTTCTGGGCGATCTCTGGCCGAGCGCGATGAAGGTCAAGCGCGACTTCGCCAAGGACCTCGTCGAACGCCTCGGGCATATCAACGATCTCTCTGTGCTTTCAGGCCTTGTGGAGGCAGAGCCGCAGCTCTTCACCCGCAACGACGACCTCGCCCATCTGCTGGATGCCATCATCTTCCGCCAGCAGGAGGACCGGCGCGAGGCGCTGCGAGGCGCCGAAACACTCTACAGCGATGAGCCGGATGAGGAAGCGCAGCGTCTCGAGCTGCTCTGGGTCTCGATCCGCAATTGACGCATTTGCCCTGTTGACCTCAACATTGGTTGAGGTTCTAGCCTCAGCCGGTCAATGAACCCGCTGAGGAAGATATGTCTGCCGACAACGCCACGACGCCGCAAATCCAGGGCATCTACGAAACCCATCTCACCGTCGCCGATCTGAAGACTTCCATTTCGTTCTACCGCGATATTCTGGGCCTGGAGCTCGCCGCCGAATTTCCCGAGCGCCGCATCGCCTTCTTCTGGGTGAACGGCAAGAAGAACGCCATGCTCGGCCTCTGGGAAACCGGTACCGGCCCTTTGAAGATGCGTCTGCACATGGCCTTCCGCCTGTCGCAGGAGGAAATGATGCGGGCGCCGGCGCTGCTGATCCACAAGGGCCTGAAGCTGCACGGCTTTCACGGCGAGCCGATCACCGAACCGATCGTCATCGGCTGGATGCCGGCGCTGTCGCTCTACTTCCACGATCCCGACGGGCATTCGATCGAATTCCTGAACGTGCTCGACGAAGAGCCGGATGCTGCGTTTGGCATGCGGTCCTACGCCGAGTGGAAGGCGCGCGGATAAGCCACAATCCCATAGTGCCGTCCTTGCGTAATGTCATTGCGCAGGGGCCGCATATTCTGTATTTCCACGCGCATGACCGACAATGCGACCCAAACAAGCCCCTTCCTCGTGGCAGCGCTCTATCATTTTGTATCCCTGCCGCGCTTCGAGAGCCTGCAGGCGCCGTTGCAGGCGCTCTGCGAGGAGAATGGCGTGAAGGGCACGCTTCTGCTTGCCCATGAGGGTATCAATGGCACGATTGCTGGACCGGACGCCGGCATTCATGCCGTCCTCTCTTTCCTGCGCGCCCAGCCGGAATTTGCTGCCTTGGAGCATAAGGAAAGCCGCGCTTCCAAAATGCCGTTCCTGCGCATGAAAACGAAGCTGAAGAAAGAAATCGTCACGATGGGTGTCGAGAACATCGATCCCAACAAGGTGGTCGGAACCTATGTCGATCCCAGCGACTGGAATGCGCTGATCTCGGATCCCGACACGATCGTCATCGACACTCGCAACGACTACGAGACGGCGATCGGCATCTTCCGCGGCGCGGTCGACCCGAAGACCAAGACTTTCCGCGAGTTTCCCGACTGGGTGCGCAACAATCCCGGCCTGCACAACAAGCCGAGGATCGCCATGTACTGCACCGGCGGCATCCGCTGCGAGAAGGCGACGGCTTTCATGAAGGAACAGGGCTTCGATGAGGTCTATCACCTCAAGGGCGGCATCCTGAAATATCTGGAAGAAGTGCCGCAGGAAGAAAGCCTGTGGGACGGCGCCTGCTTCGTTTTCGACGAGCGCGTTTCCGTCGAGCACGGCCTGAAGGAAGGCGAGCACAAACTTTGCCACGCCTGCCGCAACCCGATCACGGCAGAAGAGGTCACCTCGCCCTACTACGAGGAAGGCGTTTCCTGCAGCAATTGTTACCATACGCGCAGCGAAGAAGACCGCCTGCGCTATCGTCAACGCCAGCACCAGATCGCGCTCGCTAAGAAGCGCGGCCAGAAGCATATCGGCACGTAAGGCGGACTTTTAACGGGCAAGGCGGCGCTGCGGCTGAACCTCACGGCGTTCCTGCAACAGCTCGTTGATCTGGTCGGCAGCCATCGGCTTGCCGAAGAAATAGCCCTGCAGGCTGTCACAACCAAAGAGGCGAAGCGCGATCGCCTGCTCCTCCGTCTCGATGCCTTCGGCGGTGACGGGAATATCCAGCGCGCGAGCAAGTGCGACCGTCGCCTGCAGCATTTCCCGCTGCCGGCCGTTGCCGGTAATGTCAGTCACCAGCGAGCGGTCGATCTTGATGCGGTCGAAGCCGAACTGCCGCAGGTAGCCGATCGAAGAGAAGCCGGAGCCGAAGTCGTCGAGCGCCACCTTGACACCGAGCGACTTCAGTCGCTCGATCGACTGGCGCGTGCGCTGCGGATTCTGGATCATGTAGCCTTCGGTGATCTCCAGCGTGACGCGGCTCGCCTCGATCTCCGTCTGCTTCAGCACATAGCGAACATAATCGGTGAAGGCCGGATTACGGAACTGGCCCGGTGAAACGTTGACCGAGATCTTCAGCTCCGGCCACTGTTTTGCCGTTTCGCAGGCCTTGCGCAGCACGAATAGCCCGAGGGATTCGATGAGGCCGCTGGTCTCTGCGATCGGAATGAAAACCTCAGGCGAAACCGGACCGTGGCCAGGCCGATTCCAGCGTACCAGTGCCTCCACGCCATTCATCTCATGCGTCGCGGCGTCGACGAGCGGCTGATAGGCAAGCGTGAGATCGCCGCTTTCGATCGCCATACGCAGATCGAGCTCCAGCGCATTGCGCTGCGCGCGATCGGTATCCATGGCCGGATCGTAGAGCGTCATGCGGGCGCGGCCGGCTTCTTTTGCCTTGTACATGGCGAGATCGGCGCGGCGCACCAGTTCTTCGCGATCGATCGAGCCGAGCGGCGACATGGCGATGCCGATGCTGGCGCCGACCACGACGATCCGCCGACCGACCTCCAGGGGTTCGGCGAGGAAATCGAGGATCTGCTCCGCAAGCTGCAATGCGGCGGCATTTTCCGCATCCGAAAGGAAAGCGATTGCGAACTCGTCGCCGCCAATGCGCGCGAGCAAGGCATCGTCAGGGATCAGCACGTCCAGTCCTGCCGCAACAGCGCGGATCAGCTGGTCGCCGGTGCCGTGGCCATAGCTGTCGTTGACTTCCTTGAACCCGTCGAGATCGAGATAGAGCAGCAGGACGTTCCGTTTCGTCTGCCGTGCTTCCGCGACGAAACTGTCCACCGCAAGGCTCAAGCCATCGCGGTTGGAAAGACCACTCAGGCGATCGCGAAGCGCTTCTTCACGCGCACTGTTTTCCTCCGCCTTCAGGCGCCGCCCGGCCAGCCAGCCGATGATGAGCAGAACGACGAAGAACAGGCCGACAAGACCAAGCGCCTGGATGACCATGGGCCGGACCTGCGCATAGCCGATATCGCCGGGCGAACGCGACACCCAGACAAGCTTGGCAAGAACCGCGCGAGCGGGGTCTGCGATCTCGACGGAATAGGCCGAAACAGAATCCGCAGGCACGAGCCGCAACCCGTTCAGCACATAAGTGGTGCCGAGAGCAGATACTTTGGCATCATCGAGATGCCGGGCGAAAATCAGATAGCGATGCTGACCGGCAGGCGCGTCCAACGCACCGGACTTCTCGCGCACAAGCGCGATGCCGACAGCCGCGATACCCTTTTCGGTCCTGATGAAGCCGGTCGCTTCCGGCTTGTCGTTGGCGTCAGGTGCACGAACCTTATCCAAAAGCAGCCAGAGGGACGGGGTAAAGAAATCGCTGACCGGCTTCTGCATGGGCAGGCCGTCCTGATAGGCGATGACGGTCTTCTTCTCGTCATCGATGACGATAGCCATGTCGAAGAGAGAGCTGTTGACGGACATCTCACCGTAATTGCTGATCGTCCATACCATGCCATCCGGCTTGTAGACATTGGCAGCCGCGTCATCCCAGGCGGCATAATCGTCGAGCGTGGCGGCAAGCTGATCTTCGAAGGTCTTGAGTGCACCGATCGTGGTTTCGCGCGAACGCTCTTCGTCGAGCACATTGGCATTTTCGGAAACGCGTTCCAGCGCCGTCAGCACCATGACGGTGACAACGGCGACAATGACCGCAAAGGAAAAAAGCACGCCGGTCACCGTGGTATGGCGGCCCAAACCCGATCCGTTGCTTCTAGACCTCAAGACTGGCGGCAATTCATACAACTCCCCGTTCAAGAAATCTTCGCAGGCAACGGTCAAGAAACGCTTAAAATCATGAGAACAATCGAGAATCCGGCTCAGGATTTACTTGAATATCGCACGCCACAGCACATTGACAACCAGTTTCCAATAATGGTAACTAGTTTCCATAACTCGATATGGAGAGCCGAAAACTTTGAAGCGCACGATCGAAGCAGACCTGCTGACGGACATTATGCTGATGGTCTTTCGCATCAATGGACGACTATTGGATGGCGGCGATCGGCTCGGTGCACCGCTGAACCTCACCAGCGCTCGCTGGCAGGTGCTTGGTGCGATCACGCTGTCTTCCGGAAACGTCACCGTCCCGGTCATCGCCGAGATGATGGGCATGACGCGACAGGGCGCCCAGAAACAGGTGAACAAGCTGGAAGAGGACGACTTCATCGAAAAACGAGCGAACCCGCGCCATCAGCGCTCGCCCTTTTATGGACTGACGCCACAAGGCGCGGAAAGCTATGCACGGATAACCGACTTTCATACCGGCTGGGCCAACAGACTTGCCGATGGGCTGGATGCATCGGATCTCCGCACCGCGCTCAGTCTCCTGAACGGTTTCGACCAACGGCTGGCGCTCGACGCCACGGAAAGCAAGGAGCAGACATGAAGACGATCATTCATGCCGGCGCGGGCACTCTGGCCATGATCCTGATTGCGGGATTTCTGACCGCAACGCTGATCTCCGAACTGCTTCTGAACGAGGCGGCCGTCCTTATGGTCAAAAAAGCGATCCTTGCCGGCGTCTGTCTGCTGATCCCGGCGATGGCAATCACCGGCGGCAGCGGCTTTTCGCTGGCGCTCGGCCGTCATTCGCCGGCTATCGACAGAAAGCGCAAACGGATGAAGATCATTGCCGCCAACGGGCTACTCATATTACTGCCCTTGGCAATCCTGCTCTATCTGCGAGCAGCTGCAGGTCTGTTCGATAGCTTTTTCTACACCATGCAGGCGTTGGAAGTGCTGGCCGGATCGACGCAGCTTGCGCTGCTTGCCGGGAACTTCCGTGACGGGCGGAAGATGACGCGAGGCAAACGCCTCGCTGCGGTAAAAACGCTACGCGCGATTTGAAACGGCGGGGCACCCATTCCCCGCTGGAAATCTGTCGATCTCAGACGACCTTGTGGTTGCCCTTTGGGAATTGGCTCGCCAATTCGCGATACCACTTGCCGCTCTTCTTGACCGTACGAACCTGCGTTTCGTAATCGACGTGAACGAGGCCGAAGCGCATGCGATAACCTTCCGCCCATTCGAAATTGTCCATCAGACTCCAGGCGAAGTAGCCGCGCATCGGATAACCGTCCTTGATCAGATCGGCGACGACATTGAGATGGTCGCTGACATAGTCGAGGCGCATCACATCATCGACCTCGCCATTGACGACGCCGGTATTGTCGCAGGCGCCGTTCTCGGTGATGTAGCACTCCGGCAGGTCGTAACGGCGATAGAGGTCCTCGACGAGCAGCTTGAGGCCTGGCGAATAGACCTCCCAGCCGATATCCGTCTTCACGTCGCTTGCCGGAGGTGCTTCCACAGTCCAGGGGAAGTCACCCCCGCGGCTCGCATCGTCGGCGACGCGATCCGGCTTATAGTAGTTGAGACCCCACCAATCGAGCTTCTGATTGATGATCTTGAGATCGCCATCTTCGATGACGGGCATGCGGTCGCCGAGCGCTTCGACGAATTCCTTTGGATATTCGCCCTTGAAGACCGGATCGAAGAAGGCGCCGTTGTGGAACTGATGCGCGCGCTCACCGGCAGCGAGATCGGTAGCACTGTCAGACCCCGGAATGATCGAGGAGGCGTTGAGCACCAGGCCGACCGGCACGCCAGACGCCTCCGAACGGATCGCCTCGACGCCAAGGCCGTGCGCGAGGTTCATGTAGTGCATGGCGTGCAGGGCGGCCTGCATGTTGCGCTCGCCCGGCGCGTGAATGCCATAGAGATGGCTGAGCCAGACGATGCACCACGGCTCGTTGAAGGTCGCTACGCTGTCGAGGCGGTCGCCAAGGCGGCTCATGACAGTCTTTGCATAGCGCTGATAGGCATAAGCGGTCGAACGCGCCGTCCAGCCGCCGTCACCGGCGAGCAGCAGCGGCAGATCCCAGTGGTAGAGCGTCGCGAAAGTCTTGATGCCGCGTGCCTTGCAGCCATCGACGAGACGATCGTAGAAATCGAGGCCGGCTTCGTTCACCGGGCCTGCGCCATCGGGGATGATGCGCGGCCAGGCGATCGAGAAGCGATAGGCATCGACGCCCATATCCTTGATGAGATCGAGGTCCTGCTCCAACCGGTTATAGTGGTCGCAGGCGACATCACCGTTATCGCGATTATAGACGCGGCCGGGCATGTTGCAGAAGGCGTCCCAGATGGACGGCTTGCGGCCATCGGCCTTGCTGGCGCCCTCGATCTGGAAGGCAGCGGTGGCAACACCGAAAGTGAAATCACCGGGAAAGCGGTCGGCAAGCTTTTTCGGATCGATCATCTCTAAATCCCATCTCTCAGTTGTGGACTGACCGTTTGCGCGGGGTTTAACCAAGCCCGCGCCCAAAGTACAGGCCGGCAGCACGAAAAACTGCAACGTTACAGGAAGAAAGACGACAGAACAGCAAGGCTGTCACAAGCCACTCTTCCGGGTCTCATAACGCCAATGTCAGCAGTCGTGATTTGCCGTCGCAACCCTGATCCTTACACGGAAAAGGGCATCGCAATATGAAAGGAAACGAATGCTCTCCTCGATCCATCTGCTGCAGCCGCATCTCCTGAGCCTGCTGCGCATCGTCTCGTCCCTCGTGCTTTTCAGCTACGGAACGCAGAAGATCCTGCTTTTCCCGGCTGCGGCAAGCGTGCCGCCCGTCGGCTCGCTGTCCTGGATTGCCGGCCTCATCGAACTCACGCTCGGCTTTCTGGTGCTGATCGGTTTCCAGACCCGCATCGCAGCCTTCGTGCTTTCGGGCCTCATGGCCTTTGCCTATTTCATCGGCCACGCATCGAAGAGCTTCTTCCCCGCGCAGAACGGCGGTGTCGCGGCGATCCTGTTCTGCTTCGTCTTCCTCTACCTGGTCGCCGCTGGCGCCGGCCCCTTCAGCGTCGATAACCTGCTGAAACGCGGCCGCACCACCGTCGCCGCCTGATCACCGAAAAAAGAAAAAAGCCGGGACGATATCGAACCGCCCCGGCTTTTTGACACGTGCTTGATAGCGTAGAACTCAGACCTTGACCCAGGCACCGTTGCGCTTCGAAGAGGCGACGCAGGCCTCGACGAAAGCGACACCCTTCACGCCGTCGTCGACGGTCGGGTAGACCACGGCCTTATCGACAGCCTTGCCCTTCTTGTGAGCGTTGATGGCGTGCGCGGCTTCCGTATAGATCGTCGCGAAGGCTTCGAGATAGCCTTCCGGGTGACCCGAGGGAACGCGGGAAACGCGGGCAGCGGCAGCGCCGGAACCGGCACCGTTGCGAGTGATCAGCCGCTTGGATTCGCCGAACGGCGTATACCAGAGATAGTTGGGATCGGCCTGAACCCATTCGAAACCACCCTTGGTGCCGTAAACGCGCACCTTGAGGCCGTTCTCGTGGCCGGGCGCCACCTGACTGCACCAGAGCATGCCCTTGGCCGGCTTTTCCGAACCCTTGGCCTTGAAGCGCAGCATCACATGGGCGTTGTCATCGAGACGGCGGCCCGGCACGAAGCTGTCGAGGTCTGCAGCAAGGCTGTCGAGTTCGAGGCCGGTGATGAACGAGGCCAGGTTATAGGCATGTGTACCGATATCGCCAGTTGAGCCGCCGACGCCGGACTGGGCCGGGTCGGTGCGCCATGCAGCCTGCTTCTGGCCAGACTGCTCGATTGCTTCCGTCAGCCAGTCCTGCGGATACTCGGCCTGGACGATCCGGATATCACCGAGTTCGCCATTGGCAATCATCTCGCGCGCCTGACGCACCATCGGGTAGCCGGTATAGTTATGCGTCAGGATGAACAGCGCGCCGCTCTCGTCGGCAACCTTCTTCAGCTTCTTGGCGTCGGCAAGGTTTGAGGTCAGCGGCTTGTCGCAGATGACATGGATGCCGCGGCGCAGGAATTCCTTGGCCGCGTCATAATGCACATGGTTCGGCGTGACGATGGAAACGGCTTCGATGCCGTTCTTCAACTTGGCCTCGCGGATCGCCATTTCCCGGTAGCTGGAATAGGTGCGCGACGGATCGAGACCGAGATCGCGACCGGACTGAACAGCCTTTTCTGGTGTCGACGACAGCGCGCCGGCGATCAGATCATACTGATCGTCGATACGTGCGGCGATGCGGTGAACGGCGCCGATGAAGGCCCCTGCCCCGCCACCAACCATGCCTAGCCGGATGCGCGGCTCGCGGGTCTGTTCGGATGATGCTTCGATTGCCATGATATTCTCCTCGAAATCCCGATCCGCTTACGACAAACCCAGCATGCGCCGGTTGGCAGCCTGATCGGTGCCGCCGGCCGCGAAGTCGTCGAAGGCCTTCTCGGTCACGCGGATGATATGCGCCTTGACGAATTCGGCCCCTTCACGCGCGCCATCTTCCGGATGCTTCAGCGCGCATTCCCATTCGACTACGGCCCAGCCGTCGAAGTTGTTGGCGGTCATCTTGGAGAAGACTGCGCCGAAATCGACCTGGCCGTCGCCCAGCGAACGGAAGCGGCCGGCGCGTTCGACCCAGCCCTGATAACCGCCGTAGACGCCCTGGCGTCCGGTCGGGTTGAACTCCGCATCCTTGACGTGGAACATCTTGATGCGGTCTTTGTAGATGTCGATATTGTCGAGATAGTCGAGGCACTGCAGAACGTAGTGCGACGGATCGTAGAGCATATTGGCGCGCGGATGGTTGCCGACGCGCTCCAGGAACATCTCGTAGGTGATGCCGTCGTGCAGGTCTTCGCCCGGATGGATTTCGTAGCAGACGTCGACGCCGTTTTCGTCGGCATGATCGAGGATCGGCTTCCAGCGACGGGCAAGCTCGTCGAAGGCGGTCTCGACGAGACCGGCAGGACGCTGCGGCCACGGATAGATGAAGGGCCAGGCGAGCGCACCGGAGAAGGTCGCATGCGCCTTCAGGCCGAGGTTCTTGGAAGCGGTCAGCGCATACTTGACCTGCTGCACGGCCCATTCCTGGCGCGCCTTCGGATTGCCGCGCACTTCGGGTGCGGCAAAACCATCGAAGGCTTCGTCATAGGCCGGATGAACGGCAACGAGCTGGCCCTGCAGGTGGGTGGAAAGCTCGGTGACCTCGACACCGTTTTCACGCGCCTTGCCCGCGAATTCATCGCAGTAATCCTTTGACGTCGCCGCCTTCTTGAGGTCGATGAGCTGGCTTGCCCAGGTCGGAACCTGCACGCCCTTGTAGCCGGTGTCGGCCGCCCATTTGGTGATCGCGTCCCAGGAATTGAAAGGCGCGGTATCGCCCGCGAACTGCCCGAGGAACAGGCCGGGTCCCTTGATCGTCTTCATGTCAGTTTCCTCCCTGAATATCGATCGTAAACGTTTTCGATAAATCTTAGTGCGCCGTCCGGTAAAGAAACGGCGCCTCCCCGCCAATGCGAAGGATTTAGCGGGGTAGCCGAAAATCAACGCGGTCTGGACCTAATCACGCTCGCCGCGGAACGGCAAGAGGTACGTGCCGCATTTTGGCTGCAACTTGTCTGAAGGCACGAAAAATGCGCCCATCCTCTCGAATGGGCGCATGCGTGAAAGCAGCAATCAGAACGGAGAATCCGGGAAGTAGAAGTTCTTGGCATTCTCCTTGGTGACGAGCGTTGCGTCGAGGATGTAGTTGCCGTGAACCGGAACCTGATCGTAGAGCGCAGCAGCCGTCAGTTCCATGGCCGTGCCGACCATTGCCGGCGGGTAGAGAACGTCGACAGGGATCAGCTTGTCACCATCCATGACCTTCTTGACCATGTCCTTGGAGCCGGCGCCGGCAACGACATACTGGATGTCGGTGCGCTTGGCCTGCTCGATGGCCTGGAGAACGCCAACGGCCATGTCGTCATCCTGGCACCATACGGCGTCGATCTTCGGATACTTCGTCAGATAGTCCTGCATGACCTTGAAGGCATCGTCGCGGTTCCAGTTGCCATACTGGCGATCGAGAACCTTTACCTTGGAGCCGGCGATACCCTTGTCGAAACCGTCCTGGCGCTGCTGATCGATCGGGATCGGCAGACCGCGGATGACGACGACCTCAGCTTCCGGAGTCTTTTCGGCAATGTACTTGCCGGCGACTTCGCCGAGCGCCGGGTTGTTGCCGGCAACGTAGAGGTCACGCACGGAATTGTCGTTGTTCGATGGCGCGCGGTCGACGAGCGCAACGAACTTGCCCTTGCCCTTGACTTCCTTGATGGCGTTGACGAGCGGATCCGGATCCGACGGCAGGATGACGAGAGCGTCGATGCCCTGTGTGTCGAGGTCCTGCACGGCATTTGCCTGCGTTGCGGCATCCGGCGAGGTTTTGACGATGACATTGAGGCCCGGATGTTCGGCCATCAGCTTCTTGGCAACGCGTTCTGCATGGAACACGACACCCGATGTCCAGCCGTGGTCGGCAGCCGGAATGGACACGCCGATCGTGTAATTCTTGTCCTGGGCGTAGGCTGCGCCGGCAAAAGCCACCCCCGCAACAGCCAGACCCAACATGAGCTTGCGCATGCTATTTCCTCCCAAAAATATCAGGGACTTGTCCAATCCGAACCGGGTGCCCTGGATAGCCCGGCCAATCCGAGAAGCAGGCTTGTCTTACGATTTGCGGACCAGCGACCGCTGCACCAGCATGGCGATGATGATGATCGCGCCCTGGATCGCACCGATGAGATATTCGCTGATGAAGTTCGAAAGCAGCATGATGTTGCCGACGAGCTCGAGAATGAAGGCGCCGCAGATCGTGCCCCAGACACGGCCCGCACCACCCTTCAATGCCGTGCCGCCGACGACGACGGCCGTAATCGCCTGCAGCTCCCACAAGATGCCTGTTGTTGCCGAGGTCGAACCGAGGCGCGGCACATAGAGCAACACGGCAATCGCCACGCAGAGACCCTGGATGACGAAGGCAATCGTCCGCACGCGGTTGACCGCGATGCCTGAATAGCGGGCAACGTCGCTGTTCGAGCCGACAGCCACGACATGGCGGCCGTAACGCGTGCGGTAGAGAATGAAGGCCGCAACGGCAGTGACGGCAAGGATGACGGCGATCGGCACCGGAATGCCGAGGATATTGCCGAAATAGGCCGGACGATAGAGCGTCTGAATATCTGCCGAGCGCAGCGTGATCGCTCCACCCTGCGACAGCCATGTCGTCAGGCCGCGATAAATGCCCATCGTACCGAGCGTCGCGATAAAGGGTTCGATCTTGCCGATCGTCGTGATGAGGCCGTTTGCGAGACCGCAGAGCGCACCGGCAATCACGGCGAAGACGACAGCTGCCGTCAGCATCAGTGTCGGATCGGCGATGACGCCGGAATTGATGAGCAGGATCATCAAGCTCGCGACGAAAGCCACCATGGAGCCAACGGAAAGATCGAGGTCGCCGGCGGAGATCACGAAGGTTGCGCCGACGGCGATGATCGCAATGAAGGCGCAGCGGGTCGCGACATTTGTAAGGTTGGTGATGCCGATGAAATTCGGATTGACCAGCGCGCCCACGATGAGGAGCAGAGCCAGTGCGGCAAAGGGCGCAACCGCGCGCAGATCGACATCACGCCAGGATCTGCGCCGAATTTCCCTGGTCTCCTCGTTAACACTCATATCCAAAACCAACCTCCCGTCCCATGACTGCTGGGCATCTTGTTTATCGCGCGGTGCGCCCGTGCCCTGCCGGCGTCAGGCCGCCGCCTGACGCTTCAGTCCTGCGGCGTAACGCATGATTTCCTGTTCGGAAATTTCGTCCCCTTCCAGGATGCCGACGATCCGGCCTTCGCGCATGACGGCAACGCGCGTGCAGAGACCGATAATCTCGGGCATTTCCGAGGAAACGACGATGATCGACCGCCCGTCGCGGGCGAGCGCCGAGATGAAATGATAGATCTGCTGCTTGGTACCGACATCGATGCCACGCGTTGGCTCGTCGATGATGATGATCTGCGGTTCGGTCTCCATGACCTTGGCGAGAAGCAGCTTCTGCTGGTTGCCACCCGACATGCGGCCGGCAATGATATTGCCGTCACGCACGCGGATGTCGAAGCGCCGCTTAGCCTTGGCAAGTGCGGCCGCCTCGCTGCTCGGGCTCAGATAACCATGGCTGACATGCCGCTCGAGCGACTGCAGGGTCAGGTTGGCGATCATGCCCGAGCCGAGCAGAAGCCCCTTCGACTTGCGATCCTTGGTCATATAGGCGAGGCCGGCGCGATTAGCCGCGCGCGCATCGCCCGAAGACACGCTTTCGCCGTGGATGACGACCTCGCCCGACAGACGCGAGCGCAGGCCGACGATCGCTTCCATCAATTCCGTGCGGCCGGAGCCGATCAAGCCTGAGAAACCGATGACTTCGCCCTTGCGCACGTCGAAGCTCGCATCCTGCACGTAGCCAGTCGAAACCGCGCTGACGCGAAGAACCACTTCCTCGTCCACATTGGGCTCGACCTTAGCGGGATAGAGGCTGGAAAGCTCACGGCCGACCATCAACTGCGCGATGGATTCCCCATCAAGCATGGAGGTCGGCGCCGTCTTGACCCACTGGCCGTCACGCAGCACCGTGACCTTGTCGGTCAGCTCCATGACCTCGTCGAGCTTGTGGGACACGAAGACGAAGCTTGTGCCCTGCTCGCGCAGCTTGCGCACCTGCTTGAAGAGCATATTGGTTTCTTCCCGCGACAACACGGCCGTCGGCTCGTCCATAAAGACAACACGGGCATCACGGCTGATCGCCTTGGCGATCTCGACCATCTGCTTGTCGGCGATCGAGAGCGAGCTGATCATCGCATTCTCGTCGACATGCGAACCGAGCACATCCAGCACCCGGCGAGTCTCCGCGCGCATATATCTGCGATCGAGCACACCGAAATGCGTAACTTCGCGGCCGAGAAACAGGCTCTCGGTCACGGTCAGATGTTCGGCGAGATTGAATTCCTGATGGATGATGACGATCCCGAGCGCTTCGGCCGCGCCGTTCGGCGGCAGCACCACAGGCTTGCCGTCGAGCACGATTTCGCCCGACGTCGGCTGCTCGAAGCCGGAGAGAATCTTGACCAGGGTGGATTTGCCGGCGCCGTTTTCACCCATCAGCGCATGGATTTCACCAGCGCGAAGATCGAAATTGACGCTGAAAAGAACCTGCACGCCGCTGAAAGACTTGCAAATGCGCCTGGCGGACAACACCACCGGTGCAGCTTCTGCGGTATCCACGGTCATGATTTCCTCCTGCGGCTCCCATCCGCTTATGTTGGGCATATGTAAACCTTTACATCGCGCATGTAAAGGTTTACATGGTGGATTTACACAGATCTGTTGTGCGGTGCCTTTGACCTCCCGGCAAGTCTGTGTAGTGTGCGGCGAAGACAGCCCAAGGCGGAGCCCCGTGTCGAATTCCACGCCCGCAACAATCGAAGACGTCGCCCGGATCGCCGAGGTTTCCATCGCGACGGTTTCGCGGGCAATCCACATGCCCGAAAAGGTGGCCAATTCGACGCGACTGAAGGTCAACCAGGCAATCGCCATCACCGGTTATACGACCAATGCCATGGCGCGCAGCCTGCGGCTCGGCCGTTCCAACATGATCCTTGTGGTGGCGCCCGATATCGGCGACCCCAACTTTTCCAACATCCTGATCGGCTTGGAGAATGAGGCTCGCGCCCATGGCTACGGCATCCTCATCGGCCATACGCAGAACGATGCGCAGCGCGGCCTCGAATATCTGAAGTTTTTCAGTTCCAACCAGGCGGCGGGACTCATCCTTTTCACCGGCATCCTGCCCTTCGGCCACCAGACTGTGACGGCGCAACTGCCGCCGAGCGTCGGCGTATTCGAACCCGTCTTCAATGGTGGCATCCCCTATGTCGGCGTTGACGACATCGAGGGCGCCAGGAAAGCCGTCGACCTGCTCCTGGCCGAAGGGCACCGCAAGATCGCCTTTATCGGCGATTCCCGCACCCGGCTGGCCTACAGCCGCCGCCGGCAAGGCTATGACGCCGGTCTCGACGCCGCCGGTGTGCCGAAAGACACGCGTATCGTGTTGGAGGGCGACGGCACGATCGAGAGCGGCCGCCATGCCGTGGAGCAGCTCTTCATGCGCGATACGCTGCCCACCGCCTTCATGTGCGTCAACGACCAGACGGCGATCGGCGTCATGATCGGCCTCAACGCCCGCGGCTACAATATCCCGCAGGACTTTTCCGTCACCGGCTTCGACGACGTGCCGCAAGCCGTCTTCATGAGCCCGTCGCTGACGACCATTCGCCAGCCGCGAACGGCAATCGGCAAACAGGCGATGGCGCTGCTCCTCGAACTCCTCTCCAACAGCCATCCGGCCGAAACGGAAATTTTGCTGCGGCCGGACCTTGTTGTGCGCAACTCTGTCTCAGCACCGCCGCGTAACTGGCAGAAGCGGTAGGCTCGAAGCCACTGTCAATGATCTGCTGTTGCCCGAACTCAATGCTGTCCTAATTTGGCGACGGACTCCTTTGTGAAGACGAGGCAACCGAGATGACGCAAGATCTGCTGACCGACAGGTACCGGGGTTACATTGCCTGCCTGAACGGACAGGATTGGGATAACCTGGGAAACTTCGTCCACGAGCATGTTCGGTATAACGGCGAGCATGTTGGACTGTCCGGCTATCGCGAGATGCTCGAAGGCGATTTTCGCGCCATCCCCGATCTCTTCTTCGACATTCAGCTGCTGATCTGCGAGCCGCCGCGTGTGGCAAGCCGTTTGCAGTTCAACTGCACGCCTAAGGGCGAGATGTTCGGTCTTCCTGTCAACGGCAGGAGAGTGCAGTTTGCCGAAAACGTCTTCTACGAGTTCCTGGACGGAAAGATCGAAAACGTCTGGTCGGTCATAGACAAGGCCGCGATCGAATTACAACTTTGAAACCCTCAGGCTTCCTCTGCGATCATGCAATCCGCCTGAACGTGCTGAATTGAAATCTCTGCACGCTGTCCCAAGGTGTCGAATGATCGTGGCGGCGGCTGTCGATCAGCTCGAAACCTGCTCCCAGCAGTTCCAGCAGACTGTCCGAACTATGGCGCGCAACTGGCAGACCGCTGCACTTTTCCGGCCCATCGAGGGCGAAAGTTCCCATAATCAGAGAGCCGCCGATCTTCAGCGCGCGTTTCAGTCGCTCGATGTAGGCCGCTTGTTCAGCCGCATCGGTCAGAAAATGGAAGGCTGCGCGATCGTGCCAGATATCATAGGTCTGCGCCGGCTCCCAAAGAGTGGCGTCGCCGGCAATCCATGTCACCTCGTCAGCCTTGACGCCGAGACGCTTTTGCGCCGTATCGAGCGCAGCCGCCGAGAGATCGAGCACAGTCACATCGACGAACCCTTCGGCAAGAAGGCTGTCAACGAGCCTTGAAGCTCCACCGCCGACATCGACGATAGCGTCGGATCGTTTTGCCTTAACGAAGTGAATCAGCTCGAGAGAAGGCGCCGGGCTTTCCTGAAACCAGCTGACATCAGCCTCGCCTTTGGTCGAATAGACGTTTTCCCAATGCAGTTTGCGATCGTCCGTCATGAAGCGCTCCAAGCGTTTTCTCCATCGCCGCTGATGGCATGCCAGATTTCCATATACCCGACCAGTACAGCCAGCCAACGTTCGCCTTCGCAAATGAAAAAGCCGGGAAGCTCTCGCTCCCCGGCTTTTCAAATAATCGAAACCGCCGATCAAACGTAGCGGTTGACGATATTTTCCAGCAGTTCCTGCTTGCCGGACTTCGGCTGCGGGTTGACGTCCTTGCTCTCGACCCACTGCGTGATCTCTTCCAGCGAATATTCGCCGCGGAAGAGCTTCTGGCCTTCGGCCGAATTCCAGCCGGCATAGCGGTCTGCGAGCGGCTGCGACAGAGCCTTGTCTTCGAGCATCTTGGCAGCAGCCTTCAGGCCGCGGGCGCAGCAATCCATGCCGCCGATATGACCGATCAGCAGGTCTGCCGGATCGAGCGACTGACGGCGCAGCTTCGAATCGAAGTTGGTACCACCCGTCTTGAAGCCGCCGCCCGCCAGGACGTAATAATAAGCCAGAGCCATTTCCGGAACGTTGTTCGGGAACTGGTCGGTATCCCAGCCGGACTGGTAGTCGTTGCGGTTCATGTCGATCGAGCCGAAAATGCCGAGCGCATTTGCGAGCGCCAGCTCATGTTCGAAGGAATGGCCGGCGAGGATGGCGTGGCCCTGCTCGATGTTGAGCTTCACTTCGTTTTCGAGGCCGTGCTTCCTAAGGAAGCCATAGACGGTCGCGACGTCGTAGTCGTACTGGTGCTTGGTCGGCTCCTGTGGCTTCGGCTCGATGAGGATCGTGCCCTTGAAGCCGATCTTGTGCTTGTACTCGACAACGAGGTTGAGGAAGCGACCGAGCTGGTCGAGTTCGCGGCCGATATCGGTATTGAGCAGCGTTTCATAACCTTCGCGGCCGCCCCACAGAACGTAGTTTTCGCCGCCGAGCTTCTGCGTGGCGTCGATGCAGGTCTTCACCGTTGCAGCGGCAAATGCAAAGACGTCCGGATCCGGGTTGGTCGCAGCACCCGACATATAGCGGCGGTTGGAGAAAAGGTTCGCCGTGCCCCAGAGCAGCTTGGTGCCGGTGGCCGCCTGCTTCTCGGCGAAGTAGTCGACGATCTCGTTCAGATTCCTCGTGTTTTCGGCAAAATTCTTGCCTTCCGGACGTACGTCGGCGTCATGGAAGCAGTAATAGGGCGCGCCGAGCAGTGAGAAGAATTCGAAAGCGACGTCAGCCTTCAGCTTTGCGGCCTTCATCGTGTCTTCGAACCACGGACGCAGGAAGGTCTGACCGCCGAAGGGGTCGCCGCCCGGCCAGGTGAAGGTGTGCCAGTAGGCGACGGCAAAGCGCAGATGGTCTTCCATGCGCTTGCCGAGAACGATTTCATCCGGCTGGTAGTGGCGGAAGGCCAGCGGGTTGGTGCTGTCAGGGCCTTCGTACTTCACTTTCTGGATGTCGCCGAAAAATCCGGTGCTCATTGGGGTTCTCCTTGGGTTTGTCGTTCAGTCTTATCGTTAGTGTCGTGCGGCCCCTCATCCGACCCTTCGGGCCACCTTCTCCCCGAGGGGAGACGGGCATGAGGCAGCGCCGCCAGTCTCTTCTCGCCAGCGGGGAAAAGGTGCCGGCAGCCGGATGAGGGGCTGCCGGCTGCAGTTCTCAATGCACCAGCGACTTGATCGCCGGATAGGTCGCGCGATAACGCTTGTAGGCATCTTCATAGGCGCCGCTCAGTGCCGAAACCGGCTCGATCGTGCCGGCCGTCACCGGCGGTGTGCAGACAGCAACCGGATCGGCGCTCGTTGCCGCAATCAGGCCGAGACGGGCAGCACCGAAGGCGGCGCCGAAATCGCCGTCTGCCGGCAGGTCGACGGGAACGCCGAGCGCAGTCGCGATCGAGGCCAGCCAATAGCGCGAGCGCGAACCGCCGCCGATCGCCGTGACGCGGGAAATATCCGTGCCGGCCGAACGCAGGGCTTCCAGATTGTCGCGGATCGCGAAGGACACGCCCTCCAGCACGGCCTGGGTCAGCACTGCGCGGCTGCTTTCATGCTCAAGGCCGATGAAGGCGCCACGGATGACCGCATCGTTATGCGGCGTGCGCTCGCCTGAGAGGTAAGGCAGGAAGGTCACGCCGGTCGGCGCCTTCAGGCTTTCGCCGAGTTCGCCGGTGAGATCAGCAGCCGACTTGCCGGTGACCGAAGAATGCCAGTTCAGCGCATCGGTGGCCGACAGGATAACACCCATCTGGTGCCAGGTATTCGGCAGCGCGTGGCAGAAGGCATGAACGGCGCTTTCCGGCTTCGGCAGGTAGGCGGCGTTGGCGGCGAAGAGAACGCCTGACGTGCCGAGCGATACGAAAGCGGCGCCATCGCTGACCGTGCCCATGCCGCAGGCCGAAGCCGCGTTGTCGCCAGCGCCACCGGCAACCACGACATCGCCTGAAATGCCCCAGGCCGAGGCGAGCTCGGCGCGCAGCTTGCCGCCCTGCTCCGTGCCTTCGATCAGCTTCGGCATCTGCTTTTCATCGAGATTGGTCGCGGCCAGCAGTTCGGACGACCAGGCGCGCTTGCCGGTATCGAGCCAGGACGTGCCGGCCGAGTCGGACATTTCCGAGATGTGCTCGCCGGTCAACCAGAGGCGTAGATAATCCTTCGGCAGCAGAACCTTGGCGACCTTGGCGAAGATCTCTGGCTCGTTTTTGGCGACCCAGGCAAGCTTCGGTGCGGTGAAGCCCGGAAAAACGATATTGCCGGTCAGCTTGCGGAAGCGCGGATCGGCATCGAGCGCGGCCGCCTCGACATAGGAACGCGTGTCGTTCCAGAGAATGCAGGGGCGCAGCACCTTGTCGGAGGCGTCGAGCAGCGTCGCACCGTGCATCTGGCCGGAGAGGCCGATGCCCTTCACTGCGGCAAGCTCCTTCGGGTGTTTGGCCTTGAGGCCGGCGACAGCCTCTTCCGTAGCGCGTACCCAATGAGCCGGTTCCTGTTCGGACCAGCCGGAATGCGGGCGCGAGACGTCGAGCGAACCATTGGCGGAACCGATGATCTTCTGATCGCCGTCGATCAGCATCGCCTTGACGCCCGAAGTTCCGAGATCGAGACCCAGATACATGTGGTATTTCTCCCTTTGCCGTTACGGCAGATTGTCTTTCAGGAATATGTCGAGGCGGATGCGCTCCTGCGCATCGATGACCGCAAGCCCGTCTGCCTTCGCCTTGAGAACACGGATCGCGCTGCGAACCTCGTGGCCGGCATCCTGATTGAGGATTGCGTCGATAGTGCCATCGAGAAGAGCTGCGCGCGTATGCGCCGTCAATTCATGGGCAATCACCGTCAGCGACCTGTCTGCCGCCTTTTCCTTTAGTGCCCGGATAAGGCCACGATTACCGGCGCCGAGGCTGTAGATGCCGATAATGCCATCATTCTTGCCGAGCGCATCGGCAATCAACATATGGGCGACTTCAGGATCGTCCCGACCTTCGAGCACCGGCAGCAGATGCAGCGCCGGAAATTCCTGCGCCATGACAGATGCAAAGCCCTCCAGGCGTTCGCGATGGTCGCGTACCAACATGGAGCCGGCCAGAATGACGATCTCGCCCCTGGCGCCGCCGAGGAAGCGTCCAAGCAGACGCGCAGCGGTGCGCCCCGCGGCGATGTTGTCGACGCCGGCATAATGATGACGCAGCGATCCCGTCAGATCGGAAACGAGAGTGACGACCGGAATGCCGTCATGCACCAGCCGGTCCACGGCAGCACGCACATCGGGCGCATCCGTGGCGACAAGCGCGACACCTGAGGGCTTTTCGGCAGCGAGCGTTTCCAGCTCGCGCACCAGCGCCTGCGGATCGAAGGCGGGCACTTCGACGATGCGGATATCCGTACGCTCAGCGGCCGAACGCGCAATCGCCGCGCGGATTTCGGCATTCAGGCCATGCATGAAGGAGTTGTCGCTGGCGGGCAGGATGAAGGTCAGCGGATAGACGCGGCCCTTGGCAAGGTTTGCAGCCGCCACGTCGCGCACATAGCCGAGATCGCGGATGGCTGTCTCCACCTTCTCCCGCGTCACATGGCGCACGCCTGGCCGCTGGTTCAGAACCCGGTCCACGGTCGCAAGACTGACACCCGCCGCAGCGGCGATATCATGAACGGTTGGCCTCATCATTCCTCCTGACGAGACCATTAGCGCCAATTTTGATGTACGTAAATCAAAAAATACGTGAGCTGGAAAACACCCGCGCTGAAGGAGCAGAGAAACCGCTCATATTTAAAAGCAAAAAGGCCCTCCGAAGAGGGCCTTTCTCGCAATGGCGGCCGGAGGTCAGTGGCCGCCACCGCCTCCCCCGCCGCCTTGCGGCGCGGGTTTCTTGATCATGACGACACCAAGGATCATCGCCAGGAAAAGCACCGTCAGCATCAGGAAGATGTCGCTGAAGGAAAGGATCATCGCCTGTTTGGTGGCCAAGCCAACCATCTGCTTGACCGCGACATTGGCTCCATCCAGACCCCAATTGTTGAAATTGGCGGTCATGTTGTTCATCTGGTCGATCGCGGCCGTATTGCCCCAATGGACGTTTTCGCGCAGCCGCTCGTAATGCACGTCTTGGCGGGTGGTGAGCACGGTATTGATGACAGCAAGACCGACGGCGCCGCCGAGGTTACGCGTCAGGTTGAAAAGACCGGATGCGCCGCGGATACGCGCCGGCGGCAGCGTGCCGAGCGCGATGTTGTTGATCGGCACCATGCACATCATCAGGCCGAAGCCGCGCAGGATCTGTGGGATGAAGAGCTCGTAGAAGTCCCAGTCCTGCGTCAGATGCGTCATGATATAGGTACCCGCCGCAAAGCTCACGAAGCCGATCGCCATCATCAAACGCAGATCGATCTTGGTCGACAGCCGGCCGGCAATCGGCGCGGTGAAGAACATCGCAAGGCCCGACACGAACATCGTCTCGCCGATCATCTGCGAATCGTAGCCACGGATACGGCCGAGATAGACCGGATAGATATAGGTGAGCCCATAAAGGCCGATGCCCATGACGAAGGAGAACACCGAGCCGAAGGAAAAATTTCGGTTCGAGAAGGCCGTCAGGTCGACGACCGGGAATTCCACCGTGAAGGCGCGGTAGAAGAAGACGACACAAGCGACAGTCGACGCGACGGCGCCTGCAACGATGTAGCTGTCGTTGAACCAGTCGTTCGAATTGCCCTCTTCCAGCACATATTCCAGCGAGCCGAGAAAGATGCCCATGGCAAACAGCCCGTACCAGTCGAACTTCTTGAAGAGCGACAGTTCCGGCTTGTCGAAATCGATGAAGTTCCAGGTGACGATCGTGACGATGATACCGGGCACGATGTTGACCAGGAACAGCCAGTGCCAGGAGAAGGCATGGCTCAGATAACCGCCGACTGTCGGGCCGATGGTCGGCGCAAGCGTGGCGATGAGACCGATGATCGGCGAGACGATCGAACGCTTCGACGGCGGGAAGATCGTGAAGGCGGCCGCGAAGACTGAGGGGATCATGCCGCCGCCGATGAAGCCCTGAATGGCACGGTAGACGATCATCTGGTCGATGTTCGTCGCCGTTGCGGCCAGGGCGCTCGCCATGGTGAAACCGGCAGCCGAGATTGCGAAGAGGTAACGCGTCGAGATGATACGCGCCAGCGTGCCCGACAGCGGGATCATGATGACTTCGGCGATCAGATAGGCCGTTTGCACCCAGCCAATCTCGTCCGTACCGGCAGAAAGTCCTGCCTGGATCTCCGCAAGCGAGGCGGAGACAATCTGGATGTCGAGGATCGACATGAACATGCCAAGCACCATCGCGAAGAAAGCGATGAGCCTTTTAGGATCCATGCGATCGGCGGCATGCGCGGGCGCTGCCGGGATCGAACCTGCCGTTGCTGTCGCACTCCCGGCCATGGGACCACCTCTGCCCTAAGGGCTTACTTCACCGGCGCCGTGCGGGTATCGACGTCGACGACGACGCTGAGACCGGCGCGCAGGCGGCCGCTGTCAAGCGCATCCTGCGGCAGGGCGATACGAACCGGCACGCGCTGGATGATCTTGGTGAAATTACCCGTCGCGTTTTCCGGCGGCAGCATGGAGAAGACCGAACCGGAAGCCGGCGAGATCGATTCGACGGTGCCGACGACAGGGTAATCGCTGTAGGCGTCGACATGGACGTTCACCTTGGAGCCGGGAACCAGATGCTGGATCTGCGTTTCCTTAAAGTTGGCGTCGATATAGAGCTGACGGGTCGGCACGAGCGCCATCAGCCGCTGGCCGGGCGAAACGAGATCGCCCTCCTGAACCGAACGGTTGCCGACGATGCCGTCATAAGGTGCCTTCAGCACGGTGAAGGAGAGGTCGCGGGCGGCTTTGTCGCGCTGGATTTCCAACGTGCGGACAGAACCTTCGGCTTCCTTGCGCTGAGCTTCGAGGATGGCAATGTTGGCCTGTGCAGCAACGATATTGGCATCGCCGCCTGCGAGGTTAGCCTTAGCCTGATCGAGCGCCGTATTGGCGTCGTCGAGGTCTGCCGTGGTACCGACCGACTTCGCCTGCAGATCACTCTGGCGCTTCTGCTTGATTTCCGCACCGCGCACCGTGGCTTCGAGGGCGGTCTTCTGAGCCTGCGCCTGCACGAGACTGGCCTTCGCGCCTTCGATCTGTGCATCGATGCGGCTCAACGAAAGCTGCTCCGTCACGATCTGGGCATTCGCCTGGTCGAGGGCGTTCTGGTAGTCGCCGTTATCAAGGGTAGCGAGAACGTCGCCTGCCTTGACTTCCTGATTGGCAACAACATTCACCTTCGCGACGTAGCCGGTAACCTTCGGCGAGATCGTCGCGATATCACCCTCGATATAGGCGTCGTCGGTCGACACGAGGAATCGGCCGTGGGTCCACCAGTCGTAGCCGTACCAGCCGGCACCGCCGAGCAGCGCCAGCACGACGACGGGCAGTACAAAGCTGCGGCGCTTCTTTGGAGCAGCCGGTGCAGGTGCGACAGCAGGCGCGGACTGCGCGGGAGCCGTCTGCGGCGCCTCGGCCTTCGGGGCTTCGGCGGGAGCTGCGATTTCCGCTTTCACCTCTTCGGCGCCGGCATTTTCGCTGACGATGCGCGCGACGTTGCTTTTCTGGTTGGTCGACATTAACGGCTACCGATCTGGAGTAAAATAATCGAACTGAACGGTTCGGTTCAGTTGACATAAAGGGTTTTTGACATCATATCAAGATGCATAGAACCAATCGGTTCGATTTCTCTGAAAGAAAACACGAATTCGCCAAGACGGTTAAGGAGACATGACACTGAAGCCCGAGGACACCGCCGTATTCAGCCCACCCAATCCGGGGGGCCGCTTTGCTGCGGGTGAGGATCCCGCCAAGCGCCAGCAGATCCTTGATGGTGCCCGGCGCGTGTTCATGAAGATGGGCTTCGACGCGGCCAGCATGAACGATGTGACCCGCGAGGCCGGCGTTTCCAAGGGAACGCTCTATGTCTACTTCGCCAATAAGGAAGAACTCTTCCACGCCATGGTCGAAACCGAGCGCGCCGCCTTCGTCGCGGCCGTTCGCACGGTCCTCGCGGAACACGACGATGTCGAGGCCGGCCTGTACGAATTCGGGATGACCTTCGTCACCCACATGACCGGAGACAAGGTCATCGATGCGATGCGTACCGTACTCGGCGTACGCGAGCGCATGCCCCTTCTCTGTCAGCGCTTCTTCAAGGGGCCGCAGAACCTGCGCACCATCATGCACGACTTCCTGGAGAAGCATGTTCGGGCAGGCACCCTGAAGATCGACGATATCGATCTCGCCGCCGGGCAGTTTCTCGACCTTGCAAGCGGTAGCTTCTTCAAGCTGCGCCTCTTCGGCAATATGGAAGGACCGCCGCCGCGCAACGAGATCGAACGCGTCATCCGCGGCGCGATCTATGTCTTCATGGCAGCCTACGGCGTTCGCAAACACGAACCTGCCTGATCCGTTTCTCCACCTCGATTGGTTTTCCGCCGGATTTGCGCAATAGCGATCAAATCCTGCTGCCGCATTTCCACTAGGAATAAGACGGCAACCAAGGGAGAGGAAATGAGCGCCATCGGACGGGCGATATGGTTCATCGAGAGCCATTTCGAAACCGATATAAGCCTCGACGAGATCGCAGAAGCCGCCGGATTGTCGCGCTATCATCTGTCGCGCGTCTTCGGTCTGGTGACCGGCCATTCGATCAGCGGCTATATTCGCGCACGGCGTCTGAGCGGTGCCGCGCTGTCCCTTATCTCGGGCTCATCCAGCATTCTCGAGGTTGCCCTCGGCGCGGGCTATGGCTCGCACGAGGCTTTCACCCGTGCCTTCCGCGACCAGTTCGGCATGACGCCGGACGCGGTGCGGCGACAGGGGCACATTCGCAATCTTGTTTTGATGGAGCCTATCAGGATGAAAACCGCAAACCTCAACGATCTCGAACCACCCCGTTTCGAAAGCCTGCCGCCGATGCTTTTCGCCGGCCTGCAGGAAACCTATGCCTATGGCGGCAACGCTGCGATCCCGTCGCTCTGGCAGAAATTCAACCAGCATTTCGGCCATATCCCCAACCAGAAAGGCAATGTCGCCTACGGGATCTGTACCCATATCGACGGCGAGGCCGAGAAATTCCGCTATATGGCGGCGGCCGAGGTATCCGACGCCGACGAGCTGCCGGATGGCTTTGCCACACTAAAGCTGCCGGCCCAGCGCTACGCCGTCTTCTCCCACCGCGGCCATGTTTCCGGCATACCAGCCACGATGGACCTGATCTTCGGCAACTGGTGGCCGACTTCGGGCCTCGAACACGGCAGCATGCCTGACATGTTCGAACGCTACGATGACCGCTTCGATCCCTATACGGGAATGGGCGTGACGGAAATCTGGCTGCCGATCAGGGAATAAAAGCCCGATCGTTTTCGTATACCCCCTTGCGGCGCTTGCCCGGCAAGTCCGTAACGATAGATTGTCCGCGTTCTTATGTGACGCAAGGGGGAAATACGCCGATGCAGGATATCATGACGCTCATTCAGGACCCGGCTGCCTGGGTGGCGCTTGTCACGCTCGTGGTGATGGAAGTGGTTCTCGGGATAGACAACCTCATCTTCATCTCCATCCTCACCAACAAGCTGCCGCGCGAGCATCGGGAAAGAGCGCGCAGGACCGGTATCGCCCTTGCTCTCGTTATGCGTCTTGCCCTGCTCGGCACCATCGCCTGGATCGTCCAGCTCACCGAACCGCTCTTCGAGCTTTTCGGCCACGGCTTCTCCTGGAAGGATCTCATCCTGATCGCCGGCGGTCTCTTCCTCGTCTGGAAGGCCACAAAGGAAATCCACCACAATGTCGATCCGGAGGACCATCAGGAGGATTTCATTGCGAGCTCGACAGGCACGAACTTCGCGTCGGCAATAGGCCAGATCCTGCTGCTCGATCTCGTTTTCTCGGTGGACAGTATCATCACCGCCGTCGGCATGACCCCGCACCTGCCGATCATGGTGGTCGCCGTCATCGCCGCCGTCACGGTTATGCTGGTCGCAGCAACGCCGCTCGCCAATTTCATCGAGCGCAACCCGACGATCGTCATGCTGGCGCTCGCCTTCCTGCTGATGATCGGCACGACGCTGATAGCCGACGGCATGGGCTTCCACGTGCCGAAGGGCTACGTCTACGCCGCCATGGCCTTCTCGGCCCTCGTCGAGGCGCTGAACATGCTGGCGAGGAACGCGCGCCGGCGAAAGCGTGAGGGCGGCCACTAAGGCCGCCCATCCATCAGAGATCCGCTTGTTGTCTCCGCCTTACTCGATAAGGCGGAGGTTCTTCTGCGCGCATGGCGGCTTCGCTGAAAAGCACAGACATCGCCTGCTTCATGTCGTCGCCGGGCTTCACGTCGAAGAACAGATCATCCGAGTCGCCCGCCCGGAGGGGCCGGAAGAGGCCCACTGGAAGCGGTTTTTCTTGACGTGTCCTTTTGAATATGGCCTAAGCGCAACCATCAGGATAATCGGCGGATTATGCGGGCAGACGCCTCCTCCAGCCGGTTCCCGAAAGATATCTGCATCCTCCAGGCCGAACGTTGCTTTCATCGAAAAGCCGCTCGGCATTCATTGACGGGCACAAAAAATGACAGCTTCCGGCGTCCGCGTCCGCATCGCTCCCTCGCCGACTGGCGAGCCGCATGTCGGCACCGCTTACATCGCTCTTTTCAACTATCTCTTTGCCAAGAAGCACGGCGGCGAGTTCATCCTGCGCATCGAGGATACCGATGCGACGCGCTCGACCCCTGAATTCGAGACGAAGGTGCTGGATGCGCTGAAATGGTGCGGGCTGGAATGGAAGGAAGGCCCCGATATCGGCGGCCCCTACGGCCCCTATCGCCAGTCCGACCGCAAGGACATGTATCAGCCATACGCTCAGGAACTGCTGGACAAGGGCCATGCCTTTCGCTGTTTCTGCACGCCCGAGCGGCTGGAGCAGATGCGCGAGACCCAGCGCGCTGCCGGTAAGCAGCCGAAATATGACGGTCTCTGCCTGAGCCTCACAGCTGAAGAAGTCACGGCCAAGATGACATCAGGCGAAAGCTCCGTCATCCGCATGAAGATCCCGACCGAGGGCTCCTGCGATTTCACCGATGGCGTCTACGGCGACGTGTCTATCCCGTGGGATTCCGTCGATATGCAGGTGCTCATCAAGGGCGACGGCATGCCGACCTATCATATGGCCAACGTCATCGACGACCATCTGATGAAGATCACCCATGTCGCGCGCGGCGAGGAATGGCTGGCCTCCGTGCCGAAGCACATCCTGCTTTATCGCTATTTCGGCTGGGACCAGCCGGTCTTCATGCATCTCTCGCTGATGCGCAACGCCGATAAGTCCAAGCTGTCGAAGCGCAAGAACCCGACCTCGATCTCCTATTATTCCGCGCTCGGCTATATTCCCGAAGCGCTGATGAACTTCCTCGGCCTGTTCTTCATTCAGATCGCCGAAGGCGAAGAATTGCTGACGATGGAGGAACTCTCCGAAAAATTCGATCCGGACAACCTCTCCAAGGCCGGTGCGATCTTCGACATCCAGAAGCTCGACTGGCTGAACGGCCGCTGGATCCGCGAAAAGCTGTCGGAAGAAGATTTCCGCACCCGCGTGCTGACCTGGGCGATGGAAAACGACCGCCTGCAGGCAGGCCTGCGCCTCTCGCAGACGCGCATTTCCAAGCTCGGCGAATTGCCTGATCTCGCCGGCTTTCTGCTGAAGTCCGATCTCGGCCTGCAGCCGGCCGATTTCGCCAAGATCAAGTCGCCACCGGAAGAGATCCTCGAGATCCTCAACGCCGTTCAGCCGGATCTCGAAAAGATCCTGGAATGGAACGTCGAGACGATCGAGGCCGAGCTGCGCGCCGTCGCCGACCGGATGGGCAAGAAGCTGAAGGTCGTCGTCGCACCGCTCTTCGTTGCCGTTTCCGGCTCGTCGCGCTCGCTGCCACTCTTCGATTCCATGGCGATCCTCGGCCGCTCCGTCGTACGCCAGCGCCTGAAGCTCGCCTCGCAGGCAGTCGCCGCCCTTGTCGGCTCGAAGTAAGAACGGTCAGAGGATTTCGACAATGGCTGACAACAAGACCGAAAGCACCCTTTCCTCCGATGCAACGGAAGTTCGCGCCCAGAAGCTGAAGCTGCTGCGCGAGCAGATCGGCGACGTCTATCCGGCGCATTTCCACCGGACGATGACCAATGCCGAATTGGCCGCAAAATACGAGGGCCTGGAGCCCGACGTCGAGACACAGGATGTCGTGACCGTCGCCGGCCGCGTTTACTCGTCGCGCAACTCCGGCATGTTCATGGACATCCACGACGCTGGCGGCAAGATCCAGATTTTCAGCCACAAGGACACGACCCCGGAAGAAGCGCGTGCGCTTCTGCCGATGATCGATATCGGCGACATTATCGGCGTCACCGGTGTCGTGCGCCGCACCAAGCGCGGCGAGCTGACGATCAATGCCCAGAAGATCGAGATGCTGACGAAGTCACTGCTGCCGATGCCCGAGAAGTGGCACGGCCTCTCCGACATCGAGCTACGCTACCGCAAGCGCCACCTCGACATCATGACCAACGAGGAATCGAAGCTGCGCTTCCAGCAGCGCTCGAAGATCCTCTCCGGCATCCGCCGCTTCATGGAAAATGACGGCTTCATGGAAGTCGAAACGCCGATGCTGCATTCGGTCTATGGCGGCGCCACTGCCGAGCCGTTCAAGACGCATCACAACACGCTGAAGCTCGACATGTACCTGCGCATCGCGCCGGAACTGTTCCTGAAGCGCACGCTGGTTTCGGGCCTCACAGACAAGGTCTTCGAGATCAACCGCAACTTCCGCAACGAAGGCGTCTCCACCCGGCATAATCCGGAATTCACCATGATGGAGTGCTACTGGGCCTATGCCGATTACGAGGACATCATGGACCTTGTCGAGCGGCTGTTCGAGAGCCTGGCACTCTCCATCCACGGAACGACGGAATTCCCCTTCGGCGACAAGACCATGTCCTTCAAGGGGCCGTTCAAGCGTGTTCCGATGCCTGACGCGGTCAAGGAAGTCACCGGCATCGACTTCCTGGCGATGAAGACCGACGAGGAAGCCCGCGCCGCTGCCAAGGCTGCCGGCTTCGAGGTCGAGAAGGACTGGACCTGGGGCGAATGCCTCGCTTTCATCTTCGAAGAGAAGGTCGAGCAGACGCTGATCCAGCCTTCGCACGTTACGCATTTCCCGAAGGATATCTCGCCCTTCGCCAAGGAGGTGCCGGGCGAGCCGCGCCTCGTCGAACGTTTCGAAACCTATTGCAACGCTTGGGAACTCGGCAACGCCTTCTCCGAACTCAACGATCCGGAAGAACAGCGCCGCCGCATGGTCGAGCAGCTCGAGCAGGCCCATGTCCGCGGCGAGAAGGAAAAGCAGCTTGACGAGGAGTTCCTCGATGCGATCGACCAGGGCATGCCGCCCGCCGGCGGGCTCGGCATCGGCGTCGACCGCCTGATCATGCTGCTCACCAACGCACCGTCGATCCGCGACGTCATCCTCTTCCCGGCCCGCCGCAGCAAGGCGGACTGAGACGCGAATTTCCCTGATAAGAAAAAGGGGAGCGACCGAAAGGACGCTCCCCTTTTGTTTATGGTGACTGGTGAAACACCGAGCCGATCGTCCATGAAACGGTGGTTTGATCAATCACCGCGTGCACGGGTGAATCCGCCAACTCGCGCATGAGCCGGCTAGCGGAATCCGATGCCTGCCTCGCGGTGTCCCAGATCACCATATCGGTAATGGTGCCATCCTCGTGTTCCACCATGATCCTTGAGCGGAAGCCCGGCTGCCGGCGCAGCCAGGGTTCGACATCAGCATTGGCTGCCAGAAAATCCTGAGCGACGAGCCCATCCTTCAAACGGAAAGAGGTTATTTCGATTGCATGTGCCATGTGCCGTCTCAGCTTAGATCATATATCCGCCCGCGACCTCGATCGTCTGCGCGTTGATCCACGCGCCATCGTCGGATGCAAGCATGGCGATGACGCGGCCGACATCTTCCGCCTCGCCGATACGACCAAGCGCGGTCTGCGAGGCAAGCAGTGCTGCAAATTCCGGATTCTTGTCCAGCGCCGCGTCGGCAAGATTGGTGCGGATGGGGCCAGGCGAAATGGCATTGGCTCGGATCCTGCGGCCGCCGAATTCCTTCGCCTGATAACGGGTCAGCGTCTCAAGTCCGGACTTGAGGGCCGCATAAGGCGCAACGCCGGCCGTTGCGACGCGAACGGAAGCGCTCGTCACGTTGAGGATCACGCCACCGTCCGCCATCAGCGGCAAGAGCGCCTGCGTCAGGAAGAACGGCCCCTTCAAATGAACATTCATGAGGGCGTCGAACTGCTCCTTGGTTACCGTCTCCATGAGATTGAATATGCCGAAACCAGCATTATTGACGAGGCAGTCGAAATCGCTGCGCCCCCAATAGGTGGAAAGCAGCCGTTTGACCTCTTCCACGAAGGCGGGGAAGCTGTCGGCATCGCCGACATCGAGGGCAAGAGCCACGGCCTGCCCGCCTTCGGCCTTGATCTCGGCAACGACCTCATCTGCACCCGGCTTGTAGCTGTTATAGGTGAGGACAACGCCCATGCCGCGTCTTGCGCATTCCAGCGCCGCTGACTGGCCGATGCCACGGCTTCCGCCGGTGATGATTGCAATCTTCATCTCTGTCTCCTTTGCTTCGATGGTCGGAAGCTATGGGAAACGGCCGGCAGACACTCCGCCGGAAACTGCCTCGTTCTTGCCTATTCCTGCTTTTGTCTTGCGCGTGATCACGTGCTGGTCCAGGATTTGGGCATGGAAACAATGCTCCACGAATTGCGCCGCTTGACGGCCCATGCCGAAAATCGTCCCACGGAGACCGGCATACCCGGCATCGTGATGGTCAAGGGGGAGATTCCCGAACATAAGCTCGGCGCCGTCTATGAACCGATGGTCAATATGATCCTCGATGGCAGCAAGACCCTGACGATCGCTGGCCGCGATTATTATTATGATCCCGCCAGCTATTTCGTGATCTCGGTCGATATACCGGCGACCGGCATGGTGCGGCAGACCGGCCCCGACCGGCCCTATATCGGCGTCAGCCTTTCGCTCAATCCGGCGCGTGTCGCGGCCCTTCTGCTGGATATTCCACTGCAATCCTATGTGGCGGGGCAGAGCGGTGGCTATTCCGTTTGCCGCATGACTCCGGAACTTTTGAATGCATGGCTGCGAATGCTGCAACTGATGGAGCGCCCGCAGGATATTCCTGCCCTCGCCCCGGCCTACGAGCGCGAGATCCTCTATCGCGTGCTACAGGGACCGCAGGGCTGGATGCTGCGCGATATTGCGGCACCGGATAGCGCCCTGTCGCAAGTAAGGCTCGCAATCCGCTGGGTTCGTGAACACTACACCGAAGCGATCGAGGTCGAAAAACTCGCCATCCTCGCCTCCATGAGCGTCTCGGCCTTTCACCGCCATTTCAAGGCCGTGACGGCGATGAGCCCCATCCAGTACCAGAAGCGTATCCGCCTGCTGCAGGCCCGCCAGTTGCTGATCGCCCAATCTGGAAACGCATCCTCGGTCGCCTATGCCGTGGGCTATGAGAGCGCTTCGCAATTCACTCGGGAATATGCACGCCTCTTCGGCCAGCCGCCGGCGCGCGACGTATCTTCGATAAGGGAAAATATCAGGCCGGCAGCCTGATCGTTGTCGGACCTAGTGGCCGCTCTTGGCAGGCGCTTCCTCTGCGGGAGCAGCTTCCGCTGGAGTGGCTGCATCCTTGGCCGCTTGCTCCTCAGCGGATGGCTCCTCAGGTTCTTTGGCCGGCACGGCGCCTGCTGCCTTGCCCCCTCCCTTGGTGGAGGCAACGGCAACCGGGTCGATGCAATCGGCCGGATCCTTGAGGCTGGCGTTCAGCGCTGCGATCTGATCGTCCGGCAGGTCGATGCGTTCGCCATAGAAGAGGCCCTGCTCGCTCGCCTTGCCGTCGTAGTAGCGGGCCGTATAGGGCTTATCATCCAGCCCTTCGACCATCTTGTCGGGATGCGCGATATAGACCACGTCGGCGCCGATCGCCCGGCCACGAATATCCGAACGGAGCGTCGGACCGTTTTCATCGAGTACGACAACCTGCACGAGGTCGGGTTTCTGCGTTGCATAGACGGCCTGGGCGACACGCAGCGCCGTCTTGATGCGCGTCATGCCGTCGACAGGCTCGGTCTTGATATATTTGCGGACCCAGACGTGGTCCTGTTTCTTGATCGTCACGAGATTGACGTCGGTACAGGCCACGCCATCGACGGATTCCTCGTCGCCCAGCAGCCTGTCCTTGCCGACATAAACTGCAGCGCCGCCGGAAACGCCCGCCAGCAGAGCGCTACCACCGATGATCAAAGCCAATTTCCGGGAAGGCCGGAATATGCGCAGTAAGGCCTTCACGCCAACTGCTCCGCCATCTGAAAACTCCAACGCAATACAAGTGACTGTGAAGCTAAGGGAAATGACGTTTCCGAATCTTTAAATGGGCCGCCCGACTTTGTCTCGAATTGGCAAAATACCAAAAAAGGTCCAGCCGCCGATGCGCTTGCCAGACCGCTGAAGTACATGTTCTAAAATGCCATGGCCTTCACGCTTCGCCAGATCCAGTATTTTGTCGCCGTTGCCGAACAGGGCTCTGTCACGCGCGCGGCGCAGAACCTGTCGATCTCCCAATCCTCGATCACCGAAGCGCTGAAAGAACTGGAAAACGACCTCGGCGTCGTGCTGTTCGAGCGCCACCCACGGGGACTCTCGATCACCCACAATGGCCACCAGTTCCTGCGGCATGCCACGAAAATCCTGGCATCGGTCTCGGATGCCCGCACCAGCTTTTCCGGCCAGCAGAGCATACCCTCCGGCACGCTCAACATCGGCGTCACCTCGCTCGTCGCAGGTTATGTGCTGTCCGATCTGCTGGCCCGCTATCGCCGCGCCTGCCCCGGCGTCGAGGTCAGCGCCATCGAGGATAATGGCAGTTATCTGGAACATCTGCTCGTCGGCGGCGAGCTGGATGTTGCAGTTATGGTGATTTCAAATCTGCGTGATCGCATGGCCCTGCAGGCCGAAATCCTGGAAACCTCGCCCTATCGCCTGTGGTTGCCGATGGGCCACCCGCTGGTTTCGGCCGATATCATCTCCATCGCCGATATCGCTCGCGAGCCATTGATCATGCTGACGGTGGACGAGATCGAGGAGAATACCGGCAAGCTGTTGACCGCACTCGGCGCCCGTCCGCACGTCGCCTTCCGCACCCGCTCGGTGGAGGCCGTGCGCAGCCTGGTTGCAACGGGTGCGGGCGTGGCGCTGCTGCCCGATCTTGTCTACCGCCCCTGGTCGCTGGAAGGCGACCGTATCGAAAGCCGCGACGTTTCCGGCTCCCTGCCCGTCGTGCAGGTCGGCATGGTCTGGCGCAAGGGCTCCAGCCTGCCGCAGGCAGCACGCGATTTCGTCGCCATCGCCGAGAACATGCGATCGGGCCGATCCCGCTAGATATCGGAATTTCCGATATCGCCTTTCTGATAAATGAATTTGCGAAACCGGCCATTCCGCGTCACCTTTTCTTCCGGGAACAAAACGCCGCAAAAGCGGCACCGAACCGGGAGACAGACGATGAAGCATCTTCTGAAATCGTGCACTGCTGCGCTCGCGAGCCTGAGCTTTGCGACACAGGCTGTCGCTGCCGAACCGCTGAAGGAGTTGGGCAAGGGAGAAGGCGCCGTCAGCATCGTCGCCTGGGCCGGTTATATCGAGCGCGGCGAGACCGACAAGAATTACGACTGGGTCACCGATTTCGAAAAGGAAACCGGCTGCAAGGTTTCCGTCAAGACCGCCGCCACCTCCGATGAAATGGTGGCGCTGATGAACGAAGGCGGCTTCGACCTCGTCACTGCCTCAGGCGACGCGTCGCTTCGCCTCGTCGCGGGAAAACGCGTCCAGCCCATCAACACCGATCTCATCCCGAGCTTCAAAACCGTCGACAAGCGCCTGCAGAATGCGCCCTGGAATACGGTGAATGGCGTCCATTACGGGGTGCCCTATCTCTGGGGGCCGAACGTGCTGATGTACAATACAGACACTTTCAAGGATAAGGCGCCGACGAGCTGGAATATCGTCTTCGACGAGCAGAACCTGCCTGATGGTAAGTCCAACAAGGGCCGCGTTCAGGCCTATGACGGCCCGATCTACATCGCCGATGCCGCTCTGTATCTGATGGCGCACAAGCCCGATCTCGGCATCAAGGACCCCTATGAACTCAACGAGGAGCAGTACAAGGCTGCCCTCGATCTGCTGCGCGGCCAGCGCAAGATCGTCTCGCGCTACTGGCATGATGCGATGATCCAGGTCGACGACTTCAAGAATGAAGGCGTCGTCGCCTCCGGCTCCTGGCCCTTCCAGGTCAACCTGCTGCAGGCCGACAAGCAGAAAATTGCCTCCACCTTCCCCGAGGAGGGCGTGACGGGCTGGGCCGACACGACCATGCTGCACGCCGACAGCGAACATCCGAACTGCGCCTATATGTGGATGGAACATTCCCTGAAGGCGAAAGTACAGGGTGATGCCGCCGCCTGGTTCGGCGCCGTACCCTCGGTTCCGGCCGCCTGCAAGGGCAACGAACTCCTGACCGATGCCGGCTGCAACACCAATGGCTATGATCACTTCGACAAGATCAAGTTCTGGAAGACGCCGGTCGCCAAATGCGCAAGCGAGAGCGAATGCGTACCCTATCATCGCTGGGTATCCGACTATATCGGCGTGATCGGCGGGCGGTGACGCCAAGCCCGATCCATGTAAATCCCCCCAGCCCCTCCCGACAGGGGAAGGGGCTGGAGTGGCACCCCGAATTCCTGTTGTAACGCCGAAGGGTTTGAGCGTGGGCGCGGCAGGGTAAGCCCCTCCCCCTAGGGGGAGGGGTTTGGGGGGCGGTTTTCAACCCGAAGCCCCTCTCGATAACATTGCAATACCGGAGCCCCCATGACGTCAGCCGTCCGTTTCCAGAAGGTGTCTCGCCATTTCGGCGCGGTGCGCGCCGTCGATGGCGTCGATCTCGAGATCGCGCCCGGTGAATTCTTCGCCATGCTCGGCCCGTCCGGCTCCGGCAAGACCACCTGCCTGCGGCTGATTGCGGGCTTCGAACAGCCGACATCGGGACATATCGAGATCTTCGGTGAAACCGCCGAGGGCATTCCGCCCTATCGCCGCAACGTCAATACCGTTTTCCAGGATTACGCGCTCTTCCCGCATCTCGATATTCTCGACAACGTCGCCTACGGGCTGATGGTCAAGGGCGTCGGCAAGGCGGAGCGGATCAGGGAGGCCGAGAAGGCACTGGAACTGGTGAAGCTGCCGGGCTATGGCAGCCGCCGCCCCGGCCAGCTCTCCGGCGGCCAGCGGCAGCGCGTGGCGCTGGCCCGCGCGCTCGTCAACAAGCCACGGGTGCTTCTGCTGGACGAACCGCTCGGAGCTCTGGACCTGAAGCTGCGCGAGCAGATGCAGGAAGAACTGAAGAGCCTGCAGCGCGCGCTCGGCATCACCTTCATCTTCGTCACCCACGACCAGGGCGAAGCACTTTCCATGGCCGACCGTGTTGCGGTCTTCAACGATGGCGGCATCGTCCAGCACGGCACTCCGCAGGATATCTACCGTCGCCCGAAGACACGCTTCGTCGCCGATTTCGTCGGCTCGTCGAATGTCATTTCTCCCGATGTGATGACGGTTCTCGGCGGCGAGAAACGCTGGGCGAGTTTGCGGCCGGAAGCAATCCGCCTCGCGGCTGACGGTATCGAAGCCAGGGTCGAGAATGCCAGCTTCCTGGGTGCCTCAACCCGCCTTACTGTCGATATCAAAGGGTCGCACCTGCATGTCATGCTGCCGGCCGGCAGTGATATCCCTGATGTCGGCACCGCCATCCGTCTCGCCTGGCAGCAGGGCGACGTGCACTATATGGGTGACGCGGCATGACGGCGGTGGCAATCACCAAGCCGCAAACCTCGATCCTGCCGCGGCGCGGCGGTTTCTTCAGCCGCCTGTCGGACAATTTCTGGCGCCACCCGAAACTGCTCCTGTTGCTGATGCTGACACCGCCTCTGCTTTGGCTCGGCATCATCTATGTCGGCTCGCTGATCGCGCTCCTGCTGCAGAGCTTCTTCTCGATCGACGATTTCTCGGGAATGGTGAATTACGAGTTCACTCTCGATACCTATGCGCAGCTTTTGAACCCCGGCAATTTCGACATCATCGTCAGAACCGTCCTGATGGCGGCACTGGTAACGATCGCCTCGGCCATCGTCGCCTTCCCGATCGCCTATTACGCCGCGCGTTATGCGCAGGGAAAATGGAAGGCTCTCTTCTATCTCGGCGTCATGCTGCCGCTCTGGTCGAGCTATCTCGTCAAGATCTACGCCTGGAAGCTGATCCTTGCCAAGGAAGGCATCCTCACCTGGCTCTTCGACAAGCTCTATCTTTCCTGGCTGCTCGATAGCGTCCTCGCCTTGCCGGTCGTCGGCGGCAATTCGCTTTCCGTCAGCTATCTCGGCACCTTCATCGTCTTCGTCTATATCTGGCTGCCCTACATGATCCTGCCGACGCAGGCAGCACTCGAGCGCGTGCCCGGCAACCTGATCGAGGCATCAGCCGATCTCGGTGCCACCCCGCACCAGACCTTCCGAACCGTGCTTTTCCCGCTGGCGCTGCCCGGCATCGTCGCCGGTTCTATCTTCACTTTCTCGCTGACCTTGGGCGACTACATCATTCCGCAGATCATCGGCTCGTCGCGCCTCTTCATCGGCCAGGCGGTCTATACGCAGCAGGGAACCGCCGGCAACGTACCGCTCGCGGCGGCCTTCTCCGTCGTGCCGATCGTCATCATGGCGGTCTATCTGTGGCTTGCCAAACGCATGGGGGCTTTCGATGCGCTCTGATCGCGTACAACGTTCCCCAGCGCTTTTGAAGATCGCCGCGGCCGGCGGTCTGCTCTTCCTGCATCTGCCGATCCTGTTGATCTTCGTCTACGCCTTCACGACGGAAGAGAAGAGCTATCAATGGCCGCCGCCGGGCCTGACGCTGCAATGGTTCGGCATCGCCTGGAATCGCCCGGACGTCTGGTCGGCACTTGGTCTCTCTCTACAGGTTGCCTGCATCGCGACGGCGATCGCGCTCATCCTCGGCACGCTCTGCGCAGCCGCCGTCAGCCAGACGAAATTCTTCGGCCGCGAGGCGATCTCGCTGCTCGTCATCCTGCCGATCGCGCTTCCCGGCATCATCACCGGCATCGCGCTGCGCTCCGCCTTCAGCCTGTTCGATATCCCCTTCTCGGTCTGGACGATCGTGCTCGGCCACGCAACCTTCTGCGTCGTTGTCGTCTACAACAATGCCGTCGCCCGTTTCCGCCGCACGTCGGGCTCGCTGATCGAAGCCTCGATGGATCTTGGCGCCGACGGCTTCCAGACCTTTCGCCATATCATCCTGCCGAATATCGGCACGGCGCTTCTGGCTGGCGGCATGCTCGCCTTCGCTCTGTCCTTCGATGAGGTGATCGTCACCACCTTCACCGGCGGCCAGCAATCCACCCTGCCGATCTGGATGCTCGAAGAACTGATCCGCCCACGCCAGCGCCCGGTCACCAATGTCGTCGCCGTGGTCGTCGTGCTCGTCACCTTCCTGCCGATCCTGGCAGCCTATTACCTCACACGCGATGGCGATCAGATCGCCGGCGCCGGCAAATAACCCGGAGTGGGATCGGAAAGTGTCAAACGCTTTCCTGCCCCCATCTCGCTCCACCAACGAACAAGGAGAACGCCCATGGACACGCAAATGCTGATCGGTTCCCGCTTCGAGACCGGCACGGAAACGGAAGAGCACATCCTGAACCCGAAGACCGGCGAGACGGTGCTGAACCTCGCCGAAGCTTCGCTCGGTCAGATCGATGCCGCCGTCGATGCCGCCGAAAAAGCCTTTGTCACCTGGGCACAGACGACCCCATCCGAACGCTCCACCTATCTCCTGAAGATCGCCGACACCATTGAAAGGGATGCAAAGGGCTTTGCCACGCTCGAGGCGCTGAACTGCGGCAAACCGATCAATGCCGTGCTGAATGACGAAATCCCAGCCATCGTCGATTGCTACCGCTTCTTTGCCGGTGCGGTGCGCAATCTGCATGGACCGGTCGCAGGCGAATATCTTCCCGGTCATACCTCGATGATCCGCCGCGACCCGATCGGCATCGTCGGCTCGATCGCGCCATGGAACTATCCGCTGATGATGATGGCCTGGAAGCTGGCGCCTGCCATCGCCGGCGGCAATACGGTCGTTTTCAAGCCGTCCGAACAGACGCCGCTGACAGCACTCAAGATGGCAAAGCTCCTCTCTGACATTCTCCCCGAGGGCGTAGTCAACGTCATCCTCGGCCGCGGCGAGAGTGTCGGCAACGCGCTGATCAACCATCCGAAAATCGATATGGTGTCGATTACAGGCGATATTGCGACCGGCAAGAAGGTGCTGCAGGCTGCCGCCAAGACCGTCAAGCGTACCCATCTGGAACTTGGCGGCAAGGCGCCGGTCATTGTCTTCGACGACGCCGATATCGATGCCGTCGTCGCCGGCATCCGCACCTTCGGCTATTACAATGCCGGCCAGGACTGCACAGCCGCCTGCCGCATCTATGCCGACGCCAGGGTCTACGACAATTTCGTCGCCGACCTGACCTCTGCCGTATCCAGCATCCGCTTCAACCAGACCGACGACACCGAAAACGAAATCGGCCCGCTGATTTCCAAGCGCCAGCGCGATCGTGTCGAAAGCTTCGTTACCCGAGCCTCTGAACATAAGCACATGGACATCACCACCGGCGGCAAGGTCTCTGGCGATAAGGGCTTCTTCTTCGCCCCGACAGTCGTTGCGGGCGCAACGCAGGAGGATGAGATCGTCCGCCGCGAAGTTTTCGGCCCTGTCGTCTCGGTCACCCGCTTCACCAATGTCGAGGATGCAGTAACCTGGGCGAATGACAGCGATTACGGCCTTGCCTCTTCCGTCTGGACCAAGGATATCGGCCGCGGCATGAAGACCGCCGCCCGCCTTCAATATGGCTGTACTTGGATCAATACCCATTTCATGCTGGTCAACGAGATGCCGCATGGCGGTTTGAAGCAGTCAGGCTACGGCAAGGATATGTCCGTCTACGCTCTGGAAGATTACACAGCTGTCCGTCACGTGATGATCAATCACGGATAGTTGAACAAGAGCCTCCTGTTCCGCTGCAAAAGTCACTACCGCCATCAGTGACTTTTGTCACTTTGTCATAATACAACTGCAAATACTGTTTTTCGAACGTGGAATTGCTGTTTCACCGTATATGGCAACCCGCGATAAATGTGATTCTTCGTCGGATCAAAGAAATCGGTCAGGCATTACTTACCCATGGCGACGCCCATCGATATCTCCGAGCTCGAAAAGGCCCTGGACGGATTACTGGAATCCGCACTTGTACCTGATAGCTGGGAGCGCACGCTGGAGCAGATCAGTCAGGCGACTGGTTCCGTGGGGACCCATATCATGCCGGTTCGGGGAAAATTCCCCGCCGGCTTCCTGAGCACGCCGAATTTGCTGGAGGCCTTCCAGGTCTATTTTTCCGAAGAATGGTACAAGCGCGATTTCCGTGAACGCGGTCTGGCGGTTGCGATGACCAAAGGTGTCGTCATCGAACACGACATCGCCAGCGAGGAAGAATTCAAGAATCAGAGCTTCTATACGGAGTTTCTGGCCCGCTTCGGCTTTCGCTATTCCGCCATGGTGGGCTTTACCGCCGGCGATACGATGCTGAGCCTCAATCTGCAGCGCCGGATCGAAGACCAGCCTTTCGATCGCGACGATGCGCGATTGCTCATAAAAATGCAGTCGAGGCTGACCGCTGCGGCCGAAATCATCCGCGCGCTGCATGTCGCCAGGATCGACAGCATGAGCGAAGCCTTCGAGCTCGCCGGTACCGCAGTCATCTTCTTCGACCGGGCTGGGCGTATCACCCGGCTGAATCAGCGGGCGGAGAAACTGCTCGACGGAAATATCCGTATCCTGGATCGGGAACTCGTTGGCATCAGCCAGGAAGAGACCAGTGTCCTGCGACGCCACCTGCAGGCAATCCTTTCGAAGGAGTCTTTCGTCAATCCTGTCGTTTCCACGCCCGTTCTGTTTTCCCGCCCGGGAAAGACACCGCTCGTCATCCGCGCCCAACGGCTGAACGGCGTGCCGGCCGAACTCTTCTCGCATTCCGCCGCTGTCGCCATCATCACGGATCTTTCCGAGCGTACGAGCCCAAGCCGCGATCTGCTGCGACAGCTGTTCGCACTCACCCCTCAGGAAACGACGGTCGCGCGCCTGCTCATGGATGGTTCGTCACCGCGTCAGATCGCCGAAATATGCGGACTGACCTATGAGACGACGCGCGGCTACGTGAAAAAGGTTCTCGCCAAGACTGGCACGCAGCGCCAGTCTCAACTCATCTCGCTGCTCTCAAGCCTGAAAGTCTAGGGCTTATAGAGCGCAAGTAGTTCGCACCCGCCTTCCCAGATCATGTCGAGCGCCACATAAATGATGACGGCAAGGCCGATCCAGCCGAGGAACGACGTTCCATTTTAAACGATTTGGAACAAAATCCGCTTCGATGCGTCTTCCTCCAAAAATCACGGAGGAAGATATCCATGCTGAAATGGGCTCTGATATTTCTGGTCATTTCGATCGTCGCCGGCTTTTTCGGCTTCTCCGGCATTTCCGCGGCAACAGCGACGATCGCCCGCGTACTCTTCGGCATATTCCTCGTCGTCTTCCTGATCTTCCTCATCCTGGCGCTGATGGCCGGGCAGGCGATCTTCTAGCCAGCAGGTTATTCCGGCTGGCTGGCTTGCCGGCGGCTTCAAGACAAGTTCGTTAGAGCACCGCCCTGAGCCACGGATGCACTCCTTTCACCCGCCGTTTCACGAGACTGTCGATCGACACCGATCCTGCACCGGAAACTGCCAGCACAAACATGCCGCCGGCAATTGCAAGATCCTTCTCGAAATGCAGCAACTCGTTCTGGCTTGCGAGATTGGTGTGGAACAGAAAAGCCGTCGCGAGGCAGAACAGCCCCAGGGCAACCGCGCCGAGCCGACTGAGGAAACCAGTGGCGATCGAGAGGCCGGCGCTGAGTTGCAGGGCAATCACGCCAAAGGTCACCAGTGCCGGCAAGCCAAGCTTTTCGAAAGTGGCAAGGGTCGCGGTGATGTCTGCGATGAGAGACGCTCCCTCATGCAGGAAGATCAGGGATAGCAGAAGCCTACCCAGAAGAAGAATGAGGTCGGCCAGACGGGGCCGGCTTGAAGCGTTTTCCATCATATCCTCCACTGACGGACGTGCTGACTTCGGATCAGCATACCGTAAAACCCTGGTTCAACGGCAAGATCGATTTCTCGCCGCCTGTCAGCGATCTCGCCAAGGACGGCTTCCCGTTGGTCGGCGGCCGTGTCGATTATATCGGCGGCCACGCCCGTTGCGGCCCTCGTCTACCGGCGCCATGGCCACATCATCAACCTGTCCATCTGGCCTGCGACGTCATCGACACAAACGACCACAGCACATGACGGCTACAATATGGTATGGTCGGATGGCGGACTGATGTTGTGGGCGATTTCGGATGTCGCCTCGGGCGATCTTGCCGAGTTCGAAACGCTATTTAGGAGCGCCGCAAGACTCTAAAGCAGGCTTGCGCCGACATTGATCGCAAGCGCGAGAATGGTGGTGTTGAAAAGAAACGATAGAAGCGCATGCAGCAGGGTCAGCTTGCGCATCGCTGTCGAGGTGACGGCCACATCGGCCGTCTGCGCCGCCACGCCGATCGTGAAGGAGAAATAGAGGAAGTCCCAATAGGCGGGCTCTTCGATACCGTCGGGGAATTTCAGTCCGTCGCCCTTGTTCGGCCCGCCATAGAAATAATGTGCATAATGGATCGTGAAGAGCGTATGCAGGAAAAACCAGGAGATCATGATCGTCAGGATCGCCGCGGCCGCACGCCAGAGCGCGATATTGGCCGGCGCGTCCTTGATCGAATGAAGCTCGATGCCGATGCCGGCAATACTGGCAAGGGCCGCCGCGATCGACAGAAAGAGCAGGAACGTGTCGGAAAAATCGAGGTCCGCAGATCGCTTGCGGATGCTCTGGATGGTGGCCCGAAGCATCTTGCGCCAGCTCAGCCCGATGAAGACGATCGCCGAAGCATTCCAGCCGAACAGGATATTGCTGGCGCTGACCTCCCGGGAGGTCAGCAGTAGAAAGACTATGAAACCGCCGAGCACCGAAAGGATGAAGCTTGCATGCTTGTAGGCAAGCGAGACCAGCGAATTTCCGTCATCCCCGTCAGCCACTGCAATCCTCCGGCCTCCATGTCCTTGATATCAACACGAAAAAGGCGCAGATGCCAGCGGCACCCGCGCCTTTCATCAAAGTGCGGCTTGCTCGGCCTTAAGCGGCGGCGAGCTGCAGTTCCTTGCGGACCTGGCTGCGCAGCGTGCCCAGATCCTTTGCGAACGCCCTGATACCTTCGGCGAGCTTTTCGGTCGCCATCGCATCTTCGTTCATCATCCAGCGGAAGGTCTTTTCGTCGACCGTAACCTTCGGAGCCGGCTTGATCGTTTCCGGCGACAGCTTGCGCTCGAGCTTGCCCTGGTCGTTCGACAGTTCGTCGAGCAGGTTCGGAGCAATCGTCAGGCGATCGCAACCGGCCAGCGCTTCGATTTCGCCGGTGTTGCGGAAAGAGGCGCCCATGACGACCGTCTTGATGTCGTTGGCCTTGTAGTAGTTGTAGATGTCGCGAACGGACAGAACGCCCGGATCTTCCTCGGCAGTGAAATCCTTGCCCGTCGACTTCTTGTACCAGTCAAGGATGCGGCCGACGAAGGGTGAGATCAGGAACACGCCGGCGTCAGCGCAGGCGATTGCCTGGGCTTTAGAGAAGAGCAGCGTCAGATTGCAGTCGATGCCCTCCTTCTGCAGGATTTCGGCGGCGCGAATGCCTTCCCAGGTGGAAGCGAGCTTGATGAGGATGCGATCCCTCTCGATGCCGCGCTCCTTGTAGGAGGCGATGATGCTGCGTGCCTTGTTAAGTGAGGCTTCCATATCGAAGGAGAGGTCGGCATCGACTTCCGTCGAAACGCGGCCGGGAACGAGCTTTACGAGTGCTGCGCCAACAGAGATGGCAAGGCGATCGGCAACGGCTGCAGCCGCAGCATCCGCATCACCGCCGAGTTTCTTGCCCCAGGCGATCGCTTCCTTCATGTCGTTGGCGAACATTTCGGTGCCAAGCGCCTTGAGAACGATGGACGGATTGGTCGTGCAATCGACCGGCTTCAGGCGGGCGACAGCCTGAATGTCGCCGGTGTCGGCGACGACGGTTGTGATCTCGCGGAGTTGGTCAAGCTTGGATGTCATGGTCTAAATCCTTTTTGAACTTGGGCTGCGGACCGGCGCGAGTTCCGCCCGGCAAAGAGGTGATCTAAGGACAGATGGTTTGCATGTAGCAGGCGAATAGTCGCGCGTCCGTCACGGATGATTCATAAACGTGAGAGACACTGGCGGTGTTCCCAAGGGCGGTGTTCCAGGCGCCGCAAAATGACAAGCGCATCACAAGCGATGCCGCCTGCGGCTGAAAGGTCGGTCGTGACTTTCCGCATGCCCGCACATTGTCCTCCTCGGACGGACAAGAACGACGTTGTCGGCCATGACTATCGCCGCTCTCGCAACGAAAAGTCAAGGACATTTGTGCATTTCAATTGACATAAGTGTCACACCCGGCATTATCGCGGGAACAAAGCCGATATCGCAACCTTATGCTATTGATGGCAAAGATCTAGGGCGAAATCGGCGCGGGAGGAGATGTGGTCAAGCTGAAACGCGGCACGCACACTGCCTATTCCGAAGCCTCGTCGCTCAGGCTGAGGGCCGCATGGCTCTACTATAACGAGGGCCTGACCCAGAAGGATGTCGCCGAACAGCTCGGCATCAGCCGCACTACCGTCATCCGCCTGCTCGACGAGGCGATGAAACGCAGCGAAGTGCAGATCTGGATTAACGATTCCATCGGGGACTGTGTCGAGCTGTCGGTCAAGCTCGAGCGGGCTTACGGGCTGGACGAGGCTATCGTCGTGCCGCAGCCCGCCAATTGCGACGTCAATTCCCTGGCAAAGAATGTCGGTCTGGCGCTCGGCCAGTTCCTGTCGGAGGCCATTCCGGACGATTACACGATCGGCGTCGGCTGGGGTCGCACCATGACCGCCTCGCTCGCGAGCTTTCGCCCGCCGCGCCGGGACAATTGCAAGATTGTCTCCCTGCTCGGCGGCATCGTCGCTGTCCACCAGACGAACCCGATCGACTACACTTGGCGGTTGGCAAACCAGCTTGGCGCCGAGTGCTACATGTTCCTCGCCCCACTGCTCGTCGATTCGACCGAGACCAAGCGCAACCTTGTCGAAAAATGCGGGCTCGATACGATCTATCAGCTGGCGGAAAACCTTGATCTCGCGATCGTCAGCTGCGGCGATATCGGCCCGCATTCGACCTCGCTCTCCGAGGGCTGGATTTCGAAGGCCGAGTTGCAGCAGTTGATAGATGCCGGCTGCGTCTGTGACACCATGTTCAACTTTCTGGACAAGGACGGCAATTCCGTCGACCATTCGATCAATGAGCGGGTCATGTCGGTGGATCTCGATACGCTGAAGAAGGCGAAGCACATCGTGCTGTCTTCCGGCGGCGCACACCGCGCCGTCGCGATCCGCGCGACGATCAAGCGGGTCGGCTGCAACACGCTGATAACAGATGAGAGTGCGGCAAAAGCGCTGCTGGAACTCGCCGAAGCCGCCTGAACGGCCTCGGCCTATCGCGTCGGTCAGGCGTGCGCCGATTCCCAGCCGAGCATCGCCCGCTTGCGGGTGAGACCCCAATGGTATCCAGTCAATGCCCCGTTCTTGCCGAGTGCGCGGTGGCAGGGCACGACGAAGGAAATCGGGTTGGCCCCGACCGCCGCACCGACCGCGCGCATGGCAGTCGGTCGACCGATATCCTTGGCGATATCGCTATAGGTCACAGCCTTGCCGAAGGGGATTTTCAAGAGGCTCTGCCAGACGCTGACCTGGAAATCCGTGCCGATCAGGACGACCCTCAACGGCTGGTCCGATGTCCAGCGGCCCGGCTGGAAGATACGCTCGGCATAGGGTGCTGTCGCTTGGCGGTCCTCGACATAATCAGCGTTCGGCCAGCGGCAGGTCATATCCTCGAGACAGGCCTTTTCATCGCCGGAATCGCTGAAAGCGAGACCTGCGAGGCCGCGGTCCGTAACCATGACGAGCGCCGTCCCGAATGGGCAAGCGTGGAACCCGTAACGGATCGTCAGCCCACCGCCCTTCGCCTTCCATTCGCCCGGAGACATTGCCTCATGCGTGACGAACAGGTCGTGCAGGCGGCTCGGGCCTGAGAGACCGACCTCGATCGAAGTTTCGAGCAGCGGCATTTCTTCCCTGCGCAGCAGCCGCTTGGCGTGGTCGAGCGTCACGGCCTGCAGGAAGGCTTTCGGCGACAGGCCGGCCCAGCGGGTGAATGTCTTCTGGAGCTGCGTCGGCGACTGGTTCAGCCGAGCGGCAATCGCTTCAAGCGACGGCTGGTCGCGATATTCCTCGCTGATGAGTTCGATGACTTGACGGACGATATCGTAATCAGGGCCATCAGGAGTGATATCTGTGTCGAGCTTCGCGATCATGTTCATCGTCTTTCTCCTTTACAAAGGAGATAATCAAGGGCGAGCAGCTAAACCACCCGTTTCTTGCGCCCCGATTCTCAAATACGCTGTCTTACCGTTGCCAATGCGCCCTTGAAGGCCTTGGCGAAGCTCTCGCGATCGTCAGGATTGAGAAAGGAGCCGACATCGGTGCGTTTGCCCTCCCCGAAAATATGCATGGAGAGAATGCCGATCTCCTGATGTCGGCGCACGAGAAAGCGCGTCCAGAACGGATTGAAGTGATGCTCGATCATGCGGCCCGAGGGGGAGAACTTGCGCACCGCAACATCGGTGCGTGAAACCGTCACCTCTTCCCGCACCCTGCCGGACCGGTAGTTCAGCCAGAAGGCACCATAAAGCAGCAGGAAATCCAGGCCGAAGAAGAAGCCGATCGGCCAGGCGCCGGTCACGATGAAGAACATGCCGTAGATGAAGCAGATCGCGCCGGACATGCCGAGCAACACCTTGAAGCCCTTCCGCCCGAGCGAACGGTAGGGAAAGAGTTCGGCTGCGAAAACCGGCTGATCGTTGCGGCTGTCGGCGTTGCTTTCCATCATGGCCGCCGAGTATAGATTTTCCATGGCGAATCCGAAACTCAAATCCGTTACCAAACCGTCGCAAGACTCGAATGTGATCGTCAACCGCAAGCCGGCGGCGGTGAAGACCGCCTATTCGCTCGCCGAACGCGAGGAGATCTTCCGCCGCTTCTCCATTCAGCGTCCGGAGCCACGGGGCGAACTGGAACACACCAATCCCTTCACCCTCGTCGTGGCGGTGGCACTCTCCGCCCAGGCGACCGATGCCGGCGTCAACAAGGCGACGCGCGCGCTCTTCAAGGTCGCCGATACGCCGCAGAAAATGCTCGATCTCGGCGAGGAGAAGGTCCGTGACTACATCAGGACGATCGGACTTTATCGCAACAAGGCGAAGAACGTCATTGCGCTCTCGCAGATGCTGGTCGACGAGTTCGGCGGCAAGGTGCCGGAGACGCGCGAGGAGCTGGTTCGCCTGCCGGGCGTCGGCCGAAAGACCGCCAATGTCGTACTGTCAATGGCTTTCGGCCAGGCAACGATGGCCGTCGACACCCACATCTTCCGCATTGCCAACCGTATCAAGCTCGCGCCGGGCAAAACACCCGACGAGGTGGAAGAGCGGCTGATGAAGGTCGTGCCGAAGCACTACCTCTATCACGCTCATCACTGGCTGATCCTGCATGGCCGCTATACCTGCAAGGCCCGCCGCCCGGAATGCGAACGCTGCGTGATCGCCGACATCTGCAAATCGCCGGAAAAGAGCTGCGATATCCCGGCACCGCTGGTCGAACTACCTCCGCAGGTGATCGGCGAGGCCGTCGAGTAGGGCAACAATCGCCCTCTCATATTCTTCACGCCTGCCGCCCGCTTCGATGGCGATTGCTGCGCGGTCGAAGCCGGCTGACAGCAGAGCCGTCAATGGCCCGAGCAGTGTGCTGGCCTGCGGCAGACAGGCTTCGAGCCCTGCCCGCAATGTCGCTTCTGTAGTCTCGACATCGATCTGCGTGGCCGCAGGCAGGCCAATCACCGCCGGCGCCTCGAGCAGAAGCAGCCGTGTCCGCCCTGCCACCGCCATCGCATCGAAATAGGCTGCGGCACCTGCAAGCAGTGCCGCACGCGGTTCGGTTTCCGGCTTTGCGCGCTTCTCTATCTCTTCGGCGACATCAGCCGCCTCTCTTGCGATCACCGCCCGGAAGAGCGCCTTCTTGTCTTCAAAGTGATGGTAGAGAGCCCCGCGCGTGACGCCGGCTGCCGCGACAATGTCAGGCGTCGCCGTCGCCGCATATCCCTTCTCGACGAAAAGCCGGCGCGCGGCATCCATCAGGGCCTGTCTGGTCTGCTCGGTTCTCTCACGATTGCTGCGACTCATGACTCTTCTTTACATACAATCTGAATGTATGTTAATTACAAAAACATACAGACTGCACGTAAAGATCCGAAGGAGGGAAAGCGATGAAATCGACGAGCTACTATCCTGTCATCATGACGGATGACGTTGCCGGCACGGCTGCCTTCTATTGCCGCCATTTCCGTTTCCAGCGGCTGTTCGAAAGCGACTGGTACATTCATCTGCAATCGACAGAGGATGAGCATGTGACGCTCGCCGTGCTTGATGGCAGCCACGAAACCATTCCGGCTGCGGGCCGCGGCAAGGTCTCCGGGCTTCTGCTGAATTTCGAGGTAGAGGATGTGGACGCGATCTACGCTGCCTGCACGGCGGCCGACCTGCCGATCCTGCGCGAGATTCGCGACGAGGCTTTCGGCCAGCGCCATTTCATTACCGCCGACCCGAACGGCGTGCTGATCGACATCATCAAGCCGATCCCGCCGAGCGCCGAATACGCTGTCATGTATGACGCGGCAGCGCTGCCTGGTTAAGCGCGGAAACCGGGATCGCGCGCCGAGATCAGCTTATGCAGATGCACCATCATGCCGGCAGCAAAGAGCGGTGTGAGCAGGTTGACGATCGGGATCGCCAGGAAAAGTGCGATCACCAGACCGCCGAGAAAGACGGTTGGACCATGCTTGGCGCGAAACAGCCGCGCCTCCGGCGGCGAACGGAAGCGCATGGCCGCGAACTCGAAGAATTCCCGCCCGAGCAAGTAGCCGTTCACTAGGAAGAAGGCCACGAGATTGATGCCGGGAATGAAGAGCAGGAAGAGCGCGATGATATTGCCGACGATGACCACGCCGAGAAATTTGAGCGAGCTTGCCATTGCAGGACCGAGCGGCATGGCCTTGCCCGGCGCCTCCTGCGGATAATCCCGCTTTTCGATTACTTCCGCGACGTCGTCGAGAAAGAGGCCGGCTATCAGAGCGGTGACCGGCGAAAGCAGCAGCGCCAGACCGAGCGCAAGGCCGATACCGGCGGCGACAAGGAAAACGAAGCTGAGCCAGCCGGCCCAATCAGGCATCTCGGGAAAGAACCCGGCCACCCAGGGAAAGGCGAAATTGATGAACAGACCGCGCAGCGCAAACCATAAGCCGATCAGCACCAGCACCGTCAGTCCCAGAACTTTCCAGAAAGCCGACCGGGTCTCTGGCGCAAACAGGTTGGCAAGTGAAAGGCGAGCGGCCTCAAGGATCATTTCTCTGGCGTCTCCGTTACGCAGCGTCATGTAGGAAACCTGCGTCCTTCCGGCAAGTCAGTTGAAAATTACATGCATGAATAGAAAACTTGTCGAAAATTATGTGCTAATATATAGTTCATAGTGTTCGAAATACGTGTGGGCCATAAGAAGAGCTTCCGGACAATATTAAGAAACAAGGATTCGGCACTGCATGAATCCACGGAAAGCCTCTGAGGAAATGGGGGAGGCTGCGACGTGGAAGATTTTGTAGAGAAGCTTAGGCAATACGCCAAGTCCGGCACGCCTGCCGAACGACGCATCGCGAAATATTTCACAGAACACTTGAACGACCTGCCGTTCGAAACCGCTGCGTCGGTTGCCGACCGGCTTGATCTTTCGCCCATGACGGTTGGCCGTTTCCTTCGTGCACTCGGCTATCAGGGCCTGGACAGCGTCAAGGTGGAGATCCGCGAAACGGCAACGACCTCTCCCGTCCAATTCCAGAGCGCGATGACGGAATTGCAGACGGATGCATCGGAGGGCAAGGCACTCGCCGTTCTCGTGGCCGAACAGATACAGGCGCTGCATCACATCTATCATCTGACTGCGCAGCCGCATTGGGCCGAAGCCGTCGCAATGATCGGTGCCGCTAAAGAGGTCTTCGTCGCCACCCATGCCAGACTTGCCGGCTTCTCCAATCATTTCTGCCAGCGACTGACCCAGGCTCGCGACGGCGTGCGTGCGATCGACGGCGCGGGAAGCCGCTTCACGGAGCTTTTCGCCCGTTCCTTCGTCGACGATGCCGTGCTCGTCATCATCGATTGCCGGCGCTTCACCAGGTCGCGGCTGCTTGCGCGGACTGCCCGACGCTACGGCTACAAGGTGATCTTGATTTCCGCCCAGCATGCGGACTGGCTGCCCGAACAGGCGAATATCGTCCTGCCTCTGCCGCCTGCCCGCGCGCCCGACGCGGATAACCTGCCGCCGCTGATCGCCTTGCTCGATTGTCTGTCCGAGGCGGTCATATTGAATGCCGGCGAGGAGGCGAGCCAGCGTCGCCGACGCATGGTGGAATTTGCAACGATCCTCGGCGAGGCGACAAACCGCTGAGCCTTTGCTTCAATCTAACCAGCAAAGGCTCTATTCCACGGCTTCCAGCTCTGCCCGGTGACGATACATGGCAAGAAAGCGGCGATAATCGCGGTCGTAAAACGCCTGCTTGCTCCTGTCGGGAAGCCGTTCAACGCCGCCCGGATACATGGCTTTGCCCGCCGCCGCCAAATCTCTGTGTAAGCCGCAGGCAACCGATGCAGCGATCGCGGTGCCGAGCAGTACCGCCTCGTTCATGCCAGGCACGATGACCTTGCAGCCCGTCACATCCGAATAGAGTTCCATCAAAACGGGGTTCTTCACATGCCCGCCGGCCACATGCAGCGTATTCGGCACGTAGCCGTGATCTCTCATCTTTTCGAGGATATGACGGATGCCGAGCGCAATTCCGACTGCGGTCCGCCAATAGAGCGCGCAGAGCCCGTCGAAGGACGTATCGAGCGTCAGCCCGCTGACGACGCCGACGGCATGCGGATCGGCCAGCGGCGACCGGTTGCCGTGAAAATCGGGAAGGACGAAGATCCGCGCACCGAGCGCGTCACCCTCCTCTGCCCTGAGTTCAGCGATGCGGGCGACGATCCTCTGATGCAGCACCGTGGTCGGCTCACCGCCGGCCGCATGCATGCGCACGATATGATCGAGCAGCGCACCGGCCGCCGATTGGCCAGCCTCGACGAGCCATGATTGCGGAAAGACCGCCTCGTAATACGGCCCCCACATTCCCTGGCTCGGCTTTCGCTCGCGGGAAAAGGCGACAACGCAGCTCGATGTCCCGGCAATCAGCGCAAGCTGATGCTCGAGCTTTGCCGGATCGCCGGCATAGCCGCTGAGCGTGCCGAGAGCGCCGGCATAGGCATCGATCATTCCGGCCGAGACATGGCAATCGGTGGTCAGGCCCAATGCTTCGGCAGCCTGCGGCGTCAACTTACCGATGCTCTCGCCGACGGCTGCCGTCTCATCCGGCAGATGGCCGCGTGCCAGCAGATCCTCAAGACCGATCTGCTGCAGGAAATCCTGCCGCCAGCCCTTTTCCTTGTGAGCCAGATAGTTCCACTTGGCTGTCAGCGTGCAGCGGGAGCGCGCAAGCGAACCGGTGGCCTTCCAGGTCAGGAAGTCAGCGAGATCGAAGAAATGGCCGGCCTTCTCCCAGGTCGCCGGCAGCTTCTTCTTCAGCCACATCAGCTTCGGCATTTCCATTTCCGGCGACATGACATTGCCGGAATGTTCCAGCACCTCATGCTTCGTCGCCGTACAGAAATCGGCTTCCTTCAGTGCCCGATGATCGAGCCAGACGATGGTGTCGAAACGCGTCTCACCGCCGGTGGAAACGCTGATCTGCCTGCCCTCGGTGTCACGCACCACAAGCGAACAAGTGGCGTCGAAACCGATCGCGCCAATAGCGGCCGCTTCAATGCAGGACTGGCCCATCGCGGTGCGCACCGCAATGCAGACGGCCGCCCAGATATCCTCGGAATCATGCTCGGCATGGTTCTCGCGCGGCCGATTCATGACAATAGGATGTTCAGCCTTGGCAAGCAGGTGGCCATGCGCGTCAAAGACACCGGCGCGTGCGCTACCCGTGCCGATGTCCACCGCAACCACATGATCACGCATCAATGCTGAGTCCCGTCCCGCTTTTGTTTGCGGACAAGGTGTATCAATTCCGGCATGGCGTCAAACACCACTTCCGGTGAAAGACGGTCGAGTTCTTCCCGGTATCCGGCGAAGTTGGCATGCGAGCCGCCGGTGAAGGCGAAGACCGTCATGCCCGCCGCTTTTGCTGCGGCAATACCGGCCGGACTGTCCTCGATGACGATGCAGTCGCGCGGCTCGACTTGCATTTTGCTGGCCGCGTAGAGGAACAGATCGGGCGCCGGTTTGCCGCGCTTGACCATGCTGGCGCTGAAGATATTCGGCAGCTTCGGTAGGAGCCCGGTGACTGAAAGCGACAGCCTGATCCGCTCGACCTGGCTCGACGAAGCTACACAGCAGGGAACACCAAGCGCATCGATCGTTTCGCCAATGCCCGCCATGGGTTTCAGCTCGGTGCGGAAGCGGGCGTAGAGATTGGTGCGGATGCCTTCGAGAAACGCCTCGTTGGCATGCACATTGAACTCCGTTTCCAATATGTCGATCAGGGTTGCAAGGCTGCGACCGAGGAAACGCTCATAGGCCTCGTCCTCGGTGATCGTCACGCCGAGGTCGGCCATCGCCCTGACGAGAACGCTGATCGAAATCGGCTCACTGTCGACGAGCACACCGTCGCAATCGAAAATGACCAGCCGTGGTTCAGCATCAGACATGGAAGACCCAACCTGAGTTCAGTTCGGACGCAACCGTCCTGCTTTGTCCGCAAGGCCGGGATGGCGGCAGAAACACCGCCACCGGGATTTCTTACACTGCGAGCTTGCCGTCGAGATAGAGCTGCAAGGTTTCCTTCGTGCCTTTTTCCCACAGGGTTTTGAGCGCATGGGCGAAACGCTTGCGGAAAAGCTCGGATTTCGCCACCTCGCCGAAAATATCGTCGAAGACGAGGAAGGCCGCGGGATCGTCCTTGGCCTTTACCGCCGCCTCGTGCAGACGGTCGGCGCTGACATCGTTGAAGACGATGTCCTTGCCGCTGTCGCTCTTGCCGAAGAAGTAGCGGCACCAGAGCGCAGAGACGAGCGCGAGGCCGACGACATCCCTACCTTGGCGCAGGTTGTCGAGCGTCGAGGGCAGGATGAATTTCGGCTGACGGTTGGAGCCATCCTGTGCCAGCCGCGGGATCGTGTCGGCGATCTTCGGGTTGAGGAAACGGCGTTCGATCAGCTTGAAATAATCGGCAAGCGACGTATCCGGCACCGGCGGTACGATCGGGATGATTTCCTCGTTTTCCAGCTTGGCGAGGAAGGCGCGGATCAGATCGTTCTCCATTGCCTCATGCACGAAATGAATGTCCATCAGCGCCGCCGGATAGGCGATCGCCGCATGGCCGCCGTTGAGGATGCGGATCTTCATATGCTCATAGGGCGTGACATCGGGTACGAAGGTGACGCCGACCTTTTCGAGCGCCGGGCGCCCCATCGGGAACTTGTCCTCCAGCACCCACTGCTTGAATTCTTCGCAATAGACCGGCCAGTTGTCCTCGATATCGAAAGTCTGCTTGAGGAAATCGATCTCGCGCTGGCTGGTCGCCGGCGTGATGCGGTCCACCATGCCGTTCGGGAAGGAGACGTTGGCCTTGATCCAGTCGGCAAAGGCAGGATCGGAAAGCTTGGCCGTTCCGACGACAGCATTTGCGGTGATGACGCCATTATGGGGAATGTTGTCGCAGGACATGACGGTGAAGGGCTCGACGCCCTTGTCTTTGCGCGCCTTCAGGCCGGCAACGATCAGACCGAAGACCGTCTTCGGCGCAGAGGGGTTCTGCCCGTCGGCGGCAATCGCCGGATGCGCCGGATTGAACTTGCCCGAGGCATCGATGAAGTAGCCGCCTTCGGTGATCGTCATCGAGACGATACGGATCTCGGGATCGGCCAGCTTGGCAATGATGACATCAGGTTCGCCGACCGGCAGGATATCGATCATCGGCGCGGTCACGCGCGCCGACGTCTTGTTGTTGTCCTGCTCGACGACGGTCGTCAGGAAATCCTGCGCCGCAAGCTTCTCGCGCATGGCCGCATCCGAGGGCAGGACGCCCGCACCGATGATAGCCCAGTTGTGATCGCTGCCGGCATTGAAGAGATCGTCGAGATAAATCGCTTGATGCGCGCGATGGAAGTTACCGACGCCGAAGTGCACGATGCCGGCTTTCAGCGACGCCCGCTCATAGGCCGGAATGGCTGCAGTCTTTGCTGCCTCGGCGAGCGTTGCCAGCGATAGTTTCCACGTCATGTTTCAGTCCTCTTGAAGGTCTTGCGAAAGGGCTTTCGTCCTCCCGGTAGCGCGGGCCGGACGAAGCCGCCCGGTCCGCATGTCTGCCCCCAGCCGGCGGCTGCCTCAGATGGCGAGACCGCTCTCGTTGAATTTATGGATGCGTATCTTGTCCGGCGTCAGGTAGACAGTATCACCGGCCTTGGACGCAAAGTCGCCGTTGCTGCGCGCCGTCACCATCCCGATACCCTCGACATCGACATGCAGGAACGTATCGGAGCCGAGATGTTCGGCCACCATGACCCTGCCCTTCCAGTCGCCGCTCTCGGTCGACAGCAGCACATGTTCTGGACGGATGCCGATCGTGTGCGCATTGAGCTGCGCAGCATTCTGCCCCTTGATGAAATTCATCTTGGGCGAGCCGATGAAGCCTGCAACGAAGAGGTTTCGCGGGCTGCGGTATAGCTCCAGCGGCGAACCGACCTGCTCGATATTGCCCCTGTTCAGAACCACGATCTTGTCGGCCATGGTCATGGCTTCCACCTGGTCGTGGGTGACATAGACCATCGTCGTCTTGAGCTGCTGGTGCAGCTCGCTGATTTCGATGCGCATGTTGACGCGCAGCGCCGCATCAAGGTTCGACAGCGGCTCGTCGAAGAGGAAGGCCGAAGGTTGGCGCACGATCGCACGGCCGATGGCGACACGCTGACGCTGACCGCCCGAAAGCTGGCGCGGCTTGCGGTCCAGATACTCGCCGAGGTTCAGCACGCGCGCCGCATCGTTCACCTTGCGGTCGATCTCTGCCTTGTCCATGCCCGCCATCTTCAGCGGGAAGGCGATGTTGTTGCGCACGCTCATATGTGGATAGAGCGCGTAGGACTGGAAGACCATCGCCAGCCCTCGCTCGGACGGCGCCTTCTCGGTCGCATCCTTGCCGTCGATGACGATCTTGCCGCCGGAGACATCTTCGAGACCGGCGATCAGGCGTAGAAGCGTGGACTTGCCGCAGCCGGAGGGGCCGACGAAGACGACGAATTCGCCGTCCCTGATATCGAGATCGATCGAAGGGATGACCTTGGCTTCGCCGAAGACCTTCGAAACCTTTTGAAGGGTAATGCTGCCCATGTTTCTCTCCCTATGATCTTATTTCACCGCGCCGAAAGTCAGGCCGCGGACAAGTTGTTTCTGGCTGAACCAGCCGAGGATGAGGATCGGCGCGATCGCCATGGTCGAAGCCGCCGAAAGCTTGGCGTAGAACAGGCCTTCCGGGCTCGAATAGGAGGCGATGAAGGCCGTCAGCGGCGCTGCCTTGGAGGCCGTGAGGTTCAGCGTCCAGAAGGCTTCGTTCCAGGCGAGGATGATGTTGAGCAGCAGCGTCGAGGCGATGCCCGGCACCGCCATCGGCGTCAGCACATAGATGATTTCCTTGGCGAGCGATGCACCATCCATGCGGGCGGCTTCAAGGATCTCGCCGGGAATTTCCTTGAAGTAGGTGTAGAGCATCCAGACGATGATCGGCAGGTTGATCAGTGTCAGCGCGATCACCAGACCGGTGCGCGTATCGAGCAGGCCCGAATTGCGAAACATCAGGTAGATCGGGATGAGCGCGCCGACCGGCGGCATCATCTTCGTCGACAGCATCCACATCAGCACATCTTTGGTCCGCTTAGTCGGCGCAAAGGCCATGGCCCAGGCGGCGGGAATTGCGATGATGAGGCCGATCAGCGTCGAGCCGAAGGAGATCACCACCGAATTCATGAAGTGGCTGAGATAGTTGGAGCGGCTCTGCACCTCCGCGTAGTTCTCCGTCGTCCAGTGGAAGAACAGGAACTGCGGCGGCGAGGCGATCGCATCTGCCTCCGACTTGAAGCTCGTCAGGAAAGTCCAGAGGATCGGGAAGAAGATCAGGATGGCGAGCGTCCAGGCGATCGCGGTCATGATGACTTTACGTTGGGTAGTAACCTTTCTAGCCATCTCAAGCCTCCAGATTCTTGCCGACGAGGCGCACGAGGAAGATCGCAACGATATTGGCAAGCACGACCGCCACGATACCGCCCGCCGAAGCCCCGCCGATATCGAACTGCAGCAGCGCCTGTACATAGACGAGATAGGTGAGGTTCGTGCTCTGCGTGCCCGGGCCGCCATTGGTGGTGACGAGGATTTCGGCAAAGACCGACAGCAGGAAGATCGTCTGGATGAGGATCACTACCGTGATGGCGCGGGCCATGTGCGGCAGGATGATATAGATAAATTTCGAGATCGCTCCGGCGCCGTCCATCTCGGCGGCTTCCTTCTGCTCTTCATCGAGCGACTGCAGCGCCGTGAGCAGGATGAGCGTGGTGAAGGGAAGCCATTGCCAGGCGACGATCAGAATGATCGAAAACAGCGGGACGCTTGCCAGCCAGTCGATCGGCTGCAGGCCGACAGCCTTTGCCATATAGGCGAAGAGGCCGTTGACCGGATTCATGAACATGTTCTTCCAGACAAGCGCTGCCACCGTCGGCATGACGAAGAAAGGCGCGATGACCAGGATACGCACGATTCCCTGACCGTAAATGTCCTGGTCGAGCAGCAGCGCAAAGAGGATACCGCCGACGACGGTGATCAGAAGCACACCGGCGACCAGCACCAGCGTATTGATGAGCGCTGCGAAGAAGGCCGGATCGGTGAGGAAGTATTGGTAGTTTAAGAGACCGACGAAACTCTCCATGCCCGGGCTGAGCAGATTGTAATTCAGCAGGGAGAAGTAAATCGTCATCGCCAGCGGGACGATCATCCACGCGAAGAGCAGCACCACGGACGGTGCTATCATCAGGCGTGCTGCGGAGCGAGTGTGGAACGTTGCCATAGCAATCACCGGTCTGATCTGAAGCGGAAATGGCTGCGAAACAGCTTTGGAAAAAGCGGCCGCCGATACAGTTCGGATGATCGGCGGCCCGGAGGTGCGGAATGTCAAGCATTCCGTACATGCTCAGGAGGTTTTACTTGATATAGCCCGCCTTGGTCATTTCGCGGGTGGTCAGCTGCTGCGCGCTCTGCAGGGCCTGGTCGACCGAGATCTGGCCGGCAAGAGCTGCGGAGAACTGCTGGCCGACAGCCGTGCCGATGCCCTGGAATTCCGGGATCGCCACGAACTGGACGCCGACATAGGGAACCGGCTTGACAGTCGGCTTGGTCGGGTCGGCGGAGTTGATGCTGTCGAGCGTCATCTTCGCAAACGGAGCGGCCTTCTGGTAGTCGGCATTCGCATAGAGCGAAGTGCGGGTGCCGGGAGGTGCATTCAGCCAGCCTTCCTTTTCGGCGACGAGATTGGTGTAGTCCTTGCTGGTTGCCCAGGCGATGAACTTCTCGGCGGCTTCAGACTTCTGCGAGCCTGCCGGAATGGCGAGGTTCCAAGCCCAGAGCCAGTTGCCGCGCTTGCCGAGGCCCTTGTCCGGAGCCAGCGCAAAGCCGACCTTGTCGGCAACCTGCGACTGCTTCGGATCGGCCACGAAGGAAGCAGCAACCGTTGCGTCGATCCACATGCCGCACTTGCCGGTCTGGAAGAGCGCCAGATTTTCGTTGAAGCCGTTGGAAGAAGCACCCGGAGGGCCGGCTTCCTTCATCAGGTTGACGTAGAAGGTCAGCGTGTCCTTCCACTCGGGCTGATCGAACTGCGGCTTCCACTCTTCATCGAACCAGCGAGCGCCGAAAGAGTTCGACATCGCCGTCAGGAAGGCCATGTTTTCGCCCCAGCCGGCCTTGCCGCGCAGGCAGATGCCGTAGATTTCCTTGTCCTTGTTGGTGATCTTCTTCGCAGCGTCTGCGATGAAGTCCCAGGTCGGCGCGTCGGGCATCTTCAGGCCGGCGGCGTCGAACAGGTCCTTGCGGTACATGACCATGGAGCTTTCGCCGTAGAACGGAGCTGCATAGAGCTTGCCGTCCTGGCTGATGCCGCTGCGGATAGCCGGCAGCAGGTCATTCACGTCGTAGCTGTCGCCGAGATTGTCGAGCGGCAGCAGCCAGCCCTGCTTTGCCCAGATCGGAACTTCATAGGTGCCGATCGTGAGCACGTCATACTGGCCACCCTTGGTCGCGATGTCGGTCGTGACCTTCTGGCGCAGTACGTTTTCTTCGAGGGTTACCCATTCAAGGTCGATGCCGGGATTTTTCGCCTTGAAGTCATCCGTCAGCTTCTGCATCCGGATCATGTCGCCGTTGTTCACGGTCGCGATTGTCAGCGTCTCGGCCGAAGCCATGCCGGCAAACGCCATTGCCGAGCAGGCGCCCAGCAGGAAAGTTCTCAATGTCATATCTTCCTCCCAGAAGATGAGTAGTGAGCATTCGCTTTGCTCATGGGCAATTACTCATCAGCGGAGAAAATTTGTCAATTGGCAATCGTTGCTGCGATGCCGAACAATCGAGCTATAGCATTGATTCAGAAAGGTAATATTTTTGCTCAGTTATTGAGCAAAAACTCAGCGGTCTCTTCGTCCGTGATCAAACCGTTCACCTGATGGCCGCTGATGGCCGCCCTGATCGCCTTGAACTTGCGCTTGCCCTTGGCAATCCCGATGACGACAGACGAATCGCGCGGCGGGATCGGAGCCGATGCGACACGCTCGTTGATCGGGTTGTCGAGCAGCTTGCCGTCGGCGTCGAATATCCAGCCGCAAATCTCGCCCGCCGCGCCGCCGCGCATCAGTTCCATCATCTCGTCCTTCTCGAGGAAACCGTCGACGCAGAGCGGGCCGTCGATCCCGAGCTCGCCGATACCGACGAAGGTCACATCCGCCTGTGCGCTGATCGCCAGCGTCGAGCGCACGAGCTGCTGGCCATGCAGAAGCTCGCGCTCCTCCGCCGAGGTGACGAGAACCGGCAGCGGCATCGGATAGTGCCGCGCCTTCACGGCATCGGCCATGCTGAAGATGACGTTGTAATAGGCGGCCGAACCGTCCGGGGCGATATTGCCCGTCAGCGAAACGATGCGGTGATTGGGACATTCGATCGCCGGCAACTGGTCGACGGCCGCCTTCAGCGTTCGCCCGGTGCCGACCGCGAGCACGATCGGATCGGGGCGCTTCAGCCAGCGCTCGATCTCGGAAGCTGCCGCCTCCGCAATGCCGACCGTCGTCGATGATGAGCCTGGATCGCTCGGAACGACCTCGACGTGCTTAAGACCGAATTTCTTGCGCAGCTGATTACCGAGTTCGAGGCAGGCGGCAATCGGATGGTCGAGCCGTACCTTGATCAGCCGCTCGGCCACGGCGAGCGAGACAAGCCGCTGTGCCGACTGGCGCGAAATGCCCATGGCGGACGCGATTTCATCCTGCGTACGGCCGGCAACATAATAGAGCCAACCGGCGCGCGCCGCGTCATCCAGCCGTCCGGAGGTCTCCGATCTCTTCACCATCTATCGCCGCCATTGATTTCTTTGAGTCTGTCTGGCGCCAGATCAAACCAAAAATCGGGCAAATGTCGAGGGCGTTGAAAAAGTGAGCAGCCAGTTCTTTATCCGAACCACTGCATGACGATGTAGATGGCAGCCTTGAAGAGACCGTAGATCACCCCACCGGCAACAGTGACGGAAACCGCCGTCATGACGAAGCCAAGGAGCGAAAACAGCCCGTCCCGGCCGAGAATTGCAAAGGCAAAGACGGAAATCGCAATCGCCGGCAGGATATTGCCGAGCGGCACCGGCAGCACGAGAACGATCGCCAGCACCAGGCAGCAGAAGCCCGCCAGATATTCCGCAGGCGGCTCCACGAAAATGCTGAGCCGCGGCTGCAGCATGCGTTCCGCCCAGGCGAGCCAGGGATGGATGCGCCCAACGATCGTCTCGAAATCCTCCCGTCGCATGGAGCGCGCCGCAATTGCCTTCGGCAACCACGGCTTCAAGCCGAAGGTGAGCTGCGCAGCGAGGAATACCAGGGGAGCGCCGAGCAGCGAGGAGGTGCCGGGCGGTGTTGGAAAGGCGTTCGGCAATGCGAAGATCAGCATCAATGCGCCGATCGCCCGGTCGCCCATCGTCTGGAACAGATCTCCGATCGACACTCGTTCACGGCTTCGATCCGCCGCCATCTGTCGCAGGATGGAGGAAAGCCGCCGGCCTTTTGGGCGCGGCCTGCGAGTGGTCGTTCTATTGGCTTCGGTATTTTCGATGGTCATGAATCCGGCATCGGCAGGTGAATAATGAAAAGCTTGCCCGTGCAATATGCCAATAGCATGACCCTGACGGATGAAAATTTCGGTGCGCGCATGCCAGTAACTTAGTTCATTTATCGAATAATCCTTGTAATTCCCCGCCAAGAGTGCGAGCAGACGCCGACACAGACAATCGGCAGACACCAGATGATCATTTCATTCGATATCGGTGGCTCCGCCATCAAGGGCGGAATTGCGCGTTCAGAATCCGACATCGTACCGCTCGGCCGCCGCCCGACGCCGAAGGACGATTTCCCGGCTTTCGTCAAAACGCTGAAGAGCTTTATCACCGAGGCCGGCGAACAACCCTCCCGCATTGCGCTCTCGATTGCCGGCGTCGTCGACCCGGACACGCAGCGCCTGATCGTCGCCAACATACCCTGCATCCACGGCCGCAATCTCGCTGCCGATCTGGAGGCTACGCTCGGCCTGCCCGTGCTGATCGCCAATGATGCCGATTGCTTCGCCATGGCGGAAGCCGAGCTCGGCGCCGGCCGCGGCCACCGCATCGTCTTCGGCGCCATCCTCGGCACCGGCGTCGGCGGCGGCATCGTCTCCGATGGTCGCCTCATCAATGCGTCAGGCGGATTTGCGGGAGAATGGGGCCACGGCCCGATTATCGCGTCGCAGGCAGGCACTCCGCCGGTCGCCATTCCCGCTTATGCCTGCGGCTGCGGCCAGAAAGGCTGCGTCGATACCGTCGGCGGCGCACGCGGCCTGGAACGCCTGCACAAGACGCTGCACGATCTCGACCTCTCCAGCGAAGAAATCGTCACCAACTGGCGCAAAGGCGAGGAAAAGGCCAACCGCACCATCGACGTCTATGTGGATCTCGTCGCTTCGCCGCTGGCGCTCGCTGTCAACATAACGGGCGCAACGATCGTGCCAGTCGGCGGCGGCCTATCGAATGTCGAACCGCTTCTCGCCGAACTCGATCAGGCAGTGCGTGCCCGTATCCTGCGGAAATTCGATCGGCCGCTGGTGGTGCGCAGTGAATGCCGCATCGAACCCGGTCTGATCGGCGCAGCGCTTCTGGGTCTGAAGGCCGAAGCAGCCTGAAGCAATTCCAGCAAAAGTGTGCAGCGGGTTTGCGTCCGGAATTGCGTAATAACCAACTTTAAAGCTTCGGCCACATCCTGACGATCGCGGCGAAGCGCAGCCAGTCCTTTCGGAGTGTCGGGGTCCAGGCAGCTTCCGCAACCGCCGACAGCCGCGGGAAGACCAACCGGTTGAAATAGGCCCTCGAGACGAAATTTTCGCCCCAGATGCAAGCCTGGATGCCACGCATCCGCTCTCTCAACTCCTCTGGGAACTCGCCCTCGGGTTCGTATGCATAGGTCTTTTCCGGTGGCGTGAAACCAGCCCAACTCGCACCCGGCTCTCCCCAGCCTTCCGCCTGGGCCATATCGAGATAATAGGCCTGCCCCGGCGTCATGACGATATCATAGCCCTCGCCCGCCAGCTCGATGCCGACCTCCGGCTTCTCCCAGGCCATCAGCAGCGTGCCGTCGCGATCGACGCCGCCGCCATGCGAGACCTCGTTCCAGCCGGCAAGCTTCTTGCCGCGTTCGGCAAGCATGGCCTTGATCCGCCGCATGAAATGCGACTGGAGCTCGGCCGTGCCGGCAAGCTTTTCCTTCTCCATCAATGCTTTGCAGGCCGGTGAGGCGAGCCAGGAACCATGCGGCACCTCATCCCCGCCGATATGGAGATAGTCGAAGGGAAAGAGTGCTGCCACCTCGTCGAACACCTTGCCCAGGAATTCATAGGTGAACTCAATCGCCGGATTGAGCGCATTATTCGGATAGCCCTGCACCGAGCGGTAGCTGCCCGGCGCCTCCTGCCCATCGACAAGCTTTGGCAGAGAAAAGAGAGCGGCTGCGCTGTGCCCGGGAATATCGATCTCGGCCACGACATCGACATGAAGTGCAGCGGCGTGAGCGACGATCCGGCGCGCGTCGTCCTGCGTGTAATATCCCGATCGCGGTTCGGCCCCGTCACCAAGCTGCGGCACGAGAACCTCATCCGGCCCGCGTTTTGCGCCGATCTCCGTGAGCTCCGGATAGGCCTTGATCTCCAGTCGCCAGGCCTCATCGTCGGTCAGATGCCAATGGAAAATGTTGAGCTTGTTCCAGGCGAGGATATCGATCAGCCGCTCGATATCCTCGACCGGATAGAACTGCCTGCTGACATCGAGATGACAGCCGCGCCACTCGTAGCGAGGCTGGTCGGCAATATCGCCGAAGACGGGAAACTGGAAGATCTCGGCATCCCGGCGCGCACCGTGCAGCAATTGGGCGAGGCTGATAAGCCCGTAGAACCGCCCTGCCGCATCATCCGTGGCGAGAATGATTTCCTGTGCCGTGAAGCGTAGTTCATAAGCGGTCGGCATGATCGAGGATTCCGTCTCGAAGCGGATCGGCCGACCACCCTGGACCGGCTGCAGCGTGAAAGGCACGTTGTCGGCGGGAAAGAGTCGTTGGTAGAGTGCCCGCACCTTCGCCACCGCCTTGATATCTTCGGCGCGCGAGCTGGCCGCCGGATAAAGCGCGACGGGCGGCACCTCGTCCGGCCGCATTGATAGGGAGAGCGGCCAGGGCAGCAGCGAAAACGGCTCCGTCACCTCGCCTCTCGGCAGCAGCTCAGGCAATTCGCCGCGCTCTGCGCCATCAAGCATCAGATCGCCGAAGCTGACGGGGACATGCCGGCCATCGGCAAGCGTAAGATAGGCGGATTTGATGCCCGCCGTGATGTGCTTCGGGCCATTCGCCAGCCCCTCCACAGTAAACTGCCAACTGTCGCCAGGCTTGAGCGTGAGCCCATCAGGCGGAGAATACTCATGAAAATTCGCAACGCGCCGATTGAGCACGGCACGTTCCGCGGCATGTCCGTCCGCCACGCGGGTGAGCGAAGTATAGGCGAGCGTAAAACCGGAGAGCGGTTCGTCAGAAAGGTTGAAGAGCGTGAAAGTGAAGCGCCCGAAACGTCCTTCGACCGGGCTCCAGCTCGCTTCTAAACGGTAATCGGCCACAGTCATATCCTCCCTCCAACGAATATAGGGCGATCTTTACTCCCGTTTAGCGCCCCCGTCTCCTCGACGGCAGCATCCTGTACGCCGATGGCGTGCGCGGCGACCACATGCTCTGGCAGACGCTCTACTACCGCCGCAAGCACGAAGGCCCGAAACAAAAGATGAGTGAGACAAAGGATGAGTGAAACAAAAATGGCGCGGCCTCGACCGCGCCATGCGCCATTGTCTCATTCGGCTGCCAATGCCGGCGGATGATGGATGTCACCATCCGCCTCTTCCTGGTTGGCATTGGCATGTTCGTCATTCCCGGCCTTCGGCTCACGGCCGAAGAACAGAGCGTAGCCGGCCGGCAGTACGAGGATGGTCAGCACGGTGGCGACCAGGATACCGCCCATCATGGCGTAGGCGAGTGGACCCCAGAAGACGCCGCGCGAGATCGGGATCAGCGCCAGCACGGCTGTCAGCGCCGTCAGCATGATCGGCCGGAAGCGGCGGACGGCAGCTCCGACGATCGCCTCCTGCCTGTACATGCCCGCCTTGATGTCCTTATCGATCTGGTCGACGAGGATGATCGAGTTGCGGATGATGATGCCGAGCAGCGCGATGACGCCGAGGATCGCCACGAAGCCGAAAGGCGCACCGCTGATCAACAGGGCCGAGGCGGCACCGATGATGCCGAGCGGGCCGGTGGCGAAGACCAGCATCGCCTTGCCGAAATGCTGCAGCTGCGCCATCAGCAGGATCATGATGACGACGAGCATGATCGGCGCCTTGGCGGCAATCGAGGCCTGGCTTTCGGCCGAATCTTCGGCACCGCCCTGGATCTCGATCTTGTAGCCGGCCGGCAGGCTGTCGCGCAGATCCTTCATGTCGTTGTACAGCTTGGTCACGACGTCATTCGACTGAACATTATCAGGCAATGTCGCACGCACGGATATGGTCGGCAGGCGGTCGCGCCGCCATTCGACGCCTTGTTCCATTGACGGCACGACCTTGGCGATCTGCGAGACCGGAACGAAACCGCCGAAATCCGTCGGTACATAGACCGAGTTGACGGCTGAGAGCAGCGAACGGTTGGCATCCGGCTCGCGGGCGACGATCGACACCGTCTCCTCGCCGTCGCGGAAGTCGTCGAGCGGCGCGCCGGACATGGCGGTCTGCAGCATCTGGCGGACGCGCTGCGAGGTGACGCCAAGCGCACGGGCACGGTCCTGGTCGATGACCAGCTTCATCGCCGGCACCGGCTCCAGCCAGTCGTCATGAACAGCGCCGAGCATCGGGTCCTTGGCGAAGCGTTCCTTTACCTGATCGGCGATCTCACGCACTTCCCCACGGTCCGGACCCATCACGCGCATCTGTACCGGCCAGCCCGTCGGCGGGCCGAGGAACAGACGGTCGACCTTGCCGCGGATGGATGGGAAATCTTCCGCAAGGATCGTCCTGAGCTTGGTGATGAGGCGTTCACGGGCCGGCTCGTCATTGGCCATGATCAGGAGCTGCGCATAGTTCGGGTTGCTAAGCTGCTGGTCGAGCGGCAGGAAGAAGCGCGGCGCGCCTTCGCCGATATAGGTGGCGATGAACTTCTTATCCGGATCGTCCATCATCTTGGCTTCCAGCGCCTTGGCCTGGACTTCCACTTCCTTGATGCTGGTGCCCTCGGGCAGCCAGAGATCGACGAGGATTTCCGGACGCGAGGACTGCGGGAAGAAGTTCTGCGGAATGAACTGGAAGCTCCAGAGGCTGGCAACGAAGGTGGCGAGCGTCAGCACAACCACGATGACGCGATGGCGCACCGCCCAGCCGACCGTATGGCGCAAGCCGCGATAGAAGCGCGTGTCGAACACGTCATGATGCTCGCCCGCATGATGACGCTGCTTCAGGATCATGTAGCCGAGCCACGGCGTGAAATAGACCGCCACGAACCATGAGGTCACCAGCGCGATACCGACCACATAGAAGAGCGAACGCACATATTCGCCGGCCGTCGAGGCCGCAAAGCCCACCGGAATGAAGCCGGCCGTGGTGATCAGCGTACCCGTCAGCATCGGGAAAGCGGTCGAGGAATAGGCGAAGCTCGCCGCATCGATCTTGACGAGACCTTCCTCGAGCTTTCGCTCCATCAATTCCACGACGATCATTGCATCGTCGACGAGCAGGCCGAGCGCGATGATGAGAGCGCCGAGCGAGATGCGCTGCAGGTCGATGCCGAGTTCGTACATGATGGCAAAGGTCGCAGCCAATACCAGAGGAATGGCGATGGCGATGACAAGACCCGAGCGCCAGCCGATTGACAGGAACGAGACGATGAGCACGATGGCGAGCGCTTCGCCGAGCGCATGCATGAATTCGCTGACTGCATCGGTCACGACGTCAGGCTGGTTGGAAATCTGATCGACCGAGACGCCGTAAGGCAGCGAGTCCTCGAAGCGTTTGTAGGTCGCGTCCACGTCCTTGCCGACGTCAGTGACCTTGAAGCCCTTGGCCATGACGACGCCGACCTGCACGCTATCGTGCCCGTTATACCGGTACTTGCGCTGGTAGGGATCTTCGAGGCCGGAGGTGACGGTGGCGATATCGCCGAGGCGCGTCACCTGATTGCCGGAGCGCAGGCGCAGTTCGCGGATATCTTCTACCTTGTGGACATTGCCTTCGACCGAGATACGCACCGAACGTAGACCGGTATCGACATTGCCCGCGGGGTCAACGGCATTCTGGCCCTTGATGGCATTCTGAAGGTCGGGAATCGTCAGCCCGCGCTCGGCGAGCGCCTTGGAGGAGACGTCGATATAGATCTTCTCCGGCTGATCGCCGATGACGACGGCCTTTTCGACACCAGGCGTCGTCAGCAGCATGTCACGCGCCTGGATCGCGTACTTTTTCAGCTCAGGATAGGAATAACCGTCGCCGCTGATCGAATGCAGCGTGATGAAAGTGTCGCCGAATTCGTCGTTGAAATACGGGCCGAGCAGGCCCTGCGGCAGGTCGCCGCTGATATCGCCGACCTTCTTGCGCACCTGGTAGAAGGCGTCTGCCACCTGGGCGGAATCCGTATCACCCTTTACCTGCACGGTGATGATTGTGCTGCCGGCACGCGTATAGGACTTCACCCAGTCGAGATGCGGGGTTTCCTGCAGCTTGCGCTCGATCTTGTTGGTGACCTGGTCTTCCATGTCCTGAAGGGAGGCCCCCGGCCAGAGCGCCTGGACGACCATGACGCGGAAGGTAAAGTCCGGATCTTCCTTCTGGCCCATGCGTGTCAGGCCGAGCACGCCGGTGATCAGGATCAGCCCGAACAGGAAGCGTGCGATGCCCGGATGGCCGATCGCCCAGCGCGAAAGATTGAAGGGCCGCTTTTCAGTGGTGTTGGCGTCCATGATCCTGTTCCCTCTCCCTATTCTTTCAGCGGACGGTTGCGTCCGTATCGGCCGAAGCCGATTGCTGATCGGGAAGCTTGACCTTCAGGTTTTCGCTCATGAATTGGGTACCGGCGGCAACGACGAGATCGCCATTGTCGAGCCCCTTGGTTACGCGCACGCCATCGCCGGTGAAATCGGCGACCTCGATGCCGCGGGAATGCACGGTTGCCGTTCCGCGATCGACGGTCCAGACGACCTTCCTGCCGTCCTTCTGCGCCAGCGCGCTGAGCGGGATGGAAACGTAGGTATCCATATTGCTGACATCGGCCTCGATCGTCGCCGTCATGCCGAGCAGCACACGCGGATCGTTCGGCAGGCTGACACGCACGGCGAAGGTACGCGACTGCTGATCGGCGCTGCCTGCGACCTCGCGAACGGTGCCGTCAAGCACAAGCTTGTCATCGGACCAAAAGCTCGCCTTCACTGTCTTGCCGGGCTTGAACTGGGCGATATCGTTTTCGGGCACCGCGATCTGTACTTCCTTCTCGCCATCGACGGCAACGGCAACGACGGGCGTGCCGGATCCCACGACCTGTCCGACATCGGCATTGATGGTGGTCACGATACCGCGGTGGTCAGCCTTGAGTTCCGTATAGCTCACCTGGTTCTTCGCCTGATCGAGCGCGGAAGCGGCAGCGTCACGGCTCGAAATTGCCTGATCATGGCTGAGAGAAGCCTGCTCGACCTGTGATTTCGGCGCGACATTCTTGTCGAACAGCTGCTCGGCGCGGCGGTTGGCGATATCGGCCGTCTCGACGGCCTTTTCGGCAGCGGCGAGGTTGGCCTCGGCAGTCTTCACCGCAAGCTGATAGTCGGTCGAGTCGATCCGCGCGAGAACGTCACCCGGCTTCACCTGCTCGCCGATATCGACGAGACGCTCGGTGATCTTGCCGGCGACGCGGAAGCCGAGGTTCATTTCGGTGCGCGCCCTCACGGATCCGGAATAATCCAGTGTACGGGTATCGCTAGCCTTGGCGATCTCGACGACCTTGACTGGCCGGATAACGTCCTTGACCTCCGCCTTTTCTTCCGTGCAGCCGGCGACGCCAAGCGCGACTGCGCTTACGAGCGCGAGGCTCATGACGGACGGCATGCGGTTGCTGAAGGTCTTGAGCGAAAACATCTTTCGCACTCCTGATCGTTTCGGGTTTTCTTGACGGTTTTTGCCGCGCTTATTTTCTGAGTGCCCTGATCGCAAATTCGATCAGTTCGTCCACGGCCGCCCGGTTTGTCTTGGCAAGACATTGGGCAACCATTTGCGGGTGGCAGAGATTGATGGTCGCCGCTCCGAAGCAGCGGGAGGCGACCTCGGGGTCCTGGTCGGCGAATTCACCGGCAGCGATGCCGTCGCGGATAACGTCGGCAATCAATGCGTGAATGGAGTCGATGTGCTTCTCGATAACATGCCAGTCGCGTTCGATCGCGACGATCACCATCTCATGTACTTTCTGCTGATCGAGCATCATGTCGAGCGTCAGCTGGTACTGGCTGCGCACGTACTGGCGCAGCCGGTCGGAAGCGCTGATCTTCTGATGGCAGATATTGGCCGCAAGCTCATAGCTCATCGCCAGCATGCGTCCGCAGATCGCCTGGTGGATCTCAACCTTGGAGGCGAAGAAACGGTAGATATTGGCAGGCGACATGCCGAGGTCGCGGGCCACATCCGCGACGGTCGTCTTGGAATAGCCGTAGTGGCGGAAAAGCCGCTCGGCCGCATCCAAGATGCGGGTGATATTTTCCTGCCGTGTGACGTCCAGAGTGGTTTCCGCGATGTCATTCATGGTTTCAGGCCTGATATTTTACGACTGACGAATTTTGAATTTCGTCAGTCGTAAAATATCATCCTTCACTTGTCAATGATTTTGCGATGCAAATAAAATGCCGCAGCCTGGGCAGGCTGCGGCATCGGAACGAAAACAGGCTTGAAAGATCAGACGAGCTTAACGTCGAGCGTGATCGGAACGGCGGACAGCGCCTTGGAAACCGGGCAGCCGGCTTTCGCCATCCCGGCGAGCTCTTCGAACTTCGCCTGGTCGGCGCCTGGAATGCTGCCCGACAGCGACAGGTGGATAGCGGTAATGGCAAAGCCGCCTTCGACGCTTTCCAGCGTCACCTTGGCCGAGGTTTCCATATGGTCGGCCTTGAGGCCGGCTTCGCCGAGGATCAGCGACAGCGCCATGGTGAAGCAGCCTGCATGGGCAGCGCCGATAAGCTCCTCAGGGTTCGTGCCGGCAATGCCTTCGAAGCGGCTTGCAAAGCCGTAGGGATAATTGCTCAGCGCGCCGCTCTGGGTCGAGATCTGCCCCTTGCCGTCCTTGAGACCACCCGACCAATGGGCCGAAGCTGTACGATTGATCTGCATGCCGTCCTCCTGTTTCGATTGATTTTCGAAGCGTTGCGCCGCTCCACCGCGAAGGACACTCTGCCCTTACGACCGGCAATATAGTCCTCTATCCGCGGAAGACGACACCAGATTGAATGACAATCATCATACAAGAAGATTGCCTGTGTATGATGATTGCTTTAGAAGACGGGTCACGAGGAATTTCCGATGCAATCAGCACCGAGACGCGATGAAAAAGCCTCGGCGCCCGAGCGCCGGCCGCGCGTCCGCCGTAACGTCACGGCGGCGATCGCCGGCGATATCTGCGCCAATCGCTATCCCGCCGGCACGCTGCTGCCGCGCGAAAACGATCTCTGCGACCTCTATGGCGTTAGCCGCACCGTCATCCGCGAATCCCTGAAGGTTCTGGAATCCAAGGGGCTGGTGCGCGGCAGGCCGCGCATCGGCACTACCGTCTGCGACAAGGACGAATGGAACATCCTCGATCAGGATGTGCTGGAATGGATGGGACCGCATCTCGGCGATTTCGACCTGCTTGCCAGCATCCTCGAAGCCCGCCGCACCATCGAGCCGGCTGCCGCCGAATATGCTGCAAGCCGCGCCAGCACGCAGGAAATCGCCGATCTCGAAGAGGCCTGGCAGCGCATGCAATCGGCGAGCGACGATTCCGAGGCCTTCACCGAGGCTGATCTGCTCTTTCATACGGTGCTTCTGAAGGCGAGCCACAACCAGGTCTTCCACCGCCTCTCCAGCGCCATCCATGCCGCCCTGAAATTTGCGCTCCATGCCTCGAATGTCGCGATGCCCGATCACCGCGAGGCACTTGCCCTGCATGGCAAGGTGGTCGAGGCACTGCGCCTGCGGGATGCGTCGGGCGCGCGCGATTGCGTCAACCGAATCCTCGACCTCGCCAAACGCGACCTCACCGCCGCCGGCCGGACGAAATAACCGAACTCAGAACAATATCGGCGGCTCGGCCGCTGATGGGAACACGAAGCGAAACGAAAGCACGATTTCCATGAAGATCACCAAACTGACCACCTATATCGTCCCGCCGCGCTGGTTGTTTCTGAAGATCGAAACCGACGAGGGTATTGTCGGCTGGGGCGAACCTGTCGTCGAAGGCCGGGCGCTGACTGTCGAGGCGGCCGTCCACGAACTCGCCGACTATCTTGTTGGCAAGGATCCCTTCCTGATCGAAGACCATTGGACAGTGATGTATCGCGGCGGCTTCTATCGCGGCGGCGCCATCCATATGTCGGCGATATCGGGCATCGACCAGGCGCTCTGGGACATCAAGGGCAAGGCGCTCGGCCAGCCGATCCATTCGCTGCTCGGCGGCCAGGTGCGCGACCGCATCAAGGTCTACTCCTGGATCGGCGGCGACCGCCCCTCCGACGTCGCCCGCAATGCCAAGGACGTCGTCGCCCGCGGCTTCAAGGCCATCAAGCTCAACGGCTGCGAGGAAATGCAGATCGTCGATACCAACGAGAAGATCGATAAGGCGGTGGAAACCATCGCCACGATCCGCGAGGCGATCGGCCCGCATGTCGGTATCGGTGTCGATTTCCACGGCCGCGTCCACAAACCCATGGCAAAGGTTCTTGCCAAGGAACTCGAACCCTACAAACTGATGTTCATCGAGGAGCCGGTTCTCTCCGAACACCGCGAAACCCTGAAGGAAATCGCCAACCATTGCTCGACACCGATCGCGCTCGGCGAACGCCTCTTTTCCCGCTGGGACTTCAAGTCGGTTCTCTCCGACGGCTATGTCGATATCATTCAGCCGGATCTGTCGCATGCCGGCGGCATCACCGAATGCCGCAAGATCGCTGCCATGGCCGAAGCCTATGACGTGGCGCTCGCCCCGCATTGCCCGCTCGGTCCGATCGCGCTTGCCGCCTGCCTGCAGGTCGATGCCGTCTCTTACAATGCCTTCATTCAGGAACAGAGCCTCGGCATCCACTACAACAAGGGCAACGACATCCTGGATTACATCTCCAACAAGGAAGTCTTCCAGTATGCCGACGGTTTCGTCTCCATCCCGCAAGGCCCCGGCCTCGGCGTCGAAGTGGACGAAGCCTATGTCATCGAGCGCGCCAAGGAAGGCCACCGCTGGCGCAACCCGATCTGGCGCCACGAGGACGGCAGTTTCGCCGAATGGTAAGCGAAAGGGCCGCAAAAGCGGCCCTTTTTCATTCGCCCTGTCGGATAACGGACAGCTTGTCCGTCATAGTGGAAACTCAAAGAGGAGATTTCACATGTCCAGAGCAATCGCAATCCTTATTGCCCGCATCATCTTCAGCTTCATCTTCTTCATGGCGGCCGGCTTCAAATTCGCCGACATCGGCGCGACGGCAGCCTATATCACCGCGGCCGGCTTTCCGGCGGCGACATTCTTCACCTGGATCGCTGCTTTCTTCGAGACCGCGCTGGCGCTCGCCTTCATATCAGGCGCCTTCTTCAGCGAGGCCAGCCTGCTTGCCGGCATCTACGTGATCTTCCTCGCCTTTTCCTTCCATGGTCCGTCGCTCTGGCAGCAGAACCAGGCCGAGTTCGGCTTTTTCGTCGATCACTTCAGTTTCCTGGCGGGCCTGCTCTTTGCCGCCGTTCACGGACCGGAGAAATGGGCGCTGCGTCACAGCGTTCTGAAATAGCCGCCATCGCCCCGAAGTACGGAACCAAGAGCCGCCCTGATCATTGCCTTACCGGCAACCGCAAATAGGAGCGGCTCATGGAGTTGCAGGGAAAGACCGCATTGGTGACCGGCGCGGGCTCCGGCATCGGCAAGGCAACCGCATTGAAGCTCGCGGCCGAAGGCGCAAAGGTTGCGGTGCTGAGCCGCACCGAGAGCGAGGTGCGACAGACCTGCAAGGAGATCATCGCCGCCGGCGGCCAGTCGATCGAGCTGACCGCCGATACCAGTGACGAAACCCAGATGCGCACCGCCATCGGAAAAATGACCGAGACTTTCGGCGGCATCGACATCGTCATCGCCAATGCCGGTATCAATGGCGTCTGGGCGCCGATCGATGACCTCAAGCCCGACGAATGGGATCGGACCATGGCCGTCAACCTGCGCGGCACTTACATGACCCTGCATCTCACCGTGCCCTATCTGAAGATGAACGGCGGCTCGATCGTCGTGGTCTCCTCCATCAATGGCACACGTACCTTCACCACGCCGGGCGCCACCGCCTATACCGCAACCAAAGCCGGTCAGGCCGCAATGGTCCAGCAACTCGCGCTCGAACTCGGCAAACATGGCATCCGCGTCAATGCCGTCTGCCCCGGAGCAATCGAGACCAGCATCGCCGCCAACACCACCACACGTCATCGCGAAGAAACCGAAGTACCCGTCATCTGGCCGGAAGGCGAAATCCCGATCACCGGCGGCAAGGCGGGGTCGAGCGACGATGTCGCCGAAACGATCCTCTTCCTGGCCTCCGAGCGTGCCCGGCATATTACCGGCACGCCCGTCTGGATCGATGGCGGACAAGGATTACTGCGCTAGGAGCAATTCCAAGCAAAACTGCGCAGCGATTTTACGTCCGGAATTGCGTTAAAACAAGAAGATAGAGCCATTCTGGCGAGCAGCGAACATTGCTTGGCTCAAACGGATCAGTCCATCGCTCAGGCAATGAATTCGAGCCGCTGGGCATACCTCTGGCCAACAGGATCATCGGCAGAGTGCATAGGATGCATGGCTTGCATAGTTTTTTTATTACCTACGCGGAGAAATGTCAGACATCCATATGACACACAACGAATCTGACATTTCCCAGTAAGCGTAGAAAACTGCCTATGCACCCCCTGCACCCTATGCAGGCCCTGAAACTGAATGGGTCTTGCTGGTCAGCCGTTCAACCGCGCGCTTTCCAGCGTATAGAGCAGCTGCGGGCGCTTGACCCCACGCAGTGCATAGCGGCCGATACAGGCGAGAAGATTGCGCTCCGACTCGGGGATCGCCGCCTCGAAATCCGACGACATCAGCACGTTGAGATCGACCGACCGGCAGATCGAGGCAATGCGGCTCACCTCGTTGACGGCCGGGCCGATGACCGTGAAGTCCAGGCGGTCCTGGCTGCCGATATTGCCGTAGAAGACATCGCCGATATGCAGGCCGATATAGACATCCGTCGTCGGCCGCCGGTCCACTTCGCGTACGGCGTTGAGTGCTGCAAGCTTCTGCCGAAGCAGGCGCTCTGCCTTCAGTGCCGCAGAACAGCTTTCTGCCGGCTCCTCGCCCTTGAAGATAGCAAGCACCCCGTCGCCGATCAGCTTCAGCACGTTGCCGCCGGCCTCATGGATCGCGGTGATCACGGCCTCGCTATATTCGTTGAGCAGCGGAATGATCTCTTCCGGCGGAGAATTGTCCGAGATCTTCGTGTAGTTCAAAAGGTCGGAGAACCAGAGGGCTGCCGAAATGCGCTCGGTCTTGCCGCGCGAGATCTTGCCGTCCATCACCTGGCGCGCCGCATCCTCGCCGAGATAGACCTCGGCGATCGTGCGGGCGATACGGGCGAGCGCCACGCATTTGATTGCCAGCCCCAGCACCGGCACCAGTTTGCGCAGGATCGCAAGATCCTGATCGGAAAAGCCTTCCGGATGTTTGGTCGAGAAATGCGAGAAGAAGCAATCCATCTCGCCGATCGTGCCGGCCTCGGCAAAGCGATGCGCCATGGCGACGTAATCGGTATGACCGAGCTTATAGATCTGATCCAGCATGATGAAATCGGTCGGATCACCGAAGCCGATCCTGCGCCGCACCTCTCGATCTCCGCTGGTCCAGAGATGGTAGAAGGCCGACCGACGCCAGGTATCCAGCCCCTGACCCTCGCTCGAAGGGCCATATTCGAATTCGCCCTCGAAATCCTCGACACTATCCCAGCGAAAGGCGCGGCCTTCATGCACGGGGTGAAGCGTGTCCATCAGCGCCATGGCGCGATCGAGCCGCATGCCGGCATTGCGGCAGGCTTCGCAGAAGCCGGCAAGCAACTCAGCTTCGGTCGCACCGTTCAGCCCCTGTTCCGTCACCCATGCTGCGATTGTGCCGACGTCGCTGTGATCCATGCGCTCTCCTCGCTGTCCGCAAGCTGTAGCGTGAATCTGCCGCAGATGGAAAGACAATCAACCCGAACAGACTATTGGCTCGTCGGCATATTATAGGGCGTAACGATTTCGACGGCTGAAAATGACGCCGGCGCCGTCCGGATGACAGGGGTTACGCGGGCCATGATCGCGCGGAAAGCCGAACGCGCATCGGTTCTGAGATCGTGATGCAGCACGAAATCGATCCGCCGTTCCCCAAGCAAGACGCGATTATCAGCATCGAGATCATGCGCCACGAAGACCGAGATAGGCCGGCCTGCAGCCTCGAAGGCGGCGAGCACCGCGCGATTCCCGCCGCCGACCGAATAGACGGCGTTGATCGAGGGATCATCGGCAAGGGCTGCGGCAACGAGCGTGCCCGTCGCCGCATCGGTGCCATGCCCCTCGCTGACTTCGATGATGCCGATCAAGGGATAATGGGCGCGGATCACCCGGCGAAAGCCGATCTCCCGCTCTTCCTCGCCCCTGAACCGGCCGCTTGAGAGCGTCACCAGCGCCTTGCCGCCGGAAGCGCCGAGCAGCCGGCCGATGAGATAGGCCGCCGTCTCCCCCGCCGCCCTGTTGTCAGCGCCGGCATAGGCTGACCGCGCAGAATTCGGCAGGTCGGTGACAAGGGTGACAACAGGGATATCGGCAACATCGAGTCTTGCAACGGCTGCGACAATCTCAGGCACATCAGGCGCCTTCAGCACGATGCCATGCGTGCCGCGTAGCCGGATCCGGTCGAGAAGCTGCACCAGTTCCGCCGCCCGCATCACTTCCGCGAAATGGAAGCGGCAACGGAAAACCGTCGGCAGGAAAGTCGCAACCTCCGTTTCGAAGGCAGCCCGCACCGCCGTGCTGAACCTGTCAGGCGTCTCCATGACGATATCGATCGTAAGCTTGCGGCCGGCTACGTCGGCGCCCGCCTGCTTTTCCAACTCGGCAATAGCTGCCTTTACCCGCATCTCCGTCTGCCGCCGCACGCCGGGCCGGCCATTCAGCACCCGGTCGACGGTCGCCGTACTGAGGCCGGCCTGGAAAGCGATATCCTTGACGAGGAAGGGATGGGCCATGGCCGTCGTTACATCTTGGTGTTCTGATGGATTTTTGATGGATTCCTGATCTACATCAGGATCGCCGTCGGCGTATAGTCCCTTCATCGGACATGGAGGAGCACCCGATGAAATCAGACAACCAGCAGAAACTGCGCGCCGACCGTGTCTGGCTGACCGAAGACGCCTGCGACCTCAGCGATTTCCGCGCGCTTGCCGAAAAGACCACTGTACTGGCCGATTATCCGACGGCCGCAGCCGTCGAAAAGAACGTGCTGATCTATGACAGCCGCAAAGTGATCGAGGCGGCCTCGACGCTGGAAGGCCGTCGCGCCGTTCTTGCCGAAATCTGCGAAGCCTTCGGCGTCGGCCCCGGCGTCGTCGTCTTCAAGCACGCCTATGAGGATACCGGCATCATCGACCGGGCGAGTGCGATCTTCGACGAGATCATCGAGGAGCAGCACCGCAGCTCGACCGGCGGCGGCGATCATTTCGCCAAGCCGGGCGCCAACGACCGCATCTGGAATTCGCTGGAAAAGCACTGCCTTGCCGACCCCGAGAATTTCGCCCGCTACTACGGCAATGCCATCGTGGCGCTGGCAAGCGAGGCATGGCTCGGCCCGCACTACCAGATGACGGCGCAGGTCAACCGCGTGAACCCGGGCGGTGCGGCGCAATCGGCTCACCGCGACTATCACCTCGGCTTCCAGTCCTCCAAGGTGATTGAGCAATTCCCGGCCCATGTGCACCGCCTCTCGCCGGTGCTGACCCTGCAGGGCGCCGTTGCCCATTGCAACATGCCGCTTGAAAGCGGCCCGACGCTTTTCCTACCGCACAGCCAGACCTACGAGCCGGGCTACCTCGCCCTCAAGCGCCAGGAATTCAAGGATTATTTCGGGCAGAACCATATCCAGCTGCCGCTGGAAAAGGGTGATGTCGTCTTCTTCAATCCCGCCCTCTTCCACGCCGCCGGCACCAACCGCTCGAAGGATATCAAGCGCGTGGCGAACCTCTTGCAGGTCTCCTCGGCTTTCGGCCGGGCGATGGAAACGGTCGATCGCGAGCGCATGAGCGCAAAACTCTTCCCCGCCCTCAAGGCCCTGAAAGCGAAGCTTTCGGCCGGCGAGATCGCCAATGCGGTGGCCTCCTGCGCGGAAGGCTATTCCTTCCCGACCAATCTCGACCGCGACCCGCCCCTCGGCGGCCTTGCGCCGAAGACCCAGGCGCAGCTTATGCATGAAGCGCTTTCGGAAAACTGGAGCGACGAGGCGTTCACCAAAGCCCTGGCCGAACAGGCAGCCAGGAAGCTGAGCTGACGCCGCCATCACCACGCCACCATCCCAGAGCCCCTTACCGCCGGTAAGGGGCCATTCGCATGTCATCAGGAGGAAAAGACATATGAGCACGGATTACGCCCGCCTCGACGGCAAGATCGCCATCGTCACCGGCGGCACACAGGGCCTCGGCGCCACGATTGCCCGTCTCTTTGCCGAACGCGGCGCCAAGGGCATCGTCATCTGCGGCCGCAACGAGGCCAAAGGCAAGGCGAAGGCCGAGGAGATTTCGTCCAGGACCAGCGCGAAGGTGGTCTACGTCAAGGCCGATCTCGCCAAGGTCGAGGATGCGCAGAAGGTCGTCCATGTCTGCGATCAGACCTTCGGCCGCGTCGATGCGCTGGTCAATGCCGCCGCCATCACAGACCGGGGCACGATCCTCGACACCAGCCCCGAACTCTTCGATGCCATGTTCGCCATCAACGTCCGCGCCCCCTTCTTCCTCATGCAGGAAACGGTGAAGGTCATGCGTCGCGAAAAGATCGAGGGCACCATCGTCAATATCGGCTCCATGTCCGCCAAGGCCGGCCAATCCTTCATAGCAGCCTATTGCGCCTCCAAGGGTGCCTTGGAAACGCTGACCAAGAACACCGCCTACGCGCTCCTGCGCAACCGCATCCGCGTCAATGGCCTGAATATCGGCTGGATGGCCTCCGAGGGCGAAGACCGCATCCAGAGGGAATTTCACAAGGCCGACGATGACTGGCTCGCCAAGGCGGCCGCAAGCCAGCCCTTCGGCCGGCTGGTCGATCCGGAGGAAGTGGCCCGCGCCTGCGCCTATCTCTCGTCGGGCGAATCCGGCCTGATGACCGGCTCCGTCATCTGCTTCGACCAATCGATCTGGGGCGCTTATGACGGTTCGCCGCATCCGGTTGCGGCACTTTAAAATACTTTAGAGCCCGGCGCTTTCTCCTGCCGGGCTCTGGCAGATTCAACCGTTTCCCGCTACGAAGAAGCACTATTGATCTGGGAGGAATCGGGCATGGCTGGAAGCGAGCTTTATGACGTCAGGGACGAGCGTTTTCGCGCGCTGATCGCCGGCAGCGCGGTGCTGGAGGAGCTTTACACGGGCTGCCGCTGGGCCGAGGGGCCGGTCTGGTTTTCCGATCTGAACTGCCTGATTTGGAGCGACATTCCGAACGAACGCATGATGCGCTGGGTGCCGGATGGCTCGGTCTCCGTCTTCCGCTCGCCTTCCAATTACGTCAACGGCAACACTCGCGACCGGCAGGGCCGCCTCGTCTCTTGTGAACATGGCGGCCGTCGCGTGACCCGCACGGAGCCTGATGGACGCATCACCGTGCTGGCCGACAGCTACAACGGCAAGCGACTGAACTCCCCGAACGATGTCGTGGTCAAGTCCGACGGTTCGATCTGGTTCACCGACCCGAGCTACGGCATCATGTCCGATTACGAAGGCCACAAGTCGCCCGAAGAGCAGGAAAGCCGGAACGTCTACCGCATCGATGCCGCGACCGGCGATATCGAAGCCGTCGTGACCGACTTCATCCAGCCGAATGGGCTGGCCTTCTCACCTGATGAACGGCAACTCTTCATCGCCGATTCCGGTTCCGCCAATCATGACGTCCCGCGCCACATCCGCGTCTTCGATGTCGTGGATGGCCGCAAGCTGACAAACAGCCGCTACTTCTGCTCGATCGACAGCGGCATACCGGATGGTTTCCGTTTCGATGTCTCCGGCAATCTATGGACGAGCGCTGCTGACGGCGTGCACTGCTTCGCGTCCGACGGGACGCTGCTCGGTAAGATCAAGGTACCGCAGACCGTGTCCAACATCACCTTCGGCGGCCCGAAGAAGAATCGCCTCTTCATCACGGCGACACAATCGCTCTACTCGATCTATACGACGACCAACGGCGCACAGTATCCGTAAGGCCTGACGATTATTTCTGCGCCGCTGCCCGTAGACCCTGCTGGAAGACCTGCTTCATTTCGGCAAAACCATCAAAGCCGAGATGATGCGCGAAACGGATGACGCTGGTCTGCGAGACATTGCAGCGCTCGGCAATCTTCTGGCTGCTTTCGAAGGCGAAGACATCGGGCCGCTCGGCGGCAAGCCTCGCCAGCGCGTCGAGCCGCTGCGGCAGATCGCGATGGATGGAAACCCAGAATGCCTTGCTGAGAAAGGCATCTCCATCCGCCTTCATCGAAACGGTCTGCATTCCCTCCTCCATCAAATATCGCCGCGGAAGCCAGGGCCATCATGGCCCAGCCCCCACAGAAGGAACTGTTTAAGCCTTTGCCTTATCGGGCCGGCCGTGCAGCGGCTCCTTGCGGTGCCAGTTTTCGAGGATGCGCCCATCCGTGTGCTTCTGTTGCGCCCAGCGGATGCCGTTCGAGATGACCTTGTGCACCGTCTTGTCGTGATAGATCGGATAGGTCTCATGGCCGGGGCTGAAGAAGAAGATGCGCCCGCGCCCGCGCTGGAAGGTGCAGCCGCTGCGGAACACTTCGCCGCCGGAATACCAGGAGATGAAGACCAGCTCATCCGGCTGCGGAATGTCGAAGGGCTCGCCATACATTTCCGAGGCATTGACCTCGAAATAGGGCGGCAAGCCCTCGGCGATCGGATGCGAGGGGTTGACCACCCAGACGCGCTCCAGATCGCCCTCGGGCGTCTCACGCCAGGAGAGATTGGCATTTGTGCCCATCAGCCGGCGGAAAAGCTTGGAGTGATGGCCGGAATGCAGGACCAAGAGCCCCATGCCCTTCAGCACCCGCTGCTGCACGCGGTCGATCAGCCCGTCGCTGACCTCTTCATGGGCCATATGTCCCCACCAGAGCAGCACGTCGGTATCATTGAGCACGGAATCCGGCAGGCCTTCATCCGGATCGTCGAGCGTGCCGCGGCGGATCTCGAAATCGGGATGGGCGATACCGGCGGCAATCGCGCCATCGATACGGTCAGGATAGATCTCCTGGACCTCCTTGTGAACCTGCTCGTGGCGTCCTTCGTTCCAGATCGTGACCTTGATTGTCATGTCATTCCTCGATGTTTCAAGCTTGGGCCGAACGGACGACCCGGCCGGCGGAATCAAACAGATGGCAGGCGGCGCGCTCGGCTGTGAGCGAGACGCGATCGCCAGGACGGATGGTCATGTCGCCCTCGGCGCGCACGACGATCGGCTGTTGTTGAGAACCGACCGTCAGATAGGTCTCGACGCCGAGCCGCTCGACGATGACGACCTCGGCCGAAAAATCGCCCTGCCCTTGCTGTGCGAGCTTCAGATGCTCCGGCCGGATGCCGAGCTTCGCCTCGCCCTGCGGGACAGTGCCATTGTCATCCGAGAGATCGATCGCAAGGCCGAACGGGCTTTCCAGATGCACCTTGCCGGCATCCCGGCGCGTTGCCGTCATCGGCAGCACGTTCATTTTCGGCGAGCCGATGAAGGTCGCGACAAACTCGTTTTCCGGCTGATGGTAGAGCTCCATCGGCGCACCCTGCTGGGCGACGACACCCTTGTTCAGAACGACGATACGATCGGCCATTGTCATCGCCTCGACCTGGTCATGCGTGACATAGACAACGGTCGCCTTCAGCTCGCGATGCAGGCGCTGCAGCTCGGCGCGCATCTGCACGCGCAGCGCCGAATCGAGATTCGACAGCGGCTCGTCGAACAGGATCAGCGACGGCTTCTTGATGATCGCACGGCCGATCGCCACGCGCTGGCGCTGGCCACCGGACAGTGCTCCCGGCTTGCGGCTGAGATAGTCAGTCAGTTGCAGGATCTCCGCGACGCCTTCGACCTGCTTCTTGATTTCGGCTTCCGGCACCTTCTTGAGGCTCAGCGAAAAGCCGATATTTTCAGCGACCGTCATATGCGGATAGAGCGCATAGGACTGGAATACCATGGCGATGCCGCGCTTGTCCGGCGGCACGTCGTTGATGCGCTGGCCGTTCAGCACCAGATCGCCCTCATCGATGCCTTCGAGGCCGGCGATCATACGCAACAACGTGGACTTGCCGCAGCCCGACGGGCCGACGAACACGGCGAATTCGCCATCCTCCACCGTGATATCGACGCCCTTGATGACTTCGAGCGCGCCGTAGAATTTGCGAACGTTTCTGAGATTGATCATTCGTTTCTCTTTCTTGATCTCAGCCCTTCACACCGCCCGAGAAAGTCTGGACGAGGAAGCGCCGCGCAAAGCCGAAGGCGACGACGGCAGGCAGCAGGTAAATGAAGGCGAGCGCCGTCAGCAGGCCGTAATCGATCTCGTTGATGCGCAGGAAGGCGCGGAAGAGGCCGAGCGGCAGCGTCTGCAGCTCTGGCGACGACAGGAAGATCAGCGGCAGCAGGAAATCGCCCCAGGCAGACATGAAGGCGAAGAGACCGGCGGCCGCCAGACCCGGCATGGCAAGCGGGATCAGCACGCGGCGGATGCGCTGCATCATCGTCGCCCCGTCCATGACGGCCGCTTCCTCATAGTCGCGCGGCAACCCGTCGAAGAAGGTCTTCATGATCCAGAGCGCAAGCGGCAACTGCATGGTGGCGAGCACCAGCATGATACCGAGATAACCGTCGATGAACCCGGTCCAGCGCATGATATCGCGGGCATAGCTTCCGAAGATCGGCCGCAGGATTGCAGCCTCCCCATTGTTCAGCGTCAGCAGGAACTTGTAGAGCGGCACGACGAGTGCGGTCGGCGGCAACACGCGGATCAGCAGGATCGCGTAGAGGAAGGGCAGCTTCCACCAGGCCCGCGTGCGCGACAGCGCATAGCCACCGAGCCCCGCCAGAACCATGACGATAAGCGTCGCTCCGCCGACCACGAAGAGCGAGTTGAACAGCCACTTCGCCCCATCCTCCTTGGTGAAGACGCGCACATAGTTTGCAAGCGTCCATTGCTCCGGCCAGCGCAGGAAGAGCTGCGCATTGCCATCGAAGGAGGCGAGCAGCACCCAGAAAAAGGGCACGGCGCAGAAGATCGAGATGATCGACAGCGTTGCATAGGCGATGAGGTCGGAGCGGGTCTTGTTGGCACCTTCGCTCGGGGAAATAGCGGTCATGTCAGACCTCCACTTTCATGGCTCGGACATAGCCGATGCCGAGGATCAGCGAGATGATGAGCGCGACGACCGCGACCGCAGCACCGTAACCGAGCTGGAAGGCCGTGAAGGACTGGTTGTAGATGTAGATGCTGACGACCTCCGTCGCCCCGCCCGGCCCGCCGCGCGTCAGCGCGTAGACGAGACCGAAGACGGCAATGGTGGAGACGGCCGAAATCAGCATGTAGAGCAGGATTGTCGGCATCATCAGCGGCAGGGTGATGCGGCGGAACATCTGCGACGGTGTCGCGCCGTCCATGCGCGCCGCCTCGTAGATCTCGGCGGGGATGGTGCTGAGGCCCGCCGTAAGCAGGATCATCGCGGTCGCGATACCGCGCCAGGTGTTGACGATGATGATCATCGACAGTGGGAAGGCGTTCAGCCAGTCGGCCGGATTGATGCCGAAGAAGGCAACGATGCGCGAGAGCGTCGCATGTTCGCCGCCGGCCAGCATCGAGATCCACATGAAGCCGGCAACGACTTCCGGGGCGGCATTCGGCAGAAAAATAATCGAAGAGAAGAACTGGCGGAAACGGATCGGCCGGCGCAGCGCCATTGCCGAAATCAGCCCGAGCACGAACTGCCCGATGACGGCAGAACCCATGACGAAGACGAAGGTGACGAACAGCGAATTCCAGAACTTTGCATCGTTGAAGAGGCGCACATAGTTGCGGATACCGACGAAGCGCGGCCGCAGGGCCGCAGCTCCTGTCAGCGCCTCATTGGTGAAGCTCAGATAGACGGAATAGAGGGCGGGATAGATCACAAAGGCCAGAAGCAGGACCAGCGACGGCAGCAGAACCAGCAGGAGTTGGCGCTCGGTTCGCTTTTCATGAGAGTTTCGGGCCATTGAAGCTCACAACCTTATCAAATGAAATCGGAAAGACGCGGCGAGAATGCCGCGTCCCCGTCTTGGCGGGAGGAAGATAAGCGGCTTACTTGACCATATCGTCGCCGAGCGTTTCCTTGACGTAGTCGACAAGGATCTTCTGGGCGCCGGCCGCATCGGTTTCCTTGCGCAGCAGGGCTTCGATGGCGCGTGCCACACCTTCGGCAACCGTGCCGAAGCCGGAAGCCTGCTTCAGGAAGACGCCGTTTCCAGCAGCAGCATGGATCGGAACGAGTTCCGTCAGCTTCTGGAATTCCGGATCCTTGGCGGCATCCTTGCTGGCCGGAATGTTGCCGATGCGGGCAGCATAGGAAACCTGTGTTTCGACCGAGCCGATTTCCATCAGCGCCTTCTTGGCCAGTTCCACATTGGCGGACTTGGAGTTGACGGCCCACGGAGCAGCGAGGTTGGCAAGCACGTACTGGCCGCCGCTCTGACCCGGAACGGTCCAGGTGCCGACGATCTTGGTCACGTCAGGGATCGGGTTCTTGCTCTCGCGACCCCAGTCGAAAATGTAGCACCAGGAACCGCAGGTGGTGGCGGCAAGCTTGCCGGCCGGGAACATTTCATACTTCGGCACGACCCAGGGCTCCGGTCCGAGCAGCGGCTGCACCGGCATCAGGTCCTTGTCGATCAGCGTCTTGTAGACGTTGAAGACATCCTTGACACCTTCGCCGTTCAGGTCGAGCTTGCCATCGGCACCGACGAGCTGCGGCGTCTTGGAACCGACGAGCAGGTGCTGGAAGCCTTCGTCGAAGGCGCCGCTGCCCCAGGAAACGCCGGCCGGGAAGAGTAGGCCGTAAGAGCCGGTCTTCTGCTTGACTTCGGCGGCGCGATCCAGGAGCTCCTGCCAGGTCTTCGGCTGCTCGGTGGAGATGCCAGCCTTTTCGAGAACATCCTTGCGGAAATAGATTTCCTGAATGCCGAGCATGAACGGCATCACATAGGTTTCGCCGTCAGGGCTGACAGCAAGCTGCTTGGCGACGTCATAGAGGTTGGCGTAGCCGTCCCAGGCCTTGAACTCGGTGGAAACGGGCGCGAGGTAGCCGGCTTCGACCATGTCGGCAACGGCAGCCGTCGTCGGGATGGAGAAGAGGTCGGGTGCGTTGCCGGCGCCGAGTTCGGTCAGGAGCTTGGTGAGATAGTCCTTGTCCGGCGCCGGATATTCGACGACCTCGACGGTCACGCCATATTTTTTCTCGATCCGCTCGACGGTCGACTTCATCGCGTCGATGCCGGCCTGACCGTGATTGGCGATACGAATTGTTTCAGCATGGGCCAGCGTCGAAACCGCGCTGAATAGGATGGCGCACAGGCCACCGATAACCGTCTTCTTCAACGGAAGTCCTCCCTTTTTTAGAGCCACGGCGCCCTCCAGCACCGGCGAGGAAAATGTACACGCATTCTGAATGCTGACAAGATGATTTTTAAAGCCGCAACCAACTCAAATATATAATGTTGATTTTATTAAGTTATTTATAACTTGCACCAATGGTGACGTTTGTGTAATCGTTTGCACAACGATATCAGGGAGGATTTCGATGTCTCAGAAATTGCGCCTCGGCGTCATCGGCGCCGGCTTGAAGGCGGCTGAATATGCTCAGAGCTGGGCGAAGATGCCGGAAATCGAATTCGTGGCGCTCGCCGACACGACGGAAACCTCCAGAAAGCGCCTCATCGACGTCTGCACCGCGGCCGGAGCACCGGAGCCGAAAAGCTTCGAGGACTACCGCGACATGCTCGCAAAATGCCGTAGTGAACTCGACATCATCTACGTCTCTACCCCGCACGCTTTCCATGCCGAGCAGGCGACAGCCGTTGCCGAAGCCGGCCTCGATCTCTTCCTCGAAAAGCCGATGGTCACGACCGTAGCAGAGGCCGAAACGCTGATCGCGGCGCAGAAGAAAAGCGGCGTCACCATCGTCACCGCTTTCCAGGGCGGCCTTTCGCCGCTCGTGCTCGAAACTCGCAAGCGGGCTCTTTCAGGCGAATTCGGCGACCTCATCGCCATTTCAGGTATGATCTGGGAAAGCTGGTCTTCCAACTATGACGGCCACTGGAAACAGCAGCCGGAAATTTCCGGCGGCGGCTTCATGTTCGATACCGGCGCCCACATGATGAACACCGTCTGCCTGCTCGCCAATTCCGATTTCGACAGCGTGTCCGCCTATATGAACAACCACGGAAAGAAGGTGGATATCGCCACCGCCGTCTCCGCCCGCCTGAAGAATGGCGCGCTCGCGACGCTGACGGCAGCCGGCGAAGGCCCTCCCGGCTGCGCATCCTACATCACCTTCTTCTATTCCAAGGCGATCGTACGCATCGATGCCTGGGGCGGCTGGCGCGAGATCAGCATCGGGCGCACCAGCGAGCCGCGCGAAGAGGCCGAGATTCTCGGCAATCCCATGAAGAATTTCCTCGCCATCCGTGCCGGAACGATGGAAAACTCCGGCTCCGTTGAAATGGGTCTCAGATTCGCTAGGCTCTGGGATGCAATCAAGGAATCGGCAGCAGCCGACGGCACCCCCGTCAGGATTGCCGGATAGGCGCAAAATAATGAGCGGAACGAACAGACGGCGGATCACCTCGAAGGAACTGGCGAAACTCGCCGGTGTGTCCTCCGCGACGATTTCGAGGGCTTTCTCGCCGGATTCGCGGATCGGCAGCGCCACGCGTGACCGCATTCTCGCGGTCGCCCGCGAATACGGCTACCAGCCGAACGCGATCGCCCGCTCGCTGAACAACCAGCGTTCGCGCCTCGTAGCCCTCGTCGTCAACGCCATAGGCAACCCTTGCGAGGCCGAGGAGCAGCAGCTTCTCGTCCACCGCCTGCAGGCCCGCCAGCTCCTGCCCATCATTCTCTGCTGCGCCGACCATTCGGACCGCCTGCAACTGATGCGGCTTGCCTCGACCTACCAGGTGGATCACGTCGTCATCTTCTCCGACATGGTGTCGATGCAGGATGCGGTCGACATCTTCCACACCACGAAGCCGATCATCGTTTCCTTCGAACCGCTGGAAAACGAGGATGTCTCCAACATCCGCATCGATGGCGCCGTTGGCGCCGGTGAGATCATCGACAAGATCGTCAGCGATGGCAAACGGCGCTTCGCCTATCTCTCCGGCACCAAATCGAGCTGGATCGACAAGCTGCGCCGCAAGTGGTTTGCAGACGCTCTGGCGCGTCACGGCCTTGCCTTCGAGGCGGAAGCCTTCGGCGACTATTCCTACGATTCCGGCTTCAAGGAGGCCGTTCTCTTGCTGCATCGTTCCAAGGTCGATGCCATCATTTGCGGCAACGATGTGATGGCGATCGGCGCGCGCGATGCCGCCCGCCGCGTGCTGGGAAAGAATACGCCTGGGGATATCGCCATCGTCGGCCAGGATGGCATTGCCATGGCCGCCTGGGACTGCAACGACCTGACGACGCTGAGCCTCGACCACGTGTCCTTCATGGACGCGGTCGTCGAGGTGATCGAACGCCATGAGGCCGGCGACGAGGGTCCGCACAGCATTACGCTTGCCTGCACACCCCGCTGGGGTTCGACCGCCTGAGAGGCGGCTCCAGCCATTCGCATCGAGGAGGAATATCGATGATCACCCTTTCACGCGCCGCCGGGCGCCGCCTCTTCCCTGCAGCCTGCCGGGGAGCCTGAGATGCGTTCCGTCGTTTCCCTCAATGAATCCTGGAGCTTCCACGAAGGCTTTGGCCAGCACCTGACCGAGGCTTTCGACGGCGACCATATGGTCAGCCTGCCGCACACGGCCGTCGAGCTGCCCTTCAACTATTTCGACGAGAAGCGCTATCAGCGCGCCTTCACCTATCAGAAGGTGCTGCGCTGGCTGCCGGAATTCGAAGGCCGCGAGGTCTCAATCCTCTTCGATGGCGCCATGGCCGACAGTGTCGTCTATCTGAACGGCGAAGAGATCATTGCCCATAAGGACGGCTATACGCCCTTCGAATCCCGCCTGACCAGCAAACTCATCAAGGGCGAGAACCTGATCACGGTCAAGATCGACGGCAGCGAGAACCCCGCCATCCCGCCCTTCGGCGGTCGCATCGACTATCTCACCTATGCCGGCATCTATCGCGACGTCTGGCTGAAGGTCACCGACAAGGTCTCCATCCGCAATCTCAAGATCGAGACCCACGACGTGCTGTCCGACATGAAATCGGCGACCGTGCGCATCGATATCGCCAACCCGCAGAGCCTGACCTATGCGGCAACCATTACCGCCTCGCTGAAGGATGCAAGCGGCATCATTCTCGCAAGTGCCGCCGGTGAGACGATCGGCTCGGTGACGACCCTTTCCTTCGGCGGCCTGACCGGCATCGAACTGTGGGACCTGGCAAACCCGGCGCTCTACGAAGTTGTCGTCGATCTCAGAACCGAACACGGCTCAGACAGAACTTCCGCTCATTTCGGCTTCCGCACCGCCAAATTCACGCCGGAAGGTTTCCTGCTCAACGGCCAGCCCGTAAAGCTGCAGGGCCTCAACCGCCATCAGGCCTATCCCTATGTGGGCTACGCTGCCGGCCGCTCCGCGCAGGAACGCGACGCAGACATCATGAAAAAAGTGCTGAAGTGCAATATCGTGCGCACTTCGCACTATCCGCAGTCGAAATGGTTCCTCGACCAGTGCGACCGCATCGGCCTGCTCGTCTTCGAGGAAATCCCCGGCTGGCAGCATATCGGCGATCTCGACTGGCAGCAGGAATCCATCGAGAACGTGCGCCGCATGATCGAGCGCGACTGGAACCATCCGTCGATCATCATCTGGGGCGTGCGCATCAACGAGTCGCTCGATAGCCACGACTTCTATACTGCGACCAACCGACTGGCCCACGAGCTCGATTCAACGCGCCAGACCGGCGGCGTTCGCTACCTGACGGAAAGCGAGCTTCTCGAAGACGTTTATACGATGAACGACTTCATCCTCGGCAATGAGGAACTGCCGGGCGCCAATCGCCCACGCACGGCGCTTCGCGGCCAGCAGGAAAATACCGGCCTCTCCTACAAGGTCCCCTACATCATCACCGAGTTCAACGGCCACATGCATCCGACCAAGATGTATGATGCCGAGCAGCGCCAGGCCGAACATGTGCGCCGCCATCTGGAAGTGCTGAACGCCGCCTATGGCGATCCGGACATTTCGGGTGCGATCGGCTGGTGCATGTTCGACTACAACACGCACAAGGATTTCGGCTCCGGCGACCGCATCTGCTATCACGGCGTCATGGACATGTTCCGCGAGCCGAAATTCGCGGCCTATGTCTATGCCAGCCAGTGCGACCCTTCGGATGAAATCATCATGAAACCGGTCACGTTCTGGGCGCGCGGCGAACGCAGCATCGGCGGCGTGCTGCCGCTGATCATCCTGACCAATTGCGACGAAGTGGAACTGACATACGGCTCGCTGACAAAACGTATCGGCCCGGACCGTGAAAACTATCCGCACCTGCCGCACCCGCCAGTCGTGCTCGACCACCGCCATTTTACCCAGGACGAACTCGGCCGCTGGGGCCTGGAATGGATCGACGGCGAATTCACCGGCTTCATCAATGGCGAGCCCGTGGCCAGACTGACACTCGCCGCCGATCCGCTGCCGACCGCACTCGAAGTCGCGCCCGACAGTACCATGCTGAAGGCGCGCGAGCGCGATACGACCCGTGTCATCATCCGCGCACTCGACCAGCGCGGTCAGCGCCTGCCCTTCCTGAACGATGCGGTAACGCTGACGGTCAAAGGCCCTGCCAAGATTGTCGGCCCGACGACCGTACCGCTGCAGGGCGGGACGACGGGCTTTTGGCTGGAAGCGACGGGCCTGACCGGCGAAATCGCCGTCGAAGCGACCTCAAGCCACTTCGCACCGGTCACGATCTCGGTGGCGGCGGTCTGACTGCGGCCAGAGAATATTTTGCTGGCTAAGCGATCCTCAACTGGCTGGCCGGATCGAAGAACACCGCCTTGTCGAGATTGAAGGCAAGGCGGGTATTCTGGCCGGGCAGGATGCCGGCATCGGCGCCAAGGCGCGCAACCACCGACTTGCCGCCGAGTTTGGTGACGGCGAACGTATCGGAACCGGCAGGCTCCACGACCTCGATGGCACAATCGCCGTGGACGACGGACTTCGCCTTCCGATCGGCTCCGTCGATATCGGTCAGCGCTTCCGGGCGAATGCCGAAGATCACCTGCTTGCCGGCATAGCCGGTCAAGTTGTTGGTCCCGGCATTGACCGGCAGCTTCAGCGGTTCGCCATTCGGCCGTTCCAGCGACACCTGCAGCCCGCCGGCACCGTTTTCAACGGTGGCGTTCAGCAGATTCATTGCCGGCGATCCCATGAAATCGGCCACGAAGACATTGGCGGGGCTGTTATATATCTCGGCGGGCGTGCCGAACTGCTGCAGCACACCGTCCTTCAGCACGGCGATCTTCGTTGCCAGCGTCATCGCCTCGATCTGGTCATGGGTGACGTAAACGATCGTCGTTCCCATGCGCTGGTGGAGGCGTTTGATTTCCGTGCGCATGTCGACGCGCAGCTTCGCATCGAGGTTGGAAAGCGGCTCGTCGAAGAGGAAGACCTGCGGGTTGCGCACCAGAGCGCGGCCCATCGCCACACGCTGGCGCTGGCCGCCTGAGAGCTGCGAGGGCTTGCGATCGAGCAGATGGCCGATCTGCAGCATGTCGGAGACCTGCTTGATCGCCTTCTCGCGCTCGTCCTTCGGCACGCCGCGGATTTCCATGCCGAAGGCGATATTGCCGGCAACGGTCATGTTCGGATAGAGCGCGTAGCTCTGGAAGACCATGGCGATATCACGCTTGGATGGGTGCAAACCGTTGATGGAGCGGCCGTCGATGCGGATTTCGCCCGAAGTGATCGCCTCCAGCCCGGCGATGGTGTTAAGCAGCGTGGACTTGCCACAACCTGACGGGCCGACCAGCACCAGGAAGCCACCCTTCTCGAGTTCCAGGTCGATCCCCTTGAGAATGTCGACGGCGCCGAAGCGCTTCTTGAGACCGGAAATTTCAAGGAAAGCCATGGATCACCCTTTGACGGCGCCCGCCATCAGACCGCGCACGAAATAGCGGCCGGCGAGGATGTAGACGATGAGCGTAGGAACGGCTGCGATCATCGCCGCAGCCATGTTGACATTATATTCGACCACGCCGGTCGAGGTATTGACGACGTTGTTCAGCGCCACCGTCATCGGCATGGAGTCGCCCGTACCGGCATAGGCCGAGGCGAAGAGGAAGTCGTTCCAGATATTGGTGAACTGATAGATGACCGTCACCACGATGATCGGCAGCGAATTCGGCAGCATGATGCGGCGGAAGATCTGAAAGAAGCTCGCCCCATCGACCTGCGCCGCCTTTACCAACTCCGTCGGAAAGGCCTCGTAGAAATTGCGGAAGAACAGCGTCGTGAAGCCGAGACCGTAGACGACATGCACGAAGACGAGGTTCACGGTCGAATTGCCGAAGCCGAAGCTCAGGCCCGTGAGATTCTGCAGCGTGGTACCAAAGCGGCCGAGCGCGCCGAGAATGGTCGCCATCGGCAGCAGCACCGATTGGAACGGGATGAAGCAGGCAAAGAGCATCAGACCGAAGACCAGCGTATGGCCGGGGAAGCGCCACTTGGTCAACACATAGCCGTTGAGCGCACCGAGAATGGTCGAGATGGCAACTGCCGGCACGACCATCTTGATCGAGTTCCAGAAGTAACCCTTGATACCGGCGCAGGTGAGGCCGACACAGGCCTCGCCCCAGGCCTTGAACCAGGGATCGAGCGTCGGCGCCTGCGGCAGCGCAAGCATATTGCCGTTCTGGATCTCGTCCATCGTCTTGAACGAGGTCGTCAGCATGACAAAGAGCGGCATCAGATAGAGAATGGCGAAGATCAAGAGCAGGCCGTAGATGATGATGCGGCCGACCCAGCGGCCGCTATTGCCGCCGTGCGAACTCGCGATATCAGAAGAGGTAACGCTGCTCATCGCGCCTTCTCCCTCAGTTCGGAATAGAGATATGGAACGATGATCGCCGAGATGGTCATCAGCATGATGATGGCGCTCGCGGAACCGACAGCCATTTCATTCCGCTTGAAAGTGTATTCGTACATGAAGTTGGACGGCAGCCATGCCGAACCGCCGGGGCCACCCGATGTCAGCGCCACGACGAGGTCGTAGGATTTGATCGCCATATGCGCAAGCACGATGAAGGCTGACAGGAAGATCGGCCGCAGCATCGGAATGACGATCCGCCGGTACATCTGGAAGGGCGACGCGCCGTCAATCTGCGCCGCCTTCATGATTTCACCGTCGATGCCGCGCAGGCCCGCAAGAAACATCGCCATGACGAAGCCCGAAGCCTGCCAGACACCGGCGATGACGACGGTGTAGATGACGAAATCCTTGTTCTTGATCCAGTCGAAGTGAAAGCTCGTCCAGCCGAAATGATGCAGCGTCTGCTCGAGTCCGAGGCCCGGATCGAGGAACCATTTCCAGGCAACGCCCGTCACGATGAAGGACAGCGCCATCGGATAGAGGAAAATCGGCCGCAATATGCCTTCGCCGCGAATCTTCTGGTCGAGAAGGATTGCCAGCAGCAGGCCGAGCCCAAGGCAGATGAAGATATAGAGGAAGCCGAAGATCCCCATATTGGTGATCGACGTGTACCAGGAGGACGGCGGGTCGCTCTCGAAGGTCCAGCGCCAGAGCCGTTGATAGGCGCGCGAGCCGGTCAGCGCATAGGACGGAAAGGTCTTGGAATTGGTGAAGGAAAGGTAGGCCGTCCAGACGATGAAGCCGTAAACGAAGATCACCGTGATGAGGAAACTCGGCGCCAATACGATTTTCGGCAATGCATCCTGCAGTCGGCCGCGAATGGACGTGCGGGTTGAGGGCTTCGACGTCAGGACCGGATCCGTGGTCGCAACTGTGCTCATGTGATCATCTCCTCCCCGCGCAGCAGGGGCCGTGGCTTCCCCGCAAGCGCGCGGGAAAGCCTTTGTCGTTAGAATTAGCGAGCGTCGTCGATAGCCTGGACGAGCTGGGTAACAGCTTCGTCGGAGGTCTTGATCTGACCATGGACGAACTTCGAGACGACATCCTTATAGGCGTTGGCGATCGCCGGAGGAGCACCATAGCCCTGAGCGAGCGAGCCGAACAGCGTGCCGCCTTCGTTGGCAGCCTTCAGGTCGGCAATGCCCTTCTTGCCGCAAGCGTCGAAATCCGTATCCGGTACGTCGGTACGGGCCGGAACCGAACCCTTGACGACGTTGAAGGCGGACTGGAAGCTCTTGGAAAGCGTTGCTGTGGCGAGCGCCACCTGAGCGGCCTTGCGGTCGTCAGGAACGTTGAACATGCCGAACATGTCGGAGTTGTAGACCACGCTGCCGTCGGTGCCCGGGAAACGGTAGCACAGGAAGTCGGTATCAGGGGTCTTCTTGGCGGCAACGAATTCGCCCTTCGCCCAGTCACCCATGACCTGCACAAGAGCATCGCCCTTGATGACCATGGCGGTCGCCAGGTTCCAGTCGCGGCCCGAGAAGTTCGGATCGACGTACTGGATGATCTTGGCGAGGTTATCGAAGGACTTCTTCATCGTGTCGGACTTCAGCGATTCCTCGTCGAGGTCGTTGAAAGCCTTCTTGTAGAATTCCGGGCCACCGGTCGACAGCACGATGGAATCGAACATCGTGGCTTCCTGCCAGTTCTGACCGCCGAGCGCGAGCGGGATGACGCCAGCTGCCTTTGCCTTGTCGAGCAGCGCGATCAGGTCGTCGAAGGTCTTCGGCTGCGTGCCGCCGATCTTGTCCATGACCGACTTGTTGATCCACAGCCAGTTGACGGAGTGGACGTTGACAGGTGCGGCGACCCACTTGCCGTCATAGACGGAGAACTTCTGCAGTGCTGCCGGAACGGACTTGTCCCAGCCTTCCTTCTTCGCCGTCTCGGTCAGATCGCCCATGACGCCAGCCTGAGCATAATCGAGCACGGTATAGCCGAGCATCTGAGAAGCGGTCGGATAGGTGCCTGCGGCAACCATCGCCTTCAGCGCGGTCATGGCTGCGTCGCCGCCACCGCCTGCGACCGGTACGTCCTTCCAGGCAAAACCTTCCTTGGAAAGGTCCTGCTTCAGCACGTTGAGCGCCGCGGCTTCGCCGCCCGACGTCCACCAGTGCAGCATCTGAACTTCCTTGACGTCAGCCGCGTGAGCGCTGCCGAAACCAGCCATCGTCACGACAGCAAGAGCTGCCGAGCTCAAAAACTTGCGCATGAATATCCTCCCGTTCGTAAGTGGCGGCGAGACCCACCTCGCCTGCCGGATGTCTTCCGCCGTGAGGGCGGCCAGGCACCACATACACCGCACCTCCCAGTGCGGGTAACAATTTAAAACGTTATAAACGCGGCCACGTCAAGCCCTTCCTCGACTCCCGAGAAAAATATGATTAGTCCGATAAATATTGATTTTATTTATATTTTTTCTGTTCGGTTAAGATGCCGTAAAAATTTAAATCGTTTGCATTGATTGATTGCGTGCCGTTTTCATCGTGTTATTGTAGCCGCGGCCCAGCATGGAATGTCCCCAGTGACCGAATCGTCCCAACTGCAACGCGGTGAAAATCCGGATGGTGCGCAAAAACGCAGCAAGCCGACCTTGCGTACCATCGCGACATTGACCGGCCTTGCAGTGACGACGGTTTCGCGCGCACTCAGCGACGCGCCGCAAATATCGGTTGAGACGCGCGAGCGCGTCCATCGCATTGCCCGCGAGATCGGCTACCTGCCCGACCGGGCTGCTCAGCGCCTGAAGACAGGCCGCACCAATGTCATCAGCATCCTTCTCGATCCGCATCAGGAAGTGGTCGGCTTCGGCACCGCGATCATGTACGGCATTGCCAAGGCGTTGAAAGAGACATCCTACCACCTCGTCGTCGCCCCGAACTTCCTGTCGACGACGGACCTCGAAGCAGCGGAATATATCGTCCGCAACAATTTCGCCGACGGCCTGATCTTCACGCGGACAGAACCCTTCGATGCGCGGGTGCGGATGCTGCAGGAAGTCAGCTTCCCCTTCGTGTCTCACGGGCGCACCGAATTTTCGACACCGCATGCTTATGTCGATTACGACAATTATGCCTTCGCCTACGAAGCCACCCGGCGTCTGATCGTCAAGGGCAGGAAGAAGGTCACCGTTGTCATGCCGCCGAAGCGGCTGACCTTCAGCCAGCACATTCTGCATGGTTTCATGACCGCCGTGCGCGAGGCCGGCGTCGCCTATGAGATATCGGAAGCGGTCACGCTCGATTCACCGGCCAATGAAATCAGAGATTTCTTTCGGGCGCGTGCCGCGGCGGCCGATGTTCCAGACGGATTCGTCTGTCCAGGCGAAGTTTCGGCGCTGGCGCTCGTCACCGCCATGAATGATGTGGGACGCGTTCTCGCTGATGACTACGATATCGTCGCCAAGGAGACCTCGCATCTCCTGACGCATCTGCAGCCGAAAATCGAGACTATCTATGAGGACCTGGTCGAGGCGGGCGAACATCTCGGCCAGATGCTTCTTCAGCGAATCGGCAATCCGGCAGCGGAGAGCCAGAGCCTGCTCCTGCCGCCGCAGATCAATTTTCCGGTGGCCTAAGCTGCGTCACGACCGGCTGTCGGCTTTTCGCGGAAAGCGAAGACTTCGACCGGCTCCCCAAGCCCGCGCAGAGGAAAAGTGCCGAGATTGTCCATCTCTTCCGTGCAGGTCGCCATCTCAACGAAAGCGCGAGACAAAAGTACCGGCCGCTTGACCTCCTTGGTCAAGGTTTCAAGCCGCGAGGCGACGTTGACTGCCGGGCCGATGACAGTGAAATCCAGCCGTCGACGCGAACCGATGTTGCCGTACATGACGTCACCGACGTGGACGCCGACACCATAGCGCAGCGGATCACGTCCCAAACGCTGATGTTGCTCATTTAGTTTCGCCATCGCCTCCTGCCCTTCACGGATCGCCGTCAAGAGATCCTCGCAGGCCGAAGGCTTCGACAGCGGGAAGATGGCAAGCAATCCATCGCCCATGAATTTCAGGATTTCACCGCCGTGCCGTTCGATCGGATCGGACATGGCATCGAAATAGTCATTGAGCAGCTGGATGACGTCGTCGCGCGGCCAGAGATCGGAGATCGCCGTGAAATCGCGCAGATCGCAGATCATAATCGCCGCGCCGACGGTCGTGCCGCTGCCACGGGTGATGACGCCGGAGAGAATCTGTTCGCTCGCATGCGGCCCGACATAGGTCTGCAGCAGCGTGCGCGCCATGATGTTCTTGAGCCTGATCTCGCTGACGAGAGTGAGAGCCGGCAGCAGATCGCGCAGGAAATCCACGTGTTCGCCGGTAAAACCGCCTGGCCTATTGGTGGAGAAGGTAACGACGTGGCGCTTGTCGAACGTATGATCGATCGGCCAGGCAACATATTCCGTATAGCCGTCGTCTCGCAATTCCTGGTAGAAGGGATAGTCGTCGCCCTCCCATAAATCCTCAAGGTTCTTCCGCACCTCGTTGGTGCCGCTGTGGATCTCGTTGACCGGGCTGTTGAGGAATTGCGGCGTGGTTTCCACCCCGTAGGCAAAGGTGTTGATCTTTGCCTCTTCCATGCCTTCCACCCATAGGATACGGGCGCCGATCCATTGCGGATGGTTGGTGCGGAAATGCAGGCTGGACCGCGTCACCGGCACGCCGACTGCCAGCAGCCGCTTGCACATCTCTACCAGGATATTGTCGATGAAACGCTCGCTGCGGGTCTCGTTGATCAGCCAGTCGAGAATTCGGCGCCTGCGGATTGGCCAGACGCCTTCGGCAGCTTCGCTTGCCGGATCAGTCGCTTCGAAAGAGGGCCTCATAAAAAAACTCCCGCTACGCCACATTCAACGAATACATCGCGCTGAATGTGGGCGATAGCGGGCCGAATGATAAGAGGCTTCGTAAAGATAAACCTCAGAAATCCCAGTCTTCGTCCTCGGTCGCCACCGCTTTGCCGATGACATAGGAGGAGCCGGAGCCCGAGAAGAAGTCGTGGTTTTCATCGGCATTCGGCGACAGCGCAGATAAGATCGCCGGATTGACCTTGCAGGCTTCGGCCGGGAACAGCGCCTCGTACCCGAGGTTCATCAGCGCCTTGTTGGCGTTGTAATGCAGGAACTTCTTGACGTCCTCTGTCAGGCCAACGCCGTCATAGAGCGCTTCGGTATATTTCGCTTCGTTGTCGTAGAGCTCGAGCAGCAGGTCGAAGGCAAAGTCCTTGATCTCCTGCCGGCGCTCTTCGGAGAGCTTTTCAAGTCCACGCTGGAACTTGTAGCCGATATAATAGCCATGCACGGCTTCGTCTCTGATAATGAGGCGGATCATGTCGGCCGTGTTGGTGAGCTTGGCACGGCTCGACCAGTACATCGGCAGATAGAAGCCGGAATAGAAGAGGAAGCTTTCGAGGAAGACGCTCGCCACCTTCTTCTTCAGGGGATCGCTGGACGCATAATGCTCCATGATCAGCGCCGACTTCTTCTGCAGGAATTCGTTCTCTTCCGACCAGCGATAGGCATCGTCGACATCGGGCGTCAGGCAGAGTGTTGAGAAGATCGAGGAATAGGAACGCGCATGCACCGCTTCCATGAAGGAGATGTTGGACAGCACCGCTTCTTCATGGGGGGTTGCCGCATCCGCCATCAGCTTGACCGAGCCGACACCGTTCTGGATTGTGTCGAGCAGGGTCAGCCCGGTGAAAACGCGGATCGTCAGCTGCTGCTCGGCTGTCGTCAACGTCGCCCAGGAGGGAATGTCGTTCGACAGCGGCACCTTTTCCGGCAGCCAGAAATTGCCGGTGAGGCGATTCCAGACTTCGAGATCCTTGTCGTCCTCGATGCGATTCCAGTTGATGGCGCGCACGCGGCTGACCGGCTTGAATTGCATGTTCATCATTGTCTCCGGTCGGTTAGAGCGTGCAGGAAACGCAGCCCTGCACCTCGGTGCCGGACAGCGCCATCTGGCGAAGGCGGACGTAGTAGATCGTCTTGATGCCCTTCTTCCAGGCATAGATCTGGGCGCGGTTGATATCGCGCGTCGTTGCCGTATCGCGGAAGAACAGCGTCAGCGACAGGCCCTGGTCGACATGCTGGGTGGCAGCCGCATAGGTGTCGATGATCTTCTCCGGCCCGATCTCGTAGGCATCCTGATAATAATCGAGATTGTCATTGGTCATGAACGGTGCGGGATAATAGACGCGGCCGATCTTGCCTTCCTTGCGGATCTCGATCTTCGAGACAATCGGATGGATCGAGGAGGTCGAGTGGTTGATATAGGAAATCGAGCCCGTTGGCGGCACCGCCTGCAGGTTCTGGTTATAGAGACCGGACGCCATGACCGTCCTCTTCAGCGCGAGCCAGTCTTCCTGCGTCGGGATATGAATGCCGGCATTGTCGAAGAGCGTCTGAACCTTCTCGGTCGCCGGCTTCCACTCCTTCTCGGTATACTTGTCGAAATATTCCCCCGAGGCATATTTCGACTTCTCGAAGCCCTTGAAGCTTGCGCCACGCTCGGCCGCCAGGCGGTTGGAGGCACGCAGAGCGTGATAAGTCACCGTGTAGAAATAGATATTGGTGAAATCGACGCCTTCTTCCGAACCGTAATGGATGCGCTCGCGGGCGAGATAGCCATGCAGGTTCATCTGTCCCAAGCCGATCGCGTGGCTGTCGTCATTACCCTTCTCGATCGAGGGCACCGAGGAGATATGGCTCATGTCGGACACGGCCGTCAGCGCGCGGATCGAGGTTTCGATCGTCTTGCCGAAATCAGACGAATCCATCGCCATAGCGATGTTCAGCGAACCGAGATTGCAGGAAATATCCTTGCCCATCGTCTTGTAGGAGAGGTCGTCGTTGAATTCGCTGGCCTCGCTCACCTGCAGGATCTCCGAGCAGAGATTGCTCATGCTGATGCGACCGGCGATCGGGTTTGCTCGGTTCACCGTGTCTTCGAACATGATGTAGGGATAGCCGCTCTCGAACTGGATTTCGGCAATGACCTGGAAGAATTCGCGCGCCTTGATCTTCTTCTTTGTAATACGCGCATCCGCCACCATCTCGCGGTACTTTTCCGTCACCGATATCTCGGTGAAGGGCACGCCATAGACCCGCTCCACGTCATAGGGCGAGAAGAGGTACATATCCTCATTGTTTTTGGCGAGTTCGAAGGTGATATCAGGTACGACGACGCCGAGCGACAGCGTCTTGATGCGGATCTTCTCGTCGGCATTTTCGCGCTTGGTATCGAGGAAGCGCATGATGTCGGGATGGTGGGCATTGAGATAGACCGCACCCGCACCCTGCCGGGCACCGAGCTGGTTGGCGTAGGAGAACGAGTCTTCCAGCAGCTTCATGACGGGGATGATGCCGGAAGACTGGTTTTCGATCTGCTTGATCGGCGCACCCGCCTCGCGAATATTGGTCAGGGAAAGCGCCACGCCGCCGCCGCGCTTGGAAAGCTGCAGTGCCGAATTGATGGAGCGGCCGATCGATTCCATATTGTCTTCGACACGCAGCAGGAAGCACGAAACGAGTTCGCCGCGTTGCTTCTTGCCAGCATTGAGGAAGGTCGGGGTTGCCGGCTGGAAACGGCCGGAGATGATTTCTTCCATCAGATCGCGAGCAAGCTGTTCATTGCCTCTGGCGAGCGCCAGCGCCACCATGCAGATGCGATCTTCGTAGCGCTCCAGATAGCGCTTACCGTCGAAGGTCTTCAGCGTATAGCTGGTGTAATATTTGAATGCGCCGAGGAAGGTCGGGAAACGGAATTTCTTGGCATAGGCCTGATCGAACAGATCGCGGACGAAATTGAAGGAATACTGGTCGAGCACCTCCTGCTCGTAATAGCGCTCGGTGACTAGGTAATCGAGCTTTTCCCTGAGGTTGTGGAAGAACACCGTATTCTGGTTCACATGCTGCAGGAAATACTGCTTGGCCGCCATGCGGTCCTTGTCGAGCTGAATCTTGCCCTCGTCGTCATAGAGGTTCAGCATCGCGTTCAGCGCATGATAGTCCAGCGCTTCCACTGCCTTGAGCGGTTTTGCCCCCGCATCCCGCGTCAGGTTTGTCCCCGTGTCCAAAATCGTCCCATCCCGTCTTTGACATTGGCGACATCCTCGGCAGTTCCCAGAAGCTCGAACCTGTAGAGATACGGCACCTGGCACTTCTGCGAGACCACGTCGCCGGCAAGCCCGTAGGTCTCGCCGAAATTGCTGTTGCCCGCTGCAATCACGCCGCGGATGTTGGAGCGGTTTTCCGCATCGTTGAGGAAGCGGATCACCTGCTTGGGTACGGCGCCCTTGCCACCGTCCCCACAATAGGTGGGCGAGATCAGCACATAGGGTTCGCGGATGTGGATGTCTTCAACGCCGACGGGAATGCGCGCCGCGCGTAGTCCCAGCTTCTCGACGAAACGATGGGTATTCTCGGACCGGCTGGAATAATAGACGATCAGGCCCATCGCTCTTCTCCAATCAGGAGAGGGCGCTGATCATGTCGGGACGGAAGCCCGCCCAGTGGTTCTCGCCGGCAACGACAACAGGAACCTGCATGTAGCCCATGCCGCGAACGCGATCGAGCGCGTCGGCATCCTCGGAAATATCGATGATCTGATAGTCGACGCCCAGACGGTCGAGGGCACGGTAGGTGGCGGTGCACTGAACGCAGGCAGGCTTGCTGTAAACGGTAACGCTCATCATGTTCCTCGTGATGTCAATGGATTCCGGACGCAATACTGGGATCGGGCGCCTTACGGCGTCCGGGGCAACGCTTGATGATGATCTTGCAGAGTTGGCGTTTAAACGCCTGAAATTATCCCTTGCAGGATTTGCGCGGGCGGCGGCCTTGACGTTCTCGACATAACTTCAACCCCGAAGTGCTCATGCGGACGTTCGGGGCAGCGTAACAGGACGGATAGATTCCGCTTTCATGCACGCGACCTTCCGGACATCCCGCCCGTGGACGTTTTATTCAAGGCAGGTCTCCTGGCTTACGGGTCGAAGCCCCTGCCCCAGCCTTCCCAAAGCGTCATGCCTCAGTGACCCGAAATCGGACAGTTGCTCGCCGCTTACAGTTGCGGGGGCAGCTCCGGCTTTGTCGCGCCGTCATGGCGAAACGCACCGTATTCCCGTCTTAGCCCCCGACCCTCACGAATCGAAGGAACCTTGAACACTAGATATAGTACGCGAATCCCGGTTTGCGTCAACGGATGGTTTGTGCATCGCGTTACGGGATGTTTGAAATCGCTGCATTCCTGTGAAAAACGTGGTTAACAAATGATCAAGAAAACAGGCAGTGGAGACGGCTGGGAGGAAGAGAGCAAGCCTGTAGCCGCTTCGCGATTTTTGCTTCGGGATTCATGCCCGAATCGTGATGTGGCGTCGCGCAAAAGGCACGCCTGTTGTTGCTGAGGCAGCTCCAGTTAAGGCACCGAACTGGCTCCTTGCTCCAGATCGGCGGATCCCGAGAACAGTGATGTGGCAAGCGTGCCCCTGCCGCATCACGCTGCCAAAGAAATCCTTACGTCCTTATCCGAAGAAGGCGAAGCGCGTTCATCGTCACCAGCACGGTCGCGCCCGTATCCGCCAGGATCGCCGGCCACAGGCCAGTGATGCCAAGGATGGTGGTGACGAGAAACACCGCCTTCAGCCCGAGCGCGATAGTGATGTTCTGCATGATATTGCGCATCGTCCGCTTCGAAAGGTCGATCATGCGCGCCACGTCGCCGACACGTCCATGCAGCACCGCCGCATCCGCCGTTTCCAGCGCCACATCGGCGCCACCGCCCATGGCAATGCCGACATCGGCAGCCGCAAGCGCCGGCGCATCATTGATGCCGTCACCGACCTTGGCGACGAAAAGCCCTTCGCGCTTCAACTCGCCGACAATGCGCTGCTTGTCTTGCGGCAGAAGCTCGCCGCGCCAGTCGATGCCGAGATCGCCGGCAACGGCAGCGGCCGTGCGCTTGTTGTCGCCGGTCAGCATAATGGCGCGCACACCGGCCGCCTTCAGCGCCGCAACGCCGCTCTTTGCGTCCTCGCGCGGCTCGTCGCGCATGGCGATCAGGCCGGCAGCGACGCCATCGATCAGCAGCACCGAAACACTTTTGCCCGCGCCGTTCAGGACAGCGACCTGCTCATCCTGCCCCTCATTCAGCGCCCCACGCTCACGCGCAGCCGGCGGCGACAGGAGATCGAGCGTCTCGCCGCCCACCTTGCCCGTCACACCCTTGCCCGGCAGCGCCTCAAGTTCGAAAGCCGGCGGCATAGGTGCACCATCGGCCCTCGCCCGGTTGAGGATCGCCAGCGCCAGCGGATGGCTGGAGCCCTGCTCCAGGACCGCGGCGCGTGACAGCACCTGCGCATCGGGACGTCCAAAGGCAATGATATCGGTTACCTGCGGCTTTCCCGCGGTCAACGTGCCCGTCTTGTCAAAGGCGACGGCCGTCACCTTGCCAAGCGATTCCAGAACCGCGCCGCCCTTCATCAGCAACCCGCGGCGCGCACCCGCCGAAAGCGAGGCGGCAATGGCTGCAGGCGTCGAAATGACCAGAGCGCAAGGGCAACCGATCAGCAGGATCGCAAGGCCCTTGTAGATCCATTCGCCCCAAGCCGCACCCGTCAGCAGCGGCGGCAGGATCGCCACCAGGACCGCCACGACGACAACACCCGGCGTGTAATAGCGCGAAAAGCGGTCGATGAAGCGCTCCGTCGGCGCCTTGGATTCCTGCGCCTCCTCCACCAGCTTGACGACGCGGGCAATCGTATTGTCCTCGGCAGCGGCCGTCACGCGAACACGCAATGCTGCATCGCCATTGACCGTGCCGGCAAAGACGGTCTCACCCGCCCCTTTGCGCACCGGCGTGCTTTCGCCGGTCACCGGCGCTTCGTCGATGTCGCCCTCACCAGACAGGATCGTACCGTCCGCAGAAATCCGGTCGCCCGGCCGTACGAGAATGATGGAGCCGACAGCGAGCGTTTCCGCCGGCACTTCCGTCACCTCGCCGCCCGTTTCGAGCAGCGCATTCTTCGGCACCAGCGTCGTCAGCGACTGGATGCCAGCGCGCGCCTTGCCGGCGGCTACGCCTTCCAGCAGCTCGCCGACAAGGAACAGGAAGACCACCGTCGCCGCTTCTTCGCCGGCATTGATGATGACTGCGCCGACAGCGGCTGTAGTCATCAGCATTTCGATGGAAAAGGGAATGCCGGCAAGCGCCGCCATGATGGCGCGCCGCGCGATCGGAACCAGCCCGACCAGCAGGGCGGCAATGAAGGCATAGGAAGCGATCGCAGGCACCAGATGGCCGACCGCATAGGCAACAACGAGCGCCAGGCCGGAGAAGATCGTCAGTCGGCCCTTCTTGCTTTGCCACCAGGGGCCGGTCATCGGCCCATGATCATGACCGTGCAGCCCCGCGACTTCCTCCGCACCGTGCGAATGTACATGACTGGAATGATCGTGATCATGATGTTCATGTCCGTCATGATCGTGGTGGTCATGGTCATGGCCGTGGTCGTGATCATGGTGCGCATGATACTGGCCGCCCTTCTTTTCCTGAGCAGGCGCCTTGCCCGTGAACGGAGCGACGGAATAGCCGAGGCCGGTCACCTTCTTCTCGATCGCCTTGAGATCGCTGCTGCCATTGTGGCGCACCGTCATCGTGCCGGCCGTCACCGAAACCGAGACGTCCTCGACCCCGTCCATACGCCTGACGGCCGTATCGATCTTCGTTGCGCAGGCGGCGCAATCCATACCGCCGACCCTGTACCGTGCCTGTGCTGCTTCGCTCACGATCTAAATCCTTGCTTGTAGGCAGCGTCCTTCCTACATCCTCTAGCGACTAGAGGTGCAAGAGGAAAATCATGAAAAAGATCACCATCGGTGAAGCCGCACGTCACAGCGGCGTCAAAGTGCCGACGATCCGCTATTATGAGAGCATCGGCCTGCTTTCCGAACCCAGCCGCAGCGAGGGCAACCAGCGCTCCTACGAGCCCGCTGACCTCGATCGCCTCGCCTTCATCCGCCACGCTCGCGAACTCGGCTTCGAGATCGATGCGATCCGCACGCTGCTGCACCTGCAGGATGACCCACACCAGCCCTGCGCCTCCGCCGATGCCATCGCCAAGGCACGTCTCATCGAGGTCGAGCAACGTATCCGCAGTCTGAATGCGTTGAGGGCGGAACTGGAGCAGATGGTCGAGAGCTGCTGCCACGGCCGCGTCGATCAATGCCGGGTCATCGAAGTGCTCGCCGACCACGGCAAGTGCGTGCATCCGCGTCACTGAGGCTTGCGCTAGGCGATCACCCGCGCCAAGAAGGCGCAATGGAACAGAAGACGATTGCGATCATCGGCGGCGGTCCCGCAGGCTTGTCGGCGGCCGAAATATTATCGGAAGGCGGCCACGCCGTCGCTGTCTATGACGCGATGCCGACCTTCGCGCGCAAATTCCTGCTCGCCGGCAAGTCGGGCCTCAACATCACGCATTCGGAAGACTACGACCTCTTCGCCACCCGTTTCGGCGATGCCAATGTCAGTCTTCGTCCCGCCCTCGATGCCTTCACCCCGGCCGATATCCGCACCTGGGCAACTGATCTCGGCACCGAAACCTTCGTCGGCTCCTCCGGCCGCGTCTTCCCCAATGTCATGAAGGCTTCGCCGCTTCTGCGCGCCTGGCTCGCCCGGCTGGAAGCCCGCGGCGTCAGCTTCTTCACCCGCCATCGCTGGATCGGCTTTGCCGACGGTGGACACAGGTTCGAAACGCCAGACGGACGCAAGACTATTTCCTGCGATGCCACGCTGCTTGCGCTCGGCGGCGCAAGCTACCCCCGTCTCGGCTCCGATGCGGCCTGGGTGCCGATGCTTGCCGATCGCGGTATCACAATCGCTCCATTCCAGCCCGCCAATTGCGGTTTTGACGTCGCCTGGAGCGATCTCTTCCGCGAGCGTTTTGCCGGCGAACCGCTGAAATCCGTCACAGCAACTTCCTCCGCAGGGACGTTTCCCGGTGAATTCGTGATTACCAAACACGGCATCGAGGGCAGCCTTGTCTATGCGCATGCCGCCGCCCTGCGGGGTCGTCTGCGTGGCGAAGGCAAGGCGTTTTTGACGCTCGACCTCACCCCCGGCCGCACGCTCGAACGCCTGTCCCGTGACCTTGCCCGACAGGATACGAAATCGAGCTTCTCCAACCGCCTGCGCAAAGGCGCCGGGATCGACGGCGTGAAAGCCGCGCTCCTGCGCGAACTGACGCCGGAAGCCGATCGCAACGATCCGCAGAAGCTCGCCGCCGCCATCAAGGCCCTTCCGATCCCGCTTCTGCGCCCGCGTCCGATCGCCGAGGCCATCTCGTCCGCCGGCGGCATCGCCTGGAGCGAGGTCGACGAGAGCTACATGCTGAAACATCTTCCCGGCGTTTTTGCAGCCGGCGAGATGCTGGATTGGGAAGCGCCGACGGGCGGATATCTGCTCACAGCCTGTTTCGCCACGGGCCGCGCCGCGGCGAGAGGCATCGAAAACTGGCTCAGCCGAAGGTGAAGGCAAAAGTTTACACGCCGGATTGAACCGCAAGGCGTGCTGTCTCAGAAATGCGACACTTCGCATCCGGCAAATTCGATCCATACAATCCGCGGTCATGCCGGCTTGATTGCAAAGCCGCCATATTTACATCAGAATATGCGCAAGTTCCGTGGGAGGAGCCTTCATGCACGAACAATCCGCACATGCGGAGCATGTCTATACGTGCGCCCAGCAAAACTCTGCTGCGGCCAGCTCGCCGATCGTGGCTTCATGGCGCCGCTGCATGACCATGTATCAGCTGGCGCCGGAGGAAAAACGTGCGCCCCTGCGCCTGACAGAACAGGAATTCCGCCTTGCGCGGGAACAATCCGAGCAGTTGATCGCCGATGCCCGTGACGAACTCGACCGTCTCTTTGCGACGGTGGGCAAGGCCGGCTGCTGCCTGCTTTTGACCGATCGCAACGGCATTGCGCTGGAACGCCGCGGCGCCGCCGGCAATGACAAGGAATTCTACGATGTGGGCCTTTGGACCGGCTCCGTCTGGACCGAGGCCAGCATCGGCACCAACGGTATCGGCACGGCTCTCGCCGATGAACGTGCCGTCGCCGTTTTCCGCGACCAGCATTTCTACTGCTCCAACATCAAGCTGAGCTGCACCACAGCCCCGATCCGCGATCATCGCGGTCTGCTTGCCGCCGCGCTCGACATTTCCACCTGCCGCGATGACGTCAATGAAATGACGCTCACCATCCTGTCGCAAGCCGTGCGAGATGCGGCCATGCGTATCGAGCTCAATCTGTTCCGTTCCGCTTTTGCCGGCGCCCGTTTCGTCATGGTCCCGGCCGGCGCCAATTCCGCCAATGCACTACTTGCCGTCGACCGGCACGATCTCGTCCTCGGCGCCACGCGCGCCGCCCGTCTTGCCCTCAAGCTTGACGACAGGCATATCGCCGCCGGCATTCCGGCCTCCGATGCGCTGCACGAAGGTCGCGTTTCGCAGGAGGAAGAAATGGCAGAGGCGGAAAAAGCCGCTCTCCTGCGGGCGCTGTCGCGTACCCATGGCAACGTCTCCCAGGCCGCCACAGCCCTTGGCATCAGCCGCGCAACACTGCACCGGAAGATGAAGAAGCTCGACCTGCACTAAGACAGGGCGAAAGGTTCAATCACAATGTCGTGGCGGTGCCGAAACCTGTCGCAACTCTGCGACACTGTGCACTGCGGTATTGGCGAGCTCCACTGTTCCCCCAGGCAAAAGCGACACAGATTCCCTCCACTGGTTCGTTCCCGAACCTGTTCATCAAGGGAGGATGACATGCTTCATCAGAAAATCGTCGAGTCGCCGTTCAAGCTCAAATACGGCAACTACATCGGCGGCGAGTGGCGCGAGCCCATTGGCGGCAGATACTTCGACAACGTCACGCCCGTCACAGGCGGCAAGCTTTGCGAAATCCCGCGCTCCGATGAAAAGGACATCAACGCCGCGCTCGATGCCGCCCATGCCGCCAAGGAAAAATGGGGCCGCACTTCCACCACCGAGCGCTCCAACATCCTCATGAAGATCGCCCAGCGCATGGAAGACAAGCTGGAGCTTCTGGCCCAGGCCGAAACCTGGGACAATGGCAAGCCGATCCGCGAAACCATGGCGGCCGACATTCCGCTCGCCATCGACCACTTCCGCTATTTCGCCTCCTGCATCCGTGCCCAGGAAGGCACGATCGGCGAAATCGACCACGACACGGTCGCCTACCACTTCCATGAACCGCTCGGCGTCGTCGGCCAGATCATTCCCTGGAACTTCCCGATCCTGATGGCGACCTGGAAGCTGGCGCCGGCGCTTGCGGCCGGCAACTGTGTCGTTATCAAGCCCGCCGAACAGACACCCGCCTCCCTGCTTCTCTGGGCAGAAATCGTCGGCGACTTGCTTCCGCCTGGCGTCCTCAACATCGTCAACGGTTTTGGTCTGGAAGCCGGCAAGCCGCTCGCTTCCAGCCCGCGCATCGCCAAGATTGCCTTCACCGGCGAGACGACGACAGGCCGCCTCATCATGCAATATGCCAGCCAGAACCTCATCCCGGTCACGCTGGAACTCGGCGGCAAGTCCCCCAACATCTTCTTCGCTGACGTAGTAGCCGAAGACGACGATTTCTTCGACAAGGCGCTCGAAGGTTTCGCCATGTTCGCGCTGAACCAGGGCGAAGTCTGCACCTGCCCGAGCCGCGCTCTCATCCAGGAATCGATCTATGACCGCTTCATGGAACGGGCGGTCAAACGCGTCGAAGCCATCAAGCAGGGCAACCCGCTCGACCCGGCAACGATGATCGGCGCTCAGGCCTCCACCGAGCAGATGGAAAAGATCCTCGCTTACCTCGATATCGGCAAGCAGGAAGGCGCGCAGGTTCTTGCGGGCGGCTCACGCAACGATCTCGGCGGCGAACTGTCTGAGGGCTATTACATCAAGCCGACCATCTTCAAGGGCCACAACAAGATGCGTGTGTTCCAGGAAGAAATCTTCGGCCCGGTCGTCTCCGTCACTACTTTCAAGGATGACAAGGAGGCGCTCGAGATCGCCAATGACACGCTCTACGGCCTCGGCGCCGGTGTCTGGACCCGCGATGCCAACCGCGCCTATCGCTTCGGCCGGGAAATCCAGGCCGGCCGCGTCTGGACCAATTGCTACCACGCCTATCCGGCCCATGCGGCCTTCGGCGGCTACAAGCAGTCCGGCATCGGTCGCGAAACGCACAAGATGATGCTCGACCATTACCAGCAGACCAAGAACATGCTGGTCAGCTACAGCCCGAAGAAGCTCGGCTTCTTCTGAGAAGCAGCCGATCGTGCTATCATCGAGCCTCCTCCCTTCACGGGGAGGAGGCATTGTCTTGGAGGAGGCAATCATGGAACAGACGGTCAATGGCGAAGCGCGCGTGCTCGCCACCGATGCGGCGCTCGACCTCATCAGGGAAATCCAACGGGATTATCCCAAAATCCTCTTCCACCAGTCCGGCGGCTGCTGCGACGGCTCTTCGCCCATGTGTTATCCGACGGACGATTTTATCGTCGGCGATCAGGATGTGAAGCTCGGCGAGATCGGCGGCGTGCCTGTCTATATCAGCGCCAGCCAGTTCGAGGCTTGGAAGCACACGCAACTCATCATCGACGTCGTGCCCGGCCGCGGCGGCATGTTCTCGCTCGATAATGGCCGCGAGAAGCGCTTCCTCACCCGTTCGCGCATGTTCGGCGGCGGCGAGGCCTGCGCCATCCCCGATGTCAGGGCACGCGAAACGACCTGATCCGGAAGCCCCGTGTAGTATTCCTATATTACCCGCGGCCGCGATCCTTTGTTAAAGTCCATCTGTTGGTTTTTTACGGGAGGAAGAAATGCCAGCGAGCAAGATCCTGATGATCACAGGCGATTTCACTGAAGATTACGAAACCATGGTGCCGTTCCAGACGCTGCTTGCCTGCGGCTATACGGTCCATGCAGTCTGCCCCGGTAAGACCGCCGGCCAGACGGTCGCCACCGCCATCCATGATTTCGAAGGCGACCAGACCTATTCCGAAAAGCGCGGCCATAACTTCGCGCTGAATGCCACCTTCGAAAGCGTGCGCGCCGAAGATTACGATGCGCTCGTCATTCCCGGCGGCCGCGCGCCGGAATATCTCCGCCTCAACCCCGATGTCATCAAGGCTGTCAGGCATTTCTTCGATGCCAACAAGCCGGTTGCCGCGATCTGCCACGGCGCCCAGCTTCTGGCGGCTGCCGGTGTTCTCAAGGGCCGCACCTGCTCGGCCTATCCCGCCTGCCGTCCGGAAGTCGAGCTTGCCGGCGGCACGTATGCCGATATCGCGATCAGTGACGCTGTTTCCGATGGCAATCTCGTCACCGCACCGGCCTGGCCGGCTCACCCCTCGTGGCTGCGCCAGTTCATGACGGTGCTCGACGCGGCAACGGTGCTGGAGACCAACGCCGCCGAGTGAAGCCGCGGGAGGAACGTGATGTGTGAACTCTTCATCAAGGCTGATGCCAGGCTCTGGGAAAGCACCACCCGGTCGCTGCGCATCGACGGCATGGTCACCAGCGTGCGGCTGGAGAATTTCTTCTGGTCGAAACTGGAAGAAATTGCCACCCGCGACGGCATGAACGTGGTCCAGCTCATCACCAGGCTGCACCACGAGTCGATCGATGCCGGCCATGACCTCGGCAACTTCACTTCGTTCCTCCGTGTCTGCTGCGCCCGTTATCTGGATCTCCAGCTTGCCGGCGACATCCCTGCCGACCTTTCGAGACCGATCGCCGGCCTCGACGCCCCGGAAATTCTGGGGCGGGAGAAACGGAAGTACCATTGAATTCGCCTGAAACCTGAGCGACGATTTTTAGATAGGCGGAATGCCCCTCTGCGTGAGACAATCGCTCCCAGCCGCCGCCAAACCGCACCGCTCGGTTTGCCCGGCGGCGGGGAAAGCGGAGAGGAAGATGGCAGCGATCGTGGTCGTGATGCTACGGCATTCCGTGGCTGGCGGTGGTTTCAATGACTGACGGCTCCGCATTGCACACCATCGGTTTAGCAGGCATCGTGCGCGAGGAATGGTTCTTTGGCGTCAGTGTCGCAACCAGCCTGGCTTTCCTTGTTTTCTCCGGGCCAATCTTCGCGCAGCTTTCCGAGCCACTCTGGTTCATCGTCATTTTTTTCTGGCTTTTTGCCGTTGTGCTGGGTTCCGCCCTATCGGTCGTTCGTCATGCCGATCATCTGGCGGAACAGCTTCAAGAGCCGTACGGGACCCTCATCTTGACCCTTGCGATTACCTCGATCGAAGTGATGGCGATCTCGGCTGTCATGCGGCATGGAGAGAACAATCCGACGCTCGCACGTGACACGCTGTTTGCCGTCGTCATGATCATTCTGAACGGCATGGTGGGATTGTCGCTGCTCCTTGGCGCGTGGCGGCGGGAAGATCAGCAGCACAACCTGCACGGCGCCAATGCCTATCTCGGCGTCATCGTGCCACTGGCCACCCTCAGCCTCGTCATGCCCACGTTTCTGGCCGGCCCGGATGGCCCGCACCCCTCGACGCCCAGGCAGATGTTTCTCGGCATAGTCTCGATTGGCCTGTACAGTGTATTTCTGCTCCTCCAGGCCGGCCGTCATCATCGCTACTTCGCCGATGACGGCAACCATCACGAGCAGCACATCGTCAGCATGCGGCGCCACCGGTCCGTCTGGCATCATGCGGTACTGCTGCTCGCTTATATGGTGCCGGTCGTCTTCCTGGTCGAACAGCTTGCCCGGCCGATCGACTACGTGATCGAAACCCTTCGCGCACCGGCAGCATTCGGGGGGGTGGTCATGGCGGTACTCGTCGCAACACCAGAGGCGATCAGCGCCGTGCGCGCCTCCGTCGCCAACCATCTGCAGCGAGCCATCAACATTTTCCTCGGCTCGGTTCTGTCGACGATCGGCCTCACCGTGCCGGCCATGCTGGCAATCAGCCACCTCTACGGACACCCCGTCACGCTGGGGCTTCAAGGCCCGGATCTTGTCATGTTCGTGCTGACGCTCGCCGTCAGCATCATCACGTTTTCGAGTGGGCGCACCAATCTCATGCAGGGCGCAGTTCACCTGATGCTGTTCGTGTCTTACGTGCTGCTCATTACTCAGCAGTGAATAGAAAATTCCAGGCTGGGCCATGATGGAATTGCGGAGTCATCAATCGTTTAGACGCAGCTGGATTGCATGCCATAAGCTATTGCAATTTCGGACAATCCCGCGACATAGTACCGCATGCCTGAAACACTTGGCGACTGATGGGGTCGTCACCAAGGCACGCATGAAGACCGGGACACATAGATCATCGGGGCAGCAAGAATGCGTGAGGGATTGCATCGGGGCCTGCAGATTTCCGTAACACTCATCGGCATGACAGCGCTCGCTGCCTGCGATGGAAGCAGCAATACCTACGTCCCGCCTCCGCCACCGGCCGTCCGTGTTGCGCAACCAGTCCAGGAGCCCATCACCCTCTATTTCGAACTCACGGGCAACACTGCGCCGCTGAACTCGGTCGATATCGAAGCGCGCGTCCAGGGTTACCTTCAATCGATCGATTATCAGGATGGCACGACGGTAACGAAGGGCACGAAGCTCTTCGGGATCGAGCGCGACACCTATCAGGCCCAGCTTGATCAGGCCAAGGCATCCCTCGCATCGCAACAGGCATCCCAGGTTGGCGCCAAGCAGGAGTACGATCGTCAGGTCAATCTGATGAAGCAGCAGGTCACGACGCAGACAGCCGTCGACAGCGCCAAGGCGACGCTCGACGAGGCCAACGCGCAGATCCTCAATGCGCAGGCCAATGTCGAACTTGCAACGATCAATCTCGGCTATACGGAAGTGATTGCCCCCTTCGATGGCACGGTGACCGACCACCTTGTCGATATCGGCACGCTCGTCGGCGTCTCAGGCCCCACCAAGCTCGCCAGCATTGTTCAAACGGACCCGATCTATGCGTATTTCAACGTCAGCGAAACCCAGGTGCTACTGATCAAGGATATGTTGAGAAAGCAGGGACGCACCTTCAAGCAGACGGATCTGCCGAGCATCCCAGCCGAACTCGGCCTGCAATCTGAAGAAGGCTACCCACATAAGGGACATCTCGACTACGTCTCGCCGCAACTCGATGCATCGACCGGAACGCTTCAGGTCCGGGCTCTGTTCGATAACAAAGACAAGGCCATGCTGCCCGGCCTCTTCGTGCGCGTTCGCGTACCGATCGGCCAGAACGAGAAGGCGCTGCTCGTGCGCGACGATGCGATCGCCACCAACCAGCTCGGCAGCTACCTGCTCGTTCTCGGCAAGGACGATACGATCGAGCAGAAACAGGTGAAGGCCGGCCAGCGCGAAGGCGCCCTCCGCGTCATCGAATCCGGCCTCGAACCCGCCGACTGGGTCGTCATCCAGGGCATCCAGCAGGCAATCCCAGGCAGCAAGGCTGCGCCCGAGAAAATCGACATGAAACCGCAACCGGCGGCGGCCGGCACCGATGCAAAGGCTACGACGACGACGCAGTAATTTCGCCACAACGCCTCATCTGAACGTCCAAGGGCAACAGCATGATCTCGCGCTTCTTCATCGAACGGCCGGTGCTCGCCAATGTTCTGGCGTTGGTCTTTGTTCTCATCGGCGCGGTGGCTCTTTTCCAACTGCCAGTGGCGCAATATCCAAATGTCGTTCCGCCGACAGTGCAGGTGACGACCCGCTTTCCGGGCGCCAGCGCCAAGACGCTCGTCGATACGGTGGCGCTGCCGATCGAGCAGCAGGTCAACGGCGTACAGGACATGCTCTACATGCAGTCCACCAGCGCAAGCGACGGCACCTACTCACTGACCGTGACCTTCGCCATCGGCACGGATCCCGATCAGGCACAGGTCCTGGTGCAAAACCGTGTTGCGATCGCCATGTCGTCGCTTCCGCAGTCGGTGCAGGTTCAAGGCGTCAGCACCCAGAAGAAATCGACCGCCATCCTCGGCTTTGTCACTCTGACCTCACCGGACAGCCGCTATGACAGCCTGTTCCTCTCCAATTATGCGGTCATCAACCTCCAGAACGAACTTGCCCGCCTGCCCGGCGTCGGCAACGTCACGGTCTTCGGCGCCGGCCAATATGCCATGCGCATCTGGATGGATCCGAACCTGCTGCAGGCCCGCCGGCTGACACCGCAGGATATCGTCAATGTCGTACAGCAACAGAGCCAGGAGGTCACGGCCGGCCAGATCGGCATTCCGCCGGTGCCCCAAGGACAGACGTTTCAATACACGCTGAACATCAATGGCCGGCTGAACGACGCTGTCGACTACGAAAACATCATCGTCAAGGTCGATGGCTCGGACGGCGGCCGGGTAACGCGCATCCGCGATATTGGCCGGGTCGAACTGGGTGCGCAGACCTATAGCCAGACCTTCATGCAGAATGGCCGACCGGCTGCGGGCATCGGTATCTCCCAATTGCCGGAAGCAAACGCCATCGCTGTGGCCCAGGCAGTCGATGTAAAGATGGCGGAACTGGCCAAGGCCTTCCCGCCAGGCCTCGAATATCATCTCCCCTTCGACACCACGAAATTCGTCAAGGCCTCGATCAACGAAGTCTATGTCACGCTGATCGAGGCAGGCGTTCTCGTTCTTATCGTCATTCTGCTGTTTCTGCAGGACTGGCGAGCCATGCTCGTGCCGGCAACGACCGTTCCGGTCACCATCATCGGCGCTTTCGCCGCGATGGCGGCCTTGGGCTTCACCGTCAACCTCTCCACTCTGTTTGCAATCGTTCTCGCCATCGGCATCGTCGTCGATGACGCCATCGTCATTGTCGAGGGTGTCGCGAGACATATCGAGGCGGGCATGTCCGGCAGGCAGGCGGCCGAAAAGGCGATGGACGAACTGCTCGGCCCCGTCATCGGTATCACGCTGGTGCTGATGGCCGTTTTCATTCCAGCCGCCTTCCTGCCGGGGCTGACGGGCCAGCTTTACCGCCAGTTTGCTCTCGTGATTGCCGCCACGGCGCTGATCAGCGCCATCAACGCCGTGACGTTGAAACCGACGCAATGCGCCCTCTGGCTGCGCGCGCCGGTGCCACCCGAGAAGCGCAACTTCGTCTATCGCGGCTTCAACCGGATCTACGACTGGGGCGAACACGGATACGTCCGGCTGATCGGCTCGATGACGCGCCACGCCGTCGCGATGGTCGTTCTTGCGCTGGCGATGATGGGTGTCGCCGTCTGGGGGCTGACACGCGTGCCGACTGCATTTCTGCCAATTGAGGACCAGGGCTACGTGCTGATCGGCGCGCAACTGCCGGATGGCGCATCCAAGGAGCGCACCGATGCCGTCATGGCGGATGTCGGCAAAATCGCCCAGGAGACACCGGGCGTCGATCAGGTCCTGACGATCAGCGGCATATCCGTTCTCGATAACAATGCCAGTCTGCAGAACGCCGGCGTGGCTTATGTCGTGCTGAAGGACTGGGATGAAAGGCTGAAGGAAAAGGGCCAGGATCTTCTGTCCATCTACCAGCATCTGAACGGTGCGCTGCAAAACGTACTGGTCGCGAAAACCCTCGTCATCGTGCCGCCCCCCATCCAGGGCGTCGGCAATGCCAGCGGCTTCACGATGCAAGTTGAGATCAAGAATGGTGTTTCCGACTATGCACTGTTGCAGTCCCTTACCGATACGATTGTGAAAAATGGCGAAGCCCAGTCATCGCTGCAAAGGCTGAGCACGTCGTTCCGCTCGAATGTGCCGCAGCTTGAGGTCGTGGTCGACCGTATCAAGGCCGAGACGTTGGGCGTCACGGTTGGACAGGTTTTCTCTGCGCTGTCGGGCTACGTCGGATCGAGCTACGTGACACAGTTCAACAAGTTTGGCCGCACGTTCCAGGTCTATGCCCAGGCATCTCCGGAATTCCGCGTCAGCCCTGACGATATCCGCAATCTGGAGGTCAAGGCCGGCGATGGCACGATGGTGCCGCTCGGAACCGTTGTCGATATCAAGCCGATGCAAGGCCCCTCACTGATCAGCCTCTACAATCTCTACCCGTCAGCAACCATCGTTGGCGGACCTGCCGCCGGCTTCAGCTCCGGCCAGGCACTCAACGTCATGGAGCAGATTGCCGACCAGACCTTGCCGACGGGAACCGGCTATGAGTGGACGGCGCTCTCCTATCAGGAAAAGGCGGTCGGCGGACAGATCTACTATATCTTCGCGCTCGGCATGCTGCTCGTCTACTTCGTGCTCGCGGGTCAATATGAAAGCTGGATCCTGCCGCTTGCTGTGCTTCTGGCTGTCCCGCTTGCCCTGCTCGGCACCGTCGGCGCGTTAATGGCGGCGGGCGTCGCCAACAACCTCTACACCCAGATCGGCCTGATCCTTTTGATCGCTTTGGCATCGAAGAATGCCATTCTCATCGTCGAATACGCCCGAGAAAAGCGAGAGGAAGGCATGGAAATCCTGGAAGCGGCCGTCGAGGCTGCCCGCCTGCGCTTCCGACCGATCCTCATGACATCCTTCGCCTTCATTCTCGGCGTCCTGCCGCTTGTCCTCGCGACGGGGGCCGGCGCATCCGCCCGCAAGTCGATCGGCATATCGGTCTTCAGCGGCATGATCGCATCGACCTGCCTTGCCGTGTTGTTCGTTCCTTCCTTCTACGTCGTGCTGCAGCGCTTTGAAGAGTTCAGAAGGCGCCGCGGCAAAGCTCCTGCAGTGACCGATGCGGAAATGACGGCACAATAGGCTGGCAAGCAGCCTATTGCACGATTACCTGCACATAAACCCCGCCGCTCTTGGCATAGTAGAGGCCGCCGCAGCGATAATAATAGCCGCCATAATAAGGGCCATAAATGCAGCCTGGAGGCAGCACGGCAATCGTCGTCGCCGTGCGCCGGACCACGCGGCGTGTGGTGCGACGCGCCACCCCCGCATAGGAGAGCGGCGTCAAGGGACGGCCGATGACCGCCTCCGCCGGTGTGGCAAAGCCGATCGACAGCGGTAGTGGACCTTCTTCCAGGCGAAGATCGGTAAAGGTCATCACGCTGGCAAGGCAGAGGGCGAAAAAGAGCTTGCTGCGGGTCATTGCATATCTCCTGTAACGGCGGGCGCCGGAAGCTCATCGATAGATTGGAGTTCACTCAGATCCACGGTCTTCGCAGTGGCCGGGATCTCGATATTGTAAGAGGTGGCGGCAACATCCGCCCCGCTTTTGAAGTCGCTGATCTCAAGCGTATATTGCGGCGCCTGGACGACGTGTTTGCTGGTGATCACATAGCGCCGCGGTATCGGCTGCGAACCCGTCTGTATCCAGATCTGCCAGTCGAGTTCCGGTGTGCGGAACGTCAGATATTCGCATTCCACACCGTCGATGAAGGCGCTCGAGATGTGCTTGGCCTCGGTCACGTCGGACATCAAGATGTCATAGACGTGAGACGAGAGCAGATCGGCGCCTGGCGCTTCCACGCCGGCATCGGCGAGCCTGTCGATCAGATCATCGAGCGAGCCTTTGCCCTCGATCTTCGCATAGGCATCGAGGTTCTTGCCATGCACGGTCAGCGTCGAACCGTCGAAGCCGACATCGATATCGGCAAAGCCTCCGGTCCGCGTGACACGCAGTTTGTCGGGCCGGGTGATATTGGCTGTACCCGAACTGACAAATTGCAGCTTCTCGAAATCCGGGGTTACAGCTTCGAGCGATGACTGGTAGTTGAAGGAGATGGTCTTCTGCGCCACCAGAAAATCGGACATGGCCTTCAGAAGATCTTTTGCATCATCCGCCCATGCATGGGTTGGTAGTACAAGGCCGCCAGCAACAGCGGAATAGCTCAGTATTCGTTTCAATCGCGATAGATGAGAAGTCGATGACATGGCAATTGCCTTTCACTTGTGTCGTCATTGAATTCATCGAATGCGGGGATTTCGGATCGTGCTGCGACAACAGCGGAATGGCGGTGCGGACCCATCAGGAGAATGCCTGAGAGTTCAGGCATTCCCCAGTGAACCCGAGCGTTTTGGAAGGCCGCTACAGTCCCGAGGTCAGCACCTTGTGACAGGCTGGTGATACGCGCTGCAGATTGTCCCGCAAGCACGAGATGACCCGCCCGCCGCCGATCGGCACCATCCGGCAAAAGGCCCGGAAATCCGGTCCGCAGGTCTCGCGCACGATCATCATTTCCTCGCGCGGAGAGAAGACGGGCATGGCGGCCGGCCGGGTCGCCGGCGGTGCGGTAGCCGTGGCAGCACCTGCACCGGTTGCTGGCGGCCCTGCTGCACCGATGGCCGCGACCGCCTGCTGACAGGGGGCCGACAGACCGGCACTATGCTGCTGCAGACAGGAGAGCGCCGCTTCGCCGCCTGGGGCCACACCGGAGCATTGCGCCATGAAATCGGAGCGGCAGGCTGACTTGACGGCATCGCGCTGCGCCTCGGTCGGCTGAGCACCGGCTGCCGGGGCAGGCGTCGCCGCATCTGTTGTGACAGGCGCCGTTTGAGCTGGCTCCGCGGATGTCGATTTGGGTTTGGCCGTTATAGCCGAGACAGCCTCGCGGCAGGCGGCGGAGAGTGTGGAATCACGTTGCTGCAGGCAGTTCAGCGCCTCCATGCCTCCCGGCTGCACGCCAGAGCATTGTGCGATGAAATCGGATCGGCAGGCTGATCTGACCGCGCTTTTCTGCTCGTCGGTGGGTGCCTGCGCGATAGCGATCCCAGCGAAAAGACTAGCCGCACAGACGACGCTGAGCGCCGATAATCCGAAGATCAAACGGCGCCTCCCGCGCCGCTCCGCTCTTAGAGAAGATGCACATTCTCGCATTGTTCCCCTCCCTGGAAAGCTCATCGATTTACGGCATGAAAACAAATACCTCAGCTGAATGAGACAGCAGGACCTCGAAAGGGTCGATGAAGGTCGCTAAACGGAAATTGTGGAACGTCCACTCGCCTTTAAATTTAGCACATTCGAATTTTATAGACTAGGCTCGAATATCCGGACAAGGATTAACGCACTATGCTTATGGGTTAGCCGCGGGATGCATTCTGCGCTGCTGGCAGGCGATAATAACATCGGCTATCTATGCTTTATACCAGCGTGGCTCTGTTTGAAGTAACCTCCAGCTCACTGGAAACGACGCCAGAATCTCATGGCCCATTGCTGCCTCAACACCCGAAAATTTTGCAAAGGCAGAGGCGCGCCTCGACCCGTGCTAAATCGTCGTTCCGCTGCCAACAAAGAAGCCCGCTTTTGGCGGACCTGTTTTTGGCTTCTATTGCGGGCTTTGCACTATACACTGTCGAAGATACGCACGCGCGACTGGCGGCCGCCTCCACAGCCGGGCAGGATGCAAACTTCTATCGTGACCACCGTGCTATCAGTTGGTCTGTATTTGCCAGCACTTTGCGGACTGCGTTGCGCGCCATGTTCGGTCGCTGCAGTCGGATGCTTTTCTCAATATTTTCATGTAGTCTCAGTACATACAGCAGGTCATCCTCTTCGCGCGTGATATAGGCGAAGAGATGGTTCAGCGCCGATTCGATCAATGCGCCGAGCGGCACCAGCAGATCATTTCCGGTGGCGCGCAAGATCGCGATGTGAAATCGGGTATCGGATTCTGTTCGCTGCTGGAGTGACGTCGCCTGACCCATGTCATGCAGGGCCTGACTGATCGCGTTCATTTGCTCCTCGGTTCGGCGCTCCGCAGCAAGCGCAGTCGCTTCCGGCTCGATCATATGCCTGAGTTCTTGCACGGCCCTCAGAAACGATTCCCGATCGGGAGATGCGGCATACCAGCCCAGCACATCTCGATCCAGCAGGTTCCAACGTTCCCTAGGTTCGACCCAACTGCCGATTTTTGGGCGGGAAGCAAGCAGGCCCTTGGCCATCAGCATCTTGATTGCTTCGCGCACCGCTGACCGGCTGACGTCAAAGACTTGCGACCATTTTGCCTCGTTTGGCAGGATCGTGCCGGGCGGATAGTCACCGCGCACGATCCGGAGGCCGATCTCGCCTGCCAAAGACACATGAACACTCGCCCCAGTCATGCGGGGAGCATTTGGGCGCCTTGTAGTGGCTGAACGGTCCGCTCTCGCCACCTCGACCAAAGTCGTCGGCTTCCCCGATTTCTTGTCAGGCATTTATTTCTACTGCCTCAGCATTCTTTCGACTGTCTGCACGTCTGATCAAAACAATCGTAATAACGAGGAAGTCGCCTGCGATTGAGTCCGGCCCAAAGCGCGGAATTCAGGGCGCGTCAAGCCCTGCAGATCTTTCGATCCGTCTCGTGGAGGCAGCCGGCGCACCCTTGTACCGGGTGCGCCAAACCGCGAGCGCTACTTTTGAATGCAGGTATCGACTGTGTCCTTCGTGCACTCATCAAGCCCGGTGAAGACCGGATCTTCAACTGCCTTGCCGGCAATCAGATCCATCATCACGGAAGGTGCTTTGTAACCCATCTCGAACGGCCGTTGGCCGACGAGCGCGGTCACCAGGCCTTCTCTCGCGATCGCAACCTCGTCACCGATCGTGTCTGCCGCACCGATGACGAACTCGTTGCTGGCAATCTTCTCAGCCATCGGCTTGAACAGATCGCGATAGGGTTGCGGTGCGCCGAACAAGGGCCAGCCGCCCATGATGCCGAATGCATCGAGGTCGGGATTGGCCGCGAGGATATCGGTCATTGCCTGCACGCCTTTGGCACCATCGTCATTGGTAAAGACCGGGCAGCCGGCGACTTCCGTCCAGCCACCCTCGCCTTTCAATTCCGTAAGGCCCTTCTGGCCAGTGAGCGTGTCACGCATACCTTGCGCGCGACGCAGAATATTGTCTGCTCCCGGATTGCCTTCGATCGTGCAGATCTTGCCGCCGTTCGGCTTGGCCTTCTTGATGTACTCACCGATACGTGCGCCCATCAGATAGTTGTCAGTACCGAGATAGGTCTTGCGTAAGGCCGCGTCCTCGGCTGCAAGATCGGCATCAAGCGTCATCACCGGAACGCTCGGATTGGCGGTCTTCAGGGTCTGGGCGATGAGCTTCGCATTTGATGGCGAAATTGCGATTGCGGCAGTGTCTGCCTTGCCCAACATATCCTGAACGATCTGCGCTTCGCCGGCTTCATCGGATGTCGATGCCGGACCGGTGTAGAAGCACTCAAATTCCGCAGTCGGATTTTCTTTGTTCCATTTCTGGCAACCTTGATTGATTGCTTCGAAGAATGGATTGTCGAGACCTTTCACGACGATGACGAGTTGCTTCTTCGCCAGGGCCTGCCCTGCGGTCAATGCTAAAACTGCGGCTGTAAGTAGTAATGCCTTCCTCATGGTTTCCTCCCTTGAAACAGACGGGCACGGCATGCCCGCCACACGAAATCAACCCGGATACCACACGATACGAGGCTCCTCCTTCGAACGCTCGTATTGCCACGCCGAGTCGATAAGCATTTCGAGATCGTAGTTTGGCCGCCAATCCAGCAGGTATTTTGCCTTGCTGTTGTCCATCCAGTTGGAATGGAAGCGGCTTGGTATGTCTACAGAGCCGAGATTTCGCGTGCGCGACAGATAGGCGGCGACTTCAGAATAGTCGACAGGTCGATCCATGCAGATATTAAAGAGTTGTCGTTCCGCCCGGGGATTGTCGATTGCTGCCAATATCGCCGATACGAGGTCATCGACATGCACGAAGTTGCGTTTCAGCGGACGACCGTCAGCATCGAGCAGCAGCGGCACCGTACCCATAGCTGCATAGCGCCGCGCCGCTTCTTCCGGGACGAGCGTCTTCCAGTCCGGGCCACCAAAGACGTCATCTCCAAAGGACAGCGAATACTTGAAGTCGTCCTTTTCCATGATCCAGGGCGCTCGCAGACAACAGCCATTGAGGCCGTACTGAATGCCAAACTGCTCCAGCATGACCTCTTCCAGAACCTTGGAGAGCGCATAGCTTCCCGGATAAGCGCAATGAGGGGCACTCTCGGTGATCGGGCCGCCATGGCGATAGTGGAAATGCCCAATGCCCGCGTCGCCGCCGATCAGGATGAACTGACGTGCCGTGGCGCTTCCGCGGAACTCCTCGAGAAGCCAGAAGAGACCCTTGACCGTAACGTCCATGATGTCTTCAGGGGTTTCCTTACAAGTGGCGAGATGCACGACATGGGTTACGTCGTTGAGTGCTGCCGCCACAACATCGCGATCGGCGATCGAGCCGCGGATGACGTCGACACGGTCGGTCGCCTCGCACAAACGGTTGTGACAAAGCGCGCGAACACGGGCTTTGGAAAATCTCGGATCGTCAAGCAGCCCAGCAATGAAGCGCTGCCCGACCTTGCCCGTGGCACCGGTAACAAGGATCAGCATGCTCTCTCTCCCAGTAATAGCTAATATTCGCGCGCCACTTCCGTCAATTGATATTTGTCTGACAAAACAGATTTTTGTTACAATAGGCTCCGCATCTCGGACAATGAGTTGACGCTGTCGCAGGGTTTTGCGTAAATGCTCATATTCGCTTTTCCTGGGAGGATATTGGAAAGGCGATTTCGCCCGAGCCTCGCGTCGAAAACAGGCCGGGCTCGGAGCGAACGGATAGCGACAAGTTTTGGGAGGCCAGGAGGCTGGTGGCGGTTCTCGAGCTCACCAATATTTCCAAACATTTCGGTGCCATCCAGGCCGTCAACGACGTTTCGTTTTCGCTCGAAGCAGGGCAAGTCGTCGGCCTCATGGGCGATAACGGCGCGGGCAAGTCCACGTTGGTCAAGATGATCGCCGGCAACTTTCGACCGAGCCACGGAACCATGCGTCTCGATGGCTCCGAGATCGTGCTGCATCGGCCGAAGGAGGCGCGGCTGCATGGCATCGAAATCGTCCATCAGGATCTGGCGCTTTGCAATAATCTCACGGCGGCGGCAAACGTGTTCCTCGGACGAGAATTGCGACGCGGCATATGGCCCTTTCGCATCCTCGACTACAAGGCCATGTACAAACGCGCCGGCGAGATCTTCCGCGAGCTCAAATCGGAGACGCGACCACGCGATCTCGTCAAGCAAATGTCAGGTGGCCAGCGGCAAGCGGTCGCGATTGGCCGGACGATGCTGTCGGAGGCGAAAATCGTGCTGATGGACGAGCCAACCGCAGCCATTTCCGTGCGCCAGGTCGCCGAGGTTCTCAATCTGATCCGCGAATTGCGTGACCGGGGCATTGTCGTCGTCCTGATCAGCCATCGCATGCCGGACGTCTTTTCGGTCGCGGACCGTGTGATCGTGATGCGGCGTGGCAGAAAAGTAGCCGACAAGCCAATTGCGGCAAGTTCGCCTGAGGAAGTGACGGGGCTCATCACCGGCGCCATCGAACAGGTGTGATCGATGCTATCCGCCCCCGCAGCGAGAAGGAAGAAGGTCGACGATGGCGATTACACTTGACCAGACGATCGGGCAGAAGCAACGGAGCTGGCTTGCGACAATCTTGGGCGGCCAGACATTCTGGGTTCTGATCGCGGTCATTCTCGCCTGCATTTTTCTGTCGATGGCGACAGACTCCTTTGCGACGGCAAAAAACATCTACAACATCACCCGCAACGTCACGTTCGTCGCGATTATCGCGCTGGGCATGACGCTGGTCATCATCACTGGCGGCATCGATTTGTCCGTTGGCTCCGTGCTCTGCCTGTGCAGCATGGTGCTGGCGGTCGTCATGCATGCGGGGTACAGCATTGAGATCGGCATCGCTGCGTCGATCGGTACTGCTCTTGTGGTCGGAGCTTTCAACGGCCTATTGATTGCCTATCTCGGCTTCCCACCCTTCGTCGTCACGCTCGGGATGCTGTCGATTGCGCGCAGCCTGGCGATGGTGGCGTCCAACAACACTGTCGTCTTCCAGTTCGGGCCTGATCACGACAAGCTGCTTGCGCTGGGTGGCGGTGCCTGGTTTTTCGGCATCGCCAATCCAGTGCTCTACATGGTCGTGCTGGCACTCATGACCGGTTTTGTTCTGCGCTGGACTAAGTTCGGCCGCTATGTTTTTGCCATCGGCGGCAATGAGCACGCAGCGACGCTGACGGGCGTTCCCGTGCAGAGGATCAAGGTCATCGTCTATATGATTTCCGCCCTGTCGGCGGGGATTGCCGGCATCATCCAAACCGGCTGGCTCGGCGCAGTCACCACAAATATCGGAGCAGGGATGGAACTTCAGGTTATCGCCGCTGCGGTTATCGGCGGCGCCAATCTGGCTGGCGGCGTCGGCACCGCCTTTGGGGCGTTGATCGGCGCCGCGCTCATCGAGGTGATCCGCAACAGTCTTGGCCTGCTCGGCATCAACGCCTTCTGGCAAGGTAGCTTTATCGGCGGTGCAATTGTCCTTGCCGTTCTTTTCGACCGAATTCGCAACTTGCGACGCGACGAGTAGGCGACCCCGGTCCCACATCCTCAAGCCTCCGAGACCGGCATGATGAACATATGAGGCTCACCTGAGTGAAGCCTACCGGGCGAACACACCTAGCCGTTGCTTGGTGCGTTACTGCAGGCTCCCATCGCCGCCGCGGTCGGCGGCTTTGAAGTCGGCCATAACCCTATTCAGGAACTCGTTCTGGCTGACCTTGCCGTCACTGTTGGCGTCGGTGGTGGAGAACTGCTGGACAGTCAGAACTCCGACAACTTCGTCAGAGTTCAGATTGCCGTCCTTGTTCTTATCCAGGCCCGCGAAGGCCGAGGTCATGAAGGTTTGATATTCAGATCGGTCGACCGCTCCATTCTTGTCACGATCGAGCCGGTCCATTTGGCCTTGGTTCATGGCCACCGGTTGATTCTGCGCGACGGCTGCAATGGCGGTAAAAAAAACGAATCCCGTCAGCAGGGCTGCTCTTTTCATCATCCCGACCTTTCGCATCAATGACATGTCAAGGCACTGCCGCCCGCGGCGCCCAGCGTGGCGCCGCCACCGACGGCCCAGAGCTGTCCGGTCCCCGCGCCAATAGTCGCGCCAAGCAATCCGCCGACGACCGCACCGCCGACCGAACCGGCAATACAGCCGAACTCGTTACTGCGTCCTGTTTGGGACGTCGAAGCAGATTGGCAGCCAGACAAGGCAAGGCAACCTAAGAGAGCAAGACCTATCGTGCACTTGGTCATTTTTTTCCTCCAGTATATCCGTTCACGTTTAAGACAAACAGGCGGAGGCACCGTTGAGCGGCGGCGGTCGAAAACAAGCTGCGAGTATGCTCTTCATGTGCGGAGATTCTCCGCCAATCAGAAGCAACTCACAGGCAAAACATGCAGAGCGCGCGCCAAAGCTGCAACAATACTATTAAATACTACCACCGCGCATGACTGAAGACAACACCTAGCACCTGCCTCCACCGTTGATGTCCGCCGAGGCGAGTTCAGCCCGCTGGTTTCAGTCCTCCAAGACCGCTCCTGTCCTGCTAGAACGGTCGTCGGTCTGCCTTCAGCCGTGAAGCCGGCGCAACACAGCACGCCAAATTGTTCCCCGGGTGCGTACGCCTTTAGGTCGGTCGCCGGCTTGTACGGCAGATCGGCCTTCTGAGCGGTCTTCGCCACCCCTTAACGTCAAAAAGCCCGCAGGTTTTCACCATGCGGGCTTTTTGCTTGATAGAAAGGCTTGGTTGCGGGGGCAGGATTTGAACCTGCGGCCTTCAGGTTATGAGCCTGACGAGCTACCGGGCTGCTCCACCCCGCGATATTTCATTCCGGACG
>NZ_JACHZL010000009.1:0-290750 GCF_014193555.1 Rhizobium sp. BK275
CTCGACGCCGCCACCCAGCAGAACGCCGCCATGGCCGAAGAGACCACGGCATCGGCCGAAACGCTGGCTGCCGACACCGACGAACTGCTCGGCCTCATCAGGGGCTTCCGCGTCGGCAACGCTGCGGCGGCTCCCGCCATGCATCAAGGGCGCCGCGCCGCATAAACGGGGCGCAGACGTCAGGCCTTTTCATCACCAAAGCATTAGCGGCCGCCGGATGTAAATCCGGCGGTCGTGTTCTTTTCCGGGAAGATGTCGGAAAGCGCTATATACTGGGCGCTGCATCGGAAATGCAGGCCCGGAACCAGCGCTGCGCTGGATGTGCATCATTGCGCCGATGCCATGACAGGACAAAAGGGATGCTGTCGAGCGAGATAGGCGGCTCCAGCAAGGCGAGCTCGTCCGAATGACCCGAAGCCGCCACGACACCGGCCATCAAGGTGGCGATCATGTTGGAGCGGGCAATCAGCAGCGGTGCGGCACACATATTCGGAAGGGTCAGCGCGAGCCGTCGCTGATGCCCTTTTTTCGCCAGCGCTGCATCGACATGGCCGAAGCGCTCGTTCTCTGGCGAGACGAGCAGATGCGGAAGAGCCAGAAATGCATCGAGATTGAGCGCGCTCCTTGCAGCTGGATGACCCTTCCTGACGATACAGACGAAACGCTCCTCGAACAGAGGCTGGGTCAGAATGCGTCCTGTTTTCGTTGCGGGCACGCCGACCGTAGCATCAACTTCTCCCGAATCCAGCAGGTCGATGGCGTCGTCACGCGCACTGAAATTCCTGACCTGCAATGTCGTGGCCGGAGCCGCCTTGGCGAGAAGAGTAACGAGCTGCGGGAGAAGCGCGAAAGTCGGATGGTCGGAAAGGCCGATCGTGAAGGTGGCGGACGAGGTCGAGGGATCGAACGCCTGCGTAAAAGCAAGCGTGCGCTGGATTTCGGCAAGGGCGCGCGACAAGGGTTCGGCGAGATCAAGCGCCCGTGGTGTCGGCTGCAACCCCTGCGGCCCGCGCACCAGCAACTCATCCTTGAGAAGGTTGCGCAACCGGGCCAAAGCAGCGCTCATCGCCGGCTGTGTTCGGCCGATGCGAATGCCGGCCTTCGTCACGCTCCGTTCCTTCATGAGCGCGTCGAAGGCGACAATCAGATTGAGATCGATACCGTGCAAATCCATGGCATGGATGAATGCATATACTTCATATCAATTTCAAGCATGTTCCCGATGCCGCTAGGTTTGCTTTGTCACAACACAAACCGGGCAGGAGTTCATCATGCCATTTGCAAACTACAAGTTTCCCGAGGGTACTCTGACGGCAGAGCAGAAGGAGGACATCATCCTCCGCACGACTGCCATGTTCGTCGACTTTTTCGGCGAAGGCGTTCGCCCGTACACCATGGTTCTCGTCGATGAAGTCATCGACGGCGGCTATGGCCGCGCCGGCGAGACGCTCACGATCGCCAAGATGCGAAAGGAGCGATGAGCGCAAAAGCAAATTGGGGCCGAAAGGCCCCATTTGTTTGTTGCCCGCCTCAACCGGCGATCTTCGAGAAGTCCGCCACCGTTCCGGTCGCCGCGCGGATCATCCGCAGCAGTGCGAGACGGTTGGCGCGGATGGCGGCATCCTCGTCATTGACGAGCACGTCGGTGAAGAAGCGGTCGACCGGTGCGCGAAGCTTCGAGAGCGCTTCCATGGCCGAGCGGAAGTCTTCATGCGCAACCGCGCCGGCAGCTTCCGACGAAGCCTTAGTGATGGCGGCGAACAGTTCGTTCTCGGCGTCAAGCTTCAGCAATGCCTCGGAAACGCCATCGGCGACAACCGTGCCCTTCTTCTCCTCGGCGGCCAGAAGCTGCGTGGCACGCTTGGTGCCGGCAAGCAGGTTGATGCCGTCTTCCGAGGTGATGAAGGCCGTCAGCGCCTCGACACGGCGGGCGACCATCAGGAGATCGTCGGATTCCGGCGTCAGCACGGCATCGATGAGGTCGTGGCGAGCGCCCTGATCGCGTAGATAGACCTTCAGGCGATCGTGGAAGAACGAGAGCAGGTCGAACTGACGCGACAGGTCGTCTGCGTCAACACTTGCGCCGATATCGGAATCGATCCGCTGCATATGAGAGACGATGCGCGGCAGCAGCGTCACCCGGACGCGCTGTTCGAGCAGGATGCGGATGATGCCGAGGGCCGCGCGGCGCAACGCAAACGGGTCCTTCGAGCCTGTCGGCTTCTCGTCGATCGACCAGAAGCCGATGAGCGTATCAAGCTTGTCGGCAAGCGCTACTGATATCGCCGCCCTGTCCTCGGGCACGCGGTCCGACGGACCCTGAGGCTTATAGTGATCTTCGATGGCCGTCGAAACGGAGACGTCTTCGCCCTGCAGAGCAGCATATTTACGGCCCATGACGCCCTGCAGTTCCGGGAATTCGCCAACGGCCTCGGTGCGCAGGTCTGCCTTGCAGAGAACGACGGCGCGGTCCACGACCTTATAGTCGGCGCTGGCAGGCATGGCGATCTTGGCGGCCAGCGCCCGGATGCGCTCGACGCGGTCACCCTGCGTGCCGAGCTTGGCATGGAAGGTCACGTTGAGCGCATCGAGCTTTGCCATGCGCTGGTCGAGCGGCTTGGCAAGGTCGAGGCCAAATTTCTTGGCGGATGCTTCCAGCGTTTCGAGGTCCGGCAGGTTGCCCTGGTCGCGCTTCCAGAAATGCAACGCGTCCGAAAGTCGGGCGCGCACGACCTTGCCGTTGCCGTGAATAATTTCCTTGCCGCCATCCGTCGCCTGGATGTTGGAGACGAGGATGAATTTGTTCGAAAGCGTCTCCTCGCCCTGTTTGCGGGTGACAAAGCACTTCTGGTTCGTCTTGATCGTCAGGCGGATGATCTCCGAGGGGATCGAGAGATAATCCGCATCGAAGGAGCCCATCAGCACCTGCGGCCATTCCACGAGGCCGGACACCTCTTCCAGCAGACCTTCGTCTTCCACCAGTTCCAGTCCGCTGGCGAAAGCGATGTCGCGCGCGTCATGCAGGATGATGTTCTTGCGCCGCTCCGCGTCGAGAATGACTTTCGCCTTCTCAAGGCTCGAGACATAGTCGTCGAAGCGCTTGACGGTAATGGCATCGGGCGCGTGGAAGCGATGGCCATAGGTCACGTTGGAAGCGATGATACCGTCGATCTCGAAGGGGATGACGACGGTTTCTTCATGCTCGCTGCCGAAGGTGCAGACGATCGATTGCAGTGGGCGAACCCAACGCAGCGAACCCGGCTGCGAGGAGGCCTTGCCCCAGCGCATCGACTTCGGCCACGGAAAATCCTTGATGATGCCGGGCATGACTTCGGCGATGATCTCTTCGGCGGCTCTGCCTGGCTTGGAGATGACGGCGACGTAGAAATCGCCCTTCTTCGGATCGCTGACGATCTGCGCTTCGGAAACCGAGGACAGGCCGGCGCCGCGCAGGAAGCCTTCGATCGCCTTCTCGTTGGCGTCGGTGCGCGGCCCCTTGCGTTCTTCGCGGATGTCGGCGGAGCGGGCGGTCAGCCCGTGAATGTCGAGCGTCAGGCGGCGCGGCGTCCAGTATTCACGTGCGCCCTCATAGGTCAGTCCTGCTTCCACCAGGGCATCGGTGAGGAGCTTCTTGAGATCGCCGGCGGCCTTGCGCTGCATGCGGGCGGGGATCTCTTCGGAGCGAAGTTCGAGAAGCAGGTTCGGCATGGTACTCTTTTCCTAGCGCCCGTAGGGCAGGGCGATCCAAAATGGTCGCCTCTGCTACCAAAGAATGCCGCATCTGCACAACCGCAAAAACAGGAAGAGGAACGCTCAATTGCGCCTCAATCACGCCGCTTGAATCGGCAAGAACGTTGCCTTCGACTGTGGAAAGCGGCGGCGGGCATTGCCTTGTCGCTTTTCGCCGCTATGGTCCGCCAACCCTAATAAACTGCAGGAAATCTCATGGCCGCTGACCTTCGTTCGCTCGCAGCAAGCATCTCCGCCGAAATCAATGCCCGGCCCGATCAGGCGAAGGCTGCGATCGAGCTGCTGGACGAGGGAGCGACAGTGCCGTTCATCGCGCGCTACCGCAAGGAAATGACGGGCGGCCTTGACGATACGCAGCTGCGCACGCTGGCCGAACGCCTCGTATACCTACGCGAGCTCGAAGCCCGCCGTGATGCGATCATCGGTTCGATCAATGGTCAGGACAAGATGACCGCGGAACTGATGGGCAAGCTCAGTGCTGCCACGACCAAGGCCGAGCTGGAAGACCTCTACCTGCCCTACAAGCCGAAGCGTCGCACCCGTGCCGAAATCGCCCGCGAGCGCGGCCTCGGTCCGCTTGCCGAAGCAATCCTTGCCGATCGCAGCAAGGAGCCGGCCACACTTGCGGAAGCCTATATCACCGCCGATGTGCCTGACGTGAAGACGGCCCTCGACGGTGCCCGCGACATCGTCGCCGAAGGTTTTGCCGAAAATGCCGATCTGCTCGGCAAGCTGCGTGCCCATATGCGCAATGCCGCGCTTCTCAAGGCGAAGGTCGTTGAAGGCAAGGAAGCGACCGGCGAAAAGTTCTCCGACTATTTCGATCATTCCGAACGCTGGGCAACCGCCCCCGGCCACCGTGCGCTTGCCATGCTGCGCGGCTGGAACGAGGAAGTGCTGACGCTGACGATCGATGCCGATGCCGAGATTGCCTCGCCGAACAAGCCGGTCGAGCGCATGATCGCCGCTGCTTACGAGATCGGCACAAGCCGTCCGGGCGATCGCTGGCTGATGGATGTCGCGAGCTGGACCTGGCGCGTGAAGCTCTCCATGTCGCTCTCGCTCGACCTGATGCGCGAACTGCGCGAAAGGGCCGAGGAAGAAGCGATCCACGTCTTTGCCCGCAATCTCAAGGATCTGCTTTTGGCAGCCCCCGCCGGCTCGCGCGCCACGATGGGCCTCGATCCGGGCATCCGCACCGGCGTCAAGGTCGCGATCATCGATGGCACCGGCAAGCTGCTCGATACGACCACGGTCTATCCGTTCCCGCCGAAGAATGACGTGCGCGGCACGCAGGCCGAGCTCGCTTCCCTCATTCGCAAGCACAATGTTGAGTTGATCGCGATCGGCAACGGCACGGGCAGCCGCGAGACTGAAAAGCTGGTGGCCGATATGCTGACGGCTCTTCCGGCGCCAAAGCCCACCAAGGTCATCGTCTCTGAAGCCGGCGCCTCCGTCTACTCGGCTTCGGAAACCGCTGCTGCAGAATTCCCGCAGCTCGACGTATCGCTGCGCGGCGCCGTCTCCATCGCGCGGCGCCTGCAGGATCCGCTCGCCGAGCTCGTCAAGATCGAGCCGAAGTCGATCGGCGTCGGCCAGTACCAGCACGACGTCGATCAGACGAAGCTCTCACGCTCGCTCGATGCGGTCGTCGAAGACGCCGTGAATGCCGTCGGCGTCGATCTCAACACGGCGTCTGCGCCGCTGCTTTCGCGCGTTTCCGGCCTTGGCCGCTCGATTGCCGATGCGATCGTGCTGCATCGAGACCAGAATGGCGCCTTTGAAAGCCGTAAGGACCTGTTGAAGGTGGCCCGCCTCGGGCAGCGCACCTTCGAACAGGCGGCCGGCTTCCTGCGCATCCCCAATGGCAAGGAGCCCCTCGATGCCTCCTCGGTGCATCCGGAAGCCTATGGCGTAGCGAAGAAGATTGTTGCTGCCTGCGGCCGTGACCTCCGCTCGCTGATGGGCGATAGCGTCACCCTGAAGGCGCTCGACCCGCGCAAGTTCATCGACGAGAAGTTCGGCCTGCCGACCGTCAAGGATATCATCGCCGAGCTGGATAAGCCGGGCCGCGACCCGCGCCCGAGCTTCAAGACTGCGACTTTTGCGGAGGGCATTGATGAGATCAGCGACCTGAAGCCCGGCATGGTGCTGGAAGGCACCGTCACCAATGTCGCGGCCTTCGGCGCCTTCGTCGATATCGGCGTGCATCAGGATGGCCTGGTCCACGTCTCCCAGCTTGCCGACCGCTTCATCAAGGACCCTCACGAAATCGTGAAGGCGGGCGACGTCGTCAAGGTTCGCGTCGTCGAAGTCGATGTGAAGCGCAAGCGCATCGGCCTTTCCATGCGCAAAGATGACGGCGCTCCGGCGGGTTCTCCGCGCGGTGAGTCGCGCGCAAATACCGGCCCGCGTCCGCAGCAGGATCGCAAGCCCGCGCCGCCAAAGCCGCAGAGCCAGGGTGCGTTCGGTGCGGCGCTCGCCGAAGCCATGAAGCGAAAATAAGGGCTTAGCCCTCAAGTTTGCAAAAATGTCACAGTTTGGCAATTGAATCTGCGGAGTGCTAAATCCGGCGCTTGTAAGGCAGAAGAGAGCTATTAAGTTGATGTGACCATCCTGTCACATTTGCGAGGCGTCCATGGCGTCGGCATTCTTATCGATTGTCCAAAAAATTGTCCGAAAGGGTTCTTTGGCCCTTACTCTTGCCAATGGCGAGACCCACACGATTGGCGACGGCACCGGGGAATTGGTTGCCGTTCGTCTTGCCGATCAGGAAGCCGAGGATGCGATCCGTCGCGATCCGACGCTGAAGCTCGGCGAAATGTATATGGAAGGCCGGTTCATTCTCGAACAGGGTGACATCTACGACTTCCTCGCCCTAGTGAAGCAGAATACCACCAATGAGATCTTCGATTTCAAGATGGCTGCCCTGCTGATCGGCCGCATTGCCATGCAACAGCTCAAGAGCCGCATGCCGATCAATCACAACAAGCGTAATGTCGCCCATCATTACGACCTCTCCGAAAAGCTCTTCGAACTCTTCCTCGACGAGGACTGGCAGTATTCCTGCGCTTATTTCGATCCGCCTAATATCAGCCTGGAAGAGGCGCAGGTCGCCAAGAAGCGCCACATCGCGGCAAAGCTCATGCCGCAGCCGAACCAGCGCGTGCTGGAAATCGGTTCGGGCTGGGGCGGCATGGCCATGTATCTGGCGGAATCGACGCCCGGCCTCGATGTCACCGGTATCACGCTCAGCGAAGAGCAGCTGAAGATCTCACGCGAACGAGCGGAGAAGCGCGGTCTTGCCGATCGTGTCCGTTTCGAACTGCAGGATTATCGCTACCTCACGGGTAAGAAGTTTGACCGCATCGTCTCGGTCGGCATGTTCGAACATGTTGGCATCGGCAATTATCCCAACTTCTTCAAAAAGGTGTACGAGCTGTTGGATGACAACGGCGTCATGCTGCTGCATTCGATCGCGCGTCCGAAGCCGAGTTTTGCGACCAACGCCTTCATCGAGAAGTACATCTTCCCGCAGGGCTACATTCCCTCGATTGCAGAAACGCTGGTGCCGCTCGAAAAGGCGGGGTTGCTGACCCGCGACGTCGAGGTGCTGCCCCTGCACTACGCCTACACTCTGCGCCACTGGCGTGAGCGCTTCGTCGCCCGCAAGGCCGAAGCCGTGGCGCTTTACGACGAGAAGTTCTTCCGCATGTGGGAATTCTATCTGGCCGGCTCCGAAATGGGCTTCCGCTGGGACGAGCTTTTCATCGAGCAAATCCAGATCACTAAGAATCAGTTCGCGACACCTGATAACCGCAATTACATTGCGCAGAACGAGGTGAAGCTTCGGGAATTCGAGGCGACGCGTCCACCCCTGGAGAAGTTCACCTTCTGATATCGAAAGCGCGGTCCAACCGCGCTTTTTCTTTTTTGGAGAGACGGATATGAGCGCATTTCCTGAAATCACCCTCGTGCGCCACGGCGAGACGGCATGGTCGCTGTCCGGTCAGCATACCGGCCGGACCGATATTCCGCTCACCGCCAATGGCGAAGCTGCGGCCCGCGCGCTTGCTTCGCGGCTTGCGGGTCTTTCCGTCTCCGCGGTCTGGTCGAGCCCTTCGCAGCGAGCCCGCAACACCTGCGCGCTCTCGGGTTTCGGGGAAGGGGCGATCATCAAGCCCGATCTCGCGGAATGGGACTATGGCGCTTACGAAGGCATCACGACCAAGGAAATCCTCTCGAAGCGCCCCGGCTGGCAGCTTTTCCGCGATGGTTGCCCGGATGGCGAAGCAGCAGCCGATGTCGGCGCCCGTGCCGATCGCATCATCGCGGAGCTTCGGCAGATCGATGCGCCGGTCCTGATCTTTTCGAGCTCGCATTTCCTGCGTGTGCTCGGCGCCCGCTGGCTCGGCCTGCCGGCGGAAGATGGCTCCCGTTTCAGTCTGGATACGACGAGCATCAGCGTTCTCGGCTACGAGCACGATCTGACCGAACCGGTCATTCGCTGCTGGAACCAGAGGTAATTTCACATCCCTTCGATCTCGCCGCCGTGGTTAAGATTGAGGTAACACCCTCGCCGTAAATGTACCGATCGCCGCCGTCCGCGGCCGTTCTTGTATTGTGTTTTCTGGAGTGCGGATGTGTTTAATCGATCTGTCGTATCGATCTCTTTAGCTATTGCCCTTGTTTCTTTCGGCACCGCCTCCGCTCAGGAAGGCGGCCACTGGTGGTCCGGTGACTGGTATCTGAAGGTCGGCGTATCAGGCTTTTCCGCTCCGAAGTTCGAGGGTGCGTCGAGCAATGAATTCAAGTTCAGCCCGCTGATCTCGGTCGGCCGTCAGGGCGCCGGCCCGCGCTTTTCCTCGCGCAACGATAATCCCTCCTTCGCGTTGACCGACAACGGCGGCTTCCGCGCCGGTATCGTCGGCCGCTATGTGCCTGAGCGTGACGAAGACGACGACAGCGATCTGCGCGGTTTGAAGAAAGTGAAGTGGGGCGCCGAAGTCGGTGGCTTCGCCGAAGTCTATCCGACCGATTGGCTGCGTGCCCGCGCCGACGTGCGCCAGGGTATCCGCTCCCATGACGGCCTCGTGGCCGACGTGGCGCTCGATGCCTTCACCGATATCGCGCCCGACCTGCAACTGTCAGGCGGCCCGCGTGCCACTTTTGCAACGAGCGGCTATTTCCATTCCTACTACGGCGTCAATGAAGCGCAGTCGGCTGCAAGCGGGCTGAAGCCTTACGATCCCTCGGGCGGCATCCAGTCCTACGGTGCCGGCACTGCGCTCACCTGGAACGCGACGGAGAATCTGTCGACGAGTGCCTTCGCGGAATACAGGCGCCTCGCCGGTCCGGCGGCTGACAGCAGCCTCGTGCGCGAGCGTGGTTCCAAGAACCAGTTCCTGATCGGTATGTCCGCGAGCTACAAGTTCAATTTCACGCTGAACTGATCCGGCTGCGTGGTCGTGCCTTGACCATGGAGCCCAGCCGTCGCTAGATGGTTCCATGCAACAGATTGATGGTCTCAACGGGCGCGTTGCCGATGCGCCCTCGGATAATTGGGTTTACCGCATCCTGCCGCCCTGGCTGTGGCCCTATGCACAGCTGGCGCGCTGGGACCGGCCGATCGGCTGGCAGCTTCTCATGTGGCCGTGCTTCTGGTCGGCGACGCTCGCCGCTAATGCGGCAATCGAGCCGCGCGTCTTTTCCGGCGCCCTGCTGCTCTATCATCTGTTCCTGTATTTCATCGGCGCGGTTGCCATGCGCGGCGCCGGCTGCACCTATAATGACCTTGTCGACCACGAGATCGACATGCAGGTGGCGCGCACCCGCTCGCGCCCGTTGCCCTCGGGTCGCGTGACGCGACGGCAAGCGAAAATTTTCATCGGCCTGCAAGCGCTGGTCGGACTGTTCGTATTGTTGCAGTTCAATTGGTTTGCTGTGCTGCTCGGGGTGCTGTCGCTCGGTATCGTGGCGCTTTATCCCTTTGCCAAGCGCTTTACCGACTGGCCGCAATTCTTCCTCGGTCTCGCCTTTTCTTGGGGTGCGCTCATGGGTTGGGCGGGGATTTTCGGCAGTCTGGCCTTCTCGGCCGTCCTCCTTTATGCCGCTTCCGTCGTCTGGACGATCGGTTACGACACGATCTACGCCCACCAGGACAAGGAGGATGACGAGCTGATAGGGGTTCGTTCCACCGCCCGGCTGTTCGGCGACCGCACGCGCCTGGCGCTGATCGGCCTCTATGGTCTGACGCTCGTATTGATGTTCCTGTCCTTCGCACTTGCTGGCGTCGGACTTCTCGCCTTCATCGGCCTGCTGATCGCGGCCGGCATGTTTGCCTGGCAGATCAGGACGCTCGATATCAATGACGGCGCCCAGTGCCTGGCGCTCTTCAAATCGAACACTCGCGTCGGGCTGATTATCTTCCTTGGCCTGTTCGTTTCGCTGCTGTTCGCCATTCCCTGACCGCGAAATGAAAAAACCCGGCGCGACGGCCGGGTTTCGGGATCGGTTCTGAAGAGAACGCTCAGTTGCGGGCGATGATTTCCTTGCCCTCGATCTTCATAATGACACCGAGCTTGCCGGTCGTGCGGCGCACGAGGAAGCGCGGGCGACGGTTTGCGAAATAGGAATGGCGACGGCGCGGCTTCATTTCGCTGGTGCGCAGGCCGCCGAGATGCTCCTCGAGCGGGCGGGCGACGCCGTCGGCTTCCACCATCAGCATCGGAATGCCGAAGGCTTCCGACCAGCTGCGCCAGTCGGCGGCGATATCGCCGAGATCATGGGCGACGAGCAGCGGAATGCAGAGTTCCGGATCTTCATGGTGCAGTTCGAGCGTAACGGTGACGTCTCCGTCGCCGTGGTCGATGGCGCGGGCCGCAACGCCCTTGAAAACCCGCCGCGGCAGGGCGATGGAGAGCGGCAGGCCGCTGGAGGGGAGAACTTTGCGCAGGACCGCGCCGCGTTCGTCGATCGTTATGCTGACGTCACCGGCATCGTCGTGGATGGCATAGCTTACCTGCTGCGGAAAGCGAGACGGATCAAGACGCAATGTCGTGCCAGCCCAGACGGGCTTCAGAACGGTATTCTTCATTTCATTTCTACCCTTGTCTTACCTGAGAGCCGGTTTCCGGTCTTCTCCTTGGGACTTTTCGTCCTCTATGGCCCGACAATAGGCGGCCCCCGTTCCGTACAGCTTAAAAATTGCGGTTAAAGAAATCCTGCCTCCGGGAATGGTTAGCAAAACTGAATATGGCAGGGTTTCCAGATGGTGAACGCGCCCGTGTCTTAAAGCGGGACAGCTTCAGGTAAGTCTCGGGTAAGTTTTGCGTGGCAAAATGCTCGCACCAATGGTCCGTCATTCTTTAAAGACTTTGCTGAAAAGGGCGCATTTATGATCACGGCATCCCTGGCATACACCATTCTGTCTCGCGATATGCCTAAGAGCCTCGACCGCGTCGCCAATCAGGCGCAGGTTAAGAAAGACGCCCAATATTACGCCGACAACATCAACAAGGTGAAGGACGTCGACGACTTCCTTGGCGACTACAAGCTCTACAGCTACGCCATGAAAGCCTACGGTCTCGACGACATGATCTATGCCAAGGCCTTCATGAAGAAGGTCCTGCAGAGCGATCTCACGGACGCAAACAGCTTCGCCAATAAGCTCTCTGACACGCGTTACAAGGAATTTGCCGCCGCCTTCAATTTCAACGCGCCGCCCAAGGATATTCAGACGGACGCGCAGGAAGACGATCTGATCGGCCTCTACAAGCAGTCCTTTGCCAATGCGGCACAACAGACTGCCACAGAGACGAAATATTACAGCGCGCAGATGGACGATGTGAAGACCGTCCAGGACTTCGTCGGCAATTCCCGTCTCCTGAATTACGCGTTGAAGAGTGTCGGCATCGACCCGACCTACATGTCGAAGGACTATATTGCTGGTGTCCTGACCACCGACATCAGCAAGCTTGGTGGCAAGGCGCCTGATGCGAGCGATCCAACTTACGATCCGACCAAGACATATGTCGGCGACAAGCTCTATGCGCTCGCCCAGCAATTCAACTTCAAACCCGACAATGGCGACACACAGTATTTCCGCGACAATATCGGTTCGGTGCAGTCGGTCGACGACCTTCTAGCCGATCCGCGCCTGCGCACGGTGGCGCTGCAGTCCGTCGGCATCGATCCGGCAACGGCCGATAACGCTTTCATCAAGATGGTGCTGACAAGCGATCCGGCCACCCTCGGCGGCGATGCGCCGCTCAACAACCCCGATCCGTCGCTCAACTATGTCGGCGACAAATACAAGGAACTTCGTTCCTATTTCAACTTCAACGCCGATGGTTCGGTCAGTGGTTCGGCGCAGAATTCCGGCCAGACCGACTCGGTCGCGGAACTATACGCCTTCCGCGCTCCCGTAGTCGGCGCCGCCCAGACTGCGACGCAGAAGAACAACGTCATCGAACAGTATAACATCAAGACTGCAACGCAGATCGTCGACCGCGACGGCACGGCGAGCGATGTGTACTATACCAGCGCGGTGATGTCCGATCTCAACAAGAGCTACTATCTGTCCAAGATCGGCACGATCACCAATGTCGATCAATTGGTCAGTGACAAGCGGCTTGCAGACTATGTTCGCTCCGCGTTCGGCATGGATCCGGGCTTTACGCAGCTGAAAAACGTCTTGACCGATCCTGCCTATGCCCGTTCGGTCGATTTGGGAGACGCCTACGAGGCCTTCAATTTCAAGTCCGACGGTACGGTCTCTCCGACGGAGCGCGCGCAGTCCTATGACCAGTTGACGGGCATAGTGAGTGGCGCGACGAACGTCTCGAGCTACTTCTTGAACATGATGATGCCGCCGGGTGGTGTCAGCCCGATCGACAATGTCGACGAACTGCTTTCCGACAAGATGTTGACCTCCTATATCAAGGATGCCTATGGCCTCGGTCAGGATTTCAGCAATGCCGAACTGAAGAACATCCTGACGGATTCCGCTTATGCGGCTACCGCAGGCCATCAGAACATCCATGATGCCTTCAATTTCAACGCGGATGGCTCGGTCACCTTTCAGACGCAGCCGAATGGCAGTGTTGTCGGCGCCCAGAATATCACGCAGCTTCAGGGCATCAACCAGCTCGCCTCAAACAACTCTTCCTATTACCAGACGAAGGTCAGCGATCTCTCCAATAACGGCTCGACTGCGGCCGTCGACGTGTTCCTTGCCGACAGCAAGCTGGTCAGCTTCCTCCGTTCCAGCATGCAGATCGGTAATGATATCAGCGACAGCACGCTTCGCGGCATTCTGACCGATCCGACGGTCGCGGCTGCCCAGGGCTACAGCGACGTCTATCAGCTCTTCAATTTCCACCAGGATGGCACGGTCGCCCAAAACACCCTGTCGCAGAACGCCGGCCAGGTGGCCGCGATGACGAATAAAGCAGACGACGCCGCCACCTATTACGGCAGCACGATGTCTTCGATCACCAGCGTCGATCAGTTGCTGGGCGACCAGAAGCTCAACAGTTACATCCGTTATGCCTTCAGTATTCCGACGAGCGTTACGGATACCGATTTGCGCAACATTCTCATCGATCAGAGCGACACCGGACTCTATGCCAATGTGAAGGCGGCGTTCAATTTCGCGGCGGACGGCACTGTCACTCCCGGTTGGGCGCAGACCTCCGCACAGATGGCTTCTGTGAATTCGGCGGCTAACGCGCGGGAACAGGGCGTTCTGGACCGGATGGGCGACGTCAATGATGTCGATCAGCTCCTCGCTGACTCGTCCCTGACGGATTATCTGAAGATGGCCTATGGCCTGGTCTACGACACGAGCAGCGCCGAGTTGAGGAATATCCTCACCGACCCGGCCCATGCCGCTTCCGTCGGCCAAAGCGATCTCAACGCTGCCTTCAATTTCGCGGCCGACGGTTCGCTGCCGACCTCGACGACCGCTCAGACCGGTGAGCAGACGATCAACACGGCAGATAATTACGGCGCTCGCGCCAACAATCAGGGCGATGATCTCATTGACCGCATCATCGCGAACTACAAGTCGCGAATGGACGACGCCAAGGGCGTAAAGAACATCAATGATTTCATGAAAACCAACGCCACCGCCGATACGCTCCTCGGCAACGACTCCTATCCGGATCTTTATCAGATGGCGCTGCAGGCTTATGGCCTGACGACGAACGACGTTTCGCGCTCCACCATGCGCAAGCTGCTTGCAAGCGACCCCTATGATCCGAAGGGATATGTCGCATCCTTCAAGGACGACCGCATCACCAAGATGGTGCGCGCGTTCAACTTCGGTGCTGACGGTAAGGCTGCCGAGCCCCTGTCGGCTCTTTCCGCCGCCACGATGGCGAAATATGCGACCGATTATAAGTCGCATGCGACCATGCTCATGAAAGACGGTCCCGCAAAGGACCGCGCTTCCAAGGATGCCACCAAGGAAGTGGATTATTTCGGCAAGACCATACCAACCGTAACGTCGCTCGACAATTTCCTGGCCGACAAACGCCTGACGGATCTCGTGCTGAAAGCAAACGGTCTCGATCCGAAGAAGTATGACAAGGATACGCTGAAGAAGATCTTCACCTCCGATCCTGATGACAAGAAGAGCTATCTCAACACTACGGCTGACGCGCGCTTCAAGGAGATCGTCGCTTCCTTCAATTTCGACAAGGACGGCAACCTGACACGCGCCAAGATGGGTACGATCCAGGACAAGCAGGCCGAGGCGAGTACGCAGCAGCAATATGTGCAGATGACCCTGGAAACCCAGGAGGGCGAAAAGAATGATGGCGTTCGCCTGGCGCTCTATTTCAAGCGAAAGGCTGGTGACGTCACCTCGCTCTACCAGATCCTCGGCGACAAGGCGCTCTATCAGGTCGTCCAGACGACTTATAGCCTGCCGGCGCAGATTTCGTCGATGGACGTGGCCAAGCAGGTCGATCTTCTCGGCCGTTTCGTGAAGCTCGAGGACCTGCAGGATCCCAAGAAGATCGACAAGCTCGTCAAGCGCTTCACGGCCATGTACGACATCAAGAACAACACGCAGCAGTCGCCGGCGCTTCAGCTCCTGACCGGCGGCACCGGCTAGGCGTCGTCGTTGCTTTGATAATGGTGTGAGCCTCCCAGAGCCTACAGCATCGGGCTTTCCGAAAATCGGAATCGATTTTCGGAAAGCCCGATGCGTCGATTCAAAGAGTTAGAGCGTCCTTTGTGCGTCCGAATGGACGCACGGCGCTCTAGGAAAGGCTCTAGAGGCTCACCACCTTGTCCGGGTTCATGATGCCGGCCGGATCGAAGGCGCGCTTGATGCGGCGCATCAGCTCCATCTCGATATCAGGCCGGATCGACGCCAGCTCATCACGCTTCAGTTGACCGATACCGTGCTCGGCGGAGATCGATCCGCCATGGGCAAGCACCAGCCCGTGCACGATATGGTTCATTTCGTGCCAGCGGGCGATGAAGGCATCCTTGTCGGCACCAACAGGCTGCGAGATGTTGTAGTGGATATTGCCGTCGCCCATATGGCCGAAGGCGCAGATGCGTGCGCCGGGCATTGCCGACATCACCGCCTCTCCAGCCTCGTTCATGAAGTGCGGGATCTTCGAAACCGGCACGGAAACATCGTGCTTGATCGAGCCGCCCTCCGGCTTCTGGGCCTCCGACATGCTTTCGCGCATATGCCAGAGTGCCTTCTGCTGTGCGACGGAGGAGGCGATTGCCGCATCCTGAACAAGTCCCGCTTCGAAACCCTGTTCCAGCACGGCATTCATCATTCGCTCGGCCGTTTCAGCGGAATCCGAGGTAGAGATATCGACCAGCACATACCAGTCATGCGGCGTCTCCAGCGGATCGCGCACGCCGTCGATATTGCGCGCGGTGATCTCGACGCCGAAGCGTGGCATCAGCTCGAAGCCGGTGAGAGAAGCGCCGCAGAGGCTGGAGGCAAGATTGAAGAAGGCGAGCGCATCCTCGACAGACGAAAGCCCTGCAAAGGCCACCTGATGGCCGAGCGGCTGCGGGAAGAGCTTCAGCACCGCACCGGTGATGATGCCGAGCGTGCCCTCCGCGCCGATGAAGAGATCGCGCAGGTCATAGCCCGTATTGTCCTTCTTCAGGCGGCGGAGCCCGTCCCAGATTTCGCCCGTCGGCAGTACGACTTCGAGGCCGAGGCAGAGCTGGCGCATATTGCCATAGGCAAGAACCGCGGTTCCGCCGGCATTGGTGGAAAGGTTTCCGCCGATGCGGCAGGACCCTTCGGAGCCGAGCGACAGCGGAAACAGCCGGCCATGCGCCTCGGCGGCCTTCTGCACCTCGGCAAGGATCGCGCCGCCATCGGCGACCAGCACGTTGGCGACCGGATCGACATCGCGGATCTTGTTCATGCGTTCGAGCGACAGAATGACATCCGCCTTGCCTTCGCGCGGCGTCTGCCCGCCGACGAGGCCGGTATTGCCCGTCTGCGGCACGATTGCGGTACCGGTCTCGGTGGCAAGCTTCATGATCGCGGAGACTTCCTCGACCGAACCGGGTTTCAGCAGGAGAGGGGAGGAGCCGTGATAGAGGCCGCGGTTCTCGATGAGGTGCGGCGCGAGATCGGCTTCGCTGCGAAGCGCATATTTCTCGCCGACGATGGCCGTGAAACGCTCGATGATATCAGGCGAAATGCTTGTGCTGCTCATGGAGCCCGGTCCCTCTTCCTCACTCGCGCGGTGCCGCCGCGCGCCGCAATCGATCGTTGATCGCCTCTCCAAGCCCCTCGTCGGGGATCGGTGAAAAGGCGATCATGGCCGCGCCGCTGGCATCGGCCTTCTTCATGTAGTCGAAAAGATTGGCGGCCGCCTCCGAGAGATCGCCGCGCGGGCTGAGGTTCAGCGTGATCGCGGCATGCTCGGCGCCTGCCACCGTCTCCGGTCCGAAGGCGATCAGCGCTTCGCCGGGGTGGAGATCGGTGGCATCCAGCCGGACGGCCGCACCCGGCGCGTAATGCGAGGCGAGCATGCCCGGCGCTTCGATCGCCGCGGCAGCCTTCTTTGAACGCAGCAATCGCTTGCCGGTCACCCGCTCGATCTCCTTGGCCGGCAGACCGCCTGGCCGCAACAAGCGAAGTTCGCCGTTCTCGATCTTCACGATCGTCGATTCCACTCCGACTGCACTCGCGCCCGCGTCGAGGATCAGCGGTATCTTTGCGCCGAGATCGGCTTCGACATGGGCAGCACTCGTGGCGCTCACCTTGCCTGATGTATTGGCGCTCGGAGCCGCGAGCGGTCGCCCGAAGGCGCGGATCAGTTCACCCGTAAAGCCTTTCGGTATGCGGATGCCGACGCTGTCGAGGCCCGCGGTCGCCAGCGCATGGATCGTGGTGCCTGATTTCAGCGGCAGGACCAGCGTCAGCGGGCCGGGCCAGAAGGTTTCTGCGAGCGCGCGCGAGATCGGATCGAATTCCGCATAGGTCTCTGCCATCGCAAGATCCGCCATATGGCAGATCAGCGGATTGAAGCGTGGCCGCCCTTTGCTCTCGTAGATGCGGGTGATTGCAGCCGGATTGGTGGCGTCGGCGGCAAGGCCATAGACGGTCTCGGTAGGAATGGCGATAGCAAAGCCTTCGGCAAGTGCCGCGCAGCCGGCTTCGAGCGCCGTCTGCCTGTCCGCCTTGATGTCGATAATGCGTGCCATGTCCTGCCCGGTTTTTACTGCGGCAGTCATTAGGCCTTCCTTGCGACGCGATCAATCCCGTCCAGAACGAGCGGACCAACAGCCGGCGGACCTATAGCTGGCGGATGATCTGGCGAAGCTGCTCGTTGCGGGCGCCGAGCAGAAGGATGTTGCGGATGGCGATCTGCGGATCGTTTGTGCGGAAGAGCAGGCCGTTGCCCCGCACGGAGCGGTCGACCACCATCTTCTCCGGCGTGCTTTCACCCGGCTTGACCGCCACGGCGAAATACATGCGGGAATTCTGTACCGCGATATTGTCGAAGAAATTGTCGTTGTCGCCGATGTCGGAATAGAAGTTGGCGATGTAGAAGGCCCATGCCACTTCGTCGTAGTGGGCGAATTTGGTGCGTGCGGCCGTGACGTGGCAGTAGCCGAGATGCGGGCTGTCGGCCAGCGTCCGGTGGAAGATCATCTTCGGAAACTGGATCGCGCGGTGGAAACCGTTGATGTTCTGGTGGGTTTTTTCACCGGCGGCCTGCAGCTTTCGTGCGGTCTTTTCGGCCACTTCCTCATGTGTGAGATAGCGGCGCTCCTCCGGGAGCCAGTCTTCGCGACGGCGGCTGATACGGCCGGTGCGCAGGAATTCCGAGTGCTTGGCGAAAAGCCGCGGTTCCGTAGGCTTGATCTCTTCCCGCGTGTCGAAATATCGAAGTTTGGCCATGGTTTCCGCAGTCTTCGCTGTGTGGGTCACCGGCAAGGATAGGATTTCGTGCTTAACGCCCTGTTAAAATAGCGCGAAGAAGGCGCGAGAGCCGGGTTTGAGGCCGACATGTCGTAAATACGACAGGATTTTATCTGCGCATTGGATTCGCTTATGTCTGAAGGGCCAGGAAATGTCGCAATTGACGATAATCAAAGGCGAATGAATGTTTCTGAGGACCGCTCGACTCCCTGTCGTCAATTTCGAAGCGGATGTCGCTTTACAACCAAGCGACCGGCATGCTCGGTGCTTAAATAACCCCATGACCAGTTCTCCGGAGGGAGAAGGAAGCGGGCGCGCTTCCGCTGCGGTGCTCGAAAAGAGTAGCAGCCACATGCACAAGGATAGGCAGATGGATATTCGCAGCAACGTTTTGCGCCAGCTCAAGAGCCGCCGCGAGGGTTTCAGTCTCGAACAGCCCTTCTATATTGACGAGGATTATTTCCGTCTGGACATGGAGATGATCTACTATCGCGACTGGCTGTTCATCGGCCATGATTGCGAATTGCCGAAGCCGGGCGCCTACTTCACCGTCCAGATCGGCGATTATCCCGTCGTCATCGTGCGCGGACGCGACAATGTCATTCGCGCCTTCCACAATAGCTGTCGCCACCGCGGCTCGCGTGTCTGCACCAAGGAGCACGGCTCGTCGGTGCGTCTCGTCTGCCCCTATCACCAATGGACCTACGACCTCGACGGCAAGCTCGCCTTCGCCCGCCACATGGGCGATGATTTCGACAAGAGCGGTTACGGCTTGAAGCCGGTTCATTGCGAGATCGTCGCCGGTTACGTCTTCATTTGCCTCGCCAATGTCGCGCCGGACTTCCAGTCAGTACGCGACAAGATCGAGCCTTACATGGCCCCGCATCACATCGGCGAGGCCAAGATCGCCTTCCAGAGCACCATCATCGAGAAGGGCAACTGGAAACTGGTCTGGGAAAATAATCGTGAGTGCTATCACTGCGCCGCAAACCATCCTGAACTCTGCCGCACCTATCCGGAAGCACCGAGCGTGACCGGCACGGACGGTGGCGCTGACGATCCGGAGATTGCCGGCCACTGGGCGCGCTGCGAGGCGGCCGGCCTGCCGAGCAAGTTCCAGATCTCGCCGGACGGACAGTTCCGCACCGCTCGCATGCCGCTGATCGAGGATGCCGAGAGCTACACCATGTCCGGCAAGCCCGCCGTCAAGCGCCCACTCTCCGACGACGTGAAGATCAGCCACATCGGCACCATGTTGCTCTTCCACTATCCGACGACCTGGAACCATCTGCTCGGCGATCACGCCATCTCCTTCCGCGTGCTGCCGCTCAGCGCCAACGAGACGGCCGTGACCACCAAGTGGATCGTCCACAAGGATGCTGTCGAAGGCGTGGATTACAATCTCGAAGACCTGACACATGTCTGGACCGAGACCAACGATCAGGATCGCCGCATCGTCGAAGAGAATGCCTTTGGCATCCGCTCGCCGGCCTATGAGCCCGGTCCTTATTCGACTGCCCACGAAGGCGGCGTCATGCAGTTCCTCGAATGGTATTCGAATTTCATGATCAATCGCCTGCAGGGCGATCAGGCCAAGCTTTCAGTCGTCGCCTGAGAGCGTTCATGACCGGTTAATGTCCGGTTCATTTCACCTCCGGTAGAGATGGAGCGTAAAGGCTGCTTTCGGGTCATTCGGGAACAATTTTCCGTTTTATCCGTTGGTCAGCAGGCTTTTTCGCTCTTGATCGGAGATACGCAATGTTTGGGCTGAGTAAGAAGGTCGCGACTGCGGTTATGGCCGCCGCCGTCGTTGTGACGAGCTTCGTGCCGTCGCAGGCAATTCAGATGCCGGCCGCCCCGCAGGTGGAAAAATCTTCGCCTGTCGAAAACGTCCAATACCGCCGCTACTATGGTGGGGGCTACTACCGGCCCGGTTACTATCCGCGCTACCGTCCGGCCTATCGCCCTGGCTGGTACGGCGGCTACCGCGGCTATTCCTATTATCGCCCGGGTTACCGTCACTATAATGGCTACTGGTATCCGCTGGCAGCCTTCGGTGCCGGCGCGATCATTGGTGGCGCCATCGCCGCACAGCCGCGCTACTATGCACCCGCACCGGCTCCCTCGGGCATCAATCCGAGTCATGTCGCCTGGTGCGAAAACCGCTACCGTTCTTATCGGGCCTATGACAATACGTTCCAGCCCTATAACGGTCCGCGCCAACAGTGCTATTCACCCTATTATTGAGGCGAAGCCAGAGATCGAGATAGAACGCCCGGCCATCGTGCCGGGCGTTTCATTTTAGAGGATGTTTACCCGCTTCAAGAGCCAATAAGCCAAAGCGATGGAGGCGATGATGAGCACCACGGCATATTCCGTACCGTAGTCTCCGACGGCGAAGGGCAGGTTGGCCGTGTTCATGCCGAAGAAGCCGGTCACCAGCGTCGGCGGCAACAGGAAGGCCGTCATGATCGACAGGATATAAAGGTGGCGGTTCGTCTCGGAGGAGAGCTTGGAATCGATTTCTTCGTGCAGCAGCCGTGCCCGGTCCTGCAGCGCATAGACATCATGGTCGACCGTCTCCAGCCGGCTCGTCAATCGCCCGGCAATATCGTCAAAGCCGAAGGGCATTTCATCTTCGTCTGAGGCTGCGGCTCGCCGCATCAGCGCGAGGACCGTGCGCAGGTGGCGGTGCAGGCGCACGATCGTGCGACGGACGGGAGCAAGCCTGCGGCGCTCGTCCCGCGAGGCGCTGTCGTAGACGAAATCCTCGATCAGGTTGAGCTCTTCGGTGAGCTCCATGACGACTGATATCAGCGTGCGCTGGAACTCGGTTACAAGCAGCTCGAAGAGATCGACGGGGCGGGTGAACTTGCCGGGATTCTTCTCGATCATCACACGTGTCCGCTCCACGCTTCTCAACGGCTGCAGGCGTGTGGTGATGATGTACCGGTCGGAAATCGCGAAATGCAGCCAGCCGAGATCGGCCGTGTCCTGATCGAACTCACGCTGGCAGTCCACCAGCGTGCCGTAGAGCATCTGCTCGTCGACAGTCAGAACCGCGTGCGTATCGCGCGTGGTCAGAGCCGACTTGGCGTCATCCATCACGCCGAGCGTGTCGAGCAGGGCGGGTACGCGGGCGTCGGCGAGGTTGAGATGCAGCCAATAGAAACCGTCGTCCGCGGTCAACTCCGCGGCCGTCGCGCTGTTTTGCAGCCGCGCGGCCTTCTTGCTTTTCGGCGAGAAACGGTAGGCCCATACGAGGCCGGGTATGTTGACGGGCAAGGTATCCATTGTTGCCGATCCTCTCGCGAAGGCGATCAATCCTACTAAAGCATGTCGCGCAAAAGTGTGTAGCGGTTTTGCGATAACGACATGCGTCAAAACAAGACCTAAGCGTGGCAGCGGATCTGAAAGATCGCGACACGCTTAGAGATTCTCCATGACGTTTGTTTGTGCAAGTGCACAAGCGAAAAGGCGCTCCCGATCAAGGTTATCGACGGAAACAAAATTGACGTTTACGTAAAAATCAATTAGCTCTTCAAACGGAAGCGCTTGTGCACCGGCTTGGCCGTGCGTAAGCCGAATGCGGAGGAAAATAAGATGTACAAGGCGCCCGTCGAGGAAATCGCGTTCACGCTGAAGCACGTCGCCGGCATGGCAGAAGCGATCGACGGTGGTCTTTTGGGCGATCTTGGTGAAGATCTAGTCGATGCCATCCTTGCCGAGGCGGGACGATTCGCCACGAAGGAAATCGCCCCTCTGGCCGACATCGGCGACCGCCAGGGCGCCCGCCTTTCCAACGGTGAGGTGAAAACGCCGGACGGCTGGCGTGATCTCTATCGCAATTGGGCCGCCGGCGGCTGGAACGGCCTGACCGCACCGGAGGACTTCGGTGGCCAGGCTTTGCCGCACATGCTGAGTGTTGCGGCACTCGAGATGTGGAACTCCGGCTCCATGGCTTTCGCGCTCTGCCCGACGCTGACCATGGGCGCGATCGAGGCCCTGAATGTACATGGCAGTGCCGCCCTCAAGGAAAAATATCTGGCGCGCATGGTGTCTGGTGAATGGACCGGCACGATGAACCTCACGGAACCCCATGCCGGCTCCGATCTCGGCGTGTTGAAAGCGCGCGCCGAACGTTGCGAGGATGGCACTTACCGTCTCTTCGGCCAGAAGATCTTCATCACCTGGGGCGAGCATGACGCGGCAGACAACATCATTCATCTCGTACTCGCCCGCCTGCCGGACGCGCCTGCCGGCACGCGCGGCATCTCGCTCTTCCTCGTGCCGAAATTCCTCGTCAATGAGGACGGCTCGCTGGGTGCCCGCAACGATCTCTATTGCCATTCGCTGGAGCATAAGCTCGGCATCCACGGCTCGCCGACCTGCACGATGATCTATGGCGACGGAAAATTCGGCGATGAGAAGGGGGCGGTCGGCTGGCTGATCGGCGAGGAGAACAAGGGTCTCGCCTGCATGTTCACGATGATGAACAATGCGCGCCTCGCCGTCGGCATGCAGGGTGTGGCGATCTGCGAGGCGGCGACGCAGAAGGCGATCGCCTATGCCAAGGAGCGCACGCAGGGCAGGGCGCCGGGCTGGAGCGGGTCCGGCATGAGCCCAATCATCGACCATCCCGATGTGATCAGGATGCTGCTGACCATGAAGGCGCTGACGCAGGGTTCGCGCGCTATCGCCTATGCCTGCGCCCATGCGATCGACATGGCGCATCGTGCTACGGAACGCCGCGAGGACTGGCAGGAGCGCGCAGCACTGCTGACGCCGATCGCCAAATCCTTTGCGACCGATGCCGGCGTCGATGTCGCCTCTCTTGGCATTCAGGTTCATGGCGGCATGGGCTTCATCGAGGAGACAGGTGCGGCCCGCTATCTGCGCGATGCCCGCATTGCCCCGATCTATGAAGGCACGAACGGCATTCAGGCAATCGATCTCGTCATCCGTAAGCTGCCTTTGTCCGGCGGCGAGCAGGTCAGGGGCTTCATCGCCGAGATGAAGGCGATCGCTGAGGCTGTCTCCAGTTCGAACCTCGAGGGTTTCGGCGCGACGGCCGACAGGCTCGGAGCTGCGCTCGCCGATCTGGAGAAGGCGACAGACTGGCTGCTGGCCCACCTCGCAGAGGGCAAATCGGCAGAGGCCTTGTCCGGCGCCACGCCCTATCAGCGTCTCTTTGGGCTTGCTCTGACCGGCTGCTATCTCGCAAAAGGCGGCCTTGCTCGCGTAGCGGATGGGGCGGGTGAAAGCCGTATCGCGCTCTGCCGCTTCGCCGCCGAGAATCTGCTGTCCGAAACGGCGGCGCTGAAGGACCGTGTCGTCAACGGCGCAGGGAGCCTTGCCGCGGCCCGCGCCGTCCTTGCCTAAGGAGCTGAAAATGAGTGATCCCATCGTCATCGAGCGATCCGCGGAAGATCCGGCCGTCCAGATCATCCGCTTCAACCGGCCGGAAAAGAAGAACGCCTTTACCCGCGACATGTATCGCACGATGACGGATGCCCTGAATGCCGCAAACAGCGATGCCGGGATCAGGGTGACGGTCTTTTTCGGCACCGAAGGCAGCTTCTCGGCCGGCAACGACATCGGCGATTTCCTCGCCGCGGCCATGGGCGGCAGTGTGGGGCTGGAGCTGATCGATTTCCTCTATGCGCTCGTCAATGCCGAAAAGCCTCTCGTCTCGGGCGTCGATGGTCTGGCAATCGGCATCGGCACGACGCTCAACCTGCATTGCGACCTGACGATCGCCTCCGACCGCAGCCAGTTCCGCACGCCCTTCGTCGATCTGGCACTGGTGCCGGAGGCGGGTTCCAGCCTGATCGCTCCGCGTATCATGGGGCACCAGCGCGCCTTCGCCATGCTCGCCGCCGGAGAGGCCTTTACGGCCGAGGATGCGAGGCAAGCCGGTCTCATCTGGAAGGTGACGAGCCCGGAAGAGGTTGAAAAGCAGGCGCTGGCTGCAGCCGCAAAGCTTGCCGCCAAGCCGCCGGAAGCGTTGAAGATCGCCCGCGACCTCGTTCGCGGCCCGCGGGAGGAGGTCATTGCCCGGATCGATGAAGAGGCTCGTCATTTCACCGCCCGCCTGAGAAGTGATGAAGCACGCGCCGCCTTCGAGGCCTTCATGCGCCGCTGAGCCCCTAAAAAGAAGCTATTGGAAGAACGGCATGTCAAGACACACCGACAGCGTCTTCCCTGATCCTGGATAGTTAGGTATTCGCCAAACTATTTATTGACTCCCGTATTGCGTCGCTTATAGTTAGGCATATGCCTAACCAATCGCATGCCCTTGATTTGATGTTTCAGGCTCTGGCGGATCCCGCCCGGCGCAGCATGGTGGATCGGCTCTGCAAGGGGCCGGCTTCCGTTAAGGAACTGGCCGCGCCCCTGTCCATGGCGCTGCCTTCGGTCCTCCAGCATCTGCAGATGCTGGAAGCGAGTGGCCTCGTGCGTTCGGAAAAAACCGGCCGCGTGCGCACCTGCCGGATCGAGCCGCAGGCGCTACGCTCTGCCGAAGCCTGGATCAACGAGCGCCGCACGCTCTGGGAGCGCCGCCTCGACAGGCTGGGCGCATATCTCGATGCCAATCCGGAAATGTCTGACAACCCTGAGAAGCAGAACGAAAAGGAGTAAGATCATGCAGGAAGAGTACAGCACCCTTCATTCCACCTTCTCCGTCGAGCGCACCTATGACGTGCCGGCCCCGCGCGTCTTTGCCGCCTGGTCCGATCCGAAAGCACGCCTGCAGTGGGAGGCGATCGGCGAGGATTTCACCACCACCTATACCGAGAATGATTTCCGCGTCGGCGGCCGCGATATCAGCCGGTTCAATTTCGGCAAGAGCGACGAATATGTCGCCGACGCCCGCTATGAGGATATCGTCAGGGATCGCCGTATCGTCTACGCCTATACGATGTCGCACAATGAGCGGCGCATCTCTTCGTCGCTGACGACCATCAGCCTGACGCCGGTGCCGGAAGGCACGCATGTCGTGGTGACGGAGCAGATCACCATCCTCGACGGTGGCGATAAGGTGGAATACCGCCAGGCCGGTATCGCCGGACAGCTCGATCAGCTCGGCCGCTATCTCGCCGGCGAAAAGGTCGGCTGACGGCTGCTCATTTTTCCAGCGTGGCCACGATCTCGACATGCGAGGTCCAGAGGAACTGGTCGATGGGCGTAACCGACGTAATGCGGTAGCCGCCCTCGACGAGGAGGGCGAGATCGCGGGCAAGCGTCAGCGGATTGCAGCTGACGGCGACGACCTTCTTGACGATCGAGCGCGCCAGCTCCTTGCATTGGAATTCCGCGCCTGCGCGTGGCGGATCGAAGACGACGGCATCGAAGACTTTGAGCTCCGAGGTCATCAGCGGGCGGCGGAAGAGATCACGCTTTTCGCTGGTCACGGGCTTCAGGCCCTGCGTGTTGCGCGCCGCGTGGTCGAGTGCCGCAATCGCCTTGCCGTCGCCTTCAACGGCATGCACGCGGCCGAGACGAGCAAGTTGCAGCGAAAACGTACCGGCACCGGCGAAGAGATCGGCGATCCGCTTGGCCTTGCCGACATGGGCAAGCACGAGGTTGGCCATCGCCTCTTCGGCCGGCTTCGTCGCCTGCGTGAAACCGCCGGCGGGCGGGGAAGCCTGCACGCCGCCGAACTCGATCATCGGCTTCACCGGCTCGACGAGAATTTCGCCGTCGAGCGAAACGCGCGCAATGCCGCGAAGGCCAAGCACGACCTCGACCGCCTTGCGCCGTTGCTGGTCGGAAAGCTTCTTCACGCCTTCGATCGCAAGATCGAGACCGGAGAGCGTTTCCAGAACCGCGATGCGGAAGGCCTCGGCATTGGTCGCCACGGCAGCACCGACGGCCTTGATCGCCGGCAGCCGGGAAACGATCCCCGTCGACGAGATGGGACATTCCTCGATGGCGACGATGTGGTGGCTTTCGGCCTGGTTGAAGCCGATGAGCATGTCCTTCTCGGTCTTGCGCGCCGCAAAAACCACCCGCCGCCGCTCACCCGGATGGGCGGCCACGATCTCGCTGACCTCAGGCGTCAGTCCTTTGGACCTCAGCGCATCGATGACGAGCTGCCGCTTGAAGGCGCGGTAGGGGACATCCGCCATGTGCTGCAGGGTGCAGCCGCCGCAGGTGCCATTGACGCCATCGGGACCGAAATGCCGGCAGGGCGGCTCCTGCCTGGCGGCGGAAGCCGAGGCGATCGACATCACGGTGCCCTGGTTCTTGACGCGGGCGATCGCTACCGTCTCGCCGGGCAGGGTGAAGGGCACATAGACTGGCCCATCCTTGCCGTTGGCAATGCCGTCGCCCTGTGCACCGAGTCTGTCGATCGTGATTGTTTCCGTGCTCACGCTTTCGTCCCTGCCAGTAGAAATTCCTGATTGCCGTCGCCGCCCGAAATGGGCGAGGGGATGAGCCCGAAACTCTTCCAGCCCATATCCTCGCTGAACCAGCGTTCGAGTTCCGCCGCCACATCAGGCCCGGAAGCCGGATCCTTCAACAAACCACCCTTGCCGATTGCTTCGCGTCCCGCCTCGAACTGCGGCTTGACGAGAATTGCGGCGAGGGTGCCCGGCTCTGCGATATCGAGCGCCGGAGCGAGCGCCAGCTTCAGCGAAATGAAGGAGACGTCGGAGACGATGAAATCCACCGCGTGGCCGATATCCTCGGCCGTCAGGCTGCGGGCGTTCAACCCCTCGATATTGGTCACGCGCGGATCGGCCGATATCCTCGGATGCATCTGCCCGTGGCCGACATCGATTGCCGTCACATGCGCCGCACCCCGTTCCAGCAGCACTTCCGTGAAGCCGCCGGTCGATGCGCCGACATCGAGACAGTGCCGCCCGGCCGGGTCGAGCCCGAAATGGTCGAGTGCTGCCACAAGCTTCAACGCTGCACGCGAGACATAATCCTGTGCCGGATCGTCGATCTCGATTGTCGCATCCGAAGCGAAGACGGCGCCGGCCTTTGTCACTACTTTGCCGGCGACTTTCACCGTGCCGCGCGCCACGGCATCGCGCGCCCGTGAGCGGCTCGCAAAGAGGCCGAGAGTGACGAGAAGTTGGTCGAGGCGCTGGCTGTTTTGATCTGACATCGGCTGTGAATGACCGGCAAAGCCGCCGGTTGCAAGCATTTTTGTTGGCATGACGGATATGCTGTCACGGCTTCACATCACCGGAACTGCAATAATCAGAGCCAACTTGTGCTGCGGCGCACAAATTTAAACAAATTTAAATCCCTGCTCGCATAGGTTCACTTTGATTGCAGCGGTTCGCTTTTTTGAATCGCTTCGTGCCATGAAGGCTCCTGCGTCCTCACCGCCGATCATGTTCCTCATCAAGAAGTCTTGTGGCTGCGCATTTGCGTGGCCGCCCCTTGTCGCGCCTGATGTCGCCAGGAGAAATTGACCGATGTTCGCCCGAAACATATCCTTGAATGGTAAGCTTGCGGCCACGTTCGCAGCACTCATCCTTATTTTCGTATCCGTTTCCGCTTTCGTCTATTCCAAGGCAACCACGTCGGCGAGCGCTTCCGCCGAGCAGGAAAAGTCCGAGCTTCTGGTCAATCAGATCGACGACGCGCTGCAGGCCATGCTCGAGCAGGCCGTCAACCTGCGCGGCTTCATCCTCTTCCGCAGCGACAGCACTTATGGCGATATTTTCGCCAACCGCGACCGCATGCTGAAGGCGATTGCCGCTGCCAAGCAGACTGCTGCTTCCCAGCCTGAGCTGGTCTCGATGATCGACGACATGCAGAAGGCGGCCGACCTGTATTTCCACGAGCTTGCCGAGCCGCAGGCCAAGGCTCGCAAGGAAACAGAGACGCCGATCGCAGACGTCGTCAAGATCGGCGTCAACGCCACCAAGGGCCAGCTCGACGGTTTCCGTGCCGCTTCCGCCAAGATCAAGTCTCTCGCCCGCGACAAGTCCATAGCACTCGCTGCGGCGCGGGCGGATGCCAACAGCGACCTCAAGACCACGCTTCTGGCCGGTGGCATTGCTGCTGCACTCGCCGCTGCCGCACTCGCCTGGGCTCTGTCGCGCACAATCGTTCGTCCGATCGTCGGCATGACGGCCGCCATGGATCGTCTCGCTGGCGGCGACAACAATATCGAAGTTCCGGCCACCGACAGGCAGGACGAAGTCGGCCGCATGGCCCAGTCGGTGCTCGTGTTCAAGGAAGCGGCCATCGAAAAGCAGCAGCTTGCCGGCGAAACCGACCGCATGCGCGGCGAAGCCGAACGTCAGCGCCAGATCAGCGATGAGCAAAAAGCCCGTGAAGAAGGCGAACTCCGCTTTGCGGTCGAAGCTCTGGCCGGCGGCCTTGCAGGGCTTGCGAATGGCGATGTCGCAGCCCGCATCCATACGCCCTTCGCGCCGCAATACGACAGCCTGCGCAACGATTTCAACAATGCCCTCGAAAAGCTGCAGGCCGCCCTGCAATCGGTTGGCCGCAACGCTTCGGCCATCAACGCCGGCGCCGGCGAAATCCGTTCTGCCGCGGATGATCTCGCCCACCGCACCGAGCAGCAGGCCGCTGCTGTCGAGGAGACCGCCGCCGCTCTCGAAGAAGTCACGACGACGGTCCGCGACTCCGCCAAGCGTGCCGAAGATGTCGGCAACCTTGTCGAGCGCACCCGCCTCGGCGCCGAAAGGTCCGGCGAAGTCGTCCGCAGGGCGGTTTCGGCCATGCAGCAGATCGAAAAGTCCTCGGGCGAGATCTCCAACATCATCGGCGTCATCGACGACATCGCTTTCCAGACCAACCTGCTCGCTCTGAACGCCGGCGTCGAAGCGGCACGTGCCGGTGAAGCGGGTAAGGGCTTTGCCGTCGTCGCACAGGAAGTCCGCGAACTCGCCCAGCGCTCGGCAAATGCTGCCAAGGAAATCAAGGCGCTGATCAACACATCAAGCGAACAGGTCAACTCGGGCGTCGGCCTCGTCGGCGAAACCGGCAAGGCGCTGGAGGCGATCGTCGCCGAGGTTCAGGAAATCAACCGCCACGTCGGCGCGATCGTCACAGCCACCCGCGAACAGTCGATCGGCCTGCAGGAGATCAACACCGCCGTCAACAACATGGACCAGGGCACACAGCAGAATGCCGCCATGGTTGAAGAGCAGACGGCTGCCAGTCACGCGCTTGCCCAGGAAGCCTCTGCCCTCGACGAACTGCTGCGACAGTTCAAGCTTGGCGCCCAGGCTGCCGCTCCGGTCCAGCGGACGGTAGCCGCAACCGCCGCGTCCCGCCCGGTCGCCTCTCCGGCCCGTGCGCTCGCCGGCAAGGTCACCAAGGCCTTCGGCGGCAGGCAGGCATCGGCAGCCGCCGTTGCTGTCCAGGAAGATTGGACCGAGTTCTGAGAGCAATCGCCTCATTGATGAAAAGGGCAGGGCGGCATTCGGTGCCGCCTTTTCTTTTTTGCGGTCTCACCCGGCGGAGGCGCGCAGCCGCTCGATATCCCGCCGCGGCGGAACATTATGCACGCGGACATAATCGCGGCTGAACTGTGAAGGGCTGTCATAGCCCACCCGGAAACCCGCCTCAGCCGCGGTCAACCCTTCCGTCACCATCAGCCGCCGCGCCTCCTGCAGACGCAGTTGGGTGCGAAACTGCAGCGGGCTCATCGCCATCACCGTCTTGAAGTGTTCGTAAAAGGATGACGCGCTCATGCCTGCCACAGAAGCCAGATGTTCGATGGCGAAGGGCTCGCTGAAATTCTTTCGAACGAAGTCGATCGCCCGGCCGATCTGGCTGAGCCGGCTTTCACCATTGGCAATCTGCCGCAGCAGTGCGCCCTGCGGCCCGCGTATGAGGCGATAGAGGATTTCCCTCTCGACCAAAGGCGCCAGAACCTCCGCATCGTCGGGCGTGTCGAGCAGCCGCAGCATGCGCGCGGCGGCATCGATCAACTCAGGCGTCGTGGCGCTGACGCCCGCCGCTGGGCTCTCCGGCGGCCGTCCGCAGACGGCAGGAAGCATCTCGGTAAGCAGGCTGCGGTCGAGTTGCAGCCTCAGACACAGATAGGGCCGGTTGGCGCTCGCCTCGACGACCGCGCCGATGACGGGCAGGTCGACGCCGACGACGAGATAATGCGCGGCATCATAGACATGCACGCTGTCGCCGATCACAGCGCGTTTGCGCCCCTGCGCCACGATGCAGCAGGAAGGTTCGTAGAGTGTGTGGATCGGTTCCGTTCGGGCGGAGGATCGTATGATGCCGACACGCGGCAGCGCCGTATCGAAGCTGCCGTCCGTACCCGTGTGGCGATCGATCAATTCTGCAAGTTCGGCAATTTTTTCCATTCAAGCAGCATGGCCGACACTGCGGCAAATGCCAAGTGCTCTCGGCTGGTTTCGGAAGATCGTGCAAGAAATCCGGAGAAGCTTGCTATCGGCTTCCGCCCCTCGGACCCAATCTCATGCGCATGGATCGGCAGCATCCGGCTGCGGCCATCATTGAAGCATGAGGAAAGAGACATGACTGGTATCAAGGACAAGACGGTTCTGATCACCGGCGCCAGCAGCGGCATTGGTGCCGGCGTGGCGCGCGAACTCGGTGCGGCAGGCGCGAAGCTGATGATCGGTGCGCGCCGCACCGACCGGCTGGAAGAACTGGCATGGGAAATCCGTGACGGCGGCGGCACGGTGGAATTCCGCGCGCTCGACGTGACCGATCGAGCCGACGTCGAGACTTTCACCAAGGCGGCGGTCGATGCTTTCGGCGGCATCGACGTCCTCATCAACAATGCCGGCATCATGCCGCTGTCGCTCATGTCCTCGCTCAAGGTCGAGGAATGGGATCAGATGATCGACGTCAACATCAAGGGCGTGCTCTACGGCATTGCCGCCGTACTGCCGATCATGAATGCGCAGGATCGCGGCCAGATCATCAATATCTCCTCGGTGGGCGGCCTGGCGGTCGTGCCGACCGCCGCCGTCTACTGCGCGACGAAATATGCGGTGCGGGCGATTTCCGACGGTCTGCGTCAGGAAAATAAGAAACTTCGGGTCACCTGCATCTATCCTGGTGTGGTCGAATCCGAACTCGCTTCGACGATTACCGAACCCTTCTCGGCTGAAGCCATGGTCTCCTTCCGGGCGATTGCCCTGAAGCCCGACGCCATCGCCCGGGCAATCCGCTTCGCCATCGAGCAGCCCTACGATGTCGACGTCAACGACATCTCGGTTCGTCCGACCGAAAATGTGGGGCTCTGACCATGGCAATCCGTTCGGCACTTGCAGCCGCGGTCTTTTCGTTCGCAGCCTCTTCATCGGCTCTTTCAGAGGAACAGAAAATGCAGAACCATCCCTATCTCGGCATGTGGATCACCGGTGACGGGCATATCCGTCAGGAGCTGCTGCCGAACGGGCGATATGACGAGGCGCGCGGCACGCGAAAGAGCGCCTATCAGGGCCGCTATGAAGTGACCGGCGACCATATCGAATACTGGGACGATACCGGCTTTACCGCCGACGGCGATTTCATCGACGGTGTGCTGCATCACGGCGGCATGATCTTCTATCGCGACGGCAAGAAGCCGGAATAAGCAGATGCCGGTCGGTGTGCGGCCTTAACCGGCCACACCGACCGCAACACCGCGTCCGAGCGCGTTGAAGACGGTCGAGACGATGCCGGCGCGATCGAGACCTGCATGGGCGATCATTGCCTCCGGCTTCGCCTGCTCCATCCAGATATCGGGCATGACGAGCGAACGGACCTTCAGCCCGCGGTCGAGCAGCCCGTCCATCGCCATGAACTGCATGACCTGGCTGCCGAAGCCGCCGACGGAACCTTCTTCCACGGTGATGAGGATTTCGTGATGCCGTGCAAGCTGGCGGATCAGAGCATGGTCGAGCGGCTTGGCAAAGCGCGCATCGGCAACCGTCGTCGACAGGCCTGCGGCATCGAGATCTTCGGCCGCCAACAGACAGTCGGCAAGCCTCGTCCCGAAAGAGAGAAGCGCGACTTTGGTGCCTTCCTTGACGATGCGCCCCTTGCCGATCTCGAGAATCTGGCCGCGCTCCGGCATGTCGACGCCGATACCTTCGCCGCGCGGATAGCGGAACGAGATCGGGCCGGTATCATAGGCAACGGCCGTGCGCACCATATGCTTCAGCTCCGCCTCGTCGGCGGCCGCCATGACCACGAAGCCGGGCAGGGTGGCAAGGAAGGCCGTGTCGAAGGAGCCCGCATGCGTCGGGCCGTCGGCGCCGACGAAACCGGCGCGATCGATGGGGAAGCGCACCGGCAGGCCCTGGATCGCCACATCATGCACGACCTGGTCATAAGCGCGCTGCAGGAAGGTGGAATAGAGCGCTGCGAATGGCTTGAAACCTTCGGCGGCAAGGCCCGCGGCAAAGGTCACGGCATGCTGTTCGGCAATGCCGACATCGAAATAGCGTGACGGGAAGATCTCGGCGAACTTGTCGAGACCGGTGCCGCTCGGCATCGCCGCTGTGATGCCGACGACGCGGTCGTCGAGCGTGGCTTCCTGGACCAGAGTTTCTGCAAAGACATTGGTATAGCTCGGTGCATTCGGCTTCACCTTCGCCTGCGTGCCGGTGATGACATCGAACTTGTTGACGCCGTGATATTTGTCGGCTGCAGCTTCCGCCGGCGCATAGCCCTTGCCCTTCTGCGTCACGACATGGATCAGCACCGGGCCGTTCGCATTGTCGCGCACGTTGCGCAGCACCGGCAGAAGATGATCGAAGGAATGACCGTCGATCGGGCCGATATGATAGAAGCCCATTTCCTCGAACATCGTCCCGCCGGTCACGTAACCGCGGGCATGCTCGACGGCGCGGGTGATCGCCCGGTCGATGTTCTTGCCGAGGTAAGCCGTCAATTTCTTGCCGAAATCGCGGAAGCCCATATAGGTGCGGCCGGAAGCAAGGCGGGCGAGATAGGCGCTCATGGCGCCCGTCGGCGGCGCAATCGACATGTCGTTGTCGTTTAGAATGACGATCAGCCGAGCATCGAGAGCACCGGCATTGTTCAGTGCCTCATAGGCCATGCCCGCCGACAGCGCTCCGTCACCGATAACGGCGATCACGCGGCGGTCCGTCTTGTCTATATCGGCGGCGACTGCCATGCCGAGACCGGCGGAAATCGAGGTGGATGAATGCGCCGCGCCAAAGGGGTCGTATTCGCTCTCGGCCCGGCGGGTGAAGCCGGAGAGGCCGTTTTCCTGGCGCAGCGTGCGGATGCGGTCGCGGCGCCCGGTCAGGATCTTGTGCGGATAACATTGGTGGCCGACGTCGAAGATCAGCCGGTCATCGGGCGTGTTGAAGACGCTGTGGATGGCGATCGTCAATTCCACCACGCCGAGACCCGCGCCGAGATGCCCGCCGGTGCGGGACACCGCATCGATCATTTCGTCCCGGACTTCGCGTGCAAGCTGCGGCAGATCGCGATCCTCGAGCTTGCGCAGGTCGGCAGGGTAGGCGACCTGATCGAGCAGCGGGGTCTTCGGGGATTGTGTCACGGGCGGGCGCTCTTCTTTGACTGATCGGCTTTGCTTTATTCGATTGAATTGCGGCAAAACAACTGCATTTGAATAACCGCAAGTTTTTCACCTTAGAGCACTTCAGCCCTCCGGCAAAGGCACGAATTCCTCTTCGTCGCCAGGAACGATATCGAAGCGGCCGGTGCGCCATTCCTCCTTGGCCTTCTCGATCCGCTCTTTCGAGGAGGATACGAAATTCCACCATATGTAGCGTTTCGAGTTGAGTGCAGCACCCCCGAACAGCATGAGATGACAGCCCTCGGTGCCGGCTTCGAGCGTGATCGCATCGCCTGGCCGGAAGACGAGAAGCTGGTCCGCCGCGAAACGGTCGCCGGCAATGACGACCTCGCCCGCAAGCACGTAGACGGCACGCTCCTCATGCGCTGCACCGAAGGGAAATTTCGAGCCCGGCTGCAGGGCAATATCCGCATAGAGCGTATCGGTGAAGACCTTCACCGGCGAAGTCAGCCCTTCGAACGAACCGATGACGACACGGCCGGTCACCCCGCCATCGTCGATCAGCGGCATATCAGTCTTTTCGGTATGGGCAAAGGAAGGATCGATCTCCTCCTTGTCGTCAGGCAGTGCAAGCCATGTCTGGAGGCCGGACATGGAGAGCGGATGGCCGCGCAGATTGTCCGGCGTGCGCTCGGAATGCACGATGCCGCGGCCGGCCGTCATCAGGTTGATATCACCAGGGCGGATGACCTTTTCCGTGCCGAGACTGTCACGATGGCGGATTTCCCCGTCGAAGAGATAGGTGACGGTCGAAAGCCCGATATGCGGGTGTGGCTTCACGTCGAGCGCCTCGTCGGGCTTCAGGATGGCCGGCCCCATGCGGTCGAAGAAGATGAAAGGCCCGACGAGCCGGCGCTGGCGCGTCGGCAGGGCGCGGCGGACCTGGAAGCCGCCGATATCGCTGGTGCGCGGAATGATCAGGTTCTCGATCGCATCACAGGCGAAGGCATCGCCGGGCAGGGGATCTTTACCGGGGAAGAAGGACATGGGGGATCTCCGTTCAGTTTGCGCACCTTAGTCAGAACGGCGACGGAGGCAAGGCCGCCGCAGGGCCTGATATCCGAACCGCTCAATCTGTTCTTTCGCATCAATGACTCTTTCACCAAGGCACACTTTTGCGATGTGAGAAAATGGAAAATGCTTGTCCTGAGTTGAAAATTTTGCAACCGAAAGAGGCATTAAAGAGCAAGGGCATATATAGGACGCCACGGATTTAAAATGAGAAATATGCGACCGCTGGCCGCCGGTCTGATTGCGTCCCTGACTGTTCTTTCATCCTGCGCAGAAAATCCCAATTCAATGAAAATGAGCGAGAGCACCAAGGTTGCCGGCAAGCGAGCGGAAACCATGGTTCGGGAAAAGGGGGCGGCAGCCGTGGTGCGCGTCTCCTGGGACGGCACATATTGTTCGAGGGGGCGGGTTCGCCTCCAGAAGATCGTCGATGGCAGGATCGATCCAGGCCCCTTCGTCGAGATAGGACAGCCGACCGGCGTCTATGGCAACGCGGCATTGAAGGACTTCGCCAAGCTTTCGGTTCAGATGCTGACACTGAACCTGGCTGCGGTCGCCAAGGCGACCGCTATCGAGGACATCCGCACGTCGTTCCGGGCGATCGAACCCGGTCGTTATATCATCACCATGGTCTATTGCGACAACGGCAACAACAATGCGGCGATGGGGTTCGCCAATCTCGGATGGATGGGCGAGAAGGGGGACAAGCCCCAAATCCCGCTGCTCGGAGACAATTCCATTGTGATCGGCAAGGGTGAAATCGTCGATGCCGGTATCGTCGATATCGTGTCCACGGGTTCGACCGGCTTGTTTTTCGGGCATGACACGGCCCGCCTTGCCGGATCCGAAGCGCCGCAGCCGTTGCGGGAGGCGATGAAGCTCAATCTGCCTGAGATCTATGCCCGCATGACCTACACCAAGTTCTCCGCCTACGGCGGCCTCCTGCTTCCAGAGAATCCGAAACCAAAGGGAAAATAAGATCATGACATTGGTTGAACATCGCACCACCGGCTGGATGAACGGCGGGGCGGCCCGCACCTTGCTGGCGGCGACATTCGCGGCATACCTCGCAACCCAACAAATCGCGGCGGCGGCACCCGTTGAGGCCGGTAAGGGCGTCGATGTCGCCATTACCGCTTTCAAGGATGTCTGCCTGCGCTCCGCACCATCCTTTGCCGCCGCTTCCGCCAAGGCAAAACGCTATGGCATCAAGAAACTCCTCACGTTCGGCAATGCCGCCATGGGCATGACGGATGACAAGTCTTTGTCCGTTCAAATCGAGCCCAATCGCGAATGCGCGGTAACGAGTCCCAACCGGTCCAATCCGGCCTTGCATGCACAATTCCTGCGCGCCATCAGCGAGTTTGCCGATAAGACGCCGCAGGCCAACAAGGCAGGGACGCCCTTCCCCGGCATGGTCAAGGGACATCGCTTCGTCTTCCAGCATGACCGGAAAGGCGGCGAGGCTTACGTGATGCTAAGTCTGGAGAAATAGCCTGGAGCCTGATCTTCTCGACGCTGCTTTCGGCGGCCGAAAGCAGCGTTTCGCAGGACTTTTTCAGAGGGCTTCACCGGCGCTTGCTCAGATCGCGGTAAAACCATTGTCGACAAAAAGATGGGCGCCGTTGACGAAGATCGATTCATCGCTGGCAAGATAGAGCGCAGCGCGGGCGACATCTTCCGGCTCGCCGATCCGGCCTTGCTGTGCGGCAATTGCTGCATCGGACACATCGACGCCATGTGCCTGCAGCTCCTTCACCTCGCGCAGGCCGTGCGACGTGCGGATGAAGCCGGGGCAGACGGCATTGCAGCGGATATTACGGTCCCGGAATTCGACAGCGATGGCGCGCGCAAACATATGCACCGCCCCCTTAGTCGTGTCGTAGAGCACTTCCATCGGCGTGGCGGCAACCGCCGAGATCGAGGAGGTGCAGACGATCGATCCGCCGCCGGCCTCGATCATCTTGGGCAACACCGCCTTGGTCATCAGGAACATGGAGCGGACGTTGACCGCATGCAGCCAGTCCCATTCCTGCAGCGTGGTTTCCAGGAACGGCTTGATGACGATCGTGCCGGCATGATTGAAAAGCACGGTGACCGGCCCATAGCGCTCTTCGACGCCTGCCACCGCGGCATTGACCGCTGCTTCGTCCGAGACATCCGCCGTCCAGTAATCGGCCTCGCCGCCGGCATTACGGATTTGCTTCATGGTTTCGGCTGCCGCCTCGCCATTCCGATCGATGATCGCAACACGCGCACCCTCAGCCGCAAAGAGCTTCGAGGCCGCGCCGCCCATGCCGGTGGCGCCGCCCGAGATGATGGCGACCTTCCCCTTCAATCTGTCCGTCATTCTGCTGTTCCCTTGATGTTGTCGAGGGATCATAGATCGGCAGGAAGCCGGCGGCCAAGCGTCTAAGACAGGAAGTTTTATTGTTGCTTAAGCGCCGTCGAGCGGTTCGACGCCCTGCGGCTTGCCGGCGCGGTCGAGGCGGATCTTCTCAATGCGGTTTTCGGCAGCGGTCAGCAGCGCTTCGCAATGCTTCTTCAGCGCTTCGCCGCGCTCATAAATCTCGATGGATTCGTCCAGCGCTACGTCGCCGCGTTCCAGGCGGGCAACGATGCTTTCGAGTTCGGCAACTGCCTTTTCGAAGGAAAGACCGGAAACCTCCGGCTTGGCGCTGTCAGTCATTCTCAACCCTTCATCATTCTGAGGATATGCATACCCGCCGACTCGGCAAGCCCTTCCAGATCATACCCGCCTTCCAGCAGGCTGACGACCCGGTTATTGGCGCTGCGGTCGGCAACTTCGAGAAGACGGCCGGTTGCCCAGTCGAAATCCTCACCCGTCAGGTTGATCTGCGCCAGCGGATCACGGTGATGCGCGTCGAAGCCGGCCGAGATGATGATGAGATCCGGCCGGAAATCGTTGAGTGCCGGCAGCACGCGCGACTTGAACGCCTCACGGAAATGATCGCTGCCGACATTGGGCGAAAGCGGCGCATTGACGATCGTGCCATGCGCACCGTTCTCATCCTTGGCGCCCGTGCCGGGATATAGCGGCATTTGGTGAGTGGAGCAGAAAAGCACGGAAGGATCATCCCAGAAAATATCCTGCGTGCCGTTACCATGATGCACGTCCCAGTCGACGATAGCCACACGTTCTGCCCCGTGCGCCCTCTGTGCATGGCGGGCGGCAATCGCCGCATTGTTGAAGAAACAGAAGCCCATGGCCGTCATTTTCTCGGCGTGATGTCCCGGCGGCCGAGCAGCGACGAACACATTGTCCGCCTTGCCGCGGAACACATCGTCGACTGCGGCCATTGCCCCGCCGATACCGGTCAACGCGGCCTGCAGGCTCTTCTGGCTCGCATAAGTATCGGCTTCGAGTTGGTTGATCTGATCTTCCTCTTCCGGAATCTGCCGCATGACGGCGATCAGATGCTCTTCCGGATGAGCAAGCAGCACCGCATCCTCATTCGCCTGCGGTGCTTCCTTTCGGTCGAGGCGCTCGAAATTCGGATGCTCCAGCGCGACATTGAGCGCGCGGATGCGGTCGGAGCGCTCGGGATGGCCAGACGGCGTCACGTGCTCGAGAAAGATGGGATGTTCGTAAAGACGGGTGCTCATGCCGGCACTCTATCGGTCGTATATGTCATGATCCACACGAGATGGGGCGCCGCCTGCCGATTTCAACAAGCGGCATCGCCGCAATTAAGAGCCGTGTGCCGGCGTTTACGCTAATTTAATTGTTTCGTTTACTTCGCCGGACCCCGTGTTAGGGTCTAAGTGATAACATGCAAGGCAGACCTGTAAATGAGTAAGACGAACCGCCCGGACATGGTGGAATTGCGTGTGCCGTTTCGCGATGTGGATATGAACGGCCAGATGTTTCTGGCCTCTTATATTTCCTATGCGGAATCCGTACTTGCAGGTTTCTGGTCATTGAGACCTGATGTGGAGGACGAGCCTGCCTATACTCCCGCCAAGGTGTCCTGCATCCTTCATCGGCCATTGCACTATCACGAGACGGTAACCTTCACCGCTGGCGTCGACAAGATCGGCGTCCGGTCTATCGGCTTCCTTATCGCTGCCGAGATCGAAGACGAGCGTGCAGCCGAGGTTGAGATCACCTGGCAGGCACGCAGCCGTGAGGACGGCTCGCCGGCCGCGCTTCCCGAAGAGACGCGCGACTGGCTCTATGGCTTTCTGGATTAAGCGCGAACCGGCAGCAACGGATAGCCGACCATGACGGCCCGGCCGACGAGCGCTGCAACGAAGGCCTTGATCACATCGCCTGGGATATAAAAGAAACTGCCGAGGAAGGCCTTCTGCAAGGTGACATCGGCCACGATAGCCGCAAAGACAATGCCAAATGGATAGAGCACGAAGATGCCGCCGATGATGGCAGCAAGGAAAAAGCTCACCGTCTGCACAAGGCCGGACTGACTGGCGTTGACCAGCCGCTCGCTGAGGAAGCCCGTAACGAAGGCAGCGAAGACCCAGCCATACAGGAAGCCCGACGTAGGGGCGACAAGGGCCGTCATTCCACCGCGGCCGCCCGAAAGCACCGGCAGGTTCATTGCGACAAGTGCAATCACGATAAGCACCGCAATTGAGCCCCGTTTCGCGCCAAGGACGACACCTGCCATCATCACGCCGAGCGATTGCGCCGTGATCGGAACTGCAACAATGCCGACATAGATTGGCGGCAGCAAGCCAAGGGCCACGATGATCGCGGCGAAAAGAGCGGTAAGGACGAGGTCTCGCGTGCTCATCGTGATCTCCAGTTCACAAAACGTTAACTGACATGCCGCCGAATGCCGCGCGCGTCAATCGCCGCAGCAACGTTATCCGCATCCCTGAGCGTCAGAATGATGAGCGGGGTAAGGATCGTCGTCGGTCGCAGTTTCAACCCCCGCGCTGCATGCGCCTCGCTGATTGCATGGTAGCGGGCAATGATCTCGGGCACGAAACGCAGCACGAGGCCGACCGCCAAGCCAACATCGTCAGCCCTCACCCAGCCGGTGCGTTCCAGTGGCCGCACAAGCGTCGTGATCTCGTCCATGAACTGGGCGATCGTCGTTGTGGCTGTCACGGCGGCGGCAAACAGCATCAGCCCGGTCAGCCGTAGCAATGTTGCGAAAGCCTGATGCCATGGATTCACGATAAGGGTGACGAGCGCCACGAATGCGATCGTCAAGAAGATCGGTTTCAGCCGGGCGGCCGATTCCTTTACCGGCATGCCGACGCTGCGATAGATGAGTACGGTCAACAGCATGACGACCGCAAGCAGCAGAAGGTTGTTACTCAAAAACAGCACGAAGCCGAGCAGGAAGAGGGCAAGGATCTTGGCCCGCGGCGAAAGCCGGTGCAGGGCGCTGTTGCCTTCGACATAGAGTGATTGCATCAGGCCGCGAGCTCCTTGTAACGGGCGATTGCCTGCGCCGCCGGCGCATCGGCAGCAAGCTCGCCTTCATGGAAGAGCAGCACCCGCTCGAAACCGGAGATCAGCTCCAGATCATGGGTGATGACGACGACGTTTTCTTCGAGCCCGTCGATGGTCTTCTGCACCAATGCGCGGTTCCTCAGATCGAGTTGGTTGGTGGGCTCGTCGAGGATCAGGATGTCGGGACCGGTCGCCAGCACCGAACAGAGGGCCGCAATCTGCAATTCGCCGCCGGAAAGCTCGTGCGCGCGGCGAGTGGCCAGTTCCCTGGCGTTGAAGCGAGCCAGCACCAGCTCGACCTTCCGATCGATCTCCGCCTTGGTTAAGCCGCGGCCCTTCAATCCGAAAGCGATGTCGTCCCTGACGATAGGCAGGATGATCTGGTTCTGCGGCGACTGGAAGATGAAGCCGACATCGGCAAGCGCCGTCTTCTCGTCGCGCGTGTCGCGACCGTTGACCAGGACCTTGCCCGTGGTGGGCTTCATCAGCCCATTGATCATCCGCGCGAAGGTCGTCTTGCCCGAACCGTTGAGCCCGATGACGCCTAGCCGGTTTTCGGTGAGCGAGAGCGTCAGCGGTTCGACCGCGACCCTTGGCCCGAAACTGGCACCTGCGCTCTCGAAACGAATATCCAAATCTGGTCCCCTTGTTAGAGTTCCTGCTTCTATAGGGCGGTGATGACCCGATAAAGGATCAAAAATCAAATCGGCTCCAATATGGTATCGGGTGGCTAGGAAGATTTTCCGCGCTATGATGGCGGCATGACGAATCTGCTCTCCAATTCAGATGCTCGCCGTGTCTTTCTCGCCAAGCAGGGGTTGAGCGCGCCTCCGAACCGCGCGCTGACCAAGGCTGGCCTGCTGGATCTTATCCATGATCTTGGCTTCGTGCAGATCGACAGCATCCAGACGGTCGAGCGCGCTCATCACCAGATCCTCTTTTCCCGCAATCAGACCTATCGGCGCGAGCACTTGACCGCGCTCCTGGAAAAGGAAGGCGCGCTCTTCGAACATTGGACGCATGATGCCTCCATCCTGCCGAGCGCCTTCTTCAAATACTGGAAGCACAAATTTCGCGACGAGGAGAAGGCGATCATCGAGCGCTGGCGCAAATGGCGCGGCGAGGGCTTCGAAGCCTCATTCGAGGAAACCTACGAGCGGGTGGTCAAGGGCGGAGCGATCCTGGCGCGTGACATGAAGGCGGACGGTCACGTCTCCGGCGGCTGGTGGAACTGGCATCCGAACAAGACGGCGCTCGAATATTTCTGGCGTACCGGCAAGTTCGCCATCGCCGGCCGCTCCAACTTCCAGAAGATCTACGACCTCGTCGAGCGCGTCATTCCGGCCGAATTCCATGAGCCGGAGGTGAGCCGCGAGGATTTCGTCGACTGGGCGTGCCGCAGTGCGCTCACCCGCTTGGGCTTTGCCACCCACGGCGAAATCGCCGCCTTCTGGGACCTCTTGTCACCGGATGAGGCGAAGGCCTGGGTAACCGAACATGGGGATGAGCTGATCGAAGTGCTGATCGAACCGGCGCTTGGGGGTAAGCCGCGCTCTTCATGGGCTTTTGCCGATTTCCTCGGCACGATAGACACTTATCCGGAAGCGCCCCCGCGCATCCGGGTGCTCAGCCCGTTTGACCCGATGATTCGGGACAGAAACCGGACCGAGCGCCTCTTCGGCTTCTTCTATCGCATCGAGATCTTTGTGCCGGAGCCGAAGCGTGAATATGGCTATTACGTCTTTCCGCTCCTGGAAGGCGACCGGCTGATCGGCCGCATCGATATGAAGGCAGACAGGAAAAGGGGCACGCTCGATGTGAAGCGGCTGTGGCTGGAGCCGCGCGTGAAAGCGTCTGCCGGTCGGATCGAAAAGCTGGAAGCCGAGCTCGATCGCCTGGCGCGCTTTGCCGGTGTGGAGCAAGTCGTTTATCTGGACGGCTGGAGAGGGTAGTCCCGTCTCCCGAGGGAGAAAGGATAATCAGCAGATTTCCGTCTTGGAAATCTTGATGCCGAATCCTTCCAGGCCGACATAGTGCCGTTCGCGGCTGGTCATCAGCGTGATCGAGCTGACGCCGAGATCTTTGAGGATCTGCGCGCCAAGGCCGATTTCCAGCCATTCGTTTTCGCGCGTCTGCGCTTCGGCATGGGCCTCGCGGCCCTGATTGCGTGCCTTGCGGCCGTTATCATAGTGGCCGACTCCAACAGAGCCTTCGCGCAGGTAGACGATGACGCCACGGCCCAGTTCCGCAATCTTCTGCATGTAGAAATCGACCGGCTTGCGCTTGCCGAACAGGTCCTCGGCGACGTTTTCCGGATGCAGGCGCACCGGAATATCGACACCGTCACGGATATCGCCGAAGACGACGGCGAGGTGCTGCATCGGGTCCCAGGGCAGGGAATAGGTGTAGGCCTTGGCCTTGCCGAACGGCGTCTCGATATCGAAGCTCGAACCGAGTTCGATCAGCGTTTCCTTGCGCTGGCGATAGGCGATGAGATCGGCGACCGAGAGGAGCTTCAGGCCGTGCTGTTCGGCGAAATCCACCACCTGCGGGCCGCGCGTCACCGTGCCGTCGTCATTGACGAGTTCTGAGATAACACCGATCGGCGGCAGGCCGGCAAGCTTGCAGAGATCGACCGCCGCTTCCGTGTGGCCCGAGCGCATCAGGACGCCGCCTTCGCGGGAAACCAGCGGGAAGATATGGCCGGGGCGGACGAAATCAGAGGCGCCGACATTCGGATTGGCGAGATTACGCACCGTCAGCGTGCGGTCGTCGGCGGAAATGCCCGTCGTCGTCCCGTGCTTGAAATCGACGGAAACGGTGAAGGCCGTCGTATGGGCGGAATCGTTTTCCGCCACCATGGCGTTGAGGTTCAGCCGCTTGGCCTCTTCCTTCGGCATCGGCGCGCACACGATGCCTGATGTGTGGCGCACGATGAAGGCCATCTTTTCCGGCGTCGCATGCACGGCGGCAACGATCAGGTCGCCCTCGTTTTCGCGGTCATTGTCGTCCATGACGACGACGATTTCGCCGGCTTCGAAAGCCCTGATGGCATCGACAACGCGCTTCTGGTCATAAGGCATGGGACAAGTCCTATTTCAGCCGGCCGGTCTGGCCGCGGTCGCGAAGATAGTGGTCGGCAATGGCGCAGGCGATCATCGCCTCGCCGATCGGCACGGCGCGAATGCCGACGCAGGGGTCGTGACGGCCCTTGGTGCGGATATCGACATTCTTGCCGTCGGCATCGATCGACTGCCTCTCGGTGAGAATGGAAGAGGTCGGCTTGACGGCGAAGCGGGCGACGACCGGCTGGCCAGTCGAAATACCGCCAAGAATACCACCGGCATTGTTGGACAGGAAGATCGGCTTGCCGTCATTGCCCATGCGCATCTCGTCGGCATTGTCCTCGCCGCTCGTCTCGGCGGCGGCAAAGCCGTTGCCGATTTCCACGCCTTTCACGGCGTTGATCGACATCAGCAGCGAAGCGATATCCTGGTCGAGCTTTCCGTAGATCGGTGCACCGAGGCCTGCCGGAACACCTTCGGCAACGACTTCGACGACCGCGCCGATGGAGGAGCCGGCCTTGCGGATGCCGTCGAGATACTCTTCCCAGACGGGTACGATCTCGGCATCGGGGGAGAAGAATGGGTTCTGGCCGACCTGGTCCCAATCCCAGTTGACGCGGTTGATCTTGTGTTTGCCGATCTGCACCAGCGCGCCACGGATGGTGACACCGGGCACGACGAGGCGGGCAATGCCGCCGGCTGCCACGCGTGCCGCCGTCTCGCGTGCAGACGAACGGCCGCCGCCGCGATAGTCGCGAATGCCGTATTTCGTGTCATAGGTGTAATCGGCATGACCGGGGCGATACTGTCGGGCGATCTCGCCGTAGTCCTTGGAACGCTGGTCGGTATTTTCGATCAGCATGGAAATCGGCGTGCCGGTCGAGATCATCGTTTCGCCGTCGGCATCCATCATCACGCCGGAGAGAACCTTCACCAGATCGTCCTCGCGCCGCTGGGTGACGAAGCGGCTCTGGCCGGGCTTGCGCTTGTCGAGCCAGACTTGCAGGTCCTCGAGCTTGAAGCGCAGCCCCGGAGGGCAGCCGTCGACGACGGCGCCGAGCGCCGATCCGTGGCTTTCGCCCCAGGTGGTTACACGGAAGAGGTGACCGAATGTATTATGCGACATGTGTTCCCGCCGGATGCGCGGAGCCGGTCGTCACCGGCCGCGCCATTACTTAAAAAGGCGCGACACTCATAGGCCAAAAAAACGCTCAGGCAAAAGCCTTTCTTTGCGCCGAAAGGTACTCTCCGGGAAATGGTGTCCCCTGGATTTGCGAACGGTGGAAGGTGGACACTGGGCTCTAGGATGCCAGCAGCCAAGCCGTGCCGCGCGCCTCGATGGCGAAATCGTCGAAGGAGAGGGGGCGTGCGAAGGCATAGCCCTGCAGAAGATCGCAGCCGAGATCGCGCAGCAGTTCGGCATGATCAAGCGTCTCGACGCCCTCGGCCACCGTCTCGACGCCAAGCGAGCGGGCGATTTCGATGATGGAGCTGACGAGCGCACGCTCCTGCGAAGAGGCGACGATCGGCTGCACGAGCTGCCGGTCGATCTTCAGCCGCTTCGGCTTCAGTTTCAGCAGGGACACGATCGACGTGTGGCCGGTGCCGAAATCGTCGATCTCGATATCGATGCCGAGCGCCTTGATCCGTTCGAGATTCTGCGAGACCACATCCTCGCTCTCGTCGAGGAAGATGGATTCCACCAGTTCGAAAGAGATTTCGCCGGGGCGGATCTGCAGGTCGCCAAGCGATTCCAGCAGGCTGCCGTCGTGCAGGCGCCGCGCCGAGACGTTGACCGAAACCTTCGGCACGGAGATGCCCTGAGCGGCCCAGCGCATCTTGTCGCGCAATGCGGTCTCCAGCACGATGCGGTCGAGCGTCTGTACGACATTGATCTCGTCGGCAATGCGCAGGAACTTATCCGGCGTCAGCAAGCCCTTGGAGGGATGGCGCCAGCGCACCAGCGCCTCCACCCCGGTCAGCTTCATCGAACGGGCGCAGAATTGCGGCTGGTACCAGGCCGTGAACTCGCCATTGTCGATGCCGGCGAGGATCTCGTCTGCGGTGCGCTTGTTGTTGATGATATCGGCTTGAAGATTGTGATTGAAGAATTCGAAGCGGTTGCGGCCGAGGCTCTTGGCGCGATAGAGCGCGATATCGGCATTGATCAGCACCTTGCGCGCATCGACATGGATGCCGTTCGCCAGCGCTATGCCGATCGACACGCCGCAGCGGCAGGAGAAGCCCTGGAAATCGATGGGCTGACGCATTTCCTCGACGATGCGGCCTGCAAGCTCCGCCATCTCCGTGTCGCCCGTGTCGAAGGAGAGGATGACGAATTCGTCGCCGCCGATACGCGCCACGACATCTCTGTCACGCACGCTTCTCGAAAGCACGCGGGATGCATGCACCAGCATCGCGTCGCCGGCGGCATGCCCCAGTGTGTCGTTGATTTCCTTGAAGCGGTCGAGGTCGATATGCAGGATCGCGAATGTCTGCCGCTCGCTGCGGCCGGCATCCGTCAGGCTTTCCAGTGCTATGTCGAGCTTGCGGCGGTTGGCGAGCGAGGTCAGCGGGTCGTGGAGAGAATTGTGCTCGATCCTGTTCTTGGCAAGCTCCAGCTCGATGTTCTTGGCGATCGCTTCGTCCTTCGCGGACTTGAGGCGCAGCGTCATCAACGCGTCCTCGGTCGAATCGAAGGCGATGCCGATGATTTTCATCTCGCCGGTCGGCGTGCGGTGCACCTTGCCGACAGAACGCACGTAGCGCAAGCCGCCATTCTCGTCCGGCACACGGGCGACAAGCGTATGCGTGTCCCCGAGTTGCCTGAAATGTCGGGCGCTTTCGAGCGCCAGCCCGCGATCATCGGGATGGATGCGGGAGAGCCAGGCGTCTTCGGTCACGAAGGCATTGCTCTGCCTCAACCCGTAGAGCTCGTGCATGCGCTCGTCCCAGATCGAGCCGGCTTTGCCAAGAACGGCTTCCCAGATTCCGCATTGATAGGAATCGAGTGCCAGATCGAGCTTGCTGGAGAGTACGGAAAGTTCGGCCTCGCGGCTTGAAAGCTCTTCCAGTGCGAGTTCCAGCTCGGCATTTTTGAGTTCGCTTGTTTCTTTGGCGAGACGAAGCGTGTTGGTGACTTCCGCGTCGGCCGTGACATCCCAGACGATGCCGATCGTCTTTCCTGCGCCGCCGGCATCCGTATAGAAGGCGCCGATGGACCGCAGGTGGCGGATGCGGCCATCCTCCCGCATCACTCTGTATTGCGCGGTACAGGCTTCCCCCGCGATGCTGCAGCCGAAGAAATGAACCTCTGCGATTTCGCGGTCTTCGGGCACGATCGTTGACAGCCACACTGCCTGTGATCGGATACCCTCGATCGCCTTGAGGCCGTGAAGCGAGGATGCGCGCGCATCCCAGGAAAGGCTGGTGGCGTTTTCCGGCAACTCCCAAATACCGATCCGGGAGGATTCGAGTGCCAGGTTGAGACGCTGCGACAGTTCCAGAAGCTTGGCCTCGCGCGCTTCAAGCTGCGTAATATTGCGATTGCGTTCGCCGAGCAGCAACGTGGCGAAGAAGATCGGGATGATGATCACGCAGCCTGCGGCGACGATGATCAATCGCAGTTCGGGCTGATTGTCTGGAACGGCCTTCCAGCCTGTGTTCGGTACCGCCGCCAATTCCCACCGCCCGCCCGCGAAATTGATTTTACGGCGGAGCGGATCTTTGCCGTAAATATCGGAGGGGCCGAAGAAGGGCGCGGCCGTTTCGTCCGGAGTGCCGATGTCGCGCACCGCGATCGACAGATGGTCGAGATGCGGGTAGCGCTCCTGGTTCTCGCTGTTGCGCGCGGGTCTAAGGCCCGTCGCCTCGTAGAACATGTTCTGGTCGATGACCGCCTCGACCGCGCCCCAGATGCGGCGTTTGCCGTCCTGCTTGACGAAAACCGGGAAGAAGATCGCGAAGGCGTTTTCTGCATCCGTCGTCTTGAAGGGACCGTAGAAGCGGGCCGCCTGATCGCCGGAATTGCGGCTGATCGACATGCGTTGCAGCAGTACGTCCCGCACATCCCTGCCGATCCGGTCTTTGCCTGATTGCGCCGGATAGACCGACTTGACGATGAAATCAGGCGCGACCGCAATATGGATGAAATGCGGGTTCTGGATCAGCAGCCAGTTGATCTGCCGTTCCATCTCCACTTCGTTCGCCTGCGTGCTGAGCGAGATCAGGTTGGAAAGGTCGCGGACGGCGGTGATGTCCATGTTGATCTGCGCCTGCATGCGGGCGCGGATCAGGTTCGTCTCGTTTGCAGTTCGGATTTGCAGCTCGCGCAGATAGGCGGCAGTATTCGCGCTGTCGAGCGCAAAGCCGACGGCAATAACGACGACAGCCATGAGGGCGGAAACCAGCAGCGAGACACGCGTATTCTTCAGAACACGCCGCAGCCGGTTGCTGTTGCTTGGCCGGAATTGCAAATCACACACCCCTACATTCGCATTGACTTTAGGGTGCAGGAGTTAATTTACGATTGCGCGCATTCGTGGCTGCTAAATCGCGTAAACGGAGAGAAAAAGACGGTCAACGGAGCCTCTTGATTATCCGTAAAATCCTATTCATCAATTGGGCGCCGAAAGCCATTCTTCCGGGCAATTTTCGCCATATTCAGGAGTTTATCTGTGGCCACTCGATATCAACGGCAGCGTTTCAAAGGGATTGCCGACATGCGTTTCGTTATTGCTACGCTTCTGGCCACGGCAAATTTTCTTTCGCCCATGAGCAGTTTTGCCGAGAGCGCTGATGTCGAGGCGACCATCAAAAAGGTCGACACGACCAATCTCGTTCTGACGCTGGACGACGGCAAGACCTATCAGGCGCCCGAGGAATTCGATTTCGAAGGCCTGAAGGCCGGCGTCAAGGTGGTGATTTTCTATACGGAAGTCGACGGCAAGCGCGTCATCAACGATCTCGACATCGTCAAGTAATCAAGCCCTCTCCGGGCTGGATCCAGCCGATCAGGCTCTGCGACGTCTCGATCCTCAAAATCCGGTCCTGCGGAATTTCGCCCTCGGAAGCGATGTCCTTCGGCAGGTCGGAGATTATCTTGAATAAGCTTCTAATGACGCCGCCATGAGTGACGCAGACCGTCGGCCGGTCGACCGAATTCAGCCATGCGCCGGTCCGCCACGACATGATCTCGTAGCTTTCCGCATCCTCTCCCGGCGGAATGAAATCCCATTTGTTGATGTTGCGTTCTGCGACGCGCTCGGTCTGCGAGGCCCTGAGCTGCTTCAGCGTATAGCCTTCCCAGTCGCCGAAGGAGACCTCGACCAGGCGTTCGTCGGTGCGGTAGTCCTTGGACGGGAGCCCCATGGCTGATCGCATGATCTCCATGGTCTCGCGCGTGCGGCCGAGCGGGCTTGCGACGAAATCGAATTCCGTATCTTCGCCCTTCAGGATCGCCGCAAGGGCGATCCCGTTCTGTCTTGCCTGTTCGCGGCCGATCGCATTGATCGGAATATCCTTCTGCCCCTGCAGGCGACGCTCCGCATTCCAGTCGGTCTGGCCGTGTCTGATCACATAGATAAGCACGGGGATCGGCTCCGCTCGAGGGTAGTAGGACGCCTCAGTCCTTGATGACGGAAATATCAGGCGCGTCCACAGCCTTCATGCCAATGACATGATAGCCGCTGTCGGCGTGATGCACCTCACCGGTCACCGAACGCGACAGGTCGGAGAGAAGGTAGAGGCCGACATCGCCCACTTCCTCGATGGTAACCGTACGGCGCAGCGGCGCATTGTACTCGTTCCACTTGAGGATATAGCGGAAATCACCGATGCCCGAAGCAGCCAGCGTCTTGATCGGACCTGCCGAAACGGCGTTGACGCGGATGTTTTTCGGTCCGAGATCGACGGCGAGATACTTGACGCTCGCTTCAAGAGCAGCCTTGGCGACGCCCATGACGTTGTAGTTCGGCATCACCTTTTCTGCACCGTAATAGGTGAGGGTGAGCATCGAGCCGCCTTCCGTCATCAGTTTCTCGGCGCGGCGAGCGACCGAGGTGAAGGAGTAGACGGAGATCTGCATCGTCTTGGCGAAATTGTCCGGTGTCGTATCGACGTAACGGCCGGTCAGTTCGTCCTTGTCGGAAAAACCGATCGCGTGCACGATGAAATCGATCTTGCCCCACAGCTTCTCGACATTGTCGAAAACGGCATCGATCGTGGATTCGTCACTGACGTCGCAATGGCCGACCATGACGGCGCCGATTTCGGCAGCCAGTGGCTCCACGCGCTTCTTCAGGGCATCGCCCTGGTAGGTGAATGCAACTTCCCCGCCCTGCGCATGAATGGCCTTGGCAATACCCCACGCAATCGAACGATTGTTGGCGACACCCATGATGACGCCGCGTTTGCCTGCCATGAGGCCGGATGCTTGAGCCATATTTCGCTTCCCTAGGAATTCTGATGATCCTGCCTATGGCATAGGCCGTTAATCGGTTCAAGCTTGGCTAAGATCATCAACTGTTAGGGATCGTAACAAAGGGTGCGATTGTCACTGAAATTTCATAAAAACAGCCCTTCACGCATACTTCGCATGAGATCGGTGACTTTATCGTCGGGTTTTTCCCACAACATAATACGCAATTCGACGACGAGATCGCCTTTTCCGCCGCTGTCGTTGGGCAGGCCCTGGTCGGGAATGCGGATCGTCTTGTCGGAGCCGGACCAGGCCGGGACCGTTACATTGAGCGGTCCCTGCGGCCCGTCGATACGCGCCTCAGTGCCGAGCACCGCATTCTCGATGTTCAGCGGCAGCACCGCATGCACGTCGAAACCGTCGACGGTGAAGCGTGGGTCGGGGGCGATGTGGATATTGATCACGGCATCGCCGCGCTGCATGCCAGGCAGCTTGAAACCCTGGCCCTTGAGCCGGATCTGATGGCCTTCGGTCGTGCCGGCCGGCAGGGCAAAGCCCACTTCGCGGCCTTCGGGAAGGGAAACCGTCGTCCAGCTTCCCTTCATGATGTCTTCGATCGTCACGGTCGCGGTCGCCCCTTCATCCGGCGCCTTTTCAAGGCCCGGCTGGCCGGCGCCGGTGAAGCGACGCACAAGCGAGGTCAGCAGACTGAGCGGCAGGGACATGTTGGTGCCGCCGGTAACGGAGGCCTCCATATGCTCGTCCTCTGCCTTGGCGGGGTCGGATTCGGTGGTTTCCTGTTCCGGCTGCTTGGCGGCCTCCGCTGCATGCGGCTTGGCCTGTGCTTGCTGCGAATGCGCCTGGGATTGGGCCTGTGCGCCGGCAGTGCGGGCTGTCTGCGCACCGAAGATCCGTTCGACCATCTCTTCTGCGGCTTCGGCAGTGCCGGCCTGCTGCTGTTTGGCACCTGCCGCGGCGGCCTTTTGTGCATTGGCGTTGGCGCGCGCAAGCTCTTCCATCACGCGTTCGGCATTGGCCTGCGCGGCCTTTGCGCGCTCGGCCGCCTCACGGGCTGCGTGCCGCTGCTGCATGATCGTTTGTTCTTGCTTCTTGGCCTCTGCCATACGCACTGCGCTGTCGAAGAGATTGCGCTTCCTTGGATCTTTCAGCGTCTCATAGGCGCGGCCGATCTCGGCAAAACGTGCGGTCGCCGTCGGGTCACCCTGATTGTGATCGGGATGCACGGCCTTGGCCATGTTGCGCCAGGCTGCCTTGATTTCATCCGCTCCCGCGTCGCGCTTGACGCCCAGTACCTTGTATGGATCACGCATTGTTCGCACCGCCGCTGTCGCAATCCGGGAGGCATGTTCCTCGTGGCCGTTCCCGGAAACCGAATACTCAACTCATGACGCGCCGTCCCGTTCGCTTATGCGACAGGAAAGCCCGCTCGTCGGCCGATCGTGCGGGAGAGTTGCTAATCACTTCTTATTTCCGAAGTTGGACATGGGGTGTTTTGCCGCGAATGGTTAGTCTTTCACTAAACATTGAGGCGAATCGGCACGACACATTAACCCTGGCGCGTCAGGCGTGCATCCCGCCGAAACAGCTGAGCAGACGGGCTCAGCTTTCCGGCTGGAAGCTCAGAAGCTGCCAGTTGCCGCCGCCGACAAGGCAGGTCTTGCCATAGAACTTGGCGATGCCGACATAGGAGTGGCGCGTCGTGCGGAACTGGCGGCAGACCTGGCCGGCGTCATTGTTCTCGACGATCGTATCGATGACACCGGCGCTGCCGGTCGAGGCATTGGCCCAGGGAAGGGGCTGTCCCTCGAGCTTCTGGATATCGGCTGAGGTTACGGCGTTGCGCACCGTCATCTCGTCGGAAAGCGTATCGGTGCTGGGAGCGGGCTGTGGCACGGTGCCTGTCGCCACCGAACGATCCACCTTTGCCGAACTCAGGAAATCGAACCCTCCGGCCACGCAGCCGGAGAGGGACAGAATCGCGATACCGACGATGGAGAGTCTGACGCTGCGGCGCAGCGAACCCTTTGTATGGCGATGTGTCTTTGCTATGACTTCCACCCTGTGTTCTTCCCCAGCGTCGAAGGCTGGGTCAGTTTAATAAACCGCGGGATTTGAATTAATATGTCGGCAAACGGGTTAACAGGTGGTGACTTTACCGAAAGTGAGGAGCCCTTCAAGCTCTTTGGGGAATGGCTGAAGGAGGCGGAGGCTTCCGAAGTCAACGACCCCAATGCTGTCGCGCTCGCGACGGTCGATGAAGATGGGCTGCCCAATGTCCGCATGGTTCTCCTGAAGGGTTTCGATACCGACGGATTCGTCTTCTACACGAATTTCGAGAGCCAGAAAGGTCGCGAAATTTTGGGACAGAAGAAGGCGGCCATGTGCTTCCACTGGAAAACGCTGCGCCGTCAGGTGCGTGTACGCGGCCCCGTCGAAATGGTCACCGATGCCGAAGCCGACGCCTATTTCGCCACCCGCGCCCGCGGCAGCCGCATCGGCGCCTGGGCTTCCAAGCAGTCGCGCCCGCTCGAAAGCCGTTTTGCACTGGAAAAGGCGGTTGCCGAATATACCGCGCGCTACGCAATCGGCGAGATTCCGCGCCCATCCTACTGGTCCGGCTTCCGGATACGCCCAACTTCGATTGAGTTCTGGAAGGACCAGAAGTTCCGGCTGCACGACCGGATCGAATTCCGCCGGCCGACGCCCGAGGGGGGGTGGGACAAGGTGCGGATGTACCCGTAAAGAGTTTATTTGCCGAGCAGTTTCAATGGAATGCCTGATGCCAGCGCCGAAACATAGCGTGGCTTCTGGTAAAGGCCGTTGAGCGAGATACGCGGCATATAGGTGGGCCGACTTGCAGCCGGAAATCCCGGCTGCGTTGTCACGGCTACGGCAAAGCCGAGCTTTGCCGCGAGCTCCGCTTCGCGGCCTGTCGCAGCTTCCCGCGTGCCATAGGGATAGGCGATCGCCCGCGGGCGGATGCCGGTGATCGATTCGACATAATCGGCCGAGATTTCCATCTCGATCCGTGCTTCCGCCTGCGGCAGCCGGGCCAGCGCCCGGTGGCTGATCGTATGGGCGCCGAGACTGGCGAGCGGGCTTGCCGAAAGTCTGCGCAACTCCTGCGGCGCCATGACCAGTTCCCGCGTGATGTCGACGGGCTCGATTCCGTGGCGCCGGGCCAGCGCATCCACCTCCAAGATGGCGCGGCTCTCGTCCTGCCTGTGGATAAGCTCGGCAAGCCGGTCGAAAGCGTCCCATTTTCGGACGTCCGTGTCGAGCGCCAGTCTCTCCCTCCCGCGGCCGAAGTTGAACTCGATGCTGTTCTCCCTGCCGAGCAGCAGCGCCAGGGTTTCCCACCAGATGCTGTGCGAGCCCTCGGCAAAGCCTTGCGTTACGAAAACGGTAAAAGGTGCCTGATGCCGCTCGAAAACGGGCAGGGCATGGACGAGATTGTTGCGATACCCATCATCCAGCGTGAAGGCGGCGAACAGGCGATCGTCCTGCGGGTCCGACAATAGCGAGGGCACGGCATCGAGCGGTACGAAACGATAGCCGCTCCGCTTCAGTCGCCGAAGCGCCGCGTCCAGAAATTCCGGCGTTATTTCAAGATGTTCGTTGGGTTCGAACGGCTGAGCGATATGCGGGCGCACGTGATGGAGCGTGAAGATGACACCGCGTCCGCGGGCCTCTTTCATGAGCCCTGCGGCATTCGCCAGCCACGCCGCTTCCAGCCCGCCGCCGATCGCGATGCGCTTCAGACGCCGCTTCCACTGACCCATTTTTCCCGTGACCCCGCTTTGTAATCGTGTCACACAAGCTACCAATCTGCCGTTAAACCTTGCTGAATCCGGCCTGGAAAGTGGCTTCTTTATCGGCTGTTAACCAAGCGAAACAAAAGCTTGGAAAAAACTTGGGCGTTGCCTCAAAGTCGCGCCAGATTGTGGGCATCTGTCACAATACGGGACATAATTCCGGTTGGAGCGACTCGCCGGATATAATGAGGGGAAGTGCATGAGAAGGCTTCTGGCTGCCATTTTGACCGCGACGCTGGCACTTTCTGCACCCGTTGCGGCCTTTGCCGGCAGCGCTTCCCTCGTGCTCGATGCCCGCACCGGCAAGGTCCTTGCGTCCGAAAACGGCGATACGCTGAACCATCCGGCATCGCTGACGAAGATGATGACGCTCTATCTGACCTTCGAGGCGCTCAATCGCGGCAAGATCACCTGGGATACGCCGGTCACGATGTCGAAATATGCGGCCTCCCGTCCGCCGACGAAGCTCGGCGTGAAAGCGGGCGGTACGATCACCGTGCGTGAGGCGGTCTATGGCATGATCGTCAAGTCGGCGAACGATGCTGCTGCCGCCATCGGTGAAAAACTCGGCGGTTCGGAAAGCAATTTCGCCCGGCTCATGACCCAGAAGGCCCGCCAACTCGGCATGAGCCGCACGGTCTTCGTCAATGCATCCGGCCTGCCGGACAAGCGCCAGATCACGACGGCGCGCGACATGTCCACGCTCGCCGTGGCGCTGATGAAGAACTATCCCAGCGAATATCGCCTCTTCTCCATCGCGAGCTTCAATTTCCGCGGCAAGACCATCCGCGGCCACAACAATCTAATGTATCGCTACGAGGGCATGGACGGCATCAAGACCGGCTACACCAATGCCTCCGGCTTCAACATCGTCAGCGCCGTGAAGGACGGCAACCGCCGCGTGGTCGGCGTGGTGCTCGGCGGCCGCACGGCCCGCAGCCGCGACGCCAAGATGGCAGCACTCTTCGACCGCTACATGGGACGTGCCTCCTCCGGCGGCGCCAGGCTGACCGCCAGCATCAATGCCAAGCAGCAGGTCGAGGTCGCCTCGGCCGCCGATGACGCCGATGCTCCCGTGCCGGCGAGCGCACCGCGCGTTGTGGACGAACCCGCACCAAAGGCGCTCGGTTATGCCAGCGATGGGGTTATTCCGCTGGAGCGCCCGGCGGCAATGGACGAGATCATCAATGCCGGCAAGGCGTCGAAAGCGCCAGTCGCCAACGCACCAGCCGGCAAGGCAGGCGGCTGGCAGATCCAGATTTCCGCCGCCCCGAGCGCTGATGCCGCCCGCGCGCTTCTTGCGCAGGCTCAGTCCGAGGCCGGTGCACCGCTGGTCTCCGCCTCGCCTTATACTGAAGCTGTCGGCAAGGGCGCCAATGCGGTTTACCGCGCCCGCTTCACAGGGTTTCAGAGCAAGGAAGACGCGACCTCTGCCTGCGACGCTCTCAAGAAACGCTCTTACGACTGCATGCTCCTGCCGAACCAGGGCTGAGCTGCACGCTCTGGACAATTTCCGGGAATCGGCGCTCTCCTCATAAACAAAAGGAGAACGTCATGCTGCAACGGCTCGCCGATCAGTTCGAGACCTCATCGTCAACCTATGCCAGCGCCAACGGCATTGAGCGCGATGCCGACTGGTTCCTGCTGAAGCTGCAGGAGGAGATGGGTGAACTGACCCAGGCCTGGAACCGCCTGACCGGTCGTGGTCGTGCCAAAGGCCGTTCGCCCGAGGAGATGGAACGCGACCTCGCCGATGAGACCGCCGATATCCTCGGCCATCTCCTGCTCTTCGCCCGTCGCCACGACATCGATCTCGCCGCTGCAGTCGAACGGAAATGGAAATTCAAGCCGGAGGCGTGATCCGCTTGATGGTCAGCTCGTTGCGACTTTGCGCTGGTAGAATTTGCTGTCCACCGCCATGAGCGGGAATGCCCGCGGCAGGTCCTTCTTGGGAATTTCTGAAAATCCGTTCTTTTCATAGAACCGCTGCGCAGCAAGAAACTTGTCCGTCGTGCCGAGGAATATATCGGTCACGCCGACTTCGCCGGCATGGGCAAAGAGCGCCTCGAGCAGCCGGTTGGCGACGCCGTGTTCGCGGCCTCGCACCTCGGCGGCCACGAACATCTTCCGGAGCGCAGCCTGATTGTTTCCGATATCCTTGAGGGCGAGCGTGCCGACGATGGCGCCGTCCTTGATCGCGACCCAGAACTGACCCTTGCCCGACTGGTAAAAGTCGGGAATGACGCGCAGGTCCGGCTGCGCGTCAGCGGTGATGTCGATGCCGAATTCTTCACGCTGGATCGGCAGGATGACCGAGATCACGTCATCGGCATCGTCAGGGGCGAAGGTTCTGATTTCGATCTCGACCATGGTTGTATCGCCTCAGGCCTGCGTGCCGCCGACGGTGACCTGATCCATGCGCAGATGCGGCTGGCCGACGCCGACAGGCACCCACTGGCCCGCCTTGCCGCAATTGCCGATGCCGGTGTCGAGCTTCATGTCGTTACCGACCATAGACACACGCTTCATCGCATCCGGGCCGTTGCCGATCAGCATGGCGCCCTTGATTGGCGCACCGATCTTGCCGCTTTCGATGAGATAGGCCTCGGTGCAGCCGAAGACGAATTTGCCTGATGTGATATCCACCTGACCACCGCCGAAGGAGACGGCATAGATACCCTTCTTCACCGAGGCGATGATCTCCTCCGGTGACTTGTCCCCGCCGAGCATATAGGTGTTGGTCATGCGCGGCATCGGCACATGCGCATAGCCCTGGCGGCGGCCGTTGCCGGTAGGCGCCATGCCCATTAGCCGGGCATTCTGCCGATCCTGCATGTAGCCGACCAATTTGCCGTTCTCGATCAGCACATTATAGGCCGAAGGCGTACCTTCGTCATCGATGGTGATCGAGCCGCGGCGGCTGTCGATTGTGCCGTCGTCGACGACGGTCACGCCTGGTGCTGCCACCATCTGGCCCAGGAGACCCGCAAAAGCGGAGGTCTTCTTACGGTTGAAATCGCCCTCGAGGCCGTGACCCACGGCCTCATGCAGCATGACGCCCGGCCAGCCGGAGCCGAGCACGACGTCCATCGTGCCTGCCGGCGCGTCGATCGCTTCGAGATTGACGAGTGCCTGGCGCAGCGCTTCGTCGGCACCGTGCTGCCAGCTTCCCGTCGCGATGAAATCGCCGAAGCCGATGCGGCCGCCCTGGCCGTAGGAGCCGCTTTCCTGGCGATCGCCTTCGCCGACCATCACGGAGATGTTGATGCGCGTCATCGGCCGGATGTCCTGTACGCGATGGCCGTCGGCGCGCAGGATGTCGACCACCTGCCAGCTTGCGGCGACGGAGGCCGTCACCTGCCGCACCTTGTCGTTCTTGCCGCGCAGATAAGCGTCGATATCGGTCAGCACCTTCACCTTCTCTTCGAAGGTCGGCGAACCGATCGGGTTCTCGTCGGTGTAGAGCTTGCGGTTGGTGCCCTGGGGCGCTGCCGCATAGCTGCCGGAATAGCCGCGCGTGACGGCGCCGACCGCATCGGCGGCCCGCTTCAGCGCCGAGACGGAGAGGTCACCCGCATGCGCATAACCGACAGCTTCGCCGGCCACGGCGCGCAGGCCAAAACCCTGCTCGGTGTTGAAGCTGCCGCCCTTGAGGCGGCCGTTATCGAAGGTAAGCGATTCCGCCTGCGCGTGCTCGATGAAGAGCTCGCCGTCATCGGCGCCGGAAAGCGCCTCGGCGACATGCTTGCGCATCGTCGCTTCGTCGGCATCGAAAAGCGTCAGGAGATCGGTGGTCATGTCTTTTGCTCCGCAAGAAGAGCGGGAGTGCTCAATAGCCGATGTAGGTCTGTTGTGCTGCGCGAGCAAGCCCCGACGGATCAGGGCAGGGCGTCGTAGCCTTCCGCAAAACCCTTGAGGTCGACGGGGATGCCGATGCCTTCTTCCGGCGTCTGGAAGACGATGAAGGTCGCTTGGGCGCCGCTACGGAAGGTCTTGAGCAGTTCGTCCTCGAGAACGACTTCGGCATAGCAGCCATCGGCAAAGCAGCGCACGAAATAGGCGCGGCCGATGTCCTTGCCGTCGACATTGAGGCCGAGGCCGTTTGGCAGCAGCACGCCGAGCGGTGCCAGCACGCGCAGGATCTTCGACTTGCGGTCAGCCGTCTTCAGGACGACGACGGACAGGCCGACCTCCGGCCGGTCTTCGGCGATGACGTTCTGCATCAATGCGCACTGCTCGGTCGAAGCGCCGGGCGGCTTGTCGCAGACGACGGACCATGCGCCGTGGTTGGAACGAACCGTGCCGGGAGCCGGTGGCTGCGTTTGCCCAGGCGTCACTTGCTCGACGTTCGGCGTCGCAGACGGCTGTGCCGGAGCGGGCTTCGGGGCAGGCGTGGCGGGACGCGACTGCGCGGGCGCTGGTGCCTGCTGCGCGAAAACGGGGCTCGTCGCGGCGGCCGCGATGCCTGCGGTCAGAACAAACGACCGCGCGAGGGAACGGAAACCCATGAAAACCTCTGGATATCGAATCATTGCCGCTATTTGTGAAGCTGCCCACAAAAAATGAAAAGCCCCACCCCGTGAAAACCGGGGGACTGCGGCAGAAATAGGACCTCGCCAAAAGAATGTGCCGCGAGCGGATTGGCCCCAAAGCGCGTTTTTCGTATGCTGATGAAAAGCTTGCAATGTTTTGCCATACCCGACGATGCGGTGCTGGAGCAAAAATGCCGCATAGACAATTGCTTCTGCCTGTTGCGGCGGATGCCAAACTGTGGTTTGAAGCGCAGAAGATGGCAAGGATTCTGCGTCCGAATTGATGCAGATCAGCGCTCGAGGGAGATTACAAGGTGATTAAGAAGGCTTTTGCAGCTCTGACCGCGCTGGTCTGTCTGCTTTTTGCTTCCGGCACATATGCCGATCAGCCGATGCCGTGGCAGGCTACCCTGCAGCCGGCAGCGACGCCGATCATGCGGGAGATCCGCTGGTTCGAACAATATACGCTGTGGTTCATTGTTCCGATCACACTGTTCGTTCTCGTTCTTCTTATCGTCGTCTGTTTCAAGTTCCGCGCTTCGGCGAACCCGGTTCCCTCTAAGACGAGCCACAATACGCTGATCGAAGTCATCTGGACCGTGGGGCCGGTCCTCGTGCTTCTCTTCCTTGCAGTTCCCTCTTTTAGCCTGCTCACTGCGCAGTTGACGCTGCCGGACAACCCCGATGTGACCATCAAGGCGACCGCGACCCAGTGGCAGTGGAACTATGAATATGAAGGCTCGGGCGAAGCGCCCGTTGCCTTCGACTCCTATCTTCTGAAGGAGCCGGATCGTGCCGCTGCCGGCAAGACTGATCTTTCCGTCTATCCGCGCCTGCTGGCCGTCGACAACGAACTCGTGCTGCCGGTCGACAAGACCGTCCGTGTTCTCGTCACCGCCGCGCCCACCGACGTCATCCACGCTTTCGCCATGCCGTCCTTTGGCATCAAGATCGACGCCGTTCCGGGCCGCCTGAACGAAACCTGGTTCCGCGCCGAGCGTGAAGGTCTCTTCTATGGCCAGTGTTCCGAGCTTTGCGGCAAGGACCATGCGTTCATGCCGATCGCCATCCGCGTCGTTTCCGAAGACAAGTACAAGCAGTGGCTGACCACGGCCGCCAGCGACTTGCCCGGCGCCTATAAGACACTGATCGCCGCTGCCGATGGTTCTGCAAAGACCGTCGATGTCGCTGAAAACGTCGCAAAGTAAGATAGGGGATCGGGACAATGGCTGGACCTTCCGCTCACGACGATCATTCTCATGATCACCATGCTCATGACGCTCATGCGCATGACGACCACCACGATCACTCTCATGCTCCGAGCTTTGCCGACCGCTGGTTCTTTTCGACGAACCACAAGGACATCGGCACGCTTTACCTGATCTTCGCGATCTTCGCTGGTATCGTCGGCGGCCTTCTCTCCGTCGCCATGCGTATGGAGCTGCAGGAGCCGGGCATCCAGATCTTCCATGGCCTCGCCTCCATGGTCTACGGCTTCGAAGGTGATGCTGCGATCGATGGCGCCAAGCACATGTTCAACGTCTTCACCACCGCTCACGCGCTGATCATGATCTTCTTCATGGTCATGCCCGCGATGATCGGCGGTTTCGCCAACTGGATGGTGCCGATCATGATCGGCGCGCCGGATATGGCCTTCCCGCGTTTGAACAACATCTCCTTCTGGCTGATCGTTCCCGCCTTCCTGCTGCTGTGCCTCTCGATGTTCGTCGAAGGCCCGGCCGGCGCATACGGCACAGGCGGCGGCTGGACCATGTACCCGCCGCTCGCAGTCGGCGGTCAGCCGGGACCGGCGGTCGACCTTGCGATCTTCGCGCTGCACATCGCTGGCGCCTCGTCGATCCTCGGTGCGATCAACTTCATCACCACGATCCTCAACATGCGCGCTCCGGGCATGACGCTGCACAAGATGCCGCTCTTCGCCTGGGCTGTGCTGATCACCGCCTTCCTGCTGCTGCTGTCGCTGCCGGTTCTGGCTGGTGCCATCACCATGCTGCTCACCGACCGTAACTTCGGCACGGCCTTCTTTGCGCCGGAAGGCGGCGGTGACCCGATTCTCTACCAGCATCTGTTCTGGTTCTTCGGTCACCCGGAAGTCTACATCCTGATCCTGCCGGGCTTCGGTATCATCAGCCACATCGTGTCGACCTTCTCGAAGAAGCCGGTTTTCGGTTACCTCGGCATGGCCTATGCCATGGTCGCCATCGGTGCCGTCGGCTTCGTCGTCTGGGCTCACCACATGTACACGGTCGGCCTGTCGCTTGACGCGCAGCGCTACTTCGTCTTCGCGACGATGGTCATCGCCGTTCCGACGGGTGTGAAGATCTTCTCCTGGATCGCAACGATGTGGGGTGGCTCGATCACCTTCCGTACGCCGATGATCTGGGCGATCGGCTTCATCTTCCTCTTCACCGTTGGTGGCGTCACGGGCGTCCAGCTCGCAAACGCCGGCCTCGACCGCTCGCTGCATGACACCTATTACGTCGTGGCTCACTTCCACTACGTTCTGTCGCTCGGTGCCGTCTTCGCCATCTTCGCTGCCTGGTACTACTGGTTCCCGAAGATGACCGGTTACATGTATAACGAGTTCCTCGGTAAGTTGCACTTCTGGGTCATGTTCGTCGGCGTGAACCTGGTGTTCTTCCCGCAGCATTTCCTCGGCCTCGCAGGCATGCCACGCCGCTACATCGACTATCCGGATGCATTCGCCGGCTGGAACTATGTCTCGTCGATCGGCTCCTATATCTCCTTCGTCGGCGTGATCATCTTCCTTGTCGGTGTCTGGGAAGCCTTCGCTAGGAAGCGCGTTGCCGGTGACAATCCGTGGGGTGAGGGTGCAACGACCCTCGAATGGCAGTTGCCTTCGCCGCCGCCGTACCACCAGTGGGAACAGCTTCCGCGCATCAAGTAAGATGCCGGACTTCCAGACGCCGCAGGCCTCTGCGGCGTCTGGCGATTAGTAGATCAGGACGGAATGATGACGGTTGTCGACAATCACGAGGCTCTTGCGGACGAAGGCGATTTTCGCCTGTCGGAAGCCGGTGCGCGCGATTATTTCGAGCTTCTGAAGCCGCGGGTCATGTCGCTCGTGGTCTTCACGGCCTTTGCCGGCCTCGTGCTGGCGCCAGGCCACATCAATCCGGTCCTCGGCCTGATCGCCATTCTCTGCATTGCCGTCGGCGCAGGCGCGTCGGGTGCGCTGAACATGTGGTATGACGCCGACATCGACGCCGTGATGAGCCGCACTGCCAATCGCCCGATCCCGGCCGGCCGCATCATGCCCAAGGAAGCCTTGGCCTTCGGCCTTGTCCTCTCCTGCTTCTCGGTGACGATCCTGGGTCTCGCCGTCAACTGGCTGTCGGCCTCCATCCTCGCCTTCACCATCTTCTTCTATGCCGTCATCTACACGATGTGGCTGAAGCGCTCGACGCCACAGAACATCGTCATCGGTGGCGCGGCCGGCGCTTTCCCGCCCATGATCGGCTGGGCCTGCGTGACCAATTCCGTCACGATCGAAAGCACTGTTCTTTTCCTCATCATCTTCCTGTGGACGCCGGCGCATTTCTGGGCGCTCGCCCTCTTCAAGATGCGCGATTACGAAGCTGTCGGCGTGCCGATGCTGCCGAACGTTTCGGGTGAACGCACCACCAAGCACCAGATCGTCGCCTATGCCGTGCTGACCGCAGTCTGCGCCGTGCTGCCGACTTTCCTCGGTTTTGCCAGCGTCGGATACGGTGTGGTGGCCGCAGCGCTTGGCGCGGTCTTCATATACTGTTCCATCGCCGTCTGGCGTATGCCCGATGGCGATCTCAAGATGATCCCGGCGAAGAAGTTGTTCGGCTTCTCGATCTTCTATCTCTTTGCCGTGTTCTCCGCGCTGATGCTCGACCGGCTGGTTGCGATGCTGGTCTCGTATGCAGGAGGCTCGTTCTGATGGAATTGGTCAAGCTCACTGAGGCGCAACGCAAGTCGCGCCGTAATCGCAACATCGCGCTTGGTGTCGTGCTCGCCGGTCTGGTGGTTCTTTTCTACGCCATCACCATCATCAAATTCCTGGGACATGGAGGCTGATACGATGAGCGATGCCGTCAACGCACCGAAGAAGCCGCGCAACAATGCCGCCGTCGTCTTCATGTGCCTGAGCTTCGTCGTCGGCATGGGCGCGGCGAGCTATGCCGCCGTGCCGCTTTATCGCCTCTTCTGCCAAGTGACCGGCTATAACGGTACGACCCAGCGCGTCGATCAGGTTTCGAGCGTCATTCTCGACCGCACGATGCGCGTCACGTTCGACGCCAACGTCGCTCCTGGCCTGCAGTGGGAATTCAAGCCGGTCGAACGCGAGGTCAATCCGAAGATCGGCGAGACCATCCAGGTCAATTTCATCGCCGAAAACCGTTCCAACGAAACCCAGCGCGGCCAGGCGATCTTCAATGTGACGCCGGGCGAGGCGGGCGCCTATTTCAACAAGGTGCAATGTTTCTGCTTTAATGAAACGGACCTGAAGCCGGGCGAAAAGCTTGAAATGCCGGTCGTGTTCTACATCGATCCGGATATTACCAAGGCCGCTGAATCGAAAAGCATTCACACGGTCACGCTGTCCTACACGTTCTATCCCAAAGAGGGTCCGAAGCCGGTGGCTTCGAATGAGGGTGGAACGGGACAGGCTGAAAAGAAACTTTGATTGAGGAGTGTTTCCGGCGGTGCCGGAAGCGGAGAAGGAAGACACCGGGGATCTGACATGGCCGATGCTCATCAGAAGAATCACGACTATCACATCATAGCTCCGAGCCCGTGGCCGATACTGGCCTCGCTCGGCGCATTCCTGATGGCCTTCGGCGGCGTCGGCTATATGCGCTACCTGAACGGCGGCTCGCTGCATGTTCTCGGTATCGAGTGGGCTCATCCGTGGGTCTTCTTCATCGGCCTCGCTGTCGTTTTCTACGTCATGTATGGCTGGTGGTCGGACACCGTGAAGGAAGCCCACGAGGGTGCCCATACGCGCGTCGTGTCTCTGCACCTGCGCTACGGCATGATCATGTTCATCGCTTCGGAGGTGATGTTCTTCGTCGCCTGGTTCTGGGCCTATTTTGACGCCAGCCTCTTTCCGCACGAAGCCATCCAGGCTTCGCGCCTTGCCTATACCGGCGGTGTCTGGCCGCCGAAGGGTATCGAGGTTCTCGATCCCTGGCACCTGCCGATCTACAACACCGTCATTCTGCTGCTCTCGGGCACGACGGTGACTTGGGCTCACCACGCTCTGCTGCACAACGACCGCAAGGGCCTTATCCAGGGCCTGACGCTGACTGTTTTGCTCGGCGTGCTCTTCTCTTCCGTCCAGGCCTATGAATATGCCCATGCACCGTTCGAGTTCCGCAACTCGATCTACGGCGCGACCTTCTTCATGGCCACCGGTTTCCACGGTTTCCACGTTCTGGTCGGCACCATCTTCCTGCTGGTCTGCCTCCTTCGTGCGTTGCGCGGCGACTTCACGCCGAAGCAGCACTTCGGCTTCGAGGCGGCTGCCTGGTACTGGCACTTCGTCGACGTCGTCTGGCTGTTCCTGTTCTTCTGCATCTACGTCTGGGGCGGCTGGGGCGCTCCGGTCGCCGCAGGCTGATCGAGACCGGATAGAGGAATTGAAAAGGCGGGTGCTCTGACCCGCCTGATCGAAATGTGGAATATTCCCTGTCGCAAGTATTAGGCGCGAATTTCTGACTTTGCGGTTTTTGAGGCAGGAGTTTGATTTAACGCTCGGAGAGTTTGAGCCGCATCAACGGTCGTCTCGGGGATCGGCGCGCGATCTCCGAGAATCCAAGCTTCCTGAATACCGAGGCGATGCCGACAAAACCCTCCCCCCATGTCAGAGGTTTTTCGGGATCGATAGTGCAGGCGTCAACTGCAACCGCATTATTGGCTATCGCGAATTCAACAGCGGCGCTGGCAAGATGCCGCATGAGGCCCTGCCGGCGATAGCCCGTGCGAATGAAGAAGCACGTGATGGCATAGACACTCGAAGCGTCAGGCTCACTCACATCTTCCGGCGGCCGTGAAGTTTTTGCGGCCTGGAAGCGTGAGGAGGCAGGCCGCGGGCCGATCGCACACCAACCGACCGCTTTCCCGCGATGATATGCAATCAGCCCCGGCGGCGGCCCAGCCTCCACGATCGCCCGGAAGGCATCTTTCCGGCCAGTTTTCTCCATCGCCTTGTAGTCAGCGCCCTTGATGCGAGGCCACATGCACCAGCATCCCGAATTGGCTCCGCGCAATGGACCAAAAAGGTCTTCAAGATCGGCCCAACGATCGGCCGTCAATGGGTGGATATCAAACGTATCAGCCATTCCGCCTCCCAAAGGTATCTCAGTCGTTCGCGTAGCAGACAGCCCGAAGTTTATTGCTGTCGGGATCGGTGTAAATCCCGAGTCTTTTTGTCTCAACCGCTGCCCGTCATCTTACCGTTGGCCAGCCTTTCGAAGGCCGAAGGCTCGGGAATACCGAGATCCAGCTGATGGCGGATCGCCTCGGCGCATTCGAGCGCAGTCAGCACGGATGTATCGACCTCCATGTCGTAGAGACCCGGACGATGCACCTCGTCCTGCCAGCGCTGCACCGGTTTGGGAATGGACGCGTCCTCCGTGGCGCGCAGATAAAGCGTCTCGCGCCCTTCCTCCACAATTTCCCGCCGCTGCATGATCGTCTCGATTGGACAGCGTATGCCGACGAACAGGACGGGAAAGCCCTCCAGCCGCCGGGCGCAGTCGCCGAGGATGCCGAGCGGCTGCGAATAGCTGTCGTGATGGCCGAGATCGGCGACGACGTTGAGGCCCAATCCGGCATGGATGGCGATCGATTCATAGAGCGCTGCGTAGAGGAACGGTACCAGTTCCTCCAGGTCCGGCCGTTCGCCGCCCGGCCTCAGCCCGATGCCGGGCAGGTAGCGCTTCGGCGTCATGGCATTATAGGTGTCGACGCCGAGGTTGATCCACGGCCCCTCGAATTCTTCCTGGATTGCACGCGCAATGCTGGATTTGCCGCTTCGCGGCGCGCCGTTCAGGATTATGATCTGTCCGGCATGGCTATCATCGCTCATCAGTCTTCTTCTTCTGTTTGGCGCGAATCACTGAGGCGAAAACGCGCAGGCCTTTCCATTCGGGATGCGAATACTTTATGGGAGAGTTAAGGCAGACGACGAAAAGCCGTCGGCAGGGAGATGGTCATGAGTGAAGACAACGCACAATTTCCACCGGTCGACCCGGTCAAGACCGGCATCAAGGGATGCTGCCCGCGCTGCGGTCATGGTCAGCTCTTCGATGGTGTCCTTGGCCTGAAACCACGCTGCGCCGCCTGCGGCCTGGATTATTCCTTCGCCGATGCAGGCGATGGTCCCGCCGTCTTCGTCATTCTCATCGTCGGCTTCATCATCATCGGTTCGGTGCTCTGGCTGCAGGTCAACTACGCTCCGCCGATCTGGGTCCACATCCTGCTCTTCGGTCCGCTGACGGTCATCCTTTCCCTGGTAGCGCTTCGCTGGTGCAAGGGTATCCTCATCGCCATGCAATATCGCCACAATGCCCGTGAGGGACGCTTGAGTGATTGATATTGAAAGTCCGGCCCCGCGCCGCAAGCTGCCGGTCTTTACCGGCGTAGCGGTTCTCATTGCGCTCGCCATCCTGATCTCGCTCGGCACCTGGCAGGTGGAGCGCCTTCACTGGAAGGAAGGCCTGCTCGCGGACATCGCCGAGCGTCGTGCAGCCGTCCCGGTTCCGCTTGCGGATATAGAGTCTATGGCGGAGCAGGGCGGTGATATCGAATACCGCACGGTGACCGCCGCCGGCCGCTATATCAACAACAAAGAGCGCCACTTCTTCGCCACCTGGCGCGGCCAGACCGGCTATTACGTCTATACCCCGCTGCAGCTTGAAGACGGGCGCTACCTCTTCGTCAACAGAGGCTTCGTTCCCTATGAGAACAAGGAGCCGGAAATGCGTATGCAGGGCCAGTTGACTGGCCAGCAGACGGTAACCGGCCTCGCGCGTGCCAAACTCCCTGGCAAACCTTCCTCGCTCGTGCCTGACAATGACATGGCGAAGAACATCTTCTACTGGAAGGATCTCGATGTGATGGCATCGAGCGTCGATCTCGACAAGGCTGATGTCGTGCCCTTCTTCGTCGATGCCGATTCCACGCCCAACCCAGCGGGTTTTCCGATCGGTGGCGTGACACAGATTGATCTACCGAACGACCATCTGCAATATGCCTTCACCTGGTACGGGCTGGCGGTGGTGCTGGCCGTCGTCGTCGCAATCTCCTGGTTCCGCCGCAAGGGTGCCGCGCAATAGTATCGCTTCAATTCCATCCCATATTGGGTTAGAGGTCCCTGAAGCTTAACCTGGATATGTCATGAACATTGCGGCAAAACCTCCTTTGACGATCAGGCTCTGCGGTCCGCGCGGCTTCTGTGCCGGCGTCGATCGGGCGATCCAGATCGTCGTGCTGGCGCTGAAGGCCTATGGCGCGCCCGTCTATGTCCGCCACGAGATTGTTCATAACCGCTATGTCGTGGAAGGGCTGGAAGCCAAGGGCGCGGTCTTTGTCGAGGAGCTTGACGAGATCCCGGCGGAACATCGTGCCCAGCCTGTCGTCTTTTCCGCCCATGGCGTGCCGAAATCCGTGCCCGAGGATGCGAATGCCCGCAACCTCTTCTATCTCGACGCCACCTGTCCGCTGGTCTCTAAGGTCCACAAGCAGGCGATGCGCCACAATCGCCTCGGCCGCCATGTCGTCCTGATCGGCCATGCCGGCCATCCCGAGGTTATCGGCACCATGGGCCAGCTTCCCGAGGGTACTGTCTCTCTGGTCGAAACCGTCGAGGACGTCGATGCCTATGAGCCCGCCGATCCCGATAATCTCGGCTATGTCACCCAGACGACGCTCTCGGTCGATGATACCGCCGGCGTTATCAAGCGGCTCGAAGAACGCTTCCCCAATCTGAAGGCGCCGGCTGCCGATTCCATCTGCTATGCCACGACCAATCGCCAGGAAGTGGTGAAAGAAGCTGCCCCCGGCTGCGATCTGTTCATCATCGTCGGCGCACCGAATTCGTCCAATTCCAAGCGGCTCGTCGAAGTGGCGCTCCGGGCCGGGGCGAAGAAGTCGATCCTCGTGCAGCGCGCTTCCGAACTCGACTGGGATGAGATCGGCCCGATTGCCACGCTTGGCTTGTCCGCCGGTGCTTCCGCCCCGGAAGTGATCGTCAACGAGATCATCGAGGCCTTCCGCACCCGCTTCGATGCCCGCGTCGAGCTTGCCGAAACCGTGCAGGAAAACGAACATTTCCTCGTCAATCGCGAGCTGCGCAGTCTTGAACTGACCACGGCTGACATGGCATTCGTGAACGGGGAGTGAGGCGAGGGGATCCCCTCCATCCTGCCCCATCTGATCAGACCGCCTCTACAGTGAGAGACCCACCTTGGCAGTTTATACTGATATCGCCGAAGACGATCTGAAATGGTTTCTCACCGAATATGATGTCGGCACGCTGCTTTCCTACAAGGGCATCGCCGAAGGCGTGGAGAATTCCAACTTCCTGCTGCATACATCTAAGGCGCCGCTCATCCTGACGCTTTACGAGAAGCGGGTGGAAAAGAGCGATCTGCCGTTCTTCCTCGGCCTGATGCAGCATCTGTCGGCCGGCGGCCTGTCCTGCCCGCTGCCGCTGCCGCGCAAGGACGGCGCTCTGCTTGGCACGCTGTCAGGCCGTCCCGCAGCGCTCATTTCCTTCCTCGAAGGCATGTGGCTGAGAAAGCCGGAACCGAAACATTGCCGCGAAGTCGGCAAGGCGTTGGCGCAGATGCATGTCGCTGGCGAAGGTTTTGCGCTGACGCGGCCGAACGCGTTGTCGCTGGAAGGCTGGCAGACGCTCTGGGACAAATCAGAGGCACGCGCCGACGAGGTGGAGTTCGGCCTGCAGAACGAAATCCGCAGCGATCTCGATTTCCTGCGGGCCTATTGGCCGAAGGATTTGCCCGCTGGCGTCATCCACGCCGATCTTTTCCCTGATAACGTCTTCTTCCTTGGTGACGAACTCTCGGGCCTCATCGATTTCTACTTCGCCTGCAACGATCTGCTCGCCTATGACGTCTCGATCTGCCTCAATGCCTGGTGCTTCGAGAAGGATGGTGCCTACAACATCACCAAGGGCACGCAGATGCTCGAGGGTTACCAGAGCGTGCGGCCGCTGAGTGGTCAGGAGATCGCGGCGTTGCCGGTCCTCTCCCGCGGTTCGGCCCTGCGTTTCTTCCTGACCCGTCTTTACGACTGGCTGACGACGCCGGAAGGCGCGATGGTCACCAAGAAGGACCCGCTCGAATATCTGCGCAAGCTGCGCTTCCACCGCCAGATTTCCTCGCCGGCGGAATATGGACTGAGCCTATGAAGCACATCGATATCTTCACCGACGGGGCATGCTCCGGCAACCCCGGCCCCGGCGGGTGGGGTGCCGTGTTGCGCTACGGCGAGGTCGAGAGGGAGCTCTCCGGCGGCGAGGCTGAAACCACCAACAACCGCATGGAACTTCTGGCTGCCATCTCCGCGCTGAGCGCCTTGAAAGAGCCCTGCGAGGTCGATCTCTATACCGATAGCGCCTATGTGAAAGACGGCATTTCCAAATGGATCTTCGGCTGGAAGAAGAACGGCTGGAGGACATCGGACAATAAGCCGGTGAAGAATGCCGAGCTCTGGCAGGCGCTGGAGGAGGCCCGCAACAAGCATAAAGTGACGCTCCATTGGGTCAAGGGCCATGCCGGCCATCCTGAGAACGAGCGTGCCGACGAACTGGCGCGCAAGGGCATGGAGCCGTTCAAGAAGAGCAAGAAGGCAGGCTGATCAAGCTGCCTGTCGCTGCTCGTTGGCTGCATTCTGTATCAGTCGGTGCAGATATTCGAGCTTCGTTACGACTGGCGAAGACAGCACGAAGGGATAGGAATCCGGCTGGCCCATGCTGCGCTGGATCGCATTGATCGCAAGGCTGAGCGGCACCCAGGCGCTGACGAGCTGTTCGGCGCTCTGTGCCCGATAGGGACTGAAATCCACCTCCGCCGCAATCTCTTCATGGCCGCGCGGATCGATCGCCATGCCGAAGCTGCGCGCGGTCTCCAGCGTATCGACGATGTGCAGGTAATGCGCGAAGCATTCCGCAAAATCCTCCCAGGGATGGACGGAGGCATAGGCGCTGATGAAGCTCTCCTGCCAACCGGGAACCGGCCCATTGGCATAGTGGTCCTGCAATGCCGCGCTATAGTCGTGCCGCTCGTCGCCGAAGACGGCGCGGAACTCGTCGAAACCATTGCGGTCGCGCACCAGCTTGTTCCAGATGAAATGCCCGGCCTCGTGACGGAAATGGCCGAGCAGGGTGCGATAGGGCTCGTCCATCGCCGTGCGCGCCTGCTCGCGGGTCACGTCATCCGCCTCCGCCGCACGGATGGCGATCAGCCCTTCTTCATGCCCTGTCATGGCCGGGACCACATTGCCGTCGTTTTGAACGGCGTCTTCGAGGAAGTCGAAAACGAGCCCGCCTTGCGGGTCTTCCTGCCGATCCGGATGCGGCAGGTTCCAGCGCAGCAGCGAATAGAAGAGGTGGCGCTGCGCCTGGCTGATGCGCCGCCAGCGGTCGATGCCTTCTGGCGTATCGGTGTTCGGCACCAGCCGGTTATGCCGGCAGGCGATGCAGAAATCATTGTTGTCATCGACCAGCCAGTTGCAGATATCGAGGCCCGCATTGGCGCAGAACCGCACGAGCCGGTTCGGATCGGAGACGAGCTGCCAATTTGCCTCATCGAACGATTCCAGTGCATGCATGGAAAGATCGCCCGCAAAGAAGCCGAGGCGATGATTGCAGCGCACGCACTGCCTGTTGTCGAAATGGATGACCTGATCGCAATTGTCGCAGGCAAACAACCTCATGGCAGCCCCCTAAATGCCCGCCGCTGGGGTGCCGCAGGCATTGCCGACGGAAAACGCTAATGAATGAGTTTCGTTCCGGAATGATGCAGTCAGGCGTGGCCGGCTTCGGCCGAAAGCATGGCAGGCGTGATACCCATGCTGGCGAGCGCCCGCTCATACTTGTCATCGAGGCAGCGATCGAAGATCAATTCCTCATTGGCCGCGCAATTGAGCCAGCCATTGGAGGCCACCTCGTTTTCGAGCTGGCCCGCGCCCCAGGAGGAGTAACCGAGCAGCATGGTCGCCCGCTTCGGGCCGCCGCCCTTGGAGATCGCGCGCACGATATCGAGCGTCGCCGTCAGGCAGATATCGTCGCTGACGGGGATGGAGGAGTCGCTGACATAATCGTCGGAATGCAGCACGAAACCCCGCCCGCTCTCGACCGGCCCACCGGTCTGGATCGGAAACTCCCGCGCATCCTTCGGCAGTACGATGGAATCTTCCTGCTTGATCATGTCGAGATGCAGCAGGACATCGGTGAAGGTGAGGCTTTGCGGGCGATTGATGACGAAGCCCATGGCCCCTGCATCCGAATGGGCGCAGATATAAATCACTGTGCGCGCGAAGTTGCGATCCTCCATGCCCGGCATGGCGATCAGAAACTGACCGTCGAAAAATCCGCGTTCCCGTCTGTTCTTCAGCGTTGCTAGGGACATGGTTCCTCCTGCCGCCAGACCGCACAAAGGCTCCGACAAGAGAAACATGGGGCAATGTCACAAATCAATCAACTGAAAATGAAGATTTAAATGGGCAGGACTTCTGGCGGCAATTGGCAAGTTTCGGTAAACCCTTGTTCCATGAGAGTTATTTCATTGCTCGCGCGCGCGCCATTAATTGCGGTCATTTTGGCTGCGTCCATGCTCGGATTGTTGCGTCCGGCGCATGCGGAAATGAGCGACTGGGCGCAGAACGACGGCGGCCGGATGCGTCTCGTGGCACTGCCGCCGGACGCTGCCGGCCATATAAGGGCAGGCCTCCAGATCGAGCCGAAGCCTGGCTGGATCACCTATTGGCGTGAACCGGGCAATAACGGCATCCCGCCGCAGATCACCATCGCACCGCAAAGCGGCATAACGCTTGACGCCATTTCCTATCCCGTTCCGAAACATATCTCTAACGGCAAGGTCGAGGACATCGGCTATGAGGCGCCGGTGACCCTGCCATTATCGCTGACGGCTTCGAAAGTGGGGCCGGTCGTTCTCGACGCTACCGCTTTCATTGGCATCTGCAAGGATATCTGCATTCCTTTCCAGGCGCAGCTTTCACTGAAAATTGGTGCTGCCGCCCAGTCGCGCCCGCAGGAGGAGATGATTCTTCAGAGCGCCGCTGCCCGCCTTCCCGAAGCGCCGTCTGCTGATTTCGAGGTTGTCGCACATGCGATGTCATCCGACCTGAAGCAACTCTCGCTGAAAGTTACTCTGCCGGAAGCGGGGAATGGAACGCCCGAAATCACCGTCACCGGCCCGAGCGGCTATGCCTTCACCAAGCAGATGAATGTGGGGCGCAGCGGCAAGGCCTATTCCGCCGATATCGCCATCGGAAAGCTCCCGAAAAATTACGATATCAAGGGCAAACAGTGGGGGGTGCTCATCGTTGACGGTGCCCGTGCCATGGAGACTACGCTTGCCTTTGATTGACCGCATCTTATAGTCCCTCTCGATCCCCTGCGGCCATGCCGCGACCAGCCTGAACCGAGGAGAAAATCCATGACCATCGCGATCGGCGAAAAGCTTCCTGCCGCCACCTTCAAGGAAAAGACTGCCGACGGCCCGGTCGAAATCACCACCGAGCAACTCTTCGGCGGCAAGCGCGTTGTGCTCTTCGCCGTGCCCGGCGCCTTCACGCCCACCTGTTCGCTGAACCACCTGCCGGGCTATCTGGAAAACCGCGATGCCATTCTTGCCAAGGGCGTCGACGATATCGCCGTTCTTGCCGTCAACGACTGGCATGTGATGGGCGCCTGGGCACAGTCTTCGGGCGGCCTCGGCAAGATCCATTTTCTTGCCGACTGGGATGCCGGCTTCACCAAGGCTGTCGGTCTCGATGCCGATCTCTCTGCCGGTGGCCTCGGCGTGCGCTCCAAGCGTTATTCCATGCTGGTCGAGGACGGTGTCGTGAAGTCGCTCAATGTCGAAGAAACGCCCGGCCAGGCAACGGTTTCCGGCGCGGCGGCGATGCTTGAGCAACTCTGAGCCGGAAACGGATCGATACCGATCAAAAGGCGCCCTTGGGCGCCTTTTTAATGCTGGGTGTTGAAATGCGCATCGATATCGCGATGGCCTTCGAAAATCTTGACGACCTCGAAGTCATCGCCGACATAGCGGAATATGATGACATAGTTGTTGTAGGCAAAGCTGCGGATTCCGTCGCCAAGTTCCGGGCGCGGTCGTCCGATGTGCCCGGGGAGCGATGCAAGATCCGAGCATTTCTGGATGAGCTTATTCGTGAAATTGCGTGCAATGCCGCGATTGCCGCTTTCTCTGGTAAGAAACCTGAAGATCTGGCCGATATCCGCCTTCGCGCTCTGTAGAAAGCGAAGTTGCGGCATATCAATAACCTTCCTTTGCCAATTCGGCCTCTACTTCGTCCAGCGATGCCTGTAGCTCCTCTTCAGTGATCTCGCCGCCCGCTGTGATTGCTTCACCGATTTCACGGCGCAACGCATTCAGCTTCGCCTCCCGCTCCTCCACCAGTCGCAATCCTTCGCGTACAACTTCGCTTGCCGAACCATATCGGCCATCCTTGACGGCCTGCTCGACGAATTTCTCCCAGCGTTCACCAATGGACACGTTCATAGCAATCGTCTCCGTCCAATCTCGATAACAAAATATGCGCATTGAATAGCATCACGTCAAGAATGAACCTCGCCTCATTCCTGCCGCAATTGTTATAACATAACGGTAATGTTATTACGTAAAGGAATTGAGAATGCCGCCCATATCCGCACATTTTGCCATTAGTCTCCTTGGGCAGTCGGCGTTTCTGCGCCTGAGCGGTGCGGGTGCCATCGTCGCGCTTCTTTGGCTGGCGATCCATTGGGCGATCCTGCTGCCATGAGCGTGCCGGTTATCCGCCTCGACAATCTGACGGTCTCCTACGACCGTCATCCTGCGGTCCATTATCTCTCCGGCACGTTCCAGTCCGGCAGCCTGACGGCAATCGCCGGGCCGAATGGTGCGGGAAAATCCACGCTGCTCAAGGCGATCATGGGGGAACTGCGCCCGGCCGAGGGCAGGGTGGAGCATCGGCTGCAACGCACTGATTTCGGCTATCTGCCACAGGCGGCTGACATCAACAGGCGCTTTCCGATCTCGGTGCTGGATACCGTGCTGCTCGGAAGCTGGCGCTCGGCCGGTGCCTTTGGCCGCATCGCAAAGCAAGACGCCGCATGCACCCGCGACGCACTCGCCACCGTCGGACTCGAGGGGTTCGAAAAGCGCCATATCGGCTCGCTTTCGGCCGGCCAGTTCCAGCGTGTGCTCTTCGCCCGCCTGCTGCTGCAGGATGCGCGCATCATCCTGCTTGACGAACCCTTCACCGCCATCGATGCCCGCACGACCAGGGATCTGCTCGACATTGTCGTCCGCTGGCATGGCGACGGGCGGACGGTGATTGCCGTGCTCCATGATTTCGAACAGGTGAGGGCGTATTTCCCGGAGACCTTGCTGCTCGCCCGCCGGCTGGTCGGCTGGGGGCCGACGCAGGAGGTCATGTCGTCTGCCAATCTTCTGCAGGCCCGCGCCATGGCCGAACGTTGGGATGAGGATGCCGAAGCCTGCGAGCCGGCGGCATGACGGCCTACGATATCTTCTTCGCCCCCTTTGCCGATTATGGCTTCATGCGCCGCGCCCTCGTCGCCTGCCTGTGCCTGGGGCTTGGTTCCGGCCCCATCGGTGTTTTCCTGATGCTTCGCCGCATGAGCCTCATGGGAGACGCCATGAGCCATGCCGTGCTGCCCGGTGCGGCGGTCGGTTATCTTGTCGCCGGCTCGCTGTCGCTGACGGCGATGGGTATCGGCGGACTTGTCGCCGGTCTTTCCGTCGCGCTGCTGTCGGGTGTCGTCAGCCGCATGACCGTGCTGCAGGAGGATGCAAGCTTTGCGAGCTTCTATCTCGCATCGCTGGCCTTGGGCGTTCTTATAGTCTCCTTGCGTGGCTCCAACATCGATCTGCTGCATGTGCTTTTCGGCACCATCCTCGCCATCGATGCGCCGGCGCTGACGCAGATCGGCGCCATCACGTCGGTCACACTACTGGCGCTCGCGGTCATCTATCGGCCGCTGGTCGCCGAATGCTTCGATCCGGGCTTCCTGCGCGCCGTCGGCGGGCGCGGACCGGTCTATCATTTCCTCTTCCTGCTATTGGTCGTGCTGAACCTCGTTGCGAGCTTCCAGGCGCTCGGCACGCTGATGGCCGTCGGCCTGATGATGCTGCCGGCTGCGATCGCCCAACTCTGGTCGCGCAGCCTGTCCGCCATGATGATCATTGCGGCGGCAAGTGCCGCGGCTTCCGGCTATCTCGGCCTCATCGCCTCCTATCACCTGGAGCTTGCCTCCGGCCCGACGATCATCATGACCGCGGCTCTGCTCTACGGTCTCTCCATTTTCTTCGCGCCGTCGGGCCTTGCCCGGCGGTTCTTCCCCCGCCCGCATCTGAAGGGCTGATTACAGGAGACATCGATGTTACCTAGCAGATTGCTTCTTTCCGCCGCCTTGCCTGTCCTGATGACGCTTTCGGCCGTGCCGGCTTCCGCCGACACGCTGAAGGTCGTCGCCTCCTTCACCGTGCTTGCCGATGTCGTCCGCCAGGTCGGCGGCGACCACGTCAAGGTCACGAGCCTCGTCGGACCGAACGGCGATCCCCATGAATTCGAGCCGTCGCCGGCCGATGCGAAGGCGCTGAATGCCGCTAAAGTCACCTTCGTCAGCGGCGAGGGGCTGGAAGGCTGGATGGACCGCCTGATCACTGCCTCTGGCTACAAGGGCAAGCCGGTCACGGTCTCCGAGGGCATCAATACCCGCACGATGGAAGAGGACGGCAAGACCGTCACCGATCCGCATGTCTGGAACAGCCCCGTCAACGTGAAGGTTTGGGTCGCCAATATCGAGAAGGCGTTGTCCGACGCCGACCCGGCCGATGCCGCCGCCTACAAGGCCAATGCCGAGAAATATACAAAGAAACTGGACGAACTGGATGCCTATGCGCATTCCAAATTCGACAAGATCGCCGATGACCGCCGCAAGGTGCTGACGAGCCACGATGCGTTCGGCTATTTTGGCCGTGAATATAATGTCAGCTTCCTGGCACCGCTTGGTCTCTCGACAGAAAGCGAAGCCTCCGCAGCCGACGTCTCCAAGCTGATCGAGCAGATCAAACAGGAACACGTAAAGACCTACTTCTTCGAAAACTCCAACGATCCGCGCCTCGTCAAGCAGGTCGCCACCGCGACCGGTGCCGAGCCGGGCGGTGAGCTCTATGTCGAATCTCTCTCGGACTCGAAAGGCCCAGCCCCGACCTACGAGAAGATGTTCCGCTACAATGTCGACCAGCTCTCCACCGCCATGGCGAAGTCGAGCTGAGTTACCAAGGTCTCAGATGACGAGATCGAAAACCAGGAGGCCAGCAAGGCCTCCATCCGTCGACGTAACGATACGCTCGCCAACGGCTACATGCTCGGGATGCACCAGATAGGCGTCCCGGGCCTCGGGGCTCTCAAAGGTCACGGCAAAGCCGTCGACGAAACCGCCATGCAGCCCCTCGGGCGAAACATTCGGCCCGTATTTTATATCGAGGATCCCCGGTATCACCTGCTTCAGCGCCACGATGGCGTCGAACAGCGCCTGCTTGTCGTCTGGCGTCATGGCGCTCTTCAGTCGCATGAATACGCAGTGCAGGATCATATGGTGCCTCCCGGTTGTATTTTTCGGCAGAATAGCTGTCATGGCGGTGAGGGCAAGGCGGTAAACCGCTTCTTCCCCGTCTCAAGCCCGCTTCGTCAGCGGGAAGCGTTCCCTCAGCAGCCGCAGCACCGATTCCGACGGCATCGGCGGGCCGAAGAGGTAGCTCTGGCCATAACTGCAGCCCATCTTGGCAAGCTCGATCGCATCCTCGTTGGATTCGATACCTTCGGCCACAACCTTCATTTCCAACTCGCGCGCCATGGAAATGACTGATTTCAGCACGGTCGCCTTCTTGTCGCTATTGTCGCGCACCAGTGCCCTGTCGAGCTTGATCGTGTCGAAGGGGAAGCGAGTAAGGTAGGCGAGCGAGGAATAGCCGGTGCCGAAGTCGTCGAGCGCCAGGCCGAGGCCGGCTTCCTTCAGCTTTTGCAGCACCAGGCGCGCCTGTTCTGGATTCTCCATCACCATGGATTCCGTCAGCTCGAGCTTCAGTTGCGAAGGATTGCAATGGGTCTTCGCCAGCACCGAGCGGACGTCGTCGTAGAGCTCGTTGTTGAGTAGCTGCACACTGGACAGATTGATGGAAACGAAAATCGGCAGTTCGCCGGTCTGGTTCTGCCAGGCCATCAGGTCGTTGGTCGCCTGTTCCAGTGCGAAAATGCCGAGTGCGCCGATAATGTCGGATGTTTCGGCGATCGGGATGAACTCGGATGGCGGGATATTGCCGCGCTTGGGGTGTTCCCAGCGCATCAATGCCTCGAAGCCGGCGATCTCGACATCTTCCAGCCGGGCGATCGGCTGGTAGACCATCGAAAGCTCCTTGCGCTCGATGGCGCGGCGCAGATCCGATTCGAGCTGCAAACGGTCGGTGCCGAAATCGCGGAAGGCCGGTTGGAAGGGCTCCACGCGGTTGCCGCCGGCGCGCTTGGCCCGATACATGGCAAGCTCGGCGTCGCTGAGCAGACCCGACGCGCTCTCCTGCTGGTCCACCCAGGAGGCGAGGCCGATGGAGGCTGTCAGGATAATCTCCCGGTTGGAGAAGTTGATCGGCACCATGATCGCCTTGCTCATTGCATCGGCGAAATCCGCGACCTTGGCCGGATCATGCTCGGAAACGAGGATGAGGCCGAACTGATCGCCGGAAAGGCGCGCCAGCGTATCCTGCGGTTTCAGGAGGCGACGCAAACGGCGGGTAAGCGCGATCAGGATATTGTCGCCTGCGGCGACACCGAGGGAATCGTTGACCAGCTTGTAGCGGTCGATGTCGATCACCATGACGGTCGGGCGCAGCGTCTCGCCGCCCGGCGCCAGCGTCAGCACCGACTGCAGACGGTCGAGGAACACCTGCCGGTTCGGCAGCCCCGTCAGGTTGTCGTGCAATGCATCGTGCAGCAGCCGCTCGACGGAATTCTTCTGTTCGGTCACATCGACAATCGTGCCGACGCAGCGGATGATCTCGCCGTTCGAGCCGAGAACCGGCCGAGCGCGGATCAGCAGCCAATGGAAATGGCCGTCTTCGGCGCGGATGCGGAACTCGTGGTTCAGCCGCCCGCGGCGATGTTCCAAGAGCACGTCGAGCGTGGCGCGGAAGCGATCGCGATCGTCAGGGTGCAGCCGCGGCAGCCAGTTGCGCGCCGCGCCGTGCATCGCACCCGGCGACAGCCCGAGCTTGACGGAAACGTCGGGAATGGTGACGACGCGGTCGCGCGCCACATCCCAGTCCCAGACCGTGTCGCCCGAGCCCGTCAGCGCCAGCGATTGGCGCTCGAGATCGGAGAAGAGACCTTGCTGGAAGGCGCCGCCGGCAAAGGCATGCTGCATGACGGTAAAGCCGATCAGGAGCACGATGAGAACGAGGCCACCGCCAAGTGCCGGCTGGATGATGTCATTATCGAGCCGACCGGTAATCGTCAGCCACGCACCGAACAGCCAGACGAGCGTCAGCGCCCATGCAGGCACGAGCAGGATGGCGCGGTCATAGCGGTTGAAGCCGAGATAGATGATGAGCAACAGGCCGGTCGCCGCCGTCAGCGCGAAGGACAGCCGCGCGATGCCGGCCGCGATCGACGGATCGTAGATCGCAACGCCGAACAGCAGCGCGAGGCCCAGCACCCAGGCAAGCGTGGCATAGCCGAGATGCACATGCCATCGATTGAGATTGAGATAGGTGAACAGGAAGATGACGAAACTGGAGGCGAGCGCCACCTCCGCACAGGCGCGCCATATTCGTTGATCCGCCGAGGCGACGCTGATCAGCTTTCCGAGAAAGCCGAAGTCGACGCAGATATAGCCGAGCACAGCCCAGGCGAGAGCCGCCGTCGCCGGCAGCATCGAGGTTCCCTTGACGACGAAGAGGATCGTCAGGAAGACGGCGAGCAGGCCGGCAATGCCGAGAACGATGCCGCGATAAAGCGTAAAGGCGTTGATCGTGTCCTTATAGGCGTTCGGCTCCCACAGATAAATCTGCGGCAGATTGGGCGTTGCAAGCTCGGCGACGAAGGTGATGACCGCGCCGGGGTTCAGCGTGATGCGGAAGACGTCGGCATCGTCACTCGGCTGCCGGTCGAGTGCAAAACCCTCGCTCGGCGTGATCGCGATGATGCGCTGCGAGCCGAGGTCGGGCCAGAACAGCTTGGAATTGACGAGACGGAAGTGCGGCGCGACGATGACGCGCTCAAGCTGCTCTTCCGAAACGTTGGCAAGTGCAAAGACCGCCCAGTCGCCCTGATGGTTTTCCGAGCTCGACCGCACTTCGATGCGCCGGCGGATGCCGTCGGCGCCGGCAGCGGTGGAAACCTGGAAGGCCTCGCCCTGGTTGGCGTAGATTTCAGTCGTGGCAGTCAGGTCCAGCGCGGTGTCGTCGCGGGAAATCTTCACCGGTTCGGCCGCCTGCACGGTTCCCGCCGCAAGGGCGAACACAGACAGGAGAAGGGCTGCGATCACCGCGATCACTCGTCCGGACGGTGACGTCGGCAGCATGCGGTCTTTGTTCATCGGCTGTTGGGTTTCCTGCCTGTATCCGCGTCGGTGGCCAAGCGTGAAAACATCACGTGATCGTGCCACTGACCGTTGATCTTCAAATATCCGCGCAGGTAGCCTTCCCGCTGGAACCCGGCTTTCTCAAGCAGGCGAATGCTCCGTGCGTTGTCTGGAATACAGGCTGCTTCGATACGGTGCAACTCAAGCTCTGCGAAGATATAGGGAATAACCAGTTGAAGTGCGGCAAACATATGGCCCTGGCCGGCATAACGCTCGCCCATCCAGTAACCGATCATGCAGCTCTGGGCGGCGCCCCGGCGGATGTAGCCGATGGTGATACCGCCGACGAGCGCCATATCCTTTTTCTGGAAAATGAAGAGCGGGATCGCCTGTCCCGAGGCATATTCCTGCTTACCGCGGATCACCCGGGCGCGAAAAGAGCCTTCGGTCAGTTCGTCGCGACGCCATGTCGGCTCCCAGGGTTCCAGAAAACGGCGGCTGTCGGCGCGAAGCCTGTGCCACTGGTTGAAATCCTGGTAGCGCGGCAGGCGCAGGATATATTTGTCGTCTTCGAGTTCGACCGCTTCAGGCTGTCGCGACAGGAACCGAAAAACCGATTTTGGCATCGATAACCCCCGACGCAACGGATATGTCCGTCAGCGGCTTGCCTGCCTCGTCTTCGGTGCCGAAACCGAAAGCGAGGCGGTGATGTCTTCCATCGGCGCAAGCTGCTCGAGCGGGCCGATCGCCGAAAGCGTCGGGACGGTATCGTAGAAGAGGCGGCCGGCAAGATCGGTCAGGCGCTCGATCGTGATGCCTTCCAAGCGTTCCATCATCTCCGGATTGGAGATCGGACGGCCGTAGAGCATCATCTGTCGGGCGACCTGACCGGCACGCGCCGCAGGACTTTCCTGGCCCATGAGAAGCTGCGCACGGATCTGGGCGCGGGCTCGCTCGATTTCCTTCTGGTCGATATTGTCGGCCGATTTGTGCAGTTCGTCGATGATGACGGGCACCAATTCCGGCAGGTTTTCACCGCCGGTTGCGGCATGGATGCCGAAGATGCCGGTATCGGAAAAGCCCCAGTGGAAGGCATAGACCGAATAACAGAGACCGCGGAACTCGCGCACTTCCTGGAACAGGCGGGAGGACATGCCGCCGCCGAGGATATTGGCGAGGATCTGCGAGCAGTAGAAATCGCGGGCGTGATAGGCCTTGCCCTCGAAGCCGAGCAGAATCTGTGCGTCCATGAGATCGCGCGGTTCGCGCACATTGCCACCGATATAACGTGCGGCTTCCATGACCGGCGGCGCATTGGGCGCGGTCGGCAGACTTGCAAAACGGTCTTCGACCATACGCACGAATTCGTCATGCTCGACGGCGCCGGTTGCCACGACGAACATCCGGTCGGTCGTATAGTTGCGGCCGAGATAGGTGCGGATCTGCTGTGGTGTGAAGGAAACGACGGTTTCCGGAGTGCCGAGGATCGGCCGGCCGAGCGTCTGGCCGCGATAGGCCACCTCGGAGAAACGGTCGAAGACGACATCGTCGGGCGTGTCGTTGGCCGCATTGATCTCCTGCAGGATGACCTGCTTCTCGCGTTCCAACTCTTCCTCTTCGAAGGCGGATTCCGTCAGGATATCGGCCAGGATATCGACGGCGAGCGGCACGTGGTCCTTCAGAACCCGGGCATAATAGGAGGTCGTCTCGGTGGAGGTAGCGGCGTTCACTTCGCCGCCGACATCCTCGATTTCCTCGGCGATCTGGCGTGCGGAGCGTCGCCCCGTGCCCTTGAAGGCCATGTGCTCGAGCAGGTGGGCGATGCCATGCTCGTCTTCCGTCTCGTTGCGCGAACCTGATTTGATCCAGACTCCGAGCGCAGCGCTTTCAAGGTGCGGCATGGTCTGTGTGACTACTGTCAGCCCGGATTTGAGCCGGGTGCACTCAACTGTCATGTGCTATCTTTCTGCGCCTGCCGTCATCTAGCTGCGGGCATGCTTGCCGATAAAGGTTTCAACCGCTTTGAGCTCGGGCTCGATGATCTGGAAGCGCTCCTCCCTGTGCATCAGATCAGCAAGCCACGTCGGAAGCGCCGGGTCAATACCGGAGGCGGATTTTACGGCCGCCGGGAATTTTGCCGGATGGGCGGTGGCAAGCGTCACCATTGGGGTATCAGGCTTTTCCCTCTTGGCGGCCACGAAGACGCCGATCGCCGAATGCGGATCGAGCAGATAGCCGGTTTCCGCATAGGTCTTGCGGATCGTTTCCGCCACCTGGCGCTCGCTTGCGCGGCCGGCACGGAAATCCTTTTTGATGAATTTCAGCGCTTCGGGCGAAATTTCGAAACCATTGGATTGCTTGAGGCTCTCCATTGCGGCACGCACCTTGGAGGCGTCGCAGTCATAGGCTTCGAACAGCAGCCGCTCGAAGTTGGAAGATATCTGGATATCCATGGATGGAGAGGTGGTGGCCTTCACCGCCTTCATGTCATAACGGCCGGTCTTCAGCGTCCGCGCCAGGATATCGTTCTCATTGGTGGCGATGACGAGCTTGTCGATCGGGAGGCCCATGCGCTTGGCACAATAGCCGGCGAAGATATCGCCGAAATTCCCAGTCGGTACCGTGAAGGAGATCTTCCGGTCCGGTCCGCCGAGTGCCACCGCCGTCGTGAAGTAATAGACGATCTGGGCCATGATGCGCGCCCAGTTGATCGAGTTGACGCCCGAAAGCTTCACCCTGTCGCGGAAGGCAACGTCATTGAACATGGCTTTGACGAGGTTCTGGCAATCGTCGAAATTACCCTCGACGGCAAGCGCATGCACATTGCCGGCCGTTGACGTCGTCATCTGCCGCTGCTGCACCGGCGAGACCTTGCCGTGCGGGAAGAGGATGAAGATGTCGGTGCGCTCGCGGCCCGCAAAGGCGTCGATCGCCGCGCCGCCCGTATCGCCCGAGGTGGCGCCGACGATGGTTGCCCGCTCGCCGCGCTTCTCCAGCGCATAATCCATCAGGCGGGCGAGAAGCTGCATCGCCACGTCCTTGAAGGCGAGCGTCGTGCCATGGAAGAGCTCCATGACGAAGCTGTTCGGGCCGGTCTGGACCAGCGGTGCGATCGCCGGATGGCGGAAAGTGCCGTAGGCCTCGTTAATCATCGCCCGGAAGGTTTCATCCGGGATTTCGCCATTGGTGAAGGGCGAAAGGATGGTGAAGGCGATTTCCTGATAGCTTTTGCCGCGGAGCGCCCGGATTTCCTTTTTTGAAAAGCTCGGCCATTTGCGGGGAACATAGAGCCCGCCATCGCGCGCCAGCCCCGCCAGAAGGGCGTCGCAAAAGCCGAGGGAAGGGGCCTCGCCGCGGGTCGAGATATAGTCCACGTTCGTCATCCTTGATCTATGGCTGGAGAAAGTCGGTGCGGAAACGAGACGCTGCCGTTCCGCCGAAAACCGGAAGCTTGCCGGCCTGTTGGGGCAATGTCGCAGGTATCCTATTGAACTTGCCTGCATCCGGCGCCGAAAAGTGCATCAAAACGGTGCTTACCCAATCGATTTTTCTTTGCGCCGCTGATATAGACCATCGCCAACTGTCATGAAAGGCCTTGCGCGAAAGTCGCAAGCACCTAGAAGAAAAGCGTTTGCAAGGGGTGGAATATCGTGCTCGGCAAGGTCTCGCGTCTCATTGTTTCTGCATCGCTTTTTGCCGCCCTCGCTGGCTGCAATTCGCTCGGCCTCGGCGGCGACAGCAAGCCTGAAGCCGCAGCTGCGAGCAGCGGCCCCGCTCCGCTTCAGCCGAATGGCAATGCCCAGATCATGCCGGTCGCGCCGACCAATCCTTCGTCGAACCAGGCCCCGATCGGCACCGGCATCACGGCGCAAGGAACGGTCGCACCCGTTGTGCAGGGTGCATGCCCGCAGATCTTCATGCGTGACAAGGACGCGATCTACCGCACCTATGCGAAAGGTGCGAAGACCGGTGATCCGCAGCAGGTCGTCTTCCAGGCATCTTTCGGCGACTATAGCCGTCAGTGCATGCTCAGCGACACGGCACTCTCCATGACCGTCGTGGCGCAGCTTCGCCTCGTCGCCGGTCCGGGCGGCACGCCGGGTCCGGTCACCCTGCCGATCCGCATCTCGGTGCTGGATGGTCAGGACGTGCTGTCATCGGAAGTCGTCAACTTCCCGACGCAAATTCCGGCGGGCTCCCCTGCCACGCAGGTCATCTTCCGCCACGAAGGCATCAAGATGCCGGTCGGCTCCGGTGCGTTGGTTCGCGTCAATGTCGGCTTCGACACCCAGCCCGCCAAGAACGCCAAAAATTCCAAGAAGAGCAGCTAGGCAATCGGCTGCTCGCGATCTCGTACGGTCGAACGCGCTGTAGTGGCGCGGAACGTGCGGCACGCGACAAACCGTCATCCACATATAAAAGCGCTTAGAGCACGCCTTCCCACTCTGCCAGCGCGGCGACCACGCCCGGCAGATCGTTCATGCGTGAGATGACGGTCTCCGCGCCTGCATCCGTCAACTTGTCGGCATGCGAGGGATAGGTGTGCGAGCCGCCGGTGAAGCCGATCACCCGCATGCCTGCAGCGCGCGCGGCGTGGACACCGTGCGTGGAATCTTCGACGACGACTGTCTTGGAAGGCGAAACGCCCCTCTGGCTTGCGCCATGCAGGAAGATATCCGGCTTCGGCTTGGCGCGATCGGGGCCAAGATCCTTCGCAGAGAAGATGTTGGGCGCGAAGAGCTTCCTCAGGCCGACCTTGCCAAGCATCATGTCGAGCCTCTGGCTCGATGAATTCGAGCAGATGCAGCGCTTCATCGACAGGCGGCTGATGGCGAATTCGACGCCGGGAATGGCCCGGACTTCCTGTTCGAGCCGGATATCCAGAAGCTTCTGCGACTGATCGATGAGGGACGCTGACAGCGGAATGCTCGCTTCCCGTTCGATCTGGAGCAGGATGTCGTGCCAGGTGAGACCGGCGAAGCGCTCGTTCATCTCCTCGATGCTGATCGGATAGCCTGCTTCCGTCAGCAGCTTGGATTCGACATCCGCTGCGATGATTTCGGAATCGACCAGAACGCCGTCACAGTCGAAAATGATGAGGTCGAAACCGTCCATATACTCATGCCTTGTTCGGGGATGATGCGGCTTTACACGATGGCGGACGAAAGCTCAACCGATGGTGGGGCATGGCTGGAATGCGCGGCGCGGGCAGCTTTTGCGGCGAGCGGCTGCGGCACGGCCGCTCACCATCATTTAGGGACCAAGTCGTGCCCTGCTAACTTTGCAGCGGAAACAGCTTCAGAAACTGCCGATCGCCCTCGGGTGAAAAGACCACCGAGCGGCTTTCCGGTATTCGTCGCGCCCAGCCTTTCTCCATGAAACTCGCCAGCAGTGCTTTGCCGAGGCTGCCGGCGAGATGGGCGCGGCGTTCGCTCCAGTCGAGGCAGGAGCGGCAGAGCGGTCGGCGAGAGGATTTGAGGCTGCCGATATCGATGCCGATACATTGCAGATCGCTCTCGCCCTTGGTTGTTACCGCAAGCCCGTCGCCGATGGCATCGATCGATCCCGATGCGACCAGGCTGTCCAGCATGCGCACGCCGTAATCGCCGGCGAGGTGATCGTAGCAGATGCGCGCCTTGCGCAGTGCCGGATCCTTCGGTCCGGGCTGGTGGCGCAGATGCCCGCGGCTTGCGGCAAGACCCATCATGCTTTCGATCAGCCGGGCCACCGCCTCGTCGGCCAGGGTGAAATAGCGGTGCCGCCCCTGTTTGCGCTGGGCAAGCAAGCCACCGCCTTCCAGCTTTGAGAGATGTGAGCTCGCCGTCTGCAGCGTGATGCCGCCGGCTGCGGCGAGCTCCGTCGCCGTCAGCGCACGGCCGCCCGTCAGTGCCGCCAGCATGTTGGCGCGGGCCGGATCGCCGATGAGCGCACCGATCTGCGCGATGTCAGGTCCTTCCTTCATAGTTCGATCGTAACCGAAGCATCTCTGCAGCGCAATGTGCGAAAACTCCTCTCATACGAAAGGAGAAACCGATGATTACCTGCTTCATCCGCTATGAGATCGACCCCTTCCGCAAGGATGCCTTTGCCGAATATGCCCGCAACTGGGGACAGGCGATCCCGCGCAACGGTGCCGACCTGATCGGCTATTTCGGTCCGCACGAGGGTTCGGCGACGACGGCCTACGGCGTTTATAACATCGAAAGCCTCGCAGCCTACGAGGCTTACCGTGCAAGGCTAACCGCCGATCCGCTCGGCCGGGAGAATTATGAGTTCGCCCGCCGCGAGCGCTTTATTCTCAAAGAGGACCGGATCTTTCTGAAGAACGTCTCGGCCCCGCATGCGAAGCTGGTGCTGCCATGATCGCCGTCATCTTCGAAGTCATTCCCTATCTCGGCGAGCGCCACAAATATCTTGATCTTGCCGGCGAACTTAGATCCGAACTCCAGAAGATCGACGGCTTCATTTCCATCGAGCGTTTCGAGAGCCTGACGATGCGCGGCAAGATCCTCTCGCTGTCTTTCTTCCGCGATGAGGAAGCTGTGTGCGAGTGGCGTAATCTCGAAGCCCATCGGGCGGCGCAAAAGGCCGGCCGCAACGGTATTTTCGCCGATTATCGCCTGCGCATCGGCCATGTCGTCAGAGACTACGGCATGCTTGAGCGGGCCGAGGCACCTGAGGACAGCAGGCAGGTTCACGCGCCTCAGGCGGCGCAGTGAAATCGGGGCGGGCTGTGCCGGGAGTCCGCCTCTCAATCATACGCAAACCGGAATATTTTCTCGAAACGGGTCGGTGCTTCAGGCTTTGGTAACCAACTTGCGTAACCATAACGGAGAGTTAAGCGTAGAGCGTATGAGTGAGTATCTACATGGCGTCTGTTTTCCCGCTTGCCGACCTGAAGACTTCCGCAAAGCCGGGCTCTTGGGTCGACACGATCATCAAGGGTGATTGCGTTGCAGCCCTCGAGGCTCTTCCGAACCAGTCGGTTGACGTCATCTTTGCCGATCCGCCCTACAACCTCCAGCTCGGCGGCACACTGCACCGTCCGGACCAGTCGCTGGTCGATGCCGTCGACGACGAATGGGATCAGTTCGCTTCTTTCGAAGCCTATGACGCCTTCACCCGCGCCTGGCTGCTCGCCTGCCGCCGCGTGCTGAAGCCGACGGGCACGATCTGGGTCATCGGCTCCTATCACAACATCTTCCGCGTCGGCGCCACGCTGCAGGATCTGAACTTCTGGATCCTCAACGACATCGTCTGGCGCAAGACCAATCCGATGCCGAACTTCAAGGGCCGCCGCTTCCAGAACGCCCATGAGACGATGATCTGGGCAAGCCCGAACGCCAAGGCCAAGGGCTATACCTTCAACTACGATGCCATGAAGGCCGCCAACGACGATGTGCAGATGCGCTCCGACTGGCTCTTCCCGATCTGCAGCGGCAACGAGCGCCTGAAGGGTGAGGACGGCAAGAAGGTGCATCCGACGCAGAAGCCGGAAGCGCTGCTTGCCCGCGTCATCATGGCCTCGTCGAAGCCCGGCGATATCATTCTCGATCCCTTCTTCGGTTCGGGAACGACCGGCGCCGTCGCCAAGCGTCTCGGCCGTCACTTCGTCGGCATCGAGCGCGAGCAGGACTATATCGATGCGGCCTCTGCCCGCATCGCCGCCGTCGAACCGCTCGGCAAGGCGGAACTGACCGTCATGACCGGCAAGAAGGCCGAAGCGCGCATCGCCTTCAACGTGCTGGTCGAAAGCGGCCTCATCAAGCCCGGTCAGGTGTTGACGGATGCGAGGCGCCGTTACAGCGCCGTAGTGCGCGCCGACGGCACGGTCGCCTCGGGCGGCGAGGCCGGCTCCATTCATCGCCTCGGCGCGAAAGTGCAGGGCCTTGATGCATGCAACGGATGGACCTTCTGGCATTTCGACGACGGGCAATCCCTGCGCCCGATCGACGAATTGCGATCCATCATCCGCACTGACCTCGCAAAGGTGGGCTGAGCAGCACCTTGCAAGGCTGAGACTAACCTTTCTTCCGGTTTGTACCTCCAGTTACGGAAGAAGAAAAAGAAGCCCGGGGTCGAAAAACCCGGGCCTCTTGTTTCAGGAAATTCTTCTTCAGAATTCCTGATAGTCGATCACGTCGACGCGTGTGACCTTACCCTCCTCGTTGAAGGTGATCGTCTCTTCGCCCTCGCGGATCAGCGGCTTTCCGGTCTTGCTGTGTGTTGCGCGAACGGACCAGACAGCCCGGCCGGAAAGCGGCGTCAGCGTTTCGACCAGCGAATTCTCCGCCGTCTGATCCGGATAATCGTCGAAGTAGCGGCGGAAGGCGGCCATGATCTCCGCCCGGCCGGCTAGGCTGCCGACCCCGTTGGAGACATAGGCCGCGTTCTCCGCGAACCAGTTCTCAATCTCGGGAAAATCGAGCGCGTTGATCGCCGCATGGAAGCGGTCGATGGCATCAGCGGGATCGAAAGACATGGCTCAGGCCTTCAGTCCGTAGGCGGCAAGATCGGCGCGCAGCTTGTCGGCGCCGGTGAAGAGCACGGCGTTCCACCCGGCTGCCTTTGCGCCCTCGACATTGAGAGGCGCATCGTCGATGAAGATCGTCGCCGAGGGTTCAAGGCCGAAGCTCTTGGTATGGGTTTCGTAGATCGCGATATCGGGCTTGATGAGGCCGACATCACCCGAAACGGTCACGCCGCGCGGCTTCTTGAGAAAGGCGAAACGCTCCTGCGCCTCGCGGAACGTGTCGGCGGCGAAGTTCGTCAGCATCGTCACGTCCCGGCCCTCGTTGATGAAGCCTTCCATGATCGCGACGCTGTCTTCATAGGCATGCGGCACCATTTCGTGCCAGTGCTTGCGGAAGGCGCGGATATGCTCTTCGCGGGTCGGATGCTGCTCGATCAGCAATGCCTCGGCATCGGCCCAGGTGCGGCCGCGGTCCTGCTCGATGTTCCAGTCATGGGTGCAGATATTGGCGAAAAACCAGTTGCGCTCGGCCTCATCGGGAATGAGGCGGCTGAAGGGAATATGGGGATCGTAATGAATAAGAACTTTACCGATATCGAAAACGATATGCTTGATGTCGTTTGCCATAGTCATCCCTTGGCTGTTTTGAACGCGAGAGGAATAGCCGCTGCGATCGCTTTTTTCATGATGGTCGGCAGCGCCTGAGCTTCAAGATTTGTAACCGGTTCCCACCATCCGTCATTGGTCTGGACAGGGGCCGGGATTGCCGCGCGGAAGATCGAAAGCCTGAGCTCGAAATGCGTGAAGACATGCGTGACGGTGCCGGCACTTTCCCAGCCGGCTTCGAAAGGTGCAGCCTCTGCCGACGTTTCGCCATCCTGTCGCGCCGTCCACGCCGTCGTCGGAATTTCCGTCATGCCGCCGAGCAGGCCGCTTTCCACACGCCGCCGCAACAGGATCTCACCCTCGGAGGTAACTGCCACAAAAGCTGCGCCACGGCGGATCGGCTTTTCCTTCTTCGCAGCCTTGACCGGGAACTGGTCGGGATCGTGCAACCGCAGGGCCTCACACGACCCGTTGAAGGGACAGAGCGAACAGGCCGGGCGTTTCGGCGTACAGATCGTCGCGCCGAGATCCATCATGGCCTGCGCAAAATCACCGGGCCGGTCGGCAGGCGTCAGCAGTGCCACTTTCTGGCGCATCAGCGGCTTGGCGGCCGGAAGTGGGGTGGCAATGGCATAGAGCCGTGAGATCACCCGCTCTACATTGCCGTCCATAACGGCCGCTTGCCGGTTGAAGGCGATTGCCGCAACCGCTGCCGCCGTATAGTCGCCGATGCCGGGTAGGGATTTCAGACCCTCTTCGGAGTCCGGAAAAATGCCGCCATATTCGCTGGCAACGGCTTCGGCGCATTTCTTCAGATTGCGTGCCCGCGCATAATAGCCAAGCCCCGCCCAGGCGGCCATCACTTCTTCGCTCGGCGCCTTTGCGAGATCGATCACCGAGGGCCACTTCGCCAGAAAATTGGCGAAATAGGGCTTTACTGCCGGAACCGTCGTCTGCTGCAGCATCACCTCCGATAGCCAGACGCGATACGGGTCGGCCTTGATGCCGCGTTTCGCCATCGGCGGTGATACGCGCCAGGGCAGGTCGCGGTGATGGCGGTCATACCATTCAAGGAGTAAGGAGGCGGTCGGCGCGTCCAGTGTGCGTGTCGTCATTATTTGCCGCGATCAGGGGAAGTGCTCTATACTTGGCGAAACAACGCAGCGCGATCAAGCCGGCGGCTTCGAAAGACCACCGCTTACCAAGGTTTCGATGAGTTATCCACGCAAAGGTGAGAAGCAGATTTCCGAGCTGACGAACGGCATCATCGATCCCGTTCTCGCCCGCCGCGCCGGCATCAACTCCGCGCTTCTTGGTTCCTGGGACGAAATCGCCGGCGAGGATTTCGCCGATTGCACCCGCCCGGAAAAGATCGCCTGGGCGCGCGGCGGCGATGACGGCAGCTTCCGCCCCGGCGTGCTGACGGTTGCCTGCGAGGGGGCGCGCGCGCTTTTTCTCACCCACGCCCAGGGCGAGCTGATCCAGCGCATCAACAGCTTCTTCGGTTTTGCCGCCGTCCATCAGATCCGCATCGTCCAGAAGCCGGTCTACCAGCCGGTGAAGCGCTCCCGCACGCCCCCGCCACTGAAGGGCGAGGCGGCCCGCAAGCTGGAAAGCATGATGCAGGGCTTGGAGGACGAAAAGATCAGACAGGCGATTGCCAGGCTCGGCACGGCGGTATTGGGAAAACGGGGCAGATAGGTTTCGTTTGATATCGTATCGGCCCACGTGCTATACATGTATAGCAACGGAGGTTCCCATGCTCGCTCTAAGATTGCCGCCCGAAATTGAAGCTCGGCTGGATGCGCTTGCCAAACGCACTGGACGAAGCAAGAGTTTTTATGCGCGGCAGGCCATCCTGGAACACCTCGATGATATGGAAGACATCTTCCTTGCCGAAAAGCGCCTTGAGGAGCTTCGCAAGGGAGAAACCGATACGGTGCCGCTCTCGGACTTGATGGCGCGGTATGGCGTGGAGAATTGAGTTTCACCGGGCTGCGGAGCGTGAACTCGAAAAGCTCGGCCGCGACGCCGCCAGCCGTATCCTCCGCTTTCTCAACGACCGCATTTCAAAGTTGGACGATCCAAGATCGGTCGGAGAGGCGCTGAAGGGCGCCGAGCTGGGAAACTTCTGGAAATACCGTGTCGGAGACTATCGCGTAATCGCTGACATCAATGATGGCGCGGTTCGCATTCTGATTGTGCGCATCGGCAATCGCCGCGATGTGTATCGATAATGAGAAATCCTGCATGGTTTTGACTACTCGTCTTTCGTAGGTCACAATTCTTTGAAGAAAGTTGGCGAAGCGTGCCTTGTTCGTGGCTTCTGGCCGTTATATCGCACAATCAGCTGCCACACTTGTTTATGGGGAACCCATGCGCATCTCTGAAATGCAACTGACGAAACGCCAGCTTCTGGGCGGTGTCGCCGCCGCAACTGCATCCATGGCGGTATACGGCACGGCGCAGGCAGCCGTCGAAATCCCGAAGCCGGATGGCGATGTGGATATGGCCAAGGTGATGACCCCTGGCGCGCTGCCGGAAATGGCGCTCGGCAAGACCGACGCTCCCGTCAAGATCGTCGAATATATGTCGATGACCTGCCCGCACTGCGCCCACTTCCACAACACCACCTTCGATACGATCAAGCAGAAATATATCGACACCGGCAAGGTCGAGTTCATCCTGCGCGAATTCCCCTTCGATCCGCGCGCTGCCGCTGCCTTCATGCTCGCCCGCTGCAACCCGCAGAAGCCGGAAGAGCTCGCAACGCCCGAGCAATATTTCCCGATGGTCGCCATGCTCTTCAAGCAGCAGCAGGTCTGGGCTGCCGCCGATGATGGCCGCGCCGCGCTGCTTCAGATGTCGAAGCTCGCCGGATTTACTGAGGATAGCTTCACGAAGTGCTTGACGAACCAGAAGCTGCTGGATGAAGTGAATGCCACGCGGGAAAGGGGTTCCAAGGATTTTGGCGTCAACGCCACACCGACGTTCCTCATCAATGGCAAGCGCTATTCTGGAGACATGCCGGTTGACACCATGTCGGCCCTCATCGACAGCCTCCTCTGATCCGTACCGTTTTGCGAAGGCGGGCGACGGCGAAAGCCGTGCGCCCGCTTTTTCGTTTGGTGAAGCATTTGGTGAGGCGGCGGCATGAAGTTCAACAAGCTTCGCCTTGTCGGCTTCAAATCCTTCGTCGAACCGACCGAATTCATCATCGAGCGCGGCCTGACCGGCGTCGTCGGTCCGAACGGCTGCGGCAAGTCCAATCTCGTCGAGGCCCTGCGCTGGGTCATGGGCGAGAATTCCTATAAGAACATGCGCGCGTCCGGCATGGACGACGTGATCTTCTCGGGTTCGGGAAACCGCCCGGCGCGCAACACCGCTGAAGTCGGCCTCTATCTCGATAATGGCGAGCGCACCGCACCCGCCGCCTTCAATGACAGCGATGAAATCCAGGTCACGCGTCGCATCGAGCGCGAACAAGGGTCGATCTACCGCATCAATGGCAAGGAAAGCCGGGCCAAGGACGTGCAACTTCTCTTCGCCGACGCCTCCACCGGCGCGCGTTCTCCCTCCATGGTCGGGCAGGGCCGCATCGGCGAGCTGATCGCCGCAAAACCGCAGGCTCGCCGCCAGTTGCTGGAAGAGGCCGCCGGCATTTCCGGCCTGCATTCCCGCCGCCACGAGGCAGAGCTTCGCCTGCGCGCGGCCGAAAGCAATCTGGAGCGTCTCGACGACGTCACCTCTCAGCTCGAAAGCCAGATCGAGAGCCTGAAGCGTCAGGCCCGCCAGGCAAACCGCTTCAAGACGCTTTCCGCCGATATCCGTGCCCGCGAAGCGATGCTCTTGCATATCCGCTGGGTGCAGGCGAAGGAGGCCGAGGCCGAAGCCGACAGCGCGCTCAACCAGGCAACCGTCGTCGTCGCCGAGAAGGCGCAGATCCAGATGGATGCGGCAAAGAACCAGGGCATCGCCGCCCTGAAGCTGCCGGAACTGCGTGAAGGCGAGGCGAAGGCTGCCGCCGCACTTCAGCGCCTGCAGATCGCCCGCAGCCAGCTCGAGGAAGATGCCAACCGCATCCTGCGCCGCCGCGACGAACTTACCCGTCGTCTGACGCAGCTTGCCGAAGACATCAGGCGTGAGGAGCGGCTTGTCGCCGATAATGCCACGATCCTCGCAAGGCTTGATGCCGAAGAGGCCGATATCGCCGAAATCCTGGCCGATTCCGGCCGTTATGCCGAGGAGACGCGGCAGGCTTTCGAGGAGGCTGCCGCCGAGCTTGCCGACAGCGAGCGCATCTTCACCACCCTGACGGCAGACCGCGCCGAAGCCGCCGCCGGCCGCAATCAGCTTGAACGCGCCATCCGCGACCTCTCCGACCGCAAGCTGCGCCTCGAACGTCAGATGGAAGAGGCCAACCGTGAGCTCGCCGGCATCGAGCAGAAGATCGCGACACTGCCGGATCCGGACGAAAAGCGCGCCATGGTCGATGCCGGCGAGATTGCCGTCGCGGAGGCTGAGGCGGTGATCCAGTCTGTCGAACAGGCGCTTGCTAAAGCGCGCGAGACCGAGGCGCTCTCCCGCGCCCCGCTTGAGCAGGCGCGCAGCAAGCTCAACGCGCTGGAAACGGAAGCCCGTACCATCCAGCGCATGCTGGCCAGCGCCGCGGCAGGGGAATTCCCGCCGGTTGCCGAGGAATTGAAGGTCGATCGTGGTTTCGAGACGGCGCTCGGTGCCGCTCTCGGAGACGATCTCGAATCCCCGCTCGATCCGAATGCACCTGCCTACTGGTCGGAAAACGGCGACGGTGTCGGCGATCCGACCCTTCCTGCCGGCGCCGATCCGTTGCTGAACCATGTCCGCCCACCTGCCGCGCTGATCCGCCGCCTGCGCCAGATCGGTCTGGTCACTGCCGCTGACGCACCGCGTCTGGTGAAGGAGCTCAAGGCCGGCCAACGGCTGGTCACCAGGGAAGGGGCGGTCTATCGCTGGGATGGCCATGTCACTGGCGCGGATGCGCCGAGTGCGGCAGCACTCCGTCTTGCCCAGAAGAACCGCCTCGCCGAGCTGGAAGGCGAAGCCGAGCTTGCCCGCGATGTTCTGGCCGAGGCTGAGGAGCGCCTTGCGGCGGCCGCCGAAACCATCCGCGGCGAAGAGCGCCGGCTTGCCGACGCCCGTGATATGAGCCGCCTGTCCGCCCGCCATCTGGCTGAAGCGCGGGAAGCGCTTGCCGCTGCCGAGCGCGCTTCCGGTGATCTCATTCGCCGCCGCGATGTCATTGCCGAAGCTGTCAGCCAGTTGCAGGCCCAGCTTGAGGATATCGCCGTTCAGGAAGAAAATGCCCGTATCGAACTCGAAGACGCGCCGGATCTGACTGCGCTCGATGAACGGCTGCGCTTCCAGCAGGCCGAGGTCGCGACGGATCGCGGCGCCCTTGCCGAAGCCCGCGCCCGCCACGAGAGCCTCAACCGGGAGAATGACGCCCGCCAGCGCCGCATCGTCGCCATCGGCCAGGAGCGCGAGACATGGCGCCAGCGCGCTGCCAGCGCCGAGGACCACATCGCCACGCTCCGCGAGCGCGAAGAAGAGGCGCGTGAAGAGGCCGCCGAACTGGAAATGGCGCCGGACGAATTCGACGACAAGCGCCGCGCGCTGCTGACGGAGCTGCAGAAGGCCGAGGAAGCCCGTCGCCATGCTGCCGATCTCTTGGCCCAGGCCGAACTGCTGCAGCGCGATGCCGACCACAAGGCGGCGACGGCACTTTCCGAACTCGCCGAAAGCCGCGAGCGCCGCGGCCGCGCCGAGGAACGCCTCGTCTCCGCTCGCGAGAAGCGGCAGGAGAGCGAGCAGCGCATTCGCGAGGCGCTGAGCGTGGCTCCGCATGAGGCGCTGCGCCTTGCCGGCCGGCCGGGGCTGCAGAGCCTGCCCGATCCGCATGAGGTCGAGCGCGAGGTCGAGCGGCTGCGGATCGAGCGCGAGCGTCTCGGCGCCGTCAACCTGCGGGCAGAGGAGGAGCAGAAGGAGCTCAGCGAGAAGCTGGAGACGCTCGTCAAGGAACGCGACGACGTCATCGACGCTATCCGCAAGCTGCGCGGCGCAATCCAGAGCCTGAACCGCGAGGGTCGCGAACGCCTGATCGCCGCCTTCGATGTCGTCAATGCGCAGTTCCAGCGCCTCTTCACTCACCTCTTCGGCGGCGGCACGGCGGAATTGCAGCTCATCGAATCAGACGATCCGCTGGAAGCTGGCCTCGAAATCCTCGCCCGCCCGCCGGGCAAGAAGCCGCAGACCATGACGCTGCTGTCGGGTGGCGAACAGGCGCTGACGGCGATGGCGCTGATCTTTGCCGTCTTTCTCACCAATCCTGCGCCGATCTGCGTGCTGGATGAAGTGGACGCCCCGCTCGACGACCATAATGTCGAGCGTTACTGCAATCTGATGGATGAGATGGCAGCGTCTACGGAGACGCGATTCGTCATCATTACCCACAATCCCATCACCATGGCCCGTATGAATCGCCTCTTTGGCGTCACAATGGCCGAGCAGGGTGTTTCCCAGCTTGTTTCGGTCGATTTGCAGACCGCAGAGCGTCTGCGCGAGACGGCGTGAGGCGGCATTTTAATTAAAGACCAAAAAAGGTCACCTTCACATCGGGTACGTACCCCATTTGGGTGATGCTCTTTTGCGCGTATTGCATTAGAAGTTGTTTTATCGCAACCGTGTCATTGCGGATAAGTAGCAATCGGTCGTTGCGTTCAGTGGAATTTGCAATGCAGTCTTCGGGCGGGGTGGGGACCGAAGGCCGCCAGGCATAAGTGGACCCCCCGTCCGGTTTTCCTGGCCGGACGGAAACAAGGCTTTGCGGGACCGTTGTTGCAGTCCCGCAAAGCTTTTTTTATGCGCCTCACGATTTTCAATCGTTTGATTCTGTATACCCTTAGGGATTTATTGTGCGGCGCAACATTTCGCCGCAATTGTCGATTTTCATTTCAACACCAAGGGATTAAGCTGGTCCCCGAAATGGTGTTGGGGGGAAGATGACCAAGTGGGTCTATACGTTCGGCAACGGCCAGGCTGAAGGCCGGGCGCGAGATAGGGAGATTCTTGGCGGCAAGGGCGCCAATCTCGCCGAAATGTGCAGCCTCGGTTTGCCGGTTCCTCCCGGCCTCACTATCGTCAGCGAAGCCTGCAACACCTATTACAAGAACGGCTGCAAGATCGATCCGGCATTGAAGGAGCAGGTGCTTGCGGGCATTGCCGGCATCGAGCAGACAACCGGCCGCCGTTTCGGTGCGGGCAACCAGCCGCTTTTGCTCTCCGTTCGCTCTGGTGCCCGTGTTTCCATGCCGGGCATGATGGATACGGTGCTCAATCTCGGCCTGAATGACGAGACGGTGCAGGCGCTCGGCCATGATGCCGGTGACGCACGCTTCGCTTGGGACAGCTATCGCCGCTTCATCCAGATGTATGCCGATGTCGTCATGGGTCTCGGCAACGATCTCTTCGAGGAAATTCTCGAGGATGAGAAGGCACGCCTTGGCCATGAATTCGATACCGAGCTCAGCGCGACTGAATGGCAGCACGTCGTTTCGCTCTACAAGGCGCTGATAGAGGAAGAGCTTGACGAGTCTTTTCCGCAGGATCCGGCAATACAGCTCTGGGGCGCTGTCGGTGCGGTGTTTGCAAGTTGGATGAGCGCACGCGCCGTTACCTATCGCCAGCTTCACAATATTCCGGAAGCCTGGGGCACGGCGGTCAATATCCAGGCCATGGTCTTCGGCAATCTCGGCAATGCGTCGGCGACAGGTGTTGCCTTCACCCGCAATCCCTCGACCGGAGAGAAGATCCTCTACGGCGAATTCCTCGTGAATGCGCAGGGTGAGGACGTGGTCGCCGGCATCCGCACGCCGCAGAGTATTACCGAGGAGGGGCGGATCGCCTCAGGCTCCGAGAAGCCTTCGATGGAAAAGCTGATGCCGGAGGCCTTCGAGGAGTTCGGCAGCATCTGCGCCGAGCTCGAATCTCACTACCGGGACATGCAGGATATCGAATTCACCATCGAGCGCGGCAAGCTCTGGATGCTGCAGACGCGCTCCGGCAAGCGTTCGACGCGCGCGGCGATGAGGATCGCCGTCGACATGGTGGACGAAGGCGTGATCACCGAGGACGAAGCCGTCCTGCGCATCGAGCCCTCGACGCTCGACCAGCTCCTGCATCCGACCATCGATCCGCGCGTCACCCGCCAGGTGATCGGCTCCGGCCTGCCGGCCTCTCCGGGGGCGGCAACCGGCGAGATCGTCTTTACGGCGGAAGAGGCGGTCGAGGCGGAGGCCGAAGGACGCAAGGTCATTCTGCTGCGCGTCGAGACGAGCCCCGAAGACATTCACGGCATGCATGCCGCCGAAGGCATTCTCACCACCCGCGGCGGCATGACCAGCCATGCGGCCGTGGTTGCCCGCGGCATGGGTATCCCTTGCGTTGTCGGCGCCGGCACCATGCGCATCGACGCCCGCAACGAAAGGCTGATCGGTATCGGCGTGACGCTGAAGAGGGGCGATATCATCACCATCGATGGTTCCGCCGGCCAGGTGCTGAAGGGCGAAGTACCGATGATCCAGCCGGAATTGTCAGGCGATTTCGGCCGCATCATGGGCTGGGCAGACCGCGCCCGCCGCATGACCGTGCGCACCAATGCCGATACGCCGGCGGATGCCCGCGCGGCGCGCTCCTTCGGCGCCGAGGGCATCGGGCTTTGCCGCACCGAGCATATGTTCTTCGAGGGTGAGCGCATCCATGTCATGCGCGAGATGATCCTGGCTGAGGACGAGAAGGGCAGGCGGGGCGCTCTCGACAAGCTTCTGCCCATGCAGCGGAGCGATTTCACCGGCCTGTTCACCGTCATGCACGGCCTGCCGGTGACGATCCGCCTGCTCGATCCGCCGCTGCACGAATTCCTGCCGAAGAGCGATGAGGAGATTGCCGAGGTCGCCTATGCAATGGGCATGGAACCCACGGCGCTGCGCCAGCGCGTCGATGCGCTGCACGAGTTCAATCCGATGCTCGGGCATCGCGGTTGCCGCCTTGCCATCTCCTATCCCGAAATCGTCGAGATGCAGGCCCGTGCCATCTTCGAGGCAGCCGTCGCCGCGGCACAGGAAACCGGTGCCGCCGTCGTTCCCGAAATCATGGTGCCGCTCGTCGGCCTGCGTTCCGAGCTCGATTACGTCAAGGCGAAGATCGATGCCGTGGCGCAGGATGTCATGTCGGAAGCCAGGATGCGGATCGACTATCTCGTCGGTACGATGATCGAGCTGCCACGCGCCGCACTGCGCGCCCATGTCATTGCGGAAGCGGCCGAATTCTTTTCCTTCGGCACCAACGACCTGACGCAGACCACTTTCGGCATTTCACGTGACGATGCCTCGGCCTTCATCCCGACCTATCAGCGTAAGGGCATCATCGAGCACGATCCCTTTATCTCGCTGGATTTCGATGGAGTTGGCGAACTCATTCGCATCGCCGCAGAGCGCGGCCGGCGCACGCGCAACGACATGAAGCTCGGCATCTGCGGCGAACATGGCGGCGATCCCGCCTCGATCCATTTCTGCGAGACGATCGGCCTCGACTATGTCTCCTGCTCGCCCTTCCGCGTACCGATCGCCCGGCTTGCGGCGGCCCAGGCGGTGATCTCAGGCGCTCAGTGACGATAGCGGTAATAGCGCGGATAGACGTAGGGGCCGTTCAGATTATAGGCCATGTCGGCCATCACCCAGTCGCTGTCGTAGCGGGCCTGGGCGCGGCGGTCGAGATCGATGCGCTGCAGGCAATTGGCAAAACCGTCCGTACCGCGTTTGAAGCCGTAGCCGAGACAGGTCTGCTCGTCACGAGCCCGGCGCTCCTCGGGCGTCAGGGTCTGGCAGGCGGCAAGCCCGACGGCCAGAACGGCAAGAAGCGGCAGAACATATGGGCGCATCGATTTATTCCTTGGAGCATCAACGTCCGACCAGGAAAATCCATCTGCCAGGCGCCGTCAACCTGCCAGGCTCATCAACCTGACTGTGATATCAGGCCGCGCCCGCAGGGTCGCCAATCGGCAGCAGCGCCGGGTCAAGCGGCTTGCCTTCCGGGTTCTTCGTGTCGCTCGGGTCCTGTACTGGCGGCAGCGGCGTTTTTTCCCGAATGCGGTCGGGAATGCCTGGGGTCGGCTGCGGGCCAAGCGGCGTCTCTTCGCCGGGAGTGGGAATCGGATCTTTGTTCGGCATGATTCGCCTCCTTCATCGAGGAAGGAACGACAGGATGCATGCTTGGTTCCACTTTCCCCGCCATGCGTTCCTATGTAAGAGCAAAGACAGCAGCACTGGAAAGAGCACCATGGCGATCCGCGATCGATTTTCGAAGAAACTTACCTGCCCGCAATGCGGCAATAGTGGCTTTGCCGAAGCCTCCGAGATCGACGACGCCAAGCGCAAAACCCCCGACTTCAAGGTGGATCAGCTGCCGCGCGGTTTCTTCGTGCAGCGCCCCTCGGTCCATCAGGAAAGCTTCATGCTGAAATGCGAATGCGGCCGCAAGTTTCCCTTCCGCTCGCTGGCGGAAGCCGCAGCCGGCCGCGACTGATGCTCTAAATCCGCTCCAGCACTTCGATGAAGGCATCGGCGAAACGCACCAGATGCTCGGTATTTTCATCGGGCGCCTGCATGCGGATTTCCGTGCCATTCTGATCGAGCAGGGCAAGAACCACACGCATCTTCTTGTCCGACGTCGGGATGCGCAGCACGGCAATGCGCCGGCAATCCTCGACAAGACCTGCCGCCGGCAGGTCGAAGAGAAATTCGCCGCGCGTTTCAGTCGCTGCCTTGCGCACCGCCTCGCAGAAGCCGGCCTCGCCGCCAGCATAACCTTCCAGTGAAAGTTCGAGTTCGAGAAGTTCCAGCGGCAGCAGCGGCTCGGCGCGGTCAATGCCGCCAAGCGAGGAAGCCTGCTGCCTTTCCATCGTCTGGGATGAGATCATCTGTCTCTCCTGTTTCGTGGGAAATACATGAGACCCCGGCAGAATGGCCTTTTTACGGCATATCAGCAATGGCTTATGGAGATCGTGTGCTCTTTGATTTGGCCTTTGAAGTGGATTGCTTCGGCAATCCTCAGACAAGAGTTTCAATTTAGACGAATCTTGCACTAGAAAAGTTGATGGCGGCAGGTGCATTCAAAAGCTGCCGCCGACCAACCGGTAAATTTAATGGCCATCCGCTTCGATCGTCCCGTTTCCAGCGCTGCCCGCTTTTCGCGGCATTTCGGGGCGTTTGCGCTTGTGCTTTCGGTGGCGGTGCTGATCGCCCATCGCTTCGGCGGCCTGGCGACACCCTATCTCATCCTGGTGCTGCTCGTTTCCGTCGGCTGCGCTGTCCTCGCCACCCTGCTGGCCGCAATCGGCCTGCGCAGCCTCTGGATGACGGGTGCCGAAGGCGGGCTGAATGCGCTGGCAGCACTCATCTACGCCGCCTTTCCGCTCGGCATCGGCGCCTTTGCGGCGGAGCGCTACTTCACCCTGCCGGCGGTCTATGACGTGACCACGGATACCGCCGCCACACCCGACTGGCTCTCGCCGCCGCAGGCCGACCAGATCTGGCTTCCGCGCGACCCAGTGATCACGCCGGGCGACCGCGAGAGGCAGCTTGTCGCCTATCCGGAGCTGACCGGCCGCCGCTACGACGGCGCTCTCGACCGCGTTCTCGAGGCGGTCAAGAAGGTCGCCAAGCAGAACGGCATCACCATCACCAAAAGCGAAGGCGATACGACGCCCGGCCGCGACTTGGAGGACAAGCCCGTTCCCGCTCAGCCGGAAAGCGGTGTGGCCGACTCACCCGATGTCATCCCCGTGCCGACGCCGCGACCCTATGAGGATAGTGTTGCCAAGCTGATCCGCGGGGCCAATGGCGTGATCGTGCAGGGCACGACCCGCACCTTCATCCTCGGTCTGCGTTTCGACATTATCATCCGTCTGCGTGAAGAAGCTGAAACCACCTTCGTCGACGTGCGCGTCGCCTCGCGCTATGGCCAGCACGATCTCGGCTTCAGCGCCGAAGTGGCCGAGCAATATCTCGGTGCCCTCGACTCCGAACTCCTGGGGATCGCGGGTGGGTGAGGCCCGGTGCTGCGGAGCAGCAGCAATCGATCCAGTGAATCGATTGCAGGGCCGAACGCCCTGAGCCATGCGAAGGGCCGGGATACGGTGAGGCATATTGAAACGCCCTTACTGCAAACCTCTCCTAAAATGCGACGAGCCAACAGGTGCTGTGTGGCCCCAAACCTACCCCAAAAACCGCTCCCGCATATCCGCCGTCGGCACCACGCAGCTCTCCCTGCGCCCCGCGATCCTCAGCCTGTTGCGCGCAACCACCCCATAAGCCGCATCCGCAATCCACCGCGGCACGATCCGCAGCAGACCGGTGAGAGCCCACGGCATGCCGAGCCCTTCCAGCATGCGGATTGTCGCATCGGATTTGTAATAGGCGCGGCCCTTGTCGATGAGCAGGTTGGTCTCGTAGTCGCGCGTCTCCAGCCCGTAATGCCGGTAAAGCGCCTCGCCGAGCGGCGTCTGGGCAACGATGAAGCGGTAGCGCTTTTCCGTGTCCCGCTTCAGCAGGAACTGCACCCAGCCGGAGCAGAAGACGCATTCGCCGTCGAAGAGGATCAGCGGCTTGTCGTCGGCAAAAGCGGGCACGGAAGGATCGTCGCGATAGCTGTAATCCGCATGCGCCGCCATCGTCAGTCTCCCGCCAATCGATAATGCGCAAAGAGAGACGGCGGCCCATCGGTGCTGACCTCGCCGCGCTCCATCAATTCCTCGATATGCGCCAGCACCGAGAGTGCCGCAGCACCATGCAGCCGCTTATCGGTATCGCGGTAGATCACCTCGACCATTTTGGAGATGGTGCTGTCCCCCTTCCGAAGACGCTCGATGATGGATCGCTCCCGTAAGCGCCTGTGCGTCTTCAATCCGCGCAGGAAGGGCGCAGGCGAGGTGACCGGTCCGCCATGACCGGGCAGCAGCAATTGGTCGTCGCGGCCGAGCAGCTTGTCGAGCGAGGCCATATAGTCCGCCATCGAACCATCAGGCGGTGCGACGATCGTCGTCGCCCAGGCCATCACATGATCCGCAGAAAACAGGATGCCGCGGCCCTCGAGCGCGAAGGCCGTGTGATTGGCTGTGTGGCCCGGCGTCAGCACGCCCGTCAGCGCCCAGCCGTCGCCGGAAATCGTCTCTCCATCACGAATAGCGATATCGGGCAGGAAATCCATGTCCGAGCTCTCCGCAAAGGGATTGATCTCGCCGTCGCGTAGCGGTCGTGATGGGCGATGCGGCCCTTCGCCGACCGTCAGCGCTCCCGTTTCTTGCCTCAGCCGCCTTGCGAGCGGCGAGTGGTCGCGGTGGGTGTGGCTGACGAAGATATGCGTCACCTGCCGGCCGGCAAGTGCTGCCATCAGCGCTTCAAAATGCGCTTCGTTCTCAGGACCCGGATCGATGACGGCGACCGACGAGCCGCCGACGATATAGCTGTTCGTGCCATGGAAGGTGAAAGGGCTCGGATTTTTTGCCGTCAGGCGCTGGATACCATCGGCGACGGCAACTGCCTGGCCATAGGCCGGATCGAAGAAGAGATCGAAGTTCGCGCCGGACATGTCTATTTATATTCGATCTCGATGAAGGACATGGGTTTGTCGCCGGCATTGACGACATTGTGTTCCGTCCCGGCCTCACGGCGATAGGCCGCTCCCTTGGCGACATCCACCCTGCGACTGCCCTCGGCATCCTCGATCAGGAACTGGCAATCGGTCATCGGCACCACGACATAGCCAAACCCATGCGTATGAACGCCGGTATCGGCACCTGGCTCGAAATCCCACTGGGTGATGCGCACGACGGCATCGTCGAGGATCAGCGTGGCAAGTGCAGGCGGACGGGCGCGATATTGGCTCAACGGTTGCTCCATTGGCTGTGTCGATCCCAGAAGTCCTACCATGCCGGCGGGACAGCGCATACAAATATGACGTCGCAGTGAACTTAGTGATTGTCGGGCAGACAGACCTTTGCTAATCAGGCCACGTTTTGGCGAAGCGGCACGCGCTTCGGCTCTGGTGGGGCGTAGCCAAGCGGTAAGGCAGCGGTTTTTGGTACCGCCATCCCCTGGTTCGAATCCAGGCGCCCCAGCCACATTTCCAGATACCGATCATGCTATCGAAGGCCCTGTCGCGAAGCAGGGCGAGGCTTTTGCGCTTTTCTAGCCACGCAAAGAAAAAGCCCGCCGATTTTCACCGGCGAGCCTCGATCGAACGTCTTTCAGGCAGTCAGACTTACTTCTGAGCCGGTGCCAGGAATTCGGCGCAATAGGACGGTCCGTCCACGCCGGGGATATCGTTGACGGTGCGGATGTCGCGGATCGTGTAGTCGGAATTGGTGGTGATTTCGGCCTGGCAGCGCAGGTAGAGCGTGCGGGCGCTCGCAATCTGCTTGCCGCGCTTACCGTCAGCACCTTCGGCATATTTCGCGGGAACGCGCACCGTCTTGTAACCGCCCTTCCAGGTGTAGATCGTCGAAGAGCCTTCGTCGCGGTCGCTGAGCGGCGGGCCGTAGGCGGCAAAGAACTTGCCGGCCGACTGGCCGACCCAGCGTGCTTCGATCGGGTTGCCGGGAGTAGGTATGGTGGTGCATCCGGCAAGCGCAATCGCAAGCGCGGCGGCCCCGGTCATGGTGCGGAGTTTCATCGTATCGTCCCTGATATCTAGCCAGTGGCTGCGAAGCCGCCTTCACGACGGTTTCGCCTGTCCCGCCAAGCCCTTTAGCGCGTAACCCGGCAAAAGAAAATTGCCACTTGGCCGCTTCCGGAGAATTTGTCGAGAGTGTGGCTTTTTGCTGCACGGCCGGCTGAAAGGGCTTGTCACGAGCCTGTCAAAAATTCCCGCGACTTTTTGAATTTTGGCGCTTGCGCAACATGATAGGCCGGTCTATAGAGGCGCCGCTGGTCACGGAGTGTAGCGCAGTCTGGTAGCGCACCACGTTCGGGACGTGGGGGTCGAGTGTTCGAATCACTCCACTCCGACCAGCCGAAAAGCCCGCGAAAGCGGGCTTTTTTCTTTTGTGGCTGTAGGGGTCGAAAAATCCACGTCAACGATTACGGCAATGAATGGTCACCTCCTCCCCCCGCGCGGCCGGTGGTGAATGCTGCGCCGACATTTGCCTGATGATCCGGGTGGTGGTGGCCGTATGTCTTCTCCAGCGTCTCAAGCGTCATACCCAGGTAGCCTGATGTTTCCCACTTGTTCGCCACGGCCTGCATCAGCCAAGTGGCGCAGCATGCCGAAGCGCGTGCCTGACGACGCCTTTCGCGTCTTCACCTAAGACCTGATCGACGAGGTTCTTGAAGGCGCGCTTCGGGTCGGCGGGCTTGCCGTTGTACTCGACGACATATTTCGCCCATCCGATGCCAGCGGCGCATATGAGCGAGCAGGCGGCCCGGAAGGCGAATAGGAGGGCACGCTTATTGTCGGCGACCGCTTCGCCCTCCCAAGCTCGATAAAAAACACCCGCATCAAGGTCGATGTACGGCCACCCTGCTCTTTGACAAACCAGGCTTGCCAGACATGCGCCGATCGGCAGCAAGGCGGGCAGCCTAGCGCCATTTGATATCCGGACCGCCATTCGGCATTTTTGAAGACGGGCGCCGTTGTATCTGATGTCAGCTCGCGCCGCGCCCATTCATCTGGACTTTCGACAATCGGCAATAGGTATCGCGCCGGTCAAAGACCGGGATTTCTTCAGTCATGCTGTCACCTTGACTTTGGAGATCGTTCCGGCCGCTTTCCGCGGCTCTTGATTGGCTGATGGGGAAGACGGTGGTGTAAACATGCCGATAGGTCAAGTCGTGCCGATGTCTAAACGCTGTGACCGATTTACAAATTTGTCAACGGCGGCTCAGCAGTGGAGCCAAAAGTCAAGGAAACTTCTTTGCGGAATGTTTCAATGACATCCGTGAACCATCGGAATATCTGGGAGGTCGCCTTTAACAACCGAGGACGACCAATGTCTTTTCTCCAGATTGCCTACCTGATGATTGCCGTGAGCTACGTCGTTGCCGTCGTCGCCATGTTCGCCGGGCATTGATGATCGTTTCCGGTTTTCGATCACGAGACAGTCATTTGAAATGTTGATGCAGGGTGCAAAAAAGGCTGTATGTGAGAAGTCCACCAACGAAAGGATGGACCGTGACCCTTCTCCAGCTCGCCTATCTTATGATCGCCGTTTCTTACGTTGTTGCCGTAATCGCGCTGGCGGGCGGGCACTGACTAGCGCGCTTGCGCGTACGCGAGGCAAATTCCTGTATTTGCGCTAATGCTATGGGCGGCACAGCTCCGTAAGAAGATGGTGGGGGGTGAGGTATTCCTACTGAGCGATGTTTTTACGATCGTAAAAATGGTTTGATTTTATGATCGTAAAATGAGAGATTCGAGTCGCTGGCAGCAGACGGTAAGACCAGCGTTGAAAGGCACAAAGGGAATCTATCATGAGCGTGACATCATTCAAGAGGAGGGGCGGGGCGGAGGAGCACGACGCCGGCTCCGTCTCGCGACCCCCGACCAAGGAAAGGCACGAGCTTGAGGAAAAAGCAGAGCGTTCGTTGAGCGCAATGCTTGCTCTCCTCGCGCCAGCAATCACAACGAATGTGCATGATGAGGCAATGATTGAGCTTGGAGCGTCGGCTGAGATGTTCGTCGAACCGCTCGGGAAGCACGAGGTGCAAGTCCTGGCTTGTGCTTTGTATATGGAGAGGCAGGATTTGCCTTTGGGATACGCTGACATCCTGAAGCTGACTGACCGATTCACGGGAAAGGCTATGAATATCACCATGGTCTACAGGAGCATTGAGCGTCTGATTGATCGCGGGCTCCTTTGCCAGAACGAAGTCGTTGACAAGGGAGGTAATCGTTCGCGGACTTACACAATTCACGGCGCTGGTCGCGAGGCTTTTAGGCTTGCTGTGATGAACTCTCAGCTTCTTGCTGAGGCAAACAGCCACGTCGCCGCCTAACCGCGGCGCCGGGGTATTTTTTCAATGTTGGTGAGACGAGGACCCAACGATGAAGACAGCAGTTGAAACTTCGCGGATTACCCGCGTTTCAGGAAAGGATCCGCCGATGCGGCAAGGCATACCCCAGGATATTCGTGATCTGATTTACGAGTTGATTCCGGACACGGTCACGCGCGTTTCCGCGCTTCGGGCGCTCGATGACCATCTGGATTACTTGCGCGACAGCGGCCGGGAAGGTGATTGCGCGGCCTTCCTCGAAGATGAGCGCAAGACCCTGCTCGCGAGCTTAGGCAAGCAGCAGAAACACAAAAGCCGGGCACGTCTTACGGTAGTTGCAACCTACCTAGTCCCGGCTTTTGTTACGATTATCACACGGGTCATCACTGACCACATTCCTTTCGGATAGCCAATTTTCGCTTTAGCTCTCCGAATAAAGCGGCGGCTCGCACCCGCCGCTTCTTTTGTATCGCCGCCGGGTTAACCAATCATGAAGATCGTTGTTCCAGCGACTAATCCATAGATGCCTTATGACAGTTGAACACGTCATTTTCAAGACATCCGGTTGGGTGATTTGTCGCACCTCATCCTTGAGTGGAACTTGCGATAGCCAGGTAAGCTAACACCGGTAGGCGAGTTTTTCGATCTCGCCGGCTTCGACCATCTTTTGCAACAGATAGCGCACGTTCTCGCCTTTGAGGCCGCTTGCCGTGGCGATCTCGCCAGGCTTCATCGGCAGGCTTGATTCCTTCAGCGCGGCCATGATCTTCGGCGTTGATCAGAGCCCTTGACGTCGTCCACGTCGCCCAGGACCGACCAACGGCCAAGCAAACCGTTAAATTTTAGACATTGCTAACGAACAAATAGCCGCTAAGCTAGTTTCCCTCGGAGGAGGAAGCGTCAATGAAGCAGATGAACAATCGCCAAGTCCGGATTCCCGGCCCGAAAGATCAGGATATCGCTGAGCATTGCCGAAAATTCGGGATAGGCCCCGCCGAGGAGAAGAAGCTGAAGAAGCTCCTGGGCCATCGGGCGCCCCTTCATGAGATCCAGGCAAACGCGTCCACGCCTCAGCCGAAGTGGCGCTAGACCGGAAGCCGTCTTCACCTCAAGCGATGAATGCGATCGTTGCGCGTCGCTCTGCTCTGACGCAGCGTTTTCTCATGTCCCGGATGCTGAAATAAAAAGCCCCGCCGGTGGCTTTCGGCGGGGTAGATAGGGAAAGCTCTCCGAAAGGTGGCAGGAGAGCGTTTGCATTTCAGCAAGACTGGAAGAATGAGGCGAGGGCACTTTTGCCGGATTCGGTACAGTTCGCTTAAAAACCCGTAATTTTTAGTGGGAAAATTTGCGATTTCGGCCTTGCGCCGTTTTTTGGCAAGGAGAGCACGCCGTCGTAACGACGCGCCGCCTTTCCGGTATCGTCACTCGGCTGCCTGCAGCTTGTCCTGCGTCTTCGTCTCGAAGTCGCTGGCGTCATGGCGTTCGTGGAGCTGGCTGGAGGGCTCGCCGCTGACGCGGTTGACCATGCGGCCGCGCTTGACGGCCGGGCGGTCGCCGATCAGGTCGGCCCAGCGCTTCATGTTCTTGTATTCCTGCACCTGCAGGAATTCGGCGGAATCGCCGTACATCCAGCCCTTCACGAGGCCGCCATACCAGGGCCAGATCGCCATGTCGGCGATGGTGAGTTCGTCGCCGGCGATATATTCGCTTTCGGCCAGACGCCGGTCGAGCACGTCGAGCTGGCGCTTGGTTTCCATGGCGAAACGGTTGATCGCATATTCGATCTTCGTCGGCGCATAGGCATAGAAATGGCCGAAGCCGCCGCCGAGATAGGGTGCGCTGCCGACCTGCCAGAACAGCCAGGAGAAGCATTCGGCGCGCTTGGCCGGATCGGTCGGCAGGAAGGCGCCGAATTTTTCTGCGAGATAAGTGAGGATCGCGCCGGATTCGAAGATGCGCACCGGCTTTTCACCACTGCGGTCCATCAGCGCCGGGATCTTGGAATTCGGGTTGACCTCGACGAAGCCGTTGCCGAACTGGTCGCCATCGCCGATCTTGATCAGCCAGGCATCATATTCCGCGCCGCTATGGCCGAGCGCCAGCAGTTCCTCCAGCATGATGGTGATTTTCACGCCATTCGGCGTTCCCAACGAATAAAGCTGCAGCGGATGGCGGCCGACTGGCAGTTCCTTGTCATGCGTCGGCCCGGCGATCGGGCGATTGATGCTGGCGAACTGGCCGCCGTTTTCCTTGTCCCAGGTCCAGATCTTGGGGGGCGTATACTCGGACGAACTGGTCATATGAGCTCCTGACAGAATAACTTCGTGCTTTACGTGAAAGGCCCAATCCTTAACGGCAATTGAGGCCCATGAACATATTGGTAGCAATGAAGTTCTTGTCATCGGGGCTGCGGCTTTTTTGTCGCCGCCGCTTTCAGTATGTCGCCCAAAGCGTGACAGCGTATCTGAAAGATCGTGGCACGCTTCAGGTCTCATTCAGAAGCTGAGCTTGCGCTTCTGCTGCCCGTCGGCATCGAAATTTTCAGGCGCGAGCCATGCCTCATAGCCGGCCTTCAGCTTCGGCCAGTCCCCATCGGTCATGGCAAACCAGGCGGTGTCGCGGTTGCGGCCCTTCTGCACCATATGCTGGCGGAAGATGCCCTCGAAGGAGAAGCCGAAGCGTTGTGCCGCCCGCTTCGACGGTTCGTTGAGGTTGTTGCACTTCCATTCGAAGCGCCGGTAGCCGAGCGTGTCGAAGACATAAGCGGCGCAGAGATAGAGCGCTTCGGTCGCAACCCGCGTGCGGGCGATCGAGGGTCCCCAGAGAATGTTGCCGATCTCGATGACGCCGTTCGCGGTATCGATGCGCATCAGTCCCTGCCGGCCCTCGGCCCGTCCCGTCGCCTTGTCGATGACGGCGAAGAACAGCGGATCCTCGCTTGCCACGGACCTTTCGAGCCAGGGGGTGAAGGCTGCCATATCGGCGGGTGCGCTTTCGAAGAGATAGCGGAAGCGGTCTTCCGCGCCGGGCTGCTGCGCCGAGCGAAGCAGATCGGCGCCGTGCCTTGCGGCGTCCAGCGGCTCCAGGCGGGTGTAACGGCCCTCAATCGGGGCGCGGGCGGGGCGGGCGACACCCTTCCAGTTGGAGAGATCCATCGTCTTATCCATTGTTGCATCAAACCTGACTGGTCTTGCCCTGCAAATGGACTGGAGTAAAAGTCCAGTTCTGACCTTTTGAGCAGACCAGTGGAAGAATGACGCCGACACCTGCATGGCTCGACCTCGATCGCGACGGAGGCGATCTCGCCGGCCAGATCTATCGAAGCCTGCGCGACCGTATCCTGCTCGGCCAGCTTCCGGCCGGTCATAAGCTGTCGTCGACCCGCGCTTTTGCGGCGTCTCTTGGTGTTGCGCGCTCGACGGTCGTCGAGGCTTACGACCGCCTGAAATCCGAAGGATATATCGAAGCCTCCGCCGGCGCCGCGACACGGATTGCCGCCCTTGCACGGATGCGGCCCGAACGGCAGCAGGGCGACCGCGTGCCGGTGAAGGAGGAAAGTCCGGAGCAGCCGCCCTACCGCGCCCTGTTCCGGCCGGGCGCGCCTGACATATCGGATTTCCCGCATGCCGTCTGGAGCCGCCATCTTGCTGCACGCAGCCGGTCTTTGCGCATCCATCATCTCGGCTATGAGCATGCAACCGGTATCCGCGAACTGCGCGAAGCCATCCTTGAGCATGTCTCGGTGACGCGCGGCGTGGTCGCCGAGCCGGAGCAGGTCATGATCGTGCCCTCCACGCGCGCGGCGATCGACATGCTGGCGAGAACCATGTTGCGAAGGAGCGGGCGCAGAGCCGCATGGATGGAAGATCCCGGCTATCCCGCCGCGCGCTTGCTGCTTGGCGATGCCGGCGCCGAAGTCGTGCCGGTTCCCTGCGATGATCAGGGCATCGACGTTTCCAGGATGGACGGCCCGCAGCCGGCGCTGATCCCAGCGCTGATCCCAGCACTGATCTATGTGACGCCATCCCATCAATATCCGACCGGCGCCACGCTGAGCCTGCCGCGCCGGCTGGCGCTGCTGGAGGCGGCGCGCCGTCACGAGAGCCTTGTCGTCGAGGATGACTACGACAGCGACTTTCAATATGGCTCGCGGCCGATCGCCGCCTTGCAGGGCATCGACAAGGCGGAGGTCGTCGCCTATGTCGGCACCTTCTCGAAGGTGCTGGCGCCCGGCCTGCGCGTCGCCTACGCGGTCGTGCCGCGCTGGCTGGTATCGGAGGCTTCCGAGGCGCTGCATCGCAGGGGCGTTGCCGTCTCCACCCATGTCCAGGCCGCCCTTGCCGATTTCATCGATGAGGGCCGTCTGCGCGCCTATTTGCGGCGCATGAACCAGCAATATGCCGAGCGCATGGCCCGGACGATCGGAATGCTGGAAAGCCACTTTGGCGGAAGGCTTTTCATTTCGGGCGGCAATGGCGGATTGCAGCTTGCGGCCTGGTTTCGCGATGAGACGGTGGATGACCGGGCGGTCGTCGCGAAGGTGAATGCATCAGGATATGGTCTGATGCCGATGTCGGGTTTCTTTATCGGCAAATCCGCCCCCGGCATTCTCTTCGGTATCTCGCAAGCGGAAGCGGCCGCCGTTCAAAGACTGGCAGCCGATCTCAAGGCTGTGCTTTAGCCATTTGTTTTCACGCAATTCCGGACGCAAAACCGCTGCACACTTTGCTGGAATTGCTCAGAAACGCATGCGCCCGGAACTGGTCCGGGCGCAGCGCTCACGTGGGTGCCCTTCAAGCGGCGGCGAAGGGCACGGCCACGAAGGTCTTGTTGCCGCCACGTTCGATCAGGAGCAGTACCGACTTGCGGCCGGCCTTGCCGGCATCGGCAACGGCGGTCTTGACGTCGCGGGCATCATGCACCGGTTTGTCGTTGACCGAGACGATCACATCACCGGGCTGGATGCCGGCGGCAGCGGCAGACTTGTCCGGGTTGACGTTGGCAACGACGGCACCGTTGACGCCGTGGGGCAGGTTGAGCTGCTGGCGGACATCAGGGGTCAGATCGGCAAGGCCGATGCCGAGGCTCGGCTGGCCGGCAGCCTGGCCCTGATCGTCGCTGCTCTCGACGGCGGCGGCCTGCTTCTGGGTGTCTTCATTGCCGCCGACGGTGACGTTGAGATCGACCGTCTTGCCGTCACGCCAGACGGCCAGCGTTTCCTTGGCACCCGGCGACAGGTCGGCAACGAGGCGCGACAGGTCCTTCGGCGTCTTGACGTTTTCGCTGCCGACGGCGGTTACGATGTCACCCGTCTTGATGCCGGCATGGGCAGCAGGCGTCCCATTGGTAACGGCGGCAACCAGCGCGCCTTCAGCCTTGGAGAGGCCGACGGCATCGGCGACATCCTGGGTGACCGGCTGGATCTGCACGCCGAGATAGCCGTGATCGATCGAACCGTCCTTCTGCAGCTTGGCGACGATCGTCTTTGCTTCAGATGAAGGAATGGCGAAGCCGACGCCGACGCTGCCGCCGTTCGGAGAGTAGATGGCGGTATTGATGCCGACGACATTGCCGTCACGATCGACCAGCGGGCCGCCGGAATTGCCATGGTTGATCGGCGCGTCGATCTGGATGAAGTCGTCATAGGGGCCGCTGTGCAGGTCGCGGCCGCGGGCCGAGACGATACCGGCCGTCACCGTCGTGCCGATGCCGAACGGATTGCCGATGGCAAGGATCTGGTCGCCGAGCTTCAGCTTGTCGGAATCACCCCAGGCGATGGTCGCAAGCGGATGCGGAGCCTGAACCTTCAGAACGGCGAGGTCGGACTTGGCATCGGCGCCAAGCAGCTTGGCCGGCAGCTCGGTGCCGTCGTCGAGCGTGACCTTGATGTCGATGGCATTGTCGATGACGTGATTGTTGGTGACGATCACACCGTCGGGGCTGATGATGAAGCCGGAGCCGAGCGCCATGGCATGCTGCGACTCGTGCTGCTGCGGCGCCTGATGCGGAAGGGGAATGCCCTGCTGTTCGAAGAACTGGCGGAACTGCTCGTCCATCGGTGAACTGTCGGCGCTGGCATTGGTGGCCTTCATCGTCGTGGTGATGGTCACCACGGCCGGCTTGTCGGCATCGACGATGGAAGCAAAGGAGCCGTTGGAGGCCAGCATGCCGCCGGTCTCGGCCGGTGCAGCAAGAGCCGTCGAGGAGGAAGAGATGGCGAAGGGCAGGGAGGCCGCACCGAGAACGATAGCCGCTCCGACAAGTGCTGCAGCCCTGTGCTTGCGAAGAATGTTTGACATGGTGGAAGTCCCTTGCGAGAGCGTTGGCATCAGATGACGCTTGGTTCCATGCCATGGACCTAGGCGTCGAGGAGTATTTTCGCCAATTATTGCTGACCGTTACTTGAATTTCACCGGTTATAAGCAGATATTACTGTAGTCAGGAGCAATTGGCGCTTGATACCTATATGATCCGTTCTGCGGGATTTACAAATTAAACATTGATCATGTTTATATTACGGTATCGTAAGACATTACTATAATTTAATCTTGTCTGACCCGGCATCGCCTTCGTTTCGCGAATACCTTGCTGTTGCCCGCGTCTGAAGTGCCAGAACAGTGAAACATATTTCATTTCCTGTGATCCGCCGGCCTCTCGGCTGCGTAATAAGTTGAACCACTCGCGGCACTTATTTCGGATTTTTCGCGTTTCGGTTGATGCGCGAACTTGAAATTTTAGTGGATTCTAAATTATTTATTCTTCAGAAAGAAGGAGTTGCGAATCGACGGGGGCGAGGTTCGCGGCGACGTGCGGGAGAGCGATGAGGGATTCAGTGAAGCCGGGGCGGGAAAAGAAGCGCGGTTCCCATGTAAAGTTGAGTGATGTTGCAAAGAGGGTAGGGGTCAGTCCGATCACCATCTCGCGTGCGCTTCGCAACCCTGAAATCGTCTCCGAAGAGCTGCGCGAGATCATTCTGCGCACCGTCGACGAGATGGGTTATATTCCCAACCTTGCCGCCCGCGCGCTTGCCGGCCGCCATAGCGGCATCGTCGGCGTCATCACGCCGTCGCTTCATCACCCCTGCTTCACAGGCGTCATGATGGGCATCGAGGAGCGGCTGCGTGCCACGGATCTGCGGGTGCAATATGCCAACACGCTCGATGACGGCGATCAGGAGATCAGCCAGTTCAAATCCTTCCTGGCGCAGAAGCCGGCCGGCATTATCCTTATCAATGCGGAATATTATGACGGGCTCGCACTGCTGATCGATACGGCCGCATTTCCGGTGGCCCACGTCGCCGACCTCAGCCAACCGCCGGCAACGCTGCTCGTCGGCATGTCGCATCATGTTGCCGCTGCTGCTGCGACCCGTTTCCTTCTGTCGAAGGGATACAAGCGGATCGGTTTCATCGGCGGGCTCAGCGATATCCGCTCTCGCCGCAGCCGTGCGGGGTATGAGGAAGCCATGCGCCAGGCCGGTCTCGATAATCCGTCGCTGATGCATGGCGAAGACGGTTCCACCAGCATCGGTCTCGGACGGCGCCTGTTCAGCGAGCTGCTGGAGCGGGTACCGGATCTCGATGCGATCCTTGCGCAAAATGATGATCTCGCCCTCGGCGCGCTGATCGAATGCAACGAGCGCGGCATCAGCGTGCCCGATGATTTCGGCATCTGCGGTTTCAACGATCTGGAATTCGCACAATTCACCTCGCCGTCTCTGACGACGGTTCATGTCCCGCGTCACGACCTCGGCCGCCGCGTCGCCGACATGCTGCTGCGCGCCATCCGCGAAGAGCCGCCGGAAGAACACAGGGTCGATCTCGGCTTTTCGATCATCGAGCGCGGTTCGACGCGCCCGGGACCGCAGCAATAAACGAAGAGCATAAAAAAGGGGCCGATCGGCCCCTTTTCCTTAGATGTCGCTTGCCGCGCTCGACCAGAGCTCGGCTGCTTCCGATGCTGTCATGCGGCGCACTTCCGCCTCATGGCGGCGCTGGGCAAACAGCTCGCTCGCCATGATCTGCTCGGCAAGATCGGCCGGAAGCGAGAGGATCACACGGGCATCGCTGCCGTGCAGGCCACTGACATCGGCGCGCTTGCCGGTCACCATGCCGCCGGCAATGGTGTTGTTCGTCTCCGGGTCGATCAGGATGAAGGAGCCGGTAGCGCGGTTCTGCTCGTAGGGATCGAAGATCGCGGCTTCGTCGAATACGAGGCGCACCTTGCCGATGGCGTTCATGTAGAGCCGCTGGGCGGAATTCCACGTGCCGGTCTTCAGCTCCAGCTGGCTGACGGGTTCCACCTGAACGCGCTGGCGGCGCGAACCGCTCTTTAGCCAGTAGCGCTTGCCGGCCTCGATGCCCTCAGGCTGCAGGGCAACGACCTGCGCATCGAAGGAAAGGCCCGTCTGCGGCTGCGAGTCGATCGAAACGATCATGTCGCCGCGCGCCACGTCCACCTGACGGTCGAGAACGAGTGTGACCGCGTCACCGGCAACGGCCGCGTTGCGCACCAGATCGAAGGTGACGATCTTGGTGACATTGGCCACCATGCCCGAGGGCAGGATCATGACGCTGTCGCCCGGCTTGACCGAACCGCCGGCGACCGTGCCCTGATAGCCGCGGAAGCTTTCGCCGGGGCGCGAGACGCGCTGGACGGAAAGGCGGAAGCCGGTTGACTGGCCGGAACGGACGGTCGCATGCTCCAGCGTTTCGACCAGCGTCGGACCATTATACCAGGGCATTGCTGCCTGGCCGGAATAGACGACGTTTTCACCCTTCAGCGCCGACATCGGGATCGCGGTGATCTGCTTGACGCCGAGCGACAGCGCAAATTCCCTGAACTCGTGGGTGATCTTGTCGAAGCCGGCACGGTCATAGTTCGTCAGGTCGATCTTGTTGACCGCGAGCACGAACTGCTTGATGCCGAGCAGCGAGGCGATCGTCGCATGACGGCGCGTCTGCTCGAGGATGCCGGCGCGGGCATCGACCAGGAGCACGGCGAGATCGGCGGTGGAGGCACCGGTCGCCATGTTGCGGGTATACTGCTCGTGGCCGGGCGTGTCGGCGACGATGAAGGAGCGCTTGTCGGTCGAGAAATAGCGATAGGCGACATCGATGGTGATGCCCTGTTCGCGCTCTGCCTGCAGGCCATCGAGCAGCAGCGCGAAATCGGGAAGGCCAAGATCGTTCTGCTTGCCGGTGGAATCGCGGCGGAGCGTCGCCGCCTGATCTTCCTTGACGGCCTTGGTGTCCCAGAGCAGGCGGCCGATCAGGGTCGACTTGCCGTCATCGACGCTGCCGCAGGTGATGAGGCGCAACGGGCGCGAGTCGCGCACGGCCTTCAGAGGCTCGGCGGCGGGTACGGCGACGACGTTTGCGGGAACGGCTGCAGTCATCTCAGAAATATCCTTCACGCTTCTTCTTTTCCATGGACCCGGACTGGTCACGGTCGATGGCGCGGCCCTGGCGCTCGGAAACCGTAGCGATTTCCAGCTCCGCGATGATCTCTTCAAGGCTGGTGGCAGTGGAGCGGATCGCGCCCGTCAGCGGGAAGCAGCCGAGCGTGCGGAAGCGGATGGAATCTTCCTGCTTCGTTTCGCCGGACAGTAGCTCCAGACGCGGATCGGAGGCGGCGATCATCATGCCGTCGCGCTCGACATAGGGGCGTTTGGCGGCAAAATAAAGCGGCACGATCGGGATGTCCTCGGCCTGGATGTAGCGCCAGATATCGACTTCGGTCCAGTTCGACAGCGGGAAGACGCGGACGCTTTCGCCCTTGCGGATCTGGCCGTTATAGATGTTCCAGAGTTCCGGGCGCTGGTTGCGCGGATCCCAGCGATGGTCGGGCGTGCGGAACGAATAGATGCGCTCCTTGGCGCGGGAGGCTTCCTCGTCGCGCCGCGCGCCGCCGAAGGCCGCGTCGTACTGGCCGGCGTCCAGCGCGTTGCGCAGCGCTTCCGTCTTCATGATGTCGGTGTAGCGGGCGGAGCCAAAGGTGAACGGCGTGATATTCTCAGCCGCACCGCGCGGATTGATATACTCGATCAGGTCGAGATCGTACTTCTTCACGATCTCGTCGCGGAAGGTGATCATCTCCGCAAACTTCCAGCCCGTATTGACGTGCAGCAGCGGGAAGGGCACGCGGCCGGGATAGAAGGCCTTGCGGGCAAGATGCAGCAGCACGGAGGAATCCTTGCCGATCGAATAGAGCATCACCGGACGCTCGAATTCGGCGGCAACTTCGCGGAAGATATGGATCGCTTCGTTTTCCAGCGCCTTCAGATGCGGGTCGAGCGGCGGCTTGGCGCTCTGCGGATTGGTCAGTTCCGTATCCTGACGGGTATCGGGCATTTCGTACTCCAGACTTCTTATTGCTGCGCGACGATTGAAGCCGCTTCTTCGGCGACATGCAGGCCGCATTCGCGCTTCTCATCCTGCTCCCACCACCAGCGGCCGGCGCGTTCCGGCTCGCCGGGCTTGATGGCGCGGGTGCAGGGCTCACAGCCGATCGAAGGATAGCCACGGGCATGCATCGGGTTGATCGGCACGCCGTTATCGGCGACGAAGGCCTTGATTTTGTCGATATCCCAATCTGCGAGCGGATTGACCTTCAGGAGGTGGCGCTCGGCGTCGTATTCCGCAAACGGCGTCTCGGCGCGGTTGGCCGACTGGCCGCGGCGCAGGCCGGTGATCCAGATCGTCGCGCCTGCCAGAGCCCGCGCAAGCGGCTTCAGCTTGCGCACGCCACAACAGGCATGCCTGGCTTCGACGCTCTCGTAGAAACCGTTCATGCCGTATTTCGCCGCGTAAGCGTCGATGTCGGCCTGCTCCGGTTCATAGCGGGTGATGTGAATGTCGTACTGGCTCTCGGTCTCGCCAATCAGATCAAGCGTTTCCTTGAAAAGCCGGCCCGTCTGCAGCGTCACGACGTCGATCGGCAGGCGATGCGTGCCGATTTCTGCAGTGATGACCTGGTCTTCGATGCCGAGCGAGGTGGTGAAGACCACACGTCCGCCAAGGCCGGCGACGAACGAAAGCCGGCCGGCGAGGTCGAGGCCGGAAAGCTTATCAGCCAAAGCCTCGGCTTCTTCGATCGGATTGATAACAGTCATGGGGGATCCTGTCCTTGATGTTGGCCGGAGTATTACAGCTGAAGGACGGATCGGACAGAAAAAGGGATTTCGAAAGGACTGCTTAGCGGAGCAAATATCTCTCCCATCCTGCCGCAATGCAGAAAAGCAGCCGCCGACGTCAAGAAGACGCCTCGAACTTAATGTCTATAGAAATAGTAGTGTTACACGGCGCCTGTCAATTGGAAATCGGAAGTGATGGCGATAATGATGAAAATTGCCGTTTTTTGAAGTAGATTATCAACTGTTGGCCGAGGGTGAAAAACAGGGCCAAAACACTTGTCTCTCAAGGCTTTTTCCGGCGCGTTCAAATTCCGTTCATGCTGGCTGTGCAATAGAGGCGAATAGCTTTCGTGCGATGCCGGGATTCGGCACCGCTTTGTGTGTGTTCGACGGTCCGAGATGATTACGCAAAAAGCGAAATATGCGCTGCGGGCGCTGACGGTTCTGGCGGAAGCTGCGGCCGACGAACCCGTCATGATTTCCGACATTGCCGTGCAGCAGAAGATCCCGAAGAAGTTTCTGGAGCAGATCCTGCTCGATTTGAAGCATCACGGCATCGTGGTCAGCCGCCGTGGCAAGCAGGGCGGCTACCTGTTGCTGAAGCCGGCCCACAACATCACCTTCGGCGAGATCCTGCGCATCATCGACGGTCCCATCGCGCCACTCCCGTGCTTGTCGATCACTGCTTACCGCAAGTGCGATGATTGCGACGGCGAGCAGAATTGCGAAATCCGCCACGTCTTCGCCAAGGTGGCAGACGCCACCCGCAAGGTGCTGTTCTCGACGACGATTGCCGATGCCGTGGGAACCAAACAGGGTGCGGAGGTCACGCGCCTGCTCGCCTGATCCGTTTTCCTCCCACTCACCGGTCTTCAAGATTCGGTGAGTGCTCTTTTCATATGTCGTCCATGCTCCACCTGCCCGTGCATTCGGGTAGGGAGAAGATCATGTTTGCACTTTCAGGCAAGCGAGTGCTGGCGGCTGCCATGCTCTCGGCCGCATTCGCAACGGGTGCAGCGGCGCATCATGGCTGGTCATGGGCGGAAGCCGACCAGATCGAGCTCCGCGGCACCATCCAGCAGATATCCATGGGCGGGCCGCATCCGACGCTCGATGTCGCAACCGTTGATGACGGCGTGTGGCGCGTCGAGCTTGGCAACCCGCGCCAGACGGAGCGCTCCGGCTTCGTGGAGGGCGTCGCAAAGCCCGGCGATCAGATCACAGCACTCGGAAACCGCTCGCAGGACCGCAATGAGAAACGGCTGAAGGCCGTGCGCATCACCATCGGTGAAAAGCGCTACGACATTTATCCGGAACGCATCCAGACGAACTGACGCTTCGTCATGGAGCTTCTCGAATGGCTGGCTGCCACCACGCTTGCGGTCGAGCTCAGGCGCTCCGCGACGCTCTACATGTTCGTCAACGCCGCCCATATCCTGGCGATCGGCGTTCTGGTCGGCGCCATTCTCCCGCTTGATCTCAGGCTCGCCGGCCTCTTCGCCAAGGTGCCGGTGGAGGTCATCGCACCCTTCCTGTCCCGCTCGGCAGGCATCGGCCTCGCCCTGGCTTTGCTCACCGGCTTTTGTCTCTTCACTGTCCGCCCGGCCGAATATGCCGCAAATACCGCCTTCCTCGCCAAACTCGGCCTGATCGCCTTTGGTCTCCTCAATGTGCTCATCGTTCATGCCGGTAAGGGGTGGCGAACCGCGATCGCAATCGGCATCGTCCGTCCCGCGCTACGGTTTTCCGCGGCCCTTTCGGCGTTGATATGGATCGCAGCCGTCGTGGCGGGGCGATGGGTCGGCTTTCTCTGACGCGATGTCCTTCCGATTTCGTTCACCTGCGCCCGCGCACGAATTGCAGCGTCGCCTCTGCGACCCGCTGGCCAAGATGGCGGGCGGTTGCAAGGTCGGCTTCGGGCGGCGCGATTTCCGAGCCTTCATCGACATTCGATTGTGCGGCAGCCCCGAGCCAGAAACCCAGTCTGTTCAGTTCCGCCTTCGAGCCGAAAGAAGAGTTGTTTGCCGGCGGCAGATCGAGATTGATCCAGTGCATGCCGTGCTGGGCGGCAAAGAGGGCGATCTGCATCAGTGTGGCGAGCTTGTCGCCAGCTTGGGCGCCCGAATTGGTGAAGCCGGCAGCGATCTTGTTTTTCCAGCGATAGCCCTTCGCCATGACGGCGTGTGAGCTCGCCTCCTGAAAGGCCTTGAAGGAGGCGGATGGCCCGGCGACATAGGTCGGCGCGCCGAAGATGATCGCCTCTGCCGCCGCGAGATCATCCCAGCGGCTCTGCGCTTCTTCTGTTGTCAGCAGCAGGCCACGCATGATGGCGACCCGTTCGATACCGGCCTTCACCGCTTGCGCTTGTCGCGCCGTATGGCCGTAACCGCTGTGATAGACGATGGCGATGTTTGTCATGGGTCGATCTCCTCCGATTTGAAAAACAGATGCCTGCCTCCGCAGTCGGCGGCGGAGGGTGAAAGGAATACCTCTGAGGTGAATGTTGCGCCCTAATGCAGGGCGTTCAGTTCCAGATGCGCAAGCTTTTCGGGATTGCGCGTCACATAGATCGCGGTGATCCTGCCACCGTCGATCTGAAGGGCCGTGGTCTGCAGCCAACTGCCTTCCTCGATACTGACAAAGCCCGGCAACCCGTTGACGAGACCGTAATGCAGCAGCCGGGACATATGTGCGGAGAAGATCGGTGCCAGCGCCGCAAAGAGCTTCGTCACCTTGTCACGACCGATAACCGGCTTTCGTGGTGCCACTGCCTTACCGCCACCGTCCGTATAGACGGTTGCATCATCCGCAAGCAGCGCCTGCAACTCTTCGACATTGCCGCTGCGTGATGCCGTGAAAAAGGCGGAGGCGATCTGCAAGCCGTGCTCCGGCGGCAAGACATAGCGTGGCCGCGCGCTTCTAACATTGGTCCGCGCCCGGCTGGCAAGCTGGCGACAGGCAGCCGGCTTACGCCCGATCGTCGTGGCGATCTCTTCGAAATCGACGCCGAAGACGTCATGCAGCACGAAAACCGCCCGCTCGAGCGGCGAGAGCCGTTCCAACGCCAGCATCAGCGGTAGTGTAACGTCATCGACTTCCTCTTCCGGCGCCACGACGATCGGCTCCGGCAGCCATGGCCCGATATAGGTTTCGCGCCGGCGCCGGGCCGATTTCAGTTGGTCGAGGCAAAGCCGTGTGACGATCCGGTGCAGAAAGGCGGTCGGTTCACGGACCGCATCGCGATCGGCATCGAGCCAGCGCAGGAACGCCTCCTGGACGATATCCTCGGCCTCTGCCACCGAGCCCAGCATGCGATAAGCTACCCGCGTCAATCGCGGGCGCAGCGGATTGAAGACGGCAATGGCATCTTCTCCCTCTGCCGCCGCCGTCATCGCTTGGCCCTTCTTCGATCCCGCGTCGCCATCGCCATCTCCTTCACCTTGTCCGTTCGAGAAGGCTGGACGAGATGAGGCGGCCATTTGTGACATGCTGTCCAGTTTTTTGTGCTCTGGCCGAGAGGAGACGATATAGGAGAGTTGAACATGACACGGCGATCCGTCATATTGCATTGCAATTGCAATGCATGAGGTGAATCATGAAAACCGCATCGCTTCCCTCGCTACGTGTGGACCCCGAACTGCGCGCCGCCGCCGAAAGCGTTCTCAGGGAGGGTGAGACGCTTTCGTCCTTTCTTGAAACGGCCGTGAAGCAGCAAATCGATTTTCGCAAGATACAGGCCGATTTTGTCGCGAGAGGCCTTGCTTCTCGCGACTTGGCAAAGCAGACCGGCCGTTACCACACGTCCGAAGAAGTGCTCGGCCGGATAAGGGCAAAACTCGATGCAGCGAAGGCTGCGCGTAAAAAGTGAAATATGAAGTCCGCTATTCCGATGAAGCGTTGGAGGATCTTGAGCGGCTCTACGACTATCTCATTACATGGGACCCTGATGCCGCTGAAAAATCCTACGCCGTTCTCCAACGAGCGATAAACTTACTTGAGGATTTTCCCTTCAGTTGTCGCAAGGCGGCAGGCGACAGTTCTTTTCTGAGAGAACTGGTCGTTCCGTTCGGCTCTACGGGATATGTCGCACTTTTCGAAATTGAAGAAGACCATAAGGTAACGATCCTCGCCATCCGTCATCAGCGCGAAGAAGATTATCACTGACTACCGGTCGCTCACCGCCGCACGCGGATTGCTCCACGGTTCCTGATTGGAGCGCGCCAGCCTCTGCGTACCGAGAATATGGTCTGCGGCCTTCTCGCCCGTCATGATCGACGGACCATTCAGATTGCCATAGGTGACATGTGGGAAGATCGAGCTGTCTGCGACGCGCAGGCCATGCACGCCGATCACCCTTGTATCGGGATCGACAACCGCCATCGGGTCGTCCTTCGCGCCCATGCGGCAGGTGCCGCACGGGTGATAGGCGCTCTCGAGATGCTCGCGCAGGAAAGCGTCGATCTCGTCATCCGTCTGTACCTTCTCGCCAGGCTGGATTTCCGGGCCGCGATAATGGTCGAAAGCCTTCTGGCCGAAGATCTCGCGCGTCAGGCGCACGCAATGGCGGAATTTTTCCCAATCCTCGGCATGGCTCATATAGTTGAAACGCAGCACCGGATCGGCCTTGGGATCTGTTGAGCGCAGCGTCACGTTGCCGCGCGATTTCGAGAGATTGTAGCCGACATGCACCTGGAAGCCGTGCGTATTGGCTGCCGCCTTGCCGTCATAGCTGATGGCGACCGGCAGGAAGTGATATTGGATATCCGGCTGCTTCAGCCCCGGCGCGGAACGCAGGAAGGCGCAGGCCTCGAACTGGTTGGAGGCGCCAAGCCCACCCTTGGAAAGCAGCCAGTGTGCGCCGGCGACCCCCTGCCAGAACCACGGCAGCCAGGAATAGAGCGACACCGGCTTGGTCGAGATCTGCTGGAAATAGAATTCCATATGGTCCTGCAGATTGGCGCCGACGCCCGGCCGGTCGGCCTTCACCTCGATGCCCATATCCCGCAGATGCGCGCCGGGACCGATGCCCGACAGCATCAAAAGCTTCGGTGAGTTGAAGGCGGAGGCTGAAACGATCACCTCACGGTTGGCCTTGACGATTTCGGTTGCGCCGCCGCGCTCGATCTCCACGCCTGTCGCTCGACCGTTCTCGATCACGATCCTGCGCGCAAAGCCCCGGACGAGCTCAACGTTCGGCCGTTTCAGCGCCGGCTTCAGATAGGCGTTCGCCGCCGACCAGCGCCGGCCGTGATGGATCGTCTGTTCCATCAGCCCGAAGCCTTCCTGCTTCGAGCCGTTATAATCCTCGGTTGTTTCGAAGCCCGCCTGTTTTCCGGCGTCGATGAAGGCATGAAACAGCGGGTTCTTCATCACACCGCGCTGCACATGCAGCGGCCCGTCCGTGCCGCGCCAGCCTTCCTCGCCGCCGTGCGAGTTCTCCATGCGCTTGAAATAGGGCAGCACATCCGCATAGGCCCAGCCATTCGCGCCGAGCTCTTCCCATCGATTGTAGTCTTCCGCATGACCGCGCACATAGACCATGCCGTTGATGGAGGACGAGCCGCCGATCACTTTGCCGCGCGGCGCGGTGATGCGTCTGTTGTTGAGATTCGGCTCGGGCTCGGAAAGATAGCCCCAGTTATAGCGCTTCATGCTCATCGGCCAGGCAAGTGCTGCCGGCATCTGGATGAACGGCCCGAAATCCGAACCGCCCGCCTCGATGACGATGACGGTATTCTTGCCGTCTTCCGAAAGCCGGTAAGCCAGTGCCGAACCCGCAGAGCCGGAGCCGACGATGACGAAATCTGCCTGTTGCATGCTGTTCCCTTTGGATGTCGTGTGCAACTGCCGCGTCGATTTCCGATGAGGTCAGTAGGGTGAAGCGACCGGCCCCATGCCGACGTAAACCGTCTTCAGCTCGCTATAGTGCTCGAGCGCTGCCAGCGAATTCTCGCGCCCGAAGCCTGATTGCTTCGATCCCCCGAACGGGATTTCGACCGGGCAGAGATTGTATGTGTTGATCCAGAGCGTGCCGGCTTCGAGCTGGTCGACGACGCGGTGAGCGCGCGTCAGATCGGCAGTGAAGACGCCGCCGGAAAGGCCGAATTCCGTCGTGTTGGCGCGCTTGATCACCTCGGCCTCGTCATCGAAATCGAGGACGCACATGACCGGGCCGAAGATTTCTTCGCGGGCAATCATCATGCCATCAGTCACATCGGCAAAGACTGTCGGCTGCACATAATAGCCTTCACCCGTCACATGGTTCGGGATGCCGCCGCCGGTCACCAGTGTCGCGCCCTCGACCTTGCCTTTCTCGATATAGGCCAACACCTTCTCGCGCTGTGCCCAGGACACCATCGGGCCGAGCTGGCTGGTTTCGTCCATGGGGTCGCCGATCAGGATCGCCTCGGTGCGTGCCTTCAGCCGCTTCAGGAATTCGCCCTTGATCGTCGTCTGCACGAAGACGCGCGTGCCGTTGGAGCAGACCTGGCCTGTCGAATAGAAATTGCCGAGCATCGCACCGCCGACCGCGCTGTCGAGATCGGCATCGTCGAAGACGATCAGCGGTGACTTGCCGCCGAGCTCCATCGTCACATGCTTGAGTTGGCCTGCGGCCGCGGCAGCCACTTTCCGTCCCGTCGGAACCGAGCCTGTCAGCGACACCTTGGCGACATCAGGATGATTGACGAGCAGGGGTCCGGTGTCCCGATCGCCTTGGATGACATTGTAAAGCCCCTTCGGCAGGCCGGCCTCATGCAGGATCTCGGCGATCTTGAGCGCACCGAGCGGCGTGGTTTCCGATGGCTTGAAGACCATGGCATTGCCGGCGACCAGCGCCGGTGCGCCCTTCCAGCAGGCGATCTGTTGCGGATAGTTCCAGGCGCCGATGCCGACGCAGACGCCAAGCGGCACACGCTTCGTATAGGCAAAATCCTGGCCGAGCGGGATATGCGAGCCGTTCAGTCCCGCGGGTGCCACGCCGCCGAAGAATTCGAAGGCATCGGCGCCCGAGGTCGGGTCGGCGACGATGGTTTCCTGGATCGGCTTGCCGGTATCGAGCGTTTCCAGCTCCGAAAGTTCGCGATTGCGTTCACGCATGATCTCGGCTGCGCGCTTCAGGATGCGCCCGCGTGCCATCGGGCTTAGTGCTGCCCATTCCGGCTGCGCGCGCTTGGCCGCTGCGATCGCCTTTTCGACGATGGCAGGCGTTGCGGCATGGAGCCGGGCGATCACTTCCCCGGTCGCCGGATAGATGCTCTCGATGACGGTGCCGCCTCCATCCTCGACATATTCCCCGTCGATGAAGTGCGATGCTTTCGGCTGGGCTTTCATGTCGCTGGTCCCTGGTTTGACGTGCGGTTGCTGCTCATGCCCTGATGTGGGCGAGCTGTGTCGTTACATAGTCTTCCGTCAGCGCGATCGAGGCTTCGATGCCGATCGGCGCCGATTTCAGACTTTGCCGGATATAGAGACCGTCGATCATCGCGGCCGCGCCCTCCGCAATGCGTTCTGCGGCATCGGCAGGGCAAAGCGATTTGAGCGGCGCAAGCAGGTTGGAGCGCAGGCGCCGCGCATAGACGACGAGGAAACGCCGCGTCTCTTCGGATCGCTGCGCCTCGGCATAGAAGGCGAGCCAGGCGGCGATCGTCTGCGGCGCGAACTGATCGGCGTGGAAGCTGACCCGGATGATGGCCGAGATCCGCTCGCGCGGCGTTGCCGCTTGTCTCAGTGCCGTCACCGCGTCGTTGCGCAATTGCCGTAGCAGGAAACGGATGGTCTCGATCAACAACTGCTCCTTGCTGCCGAAATAGTGATGCGCAAGGGCTGGCGATACGCCAGCTCGCCGGGCGATGTCGGACATGGTGACGGTCAGCGAGCCGTGATCGCCGATCACCCGCAGCGCCGCATCCACAAGCGCCTTGCGGCGCACCGGTTCCATTCCGACCTTCGGCAAGTTCAATCCTCCGAGAATAAGTGGAGCGTATTTTTGATTGACTGATCAATCAATAAAAATCTTTCGTCGATTGATCTGGGTCACCTCTTTCCGTGCAAAATTGTTGCAGCATATCTTCAGCAATCAGGAGATGCGCCAATGGCCAATATTTACGACGGAATGCCCGAATCCCCGTTGCGGTCGAAATGGGTTTGGTTCGTTGGTCTCGGCGTGCTGCTCCTCATCTGTGGTCTCATCGCTCTCAGCAACCTGCTGTTGGCGACCGTCGCTTCAGTCTTTTATGTCGGCATGCTGATGCTGGCCGGCGGCATCATTTATCTCATCCACGCCTTCCAGGTGCGCGGCTGGGATCATGTACTTTTCTGGGCGTTGAGCGGCGTGCTCTATGTGCTCGCCGGCATCTGCGCCTTCATCAACCCCATCCTTACATCCGCCGCTTTAACTCTGTTTCTTGCCATCGCGCTGCTCATTGCCGGTGTCTTTCGTGTCTTCGTCGGCAGGCGCATGCGGCCGCTCAAAGGTTGGGGCTGGATCGTCACGAGCGGTGTCATCACTGCCCTTGCAGGTTTCGTGATTGCGCTCGGTTGGCCGGTCAACAGCCTCTGGATTCTCGGCCTGTTCCTGGCGATCGATCTCGTTGTCCAGGGCTGGACAATGCTCGCCTTCGGCCTAGGTATCCGGTCTTGAAACTGTGGAGAGAGGCCGCCGGCTGGTCCGTTTCGGCTGCTTCTTTTTTGACAAGAAGATGATGGGGTACTAAAATTCTGTCATTGAAGGCCGGCTCCGCAGAAGAGCCGCCTCCTGTGCTAAGGCACTTCGGCATTGGCGCTTGTCGCCCCAGAAGCCGAAAATAGACCCCCGAGGCAGTCTCTGCCGAATAGAATGGGAGGAGAATTCCATGCCGATGGTCACCGTTTCCATCTCACCGCTCCAGGCGGCCGGCATCCGCGATGCTGTCGATCAAGGCGGATATGCATCGAGCAGCGAGGTCGTGCGTGAGGCACTGCGCCTGTGGGATGCCGCCCGCAAACTGAGTGAATATCACAGCGACGTCTTGGCCGATGAAAGTGCTCCCAGCGGCGGCAGATGCGTCGCCGATATGTTTGCAGATCATGAAGCGGAACACCGCCGCTCGGCTTGAATAAGCCTTTGATTGTAAATATGAAATCTAATAAACGCTGAGCGCGCATGAAAGCCTGCGCGTTTCATAAAAGTTTCACACTGACGAAAGAGTTCGTTGACCCTTCTGCTCCATTGTCCGACCGAAAAAGAAAAGGTCACAGTGGAGATTGGCATGTCTTTGGCTGCCAGCGTCGAACCGGGTGTCGTGCGTCGTTACGCCAGCGATCAGATCGTCACCCTCGCCAAACTCGTCATCGAAAATGCGTTTCAGCCGATCGTCGAAGCCGGTACCGGCTCGGTCTTCGGTTATGAATCCCTCATGCGCGGGCAGGAGCGCATCGGTTTCGAAACGCCGGTCGAAATCCTCGACGAAGCCTATGAGCACGGGCAGCTTCTGCAGCTCGAGCAGATGGTCGCGAGCCGCGCCGTTGCCAAATTTTCCACGCTCTCGAATTTCGCAACCGCCACGCTTTTCCTCAATCTCGACGTCCGCCTCATCCCGCAGGGCAATCGCCTTGTCGAGAGCCTGCTGCTGCAGCTGAAAACGGCGAGTATCCCGCCGTCTTCCGTTTGCTTCGAATTCTCCGAGCGTTTCGACAATACCAGCGTGCCGGAATTCGCGGATCTCGTTTCGCGCCTGCGCAAGGCCGGCTTCAAGCTGGCGATCGACGATTTCGGCGTCGGTCACGGCGAGATGAAGCTGCTCTGCGATTATTCCGTCGATTACCTGAAGATCGACCGTCACTTCGTCGCCGATATCGATCGCAGCCCGCGCAAGCGGCACCTGCTGAAGAGCATCGTCAACATGGCCCACGTTCTCGGCACCCGCGTGATCGCCGAGGGCATCGAAACGGAAGCCGAATTCATCGTCTGCCGCGACTATGGCGTCGACCTCGTGCAGGGCTGGTTCATCTCGCGTCCGTCGACGCATCTCTCCGAGCTCGTGCCCGCCTTCCCGCACCTGCAGGAGCTCGGCAAGAACAAGGGCAACAGCCAGTCGCTCGATGAAATCCTCATTCGCAAGCAGATCGAAATGCTGCCGACCGTCTATGAGAGCGACGCCATCGATACGGTCTTCGAACTCTTCCGCCGCAACCCGCGCCAGGCCTATTTCCCGGTTCTCAATGCCAATGGCGAGCCGCGCGGCATCATTCACGAGCACCACCTCAAGGAATATATCTATCAGCCCTTCGGCCGCGACCTTCTGAAGAACAAGGACTACGAGCGCACCATCTCGCATTTCGTCGAGCGTGCGCCGATCGTCGGCCTCGACAGCGATGCTGATCAACTCATGGTGATCTTCGCCAATATGGAAGGCAGCAACTGCCTGATCCTCACCGACAACATGCGTTATGCCGGTGTCGTCTCCGCCGCCTCGCTGATCAAGGTCATCAACGAGAAGCAGCTGAAGACGGCGCAGGATCAGAACCCGCTGACCGGTTTGCCGGGCAACCGCGCTATCCGCGATTTCATGCGCCATTCCGGCCGCGACGGCGATGAAGTGCGCCACTTCTGCTATTGCGACTTCGACAACTTTAAGCCCTTCAACGATGCTTACGGCTTCCATCTCGGCGACCATGCGATCTCGCTCTTCGCCGCGCTGATGCGCCGCTATTTCTTCGCCGAGCGCCACTTCCTCGGCCATGTCGGCGGCGATGATTTCTTCATCGGTGTCGTCGGCTGGACGAAGGAGGAACTGACGGAAATCCTCGATCGGCTCATCAGCGATTTCCACGATGACGTGCTCGATCTCTATTCGGATGAGGACCGCGCCGCCGGTCGTATCCGCGGCCACGATCGCACCGGCGCGGAAGCCTTCTTCCCGCTGATGCGCTGCTCGATCGGCGTCCTGGAACTGCCCGAAGGTCTCGTCATCGACGATATCAACCGTGTCAGCGCCGAGATTGCCCTCGTAAAGTCTGCCGCCAAGGAAAATGAAGACGGCCTCGTATTTCATGCGCTAGGCGAGGCGAATTGACGCCTCTGTCACTTCCGGCCTTCCCAAGCCCCAGGCCCTGATTTATCCCAGTGCTTCGGAATAGGGAGAGCCGGGCCATGTCGTTGCCATCGCATATGCGCTTTGTCGATCTGCCGTCTTTCGGCGGGCCGGAGGCGATGGTCATTGCAAACGGGCCGGTGCCGGTGCCCGGCGAAGGCCAGATCCTCGTTCGCACCGAAGCGATCGGCGTCAACCGCCCGGATATTTCCCAGCGCCAGGGCAGCTATCCGCCGCCGAAGGATGCAAGCCCCGTTCTCGGCCTTGAACTTGCCGGTGAGGTCGTCGCGATCGGTACCGGCGTGACCGGCTATTCGCTGGGCGACAAGGTCTGCGGCCTCGCCAATGGTGGCGCTTATGCCGAATATTGCCTTCTGCCCGCCGGCCAGGCGCTGCCCTTCCCGAAAGGCTACGACGCGGTGAAGGCGGCGGCTCTTCCGGAGACCTTCTTCACCGTCTGGGCAAATCTCTTTCAGATGGCCGGCCTGACGGAAGGCGAGAAAGTGCTTGTTCATGGCGGTTCCAGCGGCATTGGCACGACTGCGATCCAGCTTGCCCGGGCTTTCGGCGCCGAGGTCTATGCGACCGCCGGTTCGAACGAGAAATGCGAGGCCTGCGAGAAGCTCGGTGCCAAGCGCGCCATCAATTATCGGGAAGAGGATTTTGCCGCCGTCATCAGGCAAGAGACCGGCCAGGGCGTCGATATCATCATCGACATGATCGGCGCGGCCTATTTCGAGAAGAACATCGCCTCGCTGGCGAAGGACGGCTGCCTGTCGATCATCGCCTTCCTGCAGGGTGCGGTTGCCGAGAAGGTCAACCTGACCCCGATCATGGTCAAGCGGCTGACGGTGACCGGCTCGACCATGCGTCCGCGCACGGCGGAGGAGAAGCGGGCGATCCGCGACGATCTTCTTTCCGAGGTATGGCCGCTTCTGGAAGCCGGCACGGTCGCCCCCGTCATCTACAAGACCTTTGCCTTCGAAGATGTGGCCGCCGCCCATCGGCTGATGGAGAGCAGCAACCACATCGGCAAGATCATGCTGAAGCTCGGCTAGAGCGCCGTGCGTCCGTTTGGATGCACAAAGGACGCTCTACCTCCTTGAGTGCGCATCAGGCTTTCCGAAAATCGATTACGATTTTCGGGCCGATGAAGTAAGCGACACCGCAGCGCCGATAGCAATCAGTCCCGGCAAGGCCATGATCAGATAGAGCCAGCTCGCCGCCGATAGCGCGCCAACAATGCCGCCCGGTTCCACTAGACCCGCGCCATTGGCGATGACACCGGCAAAGGCTGCGCCAAAAGCACTGCCGAGTGAACTTATGGTGGGGATGGCTGCCGATGCCTTATCCTGCTCGTTGTCGGCAACCAGTTTCAGAACCTTGGCGACGAGATGTGCCCAGCCGAGGCCGACGCCAAAGCCCATCATGAACATGGCGATCGCCGCCGGTACGAGGATGGCGAGATTCGCCTCAGAGTTCTCGCGGGCAAGGAAGGCAGCGAGAACGGCTGTCGCAACAGCCTCCGTCACACAGCCCGCGACAATAGCTGCATTGGCTTTCCGTCCGGAGAAGGAAGCGCTGAAGAAGGCCGCCACCGTCCATCCGAGCGCGACAAGTGCCACCAGATAGCCCGAGATCAGCGGTGTCACCCCATGCAGGGTCTGCAGGAAATAGGGAATGAAGATATCGCTGACGAGCACGAAGTTCAGGCCGAGCATCGTCAGATACACCCGCGAGATCGGCTGGCCGAGCGTTACCGCGCCAGATGGCAGCAGCCGGTTGTCTCCCTTGCGTTCCATGACGAGTGTCGCGCCGATGGCGACGACCGAGATGGCGAGCAATCCGATTTTCGCCGTCATCGCCTCGACCGTGCCTGCCGTGCTGACGAGCAGCACCGCCGCAAGCAGCAGGCAGATCTGTACGGCAGGCACTTTCGTCTGTTCGCGGTCGTCCTCAGCCTGGGGTAAAAGCCGCGGCGCCAGCAATGCCATCAGCACGCCTAGCGGAACGAGCACGGCAAAGGCATAACGCCAGGCGCTGTCATGTGCGAAGAAGCCGCCGAGCGTTGGGCCTATGACGGTCGAAACACCCCAGATCGCCGCATAGAGCGTCGAAGCCTTCGACCAGAGCGGCTCGGGATAGACGAAACGGATGAAGGCGTAACAGAGGGCGGCAAGCGCGCCGGTGCCAAGGCCCTGCACCGTTCGTCCGATCAGCACGACCGGCATCGACGGTGCAGCCGCGCAAAGCAGGCTGCCGACGCCAAAGACCACGGCCGCCAGGACATAGACGCTGCGCAGCGCGATACGTCTCGGCCGCATCGCCACGAAAATCGAGCCGAGTATGGTGGCGGCGACGTAGAGCGTCGTCACCAGCGAAAACAGCTCCAGCCCGCCGACATCGCGCACGATGCTGGGCGCTATCGTCGCTGTAATATAACTTTCGACTGCGGAGATCGTCATGCCGCCGCCAAGCATCAAAGTCGCCGGCAGAAGTGCGGGAGAAAACAGCCGGAAGACGGAGGTTGACGAGCCGGGTGGCTCCAAAGCGGTCTCGGACATAATGGAATCCTTGCGTTTTTCCTGACCCTTGATTATTTTCCAAGTTATGAATTGGAAAATTACATGGGCATGGGATTAAAACAAGAGATAACTTGGAAAAATATGCGCCAGTCTCCTATCAACCGCATCCTGATCCTGTTGAAGACCGAGGGGCCGCAGCTCGCTGCCGCAGTCGGCGATGCACTTGGCATATCAGGCGAGGCCGCCCGCCAGCAACTTGCCAAAATGGCGGAGGAGGGGCTGGTCGAAGCCATGACCGTAGCCGCCAAGGGCAGGGGACGCCCGAGCCAGCTCTGGCACCTGACGGCTGAGGGTAACAGGCATTTCCCGGATGGGCATGCCGAACTGACGGCGGCCCTGCTGACGACCGTTATCGAGCAGCTCGGCCCGGCCGCGCTCGATACCGTCATTGCCGCCCGCGAAAGTGAAACGCTGACACGCTATCGCGATGAACTCGCCGGCAGGCCGGATCTTGCCGCCCGCGTCGAAAGGCTGGCCGCCATCAGAAGCCGCGAGGGCTATATGGCCGATAGCTGGCAGGAGGAGGATGGGTCATTGATGCTTGTCGAAAACCATTGTCCGATCTGCGCGGCGGCCGCGGTCTGCGCCGGCTTCTGCCGTTCGGAAATCGAAACCTTCCGCAGCGTGCTCTCGGCCAATGTCGAGCGCAGCGAGCATATCCTGCTTGGCGCACGGCGTTGTGCCTATCGGATCACGCCGAGATAATTTACGCGGGCTGGCGCACGCGGCATCGCGTCTACACGGAAAAACGATAGTTTGCCGCACCAGCAGTCACTTCGTGTGATGGTTGTTCAGATGCTGTGATCGGCCGATATCTCCCGCAAATTCCGTTGGCTTTCGGAGGGCGAGAGGCTATGCCTTCAGTCTCTGCCCACAATCCGGATTCTTGCCCATGCCCAATCCCGTCCTCGTCGAAGTCACTCGAGGCTTGCTCGTCGAAAGCCGCCATAGCGGATCGGTTGCGGTCGTGGATGGCGATGGCCGTGTCGCCTTTTCGCTGGGTGATATCGAGGCGGGCGTTTTTCCGCGCTCGGCCTGCAAGGCGATGCAGGCGCTGCCGCTGGTCGAAAGCGGCGCGGCGGATGCCTATGGCTTCGGCAATAAGGAACTGGCGCTCGCCTGTTCCTCCCATAGCGGCGAGGACGAACATGTGGTACTTGCCGCCTCCATGCTGTCGCGGGCCGGCCGTGACGTGGAGGCGCTGGAATGTGGCGCGCACTGGTCCTCGGATCAGAAGACGCTGATCCACCAGGCGCGCACGCTGGAGAAACCGACTGCGCTTCACAACAATTGCTCCGGCAAACATGCCGGCTTCGTCTGCACCTGCTGCCATCAGGGCATCGATAGCAAAGGTTACATCGGCTACGACCATCCGCTGCAGCAGCAGATCCGCGATGCCATGGAGAACCTGACGGGCGCCGCACTCGGTCATGACGTCTGCGGCACCGACGGCTGCTCCATTCCGACTTACGCCGTGCCGCTGAAGGCGCTTGCCCATGGTTTTGCGAAGATGGCGACGGGTCATGGCCTTGGCCCCGAACGTGCGAAAGCTTCCCGCCGGCTCATCGAAGCCTGCATGGCCGAGCCCTTCTATGTGGCCGGCACCGGTCGCGCCTGCACCGAGCTGATGCAGATCGCCCCTGGACGGATCTTTTGCAAGACGGGCGCGGAAGGCGTCTTCTGCGCCGCCATTCCGGAACAGGGCATTGCGATTGCGCTGAAGTGTGATGACGGCACCACACGCGCTGCCGAAGCCATGGTTGCTGCGACGCTTGCCCGCTACTTCGAGAAGGGCGGTAAGGAACATGCTGCGCTGACCGCTCTGGCAAATAAATCGATGCGCAACTGGAACGGCATCCATGTCGGTGATGTCAGGGTGACCTCGGCTTTGACCGAGTGAGCGCGGGTCAACAAGGAAAATATCTGGGTGGCAAGATTCGGGTCGTTCGGCATCATTGCCGTCATGGCATTCTGGGCAGGGGTTGGGTGCGCACAGGCGGCAGAATCCTCCGGCGGTTCGCCTAACCCGCTCCTCGGCAGTTTGACGACTGAATCCAAATGTCAAATCCTGGTCGACGCGATGCGCGACAATAACCAGACCGTCATCAATGAGGGTGCCAATGCCATCTTCATATCGGTGATGGAGAATTTCGATGTCATAAGGCAGAAATTCGGTGAGAGGGAAGCCCAGCAGCTCATCGAACGATCATTCAGGGGATGCCTCAGTCATCCCGACGAAACAATCTTCAGCCAGGGGCGCGCATCGTTTCAATCGATTCTTCAAGAGATCAGCCAGCCTGGCTACGGCGACGAACCTGGGCTGGATGATGTCGCCGTTCCCGCAAATGTGCAGGCAACGGCCGCGAAGCTGCAGGCGATCCTGCCCAACGGACCTGTCGCACTAGAGGCCAGCATTACGACGACGAGCAGCACAAGGCCCGGCCACCAGGTCACCCTTGTCGTCAAACCAGGCAAAAGCGGGACGACCCGGGTTCGGGAAGTCTATAGTCCAAGCTTCGTCATGGACCGTGAAGAGGTGGGTCCGGTGCAGCTGAAATCCAAAAACAACCAGCGGGGCTTATACGGCCCTCCGGAAAACCAGAGGATAGCGATCACGACAGAACTGACGTTGACCGTCTCGGCTTGGGCTGCTGATGCCTCCTTTTCCTTCGATACGGAAATGTCCGGAGGAGCCGGGCTTCAAAAAAACTCCTGCATGATTGGCCGGTCGGTCGAAGCGAAGACTGTCCACGCTGCTCTTGAAGGCCGCGCCTGGCCGCTGCAGTGCGACCGCACAAGCTGGAAGGAAAGCGGATATTATATCGAGGAACTTCGCTACTTCTTGGTCATGCACAGTCAATCGGATGATCTCGGCGCCTCTGATTACTCGATCGACCGCATCGAAATCACACGTTAAGTGGTCGAAGTGTCACGCTGTTCACTGTCTCGCAGGGCAATCACGCTGCCACGATCGCAGCGTTGAGATCGCGATAGGGCTTCAGCCGTTCGGCCGTCATCTCCGCTGGCACGACCAGTCCCGCCACGTCGGGAATTCCAAGCACCGCGCAGGGAGAGACGAGGTCGAACTTCTCTTCTGTTAGCAGGACATGGGTTTCGCCCGAGCAGCGGGCGATGTGCCGTTTGATCGCCGCTTCCTCGAAATCCCCGGTCGAAAATCCATGCACGGGATGGGCAGCCGTCACGCCGAGAAAGAAGATATCCGGCCGCAGAGCGGAGATCGCGGCCATGGCGGCTGCTCCCGTCGCCACCATCGAATGTTTGTAGAGCCTGCCACCACAGAGGATCACCTCGGCGGTCGGGTGATGCTCCAGTTCTGCGGCAATCGTCGGGCTGTGGGTGGCGATGGTGAAGGGGATATCACGCGGCAGGTGACGTGCCACCTCCGCCGTCGTCGTGCCGCCGTCGAGAAACACCATCTGTCCGGCCTTCACCATCTGCGCCGCCTTTGCGCCGAGCCGCGCCTTGACATCGGAAGCGACATTGCGGCGGGCCGTGAGGTCAGGCAGGTCGGGGGCAATGGGCAGGGCGCCGCCATGGACGCGCTTCAGCAACCCTTCCGCTGCCATCTCCCGGAGATCGCGGCGGATCGTATCCTCCGACAGCTCGAAATCTTCAGCCACCCGCTTGGCGATCACCTGTCCGTCACGGCGCAGAATGTCGAGGATGAGAGTTTTACGTTGCGTGGTCAGCATGGATGATCTCTGCACGAAAATTTACGAAACATCGTGAATATGCACGAATTGACTCGACATTCAAGAAATATCGTGCATTTTCGCGAAATCCCGTGCATGAGGCCGGGAGTTGATGGAGACACCAATGTTGATTTTGATTGCCGGGCCTTACAGGTCCGGAACGGGCGATGACCCGGCAAAGATGGCTGCCAACCTGAAGCACCTGGAGGAGCCGTCCCATGCGCTCTTCAAGGCGGGCCATGTGCCGATGATTGGCGAATGGGTGGCGCTGCCCATCTGGCATGCCGCCGGCGGCAAATCGGTCGGTGACGACCTCTACGAGGAAATCTTCCATCCCGTCGCCGGCCGCCTGCTGCAGCTCTGCGAAGGCGTGCTGCGCCTGCCGGGCGACTCCAAGGGCGCCGACAACGACGTGCGCATCGCTAGGGAGCGCGGCATTCCGGTCTGGTACCGGCTGGAGGACGTGCCGGGTTGCGCGTGATGGGTGCAAGCCGCGCGAATGATGAAACTTGTCTTCCGCTGGCCATGATACCCGCGCTATAAGGCTCCCCGAAAGGGGAGTCTCACTATGCTCACACTCTACTTCGCACCCGGTACCTGCGCACTTGCAAGCCTGATTACGCTGGAGGAATCCGGCCTTTCCTTCGATACGAAGAAGGTCAACACGCGCGAGAACGAACAGCGCTCTGAAGCCTATCTGAAGATCAATCCGAAGGGGCGCGTTCCCGCACTTGCCACCGACTGCGGCGTGCTGACCGAGTCGACGGCGATCCTCGCTTACATTGCCCAGATGGCGCCCGCCGCTAGGCTCGCGCCCCTCGACGACCCCTTCGAATTTGCCCGGCTGCAGGCGTTCAACGGGTATATCTCATCGACAGTGCACGTGAACCATGCGCATCGCCCGCGCGGTTCTCGCTGGGCCGATGATGAAGCGGCGCTGGAATCCATGAAGGCCAAGGTGCCGCAGACCATGACCGAAAGCTTCGAACTGATCGAGAAGACGATGTTTGAGGGGCCGTGGGTCATGGGCGACGCCTATACGGTCGCCGATCCCTATCTTTTCGTCATGACCGGCTGGCTGCCATCCGATGGCGTCGATCCCACGCGCTTCCCCAAGGTCAGCGAGCATCATGCACGCATGCTGCAGCGCCCTGCTGTCCAGCGTGCGCTGGCGCGCGAAAAGGTCTAACCGCGATAGGCGGAAATCAGCTTCTTCGGCGCTCGGTAGATCCAGGCGTCGATCAGCCGCTGCTTGAGTTCGTCGTCGCCGATAGCGGCGATGCGGACCGGCAGGTGCGGCCAGCCGACATAATGGTTTGTCTGAAAGTAGATGTCGGGCGCCATCGTCAGCAGGTGTTCCTTGTGGTCGATCGGGATCGAGATCACCACCGTTTCATCGTCCTTGACCGCGACGAAACTTTTGCCTCCGACCTTCAGCGCCAGGTTGCCATAAGAGGTGCTTTCCTCGATGCCAGACAGGCCGGCTTCCTTCGCCAGCCGCTTCAATCGCGCCAGAATTCCGTCTACGCTTTTCGTCATACCGCCCGCCCTGACTATTCTTCGACGGGAATATAGTACAGCTTCAGGCGCATTTCTCTAGTTGTCGTTGCAGAGGACGTTTGGGTGCGGGCACCGGCAGAGGCAGGTCCGCCAGCTCCCGCTGCGACATGGAGGCGATATCGGGGTGGCCGAGCAGATCGTCATCCCAATCATATTTGGTCTCTGCGGTCCTTGTGCCAGGATCTCTTTGGCTCCAGAAAAACTTCAGCAGTGACATCGTGGCTCTCCTTTCTCGAGGGCATAAGAAGGCCATCGGCGCAAGACATTGCAATCGCCTTTGGCGGCACGGGCATGCAATAGCCTCGGAGATAATCGTCTCATGGTGCCAATATCGGCGGCGAGCGCTTGCTTTTCAATTGAGATTACCGATTTCTTGCTATAGGAAAACTATATGAGAAATCTCAATTCCGTGCATCTCAATGGCCTTCGCGCGCTGGAGGCCGTCGGTCGGCTTGGCTCGCTTCAGGCGGCCGCGGATGAGCTCGGCGTGTCCGTTGGAGCCGTCAGCCAGCAGGTCATCAAGGCCGAAGCCCAACTCGGCCGGCTGCTCTTCGAGCGCACGCCGAAGGGCATGCTGGTGACGGAAGCAGGCGCGCCCGTTCTTGCCGCCCTGAACGAAGGCTTCCTCCATCTGTCGGAAGCCGTTGCGATGGCGCAGCGCAAGGACGAATGCATCCTGACCATATCGGTGGCGCCTGTTCTCGCAGCCCGCTGGCTGGTCTGCCGGCTCGACCGGTTCATGGAGCGCCATCCGGAAATCAACCTGCGCCTCGACGCGACCACCAAACTCGTCAATCTGGCCGCCTCCGATATCGATGTCGCCATCCGTGTCGGCAAGGGCCATTGGCCGGGCGTCAAGGTCGAGCATCTCCTGGAGCAGGTGGTGTTTCCCGTCTGCTCTCCCGAGATGGCCGCGAAGCTGAAGGAGCCTGCCGATATCCTGAAGCTGCCGGCCGTCATCGATGCCCATGCCATGTTCACATGGGATGTCTGGATGCAGGCGGCCGGGCTCTCGGGCGCACCGCCGGCCGTGCGCCATGTTTTCAACGATGCCTCGCTCTGCCTCGATTCGGCGATAGCCGGGCAGGGCGTCATGCTCGCCTGGCAGACCCTTGCCGGCTTTTCGCTGCAGGAAGGGCGGCTGGTGGCACCCTTCGGCATCCGCGCCAATACCGGCGACGGCTATTATTTCGTAACCGCCGAAGGCAGCCGCGAGCCGAAGAAGGTTCGCGACTTCAAGGCCTGGATCCGCGAGGAAATGGCTGAAACGGCGGCGATCTTCGGCTGATCGTCAGACCTCGACCGGCTCCAGCGAGCGCTTGCGCTGCATTTCCAGATAGGCCGGGCGCGACTGGCAGCGCTTGATCCAGGCATCGATGTTCGGATGCGCCTCGAAGAGAGCGGTTTCGCTCTGGGCGTAGCGCAACACTTCCGCGATGTTGAGGTCGGCGACCGTGAAGCGCCCGCCGACGATCCAGTCCTTGCCGTCGAGGTGCTTTTCGAGAACCGAAAGCGGCCGCTTCATGGTGCGGCAGGCGACATCGATCACGGCGCGTCCCGCCTCGGTGTTTTGCTTGCCGTCATCATAAGTCGAGACGATCTTGCCCGTGTTGCCATCGAGTTCGGAAACCGCCCAGACCGTCCACATCGTCATCAAACCGTCTTCCTCGACGGTTTTGCCGCCGAGCTCGCCGCCGTATTTGCGCGCGAGATAGAGATTGATCGCCAGAGACTCGTTCAGCACGAGATCGCCATCCTTGATGGCTGGGATCAGCGCCATCGGATTGATGGCGAGGAATTCCGGAGAGAGCGTATTGATGGGCGCTTCCGGCGACAGCGGATTAGCAAGCCGCCTGGCCTGCAGCACCGGCACCGACTGGAATTCGATCCCCAGTTCCTCGACCATCCAGTAAACGCGTGCGGAACGCGAGCGGTAGACCCCGTAGATTGTCAGCATGGCAATGTCCCCTTCTTCTGCACACAGACCCTAAAGCCAGCGCAGCCGCGAAGAAAGCACCTGCGGATGATATGTCGATGAAAGCTTTTGATAGCGCTCAGGAAATGCGGTTTCGCCCGACGGTCAGCTGCTTATAGCGGGAGCTATCATCGGCAAGCTCATCGGAGACCTGCTTGTCCCATTCGAAGCCCATGACGGCGCCCTTGCCCATCTCCTGGAAGATATTGTCGGTGATCACGGCGGAACCCGCGCCTTCGGCGACGGAAACCGCGCAGCCGACCGGCGATTTGCGCACGACATTGCCGTTGACGACGACATTGCGCAGATAAGGACCCCAGCCGATCTGCAGCCCCCAGCGCGGCGCGTCCTCGATGACATTGCCGGACACCAGCGTATCGGCCTCCGCTGCAATGCCGATGCCGAAGCCGACCTCGTGTTTGTAAGGGCCTTTGAGCGTCAGGTTGCGGATGACATTGCCGGTGACACTGGCCAGCCGGCCGCCCTGATCGAAATTGGCAATGGAAATGCCGTTCGCTGCTCCGTCAATCATGTTGCCGGAGACGACGGCGCCGACGAATTCGAACTCCACATAAATCGCCGTCTCGCCGGAGCGGCGGCACTGGTTGTTGCTGATCAGGATGTTGGAGCCGGAATTGGCGCGGATGGCGGTAAAGGCGCAGTCGGAGATCTGGTTGTCGGTCACCGTCACCCCATCGGCGCGGAAGATATTGATGCCGTTGCCGTTTTCGCCGGTGCCACCATCATTGGCACGGATATTGGTAACACGGTTGCCGGAAACGATCGTGCCATCCTCGGCCTTCTTCCAGCGATGCACGAGAATACCGCCATTTCCGCAGTCGGAAACCGTATTGTCTGTGACCGAGAGGCCTGCCGATTCCACCGCATAGATGCCGGATTGCCCGGCGCCGGAAATACGGCTGCGTTCGATCCGCCCGCCACAGCGCTCGAGCTGCAGCGCGTGTTTGCGGCTGCTGCCGATCTCGCAATTGTCGATAAGCACCTCACCGACGCCGGTGAACTGGAGGAGGGCGCCGGCATAGTCTGCCAGCCACCGGTTCGATCCGTCGATGACGAGATTGGAAAGCTCGATGCGGCCTGCATTCTCTGCGGCAAAGAGGTGACCTTCGCCGGTATAGACGATCCGCGTCGCGCCCGGCACGCCTATAATCCGCGTATTGTCCGGCAGCGTCAGGTTGGAGATGCGATAGCTGCCCGGCGGCAGGAAGACCGGCACGTTCTCGCGCGCCGCTTTCTCGATCGTCTGCTGCAGATTGCGGTTCTTCTTGTCGCCGCTTTCGGGAATGGCGCGATACTGCACCGCATCGATCGACCCGCGCATGCCGGGCTGCTCCGCACTGAGCGGAGCCGCAAAAGCGCGCGGCGCCATCATGGCCGCTCCGGAGGTCGCCAGAATGCGAAGTATATCCCGCCGGGAGACTCTGCTGAAATCTTTCTTCATGTCATGGTCTCACGCAGGATTCATGCCAGCTGAAATGTCGCTTTTCGACACATATCCGCAACAGCAGAATAACCGTCGGTCGAGTAGCAAGAGAAACCCCAAAAATATTGTCGTCTTGTTCACCTTTCCATTTAAGCACCCCGAAGGAAATGCTCGTTATTTTAGAAAGCGGTTTCAATTGTGATTATTGTGGATAGGCCTGCGGTTACCGGGAGAAAACAGCGTCATGAAAGGAATGGGTGCCCGGCGTTGGGAATCTGGTGATAGCTTCAGTGCCGAGACACAACGTATCGTAGCTGCCACGGAGGCAATGATGGTGGCGACTGCCCATCATCTTTCCGAAGGCATAGAGAACCTCCGCCTCAAGGCGATCGTCCACGAGCTTCCCGATTTTCTTTACGTCAAGGACCGCGACAGCCGCTTCGTCTTCGCCAATGCTGTCGTGGCGCGCAGTCATGGGCTGGAGAACGCTGCCGAGATCGCCGGTAAGCGTGACTTCGACCTGTTCGATTTTGAGACGGCCCGCCGGTGTTTCGATGTCGAGCAAGAGATCATGTCGGGCGGAGAGCCTCGCATCGACATGGAAGAACTCGTGCCGATGCCGGATGGCGGCACCATGTGTCGCCTGACCTCCAAGATACCGTTGCGCAACGATCGCGGCGAGGTCGTCGGCCTCATCGGCGTGTCTCGCGATATTACCGAGCGCAAGCGGCAGGAGGAGCTCTATCGCGGCCAGGCGAACCTGCTGGAAATGATCGCCCGCAACGAACCCTTGCCGATGATCCTCGAAGCACTGGTGCTGATGATCGAGCGCCAGATGACCGGCATTTCCGGCTCTGTGCTGCTGCTCGACAGCGAGGGCACACGGCTTTACCACGGCGCGGCTCCCAATTTGCCCGGCGCCTACAGCCGGATGATCGATGGCGTCGCCATCGGTCCGAAAGTCGGCTCCTGTGGCACGGCAGCCTGGCGTGGCGAAACCATCATCGTCGAGGACGTCATGGCCGATCCGCTCTGGGAGGATTTCCGGGCGATGGTCAGCCAGTTCGGCTTCCGCTCCTGCTGGTCGACGCCGATCTGCACCTCGCAGAAAAATGTGCTCGGCACGTTCGCGCTCTATTCGAAAGAGCCTCGGCGTCCGACAGAGCAGGAGATGAAGCTGGTGGCGCTCGCCACCCATATCGCCGGCATTGCCGTGGAACGTAAGCGTGTCGATGACCGCATTCATTTCATGGCCCATCACGACGATCTGACGGGCCTGCCGAACCGCGCCTTCCTGAAGGAGCGCATGGCGAAGATCCTCGATCAGGCCCGGCGCAACAACCGCAAGGTCACCGTTGCCTACATCGATCTCGACAATTTCAAGGAGATCAACGACACGAGCGGCCACGCCGCCGGCGATGAGGTGCTCAAGGAGACGGCTGCCCGCATGGCGAACTGCGTGCGCGCCTCCGATATGGTCGTGCGCCTCGGCGGCGATGAATTCCTCGTCGTGCTCGTCCATCAGTCCAGCCATGATGCCGGCATCATGCGGCGTCTGCGCGAGCTGCAGAAGGCGATTTCCAAGCCTGTCCGCTCCGAAGTTGGTGAGATCGCCGTCACTTCGAGCATCGGCGTTGCCGCCTTCCCATGGGATGGTGCGACGCCCGACGAATTGCTCGCCAATGCCGACCGCGCCATGTACCGTGCCAAGCAGCTTGGCCGCAACACGCTGCAATATCACGACGGCGTCGTGAGTAATGCCGTCGACCTGCCGCTCAGCGAACAGGAGGAACTGCGCCAGGCGATCGTTGCCAACCAGCTTTTCCTGCTCTACCAGCCGCAGGTCGATGTCGCGACCGGCCGCGTCACCGGTCTCGAAGCCCTAGTGCGCTGGAACCATCCGACCAAGGGCATGATACCGCCCATGAATTTCATCCCGCTCGCCGAGGAGACCGGCCTCATCGTGCCGCTCGGCCTCTGGGTGTTGAACGAGGCCTGTCGCCAGGCTCGCGCCTGGCAGGACATGGGCCTGACGCCGCTGACCATTGCCGTCAATGTCTCGCCCAAGCAGTTCGCCGATCCCGATTTTGCCTCCCACGTGGCAGAGGCGATCGACACTCATCGGCTCAATGCGCGCTGGCTGGAGCTGGAGGTGACCGAAAGCGTCATCATGCAGGATGCCGCCCGTGCGCTCTCCATCATGCTGTCGCTGCGTGCGCTTGGGGTGCGTCTGTCGATCGACGATTTCGGCTCCGGCTATTCCTCGCTTGCCGCGCTGAAGACCTTCCCCTTCGATCGGTTGAAGATGGACCGCTCGCTGGTCGAGGCTCTGCCTGCCGATAAGACCGCCGTCGCCATTGCGTCGGCCGTCATTTCGCTCGCCCAGACGCTGAAGCTCTCGGTGCTCGCCGAAGGCGTGGAAACCGACGCGCAGCTGGATTTCCTGCGTCATGCCAGATGCGAGGAGGCGCAGGGTTACCGCTTCTCCAAGCCCGTGGCGCCGGAAGAAATCGTCGTCATGCTGCTGGCGCGCGGCGCCTGATCACTTCACCAGATCGGCGATCGTCTCGATCTCGTTTGTCCATATGCCGCCGGAATAGTTGTCAGGCAGTTGCGCGAGGCGTTCGGCATTGTCTATGCCCGTCGAAAAGCCGCCGCCGTGATAGGGGCCGATGACGAAGACCTGCGTATTTGCGTCCTGCATGCGGTTCAGGAACCTGTCCGGCCAGCCCCACAGCCAGGGCGCATAATTGATCGGCACCAGCATCATCACATTCTTGCAATCGTCAGGCAGAAGACCCGTCCAGCCATAGCCGATATAGCCGGTGAGGCAGCCCATCAGGCTGGCGCGCGAAGCCGTGCGGATATCGGGCGCCAATTGCCGGAGCCGGTCGATCGGCTCGTTGCCGCCATAGACGATGATCCTGGCGCGCCGCTCAACCGGCAGGCCGTTCAGCACGGCCGCGAGCTTTTCGCCCTCTGAGGGGGCGCGGCTCTTCACATTGATGAGCAGATGTTTGTCCGGAAAGGCGGAAAGCACCTCGTCAAGGGTCGGCATCTGACCGACGCCTTTGCCACGGAAAGGGAAACTCTTGCCGCCATCGGCCGTATAGCCATAACCGATGTCGAGTGTCTTCATCTCGGCCATGGAGTGTTCGCGCGTGACGCCATGCCCATCCGTGCGGCAATCGAGCGTCCAGTCATGGAAAACGGCGAACTGCCCGTCGGTGGTCGGATGCACGTCGACCTCCACCACGTCGGCACCGGCATCGAAACCCGCCTGTATGGAGCGGATCGTATTCTCCAGATAATCGTGCTTCGGCGGCAGCATGCGCGCGGCCGTGCAGGTGTCGTTCTTGAGGTCCGTCTCGTCGAAACGCTGGGCGATGCCGCGATGCGCCAGAAGCAGTGGCTTGCTCTCGCGATGTTCGGCTAAAAAGCTGGTATTGTTGAGATAAACTGCGGCGGCAAAGGCGAGAACCGCCACGCCTGCATATTTGAGCTTCTGTCCCATCATCCCCTCCGGTCGTGCGCCGGCAAATGCCTAGAAAGCGATTCCGGTGGTTCTTTGGCTCATTTGCGGCATTTATCGGCTAAGTCTCGCCTTCACGTTGCAGAAACCCTATGTTGAGCCCACAAAAGAGGGAGATAGTGATGGCAGCGATTGCACTTTTTCACTCGGTCTACGGATTTCGGTCCCTTGAACGGGATGCCGCGGCCCGTCTGCGCGCGGCCGGCCATCAGGTTGTGACACCCGATCTCTACGGCGGCAGGGTAGGGCAGACGATCGAGGAAGGTTTCTCTATTCGCAAGGAGATCGGCTGGGCCGAACTTTGCAAGCGGGCCGAAAAGGCGGTTGCCGACCTGCCGGCATCGGCCGTCCTCGGCGGCTTCTCCATGGGGGTGGGCATTGCCGCAAGCCTCTGGTCGAGCCGACCGCAGACATCGGGCATGCTCCTGCTGCACAGTATCGCGGAGATTCCGGCCAATGCGCGCGAAGGCATTCCCGTTCAGGTCCATCTGGCAGACCCCGACGATTTCGAGCCGGCAGATGAAGTGGCGGCATGGCGCGCGCATGCTGCAAGAGCCAATATCGGCCTGGAGGTCTTTCTCTATCCCGGCGTCGGTCATCTCTACACCGATCCGTCGCTGCCCGATTACGATGCAAAGGCGGCGGATGCCACCTGGAGCCGCGTCGACGCTTTTCTCGCCGTGCTCTGAACCTGTCAGGGACCGTTCACCAGCTTCAGGATGAGCTGCTGAATGTTGCCGCCCTCGCTCATCTCCACGCGGTCGAAATCCCGGCCGCGCTGGCGCTGTTTGTTGGAGAGCTCTCCAAGCCGCACCGTCAGCTCGGGCCTGATCTTCTTGCAGCCGGGATCGTCGGGCACGGAGAAGCCGTTGCTCAGCGTCTCGATCTCCTTGACCATTTCGATGATCGTCTCGCCATGCCAGCGCTCATGGGTGCGCACGCCAGCGATGAAGCTCTCCCAGCTTGCCTTGGTGGCCGCTGGGAGGTCATTCGGCGCTTTCGGCAGCGTGTAGATGATGGTGAGCTTCGGTCTCGCGAAGGTGAGCGTGCAGGCACTGCCCTGCTGTTCGTATTTGCGCGTCCAAGTCAGCTTGAAAGTCGTATGCGCGATGACCCGTCCCGGCCCGGCCTGCGGCCCGCGTTCGCCGATGGACCGGTAGAGTTCCATGCCGGTGCGGCCGGTGATCGCATAAGCCTTCACCTCTTCGCTCGGCTGCCAGTCGGTTGCCGCGGCCGCGGCAGGCAGCATCAACCCGAGCGCCAGTAGTCCGTATTCGATAACAGTCCGCATGCGTCTCTCATTCGCTTCCCTGCTGCTGCGCGGGCGAAGCTAACGAGGCTTGTGGGCGGATGCAATGGACGGAGGGCGGCATGGCCCGCCTTCACGGCTAAAATTTGGCACCGTGTATCCCTCTGGCGCAAAACGCATTTCCCACTATCTTTGCTGTCATGAGACCAGACGCGCTGCTCTATCCCGCCCCCGAGGGGCTCTATTGTCCGGAAGGCGGCTTCTACGTCGATCCGGTGCGGCCGGTGGAGCGGGCGCTGATCACCCACGGCCATTCCGACCATGCCCGTCCGGGCCATATGAATGTGCTCGCCACCCGCCAGACGCTCGACATCATGCGCATCCGCTGTGGTGACGGCTTCTCAGCCAGCGAACAGCCGGTCGCTTTCGGGGAGGAACTCGTCGTCAACGGCGTGAAGGTGAGTTTTCATCCCGCCGGTCATGTGCTCGGCTCGGCGCAGATCGCCATCGAGAAGAACGGCACGCGCATCGTCGTATCAGGCGATTACAAGCGTCGCCCGGATCCGACCTGCGAGGCCTATGTGCCGGTACCCTGCGATGTCTTCATCACCGAGGCGACCTTCGGCCTGCCGGTCTTCCACCATCCCGATCCGATCGACGAGACCGGCAAGCTTCTCGCCTCGCTGCGCCAGTTTCCCGAACGCACGCACCTCGTCGGCGCCTATGCGCTCGGCAAGGCGCAGCGCGTCATCCGCCTGCTGCGCGATACCGGTTATGGCGAGCCGATCTATATCCACGGCGCCATGGAACGGCTCTGCGACTATTATATCAGCCAGGGCATCGATCTCGGCGAACTCCTTCCGGCGACGATCGAAAGCCGCGACAAGTCCGCCTTCAAGGGCGCCGTCGTCGTTGGCCCATCCTCGGCTTTTGCCGACCGCTGGGCACGCCGCTTCAACGATCCGCTGCCGTCCTTCGCGTCCGGCTGGATGATGGTGCGCCAGCGCGCCAAGCAGCTCGGCGTCGAACTGCCGCTCGTCATCTCCGATCATTGCGACTGGCCGGAACTGACCGAGACGATCACCGAGCTCGCCCCGCAGGAGGTCTGGGTCACCCACGGCCGCGAGGAGGCGCTGGTCCGCTGGTGCGAGCTGCAGGGCATCAAGGCCAAGCCGCTGCATCTGGTGGGCTATGAGGATGAGGGGGATTGAGGATGGAGTTTGTCGCCGAAAACCCCTCACCACGAATCGCAAAGTTTAGCGAGCGGCCGACCAAACATCCCTTCTCCCCAGCGGGGAGAAGGTGGCGGCAGCCGGATGAGGGGGCCGCACGGCAAGAGCTATCTGTCACACGAACAATTCACATTCGGCGCTGGAGGCCCCCTCATCCGACCCTTCGGGCCACCTTCTCCCCGCGGGGGAGAAGGGATGGAGGCTCAGCATGAAAGCCTTCGCCGACCTCCTCGACCGCCTGGTCCTCACTCCCAGCCGCAACGGCAAGCTGAAGCTGCTGACCGACTATTTCCGCGACACGCCGGACCCAGACCGCGGCTACGGCCTTGCCGTCATTGCCGGCACGCTGGAGGTGCGCAACGTCAAGCCCGCCATGCTGCGCGAGCTGGTGCTGGAGCGCATGGACGAGGTGCTCTTTCACTATTCCTATGACTATGTCGGCGACCTTGCCGAAACGATCTCGCTGGTCTGGGACAATGAGCGCGATATTGACCGCTCCGCACTCGCCCAACCGCGCCTCGGCGAAGTGGTCGTCAAAATGAATTCGCTCGGCCGTACGGAGGTGCGCAGCTTCGTGCGCGACCTGCTCGACCGGCTCGATTCCTCCGGCCGCTTCGCCTTCATCAAGCTGGCGACCGGGGCGCTGCGTATCGGCGTTTCCGCCCGTCTCGCCAAGCAGGCGCTCGCCGATCTCGGCGGCAGGGACGTCACCGAGATCGAGACCCTCTGGCATGGCCTGCAGCCGCCCTATGAAAGCCTGTTCAAATGGCTGGAAGGCGGAGAAGAAAAGCCGGTGCTCGCCACGCCCGCCATCTTCCATTCCGTCATGCTTGCCAATCCGGTAGAAGAGGGCGATCTGGGTACCCTCCACCCTGCCGATTATGCCGCCGAGTGGAAATGGGACGGCATCCGCGTCCAGCTGTCCCGCTCCGGCGAGACGCGCAGGATCTACTCCCGTTCCGGCGACGACATCTCTGGTGCCTTTCCGGATATCCTGGAATCGATCAGCTTTTCCGGCGTCATCGACGGCGAATTGCTGGTCGGCGGTACGGCGCGTTCCAACAGTCCGACCCGCACCTTCTCCGATCTGCAGCAGCGTCTCAATCGCAAGACGGTCACCTCAAGGATGCTGGAGGAATATCCCGCCTTCATCCGCGCCTACGACATGCTGTTCGACGGCGAGCAGGATGTGCGCGGCAACAGCTATATCGAGCGCCGCGGGCGGCTCTCCGACGTCATCGATCGCGCGCCCCATGACCGCTTCGACCTGTCGCCGCTGGTGCCGTTCTCGACCTGGGAGGAGCTGGACGATCTGCGCGCCGCCCCGCCCGATCCCGTCATCGAAGGCGTGATGATCAAGCGCCGCGACAGCATCTATCAGGCTGGCCGCATGAAGGGGCCGTGGTTCAAGTGGAAGCGCAACCCTTACAACGTCGATGCCGTGCTGATGTATGCCCAGCGCGGCCACGGCAAGCGCTCCAGCTATTATTCGGATTTCACTTTCGGCGTCTGGGCGGACGACGAGGACGGCGAGCAGCTTGTTCCCGTCGGCAAGGCTTATTTCGGCTTTACCGATGCTGAGCTCGAAGTGCTGGACAAGTTCGTGCGCAACAATACGACGGAACGCTTCGGTCCGGTCAGGGCAGTGCGGGCGGATAAGGAATTCGGCTTCGTGGTGGAAGTTGCCTTCGAGGGAATCAATCGATCCACTCGTCACAAGTCAGGCGTCGCCATGCGCTTTCCCCGCATCGCGAGATTGCGCCCCGACAAGCCCTCCTACGAGGCCGATCGCCTGCGCACCCTCATTGCTATGATCGACGCCAAGGCGGGTTGATGGCATCTGCCTGCGCAACAATGACGCAGGCCCGCCGTTTTCAACAGCATGTGTATTGGCGGCAGCGCTCTTCCGGTGCAGATTTTTTGAGCCGGGGAAATGATGGGTGCCGCGTATGAGCTCGCAAGAACGAAATGCCTTTTTCCGTCAACGCCGCGGCCTGCTTGCAGGCATGGCCGGTTCTCTTTTGCTGCCAAGCCTTGCGAATGCCTTCGATGTGCCCGACGTTCCGAGGCTCGCCAAGCATGATTATGCCGGCGTTCGCCGCCACTTCCGCACCAAGCTGCTGCAGAAGGGGCCGGCGCCGGACAAATACGAGCCGCTGACAGCACCGGCCGATGCCGACCGCATCTTCTATCGCTCCGGCTACGGCGGCGAATTGGAACTGACCGCCTGGGTTTCGAAGTACAAGCGCGAACGAAAGCCCAAGCCCGGCATCCTCTTCCTCCATGGCGGCAATGCCATGGGCATCGGCCACTGGCAGCTCGTGAAGCCTTACATGGATGCCGGCTATGTCGTGATGATGCCGTCCGTGCGCGGCGAAAACGGCCAGATGGGCAATTTCTCCGGCTTTTACGACGAGGTGGACGACGTGCTCGCGGCGGCCGAGCGTCTGCGCCATCTGCCGGGCGTCGATCCCGAGCGCCTGTTCATCGCCGGTCACAGCGTCGGCGGCACGCTGACCATGCTGACGGCTATGAGTACGCATCATTTTCGGGCCGCCGTGCCGATTTCAGGCAACGCAGATGCCTTCCGCTTCTTCAACCGCTATCCCGAAGACATCCGCTTCGACGATTCCAACGCGCATGAATTCGAGGTGCGCACGGCGCTTTGCTACGCGCACAGCTTCAAATGCCCGGTGCACGTGCTGCACGGCAAGGAAGAGTCCCACTTCAACGATCGCGCCGATCTGCTCGTCTCGCGTGCCCGTGCGGCGGGTACGCAGATCGAAGCCGATACGGTCGCCGGCAACCACACCTCGGCGCTGCCGGCCGAGATCGCGCAAAGCATCCAGTTCTTTCACGGTGTGGCCGCCTGATAGCTGCCGGATGCGGGTCAGGCTTTTTCGGTCGATTTCACCTTCGGCCGCCAGCCTCGCGCCAGCCGCGAATGCCATCCTGCGGGCAGATAATGCTGTCTCTGTTATCGCTGATGAGGATGGTTTCATGAATTTTCTGCGCCGGGCTTTCCCGTTTGCCGGGCTCGTTGCTGCCGCAACGTCGCTTAGCGGCTGCAACATTCTCGTTCCGGATGTCGCAGCTGATTCCCCGGCGCGCTTCGTGCTGGAAACTTCGCCGGTCTTCTACGAGCCGCCGGGTGTCGATCCGCGTCGCGTCAAGCCCCTTCCCGATCAGCCGGTGCCGCATACGCGCGAACTCTATCAGACGCAGTTCAACCAGACCTACGGCCTGCCGGTCAGCAACCCGCTGCGCCTCGATATGGGCATGTACGGCCAGGTTAGGGACGGCGATTTCACGCTGCCGGCCATCCCCGCCACTCGCATCCGTCCGGAATATCTGCGCCAGGAGGTCGATTACCAGACCAACGAACGCCCCGGCACGATCGTTGTCGATACGCAGGACCGCTTCCTCTATTTCGTCGAAGGCAATGGCAAGGCCATGCGCTACGGTGTCGGCCTCGGCCGCGAGGGCTTCGGCTGGAAGGGCCGCGGCGTCATCCAGTGGAAGCAGAAGTGGCCACGCTGGACACCGCCGGTCGAAATGGTCTCCCGCCAGCCGGAAGTTCGTCCCTTCTCTGCGGAAAATGGCGGCATGAATCCGGGCCTTGCAAATCCCCTCGGCGCCCGCGCCATGTATATTTTCAAGAACGGCCAGGACACCCTCTATCGCATCCACGGCACGCCCGACTGGCAGTCCATCGGTAAGGCTGTCTCTTCCGGTTGCGTGCGCATGCTCAATCAGGATGTAGTGGACCTCTACGACCGCGTTCCGGCCAAGTCCGAGATCGTTGTGATGTAGGGCTGCAACAGGGCAGGCGAGATCGTCTGCCCGCGGCTGGACACGTCTGCGTGATGCTATGGTTTATTTAGTTTAAGCCGATAGATTTTTCCCTGGCATAATTCCTTAAATCGGAATCGCTTTAAGGATAAAATTATGAGCAATTTAAAGTGCTGCAGCGTCCTTTGCGCGTCTGAAGGCGCGCGGCGCTGTAGCAGATTTCGGCATTGGACGAATCAGGGGTGAGCTGCGTTATTGCAAGCCCCGCATCACGAAGGAAATCAGTCCCGCGTCATGAGCCTCGATAAACCTCTCTCCCGTCGTAGCTTTCTTTCCTTTTCGGCTTTGACAGCGGCTTCCGCGCTGGCAGGCTGTGCCTCCACGTCGAATACGGTCGAAAATGGCGGCATGCAGATCAGCTACCGCTCTCCTTTCCGCCCGTTCCAGACGACGAGCGTGCCCGGTGAAGCAGAACTTGCCGTCATGTACGGTCCAATCGAAGACGGCGGCTTCCTCATCCCCGCCGTTCCCTACCAGCAGATCGATCCGCGCTACTATCGCCAGCAGGTCGTGGATCCGACAGGCCAGCCGCCCGGCACCATTGTCGTCGATACGCCCTCGCGTTTCCTCTATCTCGTCCAGCCCGGCGGCATGGCGATGCGCTACGGCGTCGGCATCGGCCGCGAAGGTTTTGCATGGTCGGGTAACGGTGTGATCCAGTGGAAGCAGAAATGGCCGCGCTGGAAGCCGCCGAATGAGATGGTTGCCCGCCAGCCGGAGCTTGCGAAATACTCGATCGAGCGTGGTGGCATGGAGCCAGGCCTCTTGAATCCGCTCGGTGCGCGCGCTCTATATATCTTCTCCAACGGCGAAGATACGCTCTACCGCCTGCACGGCAATCCCGAATGGCGCTCCATCGGCAAGGCCGTCTCTTCGGGCTGCGTGCGCCTGCTGAACCAAGACATCATCGACCTCTACGATCGCGTCCCCAACAAAACCCCTGTTGTTGTTTGGCAGTGAGGAGCGGTCGGGCGAAGCCCGAGCAATCGATCCAGTGAATCGATTGCAGTGACGAACGCCCGAAGCGAAAGCGCCGGGCCGGAGTGATGCCGCGCAGCGGCAACAATCGATCCAGTGAATCGATTGTAACGACGAACGCCCTGAGCCCAGGCGAAGGGCTGGAGGGGTGCCAAGCCAAAACAAAAAACCGCCCGATCGGGCGGTTTTCCTTTTCCATTTGAAGTATTCTCAAGCCGCCTCAGCGCAAATCCCCGCCTTGCACCCCGAAGCAAGCAGCGCCGCATCCGCCACCTCGACAAACAACCGCCGAAACCAGGCCGCCCGCTCGTCCGCCCTGTCCACTCGCCGATACAGCATCGACACCGGGTCAGCCGGCAGCTCGATCGGTGGCATCGACACCTCGAGATTATGAAGCTGCGCCATGCAACGGCCGAGCGATTCCGGCACGACGGCGATCGACGGCATGGCTCTCAATGCCGGCGGCACGGCCGAATAGCGGGGAACCGTCGCCACCACATTCCGGCTCAGGCCAACCTTGTTGAGCGCAGCATCGAGCGCCGTGCTGGCGTTGCCGAGGAAGGAGATGGCGATATGCGGCGCGGCGATAAAATCCTCGACGCTGATCGGCGGCTTCAGCTTCAATTGCTGCGGATCGTAGATGGCGATCGAGCACTGCTCGAAAAGCGGCTTGCGGATATGCCAGGAAGCCGGTTCGCCGTGAACGGAGATGCTGAATTCGAAAGCACCGTCATCGAGCATCTGAGCGGCGTCGCGCTTGTCGGCGGCAATGCCGACGAGCCGCGCACCGGGTGCAAGCTGACGCAGCCGCGCGACGAGAGGGCCGAAAAAGGCCGTCTCTAGATTGTCGCACATGCCGACGCGGAATTCACCCTGCCAGGTTGACGGATCGAAGCCAGTGGGCGGGCGGATCGCCCGTTCGATGCCGGACAGCGCATCCTCGATCGCCGGTGCGATGGCCAGCGCCCGCGCCGTCGGCTGCAGGCCGCGGCCGACGCGCACGAACAGCTCGTCATCCAGCGCCTCGCGCAGCCGCTTGAGCGCGGCGGAAAGCCCGGGCTGGCCGAGCAGCAGCCGTTCGGCTGCACGGCTGACATTGCGCTCCTGCATCAGCACTGAAAAGGCGAGCAGAAGGTTGAGATCGATTTTGCGAAGGATAGCGTCATTCATCATTATCAGTAATACCTGACATGGGTACTATCAATTTGCAATAGGGTTGGAAGCTGTACATTTTCTCGTTCCCTGCCGCCGGCCAGCCTCCCGGCAAGAGCGGCAGCAAAGAAGGAACTGAGATTGATGTCCAATTCCCCATCTTCACGCGGAGCCAGCCTGGCGTTGCTGCTGCTCTGCGCTGCGAACTTCCTTGACGCCATGGATGTGTCCACCATCGGGGTCGCCCTGCCTGCGATCCAGACCGAACTTGGTATGCCGGCAACCTCGCTTCAATGGGCTGTCAGTGCCTATGTGCTGGGTTATGGCGGCTTCCTGCTGCTCGGCGGCCGCGTCGCCGACCTTTTCGGCCACCGCCGCGTCTTCCTCTGGTCGCTCGGCATCTTCGCGGCCGCCAGCATCGCCGGCGGTTTCGTCGATAGCGGCCCGACCCTGATCGCCGCCCGTCTGGTAAAGGGCATCGCCGCCGCTTTCACGGCACCGGCGGCGCTCGCCCTGTTGCTCTCCGTCTTCGGTGAAGGCGAGAAAAGGGCAAAGGCGCTCGGCGTCTTCGCCTCGACGGGGGCCACCGGCTTCGTGCTCGGCATGGTGCTCGGCGGCGCGGCCACCATCGTCAGCTGGCGGGCGACGCTTGTCATGGGCGCCCCGGTCGCGATCCTCACACTTGCGATCGCTCCCTTCGTCCTGCCTGCGGATGAGCGCCGCGGCGAGGGGCGCAAGCATTTCGATTGGGCCGGCGCGCTGACAATCACCCCCGGCCTGCTGCTCTTCGTCTTCGGCATCACCAATGCCGCGGCTGCCGGCTGGCATGACTTTTTCACCTGGGGGTCGCTCGTCGCCTCCGTGGTACTGATCGCACTCTTCCTGATCGTGGAATCGCGCCATGCCGATCCCATGGTGCCGCTGCATATCTTCCGCAGGGCAAAGCTCAGCCATGCCAATGCGATTGCCGCGCTGTTCCAGGGGGCCTATGTCGGCTTCCAGTTCATCGCAACGCTCTACTATCAGGATGTCATCGGCTGGTCGGCCTTCGCCACCGGCTTCTGCTTCGCCTTCGGCGGCGTCTGCGTCATGTTCCTCGCGCCACGTTTTGCCACGGTGGCGCAGAACCGCGGCACGACGGGCCTGATGGCGGTCGGCGTCGGCCTGCAGGCCACGAGCTACATCCTCTGGGTGGCGCTGGTCGGCCATATCGATCCGATCATTCTGGTTGCCCTCAACCAGATCCCGCTCGGTGTCGGTTATGCCATGACCTATCCGGCAATCCAGGTCGCCGCGCTCTCCGATGTCGAGGAGGACAAGTCGGGTCTTGCTTCCGGTCTGCTCTTTGTTTCCTTCCAGATCGGCGGCGGCGTCGTGCTGGCGGCGGCTTCCGCGATCTTTGCTGCGGCCCCGCACTTCGGCTGGGATCCCTATGTCGGCGGCATCGTCTTCGTGGCGCTGCTGGCGATCCTGATTACCCTGCTTGCCGCTGTCGGCCCGAAGACCGCTACGGTTCGCCAGCAGGCCTATCAGGCAGCGGAATAGCGCAAATTGCCCGCGCCTATCAGGCGCGGGCAGTCTGTTTCAGGCTGTAATCCGTCTCCGCCTATATGCTGGCGTTGAGATTGCCCCGCAGCCGGTGCAGCATGTCGCGCATGGCGGCCATTTCCTCCAGCGTACAGCCGATCGCCTCGCCGATAGAAGACATGATCGTATTGATCTCGCCCTTCATCGACTGACCCTTCGGCGTCAGCGACACGATGACCTGCCGTTCGTCACGGGAATCGCGGAGGCGCTTGATGAGGCCGTTCTGCTCCAGCCGCTTGAGAAGGGGGGAGAGCGTGCCGGAATCGAGATCGAGCTGTTCGCCGATCGTTTTGACCGGCAGTTCGGCCTTTTCCCAAAGCACCAGCATGACGATATATTGCGGATAGGTGAGGCCCACCCTGTCGAGTATGGGCTTGTAGGCACGGGTGAAAGCATGCGCCGTCGCGTAGACCGCGAAACAGAGCTGCTTCTCCAGCCGCTTTTCCTCTTCCGGTATTTCCATCACTTTCGCCGTTCTCGCCTTCATGTCTGCCATCCCTGGAGGTCTTCATTCTCCTCCTTTCAGATTCCGAATGCAATTTGCAAAATTCACTTGCGTACAATTTAATTGTGCAATAATAGAAATCCAACCCGATCGAACAGGGCCAACCAAAGGAGATTGTCATGCCTATTCTCTACACGACCAAAGCTTCCGCCACCGGTGGCCGCGCAGGCCGCGCCGTTTCTGAAAACGGTGTTCTCGACGTCACGCTGACCGTGCCGAAGGAACTCGGCGGCGACGGCGCAACCGGCACCAATCCCGAACAGCTCTTCGCAGCCGGCTATTCGGCCTGCTTCCTCGGTGCTTTGAAATTTGTGGCCGGCAAGGAAAAGGTCAAGATTCCCGAGGAAACAACGGTTTCCGCAACCGTCGGCATCGGCCCGCGTGAAGATGGCGGCGGCTTCGGCATCGACGTTGCGCTGACGGTCAACATCCCGGGTGTCGATAAGGCCACCGCCGAAAAGCTCGCTGCGGCCGCCCATATCGTCTGCCCTTACAGCCACGCCATGCGCACCTCGACCGAAGTTCCGGTCACGGTTGCCTGATCATCTTGCAGCGCTCGACCTGACGCGCTGATGCCGCGACAATGTCCTGTCTTCTCCCCGGATGCCGGGGAGAAGACTTCGTACTGTCAGGATGTTCATCCGTTGACTTCGCGCATGCCCATTTCGCCGTAGCGATCTCCAACAGCGCGGGGCAGGGTCCTGGCAATTTCCTCGAGATCCTGTGCCGTCAGATCGATGGCGGCCGCTCCGAGATTTTCGTCCAGCCGGCTGCGGCGGCGGGTGCCGGGGATCGGCACGATATGTTCGCTCTGTGCCATCGCCCAGGCAAGCGCCAGCTGCGCCGGTGTCACGCCCTTGCGGCGCGCAATCTCTTCGACCACGCCGACCAGTTCGAGATTGCGCTCGAAATTGTCACCCATGAATCGCGGCGAGTTCCGCCTGTAGTCGTCAGGCGCAAGATCGTCGACGGACCGGATCGCGCCCGACAGGAAGCCGCGCCCAAGCGGCGAATAGGCGACGAGCCCGATCCCGAGTTCGCGCAGCGTCTGCAGCACGCCACCTTCAGGATCGCGCGACCAGAGCGAATATTCGCTTTGGACAGCCGTGACGGGATGCACGGCATGCGCCCGGCGGATCGTTTCAGGGCTGGCTTCCGACAGGCCGATATGCCTGACCTTGCCGGCTTCGACGAGCTCCTTCATCGCGCCGACCGTTTCCTCGATCGGGGTGTTGGGGTCGACGCGGTGGAGATAATAGAGGTCGATGTGGTCGACGCCGAGGCGCCGTAAGGACCCTTCGCAGGAGGCCTTGGCATAGTCGGGCCGCCCGTTGACTGTCTGGGTGCCAGGTATTGCTTCCAATCCGCGTATAATGCCGAACTTGGTCGCAAGCACAACCTGCTCACGCCTGCCTCTGATCGCTTCCCCCACAAGCTCTTCGTTGGTATGCGGGCCGTAGACATCGGCGGTATCGAGCAGAGTTACGCCGCGATCGAGCGCATGATGGATCGTCGCAATCGCCTCGCCCCTGTCCGCTTCCGTTGCGCCATAGGCCCAACTCATGCCCATGCAGCCGAGGCCGATCGATCCGACCTCAAGTCCTTGCCCGAGCCGGCGTGTCTGCAATGTTCCGTTTGTCATCTCTCATCCTTTCTTCCGCCTCCGCATAAGAGGCGATTTTGCCGTCGAGGACGCGAAGGCAGGCTTCGAGATCGGCCAAATGGACCCGGACACGCTCACGATGCTCTTCGAGCATCTCTCGACGCTCGCTGAAAGTGGCTTTCCCCTTGTCGGCAAGCTTTGCGTAAAGCAGCATGTCGCGGATCGGCATGCCCGTCGTCTTCAGACGGCCGACAAACTCGATCCAGGAAAGGATGGAAGCGTCGTAGTCGCGTTGTCCGGATCGGTCGCGATCAGCATAGGGCAGCAGGCCGATACGCTCGTAGTAACGCAGCGTATGAGCCGACAGACCGCACCGTTTCGCGAGGTCACTGATCTTCATGAGACACCTGTTCTCGTCACGACGCCAAGGAAGCTACGGCTTCGAGTGCACTCTAAGTCAAGAGGCTTTTTGTGGCTGATTTTGCAGTCGTCAGATTCCCGGCTTTGCAGGATCACGCCAGGTGCAGCAGGTCGCGCCTCAGCCCATCCGCATCGCCATTCGGCAGTTTTGCTTCCAGTGCCGCGTGCGTGCTTTCCCAGATCGGCAGCGCCTCTTTTAGTGCCGCCCGCCCATCATCCGTCAGGCAGAGCAGACGGCCGCGCCGATCCCTCGGGTTCGGCACCACATCGACGAAGCCCCTGCGCTGCAGTGGCTTCAGTGCCGCGGTCAGTGTCGTCTGGTCCATGGCGAGCAGGCTTGCGACGGGACCCATCGGCGGCGGCTCCGGTCGGTTCAGTGACATCAGCAGGGAGAACTGGCCGTTGGTAAGGCCGACGGGCCGCAGCGCGTCGTCGAACAGCCTTGCGAGCGCACGGGCGGCGCGTTGAACATGCAGGCACAGGCACGTGTCCCGCACCAGAAGCGTTGTGGAAAAAGGAATCGCGATCGAGTTTGACATGGTCTATTTCTATTGATATCAATGTATTTAGTCAAGAAGAGGAGACTATCTGCCGGAAAATACCGGCGCGCCGGAGGAGGGCGCAGACCATGTTGAACAAGATGACTCAAAATCCCGTCGTTTCCCGCGAGGAATGGCTCGAAGCCCGCCGAGCTTTGCTCCTGAGAGAGAAAGAGGCGACCCATCTGAGAGACAAGGTGAATGCCGAGCGCATGGCTTTGCCCTGGGTGAAAGTCGACAAGAACTATATGTTCGACACGCCGCAAGGGCCGAAATCGCTCGCCGACCTTTTCGATGGCCGCAGCCAGCTGATGGTCTATCACTTCATGTTCGGCCCCGAATGGGAGGCCGGTTGCCCCGGCTGCTCATTCCTCGCCGATCATCTTGACGGCACGCTGCCCCACCTCAACCACCACGACGTGACCCTTGTTGCCGTCGCCCGTGCGCCGCTCGCCAAGATCGAGGCCTACAAGAAGCGCATGGGCTGGAATTTCCCTTGGGTTTCGTCCTTCGGCAGCGATTTCAACTTCGATTATCACGTATCTTTCACGCCTGAGGACCTTGCCAAAGACAAGGTCTTTTATAACTTCTCTCCAATAGCGCCCTCTGACGCCAATGATGAGCTGCCCGGACTTTCGGCCTTTTACCGGAATGAGAAGGGCGAAGTGTTCCATACCTATTCGAGCTATGCCCGCGGCGCGGAAGAAATCCTCGGTACGCTGATGATCCTGGATCACGCGCCCAAGGGCCGCAACGAAGATTCGACCATGGATTTCGTAAAACGCCACGATGAATATGAGGAAGCCCCTCAAGCCTCATCCTGCCACTAACGCAATTCCAGCCGCTTTTGCGTCCGGAATTGCATGAGGCATCTAGTCAGCCACCCATCATCCGGAGGAGAAGGACGATGAAGACTGCAGAAGTGCTGAAGGAGCATAGTTTTCTGGAGAGAATGGTCGGTCGATGGACCGTCAATGCCCCGGACATGACCGGTCAGAAGCCCTGGGAAGAGACCGTTCGGTCCCTGCAGGGTATCTGGTTCGTCGCTGAAGGCAGCGGCGAAATGACCGATGGCAAACAGGCGACGACGATACTCACGCTTGGCTACGACCCGAGCAAGGGTAAATATGTCGGCAGCTGGATCGGCTCCATGATGGATTACATGTGGACTTATGAAGGCGAGGTCGAGCCGTCAGGCAATGTCCTGTCGCTCTATACAAAGGGGCCGGCCTTCGACGGCAGCGGCCTTGCCGACTATCGCGAGCAGATCACCTTCCTCGATGACATCACGAGAACCTTCACATCGAGCACCCGTGAGCCTGACGGCTCTTGGAAGCAGTTCATGGAAGCCAGATATACCCGAAAGGGCTGAAATCGCCTGGCAAATTTCAAGACTGAACTCAAGCGTGGACCCAGGAGGACACGATGTCCAATACGCATGGCAAGTTCATATGGTGCGAACTGATGACGCCGGACCCCGATGCGGCGGCGAAATTCTACGGCTCGGTCGTCGGCTGGACGTCGAGCAAAATGCCGGCGGCAGACCAGCCGGAATACACCATCTTCGAAGCAAACGGTGTCAGGGTCGCCGGTATGATGCCTTTTCCGGCAGAGCTTGAAGGGCAGGGCATTCCGCCGAACTGGACCGGTTACGTCGCCGTCGACGATGTCGATCAGTCGGCGCGCGACTTCTCGGCAAATGGCGGGACCATCCGCCGCCAGCCGGCCGATATTCCGGGCATCGGCCGCTTCGCCGTCGTCGCCGATCCTGACGGGGCGGTGCTCTGCATCATGACGCCGCTGCCGATGGAAAATCCGCCGCCGGAGCTGCCTTTCGACACGCCCGGCCATGTCGGCTGGCGCGAGCTCTACGCCAATGATGGCGCCAAGGCCTTCGACTTCTATTCCAAGCTCTTCGGCTGGACGAAGGATCAGGACTTCGACATGGGGCCGATGGGCGTCTACCACATCTTCGCCGAACACGGAAAACAGACCGGCGGCATGATGACCCGACCGCCCGAAGTCGGCATGGCCTTCTGGTCCTATTACTTCACCGTGCCGGCGCTCGATGCTGCGATCGAGCGCGTCAATGCCGGCGGCGGCAAGGTCGTCAACGGTCCCATGGAAGTTCCCGGCGGCTGGGTCTGTCAGGGGATGGATCCGCAGGGGGCCTATTTCTGCCTCTCGGCGGGCAAGCGGTAGGGGTGGCCGAATGTCGGAATGAGGAGGGTAAGGGGTGCCGCGTGGCCCCTCATCTGCCTGCCGGCATCTTCTCCCCGATGGGGAGAAGTGGGGGGGCTGCAACGTCTCCGTCCCTTCTCCCCAGCGGGGAGAAGGTGGCCCGAAGTGTCGGATGAGGGGGCTAAATGGCACACCAGCAGACGAAATCCACCCCCAATTTCCGTTACCCAGCCCCCACACTCGCAAAGAACCCTTCCGGGCTCTCCACTTCCACCAGCTTTTTCCGCTCGATCAGCCAGAAGCGGTTGCCGACCGCCCGCACGAAACTGCGGTCGTGCGAGACGAGCAGGCAGCTTGCCTCATGCGCCATCAGCTCGCTCTCCAGCGCCTCCTGCCCTTCGATATCGAGGTGGTTGGTGGGCTCGTCGAGCAGGTAGAAATTCGGCTGCGTCAGCCTGAGCACCAGCATGCCGAGCCGCGCCTTCTGCCCGCCGGAGAGCAGCTTCACGGGCTTGCCCTGCATCTCGATCGTCATCCCGGCGCCGGCCAGCAGCGAACGCGCCCGCTGGTCGCCGACATCGAAGCGGCGGATGATCGTCTGCAGCGGTGTGTCGGCATCGCTGAGATCGGCCAGCAGCTGGTCGCCATAGCCGAGCACCAGCGAGGGCGTGGCCTTAATGCCGGCTTTTGTCGTCTCCGGCTCTGCAATCGCGCCCCTCAGCGTCGAGATCAGACGCGACTTGCCGGCGCCGTTGAGGCCGAGCAGCACGATGCGATCGCCCTGGCAGATGAACTGCCGGCCCGTGCGAAAGAGCAGGGTACCGTCAGGCGTCGTGACCTCGGCATCTCCAAGCGTCACCAGAACCTTGGCATGCGTGCCGCGGTTGGCGAGCCGGATTGCACCGGCCGACCGTTCCAGATGAGCGGGCTTTGCCGTCTCCTCCAGCTTTTCGGCGCGTTGTTTCAGCTGCTTCGTCTTGACCACCAGCAGGTCGCTGCCGGAATTGATGCCGATATTGTTGAGCTTCGCCGCCTGCTTGCGAAGCTGCTCGACCGTCTTCATATCCTTTTCGTAGCGTCGCGCATCCGAAGCATCCGCTTCGTCGAGCGCGGCACGCGCCCGGCTGTAGGGCAGGGAGAAGGCAGCCGATTGCTCCGGCCGCAGGAAGAGGGTCCGGTTGGTCGTCGCATCGAGAAAGGCGCGGTCGTGGCTGGAGATGATGACGGGCGTGTCGCGCGGCAGCATATTCAGCCAGTTCTCGAGCTGTGCGATCTTTTCGAGGTCGAGATGGTTGGTCGGCTCGTCGAGCAGCAGCACATCGGGTTCATTCACCCATGTGCGGGCGATCAATGCCAAGCGCTGCCAGCCGCCGCTGAGCTGCCGGAGCTGCCGTTCGCGCAACTCCTCGGGCACTTCGAGAGATTCCAGCACGACATCCGCCCGCCAGCTTTCGCTTTCGGCCTGATCGGGCGCAAGGGCGTGCAAGACGGCGTCGCGGAAAGTGGCGTCGAGAAGTGCTGACGGCACATTCTGCTCGACATGGCCGATGGTGAGCCCCCGCGCTTTGGTGATCTCGCCTTCGGTCGGCTCCAGTGCGCCAGTCATGATCCTGAGCAGGGTGGATTTGCCGCGCCCGTTCGCGGCCACGAGGCCAAGCCGGTCGCCGGCATTGACGACGAGGTTGAGCTTCGAAAACAGCGGCGTGGATAGCACGATGCCGAGATTGCGGATATTGATGAGGGTCATGATCTGATCCTGGTCTTGCCGAGCGATCGCGCATATCCGGGGCTTCCAGCCATCGACGGAAAAGCGCGTTATGCTTGGCGGATTATGAAATGCTGCAGGTTAAACGGCGGGCATTCAGGTGCAGCAATGCCACTAGGGGCAGACCAGGAAGAGATTAGCGAGAAACGGTCTCTGGTCAGCCCTGCAAACGCATCTGCAGGGCATTGACTGGGCCAGGCTGGCGATGATGCCGGAAGTAGGTATTCACGCGCAGCCCTCCTTTTTTCTCGGTTGCAGCGGAGAAATACCATTGCTTGCGGCTGGAAACAAGGGATCACGATGGCAGTAAACACGCTCAGATGGTATGAAAGACCTTCATCAGCCGGGATCGGGGACCTGAGATGATTTCCGTTTCAAGGGTAGGCAGCAGAGAAGATTTCGTGATCGCCGCCGGCTTCTGCGAGGCGCTCGGTGCCTTGGATGTGGAGCTCGGGCGTGCCCACGGCGTTCCCGCCGAAATCGTCATGGCGCTTTTCCACGGCGAAAATCACGAAAGCCTCGCCCGGAAATACGGCTCCGACGACGCCATGATGTTCATCGCCCGATGGGAGGGAGCGCCGGCGGGCTGCATCGCACTCGCGCCATTCGAGACGGATGCCATGGAGATCCATAAATTCTTCGTGGACCCCGCTTTTCGCGGCCGGGGCGTCGGCAATGTGCTGATGCAAAGGGTGTTCGACGAAGCGAAGAAGAGCGCACGCACTACCATGCTCGTCAATACCGCAGCCTATTTGAAGAGCGCGCTCTCCCTCTACGAAGCCTTCGGCTTCGTTCATTGCCCGCCTTTTCACGCTGTGCCCGCTGAAATCAGCCACACCGAAGTCTTCATGTCGCGGCCGCTTTGATCCCGACACTATTGCCGCTCACCGATGTTGACGCATTGTCAGGGAAGCGTGGCATGCTTATCGCCCATTTGCCGGCAGGCCCACGTGACGCGCTTCCCAGTCTGCCACTGCGGTTGCGCAACAGCGCGTGATCGTATATGCGGCCGATCATGAACTGAAGAAATTCCTGATCGAGGGTGAATATCATGGCCGGTGGCGACGACGAATATGTTTACGACGAGGCGACGGGCGAATGGCGCCCGGCCTCCGAGATGGCCGCAGCCGCACAGGCCGCGTCCGAGGTTCGCGACGCCTCGGGAAACGTCTTGAAGGATGGCGATTCCGTCACGCTTATCAAGGACCTCAAGGTCAAGGGCGCCAACCAGACCCTGAAGCAGGGCACGGTCATTCGCTCGATCCGTCTGACGGATAATCCGGAGGAAATCGACTGCCGTCACGATACGATCAAAGGTCTCGTCCTGCGCACGGAATTTGTCCGTAAGCGCTGACGCGACTTAACGCGTCACTGAGATTTATCGATCTCCGGCGCTGAGTCGGTTGCATCGGGCAGGTGTTCTCCGCGAATACTCCAATAGAAGAGTTTCAGTTTGCGGCTTTGCGGCAGGCCGGGAAAGCTGTCGTCGTAGGCCTTATCCAGGATCGAAGGGTTGAACACGACCTTCTGATTGAGAGTGACAAAAAAGCGTGCCACCAGAAGCTCTCGCTCCATGTTTTTTGAGGCCGGGGATGTATTGTCGCTTCCGACCGCTTTGCCGAATATGGCGTAGCGGTCGTTGGTGTAGGTGATCGCACCATTGTCGAATCTGCAGCCGGGTATTGCGCTGACATAAGTGCGGATGATCTCAAGATCGCCAACATAATAGCGGAAGGATTGATCATTGCAGAAGGCCTTTGCCGCATCCTCGTGGGTTTTGTAAGTTCTCACGAGAACCTTTCCGTCTTGGCACATATGTGACTTGTCCTGTCGTAGCTCCGCGATCAGGTTACTCTCGTATTCCGGCATCTCCCTTGCGTCGACGAGAGCCTGCAATCCACGAGTTTGCGCCGTCGTCCCGCCGACGAGCCCAATCAGCGCGGGCGAGGATTCGGATATAGGCTTGCCGTCCACCAGTTTCTGCGTCGCATCTGCCTTTCCACAGGGATCGCTCCGTGCAGGCTGACCTCTCAATGCCAGGTAGCCAATTCCCGTCAGGAATACCGGAGGAGAAACGATGGTATCGCGACGCCCATTTGTAATTGTCGCAGCGTCGCAGAGAATATCGAATTTCCTACCGAGATTCAGAAAACGAGATGCGGCAGGCTCCTGCTGTCCGTCGACCAGATTGTTTGAGACTGCGGCTTTTTCTCCAACCCAGGCACCTTCGTCGATGTCATAGACTTTGATATTCTCCATCTTGATAGGCGGGGAGATATCCGGATCAACCAGCATCTCAGCAAGGGCAGCATCGCAGAGACGGATCATATAACCGCCATAACCCGCCCGGCTCAGCGGGCCGCGCGTCGCATCACTGTCAATCACGCCTGGTGGCAGCTTGTATGAAAAGGGTTGAGTCTTGCTGCGTACCCCGATCGCCAGCCGTCCGGTTTGTTCTGGCTTCTCCTGACCATACGCCGTTGACCGCAGTGGCGTGATGAGGCCTGCGGCGAGAAAGATCATGCAGAAGAGGAAAGTAAAGCGCGTGCTTGCTTTCATCTGGCCATCCTAACTTTGGTCTTTGGAAGTATCCCCTTCAGCTTTGTCTTCGCCGACTTCCAGAAGAAAGGCGAAAATCAGTAGAAAGGAAACCGGCAGGATGCTGAAGATCAGAGCATCGCGAAATGTCCATGAGAAATAGGCCTGCGACGGGCCTGGTGTGAAACCGTAGCTCAGGAACACAAGAGCCCATTGATAGAGCAGGTAGATTGCTCCTGCCACTGCTGCGATTATCATCGTGGAGCGTCCGGGCCGTTCACTGTGCTTGTCCATCAGGACCAGTGCTGCCATCGCCAAGATAATGCCCGAGATGGCCTGCAGGGCGAAAAAGCGGCCATTATCCTGAAAGAGTATGATTATCTGTGATTGCGTGAGTTCGAAATTGGCGTCCCACCACAGACGTACCAATTGAACGAGGGCAGTTAAAAAGACTGCAGCGAGCCCCGATAGAAGCGACATGGAGAGCAGCTTCAAGAACGGAAACTGGGTGAATTTCCAGTTGCTTCTCCAGGATTGTTGCTCGATGCGGACCTCACGCCCCAAGATGACGAACAGGACACTGAAGACCGTCAGCAACAGCGTCTGCAATTGATCCCAGGTAACCGTTGCGAGGATGGTTCGGATCTGCGTACTGCGCCAGGCATACACGATGGGATCGCACTCACTGCTGAATGCCTTCTGGCAGCTTGTCAGCAGGTCAGCGTCGACGTTCTGAGCGTAGGCTGCAGGCTGGAAAATCGTCGGCGTGTCGATACCCTGCCAATAGTGCCATTTGTAGTACAGCGCGAAGGTGACCAGGAACGCGAGCACGAAAGCGGTCAGAATGCTGAGGCCGAATGAGTTCTGCTCATCCTTTTCTGCGGCCTCGATTTCCTCTTTAAGGCCGGCAATCGGATCTCCCTTGCGTGCTCGCTGACTGCGCGAGCTGAAGACGGCGTGATCATTGCGGATGTAGAGCACCGCAAAGAAGGCCATGATGTTGGAGCGGCACATGATCGCTTTGCCTGCGAGTTCGGCGTATTTGATATGCAGCGTCGATGGGTCCTCGTTGGACAGCTTTTCTATTGAATCCTGCAGATCGGCGATATCGTTCGCAATCTTTTCAGAAAGGCCCCTCAGTCGTTCCAGATTGTAGAGCGGGAAATAAAGCAGCCTGTTCTTGCTGTCCGTTGCGACCAGCAGGCAATCGATGGCCGTAAGCGAATCGACGATCTGTTCTCGCCACTCGGGCATTTTGTCTCCCGCATGCTCTTCGAAGCTCTCTACAAGCGGCTTTGGGTGTTCGGCCATCAGCACGGCATAGTCAGCATCCCGCAGGTGTTCGATGACGCGATAGATGCCTCTGGGCACGCCGGCGAGACGGTGGGCGAGCGACCGCATGGTCGTTTCTATGGGCTTCACCGCTCCAATGGAAAGCGACGAGATGATCAGGGCAGAAACGATTATTGGTTTGTTGTAGTCGCCTGACGACAGTTGCAGCACGTTATTGATATCGGGTTCCGTTATGCTGCTGCCGCCATCGGTCGCGCCGATCTCACCGAGCGCGCTGTTAGCTTGTGAAAGCAGCCCGTAGACCTCGGCGGAACTCAGGACGACAGAATAGGCAATTAGGTAAAGCGCCGCATAGAAGGCAAAGCCCGCAACAATCTCGCCCGTCGTGCAAAGGTTGCGAACCTCTACATCCTTCAAAATTGGGTGCAGCTCGAATGGATGCCTGGCGTTGGGGGCGTTGAAGTTTCTGTAGGCCTCAATGACAAGTGTCATCGCGCCGGCTACTACGAAACCAACGTAAATAAGATCGCTCATGGCGTCTTATCGTTTGCCTAGATACACTTCTGAACCGCAGGATTACACGGACCCGCAGCATTTGTCTGTTCGGGACTGGTTATTCCGGCGACAACAATAAAGGCAACTGCAATAAGGTACTTCAGCATCGCAGTACTCCAAGCTGATCCCCGAAGTTATTTTAGCGGATACTTAAGTTCTTTGCAACTTTTTGTTATCGGCCTCAGTACTGCAACCTCAGCTGTGTACTACCGCTTCAGGCTTCCCAATATGCCCCGTACCAGCGCCCTCCCGACCTGGGTCGCCACGGTGCGCGCAACGCTCTTCATCGCCGCTTCCACGACCGTTTCGCGCTGATAGCCGGAGCGGCCGCGGGACTGGCCTCGCGCGGGTTGGTCGTCGTCGCCACCACCGAAGCCGGGGAGCGTCCAGCCGGACGTGGTGCTGCCTTCCTGTGGCGCCAGGGCCTCTTCCTGCGCCCGCTTGGCAGCTTCCGAATCGGCGGCTTTCTTGGCGCGTGCGGCCAGCATCTCGAAGGCAGAATCACGGTCGACGTCCTCGTCATAGACGCCGAGCACGGGGCTGCGGTCCATGATCTGCTGACGCTCGGCATCGCTCACCGGTCCGACGCGGCCGGACGGCGGGCGGATCAGCGTGCGCTCGACGATCGAAGGCGCGCCCTTGGCTTCCAGCGTCGAGACCAGCGCCTCGCCGGTGCCGAGATTGGTGATGACGGTGGCGCAATCGAAAGCCGGGTTCGGGCGGAACGTGTCGGCGGCCGTCTTTACGGCCTTCTGCTCACGCGGCGAATAGGCGCGCAAAGCATGCTGCAGGCGGTTGCCGAGCTGGGCGAGTACCGTCTCCGGTACGTCGAGCGGGTTCTGCGTGACGAAATAGACGCCGACGCCCTTCGAACGGATGAGGCGTACCACCTGCTCCACGCGCTCGGTCAGTACCCTCGGCGCATCGTTGAAGAGCAGATGCGCTTCGTCGAAGAAGAAGACGAGCTTCGGCTTGTCGGGATCGCCGACCTCAGGCAGCTCTTCGAAGAGCTCGGAAAGCAGCCACAGCAGGAACGTGGCATAGAGGCGCGGGTTCATCATCAGCTTGTCAGCGGCAAGCACGGAGATCTGCCCGTAACCGTTGTTCGACGTGCGCATGATATCGGAAATCTTCAGTGCCGGTTCGCCGAAGAAATGTTCCGCGCCCTGCTGTTCCAGCACCAGCAGCGCCCGCTGGATTGAGCCGACGGAAGCTTTGGAAATCAGGCCGAACTGGCTGGAAAGCTCCGACGCGTTCTCGCCCATATAGTTGAGCAGCGCCGTGAAATCCTTGAGGTCGAGCAGCGGCAGGCCGGCTTTGTCGGCGATCTTGAAGGCGATATTGATGACGCCTTCCTGCGGCTCGGAAGCGTCCATCAGTCGTGCCAGCAGCAGCGGCCCCATCTCGGCGACGGTCGTGCGCACGCGATGGCCCTTCTCGCCGAAGAGATCCCAGAAGATGACCGGGAACTGGTCGAACTCATAGTCGGTAAAACCGATTTGCTCGGCGCGTTTGGTGAGGAAATCCTTCGGCTCGCCCCTGGCGGCGATGCCCGAAAGGTCGCCCTTGATATCGGCGGCGAAAACCGGCACGCCGGCTCTCGCGAAGCCCTCTGCCAGCACCTGTAGCGTCACCGTCTTGCCGGTGCCGGTCGCACCCGTCACGAGCCCGTGGCGATTGCCGAATTTGAGGTCGAGATATTCGCCCTTGTTGATGCTGTCATCAGGATTGCGGCTTGCGCCGATGAAAATCTTGCCGTCTTCGAGCATGTAAAATGTCTCCCTCGGTCGATGCCGCCGCTTCATTCCAGAATATGCGATAATCCTCTTTCCGCACATTCATGCAAATATCGTTTGTCTGTTATAAGCAGGCGACAGGAGACGGACAACTGTCTGTGTTAAAACGAAAAGCAGGAAAGAGGCGCCTCACAAAGCGCCGCTTGAGTTGCCGCCTCGATTCGATTACGTTGACGTTAACGTCAAAACAGGAGGCAGACGATGAATGAGATTGTGACTGAAATCGCCAATCGTGTGGGCATTTCGCCTGAACTGGCCGAAAAGGCGCTCGGCATGATGCTCGGTTTCCTGCAGCGCGAAGCGGCTGACGGCCCGGTTGCCGAAATGATCGAGAAGATCCCCGGCGCCACCGAACTCGTCGCCCAGTTCAACGGCGAAGGTTCCAGCAATGGCGGCTTGCTCGGCGGTCTCATGAGCGCGCTCGGTGGCGGCGGCATCATGGGTCTCGGCCAGCAGCTGATGAGTGAAGGTCTCGGCATGAGCGAGATTACGTCGCTCGCCAAGGAGACCATCGCGATTGCCAAGGAACATGCCGGTGAGGAAGTGGTCGACCAGGTCGTCGCCTCCGTTCCCGGCCTCAGCCAGTTCGTCTAGAGCACCGTGCGTCCATTCGGACACACTAAGGACGCTCTAACTCTTTGCATCTACGCATCAGGCTTTCCGAAAATCGATTCCGATTTTCGGGCCGATGCTGTAAGGCGATCCATCACTTCAGTAAGCCCACGGCATCGTTGCACTGACACCCGAAAGTTTAGACATGAACTTTCGGGTTTTTTGTTTTTGAACATTTCCTCGTTCTTTTCCGGGTGTTTCATGACCGACGCAACTCCGATCGAAGCGCTGCTGCCGAAGTCGGGCGGCCACCAATTCGTGCTCTATGGCGACTCCTGCTCGGGTGTTGCCGGCGCCTTGCATGAGCGAACCTTCGCGTCCGTCAATGCCGTCCTGCGCAGGCTCGAGCCGCAGCCGCAGTTCATCCTCTTTCCCGGCGATGAGATCGTCGGTCTGACGGCGGATGAAGCCTCGCTGCGCGCCCAATGGCGGCATTGGTTCGATGTCGAGATGGCCTGGCTCGATCGGGCGAACTTTCCGATGTGGCACACGACCGGCAACCACACGACCTATGACGAGATGAGCGAGGCCGTGTTCCGCGACGTGCTCGACCTTCCGGCAAACGGGCCGGCGGAGCAGGAGGGGCTGGCCTATTGGGTTCGCCGAGGCGATCTGCTCATGGTCTTCGTCCATACGCTCTGGAGCGGTCTCGGCGGCGAAGGCCATGTCGAAACGGAGTGGCTGGAAGCGACGCTGAAGGCGCATGCCGATGCCCGCTACAAGCTGGTGCTCGGCCATCAACCGGTCTTTCCGGTCAATGGCTACGCCGGTACCTATCAGCGTGAGATCGGCCATGAATATGCCGAGCGTTTCTGGGATATTCTCGTGGAGGCGGATGTCTTCGCCTATTGCTGCAGCCATATCCTGGCTTTCGATGTGCAGGCCCATCGCGGTGTGCTGCAGATATGCACGGCGGGGGCGGGGACCGCGCACAGAATGCCCGAGGGTGTCGAATATCTTCATTGCATCCAGGCGGCCCTCGATGAGGAGAGCCTGCGCTATCAGGTTCTCGATACGGAAGGTGTTGTACGCGAACGCCTGCAATGGCCTCCTGTTCTTGCGAGCGAGCATAAATGGCACAGCCTTGCCCATGGCGTGAGCGACGCTCTCTGGTCGGGTCCGATGGGCACGGACCGGATCATCGAACTCCGCCTGAGCGGCCGGATGGCACCGGACGCCGGTGCCGCTTCGCAGACGATCTTCTCGGCTTTCGGCGATCAAGGACTGCCACCCTTATGGCTCGGCCTGCGTGGCAAACAGCAGCGACTGGCGCTCGTCCTCGGCCGCGATCCCGGTCGCAGTCCCTATTATTTCTTCGGTCCCGACCTGCCGCCGGGCGAGGATTTCGATCTCCACATCATTCTGCACGGCGGCATGGGGCCGGGCGGCGTGCTCTGGCGCCGGACAGGCACCGAGGCCTGGTCATCCTTCGAGGCAATCGCCTCGACAGGGCTTGATCGCCTTGTCTGGCCGTCTCGCTGGAGCGTCGGCCATGGTCAGAAAGGTGAGGGCGATCGGCCGTTCGCGGGCGAGAGCCTGAGCTTAAGTGTTACAGGTTGAGAAACGCCCTGGCTTGTTCGACAACGAGCATTTTGCCCGCTCGACCGACAAAAATGGCGGCAAGTTCGTGGGCCAGCCGCGCACCTCCTTCGTCAACGCATCGATCGCCTTTTGAGATCTGATCAATCCATCCGACGATATCAGCCGCCGGATGGAAATCCGCACCGACCTTTCCTAGATTAAATTATGCCGGATTTTTTCACCGACGGCCGGATCGGCTGGAACGATGGATATCCAATTCTCGTTTCATATCGGCCAGATAAGAAGGAATATGGTCATGCGTAAGGTCGTTGCAGCAGCCTCGATCATTCTCCTCGGTTTCGCCGCTCCGGTCTTTGCCCAGGCCCTCGGTGATATGGATTACTCCGGCCGTTTCGGCGGCATGCCGCCCGGCACCGTGCCGGACGCGAACGCGAGCGGCGGCGGTATCTCCATTCCGCTCGACACGTTCGAAACCGGTAATATCCGCGTCGTTGTTCCGCCCGACCGGCCGCCTTGCCCAAAGCCGGGCACGCGTGCCTATCGCACGGCTGAGCGTGACCACACGCTGCCTGCCGCCTGCCGCTGACGGGATTACTCTATCGGATTAGCGGCAGGAATGGCTATTTGCCGCTCCTGTGCAGAAGCACGCCCAGTTCGTGCCATTGGCGGCCGTCGCGCTCGATCAGCTCGTCGCCGCAGGCAGGTCCCATTGTGCCCGGGACATAAGGATCCGGAATGCGGTCATCCTTTGCCCATTCGTCCAGGAAGGGCTGCACCGCCGCCCAGCCGGCCTCGATACCATCGGCGCGCTGGAAGAGTGTCTGGTCGCCGATGAAGAGGTCATAGAGCAGCGATTCATAACCGGTCGTCTTGCTGATATCGAATTTGTCGGCATAGCGGAAATCCAGCGCCACCGGCACGGTATCGACGGATTGCCCCGGTGATTTGATGGAAATTTCCATGCTCATACCCTCATCGGGCTGCACCTGGATGACGAGCTTGTTCGGCGGCAGGCGGCGGTTGGCCCCTGTCTCGCGGAACTGCGCAAAGGGCACCGGCTGGAAGGTGATGACGATTTCCGTATCGCGCGCCGTCATCGCCTTGCCGGTGCGCAGATAGAAGGGAATGCCGGCCCAGCGCCAGGTATCGGCATAGAGCTTCAGTGCCACATATGTCTCGGTCTTGCTGTCGGGCGAAACATCCTTCGTATCGCGATAGGCGGGCAGATCGATGCCATTGAGCGGACCGGCGGTATAGGCACCGCGCACGCCATTCGCCCTGGCTTCCTCCGGTGTGTAAATGCGCAGTGCCTTCAACACCTTGCTCTTCTCGTTGCGGATCGCCTCGGCGTCGAAACTGTTCGGCGGCTCCATGGCAATCATCGCCAGAAGCTGGAAGAGATGGTTGGGGATCATGTCGCGCAGCGCGCCGGTCGCATCATAGAATTTCCCGCGCGTGCCGACATCGACGATTTCCGAGGCGGTGATCTGTACGTGGTCGATATAGCGATTGTTCCACAGCGACTCGATCATCATGTTGGCGAAACGCGCCGTCATCAGGTTCTGCACCGTTTCCTTGCCGAGGAAATGATCGAGTCGGTAGACTTGGCTTTCCTTCACGCGGGCAAGGATACGCGCATTCAGCGCCTTGGCGGATTCGAGATCGGTGCCGAAGGGTTTTTCGATAGCCACGCGCCGGAAGCAGTCCCCGCTTTCTTCCATCAGTCCGAGATCGGCAAGTTTTTCGACGATCGGGCCGAAGAAGCTTGGCGGCACGGCAAGATAAAAGGCTGCATTGCAGGTCGTGCCGAGGCGCTTGCCGATTTCGAGGAAGATATCGTCCCTGGTGAAATCCCCCTGCAGATAGGAGATGCGCGACCGCAGGCTCTCCCAGGCTTCGTCCTTTATTGTTTCTTCCTCGCTGCTGATCTGACTGAGAAAGTCATCCAGCCGCTTGCGCAGGAACTCGTCGTCACCGGGCTCGATGCCGACGCCGAGGATATGCAGGTCGCTGCCGACGAGGTGGCTGCGCGTGAGATTGATAATGGCCGGAACCAGCAGTCGCCGTGTCAGATCGCCCGTGGCGCCGAAGATGACGAGAGTGACGGGCGGTGTGGGGTGAGCGTCCATGCGTGCCATCTCCTGCTGGATTGTCCCGGCCGAATATAAAGCGCTTCCGCTTTACCGCAAGAGAACCTGCAGCCCAATGATAACAAGCATTTGACAGGGCGGTACGGGTGCGGCGCTATGCCCTGAAAACAGTTCCGGGGCCGAAGCCCCGGAAACGAGCGCCATGAAATCCGTTTCGCAGGAGCAGGTTAGCTGCTCTTGGTCGACTTGTCTGTGCTGCTGTCGGCTGCCGGCGTCTGGGTATTGGACGTGCCCGTGCTGGTATTTGACTTGCCGACATCCGCCGTGGTCGGCTTCGTCTCGGTCTTCACCGGCCAGGTGATGTAATAATTCTGCGTGCCGACCTGCCCGAAATAGACTTCGTTGCCGGTACCCTTCTCGATGAAGCTGCCGTTTTCGCTTCTGACGAGGCGCCCGTGGGAATCGCGCTGCAAATGGTCGCGCAGGAATTCGTTCCAGTCGCTGGTCTCGATTGCGGTGCCCTTCTTCTGGTCGACATCCGCTTCCTTGGGATCGGTGACATCCCAGGCCTTGATCGAAACGCCCTGGGTCGGATCGGTGACTGTCAGCTGGCCCTTCTTGAAGGCGGCAAGCATCGCAGCCTCCTGGCTGCCTTCGCCCTTGGCCTCTGCCGCAGCCGTCATGTTCTGGCGCAGCAGGGCCATGAAGGAGGCAGTGGTGATATCGGTGCTGGCGGTGGTGTTGCCGGAGGTATCAGTCGATCCGGCCTTGCCGGAGTTGATCTTGTCGAGCATGACCGACAGCGCCGAGCGGGACTGCGAGGGAAGGCTGGAATAGTCGTGATCGGTCAAGCTGCCGGAGCTGCTCTCCGAGGAGCCGCCCTTGATCGTCTGCAACGCTATTTGCGCCGTCACTAGCTTCATGTTGGAAACGGAAGAAACCATCTCAAAATCTCTTTGTCAGGCCCCGCACGTGGTGGCGCAAAGGCGTTTAATGGATAGCGATCGACGCTGGTAACGTCGCCAAAGCACGTCTGGATTGAGAAATCCCAGAGCGAACCGCTACGCTTCAAACTTTGCGTGTGGCTTGCGCAGACTAACAAAGCGCCGCCGGCGGCGATCGCCTGGACTGCTGCCGGCATCAAGGTCGGGATTTCCCGGTCAGGCCTTTACGGCCACCATGAAGAGCCGCGGGAACTTGAGCAGAAGCTTGCCATTGGCAGCCTTCGGATAGACCCGGTCGATACGTTCGAGATAGTCAGCCAGAAACGCTTCGCGGTGCTCTTCGCCGGCATGGTCGAGATAGGGCCGCAGGCCCGTTGCCTTGACCCATTCGACGATCGCTGCCGCATTGTCCATCGGGTGGTTGTAGATCGTGTGCCAGATGTCGACGCGGGAGGATTTGGCGATTAGCCGGCTGTAATAGGTGGATGGCGGCGGCAGCACGTTGCGCCGAACGCTCTTCTTTTCAAACGCCGTCTTCCAAGGCCCGGCATGTGCCGTTTCCTCCATCATCAGATGGCTCGGCTCACCGAGATTGTCGGGCATCTGCACGGCAAGCACGCCGCCCGGCGCCAGCCCGTCCATCAGCCGGTCGAAAATGTCGAGATGGTTGGGCAGCCACTGGAAGACGGCATTGGCAAACAGCAGGTCCGCCGGCTCGGTGGGCTGCCAGCTCGAAAGGTTCGCCTCCACGAAGGCTGTGCCCGGCAGGCGCTTGCGGGCGGCTTCCAGCATGTTGAGGTCGCTGTCGAGACCCGACACGTTTTGCGCCCCATAGCGCTCGATGATCAGCTCGGTCGAATTGCCCGGCCCGCAGCCGAGATCGACCGCGTGGCGGAGTTCCGCCAGCGGTACCTGCGCCAGCAGGTCGCGCGCCGGGCGGGTACGTTCATCCTCGAATTTCACATATTGGCTGGCTGACCATGCCATCGTCTTGCTCCTGATATCAGGCCACGTCCTCGACGCGGCGGATGATGGGCAGTCTCCGCTGCGCGGCATGCAGAGAAACTGACGGCGCTTACGCCGCCAGGATCGTGATCCCATGGGCGTTTGCCGCCGCCCGCATGCGTGCCACCGTTTCCGGCGACGGGCTGCCTTGCGGCCGTTCGTTAACGCCCTCGGTCTCGATGAACTCGGCCATGTCGCGGTCGACGATCGCCGAAAAGACCGCGGGGACGGTTCCGTTGTTGGAATAGCCGTGCACCATGAAAGGCGCGATGCTGACGATGTCGCCTGCACTCGCCTGGATCTCTTCCGGCCCGGTATCGGTCAGCCGCCAGATCGTGAGAGTACCCTCGATGATCCGGAAGACTTCCGGGCTCGCATGCGCGTGCCGGGGCGTCCTGCCGCCGGGCTCGACGGTCACATCGAAGATGTTGAGCCAGTTGCCTGTCAGGCGAGCCCGTCGCTCCACCTTGTCGCCCAGCACGAAGAAGCTTTTTGCTTCCGTCCGGGCATCTGTTTTCACAAATGAGTTGGACATGATGTCTCTTTCTTGTTCTTGCGGGGCGGTCCGATAGACCTTCGCGGCCGTTTTGGCAACCGCCGCAAAATCGGGGAGGGGCGGCAAACATGCGGCTTTTGCATGCTTTCAGGCCCTGGAGCCGATCGCGGACATATCGGTACGAAGCGTCCGCTGCGCAAGTGCGACAGGTTGGCCGCTGCCATTCCTGTAATATCGGCCCTGTAATATCGGCGACACAGAAGAGGCGCATAGAACGCGCCGATCCTTCCCCGCCAATCAGGCATACCATCAGCGGAGCAACCCCATGTCTTCTCTTCCCGTCGTCGGCGCTGCCATGACGATCGACGAACTCGAAAACCATCGCGACTGGCTCTTCGAAAAGTCCCGCGATCTCGAGCTGCAGAGCTTCATAAATGCCGACGTTCTGAACGGCGATTGGACGCCGCGGGCCGAGCGCGCCAGGAAGCTGCTCGACGGCTTCAAGGGCCGCGTCGGCATCCATGGCCCGTTCTGGGGCTTCATCATCGCCTCGCAGGATCCGGATATCCGCTCCGTCGTCTCCCGCCGCCTGATGCAGGGCCTTGATGTCTGCGCCGCGATCGGCGGCACGCACATGGTCGTCCATAGCCCTTACACGACCTGGGGCTACAACAACCTCGACAATAATCCCGGTGAACGCGAGAACATCGTCGACTACTGCCATCAGACGATGCGCGACGCGGTAAAGCGCGCCGAGGAAATCGGCTGCACGATCGTCATCGAAAACATCGAAGACAAGGACCCGCATATCCGCGTGGCGCTTGCCGAGAGCTTCAACTCACCGGCCGTCGCCGTTTCGATCGACACCGGCCATGCGCATTACGCCCACGGCTCCACCGGCGCCCCGCCCGTCGACTATTACGTCCATGCCGCCGGCAACCGGCTCGGCCACGTCCACCTGCAGGATGCTGACGGTTATGCCGACCGCCACTGGGCGCTCGGCGAAGGCACGGTCAACTGGCGCGCAATCTTCGCTGCCCTTGCCAAGCTTGAAAGCAATCCGCGCCTCATCATCGAGATCAAGGACAAGTCGAAGATCATCGCCTCGGCCGAATACCTCGCCTCGATCGGCGTCGCTCAATAATAGAAACAGGCGGCGGGACGATATCTCGCCGCCATCCCGAGCCTCAGTCGCGCATCGCCCAGCGAATGCCGGCGGCGACAGAGAGGCCGAGAAGCGGCCATATCGCCCAGAATATCCCATGCCACGTCAGCATGTTGATAACGACAATGCCGACCCCGACAACGGCAAGTGCGGCAATCCGCTGGTCGAACCGGTCCTGCATCCGTACCCATATCATGGCCGCCACGAAGGCGAAGGCAAGCAGCGGCCAGACGGCCCAGAACTCGCCTTCCCAAGTGGCAATATTGATGACGACGAGCATGGCGCCGATGACGGCCAGGATGCCGGCGAGCTTGCGCAGCCGGCCGCGCGGCGGGGGGGCCGGGGCCGGCCTCGGCGCCGGCATTTCGACGGTACGATCCGGAGAGGCTGTCGGCTCCTGCGGCTGAATTCCGATATCGCCGATGCGCACGACATAGCTCGGCACGGCATCGGCGACATTCTTCATCTCCAGTGCCCCCAGAAAGTCGAATCCAACAGCCACCTTGTTGCGCACCTGATCGTAGACGGTATTCGAGATCACGATCCCGCCCGCCGGCGCCGAGGTCTGCAGCCGCGCGGCTATATTGACGCCGTCGCCATAGATATCCTCACCTTCGACAATGACATCGCCGAGATTGATTCCGATGCGAAAGAGCATGCGTCCGTCCATGGGCCGCGCCGCATTCTTGCCGGCGAGTTCGTTCTGCACGTCGATCGCCGCACGAACGGCTTCGACCACACTCGGGAAATCGGCAAGCAGTCCATCGCCCCATGTGTTGACCACCCGCCCGCCATGCGATGTGATGAGGCGGGACATGGCATCGCGATAGTGCTTGAGCATGGCGAGCGTGCCTTCCTCATCCTCGCCCATCATGCGCGTATAGTCCTGCACGTCGGCTGCAAAGATCGTCGTCAGCTTGCGTTGTGTCTCGCTCATGAAATCCCCCATCGCCGCGGGCATACTGCTGGCTTCGTCAACCTATAGGTGGGATCGCAATCTTGCTTCCGGTAGTCCGCACTGGTGCGAACAGCCGTCCCACATTTCTAGAACTGCGTAATCACGCTGATGCCCGTACCCTCGGCCTTGTCGAGTGTCATCAGCGCTGGCACGGCTTCGGCAAGGCTGATGCGCCGGCCGATCAGTTTCTGCGGCGCGATCTTTCCGGCGGCGAGCATCGCGAGCATGGCATCATAGCGCCAAGCCTGCATGCCATGGCTGCCATAGATTTCCAGCTCGTGGCCTATCACCTGCGCCATCGGGATCTGCGGCGTCGAATGCTCGCCGAGCATCAGCCCCACCTGCACATGCCGGCCGCGCCGGCGCAGGTTCTTGATCGAATTAAAGCAGGTGACGGGATGGCCGAGCGCATCGATCGAGACATGCGCGCCGCCCTTGGTGATCTCACGCACGGCTTCCGCCACATCGGCAACCGAGGAGGCATTGATCGTGGCCACCGCTCCGCATTCACGCGCAAAGGCAAGCTTCTCCTCGGAAATATCGACGGCGATCGCATTGGCGCCAAGCGCGCTGGCGATCATGATCGCCGAAAGCCCCACTCCACCGCAGCCATGCACCGCGATCCATTCACCGGGGCCGGTGCGCGCCTGGTCGGCAACCGCACGAAAAGAGGTGGCGAAGCGGCAGCCGAGGCTTGCCGCCGTGGCATCGTCCACGCTCTCGGGCAGATGAACCAGATTGGTATCGGCATAATCGATGCCGACATATTCGGCAAACGAGCCCCAATGGGTAAAGCCCGGCTGGAACTGGTTGGGGCAGACCTGCTGGTTGCCGGAATGGCATTCGGCGCAATGGCCGCAGCCGGAAACGAAAGGCACGGTCACGCGGTCGCCGACCTTGAAACGCACCACGCCCTTGCCGGTTGCCACGATCTGGCCGGCAAGTTCGTGTCCCGGCACATGCGGCAGGCGGATATCCGGGTCATGCCCCATCCAACCGTGCCAGTCGCTGCGGCAAAGCCCGGTTGCGCCGATCTTGATGACCACGCCATCTTCCGAAGGCGTCGGGTCCGGCACGGTGCGGATCTCAGGCGCCTGTTCGAAGGCTTCGTAATACATGGCTTTCATCTGTTCATCTCCTGGCCCAGCACGCGTTTTCCGTCTGCCATGATGGCATGCGGCAGTGGCATCCATCCAGTCGGCTTTCGATCATTTTCTTTTATGGACCCATCGTTTTAGCACCAGGACACGCGCATCAATATTTCAATCGTAACGCGGTCTTCGGCATTTTCTTGCTTCGATGTTTCAACCGTCAATTTGCGCTTGACCGTACTCGGCATGGAGGATTTTGCTTTGCCGACTTCACAAGGAGAGCCGCAATGCCCGTCGATACGTCACCCCGCACGACCACCTGGACCTATGTCGACGGAGAGTGGATCGCCGGCAATCCGCCGCTGATCGGGCCGACCTCGCACGCCATGTGGCTCGGCTCCACCGTCTTTGACGGCGCCCGCTGGTTCGATGGCATTGCACCCGATCTCGACCTGCATTGCCAGCGCATCAACCGCTCTGCCGTTGCCATGGGCCTGAAGCCGGTCAAGACGGCCGAAGAGATCGAGGCGCTCGCCTGGGAAGGTGTCAAGAAATTCGACGGCAAGACGCCGATCTACATCAAGCCGATGTATTGGGGCGAGCACGGCTCGGCAGGCAGTGTCGTGACCGTTGACGGCGAATCCACCCGTTTTGCGCTCTGCCTGTTCGAAGCGGCAATGGGCGGCCACGGCGGCTCTTCGCTCACCGTTTCGCCCTATCGTCGCCCGACTCCGGAAACCGCGACGACGGACGCCAAGGCAGGCTCGCTCTATCCGAACAGCGGCCGCGCGATCGCCGAAGCAAGAAGCCGCGGCTTTGACAATGCCCTGATGCGCGACATGAACGGCAACGTGGTCGAAACCGCTTCCTCGAACGTCTTCATGGTCAAGGACGGCGTGGTCCTCACGCCGGTCGCCAACCGCACGTTCCTTGCCGGCATCACCCGCCAGCGCGTCATCGTCCTCTTACGCAAGGCCGGCTTCGACGTGCGCGAGGCGACACTGTCGGTCGAGGATTTCATGGGCGCCGACGAGATCTTCACGAGCGGCAACTATTCCAAGGTTGTCGGCGTCAACAGGCTCGACGGCCATAATTTTCAGGAAGGCCCGGTCACCCGCAAGGCGCTGGAGCTCTATATGGACTGGGCCTATGGCCGCTCGGCGAGTGACGAGTAAAAGCCTGAGCCTCAGGCTTCCTCCTTCGTTCGCACCAGCCATGTGAAGGCTGCGCCCGCGAGCAGCAGAACGCAGGTGCCGAGAAAGACCGCCGGCATGCCGATATGCCCGCCGACGAAGCCGCCGAGAACAGGTCCGGCGACCTGGCCCACATACTGCGAAGAGATGGAAAGGCCGAGGATACTGCCGGCCGCGCTGTCGGGCACGCTATGCCGGATGACCGCGGCGATGCAGGGCAGGAGGCCGCCGAGCGCGACGCCCATCAGGAAGCGTAGAACGATGAGCTGCCAGGAGGCAGTGACGAAGGCCTGCGGGATGAGCAACAGGCCGGCGACCGCCAGCGCCCCGGCAATGACAGGCCAGTGGCCGATCCGGTCGGCAAGCTTGCCGAGCCGCGAGGCCGAGAGAATGCTGCCGAGCGCTGCCGCCGACATGACGATACCGGCTACCATCGTCACCTGACCCTGATCGGGCACGAGCTGTGCCACATAGACGGTGATGATCGGCTCGATCGACATATTGGCGAGCATCAGCAGCAGGCCAGTTGCGAGCATGGCCACCACAGGTCCCTTGTCGGGAATGGATTTCCAGCCGCCGGATGCCTTGGCCGCCTGTTTGCGGGCCGCCGATTTCTCCTCCTTGATGAGGAAGGTGGTGGCGAGGAAGGCGAGAAAGATCATGCCGCCGGCGGCCAGAAACGTGCCACGGATGCCGATGATGGGCGGCAGTGCCCCGCCGATCAACGGGCCGACGAGATTGCCGGCCATGATGCCCGACGACAGCACGCCGAGCGCCCAGGCGGACCGGTCTTTCGGGGTCTCTGTTGCCACCAGCACCATTGAGCCCGAGGCATAGCCGCCCGCCAGGCCGACGAAGAGACGCAGCGCCACGAGCTGCCAGACGCTGCCGGCCATGCCCATCAGCGAGATGGCGATGGTCATGCCGAGGCTGGCGCGCACCAGCATCAGCTTGCGCCCATAGATGTCGCCGAGCCGGCCCCAGAGCGGCGCGACGCATGCGGCGGCAAAGAAGGTCGCGCCATAGGCGATGCCCGACCACTGCACGATCGCCGCATGGTCGCTCACGCCGAGCTCTTCCACATAGAGCGGAAGGAAGGGAAGAAGCAGCGTCATCGCCACGATGGTCGTGAACGAACCGAGCAGCGAGATGACGAGATTGCGTTTCCAGTAGGCGGAGCCGGGCATCGCCTTTGCGGCATCCCATTGGGTATCGGTCATTGCGGATCTTCTTCGGTACAGTCTGGCCGCGGCCAAGATGAGGCGATCCTCACTTTACGCATCACCCCAAAGGCTGCCAAGGACGGATTCCGCCCAATCAGACCTGCCGGCAGAGGGAAAAGCCACTTGAAAGTCGCAATCTCGCCTCTAACTGATTGCAAGATGCAATCGGTAATGGGGAGAAGCAAACATGAGCAATAGGGATGAACACCGCGCCCGGATGCTGCGCGATCTCTACGCAGCCTATATCGATCACCGCAAGGATATCGTCGGCGCGATGCTGACGGATGATTTCACTTTTTCCAGTCCGCAGGACGATCACATCGACCGCACGACCTATTTCGAGCGTTGCTGGCCGAACGAGCCGGCGCTGAATGCCTTCGACATCGAGTTCCTGTCGGTTCAGGGTGATGAGGCGGTCGTGCGTTACCGCGCCGAAATGGCTGGCGGCAAGGCCTTCCGCAACATGGAGAGCTTTCGCTTCGCTGGCGACCGGATAGCATCCGTCGATGTCTATTTCGGCCGCAACACGGCCTGAAGCATGTCAAGCGAATCTGAAAGATCGCGCCACGCTCTTCAGAAGAATCGCATCGCCGAAGTCGTAATGATGACGAGCGAAACCGCGATCATCAACAGTTTCATCGGCAGCCGCTTGACGAGGATCGCGCCGAAGGGGGCGGCGATCACGCCGCCGATGATCAGCCCGACCGCCGAGCCGAGCTCCGACCAGCCGAGCGTCAGCACGAAGGTGATCGAAATAATCAGCGTGACCGCGAATTCGGTGAAGCTGGTCGAGCCGATCACTCGCTTCGGATCGTGACCGCGGCCGACGAGCGAGCTGGTGACGATCGGTCCCCATCCGCCGCCGCCGACCGCATCCAGCACGCCGCCGCAAAGCCCGACGGGTGGCACCATCCAGTCGCGGACGTCGCGCTTGCGCGTCGGGTGGAAGGCTTTCCAGAGAATGATGAGGCCAATAGCGATCAGATAGGCTGAGACGAAGGGCTCGATCACCTTGCCGTCGACACTTGCAAGCAGGAAGGCGCCGACCGCCCCGCCGATCATGCCGGCGGGTGCAAGCCGCGCCACGAGCTTCCAGTCGACATTGCGGTGCCAGACATGGGAAATGCCCGACGCTGCCGTCGTGAACATTTCCGTCACATGGGTCATGGCGCTGGCATTGGCGACCGGCACGCCGAGCGCCAGCAGGCTGGTCGTGGACAGCACGCCGAAGGCCATGCCGAGAGCGCCATCGACGATCTGGGCGCAGAAACCGACGACGATGAAGAGGAAAAAATCCGTGATCATGAAAATCCCTGACGAGCGAAGATCCTGATGCAAACACGTTAAGGGTGAAAAAAGCTCCTCAAACATTCGGCGAGCGCCGCTTGAGGCGGATGACCTTGAAGAAGCCGTTTGGGAAAACCGGTAGTATTTCGATCGCATCGAAACCGCTCGCTCGCGCCCAGTCGGTGATCCGACTGATCCGGAAAGACGAGCTCCAGCCGATTCGCCGGGCAAGCGGCGCCACCACCTCCTCGATTGCGCCCTGCAGCCCGATACCATCGCCGAGCTTGCTGGCAAGGATGATCTCGCCGCCCGGCCGCAGAACGCGGGCGCATTCGTCCAGCACCCGTTCCGGATCGGGGATGAGCGTGATGACGAAAGGCAGGCAGACAGCATCGAAAGATTTGTCGTCGAAGGCCAGCGCATGCGCGTCCATCACCTGTAATTGCTGCACATGGAAAAGCTTGTGGCGGGCGATTTTTTCTCGCGCCTTGGCGATCATGTGCTCGGAAATGTCGATTCCCGTCACCCGGCAGCGTCGCGGATAGTGGGAAAGCACCAGCCCTGTGCCGACGCCGATTTCCAGAATGTCGGTGCCGGCGTTAGCAGCGAGCCGCGCCAGCGTGCGGTGCCCGTCGCGCAGGATGCTGCGATAGATCCTGTCATAGACCGGTGCCCAGCGCTGATAGATCTTCTGCTGGTCTTCAGCCTGTTTTTGTACGTGTCCCCGATTTCGAACTTGTTCCATGTGAGCGCCTCCTCCAGACCCTGCCTTCAAACTCGCGAAGGCAGGCTCCGGTTCCGGCGGCACGGCAAAGGACTGTCAGGCGTGTCATTTTGTTTTCGGCGGAAAGTTCTCTTCCCGCCGAAGAGAGCCTGGATCACTCTGCCGGCGGCGTGCGCAGATCGGCTTCGATGGCGGCGAGCTCGTCATTGACGGAGCCGGCGATCATGCCGTTGCGCAGCGACTTGTTGGAAATGTCGATCATCGGCGCGAAGGTGGCAGCCGGCATGCGGACTTCTTCCTTCACGGGCTCTTCGACGGGCAATGCGTCGGCAAGGGTTGGACGATCGCCGCGTGCCACTTCGAGTTGGCCGCTGAGGATCGCGCGTTCGGCGCGAAGCTGGCGGATTTCCGACTTGGCGATTTCCAGGCTCGTCCGCAGCTGGCTGATTTCGTAACGGTCGGTATCGAGGCGCGTATCGAGATCGTGCTTGAAAGCTTCGATCTCGCGGTCGCGCTTGTTGCGCTGGCTTTCGGCCTCGCGCAGCTTCATGACGAGATCGTTGCTGTGGGCCGCAAGCTCGCGGCGGGCCGCTTCGCTTTCCGTGCCGTTGAGGCGCACGCGGTTGATCTCGTCGGTCATCCGCTCCAGGCGCGCCAGAGCCGTGGCAAGCTCGGACTTGGTACGCTTCAGTTCCACGCGGGTGGACTGCAACTCTTCGTCCGTCATCTTGTTGCGGCTGTTGGCGGTCGACAGCAGCTTCTCGACGAGTTCAGACTTGGAACCGATTGCTTCGTGCTTGGTGCGCAGGTTGGCGATCTCCAGCGTCGAAGAGGTTTCCAGCGTCTCGAATTCAGCTTCCAGGCGGCGATAACGCTCCTCGGAAGCGGTGAGATCTTGCTTCATGTTGGAAACGGAGGACTGCAGGCCGCGTGCCAGCGCCTCATGCTCCGAAAGATTGGTCCTGAGGTGGCTGCGCTCTTCATTGAGGCGGGCGATTTCGCGAAGCTGGATGCTGTTTTCCCGGCGCGAGCTTTCGGCCAGCAGCTGATGGGCCGTGGTTTCCAGCTCCAGCTTCTCGCGGGTGCTCGCCAGCTCGCGGCTGCGCGCGTCAAGGTCCTGCTGCGTGCGGCGAAGCTGCGAGGAAACCTCGTCGAATTGCAGCGCTCGGTCGCGAATCTCGCGCTCGGCATCGATCAGCCGCGCCTCGACGACGGTGAATTCCTCCCGCGCCAGCTCATGCACGCCTTGCAGCTTCACCAGTTCTTCGCGGTAAGTGCCGGCCTCGACACGAAGCTGGCTGCTGTCGAGCTTCAGTTCCTTGTTGTCGATCACGAGACGCTGGTTTTCCTGATCGGCCTTGCGCCGCGCATTGCTCTCATAGTCGAGCAGAGAGTTCAAACGCGAACATTCCGCTCTCAGCGCACCTGTTTCATTGAGCGAGTGGCTGTGTGCGCCGAGCAGCGAGGAAACCCGCTCCTGCAACGACGTCAGGCTGACCAGCAGCTCTTCCGAAGACTGCTTGTTCTCCTCGATCGCTGTGCCGAAAGCCTGGAAATCGTCGACTTCCGAAACGCTGTACTGCACCGGCGGCTTGTCCACGAGGACAGTCTGTTCGGTGACGGACAACGTCTGGCGATGGCTGGATACTCCCAAACCCGGCTTGGCGGGTTCTTCATTACGACGAAAAAAGCTCATGACCATCACACGCCCCGAAGTTGATGTCAGAAGTCCCTGAAATGATTTATGCTATGCTAATTAAGTTAATCCTGTCGAAGGTTGTGCTAAAACTCTTCGATGGCCATAGGTTGCATCTAAGCCGCGCTGCTCATCGCCTGTCAAAAGCGCCCAAAAGAAATTAACAGATTTTTATTGAAATTCCGGTGGCCGCCCCTACAGCGCCGCGCGTCTTTTCAGACGCGCAAAGGACGCTGTGGCATTTTGAATTATGCAGTAAGCGCAGTGAGCGGGACGCGAGCAGGGCTCATTTTACGTGTGTGGTTCAAGGGAAATGCGGGTTTGGCAGGGGAGGGGATTTTATTTCTTTCTATGCCATCTTCCCGTCTTGCAGTCATACCAGCTTCATATCCGCAAAGCGCGGCACGGCCTGTGATTTGCGCTTTTGGAGAGAGCCCGTTGCGAGAGGCAATTTTTCCTCGAAGTCGTTGTTTTTTGATAATTCGCCGGTTGCCACTCCGTGCTTCCCCTCCTATGTTCCGCCTCACCTGCCGATGACGCAATCTATTGCCAAGAGGAGATCTGTTATGGCTTTCGAATTGCCTGAACTTCCCTATGACTACGACGCCCTTGCGCCCTTCATGTCGAAGGAGACGCTGGAGTTTCACCACGACAAGCACCACAAGGCTTACGTCGACAACGGCAACAAGCTTGCAGCGGAAGCTGGTCTGGCCGATCTCTCCCTGGAAGAGGTCGTCAAGAAGTCCTTCGGCACCAATGCCGGCCTCTTCAACAACGCGGCCCAGCACTACAACCACATCCATTTCTGGAAGTGGATGAAGAAGGGCGGCGGCGGCAACAAGCTGCCGGGCAAGCTCGAAGCTGCCTTCACGTCCGACCTCGGTGGCTATGACAAGTTCAAGGCCGATTTCGCCGCTGCCGGCGCCACCCAGTTCGGCTCCGGCTGGGCCTGGGTCTCCGTCAAGAACGGCAAGCTCGAAATCTCCAAGACCCCGAACGGCGAAAACCCGCTCGTTCATGGCGCCACCCCGATCCTCGGCGTCGACGTCTGGGAGCATTCCTACTACATCGACTACCGCAACCTCCGCCCGAAGTACCTTGAAGCCTTCATCGACAGCCTGATCAACTGGGACTACGTCCTGGAACGCTACGAAGCGGCTACGAAGTAAGCACTTCTAAAGCTTTGGTTTTTGAGCACCCGGCGCCACCAGGCGCCGGGTGTTTTCATTTCTGCTGAAACAAATGACTTCGAAGGCCGCTTGACTCATTCATACCCGTATGGCTATAAGTCAATCCATAGCCAATCAGGTATGAATTCTAATGTCGAATGTTCAGGACGCACTTTTCCGGGCGCTTGCCGATCCGACCCGACGCGCCATCTTCGAACGTCTGTGCCGCGAAGGCGAGAAGACGGTCGGCGTTCTGACGGCCGGGGCAGGGGTTTCCCAGCCGGTCGTCTCGAAGCATCTGGCGGTGCTGAAGACCGCCGGCCTGGTGCGCGACCGCCATGAGGGTCGCCAGACGCATTACAGCGCCGAGATCAAGGCTCTGGCCCCTCTGGCGGACTGGACGACGGAGATGGCCGGCTTCTGGGAAGGCCGGTTCGACGCTCTGGAAGATTTGCTCAAAAGGATGGACCAATGAACGAAACCGCAACTGAGATCCGCTCCGTCATCGTCGAGCGGGAGATTGCTTTCCCGCCGGAGAAAATCTGGCGTGCGCTGACGCAGCCGCAACTGATTGAGGAGTGGCTGATGAAGAGTGACTTCAAGCCTGTGCGCGATCACAATTTCAAGTTCACCGCCGAATGGGGCTCCGTCGATTGCCGGGTGCTGGAGATCGAGCCGAACAGGACGCTCTCCTACACATGGGATGCCTATGGCCTCGAAAGCACCGTCACCTGGACGCTGACCCCTGCGGGAGCAGGCACGCGTCTGCGCATGGAACAGGCCGGTTTCCGCCCGGATCAGGAACAGGCCTATCAGGGTGCCAAGTTCGGCTGGCAGCGGTTCGTCGACAATCTGCAGGAAGTTCTGGGGCGCGAAGACTGAGATAAAGACTTCGGCCTGTTGAGGAGGAAATAGCATTGAACTGGAACAAGTCTATCCGCCAGCTTCACCGTTGGCTGTCGATCATCTTCACGCTGACGGTCATAGCCAATTTCGCCACCATGGCCTTCGGCACGCCGCCGGCCTGGGTGGTCTATTCGCCGCTGCCGCCGCTTTTCCTGCTGCTCTTCAGTGGCCTCTATATGTTCGCATTGCCCTATTTCACCGGTCGCCGCGAGCAGGTATCGGCGGCAGGATAGGGAATGCGGGTTCCGCTAGAACCGCGGTTGGCCGCACCGTCACATCGCTGTCATCCGCGGTCTCTACATCACGCCGCATGTCATCAGCCGATCTTCCCCTTTTCCGCTTCGGCGTCATCGCCGATCCGCAATATGCCGCCATCGAACCGCAGGTCGAAATGGGGCGCTATTATGCCAACAGCCTCGCCAAGGTCGCTGCCGCGATCGAGACCTTCAATGGCGAGGAACTGAGCTTCGTCATGACGCTCGGCGATATCATCGACCGCGATTTCAAGAGCTTCGACGATATCCTGCCGGTCTATGAAACGCTGCGCCACGAGGCATATTTCCTGCTCGGCAATCACGATTTCGGTGTCGCCCCCGAACATCTGGAAAAGGTTGCCGAACGGGTCGGCATGCCGGCGCCCTATTACAGTTTCCAACGCCACGCTTTCCGTTTCATCGTGCTCAACGGCAACGAGGTCAGCACATTCGCGCCGCCGGAAGGCCATGCCTTCCGTGCGCTCGGCCGCGAACGTCTGGCGACTCTGCTGGCCGCAGGCGCCGATAACGCCCATGAGTGGAACGCATCGCTGAGCGACGAGCAGTTCGGCTGGCTGTCTGGCGAAATCGAAGCGGCGAAGGCTGCGGATGAGAAGGTGATCGTCATGAATCACTTCCCCGTTCATCCGCCCTGCGAGCATGACATGTGGGACCGCGAGCGCGTCGTCGAACTGCTGTCCTCGCAGGACAATGTCGTTGCCTATCTCAACGGCCATAACCATGTCGGCAATTACGGCAAGGTCGGCTTCTGCCACTTCGTTAATTTCAAGGGCGTGGTCGATACCGAGAGCGAAAACACCTTCGCCATCATCGACGTCTATACGGATCGCATGGCGATCCGCGGTTTCGGTCGCGAAGACAGCCGCACGCTATCCTACTAAGCGACCTCTGTGGCGATCGACGCGGGCTGTGCCCGATGCTCCAGCGCATCCTTCTTCGCTGACGTGCCGAACATGCGCGCATATTCGCGGCTGACGGAAGCCAATCGCTGGGTCAACGCCCAGCGCATCGAGGTCTCCGGCGGCATGGCGCTCTGAATTGCTTCCCGGAACGCGATCGAGGACGCTCTCGATCGCGTTCCGGGTCTCTATTTTCCACGTTTCGGGCGAGATGCGGCTGCACTGATGATGGTGCAGCCACGAAATGAGGCCTGAAATGAGATTGCTTTCCCTCCTGCTTGCCGCCGGTCTTCTGGCGGCAAGTTCCGTTTTTGCGGCAGATCCGGTCGGCACGCGCACGATCGAACTTCCAGCGCCTGCACGCAGTGCGACGCTTCAGATGATGATCTGGTATCCGACCGGTAGCGCCGGAACACCGGTGCCGCCCAGCAGGGACAAGGTGTTCATGGAAACACCCGCGCTGAAGGATGCCCCGATCGCTGAGGGCTCCTTTCCGCTTGTCCTGATTTCGCATGGGTCCGGCGGCAGCATCGGCAATCTGGACTGGCTTGCGATACGGCTTGCAGCGGCCGGCTTCATCGTCGCCGGTCCCAATCACCCCGGCACGACGCGCGGAGATTCGACGCCGCCCGACACAACGAAATTATGGCAGCGGAGCGCCGATCTGTCCGACGTACTGACGGCACTGTCCGCCGATCCCGCCTGGGCGCCGCATATCGACCGAAAACATGTCGGCGCGCTCGGCTTTTCTCTCGGCGGGCATACGGTGATGGCAGTCGCCGGCGTGCGTGCCGATCGCGAGGCCTACGCCCGTTACTGCGATGAAGAAAAGACCATGGCTGACTGCGTCTGGTTTGCAAGCGGCAAGGTCGATCTGCGCGGCACGGACAAGCACTTGTTCGAGCAGTCGAACCGTGACCCGCGCATTCGTTCCGTCGTCGCGATCGACCCTTCCGTCGTGCGGGCATTCACGAGCGAGAGCCTTCGCTCCATCGATATCCCCGTTCACATCATCAATATCGGCCGGCCGGAAACCATCCCCATAGCGGTCAGATCAGACGATATCGCAGCCGAAATACCTGGTGCCGATTATCAGACCGTCGATGGCGCGGTACACTTGAGCTTCCTTGCCGAATGCCGTCCCGATGCACCGGACTTCCTGAAAAGCATCGGCGAGACCGACCCGATCTGCGAGGATGCGCCGGGAAAACCGAGAACGCGGGCGGAGATCCATGTGCAGATGGCGGCGATGATCGAGGCCGCCTTCCTCGCCGATTTCGCGCGCAAGGAGTAGCCGCGGCGGTTCAGGCATTCGCCGCGACTGGCCTTTCGGTCCAGCTCTCGGTCCACAGCGTGCGCAGGCCGTCGCCTTCGCCCTTGAAGAAGACGTCGGCTTCGGCACAGGCCTCCACCCGGTCGCCGCGGAAATTGCGGATCGCCTGCCTGAGTTCGCACCAGGCAACGATATTGGCCGTCTGGGAATAATAGATCAGCGCGATCGGGCGGATCATCCGTTCGGTCGCGCGTCCCATTTCGTCGCGATAGCTGAGGATTAGCTTGCGCTCGTCGCGGATCGCCCGCCGCACGATGGCAAGGTCCACGCCTGCGGGCGGCGGGGCGATCGTGCCCCAGGCAAACAACGCCTTGTTTTCCATCGCCTGCCGCAGCGGCGGCGGCACGGCACCGGCAAGTTTCTGGTTGACGCGCCGTGCCGCGAGCTTCAGTTCCTCGTCGCCGGTGCGCTCCAGGAGCGCCAGCGACAGCACGATCGCTTCCGTCTCTTCGATCGAAAACATCAGCGGCGGCAGATCGAAGCCCGGCCGCATGATATAGCCGATACCGCGCCCGCCCTCGATCGGCACGCGCATCGCCTGCAGGGCAGCGATATCGCGGTAGATCGAGCGCACCGTCACCTCCAGCCTCTCGGCCATGGTGGCCGCCGTCATCGGCTGCTTCGCCAGCCGCAATATCTGGATGATCTCGAAAAGCCTGGAGGCCTTGCGCATCTATCGTCCTTTCTCCCACGCTCCTGACAATACACTGTCAGTTGGCCTGCCGTATAGAGATGCCTATCGATTTGAAATGAATGCACTTCCAGAAAAAGTGCAGGAAAATACGGACGGACAACTGACATGGACTATCACGAAAGCCTCTGGCTCTACTTCACCCTTCTTTTCGGCATCATCATCGTGCCGGGCATGGATATGCTTTTCGTGCTCGCCAATGCGCTGACCGGCGGCACCAGACGCGGGTTGGCCGCCACCAGCGGCATCATGCTGGGCGGGGCGGTGCATTCGGCCTATGGCGCGGCGGGCGTCGGCATCCTCGTCGCCATGCTGCCCGGTGTCTTCAACCTGCTGCTCTTTGCCGGCGTCGGCTATATGATCTGGATCGGCATCTCGCTGATGAAGAGCTCGATCAAGGTTGAGGCGGTCGGCCCCGGCACGGCGCGTTCCACTTGGAAGGCGTTCCGGCAGGGGGCGGTCACCTGCCTCGTCAATCCCAAGGCCTATATCTTCGTGCTCGCCGTCTACCCGCAATTCATAAAGCCGGAATATGGGCCGATCTGGCTGCAGGGTCTGATCATGGGCATCATGACCGTGCTGACGCAGCTTGCCGTCTACGGCACGCTCGCCATGACCGCCGGCCGCAGCCGTGATCTCCTAGTTTCCAACCCGAATACGACTGCCGTCATCGGCCGTCTTGCCGGTCTGCTGCTGGTCGTCATCTCCGCGATCAGCCTTTGGCAAGGGTGGAAGACGGCCTGAGCCAGCTCGTTCCTATCACATTGTTTTTATGAGGATCCGGCCAAACGTGACTATGCGGCCACATGGATTTTGTCATGATCCCGGTGCAGATTGCCCTCGGCCGGCTTCGCCGGTGGAACATTGGAGAGAGAATCATGAATTGGAAATCAGTAGCGGCGGCTGTGGCGTTCGCCGGCATTGCCATCGCTTCGGCCATGGCCGCCGACGGCACGCATGACGCGCGCATTGGAATGATGAAACAGATCGGTGGCGCAGCAGGCTCGCTGTCCGCCATCGCCAAGGGCACGAAGCCCTATGATGCGGATGCCGTCAAGGCGGCGCTGACGACGATCGCCACCACGGCGAAAGCCTTCCCGGACCAGTTCAAGCCGGGCACCGAGACGGGCGACCCGGAAGCGAGCCCGAAGATCTGGGAAAACATGGATGACTTCAAGGCACGCGCCGCGAAACTATCTACCGACGCCGAAACCGTGCTTGCCCAGCTTCCGGCCGATGCTGCCGGCGTCGGCGCGGCGCTGAACACCGTCGGCGGCAATTGCGGTGGCTGTCATCAGCTCTATCGCATCAAGAAGGACTAGGCGATAGAGCTATTCGCGCATGATCCCGTCCTCCGCACCGGCTCTTGCCGCCGGTGCGGATCGCCTTATTCTCCCGGCAGTGGGGCCGGGCCACCGAATTCCGGCCAGCGAATCCCGGAATGCCCTTGATATCGATAGAAGGAGAGGCGGCGCATGGTCCGCAGGTTCATCCGCTTTGTGCTCTGTCTCATCGGCGTCGTCGTGATCGGCGGCGCAGTTTTTTATTTCGTCACCGCGCCGGATCCGTTTCCGGAAAGCCACTGGGCCAATCTCGGCACTCCTGACGTCGCGAATGGCGAGAAGGTATTCTGGGCTGGCGGCTGCGTCAGCTGTCATGCCACGCCCGGCGCGCAAGGCGATGCCAAACTCACGCTGGCCGGTGGCCTCGCCCTGAAGAGCCCCTTCGGCACCTTTCATGTTCCCAACATTTCCCCGGATGAGCAGGCCGGAATCGGCCGCTGGACGCTGGCTCAGTTCGGCAATGCGATAAAGCGCGGCGTCGGCCCCAACGGGCAACATCTCTACCCGTCCTTCCCCTATGGCTCCTACACGCGCATGAGCGACAAGGACGTCAATGATCTCTTCGCTTATCTGAAGACCCTGCCGAAGAGCGCCAACGTCGCGCCGCCGCATGAATTGCCGTTCCCCTTCGACATCCGCCTGGCGCTCGGCGGCTGGAAGCTTCTCTATTTCAATGATCAACCCCGCGTCGTGCTTGCCAATGCCGACGACAAGGTAAAACGCGGCCAGTATCTGGTCGAAGGTCTCGGCCATTGCGGCGAATGCCACACCCCGCGCGATTCCCTCGGCGGCTTCGTCCGCGACCAATGGCTTGCCGGCGCCCCGAACCCGGAAGGCAAGGGCCGCATACCCGATATCACGCCGGGCTCGAAGAGCGTCGGCTCCTGGAGCGAGGCCGATATCACCAACTACCTGCAGACCGGCTTCACCCCCGATTTCGACTCCGCCGGTGGCCAGATGGTGGACGTGCAGCAGAACATCGCCCATCTGCCGCAGTCCGATATCGAGGCGATCTCCGCCTATCTGAAGGCGGTGCCGAGCAAATAGCCTGCCTGGGGCAAGCGCTGCAGGCCACACTGCCACAATGAAGCACCCGACCCTTGAGGAAACAGACGCTGCGATTGCTCGCACGCAAGACCGGCTTGCCGCGCGCAATGCCGTTCTCGCGCGCTGGTTTTCCGATACGATTGCCGTCATGGAGGCAAAAATCGCGAGCCGTCTCGATGACCCCGGCGATCGGGCGCAGGCAAGGACTGCGGCCTTTCTGTTCGTAAAGAGGTTGCTTCACCAATGGGCGACCCGCCCGGTGCATGAGGTGGCGCCTGGAGACAGCCCGCCGAAAGAGTCTCGACGGCTCAAATGATCGGTGTCTTGGTGGGGTCAGGCCGCCTTCGGCTGATGCTCCGCACCAAAGATCTGCACATAGGTGTCGAGCTCTTCGCTGCCGAAGCCGAGCGCCCGGTAGATCTCTGCCGTAAAGGTAATCGGTGCCGAACCCGGCGCAGTGACGATCATGCCGGCGCGAACCGCCTGCGGTCCCTCACGGTAATGCGCCTGGCCATGATAGCCCTCGGCGCTGGCGAGGAAGTCGGGCGCGTTGCTGGTATGGGCAACCTGATCGAGCGCACCGGCGCGCGCCAGCGCCAGCGTCCCGCCGCAGATCGCAGCGGTGAGTTTGCCGCGCGCGATGAAGTCGTTGATCACAGGCGAAAGATTGGGCGTCTTTTCTGTCTCCCAGATCGTGCCGCCGCAGATAACAAGTGCATCGAAAGCGTCGCCATGCAGGTTCTCGGCCACCGTATCGGGTGTCACCCGCATGCCGCCCATCGAGCGCACCTCCGCGCCGCCGGGGCTTGCCGTCACCACGTCGAAACCGAAATGGGTGCGGGCGGAGGCAGCAAGCTGCCCCACTTCCCAGTCGGCGAACCCTTCGGTCAGAACCACTGCCAGTCGGGTCATGCTTTCCTCCTTGCAAGATGGCCGAGCGGCTGGTGCCACTTACGACAGGGACTGCATATAGCGCATGCCGGTGACCGGGCGAGGGGTGAAGTCCATCTGTTCGTAGAAGCGGTGTGCCTTGAGGTTGCCGGTCGCAGCACTGACGGAGAGGTAGTCGCAGCCTGCAAGCCGTGCCGTTTCACGGGCGCGGTCGACGAGAAGCTGGCCGGTACCGTGGCCGCGATGGCCGTCACGCACGAAAAGGTGATGCAGGTCCATGCCGCGCTTGCCTTCCTGCGCCCTGTAGAGCGGAACGAGGATGGCATAGCCGATCAGACCTTCGCTGCCGTCGGCGACGATGGCCGAAATCCATGGCGTCGGACCGAAGAGATCGCGTTCGAGCTGGTCCGGCGTCGAGGCGGAAATATCGCCGTGATGGATGGCGAGAAGGCCGATCATCTCGTGGAGTTCGGATATGTCGCGGGGCTTTGCAGTGCGGATCGTCACGACCGGCGGCCGCATGAGCGATATTTCGCTGTCTTCGATTTCAAGCATGGTCTTCGCGTCCTTTTCGAAGTTTATGCCGCCAGGACGCTGCCGATACAACAAAGCCGCCTGACGGCGGCTTGTTGACATTATGATCTGTCTCGGCCGCCCTTTACAGGTACAGCCAAAAATACGAGCGGTTATGGTGCGTGGTCTCGATCATGTGGAGATCAATCCTCCTAAACCGCTCGTTTGTCAATGGCAGATGGACGCGGAACTGACCATTACCGGATTGCTTTTGATGGAATGTAGGATAGGGTACCCCCCTATCCTAATTTCGAGACGACCATGTCCCACACCACTCATCAGAAGAAGAAGCTCATCGCCCGCGTCAGTCGCCTCCGCGGCCAGCTCGAAGCCGTCGAGCGTGCGCTGGAAGCTGAGCGCCCCTGCGGCGAAATTCTCCAGCTCCTCGCCTCCGTGCGCGGAGCGCTGACGGGGCTGACGGGCGAGGTGCTGGACGATCACCTGCAGGAACATGTGCTGCATGCCGCCGACGAGAAGGCGAGGGCGGAAGCGGTCGAGGAAATATCGGAAGTACTGCGAACCTATATCCGCTGAGCCGGATCGATAAGGAGATGGCGATGATATCGGGAACGAATACAGACGGACATGAGCATGTCTTCTTGGGGCAGGATCATGCCCGGAACGAACGCCGCATCTGGCTGGTGATTGCGCTGACGGCGGTCATGATGGTGGTCGAAATCGCCGCCGGCACGATCTATGGCTCGATGGCGCTGGTGGCCGACGGCTGGCACATGTCCACCCATGCCAGCGCGCTGCTCATTTCCGCGCTTGCCTATCTCTTCGCCCGCAAACAGGCTCGCAACCCGCGCTTCACCTTCGGCACCGGCAAGCTCGGCGATCTCGCCGGCTTCGCGAGCGCCATCATTCTGGCGATGATTGCCCTGCTGATGGGATGGGAAAGCTTCCTGCGCATCACGTCGCCCGTGCCGATCAGCTTCAGCCAGGCGATCGCCGTCGCCGTCATCGGCCTTGCCGTCAACCTCATCAGCGCCTGGATGTTGAGCGGTAGCGGCGGCCATCATCATGGACACGGGCATGATCACCATCACGATCATCACCACGGCCACGATCATGGCCACCATGGACATGCGGATAACAATATTCGCTCCGCCTATATGCACGTCATCGCCGACGCATTGACCTCGGTGCTCGCCATTGCCGCACTCACTTTCGGCGGCCTCTATGGCTGGCTCTGGCTCGATCCGCTGATGGGCATCGTCGGCGCTCTCATCATCGCCCAATGGTCCTGGGGACTGCTGAAATCCTCAGGCGCTGTTCTGCTCGATGTGCTCCCGGAGGGTGAAACGCTGCCGGATGAAATCCGTGATGTGATCGAGGGCGATGGCGACCGCATTACCGATCTGCATGTCTGGCAGGTCGGCCCCGGCCATCATGCTGCGATCGTTGCGGTGCTGACGCCGCGGTCGCGCGACACCGCCTTCTACAAGGAGCGGCTTTCGAGCCTGGACGAGTTGTCGCATGTGACTGTGGAAGTCACGCGCGCCGCCTGATTCCGCCAAAAAGCCGAGATGCCGCCGCAATCGGGCCTTACGCCTGTGAACCTGATTCCCCGGAGGTCTTCATGAATCACAGCCTGACCCGCCGCAGCTTCATGGGTTCAGCATTGCTGCTGCCTGGGCTGGGCTTTACGACCCGCGTCCGCGCACAGCAGCAACAGGACGACGATATCGACAAGCGGCTTGCAGCGCTGGAAGCGCGTATCGGCGGGCGTCTCGGGGTCTCCGTTCTCGACAGCGACACGAACATCTCCTTCGGCTATCGCGGCAGCGAGCCCTTCGCCATGTGCAGCACCTTCAAGGTTCTGGCCGCCGGCCTCGTTCTCGCCCGTGTCGACAAGGGTGATGAAAAGCTCGACCGGCGGGTCACCTACGGCAAGGAAAAGCTCGTCACCTATTCGCCCGAGACCGAAAAGCACGCCGGCGGCGAGGGCATGACGATGGCCGAGATCTGCAAGGCCGGCATTACGCTGAGCGACAATACGGCTGGCAACCTGATGCTGGAAAGTTTCGGCGGCCCGGCTGCACTCACCGACTGGCTGCGCTCCATCGGCGACGGTACGACAAGGCTCGACCGCATGGAAACTGCGCTGAACGAGGCGGCGAAAGGCGACCCGCGCGACACGACCACGCCGGATGCCATGCTCGATACGCTCGGCAACATCGCCCTCGGCTCGGTCCTGGCGGAAAGTTCTGCAAATCAGTTGGTCGATTGGATGGTTGCGAACACGACCGGCGGCGCGCGCCTGCGTGCAGGCTTGCCCTCCGACTGGAAGATCGGCGACAAGACCGGAACGGGCGATAACGGTGCGGCCGGTGATATCGCCATCATCTGGCCGCCTAACCGCGGCCCCATCGTCGCCGCCGTTTATATCGCGGAAACGGCTGCAAAGATGGACGAGTTCAATCCCGTCTTCGCCGAAGTCGGCAAGATGATCACGGAGATGGTGTGAGAGAGGCGGACTGGTTTTCTACGATCTTTTCCGCTGGGCTGTCGGATCGGAGGCGGCGGACATCGAGCATCGAAAGCCGCGGTGCATTACTGCCCGCGGCTTTTTGAATTTGCGTTGCGATCAGGCGGCCGAATTTTGGTCGGTGGCCTGCGTGCTCGTCGATTGCGCGGCGGATTCCTTGTTGCCGTCTCCGCCATCCTCGACACCGGCGAGCTCGCGCTTGATCTGCTCGGCGATTTCCTTCTCGATCGCTTCGCGCTGATCGGCGGGCATGGCCTTCAGGTCGTCTTCCGTCAGTCCGTGTGCTTCGAGATACCGTGCGCGGATGAATTCCGCAGGGTCCATGTTGCTCCATTCGGAGAACTGGTCGACCAGGCTGCTATGCGCGGCCTTGGCTGCGGCCTCTGCCTCCGACGGCGGGTTGATATAGGTCTCGTTGCCGGCCTGCACCGCCCACATCGTATTGGCGATGGACGGCGGTGTCGTGCTCGGCTGCAGGCCGGCGCCGGATTGATTGCGCGTCCTGCTGCTGAATTCGTCTGTCTGCTTGTTCTTGGATTTGCCCTGCTCGAAAAGCGAACCAAGGCCGGAGTAAATTGAAAGGCTGCTACCGATTTCCATGAAAAAATCCCCTGAAAAACAGCAGCAGCATGATGGGGCAAGCCTGTCTGGAGCTTGTGTCTACCTCCGGCGGTACTACGGCAGCGTGTAGGCGATCACATAGTCGCCCGGCTTGGTACCGACCGAACCATGCCCGCCGGCGACCATGACGACATATTGCTTGTTGTCATCGGTCATATAGGTCATCGGCGTTGCCTGACCGCCGGCCGGAAGCCGGGCTTCCCAGAGCTGCCGGCCATTGGTCACGTCATAGGCGCGCAGATAGTTGTCGACGGCTGCGCCCAGGAAGGCGACGCCGCCCTTGGTCATCATTGGCCCGCCGATGCCGGGCACGCCGACCTTGAAGGGCAGGGGCAGCGGCGTCATGTCATGCACCGTGCCGTTCTTGTGCATATAGGCGATACGGCCGGTGCGGAGATCCACGCCGGCGACATAGCCCCATGGCGGTGCCTGGCAGGGGATCTGCAGCGGCCCGAGAAATGGTCCCATGAACACACCGTAAGGTGCGCCGTCATTGCGGTTGAGACCCTGTTCGCTGCCCTTCTCGTCCTGCCCGCGCGGCGGAATATCGGCTGCCGGCACCAGGCGCGAGGTGAAGGCGAGATAGGTCGGCATGCCGAACATCAGCTGTCGTTCGGGGTCGACGGCGACCGAACCCCAGTTGAACGTGCCGAAATTGCCGGGATAGACGATCGTGCCCTGCAGCGAGGGCGGCGTATAGCGGCCCTCATATTTGTAGCGGTGGAAATCGATGCGGCAGACAAGCTGGTCGAACAGCGAAACGCCCCACATGTCCTTTTCCTGCAGCGGCTCCGGCGAGAAGGTGAGATCCGAGATCGGTTGCGTCGGCGACGTGTGATCTTCCGGTATTGCGCCGTCAGGCGCCGGGATTTCCTTGAAGGGAATGATCGGCTGGCCGGTGCGCCGGTCGAGCACGTAGATATCGCCCTGCTTGGTGGATGCCACCAGCGCCGGCACCGCCGTTCCGTCCTGTTTCGTCAGATCGAGCAGCACCGGCTGCGCCGGCACGTCCATATCCCAGAGATCGTGATGGACGAATTGCTGCACCCAGCGCAGCTGGCCCGTATTGATGTCGAGCGCCACGACAGAGGAGGAGAACTTTTCGACATTCTCGCTGCGGTTCATGCCGAGCTGGTCCGGCACCTGATTGCCGAGCGGGATATAGACCATGCCGAGCTGGTCATCGACGCTGAAGACCGACCAGCTGTTCGGCGAATTCGTCGTATAATGCTGGCCCTCCGGCAATGGCGTGGTCTGGTCGGGATTGCCGGAATCCCAGTTCCAGATCAGCGCGCCGCTGTTGATGTCATAGGCGCGGATGACGCCGGATTGTTCCCGTGTCGAATAATTGTCGTTGACCGCCCCGCCGATGATGATCTTGCCCGCGACGGCGACTGGCGGCGAGGTGGAATAGTAGTAGCCGGCAGGATTGTATTGCATGCCGGTTTCCAGATGGAGAACGCCCTGTTCGGCGAAGCTGGTGCAGACCTGCCCGTTGGTTGCATCGAGCGCGATCAGCCGCGCATCCGACGTCGGCAGGTAGACACGCTCTTTGCAGGGCTGGCCGGCAGGTATCGCTTCATCGCTGTGATAGGTCACACCGCGGCAGGTCTGGTGCTGGCGGTCCGGGTTCATGCCGGAATCGGCGTCATATTTCCATTTCTGCTGCCCGGTTTTGGCATCGAGCGCGATCGCCCAGTTGTGCGGCGTGCAGAGATAGAGCGTGTTGCCGACCTTCAGCGGCGTCACCTGATAGGTCGTTTCCGCGACATCGTCGGGCCGCTTCACGTCGCCGGTCTGGTAGCGCCAGGCCTCTTTCAGGGTGGAAACATTCTGAACGGTGATCTGGTCGAGCGGCGAGTATCGCTGGCCGTAGGCCGTGCGGCCATATTGGTGCCATTCGCCATCGGGCACATTGCCGCCGAAGGCGGGCGTTGTGGCAACCGTTTGTATCGGCAGATCGCCGGCGAGATCATGCGGATCTGATGTCATCGAATAGAAGGCGACGATGATGGCGAGTATGACCGGAATGGCGAGCGGCCAGGGATTGGCGCCATAATAGATGCCGGTCGGGCTGCGAAAACCGAGCGGCCGGCGGATCCAGGGCGTCAGCAGCCAGAGTCCGAAGAGGATGATGAGGCCGCCGCGTGGGCCGAGCTGCCACCAGTCGAACCCGACCTCCCAGATCGCCCAGACAAGTGCAACGACCACAAGCACTGCATAGACCCAGAGCGCTACCGCTTTGCGCATGAGCAGCAAGCCTGCCGTCAGCAGGAACATCAGCCCCGCAAAAAGATAAAAAACGCTGCCGCCGAGCGTGACGAGCCAGAGCCCGCCTGCGCCGAGCGCAAGTCCGAAAATAATGAAGAGGATGGAGGTAATGACGATTGCCATAAGGCAGCTCCCGCTGGTTAGCCGGATCGGAGGGTGGCGAAAAACACACGCCGATCAGGCAGATAGAGCGGGAAGCCTGCCTTTCAACCGCCACAATTCGTGGCCGTTGGGATGCGGCTTTAGGACGCTTTTGCAAGCTCGCGGTCGATCGCCGAGACGAGACGGCTGTCGTCAGCCGTCACATCAGGGGCGAAACGGGCGACGATCTTGCCGTTGCGGCCGATCAGGAACTTTTCGAAGTTCCAGAGCACTTCGCTGTCGTCGCCGGCAAGGCCGGCACCCTTCAGCCGCTCGCGCATCGGCCCTTCGCCGGTCGTTTCCACGCCGGAATTCGTCAGGTTCTTGTAGAGCGGGTGCTTGTCCGGCCCCTTGACGGAGATCTTGGAAAACATCGGGAAGTCGACGCCGAAGGTGCTGGTGCAGAAATCGAGGATCTCCGCATCCGTGTCCGGCTCCTGGCCTTTGAAGTCGTTGGCCGGGAAGCCGGCGATGACGAAGCCTCTCTCGCGCTTGTCGGCATAGAGTTTTTCAAGCCCTTCATACTGCACCGTCAGCCCGCATTTGGAGGCGACATTGACGATGAGCAGCACCTGGCCGCGATATTCGTTGAGCGTCGTCTCACGCCCTTGAACGGTCTTGACCGGGATATCGAGAAGGTCGGTCATCACTATCTCCAGTGAATAGGGTTGTTGGTTGAAATCAGGTTCCGCAGAAGGTCTGGAGCACTCGCTCTTCGGGCTTCGGCGGGTCCATATAGGCCGCAAATGCCGGCTGCTCGTCATAGGGGTGCGAAAGCACTGCCAGCAGCGCCTCGAAAAGCGAAAAATCGCCATCTTCCACGGCCGCCTCGATTGCCTGCTCGACACGGTGATTGCGGGGAATGAAGGCGGGGTTGACATGTCTCATGGCCGCGGCGCGCTCGGTTGGCGCCTGCGGATCGCGCAACAGGCGTTCGCGCCAGTGCGCCAGCCATTCGGCGGTGGCGGCCGGTTCGCGGAAGGTCGAGGCGAATTCGGTCTCTGCCTCGGGATCGTCCGCAAGCGCCGAAAGACGCCGGAACGTCAGCGTGAAATCGGCGCCCTGCGCGTGCATCAGCGCCAGCAGCGATTGGATCAACTCGAGATCGCCGTCTTCTGCCGAGATCAGCCCGATCTTGCCGCGCATGCCCTGCAGCCAATGGGCGTGGAAGCGCTCGCCATAGGCCTTGATGCTGGCATTGGCATGCTCGATCGCCTTGTCTTTGTCCGCATCGATCAGCGGCAGCAGCGCTTCGCCGAGCCGCGCGAGGTTCCATTGTCCGATGCCCGGCTGGTTGGCATAGGCGTAACGCCCATGCTGGTCGATCGACGAGAAGACCGTCATCGGATCATAGGCATCCACGAAAGCGCAGGGACCGAAATCGATCGTCTCGCCCGAGATCGTCATATTGTCGGTGTTCATCACCCCATGGATGAAACCCACCTGCAGCCAGCGGGCGATCAGCGCCGCCTGCCGCTCGCAGACCGCCTCATAGAGCGCGAGATAGGGATTTTCCGCTGTCTTCAGCTCGGGATAATGCCGTTCGATGACATGATCGGCGAGCGCCTTGATGCCATCCTCGTCACCGGTCGCGGCAAGATATTGGAAGGTCCCGACGCGGATATGGCTTGCCGCCACGCGGGTGAAGACCGCGCCCGGCAAGATCTCTTCACGCCGCACGCCTTCGCCGGTCAGCACCGCGGCAAGCGCCCGCGTGGCCGGAATGCCAAGCGCAAACATCGCCTCGCTGATGATATATTCTCGCAGGACCGGCCCGAGAGCCGCCCGCCCGTCGCCGCGGCGGGAAAAGGGAGTCTGCCCCGCACCCTTAAGCTGGATGTCGCGGCGCCGGCCATTGCGGTCGATCACCTCTCCGAGCAGGATCGCCCGCCCGTCGCCGAGCAGCGGCACGAACTGGCCGAACTGGTGGCCCGCATAGGCCATCGCCAGCGGCTCGGCGCCATCGGGGACGAGGTTACCGGAAAAGATCGCCGCGCCGTCACGTCTCAGGGTCTCGACATCGAGCCCCAGTTCCTCCGCCAGCGGCTCGTTGAGCTTGATCAGCCAGGGTTCTGCCACCTGCGTCGGCACCTGTGTCGCAAAGAAGCGCTGCGGCAACCGTGCATAGCTGTTGTCGAATGAAAAGGCCGTGTCTGGCCGGTTTTTCTGCAGGGCGGAGGTCATGGCTAATAGGTAGGGCCGCAGGTGCGGTCACGCAAGCCGATTTTGGCCGCAAACCACCCTTCACGAAGGGCAATGAAGTGCAAGGAATGGTGATCTGCCTTTACCTCTCGGCAAGGCAGATTTGCCATAAAAGACATAGCGCCGCCATGATTGCAGGCGTATAGCAAAATCATCTCCTCTTGGCATTTTTGCCATGTCATCCCCGCGGCCCTGTCGCCCCGTGTGCTCCGCTGCGCCACTGCGAGTGATCCCTGACGATGTCGGATCAGATTTATCATGCGCCGATGGTTCGGCGCGCAGCACCCAATTTCCGGGTGATCGCGATGATTGTCGCGAGTGCCATGCTCATGGAAAACGTGGATGCAACCGTGCTGGCGACCGCGCTGCCGACAATGGCGCGCGATTTCGGCGTCGACGCACCGGCCATGTCGATTGCGCTGACCTCCTACCTGCTCAGCCTGGCGATCTTCATTCCCGCCAGCGGCCGCATGGCGGACAGTTTCGGTTCGCGCACCGTCTTCCGCTCGGCCATCGCCGTCTTCGTGGTCGGCTCCATCCTCTGTGCCTTCGCGCCGACCTTGCCGCTCCTGGTGCTCGCCCGCCTGCTGCAGGGCATCGGCGGCGCCATGATGATGCCCGTCGGCCGCCTTGTGCTGATGCGCAGCGTCGACCGCAAGGATATGGTGAGCGCCATGTCCTGGCTCCTGGTGCCGGCGCTGATCGGCCCGATCGTCGGCCCGCCTCTCGGCGGCTTCATCGTCACCTATCTCGACTGGCGCTGGATCTTCTACATCAACGTGCCGATCGGCATCATCGGCATGATCTTCGTCTCGATCTACATCGACGAGGTGAAGGGCAAGGCTGCCGGCCCCTTTGACACGATCGGCTTCATCCTGTCGGGCATCTCGCTTGGCTCGCTGCTCTTCGGTTTCGAACTGTCGAGCCATGAGGGGCAGGGCTCGCTCGCGATCTTCCTCATCGCGACAGGCTTGCTTTTCGGCATCGCTTATCTCCGCCATGCCCGCAGGCATCCGGCCCCGATCATGGATTTCTCGCTGATGAAGGTGCCGAGCTTCGGCACCTCTGTTATCGCCGGCTCGTTGACGCGCATCACTCAGGGCGCGCAGCCTTTCCTGCTGCCGCTGCTCTTTCAGATCGGCTTCGGTCTTTCGGCTGCCGCGGCGGGCCAGATCGTCATTTCCACCGCGCTTGGTGCGCTGTTCATGAAGCCGCTGGCTAAGGCCTTCTTCCGCCGCGTCGGCTTCCGCAAAAGCCTTATAATCAACGGCATTCTCGGCACCATCGGCTACGGCCTCTGCGCCGCCTTCCGGCCGGATTGGCCGATGCCGCTGATCTTCATCGCGCTGGTGCTCAGCGCCTTCTTCATGTCGTTCCAGTTCACGGCCTATAACACCATCGCCTATGACGAGATCGGCCAGGATCGCATGAGCTCGGCGACGAGCTTCTACACGACCTTCCAGCAACTGATGCTCTCGCTCGGCATCTGCATCGGCGCGCTGGCGCTGCACGGCTCCATGGCCTTCAATGGTGTCGAAACGCCTGAGCTTGGCGATTTCTCCACGGCCTTCATCATCGTCGCCTTGATCTCGATCTGCGCCACGTTCTGGAACCTGCGCTTTTCGCCGACTGCCGGCGAGGAGATCAGCGGCTACAGGAGCAAACAGACGAAAGGCGCCGCAGCCGGAAGCTGAGGCGCCTTCCCTTCATCAAAGGCCGACGGGTTCCCGCAATAGCCTGCGCCACAAAGGGCGCTGCCTGCGTTGGTCCGCCTGAAGCCCGTAGGCCATGCGGCCGTCGAGGTCCTCGAAAGCTGCAAGATCCATATCCTGCAGAGCCACCTCTACGACTGTCTCCGGTTCGGCTTGCGTCCTTCGCCCTGCGATCGCAAGCCACAAATCGCGCCAGCTGCGCCGGCGCGTCATTACCCCAACCATTCTCATCATCCTGCCCTCGCTCGCGCCCCTTACGCCGCCTGGGGCAGGCATATTTCGCAGATCGCTGCGACATGCCGGTGGTCGGTGCCGCAGCAGCCGCCGAGCACGCGTACCTGCGGCATGCGGCGAAGCAGGCTGCGATAGCGCCGGCCGAGATCATCAGGATCGCCCGCATCCAGCGTCTCGCTGTTATCCAGTTGCTCGTGGCTCATGGTCGAGGCATTGGCGCGAATGCCGGAGATGCGTTTCACCCAGGCGCTGCCGTGATCAAGCGCGGCCTCGAAATGCGTCGGGTGTGCGCAGTTGATCATGTAATAGGCCGGAGACCCGCCAGTCGCCGCGTCCGTCGTCTCGATCGCATCCTGAATGCTGCGGCCGGTCACCAGCCTGCCATCCGTCTCCAGCGTGAAGGAGATGGCGCAAGGCATGTCGAGCGCCTTGGCCGCACGCGCGATGCCGATCGCCTCGTCGATATTGGTCAGCGTGAAGGCGGCGACCATATCGGCCTCCGTGCCGGCGAACGTGTCGATCTGGAAGGCGTGGTAATCCTCCGCCTCGTCCGCGCTCATTGTACCCGCCTTGTAGCCGTCGCCACGCGGACCGATGGCGCCGCTGATGACGATGGGTTGTTCCGGCCGCTCGTAGGTGCTGCGCAAACCGATGAGCAGGTCGACCGCCCGCTGGTTTGCCGCCTGCAGGGCCTGCGTCGTGTAGCCGAGCTTCTGACCCCAGTCGGGATTGGCACGCCATGTGGCGGTGTCGAGTACGAAGCCCGTGCCGTGCCTGCGGGCAATATCCAGGTAGCGGCGATAGTAATTCTTCGTGCGCTCACGACCGTCCTCGGAAGCCAGCAATACGAAGGAGGCGAAATGTGGAAGATCAATGCCTTCATGGAAGATCATCGTGGTTTCCATGCCGCCATCGCTAATGAAGATGCCGCCCTTCAGCTGCGGCAGCCCATGCCTGTACTTTGCCATTGTGAAGCCTCTCCAATCGTGGCGCCTGAAATGACTGCCATCGATGGTGATGTTCTGACGCTTATTCGGCTGCCAAACTAGGCGACTTGCGGTATACTGCAGAGGGTTTCGAATTTTGCGGATTGAAATCAATCCCTTGCATGGGCCGATGCTGCCGGGGGCGCAAGCAGGTCCGATCCTGTTGCACTGAAAACTGTACCGTGGGTACAGGAGGGGCATATGCGAAAGGGCCAGGAAACACGAAATCGCATCCTTGATGTGGCGGAAGCAGCGGTCTTGCAGAAGGGCTTCGGCGGCACCTCCATCGAGGAACTGATCGTCGAAACCGGCATTACCAAGAGCGGCTTTTTCTACCACTTCAAGGACAAGAACGAGCTCGCGAAGGCGCTGCTCAACCGCTACATCGAGAATGACGAACGCATCTATGACGAGATCTTCAGCCGCGCGCGCGATCTGATGGATGATCCGCTGCAGTCCTTCCTGCTCGGCCTGAAACTGCTCTCCGAATTGCTCGCCGATCTGCCGAACGGCCATCCCGGCTGCCTCGTGGCGACCGTCTGCTATTACGAACGGCTCTTCGACCGCGAGATACAGGAGACCAACCGTAACGCCGTGCTCGCCTGGCGCCGCCGCTTCGGCCGCATGTTCCGTGAAATCATGGAGGTCTATACGCCGCGCGAGCCCGTCGATGTCGACCAACTCGCCGACATGGTTTCCTCGGTCTTGGAAGGCGGCATCGTTCTCTCCAAGACGCTGAAGGAGCCGAACACGCTTGCCGAACAAGTGCTGATGCTGCGCACTTTCGTGAAGATGCTGTTCCTGCCGGCCATCGAGTCGCCCCTCGTTGCCGTTAGGCGCGACCAGATCTATGGCACAGCCGGCGGCAGCGACCAGCTGTAGGCAGGCGATGCCATATCTCTCCCGGCAGGGAACCGATAGGTGCCTGCGCTGTTATGTTCCGCAGCACAAACCGAAGGGAGAGCGGCAATGGACAGCCCCGTCAGCAACGATAAGACCTTCCACGATCCGCGTGGCAAATTTCCAAAGCCGCCCTTTCCGTCGCAGACGCAGCCCTTTCCGGGGCTGGCCCGCGACATGGAGCCGAAGCCTGACCATGGCGAGACGAGTTATCAGGGCAGTGGCCGTCTCAAGGGTCGCAAGGCGCTGATCACCGGCGGCGATTCCGGCATGGGTCGCGCCGCGGCAATTGCTTATGCCCGCGAAGGGGCCGATGTCGCAATCAGCTATCTTCCGGATGAGGAGCCCGATGCCCGGGAGGTGATCGAGCTGATTAAAAAGGAAGGGCGTATCGGTATCGCACTTCCCGGCGATCTCAGGGATGAAGACTATTGCCGGAGGATCGTCGCCGAAGCCGTGCGCCAGCTCGGCGGACTTGATATTCTCGTCAACAATGCCGGACGCCAGCAGCAGCGTCAGTCGCTTGCCGATATCTCCAGCGAGGATTTCGATGCAACGATGAAGACCAATATCTATGCGATGTTCTGGCTGACAAAAGCGGCTTTGCCTCACTTGCGCGAAGGATCGGCGATCATCCAGACGACGTCGGTACAGGCCTACGACCCCTCGGCCAATCTGGTCGACTACGCCATGACCAAGGCGGCGATGATGAATTTCACCAAATCGATGGCCAAGCAGCTGGGGCCGAAAGGCATCCGTGTGAACGGTGTCGCGCCCGGCCCGATCTGGACGCCGCTGCAGGTGAGCGGCGGCCAGACGCAGGAAAAGCTGGTCAAGTTCGGCGGCAATACGCCGCTCGGACGGCCCGGCCAGCCGGCCGAACTCGCCTCGATCTACGTGCAGCTTGCCGCTGCCGATGCGAGCTATGCCACCGGTCAGATCTACGGTGCAGCCGGCGGCAGCGGACAGCCCTAGTTGTTTTCCATCTCAGCCGCCATATCGGCCAGCTTGCGCACGGTGTTGAGGTTGCGGGAGGTCCCCGGCTTCAGCGCCGGCAGCTTCAGCTTCGAGCGGCCGGAGCCGATGGGATAGTGCACATAGATCTCGCGCCCGGCGAGCTTCGCCTCTTCGCCATCCGGTGCCACCATCTTGTCAAGCGCATCGGAGGCGGCTGCCTCCGGCAGGAAATAGACCAGCAGAAAATTGGGCTTGGCCTCGGGGAAGGGCGCCCTGGCGACGATGCCGTCGATTTCCTTGCGGTTGCGTACCATCACGCCCGGCCGCTTGCCCATCTTTTTCCCGAGAGCCGCGTCGAGCTTCTCCTCGACCGCCTTTTCGGCCTCATCCGAGCGGAACAGCACATTGCCGCTCTGGATGTAGGTCTTCACATCGGCAAAGCCGAGCTCTTCACAGAGTGCCTTCAATTCAGTCATCGGCAGGGAGCCGGTGCCGCCGACATTCACGGCTCTCAGCAGCGCGATATAGACGGCCATTTCTCCCTCCCTTGATGATGTGGCGCACACGCCGCACGCCACATCCAATCCTCACATCTTGCCTGCCACCTTGATCGCAAACGCATATTCGAACGCGATCTCTTCCAATCGCTGGAAACGGCCGGAGGCGCCGCCATGGCCGGCATCCATATTGGTCTTGAGCAGAATGGGCGCCGTGCCCGTCGTCTTGTCGCGCAGCCGCGCGACCCACTTGGCCGGCTCCCAATAGGTGACGCGCGGGTCGGTCAGGCCACCGAGCGCCAGGATCGGCGGATAGGGCTTTGCGCCGATATTGTCATAGGGCGAATAGGCGGCGATCTGCTCGTATTCTTCGCGGCTCTCGATCGGATTGCCCCATTCCGGCCATTCCGGCGGGGTGAGCGGCAGCGTGTCGTCGAGCATCGTGTTCAAGACGTCGACGAAGGGAACGGCAGCGATGATGCCGGCGAATTTCTCCGGCGCCATGTTGGCGACCGCACCCATCAGCATGCCGCCCGCCGATCCGCCCTCGGCGATGATACCTGCGTAAGACGTGAACTTCTCCTGATTCAGATAATCAGCAGCAGCGATGAAGTCCTTGAAAGTGTTGGTCTTCTTGTCCATCTTGCCGTCTTCGTACCAGGCAAAGCCCTTGTCCTTGCCGCCGCGAATATGGGCGATGGCATAGACGAAGCCACGATCGGCAAGCGACAGGCAGTTGGTGTTGAAACCGGCCGGGATGGTGATGCCATAGGCGCCATAGCCATAGAGCAGGCAGGGCGCGGAACCGTCGAGCGGTGTGTCTTTGCGATAGAGAAGGGTGACCGGCACCTTCTCGCCATCCCAGGCCGGGGCAAAGACGCGGCGGGTGACATAGTCGTCAGGATTATGGCCCGATGGCACTTCCTGCGTCTTCAAGAGCGTGCGCTCGCGCGTGACCATGTTGTAGTCGTAGAGCTGCGAGGGCGTCGTCATCGACGAATAGGAGAAGCGGATGACGTCGGTATCGTATTCCGCAGCACCCGAAAGGCCGAGCGAATAGGCTTCCTCGTCAAAAGCGATCGCATGTTCCTCGCCGGTGCGGCGATCGCGGATCATGATCTGCGGCAGGCCGTCCTTGCGCTCCAGCCACAGCAGGTGGCGGGCATAAGCCATATGGCTGATGATGAGCGTGCCCGGCTTGTGCGGCACGACCTCGCGCCAGTTCTCCTTGCCCGGTCTGTCAACCGGCGTCTCCATGATCTTGAAATCCTTGGCGCCGGCATCGTTGGTCAGGATGTAGAAGACGTCGCCGCCTTCTGTCAGCGAATATTCGATGCCTTCCTCGCGCACGGCAACCAGCTTCGGCTCTGCCGTCAGATCCTTGGTCGAGACCAGTCGATATTCGCTGGTCTCGTGGTCGTGGATGTCGATATAGATGAAGTCGTCGAGCAGCGAGCCGCCGACGCCCATGAAGAAGCCGGCATCCTCTTCTTCGTAAACCAGCCGGTCTTCGCTCTGCAGCGTGCCGATGACATGGTGGAAAACCTTCGACGGACGGTGGTTCTCGTCGAGGGCCGAATAGAAGAAGCTCTTACCGTCGGGCGCCCAGACCCCGCCACCGCCTGTATTCTCGATGAGATCGGGCAGATCCTCGCCACTCGTCAGATCGCGAACCCTCAGCGTGAAGAATTCCGAGCCCTTGTCGTCATAGCCCCAGATGCCGCGGCTGTGGTCGGTGCAATGGTCGAGGCCGGCAAGACGGAAATAGGCCTTGCCGGTGGCTTCCTTGTCGCCGTCGAGCAGGATGGCGCGGATCGTCTCGTCCTTCACGTCTCCGTCGCGCGGGATGCGGAAATAGCGCGGCTGCTCGCCGCCGGTCACAAAGGACGTGCCATAGGCATAAGCGCCGTCCTTCGTCGGCACGGAGCTGTCGTCTTCCTTGATGCGTCCGCGCATCTCGGCAAACAGCGTCTTTTGCAGCGGCTTGGTGTCTTCCATCGCCGCGTTCATGTAGCCGTTCTCGGCCTCGAGGTGCGAGCGGATTGCCGGGTCGAGGATCGAAGGATCCTTGAACATGGCCTGCCAGTTGTCGGCCCGCAGCCAGGCATAGTCGTCGGTGCGCGTGATGCCGTGGCGCGTGTCGGAGACGGGCCTTTTTTCGGCGGCGGGCGGGGTCGGCAGGTTCTTGAAGGCGGTCAAGGAAAGCTCCGTAAAGGCGGTATCGGTGGGCAAGAGATAGAGGCGCGGCGGTCCGTGATCAAGCACCAGCCGATGAACCGTCTTGGGACAAAATGGCCGGCGCGATGCCTTGATGTCACCACATTATTTAAGAATGTCCGCTAGCGCTGCGCGAAATTTACACTCGCGTCAGGCCACGGCAGGCTGCCGGCGGCGGTATGAAGAATGCATGACAGTAAAGGTTTCTCCGCAATGCCGAAACATCTGGTCCTGTTTATGTCGCTCATCGGCCTTGCGGCTTCGTCCGCCTTTGCGGTTGATCCTGCCATCAAGAAGCAGCTCGAAAAGCTTGATCCCGCCACCCGCCTCGAACAGAGCTGCGACACCGAGGCCATGAGCCGCATCAACGCGGACGGCAGTGGTTTCAGGCCGGACAAGGTGATTGCCTACACCTTCAAGGATCCGATCCCGAGCGACGACCGGCTCGAAGCGCCGGGCGCCGTCTTCCGCAGCAAGGGTGACTGGTACCATCTGTCCTACACCTGCATCACCGGCCCGCAGCACATCAATGTGCGCGACCTGAAGTACAAGATCGGGGACAAGGTGCCGAAGGATAAGTGGGCCAAATATTACCTCTACGATTGAGCTTTGCCCTTTCGCATTCCTGTGACAGGCACAGGAATGCGGGCGGATTGAGACGCCAGCCGTGCTTCGCCGGGCGGCATCAGGCCACATGGCCCGCTTTAAATCTTTGCTTTAATTTCAGCTAAAATATCAACCGAATCTGATTCTTCATGAAGCATCTTCTTCTTGGCTCTGCACTGCTGCTTGCCGCCGCCTCGTCGGCATTTGCCGCGGAAGTTCCCCCTGCTGTGCCTGCCCATCCGCCCGTTGCCGCGGGTCCCAAGCTGGTCGAGCCGCATCTGCACATCGCCCGCTCGAACATCGCAGGCCATGCCCGCGTCGCGCTGACCTTTGACGCCTGCATGGGCGAGGCCGATGAGCGTATTCTCTCGACGCTGGTCAACGAGCGCATCCCCGCGACGATCTTCGTCACCGCCCGCTGGCTGAAGCGCAATCCGAAGGCCGTTGCCGTCTTCCTTCGGAATCCCGATCTTTTCGAATTGGAGAACCACGGCGAGAAGCACATTCCGGCAATCGACAAGCCGGTGCTGGTCTATGGCATCCCATCCGCCGGTTCGCCCGATGCCGTCAGGCAGGAAGTCGAAGGCGGTGCTGCCGCCATGCTCGCTTCGGGCATTCCGGCACCCCACTGGTTCCGCGGTTCGACCGCTAAATATGATCTCTCTGCCATCGGCCAGATCCGCGCCATGGGCTACCGCATCGCTGGCTATTCCATAAACGGCGACGGCGGCTCGCTGCTCGGTGCTGCAGTGACGGAGAAGCGCATTTCCTCGGCTGGGGATGGCGACGTCGTCATCTCCCATATCAACCAGCCGACGCATGCGGCCGGCGAGGGTGTCGCCAGGGCACTCGTCGACCTCAAGGCCAAGGGTACCGAGTTCGTCCGCCTGCAGGATGTTGCCGATACCGGTGACGACAAGACGACGGAGTAGGGCCGAAGCTTACTCAGTTGGTCACTTCGGCAGTTGCGGCTGCGGTCTTTCCTCGATCAGCAGTTCATCAATGATGGTCATGACGATGAGCGAGAGCGGCAGCGCCAGCATCGCGCCGACCGCCCCCCACATCCATGTCCAGAAGATGATCGCCAGGAAAACGATGAAGGGATTGATCTCCAGCCGCCGGCCCATGACCGCGGGAAAGACCAGGTTCTCCATCACGAGATGCACGGTGAAGAAGGCCGCAGCGGGGATAAGGCCGATGACGATACCATCATGGGCGATGATGCCGGCAATGGCCACTGCGAAGGTCATCATCGTGATGCCGAGATAGGGAATGAAGCTCGAAAGGAAGGCGAAGAAGCCCCAGAGAACAGGCATGGGCAGCCCGCCGGCATAGGCGATGACCGTCATCATGAAGCCGAGCGCCACATAGATCAGCGAAGCCGTGGCGAAATAGACGCCAAGCGCTTGCTCCACGGCATTGATGACGCGGATGGCCGCCAGCCGCTGCGCACGGTCGCGAAAGGTCATGATGATCGTCTTGCGCAGGCTAACCCGGCTTGCAAGAAAAAGCAGCAGCGCCGCAAAGAAGATCAGCCCCTGCACCAGCGCCGGCGTCAGGTTCGTCGTCACCAGGTGCAGCACGTTGCCGGTGTTTTCGAGCAGCGCATCGATGGACATCGGGCCGCTCTGGAAGGTCGCGGGCGTGATATGCAGCCATTCGATCCGCTCCAGATAAGGCATCACGCGCTGCGTGGTGCGGTCGATGAAACCGGGGGCCTCGTTGGCGAGCGTCGCCAGAGGTCCGGCAAGCGAATTGAAGAGCAGGAAGACGATGAACGCAACGCTGCTGGAAAGGATCACCGCATTGGCAAGCCGCGGCACGCCCATCTTCGAAAGCTTCTCCGCCGCCATCCCGAGGATCATGCCGACGACCACCGCGAGCGTGATCGGGATCAGGATCAGCGACATCAGATAGACGGCGGCAAGCCCCAGAATGCCGAAGATGCCGATAATGGCCCATGCCATGCTGACGTCGAGCCCATCCTTCTCGACACGGCGGACCGGTGCCTGCGGAAGTTCCTCCACCTCCTCCTGAAGCGTTCGTACCCATGCGCTCATATGGCGCTCGCCAAGACGGATCCTGTCAGCCTGTTTCTTGATGCCGTTGGCGATATCCATGTGCGATCTGTCCCCGAAGCCCCATTGCTTCGGCAATCAACGCGCAAGGGTTCCTGCCGGTTCCGCGGGGGCTCTAGAGCCTTTCCTGGTTAGATTGAAGCATTCTGCCGGAGCAGGTTTGTGTCAGGGCAAAGGCTGATGGAGAAGGGCATACCCCAAGGTACGTCCGAGCCGATCGCCTTTGATCCTGGCGCAAAGATGCCCGGCCCTAGCTGGTTTGCAAGCAAACCACCGGGGTTGGCTGAAACGGGCCGCCTGATCGACCGGCCGGCTTGGCCGTAGATCTGGGCTACGACGCGCGCCGGCCGGTCAACCATCCGACTCCGTTTGAGCCAACAGAATGCTTCAATCTGACCAGGAAAGGCTCTAGGCAGCCCGCTGTCGCCCGATGAAATCCACGAAGGCGCGCAGCGGCGGCGGCATCTGGCGCCGGCTTGGATAATAGAGGTGGAAGCCGGGGAAGGGCGGCGTCCAGTCGCCGAGCATGCTCACCAGCCGGCCGTCGGCGAGATGGCCGCCCACGTGATCATCGAAGAGATAGCCGATGCCGATCCCGTCGAGCACCGCCCGCAGCATCAGATCGTTGTCGGTCGTGGTGAGCGGTCCGGAGACAGCCACCTCGAGCTTTTCATCGCCGCGCTCGAATTCCCAATGATAGAGGCTGCCATCCGTCGGCCAGCGGGAGACGATGCAGAGGTGGTCGCGCAGGTCGCGAGGCGTCTTCGGCATGCCGTGACGGGCGATGTAATCGGGCGAGGCAACGACGATCAGCCGCATCTCGCCGCCGAGCTTCACGCTCACCATGTCCTTTTCCACCATCTCGCCCAGCCGGATGCCGGCATCGAAACGATCCGCCACGATATCGGCGAGTTTGTCCTCGACCACGATATCGATGAGGATGTCAGGATAGGCCGCATGAAAGGGCGCAATCAGCGGCGCCAGCCTGTGGACGATCGCGACCCGCGGCGCGTTGATGCGCAGCAGCCCGGCCGGCGTATCGCGCAGCGCCGCGACCTCGGCCACCGCCCGATCGAGATCGGCAAGCGCCGGCAGAAGCTGCGTGAGCAACCGCTGGCCCGCCTCGCTCGGCGCCACGCTGCGGGTCGTGCGGTTGAGCAGCCGGATGCCCATCCGCTCCTCGAGTGTGCGGATCGTCTGGCTGAGCGCCGACGGCGATATGCCCAGGCGTGCCGCGGCTCGCGCGAAATTGCCGTGCTCGGCCACCGCCGCAAAAGCCTTCAATTCCGCATAGTCGCTGCCGCGCATTATGCCATCTTTTCTAAAGAAGTCATGCCGATAATGTAGCATTGTTGTTAGTATCGGCAAGGCGCATCTTCTGTCTGCAACGACAGGAGATGTCCTATGACCGATACATTGTCCCTTGACCGCTACCGTCTGCTCGGCCGTTCCGGCCTGCGTGTCTCGCCGCTGTCGCTCGGCGCAATGACCTTCGGAACCGATTGGGGCTGGGGTGCGGACGAGCAGGAATCGCGCCGCATGTTCGACGCCTATGTCGATCGCGGCGGCAACTTCATCGATACCGCCAACCAATATACAGGCGGCACGTCCGAGACGCTTGTCGGCCGCTTTGCCGAAGGTCGCCGCGACGAGCTTGTCATCGCCACCAAATACACGATCACCTCGCGCCCTAGGGATCCGAACTCCGGCGGCAACCACCGCCGCAGCATGGTCCGCTCGGTGGAAGATAGTCTGAGGCGGCTGAACACCGATTATATCGACCTCTTCTATCTGCACGCCTGGGACTTCACGACCTCGGTCGAGGAAGTGATGCGTGGGCTGGACGATCTCGTGCGCGCCGGCAAGATCGTCTATGCCGGTATTTCCGACACACCCGCCTGGCAGGTTGCGCGCATGCAGACGCTTGCTGACCTGCGCGGCTGGGCGCCGCTGGTGGCGCTGCAGATCGAATACAGCCTGATCGAACGTACGGTGGAACGCGATCTCATCCCGATGGCCCATGAACTCGGCCTCGGCGTCATCCCCTGGTCGCCGCTCGGCATGGGTGTCCTGACCGGCAAATATAGCCGCGCCGACCTCGATATCGGCGCCGGCACGGCAAGCGCCGTCGGCACCCGCAAGAATGTCGCCGCCGGCAATGGTTCGCTGACGGAGCGCAATCTCGGTATTGCCGACGTGGTCAAAGAGATTGCCGCTGAAATCGGCAGGACGCCGGCGCAGGTGGCGCTTGCCTGGACGCTGACCAATCCTGCGGTCACCTCGCCGATCATGGGCGTCAAGACGATGGCCCAGCTCGAAGACAATCTCGGTGCGCTCGACGTCGTGCTGTCGGATGAGCATCGCGCCCGCCTCGCCGAGGCAAGCGCCATCGCTCTCGGCTTCCCGCACGATTTCCTCGCCAAGCCGCTGACGCGCGGCGTCATGTTCGGCGAAGTGACGATCGAGCCCCGTCGTTGAGGGACGGAAGAGGCTGAAGCTTAAATGAAAATGGCGCCGGAAGCGGCGCCATTTGTCGTCTGCTTCAGGCCGACAGCGTAAGCCCGATACCCCACGGATCTCTAAGGAAGACGCCGCCGTCGCGCTTCTCGCTCTTGATCTCCAGCTCGTCGAGCTTTGCGACGGCCTTGCCGAGCGTTTCCTGATCGTTGAAGCGGATCTTGTAGTCGGAAAGCCCGGTCATGTTGTCGGCGCGCGTGCCGGCGCCGCGGCTGTTCCAGATATTGGCGCCGAGATGGTGGTGGTAGCCGCCGCTCGCAAAGAAGCTCGCACCCGGATAACGCGCCATCAGCTTCAGGCCGAGCACGTCGCGGTAGAAGACGTCTGCCTGCGGAATGTCACCGACCTGCAGATGAATGTGACCGATCGCGGTTCCATCCGCCATGCCGCCCCAGGCATCGTCAGGCGCGCTGTTATAGAGCGCCTGCAGGTCGAGGCGCAGCGTCGCCATTTCCACCATGCCGTCCTGGTGAAATTTCCAGCTCTCATGCGGCCGGTCGGCATAGATTTCGATACCGTTGCCTTCGGGATCGGAGAGATAGATCGCCTCGCTGACCAGATGGTCGGATGCACCGTCGAGCACCACATTGTTATGCGCGGCATGGCGCAGCCAGCGCGCCAGCTCGGTGCGGTTGGGCATGAGGAAGGCGGTGTGAAACAGGCCGGCGGCGTTGCGGGGCGCTTCGCGCGCATCCCGGTCGGTCGTCAGCGTCAGGAGCGGCAGGCCGGTGACGCCAAGAACGTCGCCGCTTGCGGTCTTTTCGAGTACCGAAAGGCCGAGCATCGTCTGATAGAAACCGGAGACCGCGGCCAGGTCTTTCACGACCAGATGCGACTGGTCGATATAGGCAGGGCGCGTCAGCGCATAGGATGGTTCTGATGACGTCATGGGGTGGTCTCCTGCCCTGGAACTGGTCCGGGAATTGAAAGGCGTACCGGCGGTGGCGGCAAGTGTGCCGCCCGTAGCGAGCGCGAGGAATTTTCGCCGGTCCATTCGCCTGTAAGCTCCCTCGGCTGCTGTACTTGACCCCTATATGGCTCATTCCCATTGTTCACAGAAGGCCCGTTTTTGGCGATTAAGCGTTCTGTAAACATTGACGATCGCTGGTGCCCACTTGATATCAGTCAATGCGCTTTATCTATCCAGGGAGGAGGTTGATAACGAAGATCAACGCCTCAAGGAGGATCACATGTACAAGAAGATCATCGTTCCAGTTGAAATCGGCGGCATCGAAAAAGGCGAGAAGATTCTCCGCAAGGCGGCAAAGCTGCTCGACAATGGCGGTGAGATCATCCTCCTCAATGTCATCGAGGATATTCCGACCTATGTCGCCGTCGAGCTCCCGGGAAACATCGTAGAAGATGCCATGAAGGAAGGCCGCGACCGGCTGAATGAACTCGTCGCCAAGACCGGCATTCAGGCCACCGTCGAAGTCCGCAACGGCCCGCCCGCCAACAGCATTATTGCCGCGGCGGAAAGCCATGGCGCCGATCTTGTCATGGTCGCCTCGCACATTCCAGATATCTACAATTATTTCATCGGTGCCACCGCCGATCGCGTGGTGCGACACGCCAAGTGCTCGGTGCTGGTGGATCGGTAGGATTTGAAGCCATGGACACGAAACTTCAGGAAAAGATCCTGCGCGACCGCTGGCACGAACTGACAGCGCGCCTGCGCAAGATCGACACGGACCTCAGCCGCACCAAGCCGGCCGATGATGAAGACCGTGCCATCGAAAACGAGAATGACGAGGTGCTGGAAGGTCTCGGCCAGGCCGGGGAGGACGAGCTTCGCGCCATCGACGCCGCCCTCGAACGCATCGCCAGGGGCACCTATGGCACTTGCGCCCGCTGCGGGGCACGGATCTCCGAAGCCCGCCTTGCGGTCCTGCCGCAGACGCCGCTTTGCGAGGATTGCGCGGCAGACATGTGAGGCTGGGTCATCAAAATCGGGCATGGCTCGTCATAAAGATTTAACCTGACGCCACCAGGCGTCCGGTTGCGCCTTTGCCAATTCGATGCGACGATCCCTTCCGCTGGGTAAGGGTTCGTGTATGGGCGAAATCAACGGCATTCGTTGGGCTTACGACAGATATGAACTGATCGCCGACGGCATCGTCCACGGCGTCGGCCTGTTCTTTGCCCTGATCGGTGCCACCGTGCTGATCTTCTATGCCACCGTCTGGAGCCCCGCCGGCGCGATCGTTGCCGCCTGGATCTACGGCGTCGGGCTCGTGCTGACGCTCGGCATTTCCTTTTCCTACAATATCTGGCCGGTTTCGCGCACCAAATGGTATCTGCGCCGGTTTGACCACTCGGCGATCTTCATCCTGATCGCCGCCACCTACACACCCTTTCTGGAGCGTGGCGCCGACGATTCGTTGCTTTTTGGCATGCTGATCGTCATCTGGGCGATCGCCGCCTTCGGCATCTTCGTCAAATGTGTCTTTCCGGGCAAATACGACCGGCTGGCAATCCTGCTCTACCTCGCCATGGGCTGGAGCGGCATATTGGTGGCCGAACCCGTCGCCTCGCGCATTCCCTATGCCTCCATGCTGCTGATCGTCATCGGCGGTATCATCTATTCGCTGGGCGTCATCTTCCATGTCTGGGAGAGGTTGCGCTTCCAGAATGCCATCTGGCACGGCTTCGTGGTGGCAGCTGCCGCCGTGCATTATTCGGCCGTGCTGACCTGCTTCAGCCTGTCGGTCTCCACCGCGTGATACCTCGCTGATATCTGGCGTTTACATCGGCCCGCGCCCGGCGTATGCCCCAAAAACAAGCTTACTCCGACGAGACCATTCCGAACCGAGCCTGCCATATGACCGATACCGTTCTCATCCGGGACGCCACCGAAGCCGATCTTCCTGTTGTCAGAGATATCTACAATCACGCCGTCGAGCACACGACGGCGATCTGGAACGAAACGCTCGTCGATCTCGACAACCGCCTGGAATGGTTCAAGACCCGCAAGGGCAGGGGCTTTCCGGTCATCGTCGCCGAGATGAACGGCAAGGTCGCGGGTTATGCCTCCTATGGCGACTGGCGCGCCTTCGACGGCTACCGCCACACGGTCGAGCATTCCGTCTATGTCGACAAGGATTGCCGCGGTGCCGGCATCGGTGAGAAGCTGATGCGCGCGCTGATCGAGCGTGCGAGCGCCGGCAATGTCCACGTCATGATCGCCGGTATAGAGGCCGAAAATACCGCCTCCATCCGGCTGCACGAGAAGCTCGGCTTTCGCGTCGCCGGTACCTTTTTCGAAGTCGGCATCAAGTTCGGCCGCTGGCTCGATCTGACCTGCATGGAACTGCGCGTGCCGAAGGCCTGACGGGGCCTTGTCCAGATTGATTGCCGGCGAGGACTAACCATATTTTTATCGTAGTCTGCGCCTTGTAGGAATCTCTGGTGGCGCGACTCGCGGAGGAGAGGTTGATGTTTGGACGCACGGTGCTCGGTCTTTCGGCTTTCCTGGCCATGGCGGCCTATTCGCTGCCGGCGGCGGCTGCCAGTTGCGGCAGTACGGCTTCGCCGGAACTCGACTGGCAGGACTGCAACAAGAAGAACCTGATGCTTCAGGGCAGCGACCTCCAGGGCGCCAATCTCGCCGGCACGGATTTCTCGCTGACCGATCTCGGCGGCGCCAACCTCAAATCCGCCAATGCGGAAAAGGCGACCTTCGTACGTGCCTCGCTGGCCGAGGCAAGCGTTCAGGGCGCCAATTTCGGAAAAATCGAAGCCTATCGATCGACTTTTGCCGGGGCCATCGCCGATGGCGCAAGCTTTGCCGGCGCGGAATTGCAGCGGGCCGATTTCACTGGCGCGCAACTCACAAAGGCAAATTTCGAGAAGGCCGAGCTTGGCCGCGCCAATTTCGACAAGGCCGTTTTGACCGGTGTCAGCTTTGCGCTCGCCAATCTCTCCCGCGCCGATCTGACGGGCGCGCGCTTTGAAGGACCGATCAGTTTCGACCGCGCTTTCATGTTTCTGACCCGCATCGAGGGACTGGATCTGTCCGCCGCCACCGGCCTGCAGCAGGCGCAGATCGACCTTGCCTGCGGCGATTCCTCCACCAAGCTGCCTTCGGGGCTTTCCGTCCCTTCCAGCTGGCCCTGCCCGCAGGAGCAGGATTGAGCTCCGGAGCTGCTTGAAAACAGAGCCTTTCCTGTTCAGGCAAGCCGCCCGACCGGAATGATCTCGCGCGACTGCGTATGGAAGGGGTTGCCTTCCCAATCGCCGTACCATGCATCGACGGTTAGTCCGGCATCGCGCATCAAACCCGAGAGCTTGTCGCGCGGGGTATAGAGGATTTTCGAGCGACCGGCGAAATGCTCGCCCGTTGCAAGAACGCGGTAGCCGTTCTCGTATGAAAGAACGCCGGTCGCCTCGTCGTAATGCGACTCGCCCGAGGCCTCGATCACACCAAGCTCCTGATGTTCGAGCTGACGCACGCTGCTGTGGCGTACATTGCGCTCCCTCTGGAAACCGGGATTTCGCGTATCGAACACGAACCGGCCGGCAGGGTTGAGATGCACGGCGATTGTCGCAAGGGCGGCACGCTGGTCCTCTTCCGTCAGGAAGACCTGAAAGGCATGGCCCGTCAGCACGACGAGATCATATCTCTTCCCGAGGCGCACGGTGCGGGCGTCGCCCTCGATCCATTCCACTCTATCGCCACCCGGCCGCGCCCTGCCGATATCGAGCATCGCCACAGCCGGATCGACGCCGGTGACGATACGGGTTGCAGCAAGGGCGGCCGTCAGCTCGCCGGTGCCGCAGCCGAGGTCGAGCACGGACTGCGCGCCTTCCGCCAGCGTCATGCAGAAATCGAAATCCGGCCCCCAGCGATTGGCGGCATCGTAGAATTGCGCCAGCGAAGGGTCGCGGTAGAGGGGATCGTCGGAAATCTTGCTCATGCACCTGGCTTTCTGTCACTGATATAGAGATAGCGCTCCACCGTCTCGCCTGCCGCGTTCTGCTTGCTGAAGACCTCCCGTCGCTGGTGCACCCGCCCGGCGACCTTCTGCGAAGGAAGATTTTCCAGGCTGACGATACTGACGAGGCGCGACAGGCCCATGACCGAGAAGGCATGGTCGCGACAGGCGGTTGCGGCCTCGGTGGCGTAACCCTTGCCCCAATAATCCCGCCAGAGATGGTAGCCGAGTTCCGGCTCCATGCCGCGCGATGTGTCCTGCAGCGTAATCCCGCAGTCGCCGAGCATGTCGCCGCTCTCACGGTCGATCACCGCCCAGAGGCCGAAGCCATTCTTCTCGTAGCTTCCGAAGGCGAGCCTGTCGAAGAAATCGCGTGTTGCCGCGGCATCCTTCACGGAGGGATAGTATCGCATGCACAGGAGATCGCCGAAGATACGCTCGAGCACCGGCAGGTCCGCAACGGTGATTTCGCGCAATATTAACCTGTCGCTGCGCAGGATTTCCCGCACGTCGGCCATTGTTTCATCCCTCTGTCACGGAGCGCGCCTAAGTCCGCGCCCACGTCTTCAACCCGCTTTATACGAGAGACCGCGCCATGGCATCTGCCAAAATAAGCGTCATCATCGTCGGCGCCGGCATTGTCGGGGCCTCGCTCGCTTTCCATTTCGCCCGGCGCGGGGCCACCGTTCACGTGGTGGAGGAGGGCGCACGACCGGGCAGCGGCGTGACGGCACGTGCCTTCGGCTGGGTGAATATCATCAATATTGCGCCGGGAGCCGTAAATTACGGTCTGGTGCAGGAAGCGCTGGCTGAATATGCCCGCCTGCAGGCAGACCTGCCGGGTGGCTTCACCGCTGCGCGACCCGGTTCGCTCTTCTGGCTCGAAAGCTCCGCTGAAACCGAAGCCTTCGCCGCAGCCCATCGCGCTGCAGGCACGGACGTCGAACTGGTCGATGCCGCGACGATCGCCGCATGGGAGCCCAATCTGCTTGAGCCTCCTGCCTGCGCCGTCTTCTCGCCCCGCGATCTCGCGCTCGATCCTGCAAGGCTGGCGCGGGACCTGATCGATGCCGCCATTGCCGCCGGCGCGACCGCCACGTTCGGCCGGAGGGTCGAAAGCCTCCTTCTTTCAGGCGACCGGGTGAGTGGCGTGCGCTTGCCTGATGGCGTGATCGAAGCCGATCTCGTGATCCTCGCGGGCGGAACGGCGGTCGACCGCCTGACGGAGAATCTGAGCTTCCGCACCGGCGTCGAAGCCTCGCCCTCGATCATCCTGCGCTATCGCTGTCCTGAACCAGTCGCGAAGCGCATCCTGCGCGGCCCCGGCCTGGAAATCCGCCAGTCGGCGGACAACATACTGCATGTCGCCAAGGGCTATATCGACGATACGGCGGAGAATGCAGCCGAGAGGGTTGGCGAGCGGATACTGAAGGTCATGCATGAGCGCCTGCGCCTGCCCGAAGGCGTGACGCTCGTCGAAGCCGTCGCCGGTTACCGGCCTTTCTTTTCCGACGGGATGCCGCGGCTTGGTTTCCTGCCCGGTGTCGAGGGCGCCTATGCTGCGGTCGGCCACCCCGGCGTCATTCTCGCGCCGCTGCTCGGCCGGCTCGCGTCGGACCACGTGCTGGAAGGCAGGCGCTCTCCGCTCATTCCGCCGGCTGGCCTGATATGAAAAAACGGACCCGGTGGGGTCCGCTTTCCTTTACTTGCCGGGCTCGAAAACCATCGCATGCCCGTTGATGCAGTAGCGCAGGCCGGTCGGCGGCGGCCCGTCCGGGAAGACGTGGCCGAGATGGGCCTCGCAAGTGCCGCAGCGGATTTCCGTGCGCACCATGCCATAGGTGCTGTCGCGGTGTTCGGTCACCGCATCAGGGGAAACCGGTTCGAAATAGCTCGGCCAGCCGCATCCGGCATCGAACTTGGTATCGGAGCGGAAAAGCGGCGCATTGCAGCTGACGCAGCGATAGAGACCGGTCTCGAAGGAATCCCAATACGGACCGGTAAAGGCGCGTTCGGTGCCGTGCTGACGGGTGATGCGGTACTGCTCGGGGGTCAGCAGTTCCTTCCATTCGGCATCGGTTTTGTGAACTTTTGGGCTAGTGGTCGTTTCGGCCATGGAGTGCTCCTTTCGCCGGGGGCAATCTCTTTTCGTGCGCAAATGTGGGGCGCGGGGCACGATTGATCAAGTCCGGGATCCGGTCTGGGATCAAACCCTGCCGTCTCATCGCCCTATTCGTCGCCTAGTCAATTTGGGGGAAGACGACGAATCACCCGTGCTTTATTTTTAGTGTGCCACTAAGCTTAATAGTGCGCTTTTCGGGGACATCAGGTGTTTCATTCTTTAATTCTGGTTCTATACGGCGCAATCGCCGCGATCGCCTTGGGCGTGACCCTGCTGGAAGGCTGGGTCAACCACGATCGCTGGACCATACACCGCATTGCAGGGCTGATCGCCTGCCTTTTCTGGCCGCTGCCGCTTGCCTTCTTCATCCTGCATGGTTCCGTTTCCCGTCTCGCCGCACGCCTTTCCTGAACGTCAAGCCTGTGAAAATAACTTTCGGCACCCACTGCGGGCGCCCGAAATTGCTTGAGGCCATCGGCCGATTCACCTAAGCCTTGGAAAAGGCTATTTTGCTGGCGTTCATCCGTACCGCGGGGAGGGGACATGGCCGATGTTACGGCTCTGACATTTCTGGCCCTGTGTCTGCCGCTGATCGGTGCTCTCGCTGCCCCCTTCGTCATCCGCGTTTTAGGCGCTGGCGGCGCCTGGATGCTCGCCCTCGTTCCTTTGCTCGCCTTCCTGCATTTCCTACGTCTGGTGCCGCAGATCGCTCACGGCGAAATCATAACCGGCGGTTATGACTGGGTACCGGGATTGGGCGTCCGCTTTTCCTGGTTCCTGGACGGCTTGTCGCTCACCTTTGCCCTGCTCATTACCGGCATCGGCACGCTCATCGTGCTCTATGCCGGCGGATACTTGAGGGGTCATCCGGATCAGGGCCGGTTCTTCTCTTTCATCTTCCTTTTCATGGGCGCGATGCTCGGCGTCGTGGTCTCCGACAGCTTCCTGATGTTCTTCATCTTCTGGGAGCTCACCTCCATCACCTCCTTCCTGCTCATCGGTTTCGATCACGAGCGCGAGGCCGCACGGCGTGCAGCTCTGCAGGCGCTCGTCGTCACCGGGGGCGGAGGATTGATACTGCTCGCCGGCCTGCTCCTGCTCTGGGGCATGACCGGTGTCGCGCAGCTGTCCGAGCTCATGCAATACGGCGATGTCGTCAGGGGCAGCCCTCTCTATTTCGCGACATTGCTGTTGGTGCTTGGCGGCGCCTTCACCAAATCGGCGCAGTTTCCTTTTCATTTCTGGCTGCCGAATGCCATGGAGGCGCCCACGCCCGTTTCCGCCTACCTCCATTCCGCCACCATGGTGAAGGCCGGCGTCTATCTGCTGATGCGGCTGAACCCGGTCATGGGCGCGACGCCAGCATGGGAGGTCCTGCTGCCCGTCTTCGGCGGCCTGACGCTCGTCACCGGCTCGGTGCTTGCCATCCGTCAGACGGATCTGAAGCTGAAGCTCGCCTATACGACCGTCTCTTCCCTCGGCCTGCTAGTGCTGCTCACCGGTTTCGGGTCTGACTATTCCATCAAGGCAGCGGTGCTCTATCTGGTGGCGCATTCGCTCTTCAAGGGCGCGCTCTTCATGGTCGCCGGCATCATCGACCATGAGACTGGCACGCGCAACATCACGCGGCTTCGGGGCCTGCGAAAGGCCATGCCGCTGACCTTTGCGATCGCGATGGCCGCCGCCCTTTCCATGGCCGGCCTGCCGCCCTTTTTTGGCTTCCTCGCCAAGGAGGAAATCTATACGGCACTGGCTGCCGGCGATCCCTATTCCATCCTGTTCGCGGCCATCGCGGTTTTCGGCAATGCACTGATGTTTGCGATCGCCTTTGCCGTGGCGCTGAGGCCCTTTACCGGCCGGCCGGTGGAAACGCCGAAACATCCGCATGAGGCGCCGGTCCTGCTCTGGCTCGGCCCGGCAGTCCTCGCGCTCGCAGGACTGCTTGCTGCGCTCTTTTCCGGCTTCACACATGGCGCGATATCCTCGCCCATGGCCTCTGCCGTTGCCGGCAAGGCAACCACCATCATCTCTATTACGCTCGCGCCGCATGTCGGCGTGCCGCTGGCCCTGTCGCTGCTGACGATGGTGCTCGGCATCGCCGTCTACTGGCAGCTCGACCGCGCTCGTACTCTTGTGGCGTTTCTCCTGCATTCCGTCCGGGGTCCGGATCGCGGCTTCGACCATGTCATCGCCGGGCTGGTCCGTTTCGCCCATCGCGTCATCGGCATCGTTCAGCCGGGGCGACTGGATATCTATGTCGCCTCCACCTTCGTCTCAGTCGCGGCGATCCTCCTCGTGCCGCTTATCCTCCATGGCGAATTGCCGCAGGCCCTTGCCTGGCCCGCCGGCCTGCGCCCGCATGAGGCAGGCATCATGCTCATCGCGGTGCTCGGCCTTCTTGCCGTCCTGATCGCCCGCGACCGGCTGACGGCGATCGTCTCGCTCGGCATTCAGGGCTTTGCGGTTGCGCTGATCTTTCTGCTTTTCGGCGCGCCGGACCTCGCCTTCACCCAGTTCATGGTCGAAACGCTCGCGGTCGTCATCCTCGCCCTCGTCATGACCCGGCTGCGCCTGTCGCCGACCGATCCGCGCCACGGCGCCCGCCGCCTCTTCGATATCGCCCTTTCGCTTGCCTGCGGCCTCGGCCTCGCGCTGTTGTTGATGCGCGCCACGGAAGCACCGTTCGACACGGCACTCAGCGATTTCTTCAACGCCCATTCGAAGCTGATCGCCCACGGCGCCAATGTCGTGAACGTCATCATCGTCGATTTCCGCGGCACGGATACGCTCGGCGAAATCGCCGTCGTGGCGGTGACGGGATTGGCGATCCTCGCGCTCATCCGCATCCGCGGCAATGCGGAGCGCAGGCTGGCGACGAACGATCCGGATGCGGAGGAGGCATGAGAAACGTCTCTTCAAAGCGCGTTTTCTTTGCAGCGAATGCGATGCCAATGGCGGCGCGTCGCCACACATCTCCCCCTCATTCCTGTGCTTGTCACAGGAATCCAGCGTGCCCAAGTCCTTGGACACGGAAGACTCTCTTCGCCATGAGGAATGAGTCTTTCACGGCGCGGATGCGCCGTGGCTGGATTCCCGTGACAAGCACAGGAATGAGGGAGGATAGGTTTCGGCGCGCCAGATCGGTCGTAATTTGCCTTTCCTCGTCCACCATTTCGGCTACGCGACGAAGCGGAGGCGCCCCATGAACACCCTCATCTTCCGCACCGTCGCACCCTTCATCACTGCGCTGATGCTGCTCTTTTCCGTCTTCATCCTGCTGCGCGGCCATAACGAGCCGGGCGGCGGTTTCATCGGCGGGCTGATTGCTGCTTCTGCGCTCGCGATTTACGGCATTGCATTCGGTGTGCAGGCGGTACGCCGGGCGATCCGCTTTCATCCGCTGGTGATTGCCGGCTTCGGCCTGCTGCTCTCCTGCTGCGCGGGCCTGATCTCCATTTTCTTCGCCGTGCCCTTCATGACCGGCCTCTGGGCCTACCCCACCGTCTTCGGCGTGGAAGTGCCGCTCTCCAGCGTCATGCTCTTCGATCTCGGTGTCTATTTCGTCGTGCTCGGCGCCGTCGCCTCGATTGCGCTGGCGCTGGAAGAAAGGGAGGTGGAGTGATGGAGGCGCTCTTTGCCATTCTCGTCGGCCTGTTCTTTTCGGCGGCCGTCTATCTGATGCTGTCGCGCTTCTCGATCCGCATCATGCTCGGTATCGCCATTCTCGGCAATGCCGTGAATCTCCTGATCTTCGCGGCAGGAAGGCTGACCCGCGAGGTCCCGCCGATCATCCCCACTGGCGTCGATATGCTGCCGTCGGGTGCCGCCAATCCGCTGCCGCAGGCATTGATCCTGACCGCGATCGTCATCTCATTTTCTTTCCTCGCTTTCCTGTTGGTCCTGACCTATCGCGCCTATCAGGAGCTCGGCACCGACGATACGACCCGCATGCATGATGCCGAACCTGAAGACCGGCCGTTGCCGCCGTTGGGATATTGATGGTGAGTAAGATGCGGATGCCTACCCCCCTCTGCCCTGCCGGGCATCTCCCCCACAAGGGGGGTGCCTACCCGACGACCCTCATGGGAGGCACCGCTTAATGGCCGCCCCCATCACCGACCTCTCGGCCGCGATGGTCACCACCCCGATCCCGCCGGTCCATTGGCTGGCGATCCTGCCGGTCGCGCTCTGCATCAGCCTCGGCGCGCTGCTCCTGATGCTGCGCAGCTTTCCCCGCCTGCAGGCATGGATCGCCATTGCCGGCCTCGTTGTCCTGCTGCTTCTCGACGTCGCTCTGCTGCGGCAGGTCGCCCAGAATGGTCCGCTCACCATGGTGATGGGCCGCTGGCTGCCGCCCTTCGGCATTGCGTTCACCGTGGATGTCTTTGGCGCGCTGATGGCACTTGCCGCAGCCGTCGCTGCCCTTGCCGCCGGCATCTATGCCTTGTCGGACACCACCGAAAGCGGCCGGCGGTACGGTTTCTTCCCGCTGTTGATGCTGCTGATATCAGGCGTCACCGGCGCCTTCCTGACCGGCGACATCTTCAACCTCTATGTCTGGTTCGAAGTACTGCTGATCTCCTCTTTCGGCCTGCTGATCCTCGGTTCCGAACGGGCGCAGATCGATGGGGCGCTGAAATATGCCGTACTGAACCTCATCGCCACGACGCTATTCCTGATTGCGGTCGGCATCCTCTATGCGAGCTTCGGCACGCTCAACATGGCCGATATCGCCGAGCGGGCGGCGGGACTCAGTGGCACCGCGCCGCTGATGACGCTTGCCTGCCTCTTCCTCCTCGCCTTCGCCATGAAGGCCGCAGCCTTTCCGGTGAATTTCTGGCTGCCGGCCTCCTATCACACGCCGCGCATCGCCGTTTCCGCGCTCTTTGCCGGCCTGCTGACCAAGGTCGGCGTCTATGCGCTGCTGCGTGTCCTCGTCATGCTGCTGCCTGCCGAACGAGACGAACTCAGCCTGCTGATATCAGTCGTCGGTGCCCTGACCATCCTCGTCGGCGCATTGGGGACGCTTGCCGAAACCGACCTGCGCCGGCTGCTCGGCTATATGGTGATTTCGGGCATCGGCAATATGCTGGTCGGTATTGCTCTCGGTACGGCCGATGGCCTCGGCGGTGCGGTCTTCTATGCGTTGCATTCGGTCGTGCTGATGACGGCGCTCTATCTGCTGGCGGGCGAAGCGGGCAGGCGGGGCGGTTCCTTCTCGATTGCCGCACTGGGGGGGCTCTATCGCCAGAGCGGCTGGTTCGCGGCGATTTCGCTCATGCTGTTCTTCGCCGCCTGCGGCCTGCCGCCCTTTTCCGGTTTCTGGCCGAAGGCGCTGTTGGTTAAGGCCTCGCTCGATCTCAGTGCCTGGTGGCTGGCAGGCGCCGTCCTGCTCGGCGGCTTCCTGCTCACCATCGCTTTCGGCCGCCTCTTCCTGTTTGCCTATTGGCGTCCGTCCCCGCTGCCACTCCCGCCAGTGCGGACCGGCTGGACGGTTGCCCTGCCGCTTGCGGCATTGACGATCCTCGTCATCGGCTTCGGCGTCCTGCCGGAGCAATTGCTGCAGTTCGCTCGGTCGGCGGCCGACGGGCTTGCCGATCCCTCCGCCTATATCTTCTCCGTCTTTCCGGAAGGGACTATATGATGATCGTCCTGTTCCTGAGCTTGCCGCTCGCCATTGCCTGGGTCGCCGTGACAGGCAGCGCCTCGCCGCATAATTTCGTCTTCGGCCTAGCCCTGTCGCTGCTGTCGCTTTCCGTCGTGCGCGAGGCCTTTGCCGACCGTTCGCCGCCGCGCCGTATCCGCCCGCTGCACATCCTCCTGCTTGCCGGCCTTTTCCTGAAAGAGCTGGCGCTTTCGGCCTGGCGGGTGGCGCTGACGGTGCTTTCGCCGCGCATGCAGCTTACTCCCGGCATTCTCGCATTCCCATTGACGGTGACGAGCGATTTCCAGATCACTCTGCTTGCCAACCTCATCACGCTCACGCCCGGCACACTCTCGGTCGATGTGTCAGGGGATCGGCGCACGCTCTACGTGCATGCGCTGGACTGTGCCGATCCGCTGGCGGTCAGACGCGATATTGCCGACGGATTCGAGCGCCGCATTATGGAGGCCTTCGGATGATAACGCCCGCCGCCATCGTTTCCGCCGCCGCCATCGCAGCGCTTGGCATCCTCTGCGTGGCGCTCTTTCTCACCGTCTGGCGGGTCATTGCCGGCCCAAGCTTGCCGGATCGTATATTGGCGCTCGATATGCTGACGGGCATCGCCATCGGCTTCATCGCCGTCGTCGCCGTGCGCACCGGCTTCTCGCTTTACATCGATATCGCCATTGCGCTTGGCCTCGTCGGTTTCCTGGCAACCGTCGCCTTCGCCCGTTTCGTGCTCTCGCGCGGAGAGGTGGGAGAGGCCGGACCTGAGACGCGAAGGAGGAGCTGATGATGATGGACTATGCGCTTGCTGTCATCACCGCTGTGCTGCTGCTGGTAGGCGCCTTCTTCGCGCTGGCGGCGGCGATCGGCATCGTGCGCTTGCCGGATCTCTACACGCGCATGCATGCCGCCTCCAAAGCCGGCACGGTCGGTTCCGGCCTATTGTTGCTTGCCGCCGGGCTTTACTCAGGCGAACTTGCCGTACTTGCCAGAGCGTTGGCTGGTTTCCTCTTTTTCATCCTGACGGCGCCTGTTTCTGCACACCTTCTTGCGAGAGCTTCGCATAAAACTGGGCATTTCCCAGCACGTATCTCAATACGTGACGATATGCGAATGCGCTGAGAGTGAGGGCTATTCAGAATTTTAAGCTAATTTACGCAAACTTATGCACTGGAAGCACGAGTAAAGCTTGCTGACCTGCTGACCAATTCTTTGTGATGGATTTTTTTTCTAGGAAAATCGTAATTAATAATTGGCCTTTTCGGAAAACGATGCTATTTGAAAACTCAAGTAGAGTTCTGATTGTGAATTAGAATCGTACTGCTTCCAAGTCCCCTAGCCTTGATTGCCAATGTCTAACTGGGTGACGGCCTGGAAGAATACGTAGTAGCTCACCTTCAGGCAGTATTGGCGCAGAGAACGGTCTTCGGAATCTAGGGGTGGATTTCCGGTTTTTCGAAACAAAGGCTGCAACCTGCTCTTTTGCTGTTTGGCTCTACGAAGAGGGTTCTTCGTCTTTTGGGAGAAGGACCGTTTGAGCATGCTAACAGGAGAAAGAATATGACGGATATGGCGACCGGCAATGCGCCGGAGCTGCTCGTGGAACTGACGGCCGATATCGTCGCGGCCTATGTCAGCAACCACGTTGTCCCGGTCAGCGACCTGGCCAATCTGATTTCCGACGTACACTCGGCATTGAGCAACACATCCGTACCGCAGCCGGTGGCAGCGGTCGTCGAAAAGCAGAAGCCCGCAGTCTCTGTCCGCAAGTCCGTACAGGACGAGCAGATTACGTGCCTGGAATGCGGCGGTAACTTCAAGTCCCTGAAGCGTCACCTGATGACGCATCATAATCTCGCGCCGGAAGAATATCGCGAGAAGTGGGACCTGCCTGCCGATTACCCGATGGTGGCCCCGGCCTATGCCGAAGCGCGCTCGCGCCTCGCAAAGGAAATGGGCCTGGGACAGCGCCGCAAGCGCGGCCGGGGCTGAGGCCTCTCCCTCCGCTGGACGATACGAAGAGCCGGGCCTGGTGCCCGGCTTTTTTGTATTCGCGTTTCGAAGGTGGCGCTCATCTTCGAATGACTTTCGGCCATTGTCATCTATCTTCAAAAAAAGCACGACAAAAATGTCGGCCTGGCAACAGCCCATCCGTCTCTAGATCAATTCCCGCAAAAGTGCTTGAGCGTTTTGCGTTCGGAATTGCATGAAAAGATTGAGGAAAGGCGGGCGCTCACGCCGCCGCAATAAGAGGAGAAGAGACAATGCGCGTCATGGTTATCGTCAAGGCGACTGCGGACAGCGAAGCGGGCGTCATGCCCTCGACCGAGCTTCTGGCCGCCATGGGCAAATATAACGAGGATCTCGTCAATGCCGGCATCATGCTGGCAGGCGAGGGCCTGCATCCGTCCTCCAAGGGCAAACGCGTCGCCTTCGATGGTCCGAAGCGCCTGATGATTGACGGCCCCTTCGCCGAGACCAAGGAATTGATCGCCGGTTACTGGCTGTGGCAGGTCAAAGACATGGATGAGGCGATCGAATGGATCAAGCGTTGCCCCAATCCGATGCCAGGCCCGAGCGAGATCGAAATCCGTCAGGTCTTCGAAGCTGCCGATTTCGGCGAGGCCTTCACGCCGGAGCTTGTCGAACAGGAAGAGCGCCTGCGCGAAAAGATGGCCGACGGCAAATAATCTGATCGGAAACTGAATCGCGAGGCGTCCGGAGGCTATATCTCCGGGCGCTTGGTTGCTCAGGCCGCAGCCCGCACGCGTGCTTCCTCGCGAATGCGATTGACCATCGAGCGCAATCCGTTGGAGCGCTGCGACGACAGGTTTTCGGTGAGCCCGATCTTGGAGAAGATCTGGAAAGCATCGAGAGCAGCAATTTCGGAAGCCATTTTGCCGGAATAGGTGGAGAGCACGATGGCGACGAGGCCGCGCACGATATGCGCATCGGAATCGCCTTCGAACGTCATGATGGGATTGTCCAGATTGCCTGAAGTATGCGTCACCAGCCACACCTGGCTGGCACAGCCCATCACCTTGTTCTCAGAGGTCTTCTTCTCCTCGGCCAGGTCCGGCAGCGCCTTGCCGAGTTCGATGACATATCGGTAGCGGTCTTCCCAATCGTCCAGGAAGGAGAAGTCGTCGATGATCTGGTCGAGGGTTGCCATACTTATCAGGCCTTTCACTGTTACCTGATCATATAGGCGAAGCGACCGCAGATTTGAACCGTTAAAAAGAAACGCCGTGAGGGATGGGCATCCTCACGGCGCAGCATAGTGCTGAAATAAACAGGGCAGGCACGTCAGGCATGGGGCATCTCCGCGTCATGCGGACCACCGATGCAAGCTTGGGTGCGGGCGGATTGCCCGCGAAATTCGTCAGATGGCCGGCTTCGGCGTCGGCAGCGGGATCGTGCCGGCCGGAATGGTACCGGTCACGACCTGTTCGGCCGAAGTGCCGTCTTCCACCGGCGGGCGGTAGGGCTGCGGCATGTGCGGCATTGGCTGGCTGAGCGCAGCCTGTGCTTCGCGCACGGTATTGGTGACGGCTTCCGGCAGAGAAGGAGCGGCGAGCGCCACAGACGCCTGCGGCACGGCCGATTTTGCGGAAACCATTTTGGAATTATCGTCCTTGAACTGGCTGTCAAGCAGTTCGTAGGCGACACGGGCGCCTTCGCGAGCCCGGTAGCCGAGAGCCGTCAAGGTTTCGCCACCCTTGGTGCAGACCTCAGGCTTTTCGGCGCACATGCCGGTCAGATAGTCATAGGCGCCGCTAGCCGCCGTGAAAGCGTCGGAAAGCTGCAATTGCGTGTGGCCGGCATTGTCGGGGTTCTCCGAGCTGAAAACGGAAAGCGCCACGAGCACAAGGCCAAACCAGAATGATCCTTTGATCAGAAACCACATTGTCTTGCCCATCCTGTTTTCCCGTCCGGTCTTGCTGCCGAATCGGGCCGGTTGTCCGGTGTGTTTTCACCCTACCGCCAAGTTGCGAATGCCGCTTTTCGAAATTCGTCGGCATTTGCGGCAAATTTGTCTCGAATTTTAATGATCGCAATTTTCGGGGCATTTCAGTCGAATTCTAATGATCGCCGTTAAGCATGGTGGCAACTGCGGCCCGCAATTGTTGGGCTTTTGGCCCACCACTCTGCCACAAGAGTTAACGCGATACTGAAATATAAGGAAAATCCGTCGCTTACCTGCTATTAACCACAAAATTCAAAGAGCCGTGCGGATGGCCCAAAACGGGACTTTTGGCGTTTTTGGACTGTGGAGGGCGACTTTGCCTTATCCTTTCCTTAAGCCGCGGGGGCCTATTGTCCGGGGCAATGAAAGGCCTTTTCGGGCAGGTATTGCGTGCGAGTATTGAGTGACATTGGCGGCCGGGCGACAGCCCTCGTGGACCGGGCAGCGGAAGGCTGGCTCTCCCGGACGAGCGGCGGCGAAGCTGTGCGCCAGAGCGAGCTCGCCATTCTGCGCCGCCTCGTCTTCCTGTCCTCCGCAGCCCTTGTCGCTGCTCCCCTCGGTCTCTCGCTCGTCACCAGCCCCGCTGTCGCCCTTCCGGCAGGCGTCGCCACCGTCTGCGCCGCCTTCCTGTTTTCCGCCGTCGGCAGTATCGCGCTTTCCCGCCAGGCTATCCCCCAGAACGCGGCAGCAGCCAGCGCCGACGATCTCTTTCTTGAAATGAGCCCCGGCCTCGTGCTCTTCCTCGATCCGCACGGCAGCGTGACGGCGGCAGGCGGTCGCGACAGACGCGATTATCTCGCGTGGATGCGCGATCCGAAGGGCAGGGGCTTCTTCGAACAGGTTCATATCTCCGACCGCATCCTTTTCCTGCAGGCGCTGGATGCCCTGCGCCAGGGCGAGGAAAAGGCAACCGTCGATCTGAGATTGGAGCGTCCTTCCGTCTCGCGCGATCACCGCCAGTTCGCTTATCTGCGCATGGACATGACCGCGCGGCGGGATATGGACGGCATGCTTTCGGCCGTCATCGCCCAGCTGCATGATGTTTCGGTGGAGCAGCGGCTTCGCGCCGAGGCGCAGACGCGTGTGGCCGATGCGGAATTGGCCAACGACGCCAAGTCCCGCTTCCTCGCCGCCGTCAGCCATGAGTTGCGCACACCGCTGAACGCCATCCTCGGCTTCTCGGATATCCTGATCGGCGAATATTTCGGCAAGTTCGAAAACGACCGCCAGCGCGAATATGTCGGCCTGATCCGCGAATCCGGCGCGCATCTGCTCTCCGTCGTCAACACGATGCTGGATATGAGCAAGATCGAGGCGGGCCGTTACGAATTGCTGCTCGAGTCTTTCGATATCGGCGCATCGATCCGCTCCTGTGAATCGATGCTGACGCTGCAGGCCAAGAGCAAGGGCGTCACTCTGACGAACCGCATCCAGCGCGGCATCGGCGAAGTGATGGCCGATCAGCGCGCACTGCAGCAGATCCTCATCAATCTCGTCGGCAACGCCGTGAAGTTCACAGAGGCCGGCGGCGTGGTCACCGTCGACGCGGCCATGCGCGACGGCATCCTCAAGCTGACGGTTAGCGATACCGGCATCGGCATCCCCGCCGACCGGCTGGCGACGCTTGGCCAACCTTTTGTCCAGATCCAGAATGATTATACCCGCCGATTCGAGGGCACGGGTCTTGGCCTCTCGCTGGTCAAGGGCCTTGTCGCCCTGCATGGCGGTCATTTCGCCATTGCCAGCCAGCCGGGCGAGGGCACCATCATCACCATCGAGATCGCGGCTGATGGTTCCGGCGCCTGCACCGGCGAGGATACCGGCCGGACGGGGGCGGTCGAATTTCCGCCGCGGCTGAAGGGTGCGGTGGATGCCGCAGAAGTGGAGGAGGGGCTCTTCGATGGCCGCGCGCAAGCGAAAATCGCCTAAGGGCAGGAAAGGACGGCAGCAGCCGGGCCTTTTGATGACCGGTGCTGCGGCGCTCGGCGGCATCGGCCTGCAGGGTGCCACCGCGCTGGGTGGCCTTGGTCTTCAGGGTGCGGGCGCGCTCGGTGGCGTCATCGGCCGCAATCCCTCCGTTGCCGGCGGCACGATCGCCTTCGTCGTCATCTTCTCCTTCGTCGCCGCCAACGCGCTCTGGTATCAGCCCGGTACGCACCCGCATCCGATCTTCCGCACCCGCGATCCGGGCGCGCCGAACGTTATGGGTTTCCGTCCACAGCCCGAGCTGCAGGGCGATGTCACCACATTCCGCATCGAGCGGCCGGACGATGCCGCCGCGACGACCGAGACCACGCCACCGCCTGCAGTGCCCGGCCAGCAGCCGAACCAGCTCGTCATGGATATCCAGAAAGAGCTGATCCGCCGTGGCCTCTATAACGGCAATGCGGACGGCGTTATCGGCCCGCGCACCAGTGCTGCCATCCTCTTCTTCGAAGAAACCGTCGGCATGGCACAGTCGGGCGATGCGACGCCGGACGTGCTCGCCGCGCTCAGGACCGATGCTGCCGGCCCCTCGACCATTCCCGCCGAAAAACCGCCGGAGGACGTGACATCGAAGGCGACGAAGGAAGATCCGGTCGCGGCCGCCATCCGCAGCGCCGAAAAGACCGTCAAGACGGCTCCATCAGCACCGAAACAGGTTCCCCTGTCAGGCATTTCAAACGTCGATCTGGTGCTGAAGATCCAGAAGGGCCTGACCAACATGGCCTATGCCAATGTCGGCGTCGACGGGGTTGCCGGCGAACAGACCCGTGCCGCCATCCGCCATTTCCAGAAGCACTACAATTTGCCTGAGAATGGCGAGCCGAGCGAAGCCGTGCTGAAGAAGCTCAAGGAAATCGGCGCGCTCTGATATCATCCCTGCCGCGCCGGGACTGACGGCTGGTTCGCAAGCCGCATAGGCCGATAGTCCACCGCCGGCGCCCGTCCTTCCACATCGACCACTTCTTCGATCGGCCCGATATTGATGGCGGCCGAGCTCCGGTAGCGTTTCGGCGCGATGCCAGTCACCCGCTTGAAGGCGTTGGAGAAGGCGCTTTCGGACGTATAACCGAGCGACAGCGCCAGCAATGAGACGGGCATGGAGCTCTCACGCAGCGCCCGTTCGGCAAGGCGCATGCGCCATGCGGTCAGATAGGTCAGCGGCGCCACACCCGCGACAGTCTTGAAACGCAGCGCAAAGCTGGTGCGCGACATGCCGGCCGCCTTTGCCAGTTCCCCAAGCTGCCAGTCGCGTGCAGGATCGGCATGCATCTGCCGCAGCGCAGGCGCGATCTTGTCATCGCCGAAGGCGCGCAGCCAGCCGACCGTCAGCGGCTCCGATGTCATGATATGGGCGCGCAATACCTGCACGAAGATGAGCTGCGAAAGCTGGGCCGAGGCAAGCAGCGCGCCCGGCTTGCCGGCGGCCATTTCCCGCACGAGCTGATCCAGCAGCCAGCGCAGCACACCGGCTTCCGCAAGCGTCGCCCGCACGTGGATGATGGGCGGCAGCACATCAAGCAGCAGTGCCGTGCCGGTGGGACCAAGCGCGATATGCCCGCCGATATAGAGGAAATCCTCGCCCGCGCCGTGCCGCGCCATGCCATTGACCTTCTTCTCCTTGAAGGCCGTGACGGCATCGGTCGGTTTCAGCGCAAGATCGGTTGCCAGCACGAAGGAATGCTTGCCGTTCAGCAGGATGACGTCGCCGGCTTCGAGCAGGATCGGCGCACTGCCATTATCAAGCACCAGCCAGCAGCGGCCCTTGGCGACGGCGCTGATCTTGATGCGGTTCGGCTGCGGAAAGGCGAGCGCCCAAGGCCCGCCGGCAATCAGCCCGCCGGCCATCAGGCAGCGGGCATCGAGCAGACTGAGCATTTCGGAGAGAGGATCACTGGTCATCTTTGTACGATGGCGCAAGAAATCGGGATTTACAAGCATTCAGAATCCCGCGTGGCCGACATAGATGTTTTCCGACTAGAAAGGAGACATTTCATGTCTACTCCCCAAGCCCCCATCGGTTCCCGCTTCGGCGCAGCGTCCACGGCGGAAGACGTGATTGCCGGCCATGATCTCTCCGGCAAGGTGGCAATCGTCACCGGCGGTTATGCCGGTCTCGGCCTCGAGACCGCCCGCGTGATGGCCGCCGCCGGCGCCAAGGTCATCGTCCCCGCCCGCAATATCGAGAAGGCGAGGGCCGCAGGTGAAAGCGTTCCCAGCGTGACATTCGCCTATATGGACCTGATGGACCCCAATTCGATCGACGATTTCGCCGATCGCTTCCTTGAAGACGGCGAGCCGCTGCATTTCCTCATCAACAACGCCGCCGTCATGGCCAACCCGCTGACGCGCGATGGCCGCGGTTACGAATCCCAGTTCTCCACCAACCATCTCGGCCATTTCCAGCTTGCTGCCCGTCTCTGGCCGGCGCTGGTGCAGGCGGAAGGCGCTCGCGTCGTTGCCGTCTCCTCCCGCGGCCATGTCCGTGCCGGCATCGATTTCGACGACCCGATGTTCGAAGACCGCGAATACCAGCCCTATGTCGCCTACGGCCAGTCGAAGACGGCAAATGCGCTATTCGCCGTATCGCTGGACGCTTTGGGCGCAAGGCACGGCGTTCGCGCCTTCTCGCTGCATCCCGGCGGCATCGTCACGACCGATCTCATCCGCCACCAGTCGCGCGAATTTCTGCTGGCGAGCGGCTATGTGGATGCCGACGGCAATCCGGTCATCGACCCCGAAAACAACAAGAAGACCATTGCGCAGGGAGCGGCAACCACCATCTGGTGCGCCGTCAGCGATGAGCTGGAAGGCATGGGTGGCGTCTATTGCGAGAACTGCGATATAGCCAAGGCTGTGCCCGCCGACTCCGAGGAACTGCTCGGCGTGCGCCCCTGGGCGACCGATCCGGAACTTGCCGAACGTCTCTGGCAGATGAGTGAAAGACTGACAGGGCTCACGCAGAGCTGAGGCCATAGGCTCACATGCGGCGCCGGGGTAGGGCCTTTACGACCTAAGTATAACCCTCGATATTCTTAGCCAATTGTTAACCATGTTGTTTGAAGCTTCCCTAATGTAGCTTGGGGGAGCTCGATCATGCAGGCGCTGAAAGTAGTGGAGGAGAATACCGTAAGTCCGGCCCATGAGCCGGATGGGCCGGATCGCGACGCGTTGCGCCATATCCTCTCGCGTCTCGCCGAAGAGGCTTCCACGCTCGGCGTCGATCTCGTCGATATTGCCGGCGCCATCCAGGACATGGCGGCGATGTCCGCCCGCCATGCCGCCGCCTTCGACGATGTCACCCGCACCGCTCTCTCGATCGCCGAGACCAATCGCTCCGTCGCCGTTTCCCTTCGCGAGACGGACGGTACTGCTTCCGAGGCTCGCCATATGCTGAAGGAATCGGCCGACCGCCTCTCCGGCTCGGTCGAGGAAATCCGTCACATGGTCCAGTCTTCCGAAGAAATCAGCACGGAAATCTCCGGCTTTTCCCGCTCGCTGACGGATGTGGACAAGGTCGCCGCCGAGATCAGCACCATTGCCCGCCAGACCAATCTCCTGGCCCTCAATGCGGCGATCGAAGCTGCCCGTGCCGGCGAGGCGGGCAAGGGCTTTGCCGTCGTCGCATCCGAAATCCGCGCTCTGTCGCTGCAGACCTCCAAGGCGACGGGCTCCATCCAGGAAACGCTGGAGCAGCTTCGCGCAAAGATCGACCGACTATCGGTTGTCGGCGGCGGTGCGCGGGAAAGTGCGGCCGGCGTGCGCCAAAAATCCGAGGCGATGCGCGGCGCCTTCGAAAGCATGGAGCATGTCATCACCCGCATCCTCGACAGTTCCGCCGTCATGGCGAATACGACCGAGGCCGTGGACAGGGACTGCGCCGGCTTCGTCGCCAAGCTCGGCGAAATGTCCGCCGAAGTGCTGGATTCCAACGGCCGGCTGCAGCAAGCGGCCAAACGCGTCGACAGCGTCGTCGGCCTGTCCGAAACGCTAATCCAGCTGACCGCAAGCGCCGGTGTTGAAACCGCCGACCGCCACTGGATCGAACAGGCGCAATCCGTCGCCGCAGATATATCGCGTGCCCTGGAGCGTGCCGTTGCCGAGGGGGCAATCGGCATGGAGAGCCTGTTCAGCCGCCAGTACCGTCCCATTCCCGGCGCCGATCCGGTGCAGATGATGACATCCTTTACCGAGCTCACCGACCGCCTGCTGCCACCGATCCAGGAGCCGGTGGCAGGTTCGGACGAGCGCATCGCCTTTTGTGCCGCCGTCGATGAAAACGGTTACCTGCCGACCCACAACAAGAAGTTCTCGCAGCCGCAGCGGCCCGGCGATATCGTCTGGAATACCGCAAACAGCCGCAACCGCCGCATCTTCAACGATCGCGTCGGCCTGGCTGCCGGCAGAAGCACTGCGCCCTTCCTCGTCCAGACCTATCGGCGGGACATGGGCGCCGGCAATTTCGTCATGATGAAGGATATTTCCGCCCCGATCACTGTCCGCGGCCGCCATTGGGGCGGCCTGCGGCTGGCGGTGAAGGTATAGCGTTGCCGCCATCTGCCGCGCAGTCTATACCGCACCCATGAGATTGCGCGCCGATATCTATGTTTCCGCTCTCGTCCGCAGGGTTTTCTCTGCGGGCGGTTTTGCTGCCGTGGAGAAGAAGGGCGCGGAGGAGGCCGGTGCCATTTTCATCCGCCAGCGCTTCCGCGACGGTCTCGAAACCCTCTACGCGCCCGCCCCGCAGAGCTTCTTCGACGAGGAGAGCAGCGGCGACCGCCTGTTCGAAATCAGGCTCGAACGCGCCGAGCCGGACAGGGTGCGGGAGATGCTGGACCGCGAGCGCAAGTTCGACCCCGATCTCTGGATCGTCGAACTGGAAGCGGACGAGGTTTCGGCGCTCGTGCCGATGGCCGGCTGACGGCCTGCCTTGAATTTATGCCATTTTCCACCTAGTTTACCGCCATCCGCAATACCAACAGGATGTGTGCTCAATGGATATGAACCTGATCGCAACGCCAATTCGCCTTGCCATCGGGGATTTCCATGCCTGCATCCATGACGCTTTCCAATCTTTCGTGGTCCACGCCTGACGGCCGGCCGCTTTTCTCCAATATCGATCTGAGTTTCAACGCCGAGCGCACCGGCCTCGTCGGCCGCAACGGCGTCGGCAAGACCACGCTTTTGAAGCTGGTTGCAGGCGAGCTGCAGCCGCAGACCGGCTCCATCGCTGTATCGGGTACCATCGGCATCCTGCGCCAGAGCGTGCAGGTCGGGCCGGATGAGACCGTCGCCGATCTCTTCGGCGCGACCGAAGCTCTCTCCGTCCTCCGCCGTGCCGAAAGCGGCGACGCAAGTGCCGACGAACTTGCTGTCGCCGACTGGACGCTCGAAGCACGCATCGATGCAGCCCTGGAACGATCAGGCCTTGCTGCGGACCCGCAGACGCCGCTGGCAGCGCTGTCCGGTGGCCAGCGCACCCGTGCAGCACTCGCCGCCCTGATCTTCGAGGAGCCGGATTTCCTTATTCTCGACGAACCGACCAACAATCTGGACCGCGACGGCCGCGAGGCAGTGATCTCGCTTCTCGGCAACTGGCGCCACGGCGCGCTCGTCGTCAGCCATGATCGCGAACTGCTGGAAACGATGGACGCCATCGTCGAGCTGACCACGCTTGGCGCCACGCGTTATGGCGGAAACTGGAGTGATTACCGTGCCCGCAAGGCGCTGGAACTGGCCGCCGCCGAGCACGATCTTGCCGATGCCAGGAAACGCGTGGCGGAGGTCGCCCGCAGCACACAGGAAACGGCCGAGCGCAAGGCCCGCAAGGACAGCGCCGGAAAGAAGAAGGCCGCCAGGGGCGACATGCCGCGGATCATTGCCGGCGGCCTGAAACGCCAGGCGGAAAATACCAGCGGCGAGAATGCCCGCCTTGCCGAGCGCCGCCGCGCCCAGGCGCTTGCGGATGCCGAGGAGGCGCGCAAGCGTATCGAGATCCTGCAGCCGCTCTCCGTCAAGCTGCCCTCGACCGGCCTGCCGCCCGGCAGATCGGTGCTGAAGATCGATGCGGTCACCGCCGGCTACGAGGCGGGCGAACCGATCATCCGCAAACTGTCCTTCGATATCACTGGTCCCGAACGCATTGCCGTCACCGGCCCGAACGGCTCGGGCAAGACGACATTGTTGGCGCTGATTTCAGATGATCTCCAACCATGGGAAGGAACGGTCCGCGTCCTCACCTCTTTCTCCATGCTCGACCAGCGCGTCAGCCTGCTCGATCCCGCGACGTCGATCCGTGACAATTTCCGGCGGCTGAACCCGCAATCGGATGAGAATGCCTGCCGCGCAGCACTCGCCCGGTTCATGTTCCGGGCCGATGCGGCGCTGCAGGTCGTCTCGACGCTGTCGGGCGGCCAGCTTCTGCGCGCCGGCCTTGCCTGCGTTCTCGGCGGCGCAACACCGCCGGCGCTGCTGATCCTCGATGAGCCGACCAACCACCTCGACATCGATTCCATCGCCGCCGTCGAAGCCGGCCTCAGGGCCTATGACGGCGCCTTGCTGATCGTCAGCCACGATGAGGTGTTTCTGGAAATGGTCGGTATGACCCGCCGGTTGGCGTTGCCTGCAAGATAAAGCGTGTCGCGCAAAAGTGTGCGCGGTTTTGCGATAACGACACGCGTAAAAACAAAGATCTAAAGCACGGCGAGCGAATCTTGGAGATCGCGACGTGCTTTAGTTGCGCGAAGGACATGCCGAACCGGCGGTTAGCGTGCCCGGCTGACGCTCTTGAGATCGCGCACCGGCGCCTGCCGGATGAAGCGGTAGGCGGGAGCCTGTGCCTGTGCGACAGGCGCCGGCTGGGCTGCTGCCGGCGCTTGCGGATTATAGGTGTAGCGGTCGGCGCGACGCCACGTTTCCACGCGGGCATGACATTCTTCCGGGTCCAGCGCATCGAGAACGAGGAAGGCGCGGCTGACATTGTGCGGGACTTCGGCAAGATGCGGATAGAGCTTCTCCAGCACGAAGACGGAATCGAGGAAGCCCATGCCGAGGCTCGTCAGCGTCGTGGCGAGCTGCTGTCCCGAGAGGTCGAGCATGATGCGCTCCGCAAGCCAGCGGCTGGCCGACAGGGCATCGGCAAGTGCGGTGGCGAAATGCATGGCTTCCCGCGAGCGCGCAAAGCGCACCAGCAGCGCCTCCTGAATATCGGACAGCGAGCGCAGGCCGAGCCGGTCCTGATCATTGCGGCCGAGATGGCCGGCAAGGCTGCGGATGCGCTCGCGCAGCGCCTCTTCATTGGCAAGACGCTGTGCTTCCTCCTGGTCTGCTTCCGGCGCAGCAGGCATCGGCGAAAGCGGCATGGCGGGCTGCTCGACAGGTGCGGTGGCGAACGGGCGCGGCTCGGCCTGGCGCAGTGCCACCAGCGCATCGATGACATCAGGCGACAGGGCATCGCGGCTGACGATCGCCTTCACATGCGCAGCACCTTGGGTGCGGGCGATCGTGATCAGCGTGTCGTCATCGATTGCCTTGGAGGAGGTGAGGAAGGGGGCTGCGATCTCGATCGGCTGATTGCCGATGAAGAGCGCAACGGCCGCCGGCATGTTCTCGCATTGGGAAAGGGCTGCAACGGCCTGCCGCCTCGCTTCTTCGGAGGAGGCCTGGAAAAGCGGCATGAAGAGTTCGGCAAACTGGCGCAGTTCGGAGCGTGTCGGATGTGACAGGTTCTCGAAACTGCTGACAGTCGCCATCAACACCACGTCCTTCTTCCTGATGGCCATGGGGCCTTCTAGGTCTCGAAACCGGTCACGCACAAGAGCACCCTGAAAACGCAGAACAAGCGGGAAACCGTGGGCCGACAAGCGCTGGCGGGACGCACGTCGGACCATATGGTTATGAACAAATCCTACACCGGCACGGTTAATGCATGCTGAAGATTCTATTAAAATGCAACAGAAATATACACGTTTCGCGTGTTGCAATTTGATGAGCCAGCAAAATAAAATCAATCGCCCCGGACGTGGGGCGATTTCCAGTTTTTAAACGTGTGGATAAATAGCCGGCAAATAATCTAGCGGCTCTTGCGGCCTCTAAGTGCCGACAGCAGTTTGTCGTGATTGTCATGACCCGAGTGGTAAAGGTCGAGTGCCGTCGAAGCAGCCAACTGCGCTTCGACGCTTCTGATGTCGATATGCTTTTCCGCGCACCAGGCATCCAGCGCACCGCGCAGCACGTCCAAATCTTCTGAAGTGAATGCGGAGTTATACAGAAAGGGCATGGGTTGCTCTCCGTATGACAGCAAGAGCACGTATAATCTCCCAAGCGGCCATCGCCTTAGAACTTTTGGCCGACGAGGGCAGAATACACCCGCCGACCCCCACCGCAATTAATATTTTCGTGACGCATATTTGCAACACCTCCGGCGCAGTTGCCGCTTCAGCGGCGAAGAGCCGTTAACTATATGAATTGTTTCTAATTTTATCGACCGGTTTTCAGCCTGTCTTTTCTTTTCCTCGGCTGAAACCAAACAACCATTCTGCGCGTTATCTCACTGCCAAGCAGACTGCCTAAAGCAGTGGCTGAATATTAGTAATCTGTTAACGGTCGTGTGTCTCAATTCGGACAGGAACGACGCGATTTGGGAATATGGATCGTGGAAGCTCCGCAGCATCACGGTATTTCGATCAAGTGCCGTGAGAAAGGCGCGAATGCCCTCGGTCCGGTTCATCCGGCGCTTGAGGACGCGCTGGCCCGCGGCATGGCGGGCAGGGTGAAATCCATCGCAAGTTCATCCGTCTCGGGCAGTGCATGGAGACGAGAATGGCAATTGTAGTCGCATTGGCGGACCGGTTGCGTGAGGCGCCGCGCCGCACGGGCAAGGAGCCCCGTGAAGCAAAGATCCTCTGGTTCACCGGCGTCCGTTACGAGCGGATCGTCGAAACCCCTGACAAGAAACCGGCGCATCCCGCGCCACGCGTCAAGAACAAGTAAATCACGGAAACAACTTTAAGGCGTGTTGTTACGATCTTTCAGATCCGCTTGCCACGCTTTAGGCCTTTGTTTTACGCATGTCGTTATCGCAAAATCGCTGCACACTTTTGCGCGACATGCTTTAGTGGGTCCAGCGGACCTGCCGCACTTTTCATCGACCGTGGCGGCGGCTTCGGAGGTGGCGGCTTTGGTGGCGACGGTTTTGGCGGCCGCGATTTCGGCGGTGGAGACTTTGGTGGTCGCGATTTTGGCCGGGGAGACTTCACTGGGAGCTATGCGCGTGTCGGGAACGAGCATGTGTACCACGACGACCGGACAGGAAATACCTACGCCTGGCACAGCGGCAACTACTGGCATGCCCCAGTCTACCATGGTGCCTGGTATGCCGGTACGCCGGCAGTGGCCGCCGGACTGGCTATTGGAACTGCGGCGCGGTCTTATGGATACCCCTACTACTACAACGGCCGCTACGACCAGTGCGGCTACTATCCGTATCCCGCCACGCTAGCGCGATGGCGGTTCAGATATCCGTCGTGCGCAGATGTTTTCTCGGGGCGGGAATCGTCATTCTTCCCCATGATAGGAGCGTTCCGGTGCGGGCGCGCTCCTTGACGGCGATACGGTAATTATGGTGCCGTCGACGCGGTTGCGGGACAGCCTGTTGCCGACTGGCAACAGGCATCGAGGACTTTGGTTGCGTAGCCGCATTATTCAACCTACGAAGCAACGGAGATGCTATATTAGCGATGGCGAAAGCTTGGGCGTTGCCTAGGGGGACAATTGATGATGCGCAATGCGATTCGAATGGCGGTTCCCGCAGCCGCGCTGGCGTTCCACGTTTCGACAGCCTGTGCTCAAGAGGATTTACGCGAGGCTGCACAAAACCCGATAGCCAATATGATCAGCCTACCGTTTCAGAATGAAACCAACTTTGGCCTCGGCAACACCGACAACACTCAGAACGTTCTTAATATTCAGCCGGTTTTTCCGGTTCGCCTCAATGATGACTGGAATCTGATCATTCGCCCGATCCTGCCAGTAATCTACCAGGAGCCCTTCCTCGCCGGAGAGGAGCTTCAGGAAGCTGAGAGGGTATTTGGCGATGACATTGGCAATAGCCACTTTGGTCTTGGAGACCTCACACCGGAATTCTTCTTTTCGCCGAGCAAGCCCGTGGAGTTGGCTCCGGATGTAAGCTTGGTTTGGGGCGCTGGGCCGGTCTTTCAAATCCCGACTGCCACCAACAATCTCCTTGGAACGGGAAAGTGGTCGGCCGGCCCTGGATTCGTCACCTTCTTGAGTGTCAAGCCACTCAAAATAACGACGGGCTTTCTGGCCATAAATCTGTGGTCTTTTGCGGGAGACGACGACCGTTCCGACGTCAATGCCCTGACGTTCCAGCCGTTTCTGAATTACAACCTCGCTAACGGCTGGTACCTGACGACGAGCCCCGTCATCACCGCCAACTGGGAGGCCGCTGGGGACAATCGCTGGACTGTCCCGGCCGGCGGCGGCATCGGACGCATCTTCGAGATAGGTCATCAGCCGGTCAATGCGCAGGTATCCGCCTATTACAACATAGTTAAGCCGGATGACACCGGCCCTGATTGGCAGTTGCGCGCACAGTTGACGTTCCTCTTTCCGACCCGTTGAGCGGCAGGGGCCAAGCGATCGGGCAGTCTTTGAAGGTACTCTCTGAAAGCGGCTTCACTCCGCTGGTCTTATTGATGCGTAGGATCGTCGCTCCGCTGAGGGGCCGATATCGTTCTGCGTCCTGATAGCCCTGCCACAGGCCATTCGCTAAGTTTATAGCCTTTGTGCGTGAAATTGGAGGCAAAGCGGTCATGCAACAGGTTTTGACATTGTTTGTCAGTACTTTTTCTACATTGTTGGCGATCATAAACCCGCTGGAAGCATTACCTGTATTTATTAATCTACTGAAAGGTGAGAGTTCGGAACAGCATCGAGACATTGCACGCCGCTCATGTATATACGCGGCTCTCCTCATGTTCTTCTTCCTTATTTTTGGTACATTTATACTTAGAGTATTTGGGATCTCCTTGAGCATGGTTCGTGTCGTCGGCGGGATCATTCTGCTCCGGATAGGCTTTCAGTTGTTTTCGGGCTCTCCTCCGGGCGGATCGACAACGGCAGCCGAAGGGCAAAACGGCGATATCGCTTTTGTGCCGCTCGCCATGCCGATTATGTTCGGCCCCGGTGCAATCGCAACCATCATTGGCATGACGTCGCTTGTAAAAGGCTCCCGGCTTGAACTGGCCTCGTTTCTCGCCATCGGGGGGGCTATCCTGGCGACAATGCTGGTGACATACCTGTGCCTGGCTTATGCCGAAAAGGTCATCGGCCGAGTAGGCCCTATGGGGATTGATGCGGTTACTCGGATCGTCGGTTTCTTCGTCGCGACGATGGGCGGGGGGCTCATTTTCCATGGCATCGTAGAAGCTCTTCAAGAGTACGGAGTGATCGGCCTGCATTGATGCCGCGCAATGTCCGATTGACACGCACCACCAGGCCTGCCTCATCGTAAGCGCGCGCAGCTGCCTATGCCGCCGACCGCTTCTGTGAAGGGTTTCGGATGCCGGCTCTCCAAGTCTTGGGCTGGCCCGGGTCGGCGTCCGAAGGCCTCCAGGGAAAGAACCCGCGGGATGGAAAGCGCGGTTCCCGGTCTATGGGGATTTTTCGTTTTCGTTGGGTGCTGCCAACCTTCGTTCAAACTTGGCGGCGGTGCGACTTACCGCCGGTGCGCTCAGTTGAGTTCTTGCGCGAGGCCGATGAGACGTCCTTCAGGCCCGCGGATGTAGGAGAGCCGATAGGTGTCCCGAATACTGAACGACCTCGCCCACGAGCTGCGCCCGTCGTCGCGCAGCCGGAGGTAACCAAAGGCATTCATTGGGGCGTTCCTGTGATCCGCGACGACAGCGGGCCTGATGAAGCGGGAGAGGTCGGTTCCGGCTGAGGGCGAAATGACACTCTAAGGTTATTTCCAGACGCTGCATTTAGGCCGAAACGCCCATCGACGCTTGCGACGAATCAAACGGCTGTCTAATCTCCGGTTTACAGGCTTGGCCCACGCCTCCCCCCTCCTTTCGGGGATGTGGCTTTTACTTCGCGATTTCAATTGAAACACCTAGCGGGCGTCGAGTTCGTCGCAGCCCGCTTCTGTCAGGAAGGCTCGCGCAGCTTCGTCGAAGCTTGCCTGCGGCGCCAGCGTGCGCAGCACGGCGTAGCCCTCGGAATGCGCCATCTCCACCAGGATCGTCTGCTGTAATTCCTGTGGCAGGTTCTTGCGCAGATCGGTCAGTTGGATCGGGCTGGCTGTGATCACGTCAAGCGCGCCGCCGACGGAGGTGCGGTCATTCATGCTGAAGACCTCGTTGGAGGCGCTGTCGTAGATCGCGATCGACCAGAAGGGCACATTGCCCTTGGCGGTGAAATGCACCGGTGCCTCGCTCACATCGAAGGAGCAGACGGCGGTGCGCACGAAGGGATCGCCGTTGGCGAGCCCGGCCTCGTCATAGCGGTTGGTCAGCAGGTAGAAATTGTTCGGATCGCCTTCCGCCTCCACGCGCGTCGCCGCATCGCGGCCGGTAAAGTGCGGCAGCGCGAGAATGATGACGAGATGCAGAAGTGCTGCGCCGAAAAGCCCGGTTATGACGGCGAAGAACACCCTAAGCATTGCCGCACCCGATCTTGGTGAGCTTCGGCATCGAAAGGTCGATCACGCCGGAACTGCCGGCCGTCGGCGTGTCGAACAGGGTCAACACCAGCCGGAACGTGCCGGCCTGTGGCAGTGCCAGCCAGTTGCCGGGCACAGCACGGGTTGCAATGTCGATGGTGAAGCTGCTGTCCGGCCGGCGCAGCACGGTCCATGAATTCAGCGCGGCCGGCAGGCCTGGCTGCAGCGAGGCCGGATTACCGGCATTGTCGGCAGTAAACAGCGTCCAAAGGCGCGCCGGCGGCGTCTGACCGATGATGCGGTAATGGCAGGCGGCATTGAGCCGCGCCCCGTCGTCATCCACAGCCGCGGTAAAGGTCAGGCCTTCGGCGCTGCCGTAGAGCAGCTTGCCGGCACGCGCCCGATGCGACTTCGCATAGGGGTCCGCATCGACAGTCTGCAACTCCGGAAAAGCCTCCCAGGCGCCGAGCCTGATCGCTCCGAACCCCTGCGTTGCATCCAGCGCGTAAAGCGAAATCATGATACCGCCGCCGAAGGCGACGATCAGCGTGATCAGGATGAAAAGGGGAAACCGAAACACCTTGCGCCCTTGAAGATCAAATCAGTTGAAAGGGTTACCACTGATTCTGGCAGGGTGGAATGCCATGGGGCGATGTGTCCCCCATGTCTTGGCAAACCAGCTATGCCGGTTTGCCAAAATAAGAAAGCATCACTGCGCGCTCGCGACCTTCTGCGCCTCGAGTGGTGCAGCATCCTTCAGCTTTTCGCCGATGCCCTTGAGAATGTCGGTCGATTGCACCGAGAGCATGCGCGGGCGGACGAGGGTCGGCGCGCCATCCTTCGGCTTGTTGGCCTGCGCCTTGGCGATATCCTGTTCGGATGGCAGCGGGTTTTCGATGCCGGGAATGGGGCGCAGCGTCACTCCCTGATGGGCATAATCCATCGCGCGTTTGAAGGTCATGGCGGGCAACGAGCCGCCGGTCATGTTGTTGGTCGACGTATAGTCGTCGTTGCCGAACCAGACGGCGCAGGTGTAGTTGCCGGTAAAGCCCACGAACCAGGCGTCGCGATAGGCCTGTGTCGTGCCCGTCTTGCCGGCGGTGACGACGCCGTTGTCGAGGGCCGCCTTGCGCGCCGTACCCACATAAGGCACCCGCGACAGCATCTGGTTCATGTAGCTGTCGGCCTGTTCGGAAAGCACGCGCTTGGCGGGCGGTTCGTCACGGTCGAAGTCGTAGAGAATGTCGCCACCGTAATCGAGGATCTGCGTGATGCCATGGCGACGCGACTGGTAGCCGCCGGCCGGGAAAACCGCATAGGCGGTCGCCTGATCGAGCACAGTCACTTCCGAAGTGCCGATGGGGATTGTTACGTCGTCGCGGATCGGCGTTTCCACACCCATGGCCTTGGCCATGGCGCGGATCGGCTGAATGCCGAGCTTTTCCTTGGCAAGGCGCACCGGAATGGTATTGATCGATTGAGCAACGGCGGTTTCCAGCGTGATGCGGCCGGCATAGCGGTTTGCGTAATTGTGCGGGCTCCAGTTGCCCCAGGAGATCGGCGCGTCGATGATCGTCGTCTTCGGCGTCATCCCGCTCTCCATGGCCACTGAATAGGTATAGACTTTGAAGGATGAGCCCGGCTGGCGCAGCGCCCTAGTGGCGCGATTGAACTGGCTCTCGCCATAGTCGCGCCCGCCGACCATGGCGCGCACGGCACCGCCATTCTCGATCATCACCATCGCGCCCTGCTTGGCGTGATAGGCCTCGCCATATTCGCGCAGCGACGTCTCGATGGAATCGTCTGCCGCCTGCTGGATGCCCATGTCGATCGTGGTGCGCACGATCAGCGAGCGCTGGTGGAAGCGCGGCGACAGGCGCTGCACCTCGTCGAAGGCCCAGTCGAGGAAGAAGTCAGGCGATTCCACCTCGTTGCGGTCGACGACGGTTGCGGGATTGCGCCGCGCGGCGATCACCTGTCCCTCGGTCATCAGCCCGCTCTGGACGAGGTTGGTCAGCACCTCGTTGGCGCGGGCACGTGCCGCCGGCAGGTTCACATGCGGGGCATATTTTGCCGGTGCCTTGAAGAGGCCGGCGAGCATGGCGGATTCGGCCAGATTCACGTCGGTGATGTTCTTGCCGAAATAGAATTGCGCCGCAGCCGCGGCTCCGAATGTGCCGCCGCCCATATAGGCGCGGTCCAGATAGGTGGCGAGGATCTCTTTCTTGGAAAGGTTCGCTTCCAGCCAGAAGGCGAGGAACGCTTCGGTGATCTTGCGGTCGATCGACCGCTCGTTGGAAAGGAACAGGTTCTTGGCGAGCTGCTGCGTCAGGGTCGAACCGCCCTGGACGACTTCGCCGGCCTGGGCATTGGTGACCATGGCGCGGAAGAGGCCGACGACGTCGATGCCGAAATGGTCGAAGAAGCGCCGGTCTTCGGTCGCGAGGACGGATTTGATCAGCGAATCCGGCAGCTCGTCGATCGGCACGGAATTCTGATGGATCACGCCGCGATGGCCGATGACATTGCCATAGCGGTCGAGGAAGGTGACGGCGAAATCACCGCGGTTGCGCCAGTCTTCCTTGGTAGCCTCGAAAGCCGGTTGAGCGAGCGCCAGCATCAGCACCATGCCGACGGCGCCAAGTGTCAGCCCTTCGCCGGCAAGTTCGAAGACCATGCGCTTCCAGCCGCGAACACGGAAGCGGCGGAAGAAGATGGTGGTGTCTTCCCAGATTTCAGCGGCGCGGAAGCCGGCGTTCCAGATGGTCGAGTCGATCCATGAATCGATGCGCAGCAACAGATGCCGGTTTTTCGACGGCTGCTTCTTGCCTTGCCCGTTTTCGGGCTCATCTGGCGCATTATTTGGCCCATTATGTGGGTTGTCCGGATCCTGCACGTCCTGTATTCCCGCCTGATCGCGCTCGGCGGCCGTCAAAACCCGGACGCCGGAGCGGGGCCTGAAAGGGGCCGCAACTCTCCGGATAGCCGGAGCATGTTGAATAATTGGTTGATTTTGCGCACAAGAACAAGAGAGTTGAACGGTCGTCACGCGAATTTGCGGGCGGCTGTTGCAAGAAACGAACGATGAACGATCTGCCCTTCTGGAAGCGCAAGACGCTTGCCGAAATGAATGAAGAGGAGTGGGAAAGCCTCTGCGACGGCTGCGGCCTCTGTTGCCTCAACAAGATCGAGGAATGGGATAGCGGCGACGTCTATTTCACCTCGATCCGCTGCAAGCTGCTCGACAGCGAGAGCTGTCGCTGCTCCAGCTATCCGAACCGCTGGGATTTCGTGCCCGATTGCATTCAGCTCACCAAGGAGAACGTTTCCGAGATCGAATGGCTGCCGCCCACCTGCGGCTATCGCCTCGTCAACGAGGGGCGCGATCTCTACTGGTGGCACCCACTCGTCTCGGGGGATCCGGAAACCGTCCACGCTGCCGGCATCTCGGCTCGCGGCCGCACCGTCAGCGAAAACGATGTCGATATCGACGATTTCGAGGACTATGTCGTCGACTGGCCGCTGACGGTCGGTGACGACTCCGAAAAAGCCGAGGAAAAGGCTAGCTGATCGTCACTGCCAGGTGTTGTGAGGGATCTGGAAGAGATGCCGGATGCGTGTCGTCAGTGTGGTTGGATGGCTGGCTTCGGCCGACACGCCTGCGCTGAAATGATGCTTCTCGGATTCGATCCGGCGAGACAGCAGCAGACCCAGCTCTTCGGCAAGTGCTGGCCGCTCCTGCATGATCGCGGCGAGGTGGTCCTTGGCGATCTCGTAGACCACGACCGATGTGAGCGCGCGGATATTGGCCGGCTCCAGCGCGCCCATCAGCACGCCGCGTTCCCCGAACAGGTCGCCCGGCGCAATTCTGGCAAGCTCGATGATCTCGCTGCCCTCGTGCCGCTCGACGATGGCAACGCCGCGCCGCACGATCATCAGGGAAGTCAGCGACGTATCCTGCGTCGCAATCAGGGCGTCCTTGCGGAAGTTCAGCCGCTTCATGTCAGCGGCGAGCGACTCCTTCTCGTCTTCCGTCAGCGTCGAGAAAAGCGGGATGGCATTGAGCAGGCGCCAGGCCGAGTTCGGATGTTTTCCGGCTTCTTCCTGCGGATCGGCAACGGGAATTGCCGGCGAACCCGCGGGTGCGGCAAGCTGCAGGCCTGCCGCCTTGGTATGGCGATAGACAAGATCGTAAACCTCGTTCCTGGCAGCGGTCGCCTCACCCAGTCCGGAGACGCGGAAGGAGAGTTCGAATTCGATAGCGTTGCCGTCCAGCCCCGTGATGCTGACGACGGGGGCTGGGGATTTCAGGATGGCGTTGCTGCTGAGCAGCACCGTGCGCATCGTCTCTTCGATGGTCGCCGGCGGGCTTGAGGGCACGACCCGGATCTTCAGCGAGACGCCATGGGCTTCTTCAGGACTCGTCAGATTCGTCAGCCGCGCCTTGGCAAGAGCGCTGTTGGGCACGATGACGAGGTCGTTCGTGCCGTTCAAAAGGTGGGTGGAGCGCCAGTTCGTCTCCACCACGCGGCCCTGCACGCCGTCATCGAGGACGATCCAGTCGCCGACGCTGTAATGCCGGCCGAGATTGAGCGCGATGCCCGAGAAGACGTCGTTCAGCGTGCTCTGCAGCGCAAGGCCGAGCACGATGGCGAAGACGCCCGAGGTGGCGATCAGCGTGGCAACGGGCGCGCCGAAGACATAGGCGACGACTGAAAGTGCTGCGCCGACATAGATGATGGCGACAATAAGGTCCTGCAGCAGACGCGCCTCGCGCGGCTTGCGCTCGAAGATCAGGAAGAGCCGCACCGAGCTTGTCAGCACCATCGCCCCGCCGATCCACCAGACCGCCTTGGCGACCCCGACGAAAATGCGCCGGAAAAGATCCGTCGCTTGGCCCATGTCTGACGTGTAGGGCGCAATCTCGTTCTCAACGAGCAGCAGCGTCAGCAGTGCAAAGAAGACGAAATTGGCGATCAGCCGGAAGGTCGGGTTTCGTCCGAAGATGAACCGTGCCACGGCGCTGAGCAGAACGAGAGCGATAAACTGATACAGCGGATCTTCCAGCATGGTCCATGACATGCATTGCATCCTGGTTGGGGCATTCGACCCTATATCACGGATGAAGAAGTTCTGTCCTCTGACACGAATGGATAGGGTATCGCCACCGCTAACGTCGGCCGGCCGCAACCGCTGCTGCGACCGGCCGACGTGGCGGCTATTTCGCGGCGTATGCCTCGAGTGCCTGGATGAGCTTCAGGCCTGCTTCGACGCGTGCGGTATTCGGATAGTTCCGATTTGCCAGCATCGTCAGCCCGATATGCGCCTTCGGCACCAGCACGACATAAGCGCCGAAGCCGTTCGTCGATCCGGTCTTGTTCATCAGCACTGATGTCTGCGGCGCAAGCGGCTTCGCCCGCTGTTTGACCGGCTGGCTTTCCAAACTCATCTTGGCCGAGTTGCCGTCGACAAGCCGCTTGAGCGCGACCGGCCAGGCATATTGCTCCCAGACCATGTCCTGCGTGTAATAGGCCGTATCGAAATAGCCCGTATGTGTCTTCTCGATCGCCGCCTTGAACTCGGGCGCCAGAGCATCCGGCTTCAAATTCAGCGCGAGCAGATGGACCATGTCGCGAGCCGTGGATTTGACGCCGTAAGCCTCGTCATCGAGGACGCCTGGGCCGACGCGGACGGGACGATTGTCCTTGGCATAACCGAAGGCGTAGCGGTCCATGGCCTCAGGCGGAACCGAGATGAAGGTGCTCTTGAGGCCGAGGGCGGGAAACAGCTGGCCTTCGGCCGCCTGCCTGTAGCTCCCGCCGAAACGCTCTCCGGCGATGCGCCCGAGAAGGCCGATGCTGACATTGGAATAGGAGCGCATGGTGCCTGCCTTGTAGGCCGGCTTCCAGGCCTTCAGATAGGTCATCAACTCGGCATCATCAGTTACACTGTTCGGCACCTGCAGCGGCAGGCCGCCCGAGGTGTGGGTAGCGAGGTTGACGAGCGTGACCCGGTCGAAGGCGCTCCCCTTGAGCTCCGGCAGATAGGTCGAGACGGGTTGTTCCATCGACAACAGGCCGCGCTGTTCTCCAAGTGCTGCGAGCGTGACATTAAAAATTTTGCTGACGGAGCCAAGCTCGAAGATCGTGTCGCTGGTGACGGGTGCCTTCGTCTCGCGCGAAGCTTCACCGTGAGTGTAGTAGAATTCGGAGCTGTTGATCGAAACGCCGACGGCGAGCCCCGGAATATCGTAGGCCTTGATCACCGGCTGAAAAATGCGGTTTGCGATCTCCTGGAACGCCTTGTCCGTCATGTCGGCTGCATGAAGCGGGCTCGCCGACAAAACGAGGGCGATAAGGCAGTGTTTCATATTCACGAGCGTTTCCTTCACGTGCGCCCGGCGACATGGCCGGTACATGGTCGATAGCCCGCCTCTTTGCCCCTCCGCAAACGATAAGAACTCGCAGGAGACCCTAGATTAATTTGGGCTCGAGGGCGGCAAGAAAGAGCCGCAGTTCCCGCTCCACGTAGTCGGCGACTGCGCCCTCGGAGGAAAAGCCCCACCAGAGAAGCGATCCCTGCCATTGCGACAGCATCAGCCGGGCAATGGTCTGCGCTTGTCTCTGTCCCTCGAAACGCTCGGCAAGCGCTGCCGTCAGCGCCGCGCCCCAGGCAGCGCCCCGGGCGCGCAACATCGAATCGCGGAAATCCTCGCGCAGCAGGAGCAGGCCTTCCGCGTAGGAGGCGGGGTTGTCGCCATAGTCTCGGGAAAGGCCGGTCAGCAAGGCGATCGCCCCATCTGCCGTCTTCGGCATGGCTTCGGCGAGCCGCGCCGTTTCCGCATCCAGCCTGTCCCAGGCATGGAGCAGGGCGGCGCGCAGCATGCCGGCCTTGGTGGCAAAACGCTGCACCAGTGTCGAGCCCGAGAGGCCGCTCGCCTTCGAGACTGCTGCAAAGGTCGCTGCATCCGGCCCCTTGGATTGGATCACATCGAGAACCATCGATAGCAGCCGTTCATCGGAAAGCGTGCGCGGACGCGGCATGAAATTTCCTCTTGCGTTCAACAGATTTATGAACGAACATTCGTTTATATACAAGGGGGCCGGCTAGGCCGCCGATTGTTTCTAGCGGGGAGGAGAGCGAAATGACAGCGGACTTGAAGGGAAAGGTTGCACTTGTCGCTGGCGGAACGCGCGGCGCCGGTCGCGGCATCGCGGTGGAGCTGGGCGCGGCAGGCGCGACTGTCTATGTGACCGGCCGCACGACCCGCGCGCAGCAATCCGAATATGGCCGGCCGGAAACCATCGAGGAAACAGCCGAACTGGTGAGTGCGGCTGGCGGTCGCGGCATCGCCATGCAGGTGGATCATCTGGTCCCGGGTGAGGTGGAAGCTCTGGTTGCCCGCATTCGTGCGGAGCAGGGCAGGCTGGATATTCTCGTCAACGACATCTGGGGCGGCGAGCATCTGACGGAGTGGGACAAACCGGTCTGGGAGCACTCCCTCGACAAGGGTCTTCGCATGCTGCGGCTTGCGATCGACACGCATTTCATCACCGCCCATTACGCGCTGGCGCTGATGATCGAGCGGCCCGGCGGCCTGCTGGTGGAGATGACCGACGGTACGGCGGATTACAACGCCACCCATTACCGGCTTTGCCCCTACTACGATCTCGTCAAGACGGGCACGAACCGTATGGCCTGGGCGCATGCCAGGGACCTCGCGCCGCACGGCGCGACCGCGGTTTCGCTTTCGCCCGGCTGGATGCGCTCGGAAATGATGCTGGAGATCTATGGCGTGAAGGAAGAAAATTGGCGGGATGGCACAAAGGTCCAGCCGCATTTTGTTATCTCGGAAACGCCGCGTTTCACCGGCCGGGCAGTCGCCGCACTCGCTGCCGATCCCGACCGCAGCAGATGGAACGGCCAGTCGCTGTCGAGCTTCCAATTGGCCGAGGCTTACGGCTTCACCGATCTCGACGGCACGCGGCCGGATTGCTGGCGTTATCTTGCCGAGGTGCAGGAGCCCGGCAAACCGGCTGATGACACCGGCTATCGCTGACGGGATCTAGAGCCTTTCCTGGTTAGCTTGAAGCATTCTGCCGGAGCAGGTTTGTGTCAGGGCAAAGGCGATTGGCGACGGGCATACCCCAGGTACGTCCGAGCCGATCGCCTTTGATCCTGGCGCAAAGATGCCCGGCCCTGGCTGGTTTGCTAGCAAACCAGCGGGGTTGGCTGAAACGGGCCGTCTGATCGACCGGCCGGCTTGGCCGTAGATCTGGGCTACGACGCGCGCCGGCCGGTCGACCATCCGACTCCGTTTGAGCCAACAGAATGCTGCAAGCTAACCAGGAAAGGCTCTAGCGCGTCACCGCGCCACCGCCCGAGGGGTTGATGAGCGGAATAGGCTGTTTGCCGTCGCTGCCGGCGTCCGGCTTGAGGATCGGCGGTTTGCCGGACTCTTTCCCGTGTGAATCTTGGTTGCCGGTGTCGGCGGGCGGACCTGCTTCCGGTTTTATGAAACGTTGCGGGTTGGCCATGGGTCTTCCTAATCATCTTCCTTGGTCTTCATGGCGTCGGAAACCTTCTTCACATTGGGATGGTTGAGGTTTTCGCCGTGGGCATCGCGGGCCTTTTCCGGATCATCCTTCGCATGCAGATAGCCTGCTGGCTTCGTGCCCTGCGGCCCTTCCCAGCGCGGCGACTGATCTGTGGTGCCGGGCGCACCATCCTTGGGACTGTTCAGTGCCATGATATTTCTCCTTTACTGTCGCAGAGAACAACAGGGCAGGACCGGCATTGTTCCCTGTGCGAATCTGCTAGTTTCGCCGAAAAGGGAGCTCGCATGGCTTTGCGGATCATTTCACTGAATGTCTGGGGCGGCAGCATTCACGCACCGCTGATCGATTATCTTGCGGGCGCGGAGGCCGATATCTTCTGCCTGCAGGAGGTGGTGCGATCGGCTGCGGGTGCGCCTGACTGGCTGGAATATCGCGACGGCAACACTGTGCTGCCGCAACGCGCCCATCTTTACGACGAAATCGCCGCCATTCTGCCTGACCATGACGGCTTCTTCTGCCCCTTTGCGCGGGGCGATCTCTTTGACGGCGAGACGGTCTTCACGACCGAATTCGGTATCGCCACCTTCGTGCGTAAATCATATCCTGTCATCGGCCAGGCGGCGGATTTTATCCATGGCCGTTTTTCGGCCGATGACTGGGGCGAGCATCCGCGATCCCGCAATGCCCATTGCATCCGCCTGTTCGACTACTCCGGCGGCTTTTCCGTCACCATCGCCCAGCTTCACGGCCTGCGCGATCCCGCAGGCAAGGGCGACATTCCGGCCCGCCATGCCCAGGCCGACGCACTGGTCGAACTCATCGAACGCGTCTGGCCCGGTGATGAACGCCTCGTCGTCTGTGGAGATTTCAATGTGCTGCCTGACAGCGTCACCTTCGAGAAGCTTGGCCGCCTCGGCCTCAACGATCTCGTCACCGGCAGAGGCTTTACCGATACCCGCACCTCGCTCTATCCGAAGGAGGGGCGCTTTGCCGATTATATGCTGGTGACGCCGGAGGTCGTGGTGGAGCGCTTTGAAATTGTCGAACAGCCCGAGGTTTCCGATCATCGGGCGCTTTTACTTGAAGTTGCCTAGCGCAGCTTGAAGTGCTTCTCCAGGTCGGCAATCTGCTCGCCATTCAGCTGTCGCACCTTCATGCCGCGGGTGATGATCGAAAGCTTCGCCGCCTCTTCCAGCTCCTCGATGGCAAAGACGGCAGAATCAAGCGTGGCGGCCGATACGATCGGCCCGTGATTTTCGAGAAGCACCGCACTGTGCTGACCGGCGATTTCGGCAATCAGCGGCTTCACATCCGCCGAGCCCGGCCGCGTATAGGGCACAACGGGCACCTTGCCGACACGCATGACGACATAGGGCGTCAGCGGCGGAATGGCATCCTTCGGATCGGTATCGGCAAGGCAGGAAAGCGCCGTCGCATAGGTGGAATGCAGGTGCACGACGGCACCCGTCTGCGGCCGCTTCTCATAGAAGGAGAAATGCAGCGGCAATTCCTTGGTCGGCGCATCGCCCGAGAGGTGCTTGCCGTCGCTGTCGAGCTTCGAAAGCCTGTTGGCATCGAGGAAGCCGAGGCAGGAATTGGTCGGCGTTGCGAGGTAGAAGTCCTCGGTCTTCACCGAGATATTGCCGGAAGAGCCGGCCGTAAGCCCCCGCTCGAAAAGCGATTTTCCCCAGCGGACGATGCTTTCCCGCAGTGCTGCCTCATTCATGGCCGGCGACCCTGTCCAGTGCCTTGGCGAAAAAGTCGGGCGAGCCGAAATTGCCGCTCTTCAGCGCCAGGCCGATCGGCCGCATCGGCCGGCCGCGCTCGGAAACGAGGACCGGCACGCCGGGATCGATCTCCGCACCGATGATCATCTGCTTGAGGCCGAGCGCTTCGACGACGGCGCCTGACGTTTCCCCGCCGCCGACGACGATCTGCTGCGTTCCGGTATCGGCAAGCCGCTTGGCAAGGCCGCCGAAGAAATCCTCGAGGATCTTTGCCGATTCCTCGCGCCCGAAGCGCTGCTGCACGAAGCTCACGACATCGGGCGAGGTGGTGGAATAGACGATCGGATTGTCGTCCGCATTGGAGGCTACCCAGCGGGCGGCATGCTCTATCGACATCGTGCCGCGCACAATAGCCGCCGGATCGATCGAGAGACCGGGATGGTTCTGCAGATGGCAGGCGACCTGGTTCTGCGAGTCAAGCGAACAGGAGCCGCAGAGGATGACGCCCGGCCCGCTGACGGCGGGTACCTCGGCCGGAATGCCTAATAGTTTGCCGCGCTTGGCGAAGTTGCACACCAGCCCCTGCGCCAGTCCGGACCCGCCGGTGACCAGCTCATGATCGACCACCGCCTCGCCGATCGTCAGGAGATCGGCATCCTCGATGGCGTCGACCACGACGAGGCGGTTGCCCTCGGTCAGCTCGTCGCGCAGGCGGCTGCGGATGGCGCCAGAACCTTCGCGCACCGTATCGAGCGTGATGCTGCCGACGCCGCCGCGCGTCTGCAGCCGCAGCCAGCGGCGGATATCCGGATCGGTCATCGGCGTCAGCGGATGGTTCTCCATGCCGGATTCGCTGAGCAGCTTGTCCTTGACGAAAAGGTGGCCCATGAACACCCGTCGGCCCGTTGCCGGAAAGGCGGGGCAGACGACGGTGACATTGGCGCCCGTCAGCCGCTGCAGGGCTTCGGCCACCGGGCCGATATTGCCTTCGGGCGTGGAATCGAAGGTCGAGCAATATTTGAAGAAAATCTGCTCGCAGCCTTGGTCCAGCAGCCAGCGCGCCGCATCCATCGACTGCAACACCGCATCCTCGACCGGCGCCGAGCGTGTCTTCAGCGCCACGACGCCCGCTTCGCAATTCACCTTGCCGCGGCCGGGACCGACGAACTGCATCGTCGACATGCCGCCGCGCGCAAGGGTATTGGCAAGATCGCTGGCGCCGGTGAAATCATCGGCAATGGCTCCAAGCAGCATGTCAGGCGCGCTCCGGCAGTCTGTTGTTCAATTCGTCCTCGATATGGACGCGGATAATGTCGTCAAAGGATGTCTCGGCTGTGAAGCCGAGCGACAGGGCGCGGCTGGCATCGAAGCTCTGCGGCCAGCCGGCGATGATCTTGGCGATACCAGCGTCCGGTTCGCGCCGGATCAGCCTCACGGCGCTCTCGCCGGCAACGCGCCTCAGCGCCTCGATCTCATCGCCGACGGTGGCGGCAAGCCCCGGCATGGTCAGCGTGCGGATCTGTCCGAGCGGCACTGTCTCGAGTTCGGCAGCCTTGAGCAGGAAGCGGATGGCCGCGCGCGGGCTTGCAAACCAGTGACGAACGCTTTCATCGACCGGAAGCACCGCCTCCTGGCCGATCAGCGGCTCGCGCAGAATGCTGGAGAAGAAACCGGAGGCGGCCCGGTTCGGCTTGCCGGGGCGGATGGTGATGGTCGGCAGGCGGATGCCGATGCCGTCGAGGAAGCCGCGCCTGGAATAATCTGCCAGCAGCAGTTCATCGATCGCCTTCTGCGTGCCGTAGCTCGTCAGCGGCGTCAGGTGATGTGTATCGCCGATAATCGATGGCAGCGGCTCGCCGAAGACCGCGATGGAGGAGGTGAAGACGAGTTTCGGGCAATAGGGCTGTTCGGCAAGCCGGATCGCTTCCAGCAGGAAGCGTGTGCCGTCGAGATTGACGCGGTAGCCCTTCTCGAAGTCCGCTTCCGCCTCGCCGGAGACGATTGCCGCCAGATGGAAGATCAGGTCCGGCCGTCGAGCGATCAGCTGCTCGGCCGTTCCCGGCTGTGAAAGGTCAGCCGCAATGGCCTCCACTGCGCCGCCGAAATCAGGTTTTTCCGGCGCCACGACATCCGCCAGCACCAGCGCGTCGATGGATCTGCCGTTCAGCGTCCCGCGCTCGCACAAAGCATGGACGAGCTTGCGGCCGATCATCCCGGCCGCGCCGATAACAAGGATTTTCATTTGAAGCGGTCCCTCCGACCGATGAAATGAACGCCAACAGAAAACGCGCCGCCGCCTGAGTCGGCGTGGACGCCACGTTTCCAGTTAAGACCAGCCGGGAAGGGCTGTCACGCAATTTCAGCCGGAAGGGCCTGTTTGATTGCGAGTTGGAAACCACTCCATGAGCCGCGGCGACAGGGCTCCTGTCGATGCAGTTCGGTCTCCCCGGACGCCGAAGGCAGTATTGGGACATCCCCGCGGGTCTTGCCCCACGGCCGGTTTCGCGGCAACAAGCGTTGCATGAGCATCCCGACAGAATACCCCTTCGACTTCGACCCCACTTACGGCATGACGCTTGCCGATCTGCAGGCGATCCGCCCGCCCGAGGCACCGCCGGGCTTCGATGCTTTCTGGCAGAAACGCTATGCCAGGGCACTGACGGTGAGGCCGCAGCCGGTGCTGACCAAGAGCAAGGACGCCCATCCGGACTGGCATGTGCAGGATATCGTTTACACCTCCACCGATAATATCAGCATCGGCGGCTGGCTGCTTACGCCCCGCAAGGGCGAGATCAAGCGCGGTCTCGTCGTCGGCCACGGTTATGGCGGCCGCGACCAGCCGGAATTCGATATCCCGGTCGAGGAGACCGCGATCCTCTTTCCCTGCTTCCGCGGCATGTCGCGCAGCGCCCATCCGCCGATCTCGCCGGAGGCGCCCTGGCATGTGCTGCACGATATCGACGATCCCGATCATTACGTGATCGGCGGCTGTGTCGAGGATCTCTGGGTTGCCGTCTCTGTGCTGCTGGCGCTCTATCCAGCTCTGTCAGGCCATATCGGCTATAGCGGCATCAGCTTCGGCGGTGGCATCGGCGCGCTCGCAATTCCCTTTGATGTCAGAATCACGCGCGGCCATCTGACCGTGCCGACCTTCGGGAACCGCAAGCTGTGGCTGACATTGCCGACTGTCGGCAGCGCCCATTCGGTGCAGGAATATGCAAAGACCCATCCCGAGGTCTTTGAAAAGCTGCGCCTTTTCGATGCCGCAACGGCTGCGACGCGTATCAAAGTGCCGATGCTGACCGCTGTCGCGCTCTTCGATCCGGCGGTAGCACCTCCCTGTCAGTTCACGGTGGCGAACGCTCTGCCGCAATCAAAATTTAATGAAATCTTCATCCTGGATGCCGGGCATTTCGACTATCTTGATAGTGCAGTGCAGCAGACTGCGCTGCACGAGCGAGTCGGGCGGTTTTTCAGGGGTCTATGAACCGAGAATATCTGCGCTGGTACAGCGATCGGCTCCATCGTGACATGGAGCTTCTGGTGTTCGGCCATGCCGGCGCCAAAGTACTGATGTTCCCAACGCGGGAAGGGCGCTTTTGGGAATACGAACATCTCGGCATCGTCGCCAGCCTCAGAGATAAACTCGAGGCCGGTCACCTGCAGCTTTTCTGCATCGAAGGCCTGGCGAACGAGACCTTCTACGATTTCCGCCGCCATCCGGCCGATCGTATCAGTCGCCATATCGCTTTCGAAGAATATGTGCTGAACGAGGTTCTGCCGCTGATGGAGAGCCGCAACCGGCACGAATGCACCATCGTCCACGGCTGCAGCCTCGGCGCCTTCCAGGCCGCCAGCCTCGTCTTTCGCCACCCGCATCTCTTTCGCAAGCTGGTGGCCTTTTCCGGCCGCTACGACCTGACGATGAGGGTCGAGTCCTTCGGTGATCTCTTCGAGGGCTATTACGACGAGACCGTCTACTTCCACATGCCGACGCATTTCCTGCCGGGTCTTCCCTCTGACTGGCGGCTGGAGAAGCTGCGCCAGGTCGATATCGTCCTGACGATCGGCAACGAGGATCCCTTCCTTGACAACAACCGATACCTCAGCCGGCTGCTTGCCGAAAAGGGCGTCGGCCATCAACTGCATTTCTGGGATGGCAGGGCACACCGCGCGGGTGCCTGGCGCCGGATGGCGCCGCTCTACATCTAAATGCCGCCGGATGGCGCCGCTCTATCTCTGAGCACCGTTGGGCTTTACTGCATCAGCGGCTTCTTCAGGAAGCTGTTGCGGTCGGCAGATTTGATGCGCAGCCAGGCTTCACGACCATTGCGCAGCACGCGTATCGGAATTTCCGACCCCGCAGGCCCGCTCTTCCAGACCTTCCGGTAGAAATCGGCAAGCCCGTCCACCTCGCCGTCGCGGATTTCGGAGATGACGTCGCCCTGCTGCAGGCCGGCCTGTGCTGCCGGGCCGCCCTTGGCAACGCTCATGACTACCACTTCGCCGTTGCTTTCGGCCGAAAAGGCGCCGAGCCACGGGCGCGGCGGCCGGTCGATGTGGCCGCGGTGCAGCACGTCTTCCAAGATTGGCGGCAGAAGGTTGATCGGCACGACCATGTTGATATCTGCGACCTCTTCGTCCTGGATCATCTGCAGGCGTAGCGATCCGATGCCGAGCAGCTTGCCCTCGTCGCTGATGAGCGCCGCGCCGCCCCAGGAGGGGTGGGCCGGTGCGATGAAGATCGCCTCGTCGAGCAGATATTCCCAGTAGCCCGCAAATTCCTGCTTGGCGACGATATGGGCCTGCACGAATTCGCCCAGACCATCGGCAAGGATCACCGCGTCGCCGACTTTGGTCTTGACCTTGTCGCCGATTTCGACCGCCGGCAGGTCGAGGGGCGCAAGCGCCTGAATGAGGCCGAAGCCGGTTTCCTGATCGTAAGCCAGCGCATGGCCGGGAACGACCTTGCCGTCCTGGCGCGTCAGCCAGATATCGTCGGCTTCGGTGATCAGGTAGCCGATGGTGAGCACCAGCCCGTTATCCCTGATGACGACGCCACTTCCTTCCCGGCGGGTGCCCAGCGTATTCGCGGTGAAGGCATCTTCGGGGATGGAGGCGCGAACGGCCACAACTGACCGCAGGATCCTGTCGATATTCATGGTTTCATCCTCGTAAGGCGCAGCACAATGGCTCGGAATGTCGCGAGGGCCGGCAAGGGCCGGACGCATACCATTCCCTTGATAACTATGTAACGGAACGCTCCGCTGCAAGACCTGTGGCCTGCGGTCTTTTACCCGGCCTTATCTCACCTGACCTTATCTCGCTTGAGCGGCCGCCTCTCGGCCATACTGCCGCGGCGAGCGCGCCATCACCCGCTTGAAGGCAGTGCTGAAGGCGCTTTCGGACTCGTAGCCGAGCGAAAGGGCGATCGTGCCGATCGGCTCGCTGCTGTTTGTCAGACGCTCGCCTGCCAGCATCATACGCCAGCGGGTGAGATAATCCATCGGCGCGGCTCCGACCTTCTCCTTGAAGCGCTCGGCAAAGGAGGAGCGCGACATGCCGGCCAACGTGGCAAGCTGCTGCAGCGTCCAGCGCCGCGCCGGCTCGGCATGCATGGCGCCGATCGCCAGGCCGATCTGCCGGTCGGCGAGCGCAAAGAGCCAGCCGGTGCCTTCGGTATCGGGGGCTGCGAGATAGAGTCGCAGGATCTGCATCAGCATGATATGCGCCAGATGCTCCGTCATCAGGAAACCGCCCGGATGCCGGCCGCGCAGTTCCCGCGCCATCTGGTCGATCGCAAAGCGCAGAACCGAAGCCTGATCCGAATGTTCGCTGATATGGACGACCGGCGGCAATATGCCGACAAGCAGATCCGCGCCGGCGCCGGAAAAGCCGAAGCGGCTGCCGACCAGGAAGAAGGCGCCGCCGCCATTGCAGATGGCAACCCCATCCTTCGCATGCGCATAGATATCATGGGCCGGGATTGTCGGCAGGCTGCGATCGCTCATCATGCGGAAGGGCCGGCTTTGCGTCAGCAGGAAACAATCGCCCTCTTCGAGCAGGATGGGCTCGACGCCCTCCACCTCCAGCCAGCAGCTGCCCGAAAGCACGGCATTGAACTTGATGCCCTGCGGCGGCGGAAAATCAATCGCCCAGTCGCGGCCGGCATCGAGCCCGAGCGAGACGTAGCTCTTCGGCTTCAAAAGCGCCAGCACATCGGAGAGCGGATCCATGGAAACGGAACTCATGTGGAAATCCGGACGATCGCAAACATATCGTGGACTTTAACGCATAGATCGTATGCGCGCCACCGCATTACTCTTCGGCCGAAAGCAGAAAGGAGACATCAATGGAAAACGCGCAACACCCGATCAGCTCCGGTTTCGGTGCCCGCTCGACGGCTGACGACGTGCTCGCGGGCATCGATCTCACGGGCAGACTGGCAATCGTCACCGGCGGCCATTCCGGCCTCGGACTGGAGACGACGAAGGCGCTGTCGCGGGCAGGCAGCCATGTGCTGGTCGGCGCCCGCCGGCCCGAAGAGGCGGCCAGGGCGCTCGCCGGTATCGCCAATGTAGAGGTAGAAAGGCTCGATCTTTCCGATCTCGAAAGCGTGCGGCGGTTTGCCGAGCGCTTCGTCGCGTCGGGACGCAAGGCCGATATGGTCATCAACAGCGCCGGTATCATGGCCTGCCCGGAAACTCTGATAGGGCCGGGCTGGGAGGCGCAATTTGCCACCAACCATCTCGGCCATTTCGCGCTCGTCAACCGTCTCTGGCCGGCGATTGCAAGCGGAGCCCGCGTGGTTGCCGTCTCCTCCGGTGCTCATGGCATCACGCCCATCCGCTGGGACGATATCCAGTTCACCAAGGGTTATGACCGGTGGCAGGCCTATGGACAGTCGAAGACTGCAAACGCGCTCTTTGCGGTGCAGCTCGACAGGCTGGGCAGGGATACCGGCATACGCGCTTTCTCGCTGCATCCCGGCAAGATCTTGACGCCGCTGCAGCGCCATTTGCAGAAGGAGGAAATGGTCGCCGCCGGCTGGATCGATGCCGAGGGCAATGCCATCGACCCGAGTTTCAAAACGCCTGCACAGGGCGCCGCGACACAGGTCTGGGCTGCAACCTCGCCGCAGCTTGCAGGCCTCGGCGGCATCTATTGCGCCGATTGTAACGTCGCTGTCATCTCGGACGACGGCGCGGAAACCAGCGTGCGCGCCTATGCCGTCGATCCCGACGAGGCGGCCCGTCTCTGGGCGCTCTCGGCGGAACTGACCGGTGTAGACGCGTTTAGCCGTTAAGCGTGGATGCCGGGAGCCTCGTAGCCGGTGCGCTCGACATATTCCGTGTAGCCGCCGCCATACTGGTGGATGCCGTCGGGCGTCAGTTCCAGCACGCGGTTGGAAAGGGCGGCAAGGAAGTGCCGGTCGTGCGAGACGAACAGCATCGTGCCCTCGAAATCGGCGAGCGCCTTGATGAGCATTTCCTTGGTGTCGAGATCGAGATGGTTGGTCGGCTCGTCGAGCACGAGGAAGTTCGGCGGGTCGAACAGCATCTTGGCCATGACGAGGCGGGCCTTCTCGCCGCCGGAAAGCACGCGGCAGCGCTTGTCGACGTCATCGCCCGAAAAGCCGAAGCAGCCGGCAAGCGCTCTGAGCGGCGCCTGGCCGGCAAGCGGGAAGGAATCTTCCAGCCATTCCAGCACGGTACGCTCGCCATCGAGCAGGTCCATGGCGTGCTGGGCGAAATAGCCAAGCTTGACGCTGGCACCCAGCGCCACACTGCCGGCATCAGGATCGGCAGTGCCCGTCACCAGCTTCAGCAGCGTCGACTTGCCGGCGCCATTGACGCCCATGATGCACCAGCGCTCCTTGCGGCGGACCATGAAATCCAGGCCTTCATAGATAACGCGGCTGCCGTATTTCTTATGCACGTTCTTGAGGTTGACGACGTCTTCGCCCGAACGCGGCGCCGGCTGGAATTCGAAGGCCACCGTCTGGCGGCGCTTCGGCGGCTCGACGCGCTCGATCTTTTCCAGCTTCTTCACACGGCTCTGTACCTGCGAGGCGTGGCTGGCGCGCGCCTTGAAGCGCTCGATGAACTTGATTTCCTTGGCAAGCATCGCCTGCTGGCGCTCGAATTGCGCCTGCTGCTGCTTCTCGTTCTGTGCCCGCTGCTGCTCGTAGAAGCCGTAGTCGCCGGAATAGCTGTTGAGCGAGCCGGCATCGATCTCGATGATCTTGGTGACGATGCGGTTCATGAACTCGCGATCGTGCGAGGTCATCAGCAGCGCGCCTTCATAGGTTTTGAGGAATTCTTCCAGCCAGATCAAGCTTTCGAGATCCAGATGGTTGCTCGGCTCGTCGAGCAGCATCACGTCCGGCCGCATCAGCAGGATGCGGCCGAGGGCCACGCGCATCTTCCAGCCGCCCGAAAGCGCGCCGACATCGCCGTCCATCATCTCCTGGCTGAAGCTGAGACCCGCCAGAACCTCACGCGCCCGGCCTTCGAGCGCATAGCCGTCCAGTTCCTCATAGCGCGCCTGCACTTCGCCATAGCGCTCGATGATCTCTTCCATCTCGTCCATGCGGTCGGGATCGGACATGGCCGCTTCCAGCTCGCGCAGTTCTGCTGCGACGATGCTGACGGGGCCGGCGCCTTCCATCACTTCGGCAACCGCGCTGCGGCCGGCCATTTCGCCGACATCCTGGTTGAAATAGCCGATGGTGACGTGCTTTTCGACCGAGACCTGGCCTTCATCCGGCAGCTCTTCGCCGTTGATCATGCGAAAAAGCGTGGTCTTGCCGGCGCCGTTCGGGCCGACCAGGCCGATCTTTTCGCCGCGATTGAGGGCGGCTGTGGCTTCGATGAAGAGGATGCGGTGGCTGTTCTGCTTGCTGATATTGTCGATACGGATCATGTCTAACGCGGGTGCTTCAAGAGAATTTGGCGCCCTTATGCCACGGGTTTTCGCTCCTGTCGCAATTTTTCCGCGTCATGAAGCCGTGATGTTGGAAACGACCCGCCCGGTGTGACTGGAAATCCGGTGATCCCTCCTTATTATCCCCCTCGGTGGAGGAACCCCATGGTCGACAAAACGACTGACAGACAGGCAGAACCGCGATTGCTGTCAGGCGGCAATCCGCAGATCGCCAAAGGCGAGGGCGATGGCCCGGTGCAGGCCTATATTGCCGCCATGCCCGGCTGGAAAAGCGAGGTCGGCCGCCGCCTCGACGGACTGATCATGCGCACCGTTCCCGATGCCCACAAGGCCGTCAAATGGAACTCGCCGCTCTACGGTATGAAGGGCGACGGCTGGTTTCTCGGCATCCACTGCTTCAACAAATACATCAAGGTCGCCTTCTTCCGCGGCGCCGGGCTCAAGCCGGTTCCGTCGGGAGAATCCAAGACCGCGGAAACACGTTATTTCCACATCCACGAAGAGGATGAGATCGACGAGGCGCAGTTTACAGAATGGGTGAAGCAGGCGAGCCTGCTGCCGGGCGAGAAAATGTAAGGAAGAGAGACGATGAAGAAAGCGGCGACGACGAAAAAGGAAACGGAACCAAAGGAACCCTCTCCCGCCGAACGCATCGATGCGAAGATCAAGGAACTCGGCGACTGGCGCGGCGAAACGCTCGCCCGTGTCAGAGCCATCATCCGCGAGGCCGACCCGGACGTGGAGGAAACGTGGAAATGGCGTGGCGTCCCGGTCTGGGAACATGCCGGCATCATCTGCACCGGCGAAACCTATAAGGCCGTGGTGAAGCTGACCTTCGCCAAAGGTGCTTCCGTGGAAGACCCCGCTGGCCTTTTCAACTCCAGCCTTGAAGGCAATACGCGACGCGCGATTGATATTCATGAAGGGGAGGAGATCAATGAAACGGCACTGAAGGCGCTGGTGCAGGCGGCAGTGGCGCTGAACACGGCGCGCAAACCCGCTTCAAAGAAAGCAAGCGGCTAGATCGGCCCAAAAGCGTTTCGTGCCAAAACCGGTCATTGCCGATACCGCAAAGCGTCCTATCTGGGACCCTGTTCAATCACGTCGACTGAAACCCGATAACACGGAGGCTCTCTTGAAAGATTACCTTCCCTATCTGGTAGGCGGACTGGCAGGAATGCTCATCGCCATTCTCCTGTCCAGCCTGTTGGCGCTGACAGGAACGCCGCAACTGATCCTTTTCGGCCTGCTGCCCGCAGTCGGCGGCGCGGTCGCTGAACGTGTCGTCCAGCGCCGCTCCGGCAATTCGTGAGAGACGATGGGGCGGCTGAAGGAAATCGTCGTCGATTGCGATCTGCCCTCGCGCGTCGCCCGCTTCTGGGCTGAGGCGCTCGACGGCTATGCGGTTCTGCCTTACGACGATGAGGAAATCGCGCGTCTGGCAGCGCTCGGCCTGACACCCGAAACCGACCCGGTGGTGATGGTCGCAGGCCCGGGAACGCGCCTCTGCTTCCATCTTCGCCGGGGAGAGCGGCCGGCCCGCAACCGCGTTCATCTCGATATCGCAGCCGATGACCGCGAAAAGGAGGTCGCGCGCCTGATATCGCTCGGCGCGACCTTCGTGCGTGAAACGGCTGACTATACCGTGCTGAACGATCCCGAAGGCAACAATTTCTGCGTCACCTCCGGATAGTCGGTCAGCCTCAGCCGAGGAAATCGCGGATCGCGGCGGCGATCTCTTCCGCATGCGTTTCGAGCGCGAAATGGCCGGTGTCGAAGAACTTGATTACGGCATCGGGAATATCGCGGGCGAATGCCTCCGCACCTGGTGGCAGGAAGAAGGGATCGTTCTTGCCCCAGACGGCAAGGAAGCGCGGTTTGTGGGTCCGGAAGTAATCCTGAAAGGTCGGGTAAAGCGCCACATTGCTCTTGTAGTCGCCCATCAGATCGAGCTGCACATCTTCCGCGCCCGGACGCGAGAGATAGAAATTGTCGAGCGAATAACCGTCTGGCGAGACCGTGGTCGGATCGGCAACGCCATGCGTATACTGCCAGATCGTCGTTTCCGGCCCGAGGAACGCCTTCAGCACGGCGCGGTTTTCTTGCGTTCCATCCTGCCAATAGGCCCGCACCGGGTTCCATGCCTCGCTGAGGCCATCGACATAGGCATTGCCATTCTGTGAGATGATGCCCGTGATCCGCTCTGGATGCTTCACCGCCAAGCGGAAGCCCGTCGGCGCGCCGTAATCGAAGACATAGACGGCATAGCGATCGAAGCCGACGATCTCGGTGAAGCGGTCGATCGTCTCTGCAATGCTGTCGAAGCTGTTGACAGCCGGATCGCCAGATTGGCCGAAGCCCGGAAGATCAGGGGCGATGATGTGATAGCGATCGGCAAGCAGCGGGATCAGATCGCGGAACATGTGGCCGGAGGTCGGGAAGCCATGCAGCAGCAGGAGCTTCGGAGCGCCCCGCGCGCCGGCCTCGCGATAGGCGATCTTGATGCCGTCGACGGTGGTGTTGCGGTAGCTGATCTTGGTCATCGTCATGTTTCCTTCGTTTTCGCCTCGTAACTGCTTAAATCGGTATAGAACGGTTACTCTCGAAGAAGATAACTTGTCAACAGCAATTTGAACGGTTACATATAAACAACGTTTCGAAAGAAGCTGCTTTGGATTGCACGGCAGCCGGAATAGGACCCGTGATGGATAACCACTCTACCGCCCTTTTTCTGGGTGATGCACCGGCGCTGGATTTTCTGAACTCGGTGGCAACGTCAGTCGATGTGCCTGTCGACGCGATCGAGGACGGGGAGGGATTGCTGCGCTGGCTCGATCAGGCAAAGCTCGTCTCGTTGGAAACGCTGGAGGCCATACGGGCTCAGGCGCTGCCGGGAGAATTGGACAAGGTCGCCGATCAGGCGAGGAATCTGCGCGAGTGGTTCCGGACCTTCGTCCGCGAGCACAGGGGAAAGCCGTTGAAGCCCGAGGCGCTCACCGAGCTCGAACCGCTGAACCGTCTGCTGGAACGCGACGAAGGGTACAGCCGCGTCGTGGCGCGGCAGACCGATGAGGGCGAGGTCTTCGACTTCCAGCACATGCGCAAATGGCGCTCGCCGGAAGCGCTGTTGCTACCGGTCGGCGAGGCGCTCGGCCGTTTTGTCTGCACGGAGGATTTTTCCAATGTGAAGGCCTGCGAAGGCCCGTCCTGCACGCTGCTGTTTGCCGATCACACCCGTGGTCATCGCAGGCGCTGGTGCAGCATGGCGCTCTGCGGCAATCGCGCCAAACAGGCCGCGCATCGGCACCGGATCAGGCAGGCTTGAGGGCCGCGACAGGCAGCTTGGTTAGGCATAAGCCACCCAACCTCTGAAGCTGAAGGCCGCGTAGAACAGGGTTACGTCTGAATAGCCTGCCGCGCGCAGCATGGCCTCCTCATCTTCTGGGGCGAGGATTTCGAGCCTTTCCCGCATGGCCTTGCGGGCATTGTTCAGCCGCGCAGGATCCGCCCCATCGGGTGCGCCATAAGCGATATGCCGATCGATCCATATCGATCGCTCCGGCTCCGTTTGCGGGAAGCTCACATGCGCCAGAACAAACGGCGCATCCGCTTTCAGGCGACGCCGAATTTGCTGAAGTGTTTCAAGGCGTTGTTCGCGAGGGATATGATGGAAGGTCAGCAGGCACGCCGCCGCGTCGAACGGACCCTCCGGCGCGACATTGATGCTGCCCTCGTGAAAACCGATGCGTCTGCCGTGCTCTCCGACGACCTGCCTTGCCAGTTGCAGCATGTCGGCGGAGGGATCCACACCGTCAAAAGTCCAGCCCTCGTGCGCCTCGGCAAAAGCCTTGAGTTCCAGTCCGCCGCCCGCACCAAGCACGAGCACCCGGCCGTTCACGGGTGTGCGCTCCGCCATCAGCATCGCCGCCATGCGATGCAGGCTTGAGAAACCCGGAACCTGGCGCGGCGGACCTTCAAGATAGGATTTGACCGCATCCCCGGTGAAGGGGGATGCCGGCACGCGGGCCGCAGATCTGTCAGGGGGCGAGGGCGGATGGTCATCTCTCATCATGTAACTTTAATTATTACACGATATCCGAACTGTCAATTCGCAAGCCTATTTCGCAAACTTGCGTGCCCCGGCCACGCAGAGAATGACGGCGACCGTCACGGCAAGCATGGACCAGCTCACCGTTTCGCGCAGCAGCGTTGCGGCAAGCGCCAGCCCGAAGAAGGGCTGCAGCAACTGCAGCTGGCCGACGGCGGCGATGCCGCCCTGCGCGAGGCCGCGATACCAGAAGATGAAACCGATCAGCATGCTGAAGAGCGAGACATAGGCGAGGCCCAGCATGGCGGGCGTCTGGATGTCGGCGAGGTTGGGCGGCCGGTAGGCGATGGCAGCCACAAGCATGACCGGCAGGGATACGACGAGAGCCCAGGAAATCACCTGCCAGCCACCGAGCCGACGCGACAGCCTGGCGCCTTCGGCATAACCGAGCCCGCAGACGATGATGGCGCCGAGCATCAGCGCATCGCCGATAGGCGAGGCGGTCAGCCCCTGCATCAGCGCAAAGCCTGCGACCAAGGCGCTGCCGAGCAATGAGAAAAGCCAGAATGCCGGCTTCGGCCGCTCGCCGCCCCTGACGACGCCGAAGATCGCGGTCGCGAGCGGCAGCAGGCCGATGAAGACGATCGAATGCGCCGAGGTCACATGCTGCAGCGCCAGCGCTGTCAGCAGCGGAAAGCCGACGACAACGCCAAGCGCGATAACGACGAGCGAGATGAGATCCTGCCGCGAAGGCCTCTTCTCACGGAAGGCGATCAGCAGGCAGAGCGCCAGAATGCCGGCAATCGCCGCTCGGGCGACTGTCAGAAAAACCGGATCAAGCTGCATCACTGCCACGCGTGTGGCCGGCAGCGACCCGCTGAAGATCAGCACGCCGATAAAACCATTGATCCATCCGGTCGCGGTGCGATCCATGCGAGGCTCCCTCATTAGTTCGTCCCACGCTTATCGGCGCTTCGCGCTGGTGTTGCCAGCCACAGTTCGATACAGTTTGCTGAAACTGTAATGGTGAAAGGACCAGTACGGATGGACGAGCAGATACAGGCTGGCAGCAGGGTCGGCATGGTCATGGCGACGATCCGCCAGCGCATTGCCGGCCGCAGCCTCACACCAGGCTCAAAGCTGCCGTCGATCCGCAGCCTTTCGGGAACCTTGAAAGTCTCTGCCTCGACGGTGGTCGATGCCTATGAACGGCTGGTCGCCGAAGGCGCGATCCTCTCACGCCCCGGTTCCGGCTTTTATGTCGCGAGCCAGACGGCACCACTCTCGCTCGCCGATATCGGCCCGAAGCTCGATCGCGCCGTCGATCCCTTCTGGGTGTCGCGGCAATCGCTGGAGGCGCGTGAAAGCGACCTCAAACCCGGCTGCGGCTGGCTGCCACCTTCCTGGTTTCCGCAAGACGCCATCCGCCGGACGCTGAGAACTCTGTCGCGCACCGATGCCGCAAGCCTTTCCGATTACGGCGCCCCGCTCGGCCTTCTGCCGCTGCGCCAGCTCATTGTCAGGCGCATGGCCGAGCGCGGCATAGAGGCCTCGCCCGACCAGATCATGCTCACCGAATCCGGAACCCAGGCGATCGATTTTCTCTGCCGCTTCCTGATCGAACCCGGCGATACGGTGCTGGTCGACGATCCCTGCTATTTCAACTTTCATGCGCTGCTGAGAGCCCATCGCGCCAAGGTCGTCAGCGTTCCCTACACGCCCTCCGGCCCCGATATCGAACGCTTCGCCGGCGCACTCGCCGAGCACAGGCCGCGGCTCTACATCACCAATTCCGCAATCCATAACCCGACCGGCGCGACACTCTCGCCGGTGACGGCCCACCGGCTCTTGAAGCTCGCCGAGCAGCATGGCCTGACCATCATCGAGGACGATATCTTCGCCGATTTCGAACATGCGGCCGCACCGCGTCTTGCCGCCTTCGACGGGCTGGATCGCGTCATCCATATCGGCAGTTTTTCCAAGACGCTCTCGGCCGCCGCACGCTGCGGCTTCATTGCGGCGCGGCCGGACTGGATTGAGGGCCTGATCGATCTCAAGATCGCCACATCCTTCGGCGGTGCACGAATGAATGCCGAACTGGTGCTCGGCGTGCTCAGCGACGGCAGCTATCGCAAACATGCGGAAAACCTGCGCAGCCGCCTTTCCAAGACGATGTTCGAGGTGACGACGCGGCTGAAAGCCCTGGGCATCCGGCCCTGGCTGGAGCCGCAGGCTGGCATGTTCCTCTGGTGCCACCTGCCTGACGGCCTCGACGCCGCCGTCGTGGCGCGCGCCGCACTTGCCCGCAATGTCGTACTGGCGCCCGGCAATGCCTTCAGCCTGTCGCAATCGGCCACCGGCTTCATGCGCTTCAATGTCTCCCAGACGCTGGATAGCAGGGTATTTGAGGTGCTTCGGGATGCGCTCAAGCAGGCATCAATTCGTCCGCCTGCCACTCCATAAAGGCTTTGCCGATCACCTTGCCATCCTCTTCCCGCCGCAGCCGGCAGCAGGCTTGCCGTCGGTCTGGAGAAAGCCCCATCAATTCCACCCGCACGGCTTCGCCCGGCCGGATATTGCCGGAAAAGAATATCTCTCGCCGGGACACCTGCGAAAGCTCAGGGAACCACCGCCCGAAGGCGCGATCGGTGAGCGCCTGGAATTCGGCGAAGTAGAAGAGGCCAGCGCCGTTGAATTCCTGCGAGGCATCCGGCTCGAACCGATAGCCGCGCAACGCCTTGGCCGGATTGGCCGGCAGACCGAAATGCGTCTCCAGCGTGCCGGCGCGCAGCAGTGCCGCCGTCCTTGCCAAGGCATTATCCTCGGCAGCCGCCGTCAGGCCGGGCAGGGGAACGCGGGCGATCGAGTAATTGTCGCCCTCCCGCATGCGGCAGACGAAGGTGGAGATCAACTCCACCTCGCCGATCAGGTTGCCGCGCACGAAAAGCCGGTGACGGGTCGAGACCTGCGTGCGCGAGATCGGCGAGAGCGCCGAGCGGATCGTCAGCACGTCATTGGCACGCACCGCATCGAAATTTGCGTGCTCCAGCGACGTCGCGCAGATCGCCGCATAGGCCTCGCCGCCGTCGGGTGTGCGGAAATCGGCATTCTCCATGCCGAGATGGCGGGCGAGCATCAGCCAGTGGCGATGCCCGAGCTCCTTCATCGCCCACGTCTCCGAAAGGCCCGTGGGCGTCAGGTGCGGCATGCCGATCAGCATGTGCGGCGCAAGCGCCAGTTCCATCAGCTCGCGCGCTGACGGCTCGGGCGGATGAAAATCGAGGATCGCTACATTCATGTTCAAGCGCTGGCCGCCTGTTTGAGGACAGGACGGGCGGCTTCCAGATGGCTGGCGAGATGGTCCACCACATGCTCGGCATCCTTGCCGACGGCAAGGAACCGGCCGGAACCCCAGGTCCAGAGCCAGGGCAGGCCGAGCACGTAGACACCGTCTATGCCGGTCACGCCGCGCCGTTGCACCGGATAACCGGTGCCATCGAAGATCGGCAGGCCGACGAATGACCAGTCAGGCAAAAAGCCGGTTGCCCAGATGACGGAGGTGACACCTTCCGCCTTGAGATCGAGTTCCGCCGGTTCGCTTTCCGGCTCCCAGAGCGGCGCATAGACGCTTGCCGGCGGCGCATCGATGCCCTTCTCGGCAATGTGCCGGTCGATCAGCGCATTGATGCCGTTAAAGACGCGGTCGGCATTGTCGAGATTGGATTTGAGGTTGGCTTCGAAAATCATCCGTCCGCCGGACACGCCGTCCATGCGGCCATAGAGCGACATGCCCTCCAGCGCGAACTTGCGTAGGTCGATATCGCGCCCGCCGTCGCGGCCGGTCAGATAGTGGTTGGTATCGTGCTTCTTCTTGGTCATGCCGTCATGCTCGACGGTGATGTCGTACTGGCCGACATCGGCAAGCCAGTCGACCACATCGCGGCCGCGGTAGAAGCGGGCGCAGCGTGGCGCATTGCCGGTCACCATATGCACCTTGCGGCCGGCAAGATGCAGGTCCTCGGCGATCTGGCAGCCGGACTGGCCGGAGCCGACGACGACGACGGCGCCCTCCGGCAGTTGGCCGGGATTGCGATAATCCGCCGTGTGGATCTGCAGGATATCGTCGGGAATGCGCTCGGCGGCGCGCGGAATGGCCGGCGCGCTGTAGAGGCTGGTGGCGATGATGACGCTGTCGGCGGTCACCGCGCCAGCCGAGGTCGAGAGCCGGAAGAGGTCGCCCACCTTTTCCAGCGACGTGACGCTGGTGCCTTCCAGCACGGGCGCATTCACCTTTTTCACGAAGCGGTCGACATAGGCGATGATCTCGTCCTTCACCATGAAGCCGTGCGGGTCGTCGCCATCATAGGGGTGATCGGGCAGCTGGCATTGCCAGTTCGGCGTCACCAGGCAGAAGGCGTCCCAGCGCTCGTTCTTCCATTTATGCGCCACGGTCTTCTTTTCGAAGACGACATGATCGATGCCGTATTTCGTCAGGTAATGGCTGGCCGAAAGCCCGGCCTGACCGCCGCCGATCACGACGGCGCTGTAATGCGGCTTGAGGGAAAGGGTCATGGGTCGGGTTCCTTTCAGAGAATGAAGGTTTCGCAGCGCACGCGCGCATCGACGTCGGCAAGAAAGAGGGAGCCCGCCTCCTCGATGCGGGCGAGCTGGCCGCGGGCAAGCGAGCAGGGATAGCCGTATTTCGCTTCCACCCGGTCGCTGGCGATGGTCAGCGCCTTGCGGCTGCGGTCGAGAAAATCGCGGATCGGATAGGTCTGGCCTTCCTCGAAGAAATCCCGGATCACCAGGGAGGGCGAATAACAGGTCTCTTCGCGGCCATCCGGCCAGGCGATGACGAAGCGCATTTCAGGCATGGGCAGGCTCCTTCAATGTCTCGTAGGCTTGGAGATGGGCGGCAGCCGTGCGCTGCCAGCTGTGATGGGCGGCAAGTGTCATCCCACGCGGGATGAGCCCCGCGCGCACCGGCGGCATGAGCGAGATCACCATGGCTTCGGCGATCGAGGCGGCATTGTGCGGATCGCACCAGACGACGTCATCGTTACAGAGATATTCGGTAAAGGGCGCGATCGAGGAGACCACGACGGGCACGCCGCTCGCCATCGCCTCCAGCACCACGAGGCCGAAACCTTCCTTGACCGAGGCGAAGACCAGCGTATCGGCCAGCCGGTAGAGCGCCGGCATGTCCTCATCGGCAATGGTCCCGAGGATGTGGACGGCAGCCGCATGTCCGCCGAGTGAGGCAAGCACGGCGCGGAACTCGCCCTGATAGCCGCTGTGATCGAGCAGCGAAGCACCGCCGGCGATGACGAATTGCGCATCCGGGCGGATGGCGCGCACTTGGCCGAAGGCTTCCAGCATGGCGATCGTATTCTTGCGCGCCTCGATACCGCCGACGGCGAGGAAAACAGGGCCATCAGGAAGCTTGAGTTTGCGGCGCAGCGCGCTGCCGTCGACGGCGGGAGAGAAGCGCTTGGTATCGACGCCGTTGCCGACGACGATGGAGCTGATGCCGCGCGTCTCCTCGAGCGTCTTGCGCCACATCGAACTGACGGTGAAAAACAGGTCGGCATGGTCGATGGAGCGATCCTGCAGCGCCATCAGCCTGATATCGGCGAACTGGTCGATATGATGGACGGTGCGGACGAAGGCCGGGATCAGCCCGTGCTCCTTCAAGGTTGCCAGCGCATTCCCGGAAATGCCGTCATGGGCGTGGTAGATGTCGAAACCGCGGGCGGCGGGGTTTTGGAAGTGATTGATGTAATCGGCGATCCTCTGTTCGACCATGGCGGTCATTCCTCCCTTCTCCCCAGCGGGGGTGCGAAGGACGGGTTGAGACCCGTGGCTCAACCCCGGTTGGTGGCCCGAAGGGTCGGATGAGGGGGCCGCGCCCGCAAGTTTAGCATCTCGCTTGCCGCTCGATGCGTCGCTTCGCTCCGCCCCCTCATCTGCCCTTCGGGCATCTTCTCCCCGCTGGGGAGAAGGGGGAGAAACCTGCGCAACCGGCACCAACACCGCGCCACAGGCCGGCTCACGGAAAAAGCCCGTCCCTTTTGCATCCGGCGCATGCAGCACGACCTCATGGCCGAAGCTCGCCAACGCCTCGGAAAGCTGCATGGCATGCACCACGCCGCCACGCGGATTGGTGGAATGCGAGAGCATGGCGATCCGCAGCTTGCGTGTCATGCCGCGTTCTCCTGCCGGCCAAGCTGCAACAGCGGCTGCTCCGCATAGTCGCGGATCACGGCGCGCTCGGTCCCGTCCGTTAGCGCCACCTCGCTGCCGGCTGTGACGCTGCCGATGACAGTGGCACTGATGTTGCGGGCGGCAAAACGCAGGATCACCTCGTCGGCCTTTTCAGGCGTGGTGGAGATCAGGTAGCCAAAGCTCGGGAAGGTCGCGAGCCAGCGGTCGAGCGCCACGCCATCCGGCAGCGGGACCGCAGAAATATCGATGTCGATGCCGACATCAGAACATTCCGCCAGCATGATCGCAGTGCCGGCAATGCCGCCTTGGCTGATATCCTTGGCGGCCAATGCCAATCCGGCTTCTGCGATGTCGGGCAGGATCTCCAGATCGCCGCGCAGCCGCGCGGGCGGGGCATCGGTTGCCGCCTCCCAGTTGTTGAAAGGTTCGCGATAACGGCCGCGATGATCGATTGCGGCGATCAGCACATCGCCCGCCTTGGCATCGAAACTCGTCAGCAGCTTTCTCGCCCTGCCGAGAATGGCGACGGAGAGCTGGCCGCGATCGGTGCGGATATTCGTATGGCCACCAACGATTGGCACGCCGAACGTTCGTGCGGCCGCTCGCATGCCCTCGAGCACCGGCGCGGCGCCTGTCTCGCCATTCGCCCAGACGGCGTCGACGACGGCAATCGGGCGGCCGCCCATCGCGGCGACATCGGAAATATTGACCATCACCCCGCACCAGCCGGCAAACCAGGGGTCGGCGGCGACGAATTCGTTGATGAAGCCCTCGATGGCGAAAAGCATGTAGCCGTTGCCATCGGGCAGTGCCGCGCAATCGTCGCCCACCACTACCGGCTGTCCAGCGAGGCCGAGGCTGGCTGCGACCGTGCCGATATCGGCCTTGGCGGCGATGCCGGATGAGGCCGCGAGCTTGGCGGCAAGCGCCTCAAGATCGGTCCTGTTGGCCATCACGCCGCCTTCCTGGCGAGCGCCACCAGGCCGGTTTCCGGCGTGGGGCAGGGCGGGTACCAGGCAAGATCCGCCTTCATCCTCAGATGCGGTTTGCCATAGACCTCGAATTCCTCGATCACGTCCCAATGCAGCCGGCGGAAGAGCAGTCCGTTCTGCACCTGCACATTGGCCAGAAACGTGTGGCAGCCCATTGCATTGGCCGAGGAAACGGCAAGCCGGATCAGCGTTGCGCCAAGCGCGCCGATCTTGCGGAAATCCTCGTGCACGGCGAGCCGCGACCCCCACCAGAGTCCCGGCTCCTCCTGATGGATGCGCACCGTGCCGACCAGCCGGTCGGCGGCAACCCCCATCATCGACAACGCCACGATCGGGATCGCATGCTCGTCGATCACATCGCGGTCGTCGTTCTCGAAGATCTTCTGCTCCTCGCAGAAGACGGCGCGGCGCAGCGCATGTGCTTCCTGCCGCTCCCATTCCGAAGTGGAAAACTTCACCTGGAATTCGCTGGCGCGATAGGGCGAGAAGGGCTCCAGCATCATTTGGTCAGCATCCTTTCATAGGAGGAAAGGGCAGAGCAGGCGCCGCATTTGCCGCAGCCGGCCTTGATGTCGACGGCCTTCAAGCCGCTATCGACCAGCATTTTGGAGAGCGGACCGAGGATCGAATGCATGAAGTCTGGCTTCGGCGCCGGATGGCTCTCGAGCGGCGTTCCCGAAATCGGCACGAAGGGCACGACGAAGGGATAGACGCCTGTCGCGACCAGCTTTTCGCAGATCTCGAGGATCGCCTCGCGCGTATCGCCGAGACCGGCGAGGATATACGTCGAGACCTGGCCGCGCCCGAAGACCTCGACGGCGGCCTTGAAGGAGGCCATGTATTTTGAGATCGGCACCTGCGCCTTGCCGGGCATGATGCGTTCGCGCAGCTCGGGCGTCACGACCTCCAGATGCATGCCGAGCGCATCGACGCCGGCTTCCTTCATGATCGAGAACCAGATGTCGTCTTCCGGCGGCTCGCACTGCGCCTGGATCGGCAGGTCGACGGCCGCCTTGATGGCGCGGGCGCTGTCGGCAAGGATCGAAGCGCCGCGATCCGGCCCCTTCGGCGTGCCCGTCGTCATCACCATATGCTTGACGCCGTCCAGCTCGACGGCGGCCTTGGCGACCTCCGCCAGCTGCTCCGGCGTCTTGTGGGCAACAGTACGACCCGCCGCCAGCGACTGGCCGATGGCGCAGAACTGACAGGTCTTGGTACGGCTCTGATAGCGGATGCAGGTCTGCAGCACGGTGGTCGCCAGCACGTCGCGGCCATGCAGCACGGCAATCTGCGAATAGGGGATGCCATCATCAGTGCTGCGCTCGTAGAAACGCGGACGCAGCGGGAAGGACACTTCGCCGAGCACGCGCCCGTCGCGGCTGATACGGCTGCGGCCTTCCTCGTCCGGCTTCTCGACCAGATAGGGGCTTTCGAAGGCCGGCGCAGTATGAACCGGTACCATCACGGTCATGCCGTCGATGGTCAGCGCCTTGTGGTCGGACGGGCCGGCGCCGCCGCGGCGGCTCTCGTGCCCGGCCTTGGGATCAACCAGCCTGGCTCCGAAGGACTGCAACTCGTTGATCAGCGTCTCGGTCGGCAGAAACGTCGTATTGTCCATCGCTCTTGGTCCCTGTGTTTGCTTCGAAGGAATGTGCGGAGCCGACCATCGGCTGGGTGGCGCGGCCGTCCATGACGAGATGCAGCAGTTCGGGGCGGGCATAGTGGCCGACCGAATCCATCATCCGCTTGCGCTTGGTGATCAGGCTCATGTCGAGATCGGCGATCAGGATGCCTTCGCCCTCGGTGATCGGCGGCGCCAGGTGCTTGCCCTCGGGCGAGACGATCGCCGTCATGCAGCCGCCGCGCAGCGCCTTCTGCAATCCCTGGTCGGGCGTGATGGAATTGATCTGCTCCTCGGTCAGCCAGCCGGTGGCGTTGACGACGAAACAGCCGCTTTCGAGCGCATGGTGGCGGATCGTCACCTCCATCTGCTCGGCAAAGATCGGCCCGACCATCGAACCCGGAAACTGGGCGATATGGATTTCCTCGTGCTGGGCCATCAGCGCGTAGCGGGCGAGCGGATTGTAGTGCTCCCAGCAGGCCAGCGCCCCGAGCCGCCCGACGTGGCTATCGACGACAGCGAGTCCGGATGCATCGCCCTGGCCCCAGATCATCCGCTCGTGGAAGGTGGGTGTGATCTTGCGGCGCTTGAGGATGAGCCTGCCATCCGCATCGAAAAGCAGCTGGGTATTGTAGAGCGAGCCGTGGTCGCGCTCGTTGACGCCGAGTGCCACGACGATGCCACGCTCGCGGGCTGCCGCTGCGACCGCATCGGTTGCCTCACTCGGAACGGTGACGGCTTCTTCATAAAGGCGCAGATGTTCGCGGCCGGAAAGCACCGGCGGCAGCACGAAGGAGAAATAGGGATACCAGGGTACGAAGGTCTCCGGAAAGACGATGATCTCCGCGCCCTTGGCGGCCGCCTCGCGAATGGTTTCCAGCACGCGCGCCAGCGTCTTTTCGCGCGAGGTCAGATCCGGCGCGATCTGCGCGGCCGCGGCCCGCACGGTCATTTTCTTTTCCATGGCGAAATCCTTTTTGGTTTCCGCTTCTCCCCAGTGGGGGTCCGAAGGACGGGTTGAGACCAGTGGCTCAACCCCGGTCGATGTCCGTCAGGACAGCTGAGGGGGTGAGCGACGAAGGAGCGAACGTCTGAGCCATCGGCGAAGACGACATGTGCCGTGCGGCCCCCTCATCCGGCCCTTCGGGCCACCTTCTCCCCGAGGGGAGAAGGGTTCAGTCCCCAGGTCAGAGCGTCCAGGTATCGAGGATGAAGGCGCCGTCGCGGCGGTGGATCAGGATCATGTCCAGCACATCGAGCGGGCTGATCGGCCGGATGCCGGGGATCAGCGACTGTTCGCCATGGCCATAGAGCGCCTGCAGCGCGAAGCGGCAGGCATAGACCTTGCCGCCTTCTTCCATGAAGCCCTTGATCTGGTTGTTGAAGTTCAGATGGCCGGGGAAGGCTTCCGCGCCGAGTTTGGGAAAGCCGCGCTGCACGCCGAGTGTCACGCCGGGGCCATAGAGCAGCACGGAGGTTTCGAAGCCCTTGCGCTTCAGGCGCTTGGCCTGCAGCAGGTTCACGAGACCGATCGATCCTTCGAAGGCGACGGTATGGAAGGTGATGAGGGCTTTCTCACCCTCCTTGGCCTGGACGTCTTCGAAGACCTTCTCTTCGTAATCGACGAAGAAGTCTCCATCTGCGTGGGCCGGTGCGGTAACTGCGGGCATGAATGGCTCCTGTGTTTGAAGTCAGGCCCCTCTCGCGGGGTACAGCCATTGAATTGCAAGCACCGTGCCAAATTGACTTTGCACAAATAGCGGTCAATTCATGCGGAAAAGCATTCAATTATACATTCAATTTTGGGATGAGACGGAATTAACGCCAATTTGACAAGCATTTTTGTGCAAAAAATGAATGCAGATATGCTAGAAATGAATGCAGTCAAAGCGCAATCAATATAAAGAAAATCTTCGCATCGCGGAACGTGCCAGTCTCGAATGCGGCATTCAGTCATCCGTCAGGCTCCTGTTGGCCGACGTTTTTGCGTGACAGAGGGATGATGCAACAATATACGGTCAATGTCGACGGGAATCCCTTCTGCGTCGATCACGAATTGCGGATCATGAAATGAAAGACTGGCATCCCGACCTTACCCGTTCCTCAAGCCCCCGTTACATGGCCATTGCCGACCTGATCGAAATGGATCTGAGAAGCGGCGTGCTGGCGGTGGGGGACAGGCTGCCGCCGCAGCGGGAGCTTGCCAAGCGCCTGAATATCGATTTCACCACGGTCGCGCGCGGTTATGTCGAGGCGCAGAAGCGCGGCCTGGTGGATTCGCATGTCGGCCGAGGCACTTTCGTCACCGGCGGGCAGGATCGCGAGCGCCGTGGCTTCATGTCCGATGCCGCACCCGATCCGCGCCGCGCTTCGGTCGTCGACTTCTCGATGAACCTGCCGCCCGAGCCCGACGATCAGGAATTGATCGCCCGCATGCGCGAGGGCATGTCGGCCGTGGCGACCAATCTCATCCCCTTGCTGCGTTACCAGGGCTTCGGCGGCTCGGGCATGGACAAGGAGGCGGCTGCCGCCTGGCTGAGCCGCCGTGGGCTCGTGCCTTCGCAGGAGCGCATCTTCGTGACACCCGGCGCGCATCCGGCGCTGCTCGCGATCTTCGGCCTGCTGGCAAAGCCCGGCGAGACCGTATTGTCGGAAAACATCACCTATCCCGGCATGCGCTCGATCGCCGCCCAGCTTCGCCTCAATCTCTCCGGCCTGCCGATGGATGAAGAGGGCATCCTGCCCGATGCCTTCGCCGAGGCCTGCGAGCGGATCCAGCCTAAGGCCCTCTATCTCAATCCGACCCTGCAGAACCCGCTGACGCTGACCATTCCCGAAAAGCGCCGCGAGGAAATCGCCGCCGTCGCCCGCAAATATCATGTGCCCATCGTTGAAGACGACGCCTACGGCTTCATTCCGCTGCACGGCCCGCCGCCGCTGGCGGCAATCGCGCCTGATCTGACCTGGCATATCGGCGGCCTCGCCAAATGCATCGGCGCCGGCCTTCGCCTTGCTTATGTCGTGGCGCCGGACACCAAGGCGATCTGGCCCTTCGTCAGCGCCATGCGCACCAACAATGTCATGGCCTCGCCGATGACGGTGGCGCTGGCCACCCGCTGGATCGAGGACGGCACGGCCGACACGATCCTGCGTTTCATCCGCGCGGAGGCGGGTGCGCGCCAGCAGATGGTGGCGAATATCCTGCCCGAGCGCAGCTATAGGGCCGATCCGATCAGCTTCAACATCTGGCTGCCGCTGACCAACGGCTGGACCCGCTCCACATTCGGCAGCCACATGCGCTCCTCCGGCATCGGCGTTGTGGCAAGCGACGCCTTCACGGTGGAAGGTGCCGCCCCCGAAGCCGTGCGCGTCTGCCTCGGCGGGCCGATCAGTCGCGAACGACTGAAGGGCGCGCTGGACTTCATGGCCCATGCGCTTGAGGGGCCGCCGGAAATGTCGGCGTCGTTTTTCTGAGCTGCTGGTCCGTTTTACGGCTTCAATTCAATCAATAAAGACCCCGCCCCAAACCCCTCACCCACAAGGGCGAGGGGCTTAACCTGCTGCGCTCGCCCCTCACTTCCTCAATGTTTCAAGCTGGGCGAGGCGGTGCCACGGGTTAGCCCCGCCCCCTTGTGGGGAGGGGTTGGGGAGGGGTTTTGCCCAGCGCGCAAACGTGTCCTCGCAGCGGCAATCCTCCCACCGCCAAACACTTCCGCTCCTCAATCCGCAAAATCCCTGCGTCATTCTGACGAATGGACTGGCAATCTGCTTTCAATGTAATTATATTGTATGCATACATTATGGGCTATTGAATGGATTTCACCAATGCCCGCAACGTCGAAAAGCGAGATCGCCATGGACACCGAATATCCTCCTCTCCCTCCGATGCAGACCGGCATCCGGGGCCGCTGCCCGCGCTGCGGACAGGGGCATATGTTCAAGGGTTTCCTCACGCTGCAGAAGGAATGCGAAGTCTGCGGGCTGGATTATTCCTTCGCCGATCCGGCCGACGGCCCGGCCTTCTTCGTCATCTGCTTCGCCTGCGTGCCGAGCGTGCTGCTCGGCGTCTGGCTGGAAGTTGCCTTCTCCGCGCCGCTCTGGGTCCAGCTTTTGGTGACGGGTCCCTTCATGTTCGCCACCTGTATTCCGCCACTGAGGCCGCTGAAGGGATGGCTGGTGGCAAGCCAGTATTTCTACAAGGCGGAAGAGGGCAAGCTCGCCTGACGTCCATTGGAAATGCCGCGCTCTGAAAGCGATTCATATGAGTGCCAGGGCCGTTCGAATTCCTCGAACGGCCTTTTTGCTGTGCGCATTCCGCCCTCGAGCCAAAATGTCGCAGACGGCATCTGCCGAAACCACTTGCGTCAATTGTACCGATCGGTACAATGCAAAACGAAAGGTACAACCCAGCAAAGGAGACAAGGCATGCCTGCACCGCTTCCCCCCTTCACCCATGAAAGCGCAACCCAGAAGGTCCGCCTTGCGGAAGACGGCTGGAACAGCCGCGATCCGCAGCGCGTCTCGCTCGTCTACACGCCCGACAGCCAGTGGCGGAACCGCGCCGAATTCGTCACCGGCCGCGCCGATATTGTCGCCTTCTTGACCCGCAAGTGGGCGAAAGAGCTGGATTACCGGCTGATCAAGGAACTCTGGGCTTTCACCGACAATCGCATCGCCGTGCGCTTTGCCTATGAATGGCATGACGACAGCAAAAACTGGTTCCGCTCCTACGGCAACGAGAATTGGGAATTCGATGCCGAGGGCTTGATGCAGCGCCGTTTCGCCTGCATCAACGATCTGCCGATCAAGGAATCGGATCGCAAGTTCCACTGGCCGCTCGGCCGGCGGCCCGATGACCATCCGGGCCTTTCCGACCTCGGCCTTTGAGGCTCGAAGGTAAGGTGAATTGTGAAGACCGTTTATGAACGTGCCGATGTCGTGCCGCTGCTTGCAGAGATCTTCCGCGAGCTCGGCTACGAGGGCGCGACGCTCAGCCGCATCACCGAGCGTACCGGCATCGGCAAGGGCAGCCTCTATCACTTCTTTCCCGGTGGGAAGGAAGAGATGGCGGCCGCCGTCCTTGCCGATGTCGACGGCTGGTTCGAACGCGCCGTCTACGAGCCGCTGCGCCGTGATGATGCCGGGGCGGCGATCGATGCGATGTGGGCGAATGTGATGGATTATTTCCGCTCCGGCAGCCGTATCTGCCTCGTCGGCGCCTTTGCGTTGGACGAGACACGCCAGCGTTTTTCGCCGGTCATCCGGGATTATTTCGTCCGCTGGATCGAGGCGCTGCGCCAGGCGCTGGTCCGTGCCGGCTGCGATGAGGGCGCCGCGCTCGCCGCGGCTGAAGAGGCGGTATCGGGCATTCAGGGCGCGCTGGTGCTCTCGCGGGCGCTGGATGACAAGGATATGTTCCGCAGAACGCTGGACCGGTTGGCGGACAGGCTGGCTGCAGCGAAACTTGAGGGATAGGCGGTGGCCGCTACGTCGGCAAGAGCACGAATGCTGCAGACTCGGGGAGCCGTGGGTGAGGGGTTCAGGACGGCCTCACCCGGCAGGATTGTATTTAGGCGTCGTTCTGCGGGGGCACGCGGACCGGGCGCGGATTCTCGCGCTGCGTGCGTACCTGGCGCCACTCGTTTTCCATTTGGTCAACGACGTGCTGGGGGATCTTGGTCGGAGTTTCTGTGCTGGTCTGCATCGTATACCTCTCTTCCTCAGCAAGGGTGTGCTTACGAATTGATGCATCGCACAATAAAAACTGCGTGTAAATCTACGCCGGTCACACTTGAAACGATTTAGTTAATTTCAATCGATTAAGCTGATATTAACCACGAAGGACCTCCGGGAAGCGTATCATGACTGTCTCAATCGACCGGCAATTCTTCTTCGACACTGTGCAGCACACCTTGTTCAAGGACAGCCTCACGCCGGCCCAGATCGAAGGCATGAACGCCATTTTCGACTACTGGGACGCGAATTTGGCTACCGCAGATCGGCGCTGGCTGGCCTATATATTGGCGACGGCCTTTCATGAGACCGCTTACACGATGCAGCCTGTGCGCGAGACGCTGGCAACAAGTGATTCGCGCGCCGTCGAGATCCTTGAGACCGCCTTTGCGTCCGGTCGGCTCTCCTGGGTGAAGACGCCCTACTGGCGGCTGGATGAGGATGGCAAAAGCTGGCTCGGTCGCGGCCTGGTGCAGCTCACCCACAGGCGCAATTACGAGGCGATGAGCGAGGTGACCGGCATCGATCTCGTCGCGGAGCCCGATCGCGCCATGGAAATGGTGCCGGCCGTGACGATCCTGATTGAGGGCATGCTGCGCGGCAGCTTCGCCGGCCACCGGCTTTGCGACCACCTCAATAAGGAGAGGGAGGATTGGGTGAACGCACGCCGTATCGTCAATGGCACCGACAGGGCGGAAAAGCTTGCCGAATATGGACGAGCCTTCCTCGCGGCGATCCGTCTAGAACAACGCGGTTCGTCGACTTGATCTTAACACCTCGGTCGGCGAGCATCTGCGGCCCGCGCGGACATATCTGCTAAAATCTGGCGGATATAGCGTATCGGTTCCCGACTAATCGCGTTCCATGGTTGCGAGAATGGCCGCCGCCATCCGTTTCGCCTGGCGGCCGGGCTCCGCTGAGCGAACCACTTGGGCTACGGCCGTTGCTCCCTCATGGAGAATATTGATTTCGTCCGCCACACGTTTCGGATCGCGGAACCGTGCAGCATGAGCAAGTTCTTCGAGGTAGGCGAGCGCCAGGCGCTTGTGCATGCTGGCGGCACGAAACACGGGATCGGCAATATCCTTGTGTTCTCCCGCAGCAGCCATAAAGCTGCAGCCCCTGAAGTCCTTGTCCTTGAACCAGAGCTGTAGAAAGTCGAACGTCAACAAAATCCGCTCTGCCGGATCGCTTGCACGCTTTTCCACAAACTCGCGCATCTCACGGCGGTCCTCCTCGTCGCGCCGCTCGAGTGCGGCGACGATCAGGTCCTCCTTCGTCTCGAAGTGCCGATACAACGTCGTTTTCGCGACGCCGCTTTCCGCGATAATCAAATCGACGCCCGTCGCCTGGTACCCCTTCTCGTTGAACAGACGGAGGGCCGTTTTAAGAAGATGGTCCCTGATTTCTGATCGCCGCACTATCACACCTCAAACAAAACTGATCTGTATCGACAGTTAAGTGTTCTCGCGACCATTAGCAATGCGCAAGCGCAGGCAAATTCCTTTAAGCGCAGATTCCCGGCGATTGAACCCGCAAGCGTCTTCGCCGAAGAGCGATAATGATCGCGCTTTCGTGATTTGAAAACAATACAGGTCGGTAGTACTTCGTCATAAACGATACGGATCGGTATCGTTTTGCTTTGGAGGCGAGAAGCCTCTGGAAATCAATTCGATGGGAGAAGGAAATGACCCAAGCTATCAATCATATCGGCAAGCAGCCGAAGTCCGGAAGCATTTTCGGCATTTTGCATTTGGCGGACACCTATGGCCGCGCGGCGACAACCGCCGGCCTCTATGTTTCGATCACCGTGATTTACGCCTGGTTTGGCGGCATGAAATTTACGGCCTACGAAGCGCAAGGGCTGGTCGATCTGGTCAGTAACAGCCCCCTTGTGAGCTGGATGTATGCGATCTTCAGTGTTCGAGGCTTTTCGAGCTTTCTTGGCGTCGTGGAACTGAGTATCGGCGCGCTGATCGCAGCAAGGTTCATTAGCCCGGTCTACTCGTTACTGGGAGGCGTCCTGTCGTCCGGACTGTTCGTCACCACCATCAGCTTCATGGTTACAACCCCTGGCGTGATTGTTCCCGAGCTCGGGTTCCCTGCCATTTCGGTCGCTCCTGGTCAATTCTTGCTCAAGGATGTCGGGCTTCTGGCGCTATCCCTTTGGATTGCAATGGATTCCTTTCTCGCGATCCGGTCCGCCAAGGCCTAGACCCGAAAGCCCGGCAGTCAGCCTTTGGTGCGAACGCCCCGATCCAGTTCGGATCGGGGCGTTCGCCATTCACTGAACGCGAAACTCGTGCCATTCTGCGAAGCGCGATCTTCTTTTCTGAACGGAGGATTGGTGCCGTGGACGGATTGCCCGGCGGTACGGAGCCAGCAGGTTTCGAGACATGGGCGGGTTTCAGCGTTATCGGCACGCTGAGCTTCGTGCTCGGCTTCGCGATGAACTACGGTTCGATCTGCACCTTCATCGCTACGACCGAGTTGGTTTCAGAGCGCCGACCCGCGCGGTTTCTTGCTTTGGCCGAATGCGCGGTATGGGCTGCCGTCGGATATATTGTCCTCGATACGTTGCCGACCATGCATGCTGGATGGTCTCCTTTGCTTCATATGGTCAGCGCAGCCATCCTCTTTGGCGTCGGCGTATACGTGAACGGTGCCTGCATCTTTGGATCTGTTGGGCACTTTGGCAACGGGGACCTGGAATTCGGCTTCACCTTCCTCGGCATTCTGATCATCCTCTCCCTCGACTTGGTGCTCGAACTCCGCCCGGAACCGATGCCAATCAGCGCCGCACCGCCGCTTGCGCTGGGAGCTTTGCTGGTGGTTCTGCCCGCATTGCTATTTCTAAGACTGGGCGTCTCTTTCAAATCCGAGACGAACTTTCGGCGGCTAGCGCTGGCAATGGGTACGATTGGCATAACTTCGGCCACCTTGTCAGCGTTTGCCCCCCGCTTCTCGATCACCACCTCGATTGGATCGATGCTTTCGATCCCAGTAACGAGTTCGCTCATTTTTGTCTGCATGTTCGGAGGCAGTCTCGTTTCGGCAAGAATTCGCCGACATCGTTTTTCGCTAACCTGGCCGACATGGGGAAGCGTGTCGCGAAGGATAATGGGCGGTATGCTGATGGGCTTTGGGGCGCTCCTTATCCCTGGTGGAAACGACACGCTCCTGCTCGTCGGCCTCCCGATGGGAGCGTGGCAGGCCTTTCTCGCTTACCTTCTTATGGTAGCGGCGCTCGCCGCGCTGATCGTTAGATTTGGTTCAGCAGCGCGATCTTGGTCGTAACATCAGGCTGGCCCGCGCGGCTCAAGCTTTGTTGGTCACTGACGCGGCATTGTGGCCCGGTTGAAGGCCTGGGCGGCGCGTGTTATCGCCGCTCAACCTCAGGGAATTGTCACAGGAGTGTCCGCGTGATCCGCCATATCGTCTTCTTCACCGTGCCGGAGGAAAACCGCGAGGCGGTGCGCAAGGGGCTCTCCATACTGACGGGCATTCCCCATGCCCTGACGCTGGAGATCGGCGAAAACGTCAAGACGGACCAGTGGGGCAACACGGTCGATTTCGTCGTCTACGGCGAATTCGAGAGCGAGGAAGCGCTTGCCGCCTACAAGGTGCATCCCGACTATGACCTCTCGACCCGCACGGTAAAGCCGCTCCGGGATACCAGGACTGCGGCCGATTTCTATAGCGACAAGGCGGTCACCAGCCCCCTGCGGGATTGATAATTATGGCTGTCGCTAATCTATCCCATTGAAAATGAACGGGAATTTTCGATTAAATTCGATTGTGTCGGGGTTTTCGGCTAAGTCATTGATAATGTTTAAGTGATCCACCAGGGCACGAAAATCTTTTGAATAATTCGATTCAGCAAACGCTGCTTCTGATTTTGAAATTCTTTACGCGTAATTTTGAGCTAAGTGGATCACTTATTCAGAATCAATGACTTAGCCCCAAAAATGCTACACTAGTGGCTCACTTTGAAAATTCTTATTCATTTTCAAATGGATAGAGAGAGGCCGGAAATGATCCCGGTTGCAGATGAATCAATCTGTGAAGGGCCGCAAGCAAGTCTTGAGAAAAAAGCCGCAAATGATTCAGAAGCTTAGCGGATTGGGAAGCGAAGTCGGCCTCCGGCAGGCGAGGCCTGCTTTGCCCGCCGCCGGTCAGGCCGGCTGTACGCTCGGCTTTGCACCGCGTACCAACGCCATCAGCATCAGCACGAAGACCAATGCGATGGCCGCAAGCACCGCACAGGTGATGACCGTCGCGCCGGCGCCGGCGCGGTCGAGGATGGCGGTGAAGATGACGGGCGCAATCGCGTTGGCGAGGTTCTGCGGCATCGACAGGCGGGCCGTCTGCAGCCCGTATTCCCTGGCCGAGAAAAGGGCGAGCGGCAGTAGTGCGCGGGCGACCGCCAGCACGCCGGAGCCGAAACCGTAGAGCAGCACGAAGGTAATGAGCAGCGGCGTCGATGGCGGGACGATGAAGAGCATCAGGAAGCTGAACAGCATCAGGCTGACGCCCATGACCGATGTCAGGATCGGATTGCCGCGCTTGCCGAGCAGCATGTCGAGTGCGCGCGCCGAAATGCCGATCACGCCGCGTGCCGAGCCGAGCTGCAGGGCAAGGGCCGTCGATGCGCCGGACTGGCGAAAGATTTCGAGCAGGGATGGCGAGACACCGAAAGTGATGAAGGTGCCGAGCGTGGTCGAGATCGCGATCAGCAGGAAAGCCTTGCGCCGGTCGGAGGGCGAAAGCTCCACCGGCGGCGTTTCGGCGGCTGCCCCCTGCGTGTGGCTGGCAACCGGCTTCGGCAGGCCGAAGAGATGCAGCGGCAGGCAGACGAAGAATTGCAGGCCGGCGCAGACGAGGAAGGTGATGCGCCAGCCGAAATTCTCGTTGAGCAGCGTCAGGATCGGCCAGAAAATGGTGGCCGAGAGACCGGTGAACAGCATCAGGATGGCGATGACCCGTTTGCCGTTTACCCCTTCGCGCTCCACGACCGCGGTATAGCAGGGCGCCGAAAGGCCGAGCGCGCCGCCAAGCCCGATCACGACCCAGGCGAGCGCATAGACGACGATATTGGTGGCGGCGGCAAGCAGCAGCAGGCCGATCGCGAAAGTGATCGACGAGGCGGCCAGCACCTTCGCAGCACCATAGCGGCCGAGCCAGCGCCCGGTGGTCGGACCGGCAAAGGCGCTGATCACCATCATGATGGTCAATCCGGCAAAAATCGCTTCATTCGGCAGCCCAAGGGAAGGCGCAATGACACGGCCCATGACGCCGAGCATGTCGAAGGTCGTGCCCCAGCCGATCAGCTGGGTGACTGCCAGCACGCCAACCGTCCGCACCGTACGGAGAGAAAATGATGTCTGCATGATTCCGGAAAGAAATGAAGAAAGGCGGTAAAGCGATAGCAGCTTCAACCAGACGCTGAAAGGTTTGATCGAACAGGTGCCATATGAATATGACTGGTGCCGGGATTTCCATTGCGGCGGAAGCACATGCGTCCATCATTCAGGAATCATGCATATTTCGTGCAATAGTCGAGAATTGTTCTAAAATTCCCGCATTACCGTGCATTCATTTGCCATTCAGGTCGCGTGAGTACATATTCGGGACAAGTTGGCATTACATTGAAAGCACAGCACATGGCCTCTCCTCTGAGCGTCGCAGCATTGGCCGCCGGACTGGCGGTTTCGGCGCCCTCACCGGACGACACCCGCACGCTTGTCCTGCGTGTGGCGCGCGATTGCAGCGCTGCGGCCCAGCAGGTCGTAGACGAGACCGGCGGCCAGCTTCTTTCCGTGCAGCCGGTGGGCGACGCCTGCATCATCACCGTTCTCGTTCAGGGTAACGGCCAGCGTCCGCGCAAGGTGACGGTAAAGGTTCCGATGTAAACGGAATCGGCTTATTCAAGGTTCCAGTGATTTGCAGCGGAAGAAGGCGAAGCGATGCGCATTCTGGTAGTCGAAGACGACGTCAATCTGAACCGGCAACTCTGCGACACGCTGAAAGAAGCGGGTTATGTCGTCGATCAGGCGTTCGATGGCGAGGAGGGGCACTTCCTCGGCGATACCGAACCCTATGACGCCATCATCCTCGATATCGGCCTTCCCGAAATGGACGGCGTGACCGTGCTGGAAAAATGGCGCGGCGCCGGCCGCACCGTGCCGGTGCTGATCCTGACTGCTCGCGACCGATGGAGCGACAAGGTCGCCGGCATCGATGCGGGCGCCGACGACTATGTGACGAAGCCATTCCATGTCGAGGAAGTGCTGGCACGCATCCGTGCGCTCATCCGCCGTGCGGCCGGCCACGCCTCCTCCGAGATCATTTGCGGCCCGGTGCGTCTCGACACCAAGACCTCGAAGGCGATCGTCAACGGCGTGGCGCTGAAGCTCACCTCGCATGAATACCGGCTGCTTGCCTATCTCATGCATCATATGGGCGAGGTGGTCTCCCGCACGGAACTGGTCGAGCATATGTACGATCAGGATTTCGACCGCGATTCCAATACGATCGAGGTCTTCGTCGGCCGCCTGCGCAAGAAGATGGGCGTCGATCTGATCGAAACGGTGCGCGGTCTGGGCTACCGCATCCAAGCGCCGACCAATGCGAATTAAGTCGCTCACCGCACGCGTGCTGCTTCTGACCACGGTCTGGTCGACGGTGGCGCTGGTGGTGATCGGCCTGTTGATTTCGACACTCTATAGACGCAGCGCCGAGCGCGGCTTTCAGGACCTGCTGCGCGCGCAGCTCTATAACGTCATCAATTCCGTGACGATCGGCGATCAGGGCGCGCTCTCGGGCAGCCCGCAGCTCGGCGACCTGCGCTTCGCCCAGCCGAAGACCGGTTGGTACTGGGTGGTCGAACCGCTCGGCACCTATACGACCGCGCCGCTCGTCTCACCCTCGCTGGGCTCGGCGACCATCCCCGTGCTGTCGGTCGTCGAAGCGCCTTTCGACAAGAATTACGAGCGCTACTACCAGGTGACGGATGCGGCCGGTAACCGCGTGCAGGTGGCCGAGACGGAAGTGGTGCTCGACACCGACGGCCGTGCGGCGCGTTTCCGCGTCACCGGCAATGTCGATGTCGTGGAAGACGACGTCCGCAATTTCTCCCACCGGCTCTATCTGGCGCTCGCCGGTTTCGGCGTCGGCAGTCTCATCGTCAATGCGCTCGCCATTCTCTATGGCTTGAAGCCGCTCGACAAGGCACGTGCCGCTTTGGAGCGTATCCGCGCCGGCGAAAGCGAGCAGCTGAAGGGCGATTTCCCGCGCGAGATCCTGCCGCTTGCCAATGAGGTCAACGCGCTGATCGACAGCAACCGCCGCATCGTCGAGCGGGCGCGCATGCAGGTCGGCAATCTCGCCCATTCTCTGAAGACGCCGATCGCCGTGCTGCTCAACGAGGCGCGCGTGCTCGAAAAATCGCATGGCGAACTGGTGCGCAATCAGGCCGAGGCCATGCAGGGGCAGGTGCAGTCCTATCTCAACCGCGCGCGCATTGCCGCCCAGCGCGAATCCGTGCTGGCGCGAACCGATGCCGAACCGGCGCTCGAGCGGCTGGTGCGTGTCATGCGCCGCCTGAATGTCGAAACCGAATTCGAGCTGATCGTCCAGCCGCCGCACCTTGCCGTTGCCATGGAGCAGCAGGATCTGGAGGAAACGGTCGGCAACCTCCTGGAGAATGCCGCGCGCTTTGCCAAGAGCAAAGTGCGTCTTTCGGCGGTCGAAGCCGGCGAGGATGTGAAGGGAGTAGAAGCAAGCGCCCGCAAGCATTGGGTGGAGCTTGCCGTCGAGGATGACGGCCCGGGGCTGGAGCCCGACCAGATCCGCGAGGCGCTGAAGCGCGGCCGGCGGCTGGATGAGAGCAAGCCCGGAACCGGCCTCGGCCTTTCCATCGTCACCGAGATTTCCAACGAGTACCAGGGGCGTCTGGAGCTTACCCGCGGGGAATGGGGCGGGCTGAAAGCCAAGCTTATCCTGCCAGGTGTGACAAAGGATGTTGCATGAGCAACTGCTTGATGTCACAAAGATAGTGGCAAATGTATAGCATGCTTTGCCTTAATGCTGACACGGGGACGCTGCACTTCGATCGGCTCGACTAACACCCCTGATCGTGGTTCGATTGCAATGACTCTACGTTGGCAAGGCATGATCGTTTCTTCCCTTATCGTCGCCGTGGCGCTCTCTGGCTGCACGACAACGAAGGGCGCTGCGACGCGCGGTCTTTTTGGCGGGGGCAAGCCCCCGGCTTCGGCTGCTTTCATCGCTGCCTTGCAGGGCGGCATCGTTGGTCGCACCGGCGTGGAACTTGGCGACAGCGACAAGCAACGGGCGCTGGAAGCCGAATACCGCGCGCTGGAAAGTGCCGCCGTCGGCCAGCCGGTCACCTGGACCGGCCGTGATGCCAATGGCAGTGTCGTGGCAGCCGCCCCCTATCAGGTCGGCTCGCAGAATTGCCGCCAGTACACCCATACTGTCACGGTCGATGGCAAGGATACGCTGGCGCGCGGTGTCGCCTGCCGCAACGAAAACGGTACCTGGTCGCCGCTCGGCTGATATCCCTGTCCCGTTATCCTTGCGGCCAATAGCCTCAATTCTTCGTCAACACGGCATTGGCAGTTGGAATGAGGGCGCGCTTCAAGTAATTGGGCCGATATGCTGTTCTGGATTCTCGTGGCTGTCCTGACGGCGGCCGTTGCCGCCATTCTGCTTTATCCTCTTTTGCGTGGAGCGAAGGCGGCCGAGGATACGCGTGCTGGAGAGGTCGCTGTCTATCGCGACCAGTTGCGTGAACTCGACAGAGACGTGAGCGGCGGCCTGATCACCGCGGACGAGGCCGATTATGCCCGCGCCGAGATCGGCCGGCGTCTGATTGCCGTCTCTGGCGCTGCTCCGGCCGAGGAAAGCAAACCTGCAAGGCATCATCGCCTCACCGAAGTTTTCATCGTCTTGATCCTGCCGATCATCGGGCTCTGTCTCTACATCAATACCGGCAGACCCGACTTGCCGTCGCAGCCGCTGGAAGCGCGGCTTGCCAATCCCGGCAATGACATGGCCGTCCTCGTCGCCAAGGCGGAGCGGCATCTGGCTGAGAAACCCGGCGACGGCAAGGGCTGGGATGTGCTGGCGCCGATCTATTTCAGCACCATGCGGGTCTCCGATGCCGAGACCGCCTATCGCAACGCCATCCGCCTGCTTGGCCCGAGCCCCGCGCGCCTCGACGGTCTTGCTGAAACGCTGATGGCGATGTCAGAAGGTGTGGTGACGGAAGATGCGCGCAAGGCGCTCGAACAGTCGCTCACGCTTGAGCCGAACAACCCGCGAGCGCGTTTCTACATTGCATTGAGCCTGGAGCAGGCCGGCCAACCCGATCAGGCGCGCGGCGCCTTCGAGGCACTGGCCAAGCAATCGCCGGCCGACGCGCCGTGGCTGCCGCTGGTCAACGAGCATATCGCCAAAAACGGCGGCGCGGCGGTTGCACCGGCGGCCGAGCCTGCCGCACAGCCGCCCGCTCTGGGCGGTCCGACGGAGCAGGATGTCGCGGCGGCCGAGACGATGAACAGCGGCGACCGTCAGCAGATGATCCGCACCATGGTGGAAAGCCTGGATGCCAAACTGACGGCCGATCCGAACAATTTCGAGGGCTGGATGCGTCTCGTCCGCTCTTACGCCGTCTTGAACGACAAGGATCGCGCCGCGGATGCCTTGAAGCGCGGGCTCGCCGCCTTCCCGGCCTCCGGCGATCAGGGCAGGCAATTGCTGGCTCTGGCTAGGGAATTCGGCATCGCCACGGAAGGCTCGGTGGCCACGGAAGGATCGGTGGAATGACGCGCAAGCAGAAACGCCTGGCGGTGATTGCCGGCGGCATGAGCTTCATCCTTGTCGCCGTGCTGCTCGTCATGTTCGCCTTCAGCCAGTCGGTCGCCTATTTCTATATGCCGGGCGATCTGGCCAACAACCCGGTGGCGCCCGGCACCCGCATCCGCCTCGGCGGCCTTGTCGGAGCGGGCAGCGTTGTGCGCGGCGAGGGCTCGGTGGTGCGCTTTGCGGTGACCGATCCGAGCGGTCAGATCGTCAATGTCCGCTACCAGGGCATTCTTCCCGATCTCTTCCGCGAAGGGCAGGGGGTGGTGACCGAAGGAACGTTCGAGACCGGCAGCAACGTCTTTACCGCCGATACCGTGCTGGCCAAGCATGACGAGACCTATATGCCGAAGGACGTGGCCGACAGGCTGAAGGCGCAGGGCCTGTGGGAAGAGGGCAAGGGAGCCGGACAAGGCGAGGCGATCAAGGGCGAACAAGCAAAGAGCCAGGAAGCCCAGGCGCAACAGACAAAGGCCCAGCAAACGAAGGCCCAGCAAACGAAGGCAACGCCATGATCATCGAGATCGGCCACTATGCGCTGGTTCTGGCGCTCGCAACCGCCATCGTCCTGTCGCTCGTGCCGGTCATCGGTGCCAGGCGCGGCGATCAGGCGATGATGGATGTCGCCCCGCTCGGCTCCGTCCTGCTCTTTGCCCTCGTCGCCTTCTCCTTCGGCGTCTTGACCTATGCCCATGTCGTCTCCGACTTCTCGGTTGAGAACGTCTGGGAGAACTCG
>NZ_JACHZL010000010.1:0-50208 GCF_014193555.1 Rhizobium sp. BK275
ACCGCCTGCAACAAGATCAGACCCACGACAAATCCCTCTGCCAATAGGCTAAACTTAAACCGGACAGCAGTGGGCTTGTCCCGAGGATCTGCCGCAGTCTCGACGCGCAGTCGGTAGCAGCTGGGAATCGAGGGTGCGCGACCGCCCTTTCACATCTGCGACCTCCCGATATCATTAGATCCTCGGGACAAGCCCGAGGATGACGCCGTGAGCGATGAAGCCCCTCAGCGCAGGAGGAATCATAGGGGCAAGGGCGCTCTGGGAAACAGCCGCTGTCACCCAATCCGCCCGCTCGTCAACACATGCGCCACCCCACTCTGCACATGCCGCCGAATAACCGCCCGCGCACCTTCCACATCCCGCTTCAGCGCCAGCTCGAACAGCAGCCTGTGATCATCCACCACCGCTTGCCCACGAAAGCTCCGCGCCAACATATGATACCGCAAAAACCGGTCGAACACCGAAGACAGCGTCGCCATCAGCGTCGCCGAATTGCAGGCCGAGACGATCGCCTGATGAAATTCCCAGTCATAGCGCACCCAGTCGACGGTGCGCGAGGCGTCCCCCGCGAGCAGCTTCCTCTCGGCCGCCGCAAGCTTGTGATGGGCGGCGACGATGCGGCCTTCCCATTCCAGGTTTCCGGCGGCAAAAGAGAGGCCGATCGCGTGGGTTTCGAGCACGGTCCTCAAATCGGCAAGCTCCTCCAGCTCCTTGCGTGACGCCGGGCTCACCTCGAAGCCGCGCTGTCCCTCGGCAAGCACGAGGTTTTCCATCGCAAGCCGGCTGAGGATCTCGCGCAGCGACGAGACGCTGATCGAATAATGCTCCTTGGCCTGCTCCAGCTTGATCTTGGCGCCCGGCGCCAGTGCACCCGAAATGATATCCTTCCGGATCTGCCGGAAGACGACGTCGCTGATGGTTTCGGAGGCTTCGGCCGTGGTCTTGAGCATCGGTTTTTCTGTCTTGCGCGGGCCAGCCATGGTCTATTTCGCCTGCTTCGCCGGGGCCGAGAGCAGGCCCTTGCCGAGCGCATGTTCGACACCGCCCTCGATATGGCGCTGCAGGATCGTCTTCGCCGTCCTGCTGTCGCGCTGCAGGGCCGCTTCCAGCAGCTGCTTATGCTCCTCTTCGGCCACGCCGCCGCGATAGGAGAGCGCCACCATCTGGTAGCGCAGATATTTGTCGAAAACGGCCGAATGCGTTTCCATCAGGAGCCGCGAGCCGCAGGCGGCAATCAGTGCCTGGTGGAACTCCCAGTCATAGCGCTTCCAGTCCTCCGCCTGGCTGGTATCGCCCGATGCCATCACCTTTTCCATGCGCGCCAGCTTGTAATGGGCCGAGACGAGCTGCGCCTCCCATTCCACATCGCCCTGTTCGAAGGATTGCTCCAGCGCATGCTCTTCCAGGAGCAGGCGAAGTGCAGCAATCTCGCGCAGATCGGCGACGGAAACCCCCGCCACCTCAAAACCCCGCTGCCCTTCGGCGACGACAAGCCCTTCCGAGGTCAGCCGGTTGAGGATTTCGCGCAGGGTGCTGACGCTGGTCTCATAGGTGCCTTTGAGATTTTCCAGTTTCAGCTTCTGTCCGGGCGCAAGCCGCCCGAAGATGATATCGGCCCTGATCTGCCTGTAACCGCTCTCGGCGACAGTTTCCTCGATATCGTCCTGCCGCATGAGTCTCTCCGAGATTTTGCGTTTTCTCCTATATAGCGGGAGAACTCGGGTGGATTCAATGGGGAATGGAATCGGCGGATAATCGGCTGGTGTGGCAAAATGCTGCAAAGCGGCAGTCTGCCGGATCAATCCTGTTAGAGCGGCATTCACCTAAGGCAAGGCTTGTGAGGTAATGTGTCCCGAAACCTTACAAATGCTTGACTATTTTATCAGGAATGTTTCCATTGTGCGGTGCAGCATAGGAGCAACAATGGAACTCTCGTCAAAACTCGTGAAATCCGTTGCCTACGACCCGTCGACCGGGGTCCTCGACATCGAGATTCGCCTCAAGGGCAATCGCAGGTATTTCAACGTGCCGCCGGTGATCTACGAAAACCTGATCACGGCGGCATCACCTGGCTGGTATTATACGCGCCATATCCGGGATGTGTTTCCACGCTCGATCCAGGGTGAATCCGGACCACTCTCCCAGAAATTCCGATTGTTTTTCAACCGCCGCGGCGAGTTTTCATAAGTCAGGGTTGCGGCGGCTCTGCGCACACAGCCGTTGCACCGCGCGGCCCACAGCGTCTGAACCGGCCGCCGAGAAGGGATTCAGGCGGCTGCGCGGCGCTTGGGAAGAAGCGCGCGCAGCATGACGCGCTTGCCCCAAAGCTCGAATGCAAGATAGGTGCCGTAGGAAAGGCCAATCGCCAGCAACAGGTAAGCGCACAAGGCTGCGGCAAATCCGGCCTCGACGCCCAGTGTCGGCAAAAGCCGCCTCGCCAGCTTGGCGAAGAACGGGACGAGCAGCGGATGGATCAGATAAAGCGAGTAGGATATCTCGCCGAGGAAGTAGACCGGGCGATTGCCGAATACGGTTTCGCCGAGTTTTGACCCTTGAGCGATCAGCCACACGACCAGGACGATCAGCACGTAATTGACGAGATCCGTATGGTCCATGTACCAGCTCGCTGCCAGGGCGACGAGCGCGACCGGCAGGCTGTAATTTACCACCGTCATCAGGCCGAATTTTGCTTTCTCAGCCAGCGCATAACCGACGACGCCGAGCGTGAAGCCGCACAGCGCTCGTGCCAGGGCAAAGGAATGATCCGACGAGACGATGTCCATCGGCCCTTCGATGCCGAGGCCCAACTGCGACATCCCTGTTATCGCAGCCAAAGCGGCGACGACGACAAAGCCGAGGAAGAAGGTTTCCCGCGCCGTCAGAAGTGCAATCAGCGGAAACAGCAGATAGCAGAACAGCTCCGCGCTCACCGACCAGGAGACACCCATGATGGGAGTTGCGTGCAATCCCCAGCCGGTCAGCATGAATATGTTGCAGAACGCATCCCACCCATCAAGGCTGGCATGCTCTGCGCCACTGAAGTTCAGGCTGAGTTTTGCCGTCGCAACAAGCAGGATGGCAACGTAAGCCGGATATATCCGGCAGACACGCTTTATGAGGAAATCCCAGTACTCTGCCTTGTCAAAGCGGCGTGAGAATGTAGACGCATAGTTATAGGCGAGCACATATCCGCTCAGAACGAAGAATGCGTCGACGGCAGCATAGCCCGGACCCATCGAAAAGACCGGCTCGCCGCCAAAACCGCGGGAAAAATGGTAGAGGGCAACAATTAACGCAGCGATACCGCGGAATCCGGTCAGCGCGCGTATTTCAGCTCTTTTTGCCATTGATATCCTCAGGCGCTCTCTGCCTGTGAATACATGGAGAATACATGGGCTGGAACCGGAATCTTCGACAGATCGTCGATTGCTGCACTTGCGTTGCACGATTGCTGCACTTGCGTGGCGCGATTGCCACCAAGTCGTCGGGGCCTGTGCAAAACCGGCCTCTCGCCTCAGCAGCCAAGCGAGATCGGCACCGCCATCCTGCCGGATGACGATGCCGATGAGACCCAGGGGACGCTTTACCTAGACGGAGGCGCGGGGCTTGGTCAGGCCTCGGCCGACATTCTGGCCGGGCATTTCGATCAGGTTGTAACCGACCCAGGCGAGACCGTAGACGATCGGCACCGTGATGACGAGGGAGAGTGCCCAGCGCACCGGATCGGAGACATCAGTCGCCTTGATCAGGTAGGCGATGACCGGCTGCATGACCATGAGATGGATCAGGTAGGCGCCGAAAGACAGTTCGCCCAGACTATGGAAAAAGCCGTTACCCAGCCATGCACCGATCGGCCTTAGAAGCTTTGCCGGAGTTTCAGGCAGGCGGTGCGTATGGATGAAAGCGAAGAAGATCAGGACGAGCGAAATCCGCACGGACTGGTGCAGCAGGTCCTTTCCGCCGCCGAGCGGGGCCAGAACGAGCACCATGGCGATCGTCGCAAATTGGAAGGCCCGTATCCTGTCGGTCCACAAAGCGCCGGCCAGCAGCATGCCGGCGGCAAAAATATGCATCTTGAGCGGAAGGAAGGTCGGCATCGGAAAGGAAATGCCGAGCCGGTTCAAGGCATAGGAAATCACGATACCGGCAAACGAAGCGCCGACAATGCCCTTGATCCAGCCGATGCGGCCGACAACGATAATGATGAAGGGCAGGGCGGCATAGAATTGCATTTCAAGACCGATACTCCAGTCCGGCAGCGCGGTCCTGAAAGCATATTCGGGGCTGAAGCCGAAGAGGAAGGTCACGTGCGCCAGATAGTTGGTCAGGCTGCTGTCGAGATAACGACTGGCCAACTGCGGCTCCACGCCATTGAAGCCGTCGATGACCATGCGGGCATCGTAAATGAAGGGGCCGAGCGTGAGGGCCGCAACGAGCATCACGTAATAGAGCGGAGCAATTCGGAAGTAACGCCTGATCCAGAAGGTGATCCAGGTGCTGCTCGCCTCCCAGGGCTCCCGCTCTTTTCTGCGCTGATAGTGAAAGACCATCAGGAAGCCCGACAGCATGATGAAGAGATCGACGCCGAGATCCGGGTCGCCAATGACGGGCACCGAAAATCCGGTCAGAAGATGAGCATGGCCAACCAGTACCCACAGGGCGGCCAGGCCGCGCAATCCGTCAAGGCAGTCGACACGACCGCCGTTGCTAACACTCGTCACAGGCAATTCCTCTACTGGGGGTTGGGGAATTTTACTGTTTGCTCGTAGAAATCAGCGAATTTGACCACAGTTTGGGGTGCGGACACAAGTCTTTTATTGCGCTGCAGCACCGAAGCCACCCCTGATGTCGTCTTGCTTCCGATCGCGAATCCAGCACAGTCTGGATTGTTCAGCCGGAGGGGATGTTTTGGTTCACAGCTTCAGATCTTGCCTGCTCGCCGCAATTGCCGTGGCTGTTTCGGCGGGCTCAAGCACGGCGGAGGAGGTGCCGGCCTCCTGGAAGAAATCGATGACCGGCGACCCGGCGACGAATTATTACCTCGCCCAGGCGATGAAGCCGCTTGCAAACCCGGACGCTCAGACCTTGAGGGTCGTGAAGCTCGCAAATACGCTCAGCAATCTGTGCAGCGGCGCATCGCTCGACAAGAAAGCGCTCTACGCCTACATGACCGAGACCCGCTTCGCAGACATCAAGGGCAACGCCTATAACGAAGCTGCCTTCCTTGCCGACAGCGCCTTCCGCTATTTCGACTATCGCTCGCTTGCCCATCTCTGCGCGGGAGGCGCTTATCTCTTCGGCCCCAAGGGGCATCTCGCGCCGGGATTGCTGAAAGCCGGCCGGAGCAAGCCGAAGATGAGCTACGACTCCCAAAATCCTTTCATTCCCCTGCCGCCGCTGGCGCGGAAATCCTGATCGGAGCAGGTGGATGCCTTGCGCGATGCAGCAAATTTAGACAGCATTGGGCATGCCGACTCTCAAGCAGCTTTCCATCGCCCTAGGGCTGTTGACCAGTGATCATTCTCCCGTTCCCAATGAGGACGGCTGGCAGAATTACGTCTGGCGCGTCCACGCCGCGCAGGAATGCCTTGATGTCGAGGATGGATATTGCGTCCTGGTCCAGGACAAATGGGATTGGAAGCGGCCGCAATATTACAGCTTTTCCTTCCGTTTGGACCCGAAGACCAATTCGGTCACATCCCGCATCACGCTTAGAAACGAAGACACCGAGGATGACGATCAGGTCTGCGTCGTTGCAAGCTTCCTCAATGCGGCCGGGCAGGAGGTGGGCATTTTCTTCGCCAACTGGCGCGCGCTCCCCGGCCGGTCCTATAGCCGCGAGGCACCGATCTGGCTGACCACCGATGTCAAGGAGATCGCGACCGTGGCAGTCGGCACGAAACAATGCGACGTGAGGGCGACGGCCGATGCCGAGAATTTTTACAGGATCCGGATGGAACTGAAGCAACGCTGATGGCGACGGGGGCGTTCGCACTTTCCCACTTTTGCTGGAATTACTCTATTTGATGTCGCCGCCTGGTCGCGGAGGCGCAAACCTGTCGCCGGGGCTGCCGATTCTGTCGCCCTTTTTGACGCCGATCGTTCCGGTCGGGCGCGGGTCTGCGCGCTGTTCTGTGCGCTGTTCTGTGCGCTGATCGCTGGGCCATGTCACGATCACGAAAACAAGTCCGAGCACGAGCGCCACGAGTGGCGGTGCGACGAAGATCATCAGTAGATAATGCCGTGGTTTCATGGAGTCTTGTCGACAGGTGAGGCCTTCACCTGGGCAGCGGCTTTCTCAAATCGGTTGCGGTCCGTAAGCACAGGACGGACTTTCCTGTTGTCCATCCTCACTGACGTCCTGCCGGTGCTGCAAACTCGGCAGGTGAAGAACTGTAGTTTGAACCTTGTTCATCGTCCATTACCTAATCCGGCTAGCCATCAGAAGATATAACGGACGTCACACTACAACGCCGCGCGTCTTTTCAGACGCGCAAAGGACGTTGTGGCTCGGGGTTCGAGGCGTTAATCGGCCTCCTGCAATACCGCCACGAGCGCCGGATCGGCCGCGAGCTGCGTGGCGATGTAGTCATTGCCCCAGGATGTCTCGTGCGTCCCATCCGAGGTGAAAGCGCCGCCAAGAGAGACGTGGTCGACGGGAAGGGCAGCCCATGCCCCGGTTTCTGCTGCCGGTGTCGTCGGGTTGCCGGCCTCGCCCCATTTGCCTGCATCCGCGCAGACGACCATGTCGAGCGCTCCGTTCGGGTTTGTGCGAAGGAAGCGGTTGATCCAGGAGCGGAAGCTGACATGGGCGGCATAACCGGGCCTGGGGACCTGATAACTCGGATCGCTCCAGGTGAGGTTGACCGATGCATTGCCGATCGGAGAGGCAAGGCCAGCGGGCAGATTGACGGTGATCCTGTTGCCGTCGATCGCCCTGATCTGCGCGTAGTTCTTCCAACTCGTGTTGAAGGCCTTCGGAATGAGGCCGGCCACGCCAACATTGCTTCCGACAACGAGTTTTGAAACGTCGGGGATGGTCAGGGTGAGGTCACCGGTACCACTGTCATAGATATAATCCGACGCTTTGACGTTCGATGTCGTGTCGGGCGTGAGCGTCGGCGGAATGATTTTCACATGCGGCATGGCAGCCCTGTACTGCCTGAAGAGCTTGCGCATCTTGCCGACGAGGGACATGCCGGCGGTCGAGGCCATGTCGTCAGGCCCGATATAGGTCCAGCTGATGTCGCCGTCGACGATGCCCTTGCCGGTGCCGCTCGGCGCAACGGAGCCTGAGGCGCCGCCGGTATCGGCGATATAAGCGTTGCCGTTCGCCCTGCAGGTGTCGTCGACTTCCCAGGTCTTCTGCGACCAGTCCGGGGTCGAGGTCTGCGTCGTATCGTTATGAGGATCGCACGGAAGGAGGTGCGTCGGATTGCACCAGGCGGCGAATTCCATGCGGCGGTCAATACCGGAGATTAGCTGATAGTTATAGCTGTCGGCGCCTCTGGACATCTGGGCGCAACCGAGGCCAAGCTTGCATGCCAGACGCGTGCCCCAACCGGTATTGCCGTAGCGGTCGCCGCCGCCGTCACCGAAGGTGCCCGAACCGGCCATGCCCTCGTTGGCACCCTGAAGCTTCGAGTTGCCCATCGACATGATGGCAACGGCATCTGCGGGAACGGCGACCCTGATGGCGCCGACCAGCATGGTTCCGGGATTGCCGGTCTGACTGCCATTGGCGGCGTGAAACTTCGTCTGCGTCATCGTCGGGTCGGCGGCAACCAGCGAGGTCGTCGAATTGAACGAACCGTCCCGGCGGCCGATGAAGGTCGAGGCATTGACGACGCTGTTGATGGCCTTGTTCTTCACGGAGCCGGAGCGTCCGGCGACGCATTCGTGCAGCAGGATGCCGCCGATTGCCGTAAAGGCCGGAATGTCGGCCGGGGCTGCCACCGTGAAGACCATCATGCGCTCCGGCTGGCCCGGAACATATGAATAGATCGCCTTGTTATCCCTGGTGTTCAGGCAGCGATGGCGGCTGGCAAGATCGGGCGAGGATGTCGAACTGTCGTTGAACGGATATTCCATCGACAGCATGAAATCATAGGCTTCGGCGAGATCGACCTCGAGAACCGGACTGCGCGGCGGACGCTCCAGCGTCCAAAGCGGAAAGGAAAACTCGATCAGCTCGCCCGCTTTGATGGCGTAGGGCAGAAAATATGCCTTGCGCCGAACGAAGGCCATCTGGGTCGAACCGGATGTATCCTTCTGATAACCCGCATTCGTGCCGTAGGCGACGGCGCGGCGCACTCCTTGCCCTTCGCCATTCTCGGCAGTCGTCTGCATTCCAAGCGCCGGCCGGACGCCCGCCGTCAAAGCGGCGGCAATGCTGCCGACGGATATCGCCGAAAGGCCGATGATCAGGTTGCGGCGAGTAATGTCCAATGCGAGCCTTCCGTCATCAGGTGTGATCGAGCCGGTCGTCAGCCCCGAGATATCAGCGACAAGGCGACCGGATGCAGCATTGGATGCAATGGTGGCGATGGTTTGGCCGGAACGTCACAGCTCGATGAAGGGCGGGAGTCCCTAAGCGGCTTGCCTGGCGACAAATAATTTTTTTGCCACGACGATGTAGTTTTTCGGAAAACCCGACTGGGTATATTTTTGCTGCGCATCGAGACGATAAAAAACCCGGGCCAGATGCCTGCATGCGATCCGCACGGATGCCAGCAGCGGGACGGCCGCAACCCCCAGCGCGCCTGGAGCGATATTCTTTGCGCCACGCGGCAGATGTTTCGAAGCCGTTTCCATCTGATAGGCCACCGTTCCCAGATATCCCTCCATCCAATCCAGGCTGATGATTTCAAAGCCCGCATTTCCAAGGAGATGGCGCCACGCAAACTGCGTGTATCTGAAGAAGTCGTAGGGCTGCTCATGCTCCTCGTAGAAAAGCGGCGCAGAGCAGATCATCGTCCCGCCATCTTTGAGGACGCGGTGCATTTCCTGAAGCACGGCAACCGGGTCCGACAGATGCTCCAGAACCTGATTTAGCACGATGGCATCGAACCTGGCTTCCGCGACGGGAATGCTTGAAAGGTCGCATACATAGGTGGATTTCGCATATTCCTTGTCGACCATTTCGAAATCGGCGGCCTCGTAAATGCAATGGTCGAAAAGGTGCCTATAGGGCTGGCTTCCGGCTCCCGCATCAAGCACGATCGACCCCGCAGGCAAGCTCCTTGCAAATTCCTCGTTGTGTCGTCCAAGCCAGATTCTCGAAGAGTTCATCACATCCTCCAGCGATCCGTTCATGTCCTCCAGCGACCCGATCGCGCCACGGTAGCACCGGCAGGTTCCTGGTCAATCGGTTTCTGGATCGGCTGGCTGATGATGGGGCGGGCAACCTGACTAACAAAAAGACCAATAAAAGTCCGGCTCGCCTAAGCCACCCCTAAAAAGTCACGATTGTCTTTCGGCGTAATTTGCAGCATCCCCAAGTTGCTGGGGATTTTCAAATGCGAATAACTACCGTTGGCGAAACCGCCAAAGACATTTTCCATTTCTTGTCATCTGCGCTTAAGCGTTTCTGGATGATGTACCGGAACGGTGGATACGAGGACGACTGGGCATTCGCTCGCGTCTCCGGCGATGTTACCGATATCAACACGAAGATGCCGATCACCGGCCCCGTCATGCGGAAGGTCATCGATGGCAGGTGGGCTTACCGCCAGATGACCGAATTTGAGCGCGAAGAGTTCGACGCCAACCGCCGTTGGTAGACCAGGCCATTAGGGTCGACGCCAGGGCAGCCGCTTTCGCTAACGTCAGTATGTACCATCGTTGACGGGCGGGAAGGGACCCGCATGTATGCCGCTATCGCGAGAAACCATGTTCGCGTCTGCGCTGTCACGAGCACGAGTTACCTGCTTCCGATAATCGGGCGGCAGGGCATGGCGTTAGCTTCCTGTTACCTTTGTCACAAGAGTCCAAAAAGGTTCTTGCGTAATTTTCGCGCATGAGGTGTATCTTCGCCTTCTGGTTGGGGAGCCTGCATGCATATCAATAACTTCCGCGAACCCGCGAAAGATCCAAACTCTTCATTGATGGGACTCACCGGCCGCGACGGGCCGTTTTTTGCTCCCGCGACGTCGGCACCCGCGTGGCATAGACGCAATCACTCCTTCGTTAGAGGGCGGAACCTTATACAATGTTTTCGGTTCCCTAGTGGACCGCTTGACGTTTGTTCCTCAACCGTTCAGATCGCCGGCGGTCTACCTGTCGCCCGCTTCGGCGGGCGTCTTTTTGCGAAATCCCCCGCCTGCGCAGGCCAGGAGCGCGACACTGTGACGGGCGTCACATGTCACACCAATTTCACGCGACTATGACCTCTCGGCGTGGTTTGTTTCCCTGCCTGATGCGGCTGAGCAGATCAGGCAAGCGGGGCTCGTCCCAGTATCGAGTAGCGCGGCGAGCCCCATCTTTTCGATCATCGGGTGGGCGCTACGCGCCGAACCCCCACAGCGCCACAGGATCAACGTCTTCCATGACCTTGATCTTCGAAAACTGAACGGCTGACGGCGGCGCGGTGCGGTCGCCGGTGATGCGGATCTCGATGCCGACGCGGTCGGCGGTTCCCCAGGCCGGATCCCATCGGAAGGGCTCGGAGATGAGCTTGTAGGTTCCCGAGCGTCCCATACCGAGAACGAAGGTGTCGGAGGAGAGGCGATAGCCGCTGAAGCCGCTCGAGCGGTTTGTCGTGCCCTGGCGGGTCATGTAGCGCAATTCGATGAAAGCCGGCGTGCCGTCGAAGGTCTGGAGCTCGCACATGGCGCGATACCATTTCGTCTGATCGAGGGTGAACGGAACGGAAATGGACTGGGCGACAAGCTCGAAATAGGGGCCGATATCAACCTGAAGCGGGGTGTAGTCGATGCGCTGGGCCTTATAACCTCCGCCTATATCCACGATTGAAGCCACGGCCGAGACATTGCGCACGACGCTGATGGCAACCCCTGTGGCAACTTGTCCAGCGCCGGTGCGGTTTGCATTGGTATTCGCCCATGTCCCGGCAGTGCCGCCATTGAGCTGCGATATGCCTGATGGAGCGAAGTTGTTGTTGGCCGGGTCGAGGTCGATGAAGGTGCCGGCAGAAAAGAGGCTTCGAATGACAGGAAGAAGGATATCCTCGCCGATGGCACGGGCAGCCTTCGGACTCTGATGTATCTTATCGCTCAGATACATGCCGAGGTCAGGAGCGCCACCAGGCGCAAGCACCGTATCGAGATCGAGAACCGCGACGATGCCATCGCGGGTGGCCTGCGTGGCGATCCATGCGTTGAAGGCGATACGCTTGGCATGGCGGTCGTCACCAGCAGGCCAATCGCCGCGGTATGGCACCTTTACGACAATGGCGAGTTTGCCGGCCTTGCGGATCTTCGACAGGCCCTCGTCGAACTTGGTGATCAGATAGGTCAGGGAGAACTCGCCATCGTCCCCGGATGATATGGTATTCGAGCCGCCTTCGAAGATCACGGCCTTGAAATCGCCAAGCAGAAAGGCATCGAGACGGGCGACGATACCACCCAGAAAACCAGCGCCTGAAAAGGCGAGATGATCGGCCGCTTTCGCGTTGTTGAACCCCGAGCTGTTCAGTCCCAGCGGCGACGTCGTGTCGAACCACTGATCGACACGGAAACGCGGGTCGAGACGTTTTGCCCACTCGATCAAGCCGATGCCGATGCTGAAGCCGGCGCGACCCGCTGTGGTGTCGGGGATGTTGGGGTTGAAATCAAGGTTGTTGTAGGCGACGTAGCTGTCGCCGATGGCGCCCAGGAGTTCGCCGGGGGCAAGCGGCGTGCTCGGCAGGGCAACGAATGCCGCGACGGGGCCGATTGATGCGCTCGTGGTTTCGACGGGGGTGGTGTCCGCCATCGCGGTCTCGATCACCCGCAGGTATTTCCCCGTCAGCGTTCCCAAAGCGAATGTCGTTCCCCCGAACGGGCTTCCCGTGTTCGTCCACCCGGTCGATCCGTCATCGGAAACCTGCATCTGCCGGCTGATGCTATCAGGGGCGAAATCATAGGTGGCGGGCTGGACGGTGATCTCGAGCGTATTCATCGGCGTCCCGGTCAGGAAAACATCCGAGAGCGAACTTGGCGCACCGCCCTTGACCGGAATGACCGGCGCGTTGCCATAGAGGCTGCGCCCATCCGATATCCTGACGGCGCCGAGCACGGGCAGGTCGTTATGGACGGTCGCGCCATCGGTGACGATCTCGACGCCGAGGACAGGCCTGTTATCGGCGAACAGGGTGGTGTCGCCCACATCGCGGATGCCGATGACAGGGCGGTTGTTGAACATGCGCGTGCCGTCGGGAACGATGACGACGCCCTGGACGCGCTGCATATTATAGAGTTTCGCCATCGGTGCGCTCTGCCTTCGCTCGAAGAGAAAAAAGAGCGGCCGAAGCCGCCCGAGGTGGCCTGTCAATCGGGGTGTCAATCGACAGGCTGGGAGGAGTTCTGGATTTCCGGCGGCACCCAATCTGGGGCAGGGCCGCCAAGAGCTTCCTGCACACCGTTGCCAACTGGTTCAGGAGGCGGGGAAGCCCTGACGGGCTTTGCGGCCGGCTTTTTCTCGGCCGGCTCCGCTTCCGCCTTGCCAGTGGATTTGTCACCGGATCGGGCGAGACGCACCCATTTCGGGCGGCGCTTCTCGTCCTTCCAGAGCGCGTCCGGCAAGCTGAAACGCTCGCCGGGTTCGCGCCGGATGCTGCCGAAATAGCCGCGCTCGGTGGCGACGACATCAACCATGCGAGGGAACCCCAGCGGTGAAGCCGGCGGTGATCTTGCCCGTGGTGGGGGCCGTGCCGGTCACGGTGTAGAGCAGGCGCAGGTAAAGCTCATCCGTGCCGCGCGGGATATGGCTCGGCGGGATGATCTTGCCGGCCTTGAGATCGGCGAGGTTGAGGGTCGTGGTGATGACCGCCTTCGGCGAGGCGAAGGCCTCGTTGTCGTCGGTCTGGATGGTGACAGCGAGCGAGGTGAGGTTGTTGAAGCTTTCCACCACCTGCATCAGGAAGGGGATTGGTTCGCCCTTGCCGATATCGCGGGTGAGGCCGGCCTTGATCGGGCCGAGATTGATGACATTGGTGCTGGGGCCTGACGCGGTGATAACCTGCGCGTCCGAAAGCAGCGTCTGCCGGTCGAAAATCATGGGAAGTGCCTTTCGTTAGATAGGGGTTGCCCGCCGCTCAAGACGGCGGGCTTGAGGGAGACGATCAGGCGAGCGCCGGGACGGCGGCTTCGGTGTTGAGGATGGCGTCCGTCTCGCGGATCGGGATGCCGCGATAGAACTTCACTTCCTGGCCCTCGACGAACTGCGTGGTCAGGTGCACGGTGTTCTGCCGGTCGGAGGTCAGCGCGCGATCAGACGACTGCACGTCGAGCACTTCGAGCACATCCTTGTTCATGTAGATGGCGATGCGGCTGGCCTTGGCATTCAGCCGGCGAGACTGCAGGCGGTAGTAGCCCTTGCGCAAGAGCGACCAGAGATCGACGGTACCGGCCATCATGTCGGACACGTCGATATTGGCGACGCGGGCGTTGTAGCGCCAGTCCTTCACGGCCGCACCGATATGCCAGGTGTAGAGCGTTTCCTTGGCATAGTAGGGATCGCCATTGGCATCCAGCACGCGCTGCTCGCCCTTGTCGTCAATCTTCACGCCGGCCTTGGTGCCCTTGGGGTAGAGCAGGTGGGTGGCGTGGTCGCCCCAGGTGACGAACCAGATGGAAGTGTTGTCGGCGCCGGTGCCGCCGCCATGGACCACCTGGTTGGCGATGTTTGGCTGCGCCGGGTTCGGCAGGTTCGGGTTATAGGCGGCGTAGCGGGCCGACAGTCCCTTGAACTTTTCCGGGGTCGTCGCCGTGTCATGGTAGAAGAGGCCGGAGGCCATTTCCTGGCTCAGCGACTCGATGAAGGGCATGGTGTCGACGAGACGGGCCTTGGCCTTATCGGGTGCCAGATCGAGCAGGCGCATGTCGATTTCGGAGCGGGCATGCACGAAACCCGTCGTATCGTCCACCTGCTGCATGGTGGCCTTGGACTGCTTGATGCCCTGGTAGAGCCGGCCCCAGGAAACGGAGGGCAGGCCGGTGCGCACCATATGGCGGTGCACGGCATCCATGTTGCACTCGACGGCCATCGCGTCGTCGAGGATCGGGTTCTGCTGGGAGAGAAGCTCGATGACGGCGCCTTCGGCAGAGCCTTTGAATGCGTCAACGAGATTGGGGTAGTAGCTGCCAATGGTGGCCATGTCTTATCAGCCCTTCGGTGCGTCTTTGGGAAACATCAGGTGCGCGGTTTCGGCTTTCCTGCCGTTTCCGCCCGCGCCGCCGTTCGGTGGGTTGTCCTCCTGGATCATCGATCCGACCTTTGCGAAAATTCTGATCATTTCGGGGTGGTTGCCGCCGCCGCTGGTATTCAAGTACTCGCGCAGCGCCGGAGTGCCCAAGCGGGAAAGCGCGCGCTGGGCCGAGCCCACGGTTCCGGCCCATTTCGCGCCGCCGATCTCGCGATCCCTGCGGGCCTCGTCGGCCCAGCCCTGAACGCGGCCGGCCCAGGCTTCGGAAGCCGCCTTGCCGCGCCGGCCCTGGATCTCGATGAAGCGGTCGGCCAGCTGCTGCGCCTGCCGGTTGGTCAGGCCGAGATTGTGGAAATCAGGGCCGAGCGCATCGATCAGTTCCTGATCCACCTCGATGCCCTCGGGCATGGTGAGCGAATAGCGGCCATCATCGGGGACGCGATCTGCCGGGTCATTGTCAGCGGTATCGTCGGGCTTGCCGGTGTCGTGATCGGCGGCGTCGGCATGATCGTCGCCACCGCTGTCACCGTCCGGTGATGCCGCATCGTCCGGAAACAGAACGGTTTCCGGTGCAGCACTTTCGCCGCCACCGCTGCCGGTTCCCTCGGCGCTGTGCAGAACGGCCGGAAAGGGGCTCCTGCTAAGCATCGATATCATGGTCTTCGCCTTCCTCTTGTTCGGCGCGGCTTGCCGCCGCTGCCTTGTCCGTTGCCCTGAGATCCGCGATGGCCAGCAGCAGGCGCGGATAGAGCGTCGGGTCGATGCGATCGAGCTCGGCGATCAGCCGGCGGCCGACGCCCTGTTTTCCGAGCGTGTAATGCGTCGCGTTGCCAAGCTCTCCCGCATAGGCCTCCTGATAGACGGCGCATTGTTCCAGCATCCAGAACAGCACGCGCTTGCCGGAGGCGGTCGCGAAGACCTCGCGAAACGCCGTCGTGATTTCGTCTCGCTGAATGGTTTGGGGGATGGATGGTTGATCCTTAAAATGATCCATCAGGCGAGCCCCAGCTGGCGCAGAAGTGCTGCGCCGTTCGGGTTGTCATTGGCATCGGCCAGCACCTGTGCGGCCTTGGCGCCCTGATTGAGGGCGGGTGCGACCTGCGAGGCCATCTGCGCCGTCTGCGCCGCCTGCATCTGCTGGGCGCGCTGGGCGCGCATATCCTCCACCTTGTCGTCGGCGAGGATCATCGAGGGTGGGGCGCCGATCGCGTCGAAATAGAGGTCAATCGCCTCGTCGACATCGAGCTTGTCCAGCGCTTCCGGCTTGACGGCGGAGACCTGGCCCATGAAGGCGACGCCGCGCTCGATGGCGCCTGTCGCAACCGCCTGCTGTGCCTGCGCGAGCGTGGAAATATACTCGACCTTCAGCTCGGTTCCCTGCAGCTCCGGCGGCGGTGGCGGCAGCTCGTCACGGGCCGCCAGAATATCGAAGGTGCGGTCGATGGTCGGGCCGAGCTGATCGCCGAAGACGTTTTCCAAGACGGGGCCGAGCTGTAAGAGCTGCTCTTCCTTGCGCTGCGTCAGCTCGAACTGGTTGCGCGGCTGCACGCCTTCCATATTGGTGATGGCGAAGAAGAGATCGGCAAAGAAGGTCTTCTCGATGCGGTTCTGCACTTCCTGGATATCTTCGCGCAGCTCCGCCAGGCTGAGGTTCACTTCCATCGCCGGGCGGAACCCCTTGCCTGTGGGGTCGTCGACATAGTTGACCGCGCCCGGCAGCAGCGAGGCTGGGCTGTTCTGCATCGAGGTCGGCGCGTTCATCGGCGGGCGCACCTTCTTGTCGATGCCTTCGAGCTTTCGCGTCTGCTCCAGCTGCAGCATCCTGATATCGCCGAGCGCCTTCTGGCCGGGCGAGAGCGCATAGTGATCGTCTTCGGAAAGCTCCCAGGCCGGCGCGATGATCGGGTTCGAGTCGAAGCCGCTTTCTTCCAGGAGATCGCCGCCGAGCTCATCGATCCAGTAGTTGGAGAGGAAGGCCTTGTTGCGCTTGTCGATCAGTCTGGGGTCGCGGTCGTAGCGCGGCTCGATGGCGTGATAGACATCGAAACATTCGCCATATTTCGAGCTGTCATAGAGGCTCCTCAGCCGCTCCGGCACATTGTCGTAGCCGAAGCGCTCGATGATGCGCTGCACGCTCCAGCGGAAGGTGCGGTAGAGCGTGGTCGCCTTGCCCTTGTGATCCCTTGATATCCAGAAGCGGCCATGCACCAGCTGCTGCACGCGGATGACCGTCTCCTCGTCTTCCACGAGAATGGCGACGGACTGGCCGAACTGGCCGAGATCGCCATAGCCGATATGGAAGGCGCGGTAGAGGTTCGACGCGGCAAAGACCTCGCGCATCTTGTCCTGCACGGCAGCGAGATAGACTTTGACGGAATCCTGCTTCTTCAGATCGGGATCGAAGGTCGTCAGCCGAAACCAGGGCCGGGCCGGCGAGGTGAGGCCCGAATGCATGCCTGACTTCAGCGTCTCATAGGCATGGCTGCCGGTGCTGTCGATGATCTTGTCGCGCGAGCGCGGTCCTTCCCGGTCGGAATGAAGTCTGAGCCGCGTCGGCTCGATATGCTCTGCCAGCGCCCGCCACTCTGCTTCCCAGGGCTGGCGGACCTCCTTCAGTTCCGCCAGCCGGCGGCGGTGATAGGCAATTTGCGTCTCGTTGTCGCGACGAGGATTTTCCATAGATGATGTCAGCCTCTATTGCCCGAGCAGCGTCTTCTTGAGCGTATTGCCCGAGAGCGCCGGCGATTGCGTATCGGCGAGAACAGGTGCGCCCGAAGGCGAGGTGAGGATGGTGGAGGGCGCGCCCTTCACCTTGTCGGAGGCGCGTCGTGCGGCGGTGGATTGGGCCGCAGCATAATCGGGCGTCTTCTGCTGGGCGTATTCGGGTGGCGCCTGCGGCGGCTCGGCTTTCGGCGGCGAGGAGAACATGCACATGGGGGCATCCGATCGTGAGGTTGAGCGGTTGGACCGGGTGGAGGAGGGTGGTCTCCAGCCGGTTCGGCGTCGATGGGAGGCAGCCTGCGGGGTGAAAGGTTGTGGGGGTGACATGGGGCGATGGATATTCGCCATGTGAAGAGGCTAGACTGTGCCGTGTAGCCCCCTCATCCGCCCTTCGGGCACCTTCTCCCCGATGGGGCGAAGGGGGTGTGGCGGCCGCCCGCGCCCCTCCAGCTTAAAAGATGTTCTGAGGCGAGGAGGCTGGCTCCCCCTTCGCCCCAGTGGGGAGAAGGTGCCCGAAGGGCGGATGAGGGGGCCACACGGCACAAGGCCTCGATCACCCCAGGCCGTATCGACCCTTTATCCATAGGGAGGACGCCAACCTGAAACGCTGAAGTTTCCCGCCCGCTCAAGGACCTGAGCAGGCCGCCACCCCGGCAGTCCTCCCCGCGATGACCACGGTTTCTTGCCACGATCTTGATAGTCCCGCCGCAGATGGTTGGCCGCAACCATCCTCGTCGGGGCTTGAAACATGATCCAGAACGAATTGATCACCGCGGCGGCAAAAGGTGAAATTTCCGCTACCCCTCGTCGGCATTCAGCGCCCGAAATCGCAGAAGAACCACGGCAATTCCGATTTCTCCTGTTCTCGAGAATACTGACTTTCGTTCTGCGAGCCCGCTGGAAGCGCGGCGTTCTGTTCTGGTTTCGCTTTGCCGCCCATCCGCTCCTGACCATCCGCTGGTGGCGCTTCCTTGCGGGTTTTGCCGCAGCACGGGCGTTTCCGGCCCCGCATGACGCGTTGCTGCAGAAGCCGCTGTCGAAGTTCCTGGTTTACGGAATGCCCAATTCCGGGCGTCTCGCACGTCTCGTCGAGCATTTCCTTGTCGCGGACAAGATCCTGGCCAGGGAAACCATGATGCGGCTGTGGCAGGGGGAAAGGCTTGAGATCGGCGTGGTGAACGGCCGCAACGAGGCCTATACGTGCCGCATCGCACTGGCCGATCTTTGCGGCGGACGTCACGAGGGTGTCTTCGCCGTCGAGCTTGTCCGCACACGCGACAAGGCCCTTCTGTGCACCGGCAGGTTCACATTCCTTCGTCAGGGCTCTGAGGGCGGCTACACCTTCGTCATCGGCAGCATGCAGGGGCCTCGCAATGGAAAGCGGCTGATCGTCGAGGCGACCCGCGATCTCCGAGGCGTTCGCCCGAAGGAGGCGATCCTGATCGTGCTGCAGGGGCTGACTGTCGAAGGCGGCATGCCGTATTTCCTGGCCGTCTCGCGGGCCAGGCAGCCGATACAATATCGCCGCCGCAAACGACGCTCCATGATGCTGTCGGCGATCGATGCGTTCTGGGCCGAGCGCTCTGCCGAGCCCGAAGATGTCTACGGGTTCAGGGTGCCCAAGTCAGCAATCGGCGGAACGGACAGGCGCAGCCGGAGCAAATCGCGTTTCCACATGATTGGCGAATTGTTCCATTGAGGGTGAAGTGTTCCATTGAGGGTGCTTGGCCCCGTGCGCACTATGCCGGACGCAGGTGGATTGCAACCATTGCGCCGCCGCCTTGCCGGTTTGCGAATTCAAGATGTCCGCCATGGGCAACCGCGATCGCCTGCACCACCGATAGTCCCAGTCCCGTACCGCCTGTTGCGCGAGACCGGGAGGGATCGCCGCGCCAGAAGGGGTTCGTGGCCACCGCATCCAGTCCTTCAGGAAATCCGGGACCTCGATCCAGAAAACGGATGACGACGCTCTCATCCGGCAATTGCTCCGTTTCGCAGCGCAGCCAGTTGCCGTCTGCCGCGTAACGGCAGGCGTTTTCCAGAAGCGCCAGCACGGCCTGGCGAATGCGCGGGGAGTCGACCGATAGGAAGGCGGGCTGCAGCCCGGTTTCGAGCGTCAGCGTGCTCGTCTCCAGCATGGGTTTGGCCGATGTCAGCACCGCTTCCACCACCTGCGACACGTCGGTCCGTTCACGCTCCATGACGAGTTTCTGGCCGATCGCCAGCGACAGGGTACGCAGATCTTCGACAATTCTTCCAAGGCCTTCCACCTGGACCAGGAGATCGGACATCATCTTCCGGTCCATTGGAAAAACGCCGTCGAGCATGCCCTGCAACGAACCCCGCAGGATCGTCAGTGGCGTGCGCAATTCGTGGGCGACCGCCATGTTGTTGAAGCGCAGCCTTTTTTCCATGCTGTCGAGGCTGGTTGCAAGCGCATTGAAGGTATCCACGAGACTGGAGACTTCTCGGGTGGCGTGGCGCGAGGCAGCGACGCTCACCGAAAAGTCGCCGGATTTCAGGCCTTCGGCAGCAGATGTGAGCTCTGCGAGAGGCCTTGCGATCCGTCGCGCCAGAAATATCCCGATAATGGCGCAGACGAGGGCTGAAAGCAGGCCGGAGGTCAGAATCAGGATCTGGAGCTGGAAATCTGTCTGTTCTTCCTGCAGCCCATTGAGGTTAGAGAGGAGGAGCTTGAGCGCATCCTGGTCGGGGACCACGCCATTGTCCAGATCGCGATAAGCAGCCGCGGCTCTCGGTGGCAGGTTTTCAATGATGCTTTCCTCAAGATAGGTGGAATACCAGATGGCCCCGAGATAGGTCATGCCGACGCTGAGAAGCAGCATGACTGTGATGATGACAGCGGTAACCGTTGCAAGCGGCAGCGAGGGGAGCCTGAATATTTTCATCTCGGATCCGAAAAACGATAGCCAATTCCCCTCACGGCAGGAAAGAAGCCGTTCTGCCCCAACTCTTCCAGTTTGCGCCGAAGGTTGGAAATATGCGTGTCGACAGTGCGCACCAGAGCGTCGCTTTCCGGCAGGCAGGCGTCGAGAATATCGGCGCGCGCGAAAGCCTGGGTCGGATGGCGGATCATATAGGCGAGAATTCGAAATTCGCTGAGCGTCAGGGATAGATGCGTGCGGCGCTCGTCGCTCGTGACAAACGCAGTGTGGCTGGTGAAATCGACCTCTATAGGCCCAAACCGCTTGATGACGTTGGCGTGTTCTCCCCGCGTCCGGCGCAGGACGGCCTTGACCCGGGCCACGACCTCCTGCGGGTTGAACGGTTTGACCACATAATCATCGGCGCCGAGGCGCAGACCAGCCAACCGGTCGATGTCGTCGGCAATGGCCGTCACCATGATGACCGGCGTCGACCCGGCTTGCCGCAGACGCGCGAGCACGTCGAAACCGTCGAGTTTCGGCAGGCGCACGTCAAGCAGCACAAGATCCGGTTTCAGATGGGCATGATGTTGAAGCGCTATTTCGCCGTCGCCGGCGCGAACGGTACGGAACCCGTCACGCAACAAATATCCTTCCAGTATCTGTGCGATTGCCGGTTCATCCTCAACGATCAGAACGAGACTGTTATCCACCCCAATGCCCTGCGGTTGTTCAATTGCCTTTGCCGGCTTTGCCGCCGGACGTCCACCATCGCGGACGGAGGAGATTTCTGCAATTTGCAAGCGCGCTTTTAGCGACCAGCCAACCTGTTCTCAACAGCGCCTTGATCGCTTCCTCGCCATTTCTTGACAATTCGAAACCAGCTTGCCGCCGATTAGAGCGCCGCGCATCCGTCCGGACGCGCAACGGACGCTCTAACCCTTTGATTTGACGCATCAGGCTTTCCGAAAATCGATTCCGATTTTCGGGCCGATGCTGCAGCTTTCGGAGATGCCGGCATGCGAAAATTTGTGTTCGATTCCTGGAATCCTGCCTCCAGCGGCGTGGGCTTGCCGGCAACGCCATCCGAGGCTGACCGGGCGCTCGCCGCGATCGGCACGTCGATCGTCTGGGTCAGTTTCGTCTTTGTCGTCTTTCCCAATCTCGATCTCATCGTCTCGCGCTGGTTTGCAAGCGGACAGATCTTCATTCTGGCCGACGATCCATTCCTGCTGGCGGTAAGGGATATCAGCCGCCTCGCACAACCCTATCTTATCGGCTCGATGATCGTGCTGATCGCGCTGCAGTGGCTCCTGCCGGGACGAATGCGGTTCTGCCCGCCCGAAAAGCCCTTGTTCGTGCTCCTGAGCTTTGTCGCAGGCCCGCTCTTCACGGTCCAGACGCTCAAGGTTCTCATCGGGCGTGTACGGCCGCGCGAGCTTGCCGAGTTCGGTGGAACCATGGATTTTACGCCGGTGTGGCAGTTTTCTGCCGCGTGCAGCCGCAACTGCTCCTTCCCGTCCGGCGAGGCTTCCGCAGCGGCGGCGTCACTGTCGCTGCTGGTTCTGGTGCCCGCCAGGCTCAGGTGGGCGGCCGCGATACTGCTGTTGCCCTGCCTCTTGTTCGTGGCGTTCAATCGCGTGATTTTCGGCGCTCATTTCCTTTCGGACGTCGTGCTTGGCTGGCTGCTGACGATGTTCGCCATGGCCTGGGTCTGGCGCTGGATGGATGTGTATACGGAAGAAAAGCTTTGGCGGTGAGGGGGCTGGATGGCGCCTTAAGACCCCGCCCCAAACCCCTCCCCACAAGGGGGAGGGGCTTAACTCGCCGCTTCCGTTTGAGACCATTTCAACGTTTTCGGGAGGGCGAAATTGGCGCCGCAGGTTAGCCCCTCCCCCTTGTGGGGAGGGGTTGGGGAGGGGTTTTCCTTGGTGCAGACCGGGCTGAAGGTCGACGACATATACACGTCCAAGGCAGCTCCTACCGCCCCAACTCGATCCGTCCCTTCATATTCGGATGATACCGGCAGTAATACCCCACCACCCCATCACCCTTGACCACCATCGACCCCGACTTGCCCGAGGGTATCACCACGTCGAAACTCCCTTTCGACGTCGCGGTATGATCCATCACATCCTCGTTCCGCCAAACGATCGTATCGCCCGGCCGCGCCGTCACCACAGCCGGCTTGAACTCCAGCTTTTCGATGGTGACCTCGATCGTCGCGGCACTTGCGGCCGTTCCGTAAAGGAAGAGACCGGCCGCAAGGCAGAGTTTCAACACGAACGCCATGGTCATTTCAGCATCGAGGCAACATGCTCGGCATGCTGCTCATGGCCTTCGAAGAGTTTCAGGCCGGTCTCGAGCAGGGCCTTCAGATCCGGATTCTGCGCGGCCGGGATCAGCGCCGTCTTCAGCGCCTCGTTGACCTGCTTGTGGTAGGCGACTTCGTTGTCGACATAGGCCTTGTCGAAGGCCGCACCCTTGAGCTTGGAGAGCTTTTCCCGCTCGGCCTTGGCGGCCGATGTCAGCGACTTGCTGGTATCGTTATCCTCGGGCGTCACCTTCAGCTTCTTGACGAGATCGAGCGCCTGCTTGTTGACGGCTTCGTGGTCGCGGATCATATCCTTGGCGAAGGCGACGACCTCCTTATCCCTGGATTTTTCGACCGCCTGCTTGGCCGCCTCGATATCGATGACGCCGGCCGTATAGGCGATATGGGCGATCTGCGGATCGGTGGGCGCTGCGCCGGCCGATAGCGCCGCGGGGGCGGAGAGCGCGAAGGCGGCAAGGGCGGCGATAAGATGTTTCTGCATCTGGTCCTCCATCCGGCGGCAATGCGCCGGTCGATGTTTCCTACGCAGACTTGGATGCCGGCATCGGGCAGACGTTCCCGAAAAGATTTTTTCGAGATATCCGGAACCTTTGCCTTGCCCCGGCATCCAATAGGGAAAAAGGATGAGCCATGGCGCAGCAGGCGGAAATTTCGATAGAACAGAGAAGCGACCCCGAACTGGTGGTGATGGCGCTCGCGCGCGATCCCGCCGGGTTCCGTGCCATCATGCGGCGTTATAACCGCCGGCTGTTCCGCATTGCCCGCGGCATCCTGCGCGATGATGCCATGGCCGAAGATGCCCTGCAGGATGCCTATCTCAAGGCATTCCGCCACCTTGCCGATTTCCAGGGCACCAGCGCCTTTTCCACCTGGCTGACGCGCATCGTCATGAACGAGGCGCTTGGCAGGCTTCGTAAGGCGCGGCGAACGCCCGAAATGCCCGTCGATACGATGCAAGGCCGCATCCTCGATTTCCCAACCGGTTCGCCGATCGACAATCCCGAGACATCAATGGCGCAGCGACAGATCCTGAAACTCGTGGAAGAGGCGACCGACAGCCTGCCGGAAGAATTCCGCCTCGTCTTCATTGCCAGGGTGATCGAGGAGATGAGCGTCGAGGAAACCGCCGAAATGCTCTCCCTCAAACCCGAAACCGTCCGCAGCCGCCTGCACCGGGCGCGCGCATTGCTGCGCCGTCAGCTCGACGAGATGATCGGGCCGATCGCGATGGATGCCTTCCCCTTCGCCGGCTGGAAATGCGACCGGCTGACGGAAAAGGTGATGAGGGCATTGATGGAGCGGTGACAGGCTCACTTCGGTTCCGATTGCTGAATGACGGGCGGCGGCGTCTTGCTCTTGGTGCCGCCGCCGTCGAACATTTTCACCGCCAATATGCCGACCACCGATGCGATCATCAGCGCCAGGATTATCATCATGAGCATTCGCATCGGCCGATCCGATCCAGGATACTGCTGGCCGGATAACAATTTAGGATGGAATTCGTTCCTGTTTCGCGTCGCCTGAGGCCGCCAGCGGCCCTCTATTATTCCCGTGTTGGCCCTATACCGGAACCATGCGGACGCGCTTTCCTGCTATTCTTCTATCCGGCCCAGTCTTGGGGAGACCGCCAACCCGAGGAAGACCATGACGGCCTGATTGAACCGGACCACGTCCTCGTCGTCGAGCCGTCCGAGCCGGTCGCCGACTTTCGACTTGGGGACAGTCGTGATCTTGTCTACCATCAGCCGGGAAGGAGAGCGCAGGCCATTTCGTTCATTCGGCTCGACCGGGAGCCGGAACAGCGGTGCGTCTGTCGGATCCGTGGTGAAGGCGCAAATGGTGATCGAGTCCGTCGCGTCGAAGCTGTCGTCCTGGACGATGACGACGGGGCGCGGCTTGCCCGCATAATCCTTGCCGCCCGCGACGGTCCAGATCTCTCCGCGCTTCATTCGTCGTCCCAGTCGGAGACCGCGTCGATGAACGCCTGATCGGCATGGGCATGAGCGCTGGCGGCCACGGCCAGAGACTGGCGGTGCGCCTCCGACTTGAACGATGATGCACGCACATCCGGCACCCAGATCTGGATCGGGCGCAGGCCCTGCGACCGCAAGCGCTCGCGATGTTCGCGCACCTTCTCGCGCGAGGACTTCGGACTTGATGCTCCAGCCATGACGACACTCCGGAAAGGTTACATGTAACCTACTATGAGATGGATGGTATTGCCAGTGCTTTCAAGGAGGGCAGCGCTTCCCGCAGCAGGAAAAGATGCCCTATCGGCGCCGAACTTTCTTCGATCCCCGGCGTTTCCGGATCGAAGGAGCCCATCATGTCCAGACGCAAATTCAAGAGACTGACCCACCGGCTTCTCGGCCGGTTCGATGACGTTCAATCCCTGCTCGATGGGATCGAAGGCAGCGCTTTGAAGCTGCAGGCGACCTGCGACGACGAGGCCGAAACCGAGGATGTCATCCACCCGACCGTGCAGCCGCCGCAATGGCCGAGGCGTGGAGCAGCACCCGCCGCCCTATAGAGCATTTCAGACGCGCTCGCATCTGCCCGCGAAGAGATCCGCATGCGCGGCAAACAGCGCGCCCAGCCTGTCGATAACAATGCGCACTTCCGGCCGCTGGCGCTCGTCCTCATGCACCGTGATCCAGATGTCATAGGTCAGGCTGTCGATCACAGGCCCGGCGCGGACCAGGCCGGGCTCGGCATCGCCCATGAAGCAAGGCAGCAGGCCGCGGCCGGCGCCGCCGCGGATGAGATGGAGCAGCATCAGCGGCGTGTTCGTCCAGCTGGTGATCCAGTGGTCCGGCTGCCCGAAGGTCCATTTGTCGGCCGGTGTCACCGCAATCTCCGTTCCGAGCGAAATCCAGTTGTGATTGGCGGCGCTGAAAGTGGCGGCCTGATAGGCAGCGTGGGCAACGGAGACCGAACGGCGGGTTGCGAAATTGCCGCGCTCCGGCCGTCCGTGCATGATGGCGAGATGCGCCTCGCGGTAGGTGAGATCAAGACCGGTATCGAGCGCCTTGTAGCACATGCGGAACCGGTCTTCCGGCTGCCAAACGGCCGGCAGGTGGCCGGCGATGAACCATAACATCCAGGCATCTGCTCCGGTCGAAACGATCGGCAGGCTCAAAACGTCGCCGCGCCAGTCGGCGATCGTCTCTGCCGCCTGCTGCATGACGAGAACACGCTCGAACAGCGTCTCGCCATCCTTGGCGAGCAGATAGCCAGTCGGGCCGCGCCGGAAGAGCGTGCGCCCCGTCGCCCGCTCCAGCGCCAGCATCCGCCTGCCGATGGTCGGCGCGCTGAGGCCCGTGCGTGCAGCAGCCCCCGTCAGGCCGCCTGATGTCGCGACATGGAAGAAGAGCTGCAGATCGTCCCAGCTGGCCTCTTTCATCTGTGAAAACCCCCTTTTATCGGCGCGTCTACCTTTGCGGGTGGGTGCGCCTTAGGTCAGTGGCATCTGACATAGATGGAGGCAGTATGATGCTTCTCAACTGGATCATGCTTTCAAACGAGCTTTACAGCCGCCGGCAGAGACAAGACCCGCTCGCCGATCCGCTCGATGCGCCGGAATGGGACGGGTTGCGATGGGCCTTGCCGCTTCTGAGCCGGATGGCGTGGAGACCCTACAAGGCAGATCAGGCGCCGGCGCCGAGGAACCGGGTGAAATGCGCGATGACGGCGTTAGGCGCTTCCTCGGGAATGAAGTGACCGCAAGGCAGGGCTTCGCCCTCGACCCGCTGCGCCCAGTCTCGCCACGGCCCAAGACCATCCACGCTTTTCAGCGTGCCGCGTTCGGCCTACGCGCCTTCGTCGGGAATGTTGAGGACTTCGCCGCAGGCCTTGCAGTGGACGGCATCGGCATCGTGGCGCTGCAGGCCGCAGCGGTGGCAGGCAAAGGTCACCTTGTGCGGCCGCACCACCGCCTGCGCCAGGCGCACGAAGAGCGAGATGCCGACGATCATGGTCACTACCGAGGTGAGCTTGCCGAGCGTGCCGGGCAGTGTGATGTCGCCGAAGCCCGTCGTGGTCACGGTCGCGACAGTAAAATAGAGCGCGTCCACGAAACCTTCGCCGCCCGGCTGGTTGTAGAAGAAGGAGGTGTAGACGAAGCCCGTCACGAGGAAGAGGAAGACCAGGAAATTGATCACCGCGCGCACAACATCGATCGCGTAGCCGCAGCCCATCCGGTGCAGCGCCACCTTCAGCAGCGGGCTTCGTCCGATCGCCCAGAGCCGCATGACGCGCAGGAAGGCGAAGTTGAAGAGCGCATTAGGGAAGAGCAGCGTTGCCAGCACGATGAAATCGATCCAGGTCATCGGCCGCAGGATCCAGCTGCGCAGCGAGGGTGCCGCGATGGCGCGCGCCGCGGTCTCGGCGGCGATCCAGACGGCGATGACGTAGTCGATGACGAGATAGGTGGGGGCGGCGCGGAAATAGGGGCCGAGCACGAAGAAGGCGAGGATGGCGATGTCTACGACGGTAAAGACGAATTGCAGGAGCATGGCCTTACGGCCTTCGCCCCGCTCGATGCGTCGCAGTCCCGCGCGCAGGCTCTTGTGATGCGTGTCGTCGTCGAAGAGATGATCCATGCAGGCGAGATAGCTCGCTTGCCGCAGGTATCAACGGCGGTCAATCCAAGGAGGAATCCTCAGCCGCTCGCAGCCCATGGCTTACTGCTTGTCACGGGCTTTTCTTCCGACGCTGCGAAGCTCTTCCTTATCGATGAAGTGATCGGTCGCGCCGGGCTCCTTGTCCGGATGGGAGACTTCCACATCGAGGTCGTCGGGCAGGTCGAGTGCCTGCTTGGTGTTCATGATGCCAAGTGGCACGCGGCCGTCCTCGGTCTTTGCGGCGACTTCGACGAGCGGTTTTGTCTTCTGGGCCATGAGGCGCTCCTTTTCTCTAAAAACGCAACGCGGGGCAGACTCTCCTGTTCCATCGAGGGGTAGATTCGAGGGCTTGTCCCCAGCGCCACACCCGTTCCCGGAACAAACAGCATCCGCCGGCGTTCGATCTCCGCGAACACATTCAATTCACGGAGGATTTTCAAATGGGTCGCGGTATTCTTCTCTGGCTTCTGGGTATCCCGCTGCCGATCGTCATCCTGCTCGTTCTCTTCATGCGATAGGAGGCCGCCATGTCTCTTGCTGAAGACAGAACCGTTATCGGAGGCTCCGGCCTCGAAAGCGGGCGGACCGGCGTGATGCCGGTCGAATCATCGAAATCGGCCATGGCCTGGGGGCCGATCATCGGCGGCGCCGTGGCGGCGACGGGCATCACGCTCATCCTGCTGCTGCTCGGCTCCGGCGTCGGTCTGACGATGGTCTCCCCATGGTCGGGCGAAAGCAGCTCGGCCACGACCGTCGGCGTCACCGCGGCGATCTGGCTGGTCGTCGTGCAATGGCTGTCCTCGGCCTTCGGCGGTTATCTGACCGGACGGCTGCGTACCAAGTGGGCGGCGATCCATACCGACGAGGTGTTCTTCCGCGATACGGCGCACGGTTTCCTCAGCTGGGCGCTCGCGACCGTCTTCGTCGCCGGCTTCCTGGCATCGTCGCTGACCTCGCTCGCAGGCGCCGGGGCAAGTGCAGCCGGTCAGGCCGCAATGGCTGCCGGTGTCGCCGGAGGGGCCGCCGCCGCCTCGGCTTCGGACACGGATTCGACGGGGCCTGGCCTATCCACCGCCTATTTCACCGATGCGCTCTTGCGGCCGCAGAATATCGGCAATCGCGCCAACGAGGATAATGGCGCGGCTGCTGCCGAGATCTCCCGCATCCTGCTGCAGGGCGCCGTCAACGGCTCGGTGCCGGATGGCGACAAGACCTATATTGCCGGCATCGTGTCGGCCCGCACAGGGCTTTCCGAGGCCGATGCCCGCGCCAGGGTCGATACCGTGCTGAAGCAGATCGACGACGCCAAGGTCGCAGCACAGGCTGCCGCCGACGAGGCCCGCAAGGCTGCGGCGACCTCGGCCTTGATCGGCTCTTTGTCGCTGCTGGTCGGCGCCTTCATCGCCGCTGCGGCTGCCGCGTTCGGCGGGCATCAGCGCGATGAGGAAGAGGATCTGGTGGCCACGAGCCGCGGGCCGCTGGTGTAGAGGGAGAGCGGCGCCTGAAACGGCGCCGCCCTCTCAAAAGGTTGTCACGGCCCGGAAGCCGAAGATCGCCGCATTCTCGATCCGCGAGCCGGGCTTGTCGGGATCGGCTGCATTGCCGCCGGGTCGGATGACATATTGGAAGAAGGGCTGGGCCGACAGCCATGGCGTGACGGCAGCCTGATACGTGGCTTCGATCACGGCCTCGGAACTCGGAACCGGCTGCGACGTCCCGGAAAAAGCATTCTCGGCCTTTGCCAGGTCCGACATGCCCGAACTCATGCTGGCATAGGCAAAGCTGACGCCGGCCGTGTCATCGTCGCGGCCAGGCAGAGGCCCCTTATAGGCAAGGCCCATGTCGAAATACCAGTTCATGCTGTTGCGGTCCTGCTGCGGCGCGACCGCTACGCGGACAAATCCATTCAGGCCGTTGTCCGTGCTGCCGGGCTCCTGCCACAGCGTCTGATCGACAACGGCGTAGACCGCAAAATTGCCGGAGAGCCGGCGCGGGCTGCCGCTCGACAGGGGATCGGCGAGCGAAACGCCGTTCGATGCGGTGGACAGGCTGTCGAACTCTTCGGAATTGTACCAGGCGCCGATCTTATACGTGCCCGGCAAGCCGTAATCGCCCTTTCCAGGCGTATAGGCATAGGCCGCCTCGGCAATCGCGAGCACGCCGTCTCCGAGCGGAAATCCCAGTCCGTTTGCATTGCCATCAGGGTCCGATCCGGTCGGGCTGCCATTGAAGACGGCGGCCTGCAGGGTCCAGGCATCGTCGGGTTTGACGATGATCTGAGCGCCCGGAACGGCGAAGGGATAGGCCGGGCCTCCTCCGGGCAGATCTGCGGCAAAAATGCCGGGCCATCCGAATGTGGAGTTGACGAAAAGGCTGGCCGTATTGCTGATCGCGAAATTCTGGTCCGCCAGAATTTGCCCGAGCTTCACCGTCACCTTGTCGTTCATGAGGCTCTGTGAGAGATAGAATTCGCCCAGTCTGAAGCCGGGATCGGCCTCGACAGAGGTTGCCGTCAGAAGATTGCCGACATCCTTTCCGGACAGGCCCTGACCCTGGATCGCATAACCGGAGATATGAATGCTGCCGCCGGTCCACCCTGCCAGCCGGCCCATGTCGAAATCGCCCTGCAACTGAAAAAGACCGTCATAGGCCGTTCCCCGTTTCAGGCCGCCCGATACATTGCCGAGCACATCGCTGGTCTGCGACATCGTGAAGGTGATCCCCTGATCCCGCAGGCGGTTGCGGGCGCCGTGCCAATCGCCGGTCAGTGTCGTATCGGCGTAGGATGGCGGGGCCATATCGTCGGCCCGTGCGCCCGCGCCGTAGACGGCAATCGCAAATACGAGGGCGGCGGGTACCTTTTTCATTCTCTTCCCTTTTCCGGAGGCTCTGATTTGGGAGGATGCAAAGGCGCTCACCCATAGCGCCTTTGGCGCGAACAATGAGTTTGCCATCATTGGAACGAATCGCGCGGCAGGACAAGTTTGTCGGGGCGGTATGGAAGACTCGGCTTGCCCTGTCGCCAGTTCGATACGCGTTATGCCGTCACGGCCTGGCAAGATGCCAGACGCCTTCGGCCCCGTCGCCGTGGATATCGCCAGGATTGGAATCGAAGTGATAGGTGTAGAGCGGCGAGCCGTTGTAAGCCCACTGGGTTACCCCGGTCGGCCGTGTGACAATGCTCCAGGGACCGGAGGCCTTGGCGCCGGCCGGCGCTTCGAAGGGGGGCCAGGCGAGGGCACAAAGCAGTGTGCATTCGGACTTGCCGGGCTGGTCCTTGTCGAAGGTGTAAAGCGATCGGCCGCTATCGTTCGCCAACAGCTTGTGTTGTCCGCTTGTCACGACCGTGGCAGGCGACATGGGTTTTGCCTCTGCAACCGATAGGGAGATCAGGGCGAGGCCGAACGAGATCACGAGGCTTTTCGTCATTCCAGACATTTTTGGTCCTTTCTGCCGCTGCTCCGTGCCTGAACAGGAGAGGCTCCCGCGGCGACAGGCGGCGACTGTTCTTCAGCCGCATCAGGATCACCGGGTTAGCCGGGATTTGTAACTATACGAAGGTCGAGAATGCGGTAGATGAAGAGGTGAGTACAAAGTTCGGTGAGCCCGATGTGATCGTCTCTATCGGCGCTCGGCCTCCATGTTTCCCAGCCGGAACATCTGCGCAAAGAACGCCTTGTCGGGCAGGCGGCGAAGCAGGGCCGCAATCGCCGCGCATGCCGCGACCGCGAAGACGAGCCGGCCGGTCAGGACGCCGTGCAGATTGGCGCCGAGCGACATCACCACGATCGTATCCTCGATCACGCTGTGCGCGAAGCCCATGAACACGCAGGACAGAAAGATCTGACGCGGTGCCACCGAGCCCGATTGCGCCTCGCGGATCAACAGGCCGGCGCCGTAGGAAATGCCCAGAAACAGGCCGATCGCCGTCAGATGTCCGGCCTCGCCGCGGATGCCGGCAAGGTGCAGCACAGGCGAAAGAGCCTTCATCATCATCTCCATGAGCCCGGTCACCTTGAGGATTTCAAGAGCCCAGGACAGGACAAGGAGGATGACGAGCATCCAGACCATGGTCCCGGCAAGGCTCCAGATGTAATCGGCCCAGTCGGGCGTTGCGCTCATCGGCAGCCAGACAGGATCGACCTGATACGAGAGCCATCCCGTCGCCGAGAAAACATGGTGCAGCATGAAGGCATAGAGCAGGCCGCCCGCGATGCGCAGCACCGTCGTCGCGATCATGCCGGGACCGGCCTTCTGGATGATCTTCTGCTCGATTGGCAGACCGTGCGCGAACAGAATGAGGGCCGAGAAAACCGTGACGTCGGCGACGCTGAGCGAGGAAACGGGAACGAGGGTGAAGACGAGGGGAATGGCGCCCCAGATCCCGACCAGCATGCCCGTCAGCCAGGCCAGTCCCAGCTCCGGGGGCAGCCCGATCAGGTTCATGACAGGTGCAAAGGCGGGCGCAACCGCCTTGACCGCTCCCATCCGCGACAGCAGCTCCGTCAGGATGGCAATCGGAACGGTGATGCGGACAAGCACCCAGTAGATGCCCAGCGTCTGGCTGGTGTTGCGCCGGATGAACGACAGGAACGGCATGTGAGACTCCTTTTGTGACGTCTCCATCTGCTAAACCCGTTCGCTTCGAATTTGCGGTCAAAGATTGCAGTGCCTTGCAATTATATTGCAATGGCATGTCTGGCGGATATGCTGCGGGAATGGACCGGATCGACCGAAAACTTCTGAACCTGATGCAGCGCGACGCATCGCGCACGAATATCGAAATGGCCGACGAGGTGGGTCTTGTTCCCTCCAGCTGTCTGCGCCGCGTGCAGCGGCTGCGCAAATCCGGCGTCATCGACCGCATCGTCGCTATCCTCAATCCGGCAAAAGCCGGACGTGGGATCAAGGCCCTGGTGACCGTGGAACTGAAGCTGCACGGCGAGGCGCATATGCGCCGCTTTCTCGATATCGCCATCGCCGAAGAGGCCGTGTCGCAAGCCTATTCCGTCACGGGTGCAACCGATGTCGTGCTGATGCTGCGCCTGCGCGATATGGAGGAATTCGATAGCCTGTGTGAGCGTCTTTTCCGCGACGAAAACAATGTTGCCCGCTATTTCACCATGATCGTCATCCGGACGGCGAAAGAGGAGACTGCCATCAGGCTTTGATGGGTTCGCTGGCTGGGTGGCGCCCGAAGGCGAGGGTTCGGCGGCTGTCTTTGATGTTGTGCCGTGCGGAACCCCACTTGTAACTTGACGTCATCCGCCTGCAGCCTAGCTATAGCTCAGCCCGCGGCAGGCTATTATTCTCAACTCTGGTCTTAAAAGTTGCAAGAGCCGCCGCCTCTGGCCGTGAAGCCATCCTTGCAGGCCATGTTCAAAGGCTCGTTCAAGTTCCGGGCACCGGGGCCACCGGGGGTGCAGGACGAGCAGATCACGGCAACCAAGAGGAAGGCGAAGGCTGCGATTGCCTTATCCAAACGTATCATCGGAAATCCTCCAAATTCACATTCTGCAAAGTCTCGCCGCGGCCCTCGTGTTCAAACGACGTACAAAGCACCTTAGGAAAGCCCGTTACATATGAACCTGGCTCTTGGAAAAGCCGGAACGCGAGGAAAATTAACACGATGGCATTGGATTATTAACAATATAGACTTAACTTATACTGTAGTCCACAAAAATATATCCATCTATGCGCTAAACTATCTTCGTGTCATTTGGGTTAGATCTTACAGATCGTCTCAATTTCGATCTGAGACCAGAAAACATGGCAAAACGCTTGACTTCCGAGACAGTCGCTCTGTTGTGCGGTGCGGCACGACGCCACCCCTTGCCAAATCAAACCGCTGCACACAGTTGATGAGTTCCTGCGCCGGGACTTTCAGGCGCACAACACCGTCCGACGGGAGAAGAATGAACCGTATCAAGACCTGGCTGAACCAATATGAGCCGATGACGCTCATTACCTTCGCCTGCCTCGCCGGCGGCGTCTTCCTGCTGCAGCAGTTGACGAGCGAGGTGCTGGAGGGCGAAACGCAGGGCTTCGACCAGACGATCCTGCTGTGGCTGCGCCAACCCGGCGATCTCGGCCGGCCGATCGGCCCGCACTGGCTTGTTCATGCGATGGGCGACATTACCAGCCTCGGCGGGGTCACCGTGCTGGCGATCCTGACGCTGCTGGCCACCGTCTATCTGCTGCTCGACCGCAAGACCACGATAGCCGTCTTCCTGTTCCTCTCGGTTTTCAGCGGCTGGCTGGCGAGTACGGGCCTGAAGATCATCGTCGCCCGCGCCAGGCCGGACGTGGTTCCGCATCTCGTCGATGTCAACGATCTGAGCTTCCCGAGCGGCCATGCGATGGTCTCGGCCGTCACCTATCTCACGCTCGGGGCGCTTCTGGCGCGCACGCAGCGCTTCCGCGCCACACGCATCTTCGTCATGGGGGCGGGCATCTTCCTCGCCACCATCATCGGCCTCAGCCGCATCTATCTCGGCGTCCATTACCCGACCGATGTGCTCGCCGGCTGGGTTGCCGGTTCGCTCTGGGCGCTGTTGTGCTGGCTGGTCTCGAAGCGCTTCATCGCGCGGACTGCTGATGAGGCTGAGAGCGAGCGGTAGTGCCCACTCAACTCATTCCCGTCCTCGGGCTTGTTCCGGGATCATCACAGGAATCCAGCCGGCTTGCGTCCGCAAGCCGAAAGGTGCGCGCGAAGAGTTTATCGGGTGTTGAATTTGACAGCCGATGAGCTATTTTCCTGTATTACAAACGGAGGCAAAAACGATGTCAGAACGTGAGCTGTCAGACCCGATCACCATGCGGCTGCCGCTGGATGTGCTATCTGAAATCGAAGAGATCGCTGAAATATGCGATCGCAGCCGAAGCTGGGTCTTCGTCCGTGCTCTGAAATCATATTTAGCCGCAGAGGGGCGCGAGATTATCGAACTCGCTCAGGCAAGGCGGGATATTGAAAACGGGCTGGGGCATGATCTTGACGACGTGATTGACGAAGTCGATGCGATCGTCAAGGGAGCGGCTGCTTGAAAGTCACTCTCTCTCCTAAGGCACGAGAGTACGTAAGGCGAGAAGCTAAATATCTTAAATCGGGAAGTCCCAGAGCAGCTCAACAATTTGCTGATGACATCAAGTGGCTCAGGCAAGGGCTCAGTCGCTTTCCGGAGATGGGAAAGTTCAACGACGAGATTCCCGTTCCTGGAGTTTTACGCTTTGTCATGGGACCATATCTCGTTGATTACGAGATTCTGGGCGATGAGATTTCAATTTTCGCGATCCGTCACGGCCGCGAACGTCCGCCACGCGTTGAGATGGAGGACGATTTCGACCTCGAAGAACCTAGTGCCGATACTCGCTTCGAGTAATTCCTTCCCTGGTGGCGGTTGCTACCTAATTCCGGATATTTCCTGGCATCCGATGGGATTGTGAAACTGCCGCAGGGTCAGGGTCTCTCGCCGCGTGGACACGGGGCAGCTGGATTCCTGTGACATCCCTCGTGCCGGCACGAGGAGGGAATGAGGGAGCCACACGCACCACGTTCCCTCATTGTCGACTTGATGACGGAGGGTGGAAATGCCACCAGCCCGCTTCACTGCGGTTCCAGCGGCCGCTTCGCGCCAAAAGCGGCCATGATATGGGATCGGCATTACGGTGGATGTCATACACCCGGACCCTATCCAATCGGAGTGTATTGACGAGAGCCTTCAATCTGGCGGCGAGGGCGAAGATGTGCGATTATCCGGCAACGCGACTGCCGACATCCAGGCAGACGCGAGGGCAAGCATGTCATTACTGGCCATCGACACTTCGATAGCGGGTACGCCTGTCGCCACCTCTATGGCGAGCAATCAGCGCGGCATTTTTCAAATACCCCAACAGACCGACCTCCTGCAGCACCATGCCGCGAACTGTCACGACACCAGATCGTCCCCGGCCGAGAGGATGGGCATCCTTCTGCTCTAAGAGGCAATACCAATAGGGCCGAGCACGAGCAAACTCAACGGAGGATACACCATGAGTGCCATGAGAAACCTTTGCTTCGGGCTGCTGGCTTCCGCATGCGCAACCGCGCTGGGTGCACCGGCAGTCGCGCAGCAGCAGTCGAAACCCAACATCCTCGTCATCATGGGCGACGATGTTGGTTGGTTCAACATCGGTGCCTATCACCGGGGCATCATGTCCGGGAAGACGCCGAACCTCGATAAGCTGGCGTCTGAGGGCATGATGTTCACCGACTATTATGCCGAGGCGAGCTGCACGGCCGGCCGGGCGAGTTTCATCACCGGTGAAATCCCGTTACGCACCGGCCTGACGACTGTGGGGCAGGCGGGCGCAGATGTGGGTATGCCGGACAAGGCCGCAACCATCGCCGCCGTCCTCAAAACCGAGGGCTATGCCACGGGCCAGTTTGGCAAGAATCACCTCGGCGATTTGAACAAGTTCCTGCCAACTCTCCATGGCTTCGATGAGTTCTTCGGGTACTTGTACCACCTCGATGCGATGTCGGACCCCTACTGGTATTCGTTCCCGGATGACCAGTCGTACCGTGACAAGGTCGGGCCGCGCAATCTGGTGCACAGCTTTGCCACTGATACGGACGACGCGACCCAGCAGCCGCGCTGGGGCAAGATCGGCAAGCAGCGGATCATCGACGAAGGCCCGCTGGCGCCATACCCTGATATGTCCAACGTGCCGAACATGCATGACATAACGCCCAAGGCCAAGTACGACATGGGTACGTTCGACGACGTGCTGGTCAAGGCCTCCTGCGACTTCATGGACAAGGCCAAGACCGAAGGAAAGCCGTTCTTCGTCTGGCACAACACGACGCGCATGCACGTCTGGACGTTCCTGTCTCCCAAGTACCAGGCTTTGATGAACAGCCAGACCAATTATGGTCTCGAAGAAGCCGGCATGGCGCAATTGGACGACAGCGTCGGTGCCATCCTGAAATGCGTCGAGGACGCCGACGAGACCGACAACACCATCGTCGTCTTCACGACCGACAATGGCGCAGAAGTCTTTACCTGGCCTGACGGCGGCATGACCCCGTTCAAGGGCACCAAGGGTACTGTGATGGAGGGCGGCTTCCGCGCACCCGCGATCATCCGCTGGCCGGGCAGGGTCAAGCCGGGCACGGTCGAGAACGGTATTTTCTCCGCCCTGGATTGGTTCCCCACGCTGGTGGCGGCGGCTGGTAATCCCAACATCACCGACCAGTTGCTCAAAGGCGTGAAGCTGGGTGACGTGACCTACAAGAACCACCTCGACGGCTACAACCAGCTGGACCTGCTGGAGGGCAATGCGCCGTCCGCACGTCATGAGTTCTTCTACTTCGGCGGCCCTGCGCTGGGGGCTGTGCGCCTCGACGATTTCAAGTATCAGTTCTTTCAGCAGCCGCAGGGCTGGCCCGGCGCAAAGGTAACGACTGATATGCCCACCATGGTCAATATCCGTCAGGATCCCTTCGAGCGGACACCGTCGATTGGCGAACAAAGCCTCAATGACCTTGGTGGAGGCTACATGAACGACTTCTACGCTCGTGAGTTCTGGCGCTTCGTCAGCGTTCAGCAGGAAGTCGCCAAACTCGCTCTTACGGCAGTCGACTATCCGCCAATGCAGGATCCGGCCTCCTTCAACCTGGATGCCGTGAAGAGGCAGATAGACGAGGCGATCAAGAACAAGCCAGGCAACTGATCGAGAATGGGTCGAGACAACGGGTGGCCCGAGGGGCTGCCCGTCCGTCGTGCAGATCGACAGGCCGTCGAGGCCCGGCAGCATGCGGTCGACGGCGAGCACGTCATATTGTCCCTCATGCCCTGGGTGACGCTGCCGAAGCCGACTGCAAATTATGGATGTCGTCGCCGCATGTTCGGCGTATGATCCTGCCTGGCAATCTGGGGGGATTTCCAATGCTTCATCGCACGAAGATCCGCGTGGCCACGAGAACGGTGGCTGTCCTGCTGTTCATCTATCTGCTGCTTGCCTATTTCGTCATTCCCGAGATCTGGATTTTTCACGATGCCGACCGTGTTGCCAAAGTCGGCAACATGGTCACGACGACAGAGCAGGGGATCCCCGGCGACCCCATCAATGTCGGTCTTGTCGGTTCGAAGGAAGAGGTCATCCGGGCATTCGCCGCTGCCAAATGGGATCCTGCCGATAAGATCACCCTGCGCACATCGATCGATATCGGACTGAGCGTGGTGCTTGACCGGCCCGATCTCGATGCGCCGGTCAGCCCGCTGCTTTTCGAGGGCAGAAAACAGGATCTGGCTTTCGAAAAGCCCGTGGGCAGAAGTGCCGACGAACGCAACCATGTCCGTTTCTGGCTGACCGGACAAACCGGCCCGAATGACCGCCCGCACTGGCTGGGCTCGGCAAGTTTCGACCGGGGCGTCGGCTTCAGCCACGATACCGGTCAGATCACGCATCATATCGGCCCTGACGTCGATGCGGAGCGAGACCTTGTCATCGGCGATCTTCTCAAGGCCGGACAAATTCTGTCGACCTATGAGATCGAAGGCATCGGAGCAACCAGGGACGGCCGCAACGGCGGCGGCGATCCCTATTTCACCGACGGAAAGGCGCTCGTCGGCGTGCTTCGAAACCAGCAGCAGTAGGGCGTTTCCTATGCGAAGCGGGCGGCCGTTCGTGCCCGCGCCTTGGCAGCGACTTCCTCGCGGTCGCGAGGCGGCTGAGACGTCTCCAGCGAATTGAGCAATTCATGGGCGCATCTTGCGATCGACGAGACGGCGCTCTCGAAGGCGGCCTCATTGCGTTTCGATGGCCTGGTGGTTCCGCTCAGCTTGCGCACGAACTGAAGCGCCGCATCATGGATTTCCTCGTCCGTCGCCGGCGGATCGAAATTGAACAGGGGTTTTATATTTCGGCACATGCGCTGCTTTCCTTCATCGTCTCTCCGCCACGGAAAGGGGCGTGGCGTCATATGAAAGTTAGTCGCGAGAGCGCCAATTGCAACGGACTGCAAGTCCACAAGAACCGCCTCGCGCCGCGCGAGACTTCGGTCGAGCCATTGTCTTCTCCTGATCGACGGGCCTGAGGACTGACCTCAGGCCCGCATTTCGTTCGCGAGTTTGGCGAGGCGCTCGGATCAATTCGGCCCGGGCTGGACGTGCTGAATCGGCTTGCCGTCGACCGCAACGGCCTGGCTGGCGGCGCCGTCGCTCGCGGCCGCCTGGGCTTCCTGAAACTTCTTGATGTCGTCTTCGCTGAGCACCGGACGGTCCACCTTGAGCGTCAGCTTGTTGAGCTTGGCGGTCAGCGTAAACGGCGGCTGGTAGTCGGCGTCGTTGACACCGGTGAGCGTGTCGGAGCCGACGTCGAAGCTCTCGTCCCACTGCAGGATCATCGGCAGGGTGCGTTCCATCTTCTGGGTTGCCACCACGTTGCCGTCCACCTTGAGCGTGCCGGTGCCTGGACCGCCGACGCCGCTGAAGTTGTTAAAGGCAAGTGTGCCAGCGCCGAGCCCGTCATATTTGAAGTCGAACTCGATCAGATGCTTGCCGGGCGTCAGCGCGTCCGGCCCCTCCCATTTGATCCGCTTCAGGTCGACCAGGTTCCACAGGAAGACGGGTTTGCCCTTGAGCAGATAGAAGCCGTAGCCGGCGAAGCGGCCGCCCGATGTCAGGATCATACCCTCGGCCCCACCCTCCGGCACGTCGATGTCGGCGGTGATCGTGTAGGACGTATTGATCAGCAGCGGCGAGTCGCCCTGCGGCAACCCAACCATCGGGTGAGTATAGACGAACTCGCTGCGGCCGGCGGTGATGTTCGGGCGCGGCGCCACGATGCGGGCCGCCACCGAGGCGTCCATCGGGAAGACCTGATATTTCCTGGCCTCCGCGATGAACAGTTCCTTCATCTCTTTCACCTTGTCGGGATTCTGGTCGGCGATGTCATGGGATTGGCTGAAGTCCTTGGTAAGATCGTAAAGTTCCAGCACCTGGTTGTTGAGCGGGTCGGCGTTGGCTGGACCGAACGCGTCCCACGGAGCGCGGTTTACCTTGGTGCTGAGCAGCCAGCCGTCATTGTATAGCGCCCACTGCCCCATCATCTCGAAGTACTGGGTCTTGTGACGGGTAGGCGCCTTGGCGTTCTCCTTGTCGAACGTGTAGGCGAAACTCGTGCCCTCGATCGGCGCCTGCTTGATGCCGTTCACCGTCTCAGGCGCGGGGATCCCGGTTGCTTCGAGGATGGTCGGCACCACGTCGATCACGTGCATGAACTGCTCGCGCAGGCCGCCCTTGTCCTTGATGCGTGCCGGCCAGGAGACCGCCATGTTCTGGCGGACGCCGCCAAGCTTCGAGGCGTTCTGCTTGAACCAGGTGAAGGGCGTGTCGAAGGCCCACGACCAGCCTGCCGACATGTGGTTGTAGGTCTGCTCGGTGCCCCAGACGTCGTACCACTTCATCTGCACGTCGACCGGCATCTTGTTGATGCCGTTGAAGAAGGCGACCTCATTGGGCGTGCCGAGGGGGCCGCCTTCGGCGCTCGTGCCGTTATCGCCGTTGATGTAGATGATGAGCGTGTTGTCGAGCTTGCCCATGTCCTCGATGGCCTGGACGACACGGCCGATCTCGTGGTCATTGTAGGCGGCGTAAGCGGCGAATACCTCCGCTTGCTTGATGAAGAGCTTCTTCTCTTCCGCCGGCAGATCGTCCCAATTCTGGAGCACGTTCGTCGGCCAGGGCTCCATCTGCGTATCCTGAGGGATGACGCCGAGCTTCTTTTGGTTTGCGAAGATCTGATCGCGAAGCTTGTTGTAGCCCTCATCGAACAGGTGCATCTCCTGTATCTTGTCGAGCCATTCCTTGGTCGGATGATGCGGCGCATGCGTGGCGCCGGGCGCGTATTTCACGAAGAACGGCTTGTCGGGGATCGTCTGGTTGAGGCGGGTCAGGTAGTCGATGGCATCATCGGCCATCCCCGTGATCAGGTTCCAGCCCGGCTTGCCGTCGAAGGGATAGATCTGGGTGGTATTGCGGAACAGGTTCGGTTGCCACTGGTTCGCATCGCCGCCGACGAACCCGTAGAAATACTCGAAGCCCATGCCGGTCGGCCATTTATCGAATGGACCGGCCTGACTGGCGGCAAATGCCGGAGTGTTGTGATCTTTGCCGAACCAGGACGTGGCGTAGCCGTTGTCGAGCAGAATCCGCCCGATCGTGGCCTTGTCCTCGCCGATGATGCTGTTGTAGCCGGGGAAGCCCGTCGACTGTTCGGAGATTACGCCGAAACCGGCCGAGTGATGGTTCCGCCCGGTGATGAGGGCCGCCCGCGTCGGCGAGCACAGCGCCGTCGAATGGATATTGTTGTAGCGCAGACCTTCATTGGCGATCCGATCCATGGTCGGCGTCGGGATAACGCCGCCGAAGGTGCTTGGCACACCAAACCCGGCATCATCCGTGATGATCAAGAGCACGTTCGGCGCATCCTTCGGCGGCACGATGGCCGGCGCCCACCAAGGTTTCGACTGAAGCGCATCATCCTTGATGACGCCGCCGAAAGCCGGGTCTGGTGCCGGCAATTGCTTGCCGTCGATCGAGGTCGTGGCACCGGGCGAACCCGGCTCAACGGTGACCTGCTGGGCGCTCGCGGTCCAGGCGGAACACGCCAAGGTAGTCGCAGCAATCTGCGTTAGTAAGGCCAATTTCATTCGCATGGTGCATTCCTCTCTGGTTACTGCCATCGGATTGAATCGGCCCCGTCCGACCGGGCCATTGTTGACGCTCCGTCTGCCGCGCTCCGTCATGCAGCCCTAGCACGGCGGCAGCGGATAATAGCCGCAGGCCGGCGGCGGATAGTAGGGCCGGTAATAGGGCGGGTAATAGGGCCGGTCGTAGGCCGCCGCAGCCGCGCCGTACCAGGCTCCCCGGAAGGCCGTCCTTCGTGCTACACCCGCAAACGACAGAGGCGTCCTCGGCATGCCGATAATGTCGATGAAGATCGATGCCGGGCCATCCGCCTTGGCGAGACTGCCCTCCAGCACCTCCACCTTGAACGTCAGGTTCGTGCCTTCGAGCTTTGGTTCCTTCAGAACGACGACGGCGTCCTCGACGCTCGACGCGTCCTTGTTCAGCACCGAGACGGTGGCGTTCGGCGGATCCTTTTCGAAGCTGCCGCCCTGAGCCCACTCTTCCAGCAAGTGGGTGGTCAGCGCATGGCCGGCGGAGCGGACCGGCCGGTCGGCGAACAGGATCGAGTTGTTGGAAATGCTCGTCAGCGTCAGCGTGTCGCCCTTCAGGGTCGCGCCGTCGGAGTTCATCACGATCAGCGAGGGAACGAGTTCCGTCTTCTGCGTGCTCGAGGTGCCGATGGACTTCGTCGCCGGCGCGGTGATGGCGTTTTCGGCCATCGACGTCGACGATGTGAGAATGCCGAACGTCGCGGCTACCGCGATGGTGCTGATGGTGTGCTTGAGGCTCATTTTTTTCTCCCTGGTTCGAAAGTTAGCTTGTCGATCTTGCCGGTGAACTCGAATGGCGTGTCGTACCGATACTCCACGAGCGCCACGCCGGTGCGCGTATCGAGGCCGACGTCGAAGGTCTCGTCCTCGGGGAACGTCACCGGGATGCCGTGCCCCAGCGCGTTCGTGGCCACTTCCTTGCCGTCGACGGAGAGCACACCCGTGCCGCCTGTACCAAGTTCGGTGCTCCGCTGATCACGTCCGGAGACGTCGTGGTGCTCGGAGCTCACGGTAGCGTTGCCGGCGTCGTGGCTGCTACCCATCCGTCGTGATAGATCGCGCGGTTGCACGCGCGCGTCGGAGAGCAGAGTGACGTGGAGTGGAAATTGGTAAAGCGCAGGCCCTGGCTGGCGATGCGATCCATCGCCGGCGTTGGAATGACGCCGCCGAAGGTGCTCGGTGCGCCGAAGCCCTGGTCATCCGTCATGATCAGCAACACGTTGGGGGCGCCTTTCGGCGGCACGACGCGCGGAGCCCACCATGGTGTCGAGTCCGACGCCTTTTCGTTGATGACACCGCCGAATTTCGGATCAGGCGGTGGAAGTTGTTTTCCGGTGATCGTGGCGGTGGCTTCGGGGGATCCCTGAGTACCGGTGACCTGTTGAGCCCATCCCGGGACACAACCAAGGGCCAGGAGACCCGCACCCGCAAGCATGCTCCGGCAAATTCTCATGACGGCTCCCCCCGCAGCAGATCAGGAAAATGCGATCGTATATTACGAAAGCTTTAAATACACGAGTTGGCCCGTGCGAAAAAGGCTGCATTCCCTAACGCTTTCGATCAGGTCTTACGATGAGCGCGGAAACTGCCGAATGACGAGAGAGGAGGGAGCGTCGGTGCTACAAGAGGGCTTTCATGCGGATAGTTTCAGCAGCCAGGCATCGTGATGCTTAAGGAAGGTTCGCAGGCGGTCGCCATAATCGCCCCCGACCGCCTCGCGCACGCTCCGGCGCTCGGTCAAGGCCGCGCGCCATTGGGCCGTGCGGGACAGCCCATCGAATATTCCGGTGGATGCGATCGTGTCGAACACGTCGAAATAGCGGAAGATCGGCGCGAAGACTGCGTCGACGAGACTGAATGTCTCGCCGGCGAAAAATGGCCCTGCGCCGAGTTCGGCCTCGACGCGCCTGAATTTGTCGATGAGGGCCGATCGTTTGGCCTCGTAGGCGGCGGCATCCCTGGCTGTCTCGAAGCCCCACAGGTCCGAAAGGATCGATGAGCCGAACTCCATCCATCCCCGGTGCTGAGCCCGCTTCAGCGGATCGGCGGGATGGAGCGGCGATCCCGGTTGGGTTTCCTCCAGGTATTCGCAGATCACGGCGCTTTCGAACAGTACCGCCTGCGTTCCATCCGCCTGGTTGACGACCAGCAGCGGCACCTTGCCGAGCGGCGAGATGGCCAGGAACCAGTCGGGCTTTGCCGAGAGATCGATAGTGCGGCGCTCGAAGGGCACGCCCTTTTCCGCAAGGGCGATGGCGGCGCGCTGGACATAGGGGCAGAGATGATGGCTGACGAGGATCAGATGTGCATCGGACATGACAGGCACCTTTAAAACGCGGGGGCAGAACGAAGCGCATAGCGACCGTCGCCAAGCAGGAACTGGGCCAGCGACAGCACGATGAGATAGAACGGATATTCCCAGCCGCCGTTCGGTGCGTTGAACACCCAGCCATTGCCCCAATGAGCCCAGATGATTGCGCCGAGCAGGGCGGGGATCAATGCGAGGGCAACCCATCGGGCATAAATGCCGAGCACCAGCATCACGCCACCAACGGCTTCGGCCGCAAAGGTCAGATAGGCCAGCCATCCCGGCAGGCCGATGGATGCGAAATAGCCCGCCGTGCCGGCAAGGCCGAATGTGAAGAGCTTGAGCACGATGGAATGGGCGAGATACATCACGCCGAGGCTCACGCGCAGCAGTGTGACGGCATAATCGGTCATGCGTTCCTGGTTCATGGACGGACTCCTTAATGAGGTAGATGTAATTGCATCTATATAGGCCCTTGCGCTCGCCGTCAATATAGATGTAATTGCATCTATGATTGATCCTTCGGCTCCCGACCATCCTCAACCGTCTCCTTCCGCCACGCGCGCATGGGTTCTGCTCATGCGTGCCCAGCAGACGGTTCTTGCGGCGATCGAGAACGATCTCAAAGCCGCCGACCTCCCGCCGCTCGGCTGGTATGACGTGCTTCTGGAACTTTCGCGGGCGGAGGGCGGCAGATTGCGCCCTTACGAGATCGAGCAGCGCACGCTTCTTGCCCAACACAATCTCTCCCGCCTTCTCGACCGGATGGACAAGAGCGGACTTGTCGTGCGTGAACTCTATGCCGAGGACGGCCGCGGCCGATGGGTGGTCATCACCGACGATGGCCGCGCCATGCAGGCGAGAATGTGGAAAGTCTATGCGCCCGCGATAAAGCGTCATCTTGGCGACAAGCTCGACGTCGCCCAAAGCGATCAACTGGCCAACTTGTTGAGTGCATTGTCACGGGATGCTTAGCGACGGAGGCTGATGAGGGCAGTGGACAGGCCGGATTTTGCGTGGGCATTCTTTTCGCGGCCGGAGCATTGCTGCTACCTGTCCCGATCGACTGCGGAAAACCGAGGTGACGATGACGACGATCACAAGCATGACTTCGACGATGACTGCCTCCTTCCTCGGCTCCTTCGTGGAGGTCGTGGAAGCCTTCACCATCATCCTTGCGGTCGGCGTCACACGGAGCTGGCGGCCGGCCTTTATCGGCACGGGGCTGGCGCTGGCAGTGCTTGCGGTGCTGGTGCTGGTCTTCGGGCCTCTGCTCGGCCTGATCCCGATCGACATCCTGCAATTCGGCATCGGCACGCTCTTGATCCTGTTCGGCATGCGGTGGCTGAGAAAAGCGATCCTCAGGGCCGCGGGCTTCATCGCGCTGCATGATGAGGAAAAGGCCTTTGCCGCGGAAACCGATGCGCTTGCCCGCCAATTCACGGAGCGTCGGGCTGCTGACCGGCGGGCCGATTTTCTGGCCGGCACGGCCGCCTTCAAGGCCGTGCTGCTCGAAGGCATCGAAGTGGTGTTCATCGTGATCGCGACAGGCGCGCGGCCCGGCATGCTGCCCTATGCGGCCATCGGCGCGCTGGTGGCCTGCATCGCCGTGCTCGTCATCGGCATGGCTGTTCACAAGCCGCTGTCTTCAGTGCCGGAAAATACGCTGAAATTCATCGTCGGGCTGCTGCTGACGGGTTTCGGCATCTTCTGGGTGGGCGAGGGCATCGGCACGCCATGGCCGGGCGAAGACCTCTCGCTGCCCGTGCTCTTCGGCGGTCTCGCCGCCTTCTCCTTCATCGCAGTCCGGTGGCTGCGCCAGTATCACAATCTGCATGCGGAGCCCGTCGCCCGATGAGCATTCTGAAGATCGCCTTCAAGGAATTGACCGGTATGTTCATCGATGACGGGGCGCTGGCGCTTTTCAGCCTGCTTCTCGTGCTCGGGGTCGGCCTCGCGGTAAAATCCGGCCTCATCGGCCCGACCGCGGGGGCCGTGCTGCTCATCGCCGGCTGTCTCGCCGTTCTCGCGGAGAGCGTGACACGGGCCGCAAGGCGGAAATTTCGGCGGTAGAGGGTGGTTGTCTGGAGGTTGTGGGGCCAGGCGAGGCGCTTCCTGTGAATGAGGCGTATCCCCGACCTCCCTCATTCCTGTGCTTGTCACAGGAATCCAGCCGGCTTGCGTCCGCAAGCCGAAAAGACCCTTATATTTAAGGGCTTATGAGTTCGTTGGAGAGAGAGAGTCCCCCGCCGCGTAGACACGCGGCTTCTGGATTCCTGTGACAAGCACAGGAATGAAGGCAGGGCGAGCTTACCTTCCTCTCTCCCGCGCCACGACCAGAATGAGCGGCGCCAGGGCGGTGGCGAACGGACCGAAGGGCAGGCGCTGCAGGGCCTTGCCGACGAGGAAGGCGGCGGCCATGGTGCTGGAAAGCTTCAGCCAGGGATGATCGCCGAGCTGCGCATGGGCGCTCGCATCCGCCCAGCGGATATTTTCTTCCACCACGTTGCCCGCCTGATGACGGATGATATGCAGCCGGGCGCGCAGATTGTCGATCTCGCAGCGCACGTCCTCGATCTGTCGCTCGAGCTCCGCGCGCGCGGCGGCGCGCTCGACATCGACGACGATCTCCTCCACCGGCGCATCCTCGGCAACCGCATCCAGATAGGTGCGGTATTCCGCTTCACTCTCGAAACCCTCGTGGCGGGCGGCCCAGTCTGTCGGCGCGATGTGGTCGGCCGGCGGCTGCTCGCCCACATCCTTCACCGCGTCCCTGCCTTCGATCGAGTTCCTGCCTGTCCTGCTCGCCATTTCGGTCTCCTCTTTCGCTGACGGAGTTCAAACGTTCGAGGCGGAAAAAGGATGCATGGGCGGCGGGGATTGATTGCCGGCGCGGTGCGCCGACAGAACGGATTGAACTGAGCTTCGGCTAGGACTGAACGAGGATCACCAGGGTCTCGGGCAATACGCCGTCATATTCCATCGCATCGGCCGCTTGCTTGCTCTTCATGAATTCCGCCAGGCGGCCCATGTCGGCGACGTCCATGACGAGGCCAACCTTGTTGGACGATTGCGGATCGACGAAGGTGCGAATATTCGTGCAGCCGATCGGTTCGAAAACTTCCTTGCGGCGGGGCGAGGCGAGCCAGTGTTTGACGTCCTTGACGTCGTGATGAGCCAGGATGGTCGGCATTGCGTCCTCCTCTTGCTGCTCCTGATATCGGAGCCGGAGAAAAGTTTACGCCTCGGGCAATCGCATGGATATCACCCGCATGGGTGGGCGCATCTTTTTGTGGTCGCCGTGAGGGGGCTGGACTATGGGCAGTGAAGCGCATTTATGATGCGTCCTCATCAAGGGGGCGAGGGATTGGCATGAAGTGGATTTCGCTGGCCGGGGCGTTGCTTGCAGCATGCCTCGCCGTGGTGCCGGCAAAGGCAAGAGACGCGCTCGATATCCTGAACGGCACGCTGAAAGCGGCGGCCCAGCCCATGGTGATGGAGGATGGCCGGACGGGCGGCTGTACCTATTGGTTCGTCGCGCTCACGCGGGATCATATCTATCGGTCGGGACAATATCTTCGTGTGACCGGTTATCTCAACCTGATCAAGACCCGTCTCCTGGTAGGCGAAACCGACATACTTCCCCCGTTTGTGAGCACCTTGTTTCTCACTGTCGAAGAGGCTTCGAACGGGGAGGATGGCGATATCCGTTTCACGCCATCGGCGCCGTCGAAGGCCTATCTCGTCGGCACGGATACCGAAAGCCACACCGACAGTCGCGGGGAACCGACAGGCACCGAAACGCCTGGAACCGTGAAGATGTTGCTCGATACCGACCCGGCGCTGAAAATCCTCATGGAAGCGACGAGTTCCTCTCATGCGATCAGCGTTGCCTTCAACCAGTTTTACGGGGACAGGATGATCACCGTTCCGATCGAACTCGACGTGACGGACGTCAAGCCCAACGGGGAACGGGTGCGCTCGAAGGATACGGCGATCGATTTTCAACTGTGCCTGGCCGACCTGAGCAACGATTTTCCGGTGCCGCTGAAAGCGAAGTGAGGCTGCCGGTATTGTTTCCGGAACCGGTGCTGGCGACGTGACTGCCACCGGCGACAGGACGCGCCCCGGGCGCGTGGAGGATCAACTTGTTCACGCTTGCCGGTCCGGCATTGGACCGATGCTTTTGCATCCTTGGCCGATACAATGTTAAGAGCCACATATGACCCTATCAACAGAGCTGGACTGTCAGGCCTGCGGCGCGTGCTGTTCCTATTCGAGCGAATGGCCGAGGTTTACCACTGAAAGCGAAGAGGACCTCGATCTGCTGCCGGCGCATTTCGTTTCGGCGGATCAGACGGGCATGCGCTGCGATGGAGAGCGCTGCTGCGCGCTCTCCGGCACTGTCGGGTCATATGTATCGTGCATGGTCTACGATATCCGGCCGGATGTCTGTCGCGCCTGCCTTCCGGGCGACGAAGCCTGCCTGATGGCGCGCGCGGCGATCGGGCTGGTGTAGATCAAATACCGATCTCGAAGCGTGCCGAACCTTGTCACGGCAATCGCCGTGACATCCGTATCAGAACATTGCTTCCTTCCGGTGCCGCACCGCGAGGATCGTTACCGTGTCCTGATCGAAGCGGTAGCGAGCCGCATATCCGCTGTCTCCGAAATCGATGAGCCATTCGCGGTATTGCTCGGGCAGGTCCTCGACTGCCGCTCAATCCAGAAGATCGGCCGGCACCTTGCCGCCGTTTTCCGACAGTTTCTTCATGAGCGCCTTGTGAAGGAAGATGTTCATCTTCGCGCTGTCATTGGTATCGCCGGTATAGCCGAGTTCGCCGGCGAGCTCCTTGCGCTCTGCCATGCTCGCATCCATTCCGAGCGCCTTCATGAGATCGACGATCGAATGGCGCCAGTCGAGCTTCTGGCCGGATTTCTTCACGGCCGCGTTCAGGATCTGCTCGATATCGGCCTTGCTAGCCTGGGTTGGGCTGGCCTGGGTTGGGTTCGCCTGGGCCGAACCTGATTGAGCAGGTGGCGGCGCGCCGGTTGCGGGTTCGCTGACCGGCGCACTGGCCTGTGGGGCCGCGGGTGCTGGCTCCGGCGCGGGTGCCGCCTGTGCCTTGCCGAAAATCGCGTTCTTGATGCGGTCGAAGACGCCCACGGGGAAACCCTCCTCTTGTGGTTGCGATCGGGGATGTCCGGGAGAGAAGTAGGGTGGTAACGCGATCCGCAAAGGTGGCGGACGGGAATCATGGTTTGCGAGATGCAGTTCTTGGGTATTAGACGTATGCGCCCGGCACATACGTTCAATAGTCGCGCCCCGCGTCCTCTGCCGCCCCGCCAGAATCAAGAAAACTCGTTCGCCCTCGGCCCGGCAAGGGTCACCCGCCAGGTCGATTTTGCCCGGAAATCCTGCGTCGCCAGAAACGTATAGGGCGTGGCTCTCCAGGGTTTCACTGCGTTGTTGAGATTGTCGAGCACGTAATCGCCGTCGTCCATGCGGGCGATCAGCACGACGTGGTTCTCGTCACGCAGGCCGATCACTACCGAGAGCGCCAGGCGGTTTGCCGGAAAACCGGCGTCGATCAGGTCCTTCATCTTCTGCAAAGCGTAATCCTCGCAGTCGCCCCGTCCGTTCGAGGGCAGGGTCCAGACGTCGCCGTTTCCGGAGGCGGAGCGGTCCTCGGTCGAAATCACGTGCAGGTTCACGGCGCGGGTGACCTTGCGAAGAAGTGGCATGCCCGGCTGCTCGGCTGTCGCTCGCGAGGGAGTCTCACGGCAAAGCCAGCGGTAGCTGGCACAGGCGGAGGCGAATCCCACCGGCGCGCCGATGCTTCTGCCGACCGGCAGCAGCTGCCCGGCAAATGCTTGAAATTGCATGGGAAAGAACACAAGGGAAACAAGATAAACAAGCCGTCGCATGAATCACCCCTCTATTGTTCGTGAGAGAAGGTAACACAGTTTATACTAAAACTTTAATAAAAATTATTACTTGCGTAATTAACTATAGGTTAAGAACCTGTGCCACTATCCACAGTTTATTCTTGGAATTAACTTTTTGCTAATATAGGAATTCCCCTCAGTTAACGGTTTGTTAACTTTGGGAGAAAAAAGATGATCCGCAAAGCAGCGAAGTATAGCGTCGCCGTTGCTTACCTTCTGGCAAGCAGCAGCCTCACAATGGCCGCACCGGCAGTTGTCAACTGCGCCACGGCTGCGCCGGGCTCGATCGAGGCCAGGTTGTGCCTGCCGACGAAATCCATCCGCACCGACAAGGACAGCCGCACGGTCAACAATGACAGCAGCGGCAACGGCTTCGGCGGTCGCTCCGGCTCCGGTTCCGGTTCCGGCAAACAGGCGTCGAACCAGAATCCTTCCGGCGATCAGAACAACGGCGGCAACGACGGTAACGGCAGCGGCGGCAACACCGGCGGCTCCGGCGATGGTGACGGCGATGGCCCCGGCGATCATCACGATGGTCATCATGGTGGTCACCATGGCGGCAAGGACCGTGACCATCACGGCGGCAAGGACCGTGATCACCACGGCGGCAAGGACCGTGATCACCACGGCGGCAAGGACCATGGCGATAAGGACCATGGTGATCGTGGTGACAAGGATCACGGTGATCGCGGCGACAAGGGCCGAGGCGACAAGGGCGGTTCTGACCGGGGCGACAAGGGTGGCTCCGACAGAGGCGACAAGGGTGGCACCGACCGGGGCGACAAGGGTGGCTCGGACAAGGGCGACAAGGGCGGTTCTGACCGGGGCGACAAGGGTGGCACCGACCGGGGCGACAAGGGTGGCTCGGACAAGGGCGACAAGGGTGGCTCGGACAGGGGCGACAAGGGCGGTTCTGACCGAGGCGACAAGGGTGGCACCGACCGGGGCGACAAGGGTGGCTCGGACAAGGGCGACAAGGGCGGTTCTGACCGGGGCGACAAGGGTGGCACCGACAAGGGCGACAAGGGCGACAAGGGCGGCTCCGACAAGGGCGACAAGGGTGGCTCGGGCAAGAGCGGCAGCAGCGGTTCTGACAAGGGCAGCAGTGGCTCCGGCAATGGCGGCAGCAGTGGCTCCGGCAATGGCGGCGGCAGTGGTTCCGGCAATGGCGGCGGCAGCGGTTCCGGCAATGGCGGCGGCAGCGGTTCCGGCAATGGCGGCGGCAGCGGTTCCGGCAATGGCGGCGGCAGCGGTTCCGGCAATGGCGGCGGCAGCGGTTCCGGCAATGGCGGCGGCAGCG
>NZ_JACHZL010000010.1:50301-186091 GCF_014193555.1 Rhizobium sp. BK275
GCAGCGGTTCCGGCAATGGCGGCGGCAGCGGTTCCGGCAATGGCGGCGGCAGCGGTTCCGGCAATGGCGGCGGCAGCGGTTCCGGCAATGGCGGCGGCAGTGGCTCCGGCAATGGCGGCGGCAGCGATTCCGGCAATGGCGGCAGCAGCGGCTCGGACAATGGCTCCGACAAGGGCAACTCGGATAAGGGCAATTCCGACAATGGCAACTCGGACAAGGGCGGACACAACCGCGGCTGATCCGATGTCCTGATCCGGGAGAGGGGCTTCAAGAACCGAAGCCCTTCTTCAATGGCGGTATCGAAATGCGGTCCGGCGGCGGTGTCTTGTCGCCACCATCTGCCGGGCGCATTCCCTTTCCTCTCTCATTCCTGTGCCCGCGTGCTGGCGCAAAGGAAGTCACAGGAATTCAGGCGTCGGCTCTGCGGTGACGGTTCATATGTGACTGCGTAGGAGTCACCGCGGCCAAAAAGGGCGGGCGCTGAATCTCTGTGAGATAACTCGGGGCTGGGCCGGGAACACAGAGATGAGGGGGGAGAGGGATATTTGTGAGGGGCCGGGATCCGGGGAGGGGATGCCGGCTTTGGGGGGCAGAAAGGGGGTGCCGCGAGGTGCCCCTTTTTTGCGGCATCATGGAGCAAGTGCCACAAGATTTCGATGAGGGCTGATGCTACTGCATAATTCCTTAAATCGGAATCGATTTAAGGACAAAATTATGCAGAAACTCAAAGTGTTACAGCGTCCTTTGCGCGTCTTAAAAGACGCGCGGCGCTGTAGAGCCTTTCCTGGTTAGATTGAAGCATTCTGCCGGAGCAGGTTTTCGTCAGGGCAAAGGCTGATGGAGAAGGGCATACTCCAAGGTACGTCCGAGCCGATCGCCTTTGATCCTGGCGGAAAGATGCCCGGCCTAGCTGGTTTGCAAGCAAACCACCGGGGTTGGCTGAAACGGGCCGTCTGATCAGGCGATCGCACCGCCATCCGCAGTCAGTATCGCGCCGGTTATAATGCTCGCCGCGGGACTGGCCAGAAAGACAACCGCGTTCGCAACTTCGCGGGCCTCGGCGAAGCGTCCCAAGGATGTCATGCCTCGCTGGAATTCGGCGGCGGGACCGCTCGCTGGATTCGAGTCCGTGTCGGTCGAACCAGGTTGCACGAGGTTGACGGTGATTGCACTAGGCCCCAGCTCTCGCGAAAGGCCGCGCGTGAAGGAGGTAAGAGCCGCTTTGGACATCGCATAGGCCGTTACGCCTGCGAAGGGTACACGTTCACCGAGACCCGACCCGATGGAAATGATGCGTCCACCTGCCTTCAGATACGGAATTGCCGCCTTTGCAAACAGCACAGGCGCACGAACGTTGATATCCATCATCTTCTGATAGGCTTCGACATCGAGGTCTGCGATCGTGCCATTCATCCCGACCGCAGCCGAGTTGACGAGAATATCGAGCCCACCAAGCTTATCGAGCGCTTCATTCACAGACCGCTGAATGGCCTTCGGATCGGCGCTGTCGGCTTGGATCGCAAAGGCACGTCGCCCCGCGCGCTGGATGGATTCGGTGACATTTTTGGCTCTCTCCTCCGAGTTCTGATATGTGAGTGCGACATCAGCGCCGTTCTCTGCCAGAGCGAGCGCGATTGCCGCTCCGATCCCGCGCGAGCCGCCTGTGACAAAAGCGAGTTTGCCCTCAAGATTGATCATGTGTTCCTCGTTCGGTTGTTGGATTTGTCGAGCTCGGGGATGAATCCCATAGGCTCGGCAGACAATATCTGAGAGCGCTGGGTCGCCTCTCGTAGTGCCAACTAGCGGAACGCTGTGTCGCGCAAGGAGGAACAGTTGCCCGCAGGGTGAACGGTTTTTCGCCGCTCGCCTGTTCCAACACATTAGGTGCTTTACTGGTTCGATGACCGCTGTTGGCGCAAAGCTGCCATGAACGCCACAGCCTTGACCGGTGGCACCTGCTACCGAATTCCGCTCTTTTGTTGTGCGGAGTCCCCGAAGGGGTATCCTCACTGCCGCGATCTGATCTTGGAACGTGATCAGCCGGTCAGATCGGGCGCGCCGACCCTCTGTCCATACGTCAGCCTCACCCTTTCGATGCCTTCGCCAGCATCTCGCTCAGCGTTGCCGCCGAGAGCATGGCTTCGGCCAGGAGCTTCTTGAGCTTCTGGTTCTCTTCCTCCAGTGCTCTCATCCTTTTGGCATCGAAACCGACATTTCGCACCTGCAGGGATTGCCATCGATAGAAGGTCGGCTCGCTGATGCCGTACCTGTGGCAGACATCGGCCACCGTCACACCGGCTTTGTGCTCCCTAAGAATGCCCGTAATCTGGTCGTCGTCGAATTTTCTCTTGCCCATCACCGCTTCAGTCCTCGCGAAATGCTCTGTTGAAACTGTCGAGCAATGGCCTGACCGCGTAGAGCGCCACGCTGCTTTGGCCCGTTTCGATCAGTGTCTGTGCGGGCATGCCCGCGACCAGTTCGACATCCCTCATTTTCGCCAGCCGCTCGTCGGTCACACGGATCGTCGCGGCAAAATAGGGCTGGCCGGTCTGCTGATCGATGAGACGGTCGGCCGATACGTATTCGACGCGACCTTTCAGGAGCGGAACGCGCCGCTGATTGTAGGGGAGGAGGTGAACCTGCGCCTCGAGCCCCGCTCGCACGAGATTCATGTCTTCGGGTCTGACGTGGACGGACACGACGAGGCGATCGGAACGCGGCAGGAGATCGACGAGCGGTTCGCCCGCGCCGACCACCCCGCCTGCCGTGTGGATGCGCAGGTTCATGATCGTCCCATCCTCGGGGGCACGGATATCGGTCCTCAGGAGCTGGTCGTCGATCGCCCGTAGGCGCTCGCGCAGCTGCATGATCCGGCTTTCCGTATCGCGCATGCCCTGGGCGACTTCGCTCAACCGGTCGCTCTCGAGCTTTGCGAGATCGGCCTGTGTCTCGCTGATCCCCTGGTAGGCGCGCGAGATCTGCGCCTCGACCTGACCCTGCTGGCCATCAAGATCTGCTTTTTCCCGCTGGAGGTTGAGAAGCCTGCTCTTTTTTTCCAGTCCCTTGGCGTTGAGGGACTTCACCTGATCCAGTTCCTGGGTCGAGATCGCGGCTCTGTCTGCCAGTGCCGCCTTCTGCGCGCCCAGTCCGACGATTTCCTGCCGCACCTGCGCGATCTTTTCATTGGCGATCTGGATTTCGGCCTGCATCACCCGGCGACGGGCCTCGAAGATTTTCTGTTGCCCGGTCAGGATCGCGCCGACCGAAGGATATCTGTCCATCGCTGCCCGGAGATCTTGCGGATAGATGACACGGTCGCCGCCCGTCTGCTCCGCAAACAGGCGGGCGCGGCTTCCTTCGGCGTCCCAAAGCTGCCCTTGAATGCTGTCGCGCTCCGCGCGGAACTTCGTATCGTCGAGTTCGATCACGATCTGTCCGCCCATGACCCTGTCGCCGTTCTTGACGAGGATCCGCCTGATAATGCCGCCTTCCAGATGCTGGATGGTCTTGCGGCTGGTTTCCGGCTCGATGACGCCAGATGCGATCGCAGCGCTTTTCAGCGGCGCCAGAACCGACCAGCCGCCCAATCCGACGATGAAGACGAGGATCAACAGGTTACCCGTCCAGACAACGCCTCTGAGCCCCGGCATGGGGGAAGGGGGGGCGAACCCGTGCTGGCTCTGTTCGATCACTGGCGAAAGGGCCGTCCGCCGCCTGGCTGCCGCTGTCGATCGTCGCGCGAACTGCCGGCACGCCCTTGTCCAGTTTGAAATTCTCGCCGGCATTGCGTCCAGTTGAACAAGGGTCATGGCGGCGTCCCTCCCTATGTTCCGGTTCGAGACGGCGGTTGAAGATAGGTTTCATAGATCCGCTCGCTGTCGCCGAAGGCCGCCACCGTTCCGTTGCGCATGATGGCGATCTTGTTGGTGACCGGCAGGATCCCCATCCGGTGCGTTATGATAACGACGGTCATCCCACGGGATTTCATGCGCTCGATCGCATTGAACAGCATGCGTTCGCCGTCATAATCCAGGCTCGAATTCGGATCGTCGAGAACGATCAGGGACGGATTTCCATAGGCCGCCCGCGCCAGCCCCAGCTGCTGGCGCTGAGCGCGAAGGAGCAGGTTTCCGCCTTCACCGATATCGGTCTCATAGCCCCGGGGCAGGCGCATGATCGCTTCGTGCAATCCAACCAGCTTTGCGGCGTCGATCGCCTTGCCGGGATCTCCTCCGTCCAGCCGGCCGATCACGTCCTTGATTGCGCCGCCGAAGAGTTCGATGTCCTGCGGCAGGTAGCCGACATGGCGGGTCCCGCCGCAAAGGCGCAGCGCCGAGATATCGACCCCGCCGAGAAGGGCACATCCGCTCGTTGCCTCCACGACGCCTGCCATGACGCGTCCGAGTGTCGATTTCCCCGATCCTGAGGGACCGATGAGCGCGACGCAATCGCCAGGTGCCAGGCGCAAGGTGACATCGGTCAATATCGGCTGATTGGCTGATGGCCTGATATAGCTGACATTGTCGAGAACGAGGCCACCGGGTTCCGGCACCGGCACCATTCGGGGGTCGGATCCCGATGCAACTGATATCAGCATGTTGTTCAGGCGATTGAAGGCATTGCGCGCATAGGTAAAGGCGCGCCATGCCCCGATCGCGCCCTCGATCGGTGCGAGCCCGCGCCCGAGCAGCAGGCTGGCAACGAAGATGATTCCGGGGCTGCCGTTGTTTTCGAGCACCAGCCATGTCGCGGATCCCATCATGAGGATCTGCGCGAGCGTGCGGATCGATTTGGAGAAACCGAGAATGATCTCCGTGCGATGCATCGCGATGTCCTGCGACCGTCTTGCCATTTCCGCATCGCGATAGACGATCTGCGCTGCGCCATCCTGCATGCCCATTGCCCTGATCACCTCGAGGTTCTTGAGGGCGGTCGCAAATCTGAGATAGCTTCTCGAAAGGGCAAGATTGGCCTGGCCGAGCGGCTCCTGCGTCGCCAGTTCCGTCAGGAACGCAAACAGCAGAAGCGCACATGCGCTCAGAAGACCGATGGCCCCGAGCAGCGGATGAACGAGAAAGAGCAGGAGCAGGAACAGCGGCGCCCAGGGAACGTCGAAGAACAGCGAGCTGGCCGGTGAATCGAGGAACTGGCGCAGTGCGGCGAGGTCCCTGTAGCACTCCGTGGCGGCTCCCGTATCGGCGCGGGCGGCATATTCGAACGATGCCGTCAGCACCATGGGCCGCAGCCTGTGGTCCAACCAGCTGCCGATGCGCGAAAGAGCCGCCCTGCGCACGATATCGAGCACGGACCCGACCAGCACGGCGACGGCGATGATCAAGGTCAGCATCAGGAGCGTGTCGACGCTTCGGCTCGACAGGACCCTGTCATAGATCTGCAGGAGATAGATGGAAGGCGCCAGAAGAAAGAGATTGTAGCCGCAGCTGTAAAGGAAGACCAAGCCGAAGGCTCCGGCACAGGCTCGGAGCGCGACAACGAGGTGTGTCTGCGGGCGCGATAGCTTTGTAGACATCGTTGCCATTATCAGATCTCGCTGCATTTGATACTGACAAGGAGAAGCTGCCTGCCGGTTCGGCAGAAGATCAGGGTCGCCAGCCGAAACCGGCGACCCTCAGGGCTTGAAATCATGAGCCGAGATGGCTGACGTCGATATGGCCGAAGGCGTTGATGAAATGATCGAGTGAATTGTTCACCGTCGTCGTTTCGGGATCGGTGTGAACCAGAGCCGAAGCGATATCGCCGCCCAGAGCGTTGTTTCCGTTGCCGCCGTTGCCGCCGACGCCTGCGAGGATGGTGGCATGCTGGTCAGCCACGAGCTGCGTATATTGTGTCGCGGTCGTCGCCGCATTCACCGTAGCCGTGTCTCCGCCGCTCGTATTGCCTTGATCGCCGTTGGAGTGTGCTTCTCCTCCCGCGCCGCCGGCGCCGCTGGTGAGCGATGCCAGGAAGCCGTTCTGGGCCTGGCTGAAGCCGCCGGGGCCGCCGCCGCCGGCGTCCCAGTCTGCCGTCTGCCAGACGTGATCGCCGTTGTGCAGATGGGTCTCTGCCCCGTAGACCGTTTGTGAGGGGTCCACATAGGCAACCGGATTGTAGTTGATGTTGCCGTGGTTATTGCCATCACCGCCGTTGCCGGCATTGGCGTCGCCCGCATCCGGGTTGTTGAGATAAATCGTGTCAGACATTTGTGGAATAGGCATTGATCTCACTCCTTCTACTTCGTTTCGTCCGTGAATCTTTTACGGCGTCCCCCTTACGGCGTGGGTATTCGATGTCACCGCCAGCCAATACAACCGCGGGCGAATATTGCCTTCGATTTAAACTTCTAACTATCTAGATATTCGGCGACGTTCCTTTGGGTGTATACTTCGATATGACGGAGCGTTGCTTTGGATTGGTGCCGGGCGATCCGGCGTTGACCGAAAAACGTTCATGTCCCGCCGCGAGAAAGGGGATGCAGGCTGTTGGAACCTCTCGTCCGGAGGCGGATCTGGTGCTGTCGAACCCGGACAAGGGGAGGCTGCGGCCATGACGGCCAAATGGCTACGTCCTAGCCGAGGGGATGTAGACGAATTGCAGGCTCTGCTTTTCTGACGTTCGGAGGCACAATGCCCTGATAATTCGGGCTAGATGGGCTGGACGCGCGCTGGCCGCGCAACGGAGACGGTAATGACGGAAACTCGTCCCTTGTCGGAAGACGTGCCCAAAACGGGCACCGATCAAAACCCCGCCTCCAATGTGGCCGCGGGGCATCTGGCGCTGGTGCCGACCTGGCTTCCGTTGGATGTCGCTTCCGGTCCGAGTTACACGTCAGCCGGCAGCGGCGGTAACGGGATCAGCGAGGGCGTGATCAGCAGCAACGCATTGGCCGTCTTCATGCCGTCCAATGCCGCGATTGCGGGACCTCATTCAAGTGTCGACGCCGTTCAGGGCAACGATGCGCTCATCAATCAGCATGCCACCGAGATGGCCGGCATCGGCGGGAATGGTGGAAACGGCAATGTTGCCATCGGCGGCGGCGACGGCGGCAGTCATGCCGGCAGCGGCGGCAATGGGGTCTTCTACGGCGGCCTCGTCAGCACCGAAACCGCGCTGTTTGTCCCTGTCAATACTGCCGTGGCTGCAGGCCCTGGTGCGGTGGCTCACGCCGACCAATCGAACAACGCGCTGTTCCTGCAGGGCGCAACCCAGATCGGCGGCATGGGCGGCTCGGGGGGAGACCATAATGTCGCGGGCCATGACTCGCTGAGCCCGGGAACATCGCTGACATTGACCGGCGACTTTTATGCGGGCCACGGCGGCAATGGATATTTCGTCGGCAGCATGGTCGACGTGAGTATTGCCATCTTCTCGCCGATCAACATCGCCATCGGCGCCGCAGGCGGCTCGGCAACGGCGCATCAGACAAACAATGTCATTTTCGATCAGGGGACCGTGCAGATCGCCGGCATCGGCGGCAATGGCGGCAGCTTCAACCTGTCGTCGGACACGATTTTCACCGGCAGCCAGACGGGCGGCGGCGGCGGGGTCGGCTCCTCGACCGGCAGCATGGTCGACGTCAATTTCGGCTATTTCCATCCCATCAACATTGCCGTTCCCGCCGGCGGTACGGCAGACGCCCAACAGATCGATCATGTTCTCTATGATCAGGACGCGCTCCAGATGGCCGGCATCGGGGGCCACGGCGGAGTGGGCAACCTCACGGACGCCCATTCGGCTCTCGTGGACGATATCATGGGCTTCCTGCACGGCTAGCGCATTTCCGTTCTTCTTCGAATTTTGGCGTCATCCTCGGGCTTGTCCCTGATATCTGCCACATTTGCGACTATTTGACAGCCATCCAAGGCGCGCAATGCAGGAAGTGGCGGGCCGGCTTTGCTGGAATTGCCCCCTGACGCGCCGCCTTCAATCTTGCGCTATGTCGTCGCCGTAGCAGATATCAGGGACAAGCCCGAGGATGACGGTCGAGGGGCGACCCTACTGGCCGTTGCCTCCGGCCGGCATCTGTCTGTGCCAGCGCAGTGCTGCCTGCGTGAAAACGATGAGAGCCGGCATTAACACCCAATGGCCCCCAGTTATTCAGTAATCATAAAGGGTTACCAGCGATCTCAGGCTTTTGCCGCTTTTCGCGTTGGAGGTTTCGGCGTCGAGGTCTGCGGCTGCTTTGAAATGAGATATGGGAACAAAACCGAACGGATCACCAGCGCGTTCCATCCAACGTCTCATTCCCCAATGGATCTGAAGCAGATCGCCTGCCTTTTCAGTGCCTTTGAAAGCTTTGTTGAGGCGCTTTCCATACGTGAATTCTGCAAAGACTGGACAGTTTGCGGCGACAAGTCGAACCGGTAAGTCCTCGCAGATACGCTTTCCAAAGTGCTCTACAGGCCCAGTTGTCTCTCACCTGAATCTTATAGACTATAAGAATTATCATGAGAGATCAGACTATTGAGGCTGGCAATACACTCGTTTTTTCTCATGACATGAAGCGAGAACAGGAATAATGTGAATAGCTGTTGGGTTGCAAATCTTGTGGGGAGCACGCAAGTGTCCGACAGTGCTAAATCTAAGCGCCGTACGGGGCGCAATGCACCAACTGTGATCATAATTGAGCATTCTACACTGGCTCGCACTACCGTCGTGAAGCTTCTTCAGCATGAGCTCGCGGGGTGGAACTTTATCGACCTGATCTCGACCGAGAGCCTCGATCGGGCTCTTGGAGCCGAGGTGCGTTTGATCGCACTGGATCTGGCAGGCAGAGGTGTCGAGAGCCCCAGCCTGCGAGATGATCTCGCGGCAATTGCTGCACGTTTTCCTGAGGCGCCTATCACGTTGCTCTCAGGGACCGACGACGTCGACATAGCCCGTCAGGCGCTCAAGATGGGTATCCGCGGCTTTTTCTCGACGTCGGTTCCGATCGACATCGCGCTTGCCGGCCTTCGTCTCGTCCTGGCGGGAGGAACGTTCTTCCCGCAGCTGTTGGGCGCGGTGACGAACGGCCCGAACGAGCATGTTCCGGCCAGAAGCGAGGCCGAAAGAAGCCTGGATGACAGGACGCAGTACCTGGCGATGGCCGAATTCACGCCGCGGGAAGCGGATGTGCTGGCAGCGTTGCAGAGCGGCTGCTCGAACAAGGTGATTGCCGGAAAACTCAATCTGTCGGGGCATACGGTGAAGATGCATCTGCAGCACATCATGCGCAAGCTGCAGGCGCAGAACCGCACTGAAGTGGTCGCCCGGCTTGTTCAAAGAGCCGCCGGCGGGCCTGACGTCTCGCCGGGTTAGGCGAGGTCTCAGGGTAGGGCGCTGGCGCACCGTTTTCGTCGGGTTTCGGGCAGGATTTGATGCCGCCTTACTAGGGATCCTCACATGGACAAAGCGACGACCATCATTGGAATAGACTGCAGCCCACGCGCGTCCAGTAACTCAGGGCGGATGCTTGGCGAGGTTCTTCGCTCGCTCGAGAGAGAGCGGCGGGTGAAGGTCGCAGAACAGGTGCGTCTGGCCGATGAGCGTATCGACTGTCTCGGGTGCGAGCAGTGTTATCAAACGTTCGGATACCACGGCGACGGGATCGATCGTGTTCTGTCACGCATGAAAGAGGCGGACGTGGTTCTGATGGCTACTCCCACCTGCTTCGGAATACCGCCGGCCCTGGGCGTCGTCTTGCTCGACAGATCAGATCCCCTGTGGCGCGACGGACAACAGCTCAAAGGAAAACTCGGAGCGGTCATCGTCAACGGCGCCACCGATCCCGCTGATGATCCGAGTGTGCGCCAATGCGCGGACAACATGATCAATTTTTTCGAACAGCACGAGATGCCCTGTGTCCAGCCGGTCCATCTGGGGGGAACGCTCGCGTATCCCGAGCAACGGTTTCCGGACCCGCTCCCCGCCGGGACGACAGGCGTTCTCGAGCAATTGGCTGACGAGATCCGGCAGTGGGTCGGGAGCAGGTGATACCGGCACATCTCTTGCCTCCTCGCGTGGTGATGGTCTGCTCCCTGAAAAGTGGTCCTCCCTGATGTATGGCTTTCGAGCCGATGGAGGATTTAAGAATGCCGAGAAGACACAGCGCGGAAGAGATCATCACGAAGCTTCGGCAGGTTGATGTGCTGAGTGGGCAGGGCAAATCGGTCGCCGAGGCGGTGCGGTCGATAGGTGTGAGTTCTACCGATCGGCCTCGTTAAGAACGGGGGGATTACCCCGGCGCCTCTCAATCCCCGTTACCATTTCGCAGGAATTGCCACTCGATACCGGTAATCCGCGTCGGCTTGACGATGTGCATGCGCGCCTGCAGCAGCCGCAGGGTTGGAACGAGTTTTTGGGGATCGGCAATCTCCGCAGGGACGGGTCTGCCCATCTCTTGATAGTGCAGCTCCATCTCCTCCCGGAAGTCTCTGATATCGAAGGTGTCCACTCCTGCGTTGAACCAGTCTACCAGGATGACATCGCATACAATATCAAGGCTGTTGGGGTCGTCGGCATCGAGCAACGGCGGCATTGGCGGACCTGCTGAAGATGGCGTTCATCCTTAAGTGTCCCCCGAGGCAGTCTTTTCGTCAGGTGGCTGGCGAAGACATCGGGGCTCGCCACCCAGCACAAAGACGAGCCCCAGCCCCGGTGCTTGTCTCATCTGTGCCCTGCACCGCGACATCACGATTAGAACCCCGCGCCTGAAGCGCAGCAATTCGACCAGTTGGATTAGCTCGGCTGGTCGCTGCAGAAAATCCAGCTTCTGCGGGATTTTTACGCCCGGAGTCCACAAATAAACCTGTGGATAAAATCGGCGCGATGCATTGTGATTAGCCTGCTGCGGCCGCTGATCTAATCCTCTCCCGGTACTGCCGCACTACCCATAGACATCATAATCCACCGCCGCCTTCACCCCGGTCCCCGCCCGGTGATGCGGCTTCTGCGCTGATGTCAGCGCCCGCGTATCGCCCTCATTCGGCGAGGGCAGGCCGCGATCCTTCATGTCTTCCTTGCTTTCGAGCTGGATCTTGCCGGCCAGTCGCGCAGGAGCGTAATTCCAAACTTCGGCGCTGCTGCCTTCAATCGCTCGATATCGGCAGGAGTCGGCGGCCCGGCCACGTCCCCCTCCCGGAGTTCATGGCCACCCTCGGCGAGAAACTGCTCGAACATGCTCGGCGAGCCTATGAGGATGTAGCGAACGGGCCGATCGCCGGGGTTCATGAGCTGGTGCGGGACACCGCGCCGCAAGAAGATGCTTTCGCCCGACGAGAGCGTTCGGGCTTCGCCATCCACAATTGCGGTCAACTGTCCTTCGATGACGTAGACCGTCTCATCGTCATCCGCATGAACATGGATGGGTGTCTTCGTCTGTCCGCCGCTTCTGTTTTCGAAAAGACAGAACAAGCCGTCCGTCTGTTTTCCGGAAACCAGCCGTTTCATGACGACGCCGGCGAGCACGAATTCCTTCGGTTCAGAATCTGTCATGTTTGACCAGGCCTCCGGGGAAGGGTTGTTGTCGCGTCTGGGGATTCTCTGGGGGCGTGCGGACGTCTGAATCTCCTCAAGACCCCGCCCCAAACCCCTCCCCACAAGGGGGAGGGGCTTAACTTGGCGCACCCGCTTTCCAAATCCTCGACGTTTCTGGAAGAGTGAGCCGATGCCCCCGGGTTTGTCCCTCCCCCTTGTGGGGAGGGGTTGGGGAGGGGTTTTCAGCTACACACGCCGCCGCCAATCTGCCATTCTCCACGCTACCCATACACATCATAGTCCACCGCTGCCTTCACCCCAGTCCCCGCCCGGTGACGAACCTTCTTCGCCACCGGCTGCGCGAATGTCAGCGCCAGCGCATCGCCTTCATTGGGCGATGGCAGGCCGCGGTCCTTCATGTCTTCCTTGCTTTCGAGCTGGATCTTGCCGTCCAGCCGCGCCACGGTCTCCGGCCCCACCAGATCCTGATAGAGAGCCTCATTGGCGGGGTCGATCGCGCCGCCGGCTTTCAGCCAGCGTTTCATCTGCCCCCAGATATAGGCGCGCATATTGTAGTAACCAGGGTCCAGCACCCTGGTGGAGCCGAACCAGACGAGCTGCCAGGAGCGGCCCATGACCGTGCCGGCGCTGACGATGCCCGTTCCATAGCCGGCATCGACGAAGACCGCATCCGCCTCATATTCATCCTCCAGCCGGGCAATGAGATTGGCGACCTCGATATCGTTGTCGTTGCGGGCAATGGTCGCCAGCCGCTTCGAATAGAGGCCCTGGCGCAGCATGATGACAGTCGGGTCATCGCCCGTCCAAGCGGGGTCGACGCCGATAATGACCGGCGCGAAGCCATATTGCTCGGATCGAAGATGGACGCTGCGCGCCCGGTCGGCATCATCTGCGGAGATGAACTGCATGGCGGACTGGCTCGGAAACTGGCCGCGCACGCGCACCTTGACGATATCGCTATCCTCGCCGTGATCGTCCACGAGACGTTGCAGGAACTGCTTGTTGGTGCCAGGCACCGAGCGGCTGTCGATCTGCCTTCCGGTCCAACGGTGACGGAAGCGGCGGAAACACTCGCGGAAACGGCCGCTGTTCCGCGTCGGGTTGCCGAAGACGATCCAGATGATGACGGTGTCCTCATCCGTCAGCGCGCCCTCGGCCACTTCCCAGACCTTGTCGTGGATCTTCGAGGCTTCGTCGAAGAGCAACAGGATGATCCTGCCCTTGTTGTGCAGTCCGGCAAAGGCTTCCGTATTGTGCTCGCTCCAGGAGATGAAATCCTGCCGCCAGCTTTCGCTGCGCTCGGGATCGCGCGACTTGATGGACATGGCCTGCACATCGAACCAGTGCGCGGTGATGGAGAGGCGGAACCATTTGCCGATCTCGGGCGCCGTCTTGGTGCGCAGCTGGCCCTCGGTATTGGCTGTTGTGACCACCTTGCAATCGGCAAAACAGGACATCGCCCAGTTGGAGAGCATGCCCATTTCAGCCGATTTGCCGATGCCGTGGCCAGAGGCGACCGCGATCTGCAGCGGCTGATAGCGGGTGGCGGGATCGGCCAGATGGGCGCCGATCAGATCGTTGATCTCGTCCTGCCAGGGGCGGGGGCCGTCATAGCCGGCGAGTTCGCCGATACCCCAGTCCCAGGCGAGCCGGCTCCAGCGTTTCGGGCTGAAACGGCAGGACGCGGCAAGCGCGATGATCTCGTCGTTGGGATCGCGGCTTTCGCCTGAGACGGCGGGCAGGGGTTTTTGAGGCGTCATGCTTATTGGGCCTCACCATCATTGCGCTTTTGTGCCCGCTCCAGCCGCTCGGCCAGCGCGGTGAGGCCCTTGTGCTCGACGATCTCCTTGAAGGCGTTGATGCGGATATGCTTGCCGATCAGTTCCAGCCGGCGCAGCCGCTCGGCGAATTTCACCTTCTTCACATGGCCGACCTGCGTGCGTTCCTTGCCGGTGCCTTCGAAGAGGGCGGTGATTTCGACATCCGTCACCAGCCCCTGCCGCCAGATGGAGGGCCATTCCCTGATCGGCTTGAAATCGCCGTTCTCGTCATAGAGATCGCCGAGGTCGGCTTCCGCTTCGGCCGCAAGCCGCGTCAGCAGCCAGTCCGCATCGATTTTCGTACGCTCCGAGCGCTCCGCCTTCGCCGTTTCGATGGCGGCGGCGATGGCCGGTTTCTGCAGGAGCAGCCAGGCTCTCTTCTTGGCGCCGCGCGGCGAATAGCCGGCCCTGATCGCCGCGTGCGCGCCCACAGTATCGACGAGATATTCTTCCACGAAGCGCTGCTGGCGCGCCGTCAGTTCCGTCATGCGATCGGCTCCCGGTTTGCCGGAGAGAGTGCAGGCCAATGGTTGTCGAGGCGATATCGGACCAAAGTCCTATGCAGGAACTTTTTCGGACACGTGGCGTTTTGCGCTTCTGCCAGACCTCGTTCCCTGCGTTCCTGGCGCTGGAGAGGAAAGAGCCCGTGGGCATGTCCTGAACGGACGATGCCTGCACCCGGTGTGGACCGGATCGCGGCCACGGGGATTAACCACCGCTATTAACCGAAGGAAAAGCTCTTCGTTGCTGAGAAAATCAATTTGATAATACTGCGGCAGAGAGGAGAGGGAGCTTTACGATGCTTGAAAAACTGATAAAATCTCTTGGTGTTTCCAAGAAGAAGCGCCGGGAGAGAGAAATAAACTGGATCGGCTACAGCGAAAAAACTTCCCGGCTGGTGATCGAATTCACCGATGGCACCAAGCGCACCCATCTCAATGTCATGCCGGGCTACATCGTCGGCCTGCGGGTGGCGGCCGATAAGCTGGATTACTACGAATCCCAGATCGTGCCCGCAAATGTCGCCCTCGAAGTATCGGGCGCAAGGGCAATTGCCAATACGAGCACGAGAGCAAGCATCCATATCAGGCCAGGTGTAAACATGGGAGCCCAGAGCATGAGAGCCCAAAACATGGGAGCAAGAGCGGCGGCGGCGCCAAGAAAGCGCGAGGCATAGTCCTGAGATCTCGCCTCAGATCCGCTTCCGGATAGCGACGATGGAACTCTCATCACGACTGATCAAAGAGATCACCTATGATGCGGCGACGCAGACCCTCGACGTCAAGCTTCGCCTGAAAGGCCGTCGCCGCTATTTCAACGTGCCTCCCGCCGTCGTCAAAAACCTGCTCACCGCGCCGTCGCCCGGCTGGTATTACACGCAGCACATCCACCATGCCTTTGCCCGCACCGACGACGAACCTCCTCCACGTTTCTCCTTTTTCCGGCTTCGCTTGCGCCGCCATCCCGCGGCGGGCGGAATTTTGAAGGCCGAGACGCCGCGCCATCAGGGCACAATGCTGCCGGCATGGCTGCAAAAACTGTCTAAGTCCTTGAAAATGAATAAGTGACGCACCAGGGGCGAAAAAACTTTCAAATTTTTCTCGTCATCCGGCACTCTCTTCTGAATTGAATTTCTTTACGCGTATTTTCAGGGAAAGTGGATCACTTATTCAGAATCAATGACTTAGCAGGATTTTGGGGCATTTTTGCTGCACTAATCCGATTTCTTATTCATTTTCAGGTGGTTAGCGGGGATGGAAGAGGAAATGGGGCTGATATTGGTTGTTCCGGGGGTGAGGGATGGCTGGTGTTGTGCCGCGGGACACACCCCTTGCCCGGCAGGGCAGAGGGGGGTAGCCAGGGAATTCAAGGCAGCATGCGACGGCAAGCTCAATCCGGCATCTGAACAAGGTGCCTGTCCGTCAGGTAGCTTCCGCGCGCCACCGCATCCCTCACCACCAATGGACGCAGGTCGACGTTCGCGAGCGTTTCCAGCGGCAGCCAATATTGCTTCAGGTGCTTCTCGTTGCTGACAACGTCATGCCGATCGAGTGACACCAGGAAATAATGCTCGGCCTGCTGGATCAACTGACCGCGATAGCGAAAATGGTTCTCGACGCAGAAGAGATACTGCGCCTGCCTCACCCTGGCATTCGTCTCTTCCTCGAACTCTTTGCGCAGCCGGCTCTCGAACGTATCGCCGATTTCATATTCGCCGCCGATGAAGGCATAACAGGACGATGGATCGTCGGCGGGCTGCTGAACCAGCACCTTTCCATCCTCGACCACGATGCCTGCAACCCTGACCCTCGGAATCCGCCTGGTAGCTACGGCCTGAAAGAACCGGTCCTGACTGGATTCCACGATGCTTCCTCCGGGTGAATGACGAACTCCGGCACAGTTATTGGGCAATCCCCGGACAGGTCAAGACTGCGCACATGGAAGCCTGCGCCACCGCATCTTCCACCACCGACGGACGCAGGCCAAAGGTTTCAGCTTTTCCGGCCTCGGATGCTATTCATGCGCAGCTCTGGCGTAAGCCACACCCAGAACCGCACCGTAGACCAGGTGAAGAACAAGGGTGGCCACGACCGCCCGAAGGCCGAGCGACAGTGCGAACAGGCCATGGCCGGCCATGGGCATGAAGACGATCATCATCGCGAGCCAGGCTAAAGCTCCGAAAATGAGGCCCCTGACGACCGGGAGGCCCGGAAGGTCTGCGTGCATCGCCGCATAGATGGTGCCCCAGACGATTGTTCCGAGGGCAAAGTGGCCGATCCATCCGAACGACAGGGCCATGATCGTGCCTGCCGGCAGTTGGGCCAGACGCGCGATATCTGCGATTACATCGAGCTGCGGCATCAGGCCCGCCGCCTTCTGGGCTATCATCAGGATGGAAATTACGACCGTGGCTGTGAAGCCGGCGATCAGCCCGGCCCGTTCATCCAGGAGCGTCGGCATTGGGTGGTGGAGGAGTTTCATGGCGTTGCCTCATGAGCATAAGGTTGACACGCGAATTCCGAACCGGGTCGATTCGGAGCCGCGCGCCTGCCAGAGGCATGACCGCATCCTCGATTTCATGGGAACCCGGCATGTACCGCTAGCAGGCTCCAACATCATTATACACCGATTGCGCTTAAAAGATCAGCAATTTGATGTGGCAATCAGGCGCTCGGCCGACGCCTCGCGGTATCGTTCGGACGTCGCAACAGCACGTATGGCCCACCCCGGCAGCCCGGCAGGACAGAGGGGGGGCCGGGGGACGCAAGAGAGAATTCAGGCTCGATCCGGCATCCGGATAAGGCACTCGTCCGTGAGACAGCTTCTTCGCACTACTGTGCCATTCCCGCGCAGGTCAAGTTGCATACCAGTGAAACTCTCCGGCAGGATGGCCTGAATGATGGCATCCTCAAGATAAAATCTACCAAAACGGCTTAGCCCAATTCCTGCAATCATCAGGGGTGGTGCCGCCATTATTGTCGCGATAATATCGGCCTGATCTCCGGGCGGGCCTCGACTTGGAACTTGTTGCTTGGCCCAGCGTATTGTTCAGGCGTTGTTCTATCGATCGAGGAATAAAGATGTCTTCAGAATCCACGCGTCTCACATCCGAGGCAATTACACTATCGGCTGCCGCCATTCTGAACTCACTCATCTCCGTGCTCGGCAATAGGGGTCTGCTTTCCCCTGAGGAAGAGCGGGAAGTCTACCGCGCCGCCGCCGAGATGATCGATGAAGCCTCCGGCGACGACGAGGACGGAACCTACGAGCTGGCGCGTGAACTGATCGAACTCAGGCTTGCCGATATATAGAGCATTTCCAGCAAACGTGCGCAGCGGCGTCTCCGGCGTCGGATCGAGCGGGCAGCCCGAGTGTCGAGCGTTTATGCGCATTCCAAAAACTGATTGTGATTTGAAACCAGTCGAGCTATCCTGCAACTGATTGTATAGGGCAATCAGAATCTCGATGGTGCGGCGCTTACAGCATCGGTTCGAAAATCGGGATCGATTTTCGGAAAGCCTGATGCATCGATTCAAAGGACACTCTGGAGGAGGAAGAGGACATGGCCAAGCTTGTATATGGGTTGAACGTGTCACTGGACGGTTACATCGATCACGACAGATTCATGCCCGGTCCCGTCCTCTTCCGCCACTTCATCGAGAGCGTGCGCGGCGCGGCGGCCATCGTCTACGGTCGCCGCATGTACGAACTCATGCGTTATTGGGACGAAGATCATGCGGACTGGGAGCCCGCGGGAAGCGAGTTTGCGGCGGTGTGGCGGAGCCGGCAGAAGTGGGTCGTATCGCGCACGCTGAAATCGGTCGGCCCCAATGCCACCCTCGTCGAGGGTGACCTCGAAACTGCCATACGCGGACTGAAGGACCGGCTTACCGGGGAGATCGGCATTGGCGGATCGAACCTGGCGGGAAGCCTGACGGAGCTCGGCCTCATCGATGAATATCAGCTCTATTTCCATCCTGTCGTGCTCGGCCACGGCACGCCGTTCTTCACAGCACCCAGGCCGCGGCTGCGCCTTGTGGCCAGCGATCGTATCGACGAGGACGTGATCAGGCTGACTTACGTTCCGGCCTGAGGCAGGCGCGCGCCAGAGGTCACGATTGCTCGCTTCGATGCGCGTGGCGAGCACCAGCCTGTTCGAAAATATACCGCACAAGCTGTGTTTTTGCGTGCAGCCCGGGGTGACGCGCGGCACGTCAGAAGACGAAAAGGTCATCTCCAGGCCTCGAACGATCCCGAGCGCCCCACCGGCCGCGCAACGCTCCAAATTTCCTCTCAACCTCCACAGGCAAACCTGCTGCCATGCCAGTCGGGCATGCCGGGGGTCATCATATGGGCGTAGGGGGGCATCACCCTCATACCCCGGATTGCTGTCGTTCGTTCCCGCGCGAAAGCTGCCAGAATGCAGCCTTGGAATGCTGCTTCGTGGAGCCGGTTGAGGGGCAGATCCAGGAGGCTGGTGGACGGGAGAGGGGACGCCGCTTATGCGGAGAATTCGGGTTAGTAGTCTTGAGTACCTGAGTACATTTGGTGGAGCGTTGAGTATCTGTCGTGCACCCTCAGCCTGGAGCGCAGTGCTGGGAACCGCGACGGTTGTGTCTTCCACGAGTACCGAGGGTTCCCTAAGCTTTGCCAATCAGGGCAGCTTTACCGATCCGGGCGGTGGCGCCGTCCCGTCCTCCTTCGCAGGCAATATGATGCAGCCTGCCGCACCGATCTCCTTCGGCGGCGTGCAGACTGCCTCCCTATCGCCGACGGCGATGCCGGCGCCCGCGGGCGATGGCGGCGCGCTGGACGCGTCTACCACGACGGCGTCGATCCTCCCGGCGCAGCAGACGACGACCACGTCCACCGAGCGCACCGTGCTCGGCCCGGACCCGTACCAGGAGGCGGCGACGCTGCCTGCGGCGCCGACGCTGACAGGCGTCACCAGCGATGCCGGCACTGCGACCGCCACCACGTCTGCGACCGATCCTGCCGCCGGTACCGGCACGGAGTCGTTACGCCTTCAGACCTCGATCGCCTCCATCTCGCTGCAGCCGAGCGAGAGCGTTTCGGCCGAAACCCCCGTGGCCTCGGCGACGCTTGCAGCGCCCGCGGCGGCGGCTGCGGCTGTTCCCAACAAGATCGCGCTCGAGAACATGAAGCAGGGCAACCCCATCAGCGAATGGGGGCTGGAGGGCGACGGCAACGGCACCATCCAGGGCTTTGCCACCGAAATCAGCACCAATGTCGGCGGGACGGTCGATTTCAAGATCGCCACGGATTCCACCCATTACCGCATCGATATCTACCGCATGGGCTATTATGGCGGTATGGGCGCGCGCAAAGTGGACTCGATCGAGAAAACGCTGACCACGGCGCAGGTCCAGCCGCATCCGATCGTCGACATGTCGCTCGGCCTCATCGATTGCGGCAACTGGTCGGTGTCGGCCAGCTGGCAGATCCCTTCCGATTTCGTCTCGGGCGTCTATTTTGCCAAGCTGGTGCGCGAGGATGGGGTCGAGGATGCTGGTATCATCCCCTTCGTCGTGCGCGACGATGCTTCCACCAGCGATATCGTCTTCCAGACGTCCGATACGACATGGCAGGCCTATAATGCCTGGGGCGGCGCCAGCCTCTATTATGGCGAAGTGCCCGTCGATCCCGCCGACATGATCGGCTATCTGCCGCCGAACTGCAGCTGCGGGCTGACCGCGATCGGCCGCGCCTCGGCGGTCAGCTACAACAGGCCGATCATCACCAATACGAGCCCGGTCGGCGGTTCGCACGATTTCATCTTCGGCGTCGAATCCTCCGCCATCTCGTGGCTGGAGCAGAACGGCTACGACGTGTCCTATATCTCGGGCGTCGATGCGACCCGCAGCGGCAGCCTGCTGCTCAACCACGATGCCTATCTCTCCGTCGGCCATGACGAATACTGGTCTGCCGAGCAGCGCGCCAATGTCGAGGCCGCGCGCGACGCCGGCGTGAACCTCGCCTTCTGGAGCGGCAACGAGGTTTACTGGAAAGTCCGCTGGGAAAGCAGCATCGACGGCAGCGGCCAGGCCTACCGCACCATGGTCTGCTACAAGGAGACCTACGGCACGAGCACGGACCCGAGCGGTGTCGGCACCGGCACGTGGCGCGATCCGCGCTATGCCGATCCGGGGCAGGAGCCCGAGAATTCGCTGACGGGCACGATGTTTACGGTGGACAGCTACCGCCAGGATACGATCTCCATCCCCTACGACTATTCGAACCTGCGCTTCTGGCGCAACACCGCTGTCTCCGAGCTGAATGAAGGGGATACGTACAATCTGGTGCAGAACCTGCTCGGCTACGAATGGGATTCCGATGTCGAGAACGGATTCCGTCCGGCTGGACTGATCAACCTGTCGCTCTCTTCGGTCTCGGTCGAAACGTATCTGCGCGATTACGGCTCGACGATCGGCTCTGCCGTCGCCACCCACAGCCTCACCATGTACCGGGCGGCAAGCGGGGCGCTGGTCTTCGGCGCCGGCACCGTCTTCTGGTCCTGGGGCCTGAGCGACAACCACCAGGGTCCGACGACATCGACCGATCGCAACGTGCAGCAGGCGATGGTCAACATGTTCGCGGACATGGGCATCCAGCCGACGACGCTCGATGCGAGCCTGATCCTCGCCACCCAATCGACCGACCTGTTGAAGCCCACCTCGTCGATCACGTCGCCAATCATCGGCGCAAGCTTCCTCGAAGGGCAGCACGTGACGATCACGGGCACGGCGCAGGATTTCGGCGGCGGCATCATTGCCGGCGTCGAGGTCTCCACCGATGGCGGCCAGCACTGGTTCAAGGCGACCGGCCGCGAGAACTGGAGCTATAACTGGGTCGTCCAGGCGAGCGGCACCTATACGATCCTGTCGCGCGCCGTCGACGACAGCGTCAATCTGGAAGCGCCCTCGGCCGGCAAGCAGGTCACGGTCAACCTGCCGGGCACGCAGGGCCTGTGGACGCTTGCGGAAAAGCCGGCTACCGAAGTGGCCATCGACCGCGATCCCGTCGAGCTCGGCCTGCGCTTCCAGGCGACGACGGCGGGCTCGGTGCAGGGCATCCGCTTCTACAAGGGTTTCTACAATATCGGCGAGCATGTCGTCAGCCTCTGGGCGAGCGACGGAACGCTGCTGGCGACGGGCGTCTCGACAGGGGAATCGCTCTCCGGCTGGCAGACGGTGATGTTCTCCAGCCCGATCCAGATCGCGGCCGGCACGACCTATGTGGCCTCCTATCACAGCAACGGCTACTACTCGATGACCGAGAATTATTTCAGCCAGCCCTATGCAAGCGGCCAGCTGAAGGCGGTCGATGGCGGCGGCGTCTTTGCCTATAGCGGTGCCAGCACATTCCCCGGCCAGAGCCCCGGCGGCACCAACTACTGGGTGGATGTGGTCTTCGATGCCGGCCCCAACAGCCTGCCGGTCGCGACCGACGACAGCGGGCTGATCGCCAGCCATAACGGAACGCTTCTCATCTCCATTGCCGCGCTGCTCGCAAACGATACCGATGCCAATGGCGATGCGCTTACCATCACCGCCGTCGGCAATGCGCTGAACGGCACGGTTACCCTCGACAAGCAGGCCGGAACCGTCATCTTCACGCCGGCCGACAATTATTCAGGCCCGGCAAGCTTCACCTATACGGTGTCGGACGGCCGCGGCGGCACGGATCAGGGCAATGTCAGCCTCACGATCCAGTCAGGACCGGCCGGCGAGACGGTGTTTACATCGGGCGAAGGGCCGACGGGGGCCGGCTTCAACGACAATACGCCGATGGAACTCGGCATGAAGTTCGTCGCTTCGGCAAACGGCACGATATCGGGCATCCGCTTCTACAAGGCTGCGGGCGATACCGGCGTGCATACCGGCTCTCTCTGGAGGGCGGACGGCACGCTGATCGCCACGGTCAGCTTCAACAACGAGTCGCTCTCCGGCTGGCAGACGGCGACCTTCTCCACGCCGCTGCAGATCACGGCGGGTGCGACTTATGTCGCCTCCTACCACACGACCGGCAGTTATGTGGCGACGGCAAACTACTTTACCACAGCCCATACCAACGGCTCGCTGACCGCACTTGCGGGCAATAACGGCGTCTATGCGGTCGGAGGTACGGCCTTCCCGACATCGAGCTACCAGTCGAGCAATTACTGGGTCGATGTCGTCTATAACCAATCGACCGGCAACACGGTGCCGGTCGCCGCCAACGACAATGGCTATACGACCTATGCCGACACGGCACTGTCGATTGCCGCAGCCAACCTGCTCGCCAACGATACCGATGCCGATGGCGACCCGCTCTCGATCACCGGCGCCAATGGTGCGGTCAACGGAACGGTGACGTTCAACAGCCAGACCAATACCGTCACGTTCACGCCGACGGCGGGTTATACGGGTGCGGCAAGCTTCTCCTATTCGATCTCGGACGGGCATGGAGGCACTGCGTCGGCGACCGTCAGCCTCACGGTCAACTCGCAGCCCGGCGGCGGCACAACGTCCAGCCTGTTCACCGGCGCGGACACGTCTGGTGTCACCGCCGCCAACGATGCGAACGCGGTCGAGCTCGGCGTCAAGTTCATCGCTTCGGCCAACGGCCAGATCACCGGGCTCACCTATTACAAGAGCGCCCAGGATACCGGCACGCATGTCGGCTCGCTCTGGACCGCGAGCGGCCAGCTGCTGGCGCAGGCGACGTTCATCAACGAGTCGGCGAGCGGCTGGCAGACGGTTTCCTTTACGCAGCCGATCAATGTCACGGCCGGCACCACCTATGTAGCGAGCTACCATTCGAACGGCTTCTACTCAGCGACGCCGAATTATTTCACCACGGACTTTACGAATGGTTCGCTGACGGCGCCGTCAAGTGCCACGAGCGGCGGCAACGGCGTCTATGCCTACGGTTCGAGCAGCCTGTTCCCGACCGCTTCCTACAGTGCCACCAACTATTGGGTCGACGTCGTCTATCAGGTGAAGCAGAACGTCGCGCCGGTCGCGGCCAATGACAGCGGCTTCTCGACGAATACGGGCGTGCCGATCACCCTCCAGGCCTCTGTTCTCACGGCCAACGACACGGATGCCGATGGCGATCCGCTCACGATCACCGGCGCCAGCGGCGGGGTCAACGGAACGGTGACGTTCGACAGCCAGGCGCAGACCGTCACCTTCACCCCGAACGCCGGCTATTCCGGCCCGGCAAGCTTCAGCTATTCGATTGGCGACGGTCACGGCGGCACGGCATCGGCGCAGGTCTCGCTAGATATCAACGACCCGGCGACCGAGCAGACCCTGTTTGCCGCCAATGCAACGCCTGCCATCGTCAACACCAACGACAACCAGCCGGTCAATCTCGGCATGAAATTCCAGGCCGATACGGCAGGCTGGATCACCGCCATCCGCTTCTACAAGGGGGCCGACAATACAGGCCCGCACAACGGCTATCTCTGGACCGCCTCGGGCACGCTTCTCGGCAGCGTCACCTTCAACAACGAAACGGCGAGCGGCTGGCAGACCGCCGCGCTCACCCAGCAGGTGGCGATCTCGGCGGATACGACCTACGTCGTCTCCTACAGCACCAACGGCAACTATTCGGCGACCGGCAATTACTTCAGCGCCGATGTGACGAATGGCGATCTCAAGGCGCCATCAGGCAATAATGGCGTCTATGCCTACGGGGCGGGCGGGCTGTTCCCGAGCGCCAGCTATAACAGCACAAACTACTATGTGGACGTGGCGTTCAGACCGCAGCTTGCGGCGTGAAACACCGCTGACATGTGAGGCCCAAGCACCTGTAAGACAGGGCATCCGGAAAGGATGATGATATCGATGATGCGTGCAGACAACAGATTGCCGGTAACGGTTCTCGCCGGGTTTCTCGGCGCCGGCAAGACGACTGTCCTCAATCATGTTCTGAGTAATCGAGAGGGTCGCCGGGTTGCTGTCATCGTCAACGATATGAGCGAGGTCAACATCGATGCGGATCTCGTGCGCGAGGGGGGTGCAGACCTCTCGCGCACGGACGAGACGCTGGTAGAGCTCACCAATGGATGCATCTGTTGCACGCTGCGCGACGATCTCCTGAGCGAGGTGCGGCGGCTGGCCGCTACCGGCCGTTTCGACTATCTCCTGATCGAGGGCACCGGCATTGCCGAGCCGCTGCCAGTCGCAGCCACCTTCTCCTTCCGCGACGAGAACGGCGCAGCGCTCTGCGATGTGGCGCGGCTCGACACGATGGTCTGCGTCGTCGATGCGGCCAATCTGCTGGCCGATTACCGGAGCGGCGAATTCCTGGCCGATCGCGGCGAGAGGCGTGACGGCGACGACGAGCGCAAGCTCGTCGAACTGCTCGTCGAGCAGATCGAATTTTCCGATGTCGTCATCGTCAACAAGGCAGGCGAGGTGTCGCCCGCAATGCTTGCGGAGGTTCGACGGGTCGTCGCGGCGCTCAATCCGGATGCCCGCGTCATCGAGGCGGTCTTCGGCCAGGTGCCGCTTTCCGCGATCATGGATACCGGCCTCTTCAGCGAGGCGAAGGCCGCCCGCCACCCGCTCTGGCACAAGGAGCTCTACGGCTGGGGCGACCATGTGCCGGAGACCGAGGAATACGGCATATCGAGCTTCGTCTATCGCAGCCGCCGGCCCTTCGATCCCGCGCGGCTCGCCCGCGTCCTCGATCAGCCATTACCCGGCATCATCAGGGCGAAAGGGCATTTCTGGCTGGCGACCCGGCCGGACGAGATCGGCCTCCTGTCGATTGCCGGCACACAATGCCGCATCGATACCAGGGGATTCTGGTGGGCGTCGGTGCCGCGGGCGCACTGGCCGCGCCATCCGCAATTCCGCCAGTTGCTGGACCGGCACTGGGACGACGGCTGGGGCGATCGTCGCCAGGAGCTGGTTTTCATCGGTTCCGGCTTCGACGAGGCGGCGATCCGTGCCGCCCTCGACGATTGCCTGACCGGTGAGGAGACGGGTTTCGATCCGCTGACTGCGGTCGGCCTTCGAGATCCGTTTCCAGCATGGGGGCACGCACATATCCATGCGCATTCAAAGAGTTAGAGCGTCCTAATGGACGTAAGACGCCCTAAGGTGAAGGTGTTTTTGGTATCAACCAGAGGAGAAGAACAATGAGCAGCGAACTTTATGCAGACGGCATCGGCGAAATCACCATCACGGGAACGATCGTGCGCATCGACCTGATGTCGCTGTCGGCCACCGACCGCGATGCCAACAACAATCCGAAGCCGGTCTTCCGCCAGCGCATCGTCATGCCGGTCGATGCCTTCGCCAATGCGGTCGATCTCATGCAGAAGGCGCTCGGCGGGCTGGTCGAGGCAGGTGCCGTTCGCCGCATCGGCGACATGTCGGCTGCCGCGGCCGCCGATATCCAGGCGGCGCAGGGCGGTACTTCGAACGCTTCGCCGAACTTCAACTGATAGCGGTACCTCGGTCTCTTTTGTTTCGGGTGGGCCATGAGTGAATTTCTGCATACGAACCTGCATTGTCTTGCGCTCGTCGCACGTCATCACGGCGTCGATCTTTCTCCTGAGCGACTGCAGCACGATTATGCCGTCGGCAGCGATCCGGTTGCCGTGCGGCAGCTCTTGCGCATGGCCAAGGATGCCGGCCTGAGGGCCAGGCATCTCGATCTCACCTGGCGAAGCCTGTTCCAGCTCGGCGAGGCCTTTCCGGTGCTTGCGGAACTTTCGAACGGCAACTGGGTGGTCATCGCCGGTGCCGTCGGGGAGGGCGAGGAGGAGAGGATCCGCGTTCTCGACCCGCTCGCCAGCCGCGCCGAAGTCATTGATCTGAGCGAAGAGCAGTTCGCCAAGGCCTGGCTCGGATCGGTGGTGCTGCTGAAGCGCAACTATCGCATGTCCGATGAGGATCGGCCCTTCGGCTTCCGCTGGTTCATCCCCGAGATCATCAAGCAGCGCAGCTTCTTCCGCGATGTCGCGCTCGCCGCCTTCGTGCTCTACGGCCTCGGGCTGACGACGCCGATCTTCTTTCAGCTCGTCATCGACAAGGTGCTCGTGCATCAGAGCTATGCGACGCTGACGGTTCTGACGGCGGGTATCGCGATCGCGCTCGTCTTCGACGCGACCTTCACCTTCCTGCGCCGCTACCTGCTGCTCTACGCCACCAACAGGATCGACATCCGGGTGGCGACGCGCACTTTCGGCCACCTGCTCAACCTGCCGATCGCGCTTTTCGAGCAGGCCTCGGCCGGCGTTCTCGTCAAGCATATGCAGCAGACGGGCCGCATCCGCGAATTCCTGACCGGGCGGCTGTTTCTGACATTGCTGGACGGCGTGTCGCTCCTGGTCTTCGTGCCGATCCTGCTTCTCTACAGCGTCAAGCTGACGCTCGTGGTGCTCGGCTTCGCAGCCCTTGTCGGGCTCGTGGTGATGCTGCTCGTCGGGCCGTTCCAGCGCCGCCTGCAGGCGCTCTACCAGGCGGAAGGCGACCGGCAGGCGCTGCTCGTGGAAACCGTGCACGGCATGCGCACCGTCAAATCGCTGGCGCTGGAGCCGCGCCAGCGCAAGGTGTGGGACGATTATTCGGCGCAGTCGATCTCCGTGCGTTTCCGCGTCGAGAAGATCTCGACCATCGCCCAGGCGATGACCGGGCTGCTGGAGAAGCTGATGAGCGTTGCGATCATCGGGCTCGGCGCGCTCGACGTGTTCTCGGGCACGATGACGATCGGCGCGCTGGTCGCCTTCAACATGCTCGCCGGCCGCGTCTCCGGGCCGCTCGTGCAGATCGTCACCATGGTGCATGAATATCAGGAAGTGGCGCTTTCCGTGCGCATGCTCGGCGAGATCATGAACCAGCGGCCGGAACAGGCAGGCCGCGGGCGCGGGGTGCGGCCGCATCTGCATGGCCGCATCGAATTCGACCGGGTCAGCTTCCGCTATGCGCCCGATGCTGCGCCGGCGCTCGACAATGTCTCCTTCGCCATTCCGGCGGGCTCGGTCTTCGGCGTGGTCGGCAAGAGCGGTTCGGGCAAGACGACGATCACCCGGCTCATCCAGGGGCTCTACCAGAGCCAGGAGGGGCTGGTGCGCATGGACGGTTACGACAGCCGCGAGATCGACCTCGTGCATCTGCGCACCAGCATCGGCGTCGTGCTGCAGGATAATTTCCTGTTCCGCGGCTCGGTGCGCGACAATATCGCGGCCGCCAGGCCCGATGCCAGCATCGAGGAGATCATGCAGGTCGCCCGCATCGCCGGGGCGGAAGAATTCATCGAGCGGCTGCCGCGCGGCTTCGACACGATGCTGGAGGAGAATGCCGCCAACCTCTCCGGCGGCCAGAAGCAGCGGTTGGCAATCGCGCGGGCGCTGATCACCGATCCGAAGCTTCTGATCTTCGATGAGGCCACAAGCGCGCTCGATCCCGACAGCGAGGCGATCATCCGCGAGAACCTGAGCCGCATCGCCGCCGGGCGCACCGTCATCATCGTCTCGCACCGGCTTTCGACGCTCGTCGATGCCGATGCCATTCTCGTCATCGATCGCGGCAAGGTCGCCGATATCGGCCGGCACGACCAGCTCGTGTCGCGCTGCATGACCTACCGCCATCTCTGGGCACAGCAGATGAGGCAGGTCGCATGAACGCGCATGTCAGAAAATCCGACGAAAACATGCCGGTTCCCTCAGGCAAGGGGCCATCGGACAAGGGGCCGGGGAAAGGCCAGGAAAAGGGAAAGCAGCTCGTCGCCCGCCCGCCGCTGCCGCCGGCGATTGCCGAATTCCAGTCCGACGCCGTCGAGCTGGAGGAACGCGCGCCGCCGCGCGTGGCGCGCATGACGCTCTATTGCGTGACGGCGCTGCTTGCCGCCACCATCACCTGGGCCTCCGTCTCCGAGATCGACGAGGTGGTGATTGCGCCCGGCAAGCTCGTCACCACCCAGCCGACCATCGTCGTCCAGCCGCTCGAAACCTCGATCATCCGCACGATCGACGTGAAGGCCGGCGAGGTGGTGCATGCCGGCCAGACGCTGGCGACCCTCGACGCCACCTTCAGCCAGGCCGATGTCGACCAGCAGCAGGCGAAATTCTCGGCGCTCGACGCGCAGGTGAAGCGCATCGAGGCGGAGCTTGCCGGCGACGATTATACCGCCATGGCCGGCAAGACGCCTGACGAGATGCTGCAGGTGCAGCTTTTCGGCCAGCGGCATGCCTTCTACACGGCGCAGCTGCAGAATTTCGACCAGCAGATCGCCGGCCAGTCGGCAGCCCTTGCCGCGGCCAAGAACCAGGAGGCCGTGCTCGTCGACCGGCGCGACACGCTCTCGCAGATCGAGGGCGCACGCACGCGGCTCTACGACAAGCAGAGCGGTTCGCTGATCACCATGCTCGGCTCGCGCGACGCCCGCCTCGACGTGGAATCCGATCTGACCGCCGTTCGCGGCAAGGCCGACGAGGCGGCACACGCCTATGCCAAGCTGCGCGCCGACCGCCAGGCCTTCATCGAGGATTTCCGCCGCGCCGCGATGGAGCAGTTGGTGGAGCTGCGCGGCCAGCGCGACATGGCGGATGAAGAGCTGAAGAAGATGGAGTTGCGCCGCAACATGGTGTCGCTGACCGCACCCGCCGATGCCGTCGTGCTCGATCTCGCCCAGCGTTCCATCGGCTCGGTCGTGCGCGAGGCCGAACCGATCGTCACGCTGGTGCCGATCAACGTGCCGCTCGAAGCGGAAGTCTCGATCAACACCCGCGACATCGGCCGCATCGCCGTCGGCAAGGAAGCCCGCATCAAGCTCGACGCCTATCCCTTCCAGAAATACGGCACCGCATCTGGCGAGGTACGCACCATCAGCCAGGACACGTTCATGACCGGCCAGCAGCCGGAACAAACCGCCACGCCCAGCCAGCCGGCCGCACCCTTCTTCAAGGCTCGCATCCTGCTTGCGGATACAAGGCTGAACGCCTCGGACGTGCCGGTTCGGCTGCTGCCGGGCATGACCGTGTCGACGGAAATCAAGGTGGGGCAACGGACGGTGATCTCGTATTTCCTCTATCCGCTCATACGCGGGCTGGATGATGCGATCCGCGAACCGAACTGAGGGGTCCGCCGGCGAGGTGTAGGCGAGGGGCCTCCTGCACGCGCCATGGGATGGGGGCGGTGCTGCGGTTTGCGGCGCTGCCCCCAGACCTGTTTTTTTGGGCACCCAAAGTGAACTCGCCGGCACGTAAAGCCAGTTTCGAACGCAAGCGGGCTTTTGGGCCTCGTTTTTGCACTACGATTGCTAAAGGAATCTGGTTAGGTACAGCTCCGTTATTCACTTATACGCGGTTGAGGTCGTCGGCGCGATGAATATCGAAGACTATGAGAAGACGTACTATTCCACGTACGCCGACTTCGCACAAACAGTTCGGTTCATCTTAGAAAACGCGCTGCGCGCCGACAAAGGCCAGCCACGTCCTCAATCGGTTCAGTGCCGCGCAAAAGAGGTGAGTAGCTTGCGTCGGCGTCTAGTCGAGGCGGACAAACTGGATACTCAGACGCTTGAGCTTGACCGGCGCGATCTCGCTGGCGTGCGGCTCATCTTCTATACCAACAACGATGTTGATCGCTTCTTGGCGTCATCGCTGATCCACGAGAACTTTGAAATAGAGGAGGACTCAACCAAAATTCATCATCCCGTGCCTGAAAATAAGGAAGCCCAATACCGCGCCGTTCACTACACGGTGAGGCTTCGCGAGGAACGTGTACGCCTTCCGGAATACGCGAGGTTCGCCGGGCTGCGTTGTGAGATTCAGGTACAGACCATTCTAAACCACGCCTGGTCCGAAACGTCACACGACATTCTCTATAAGGACAAGCTAGGGGACGGCTACGGCGAGAAAGGGATGAAAGCAATTGCTCGCCGATTTGAGCGGATCATGGACAAGTACCTGATCCCGGCTGGCTTTGAGATTCAAAAGGCGCAGCAGGAGTATGAGCGGCTTCTTCAAGGCAAAAGCCTCTTCGATAAGGACATCGCAACGCTGCTGGACGGCGCACAGAATAATAACGAGCGCTACGAGGTTCTTTCCGGCCTGAAGGATTACTCGATTCCAAATTATGACGACCTCTCGGCCGCCTACGAAGGGCTGAGGGGGCCTCTCCTTCGGGCAGTGAAAGCTGCACGTGCAACCGAGCCCGTTCCGATAGACACGACCTATGGCAAAATGGAGGGGTTCAAAGCCGACGCGGTGACAACGCTTGTCCTGGAGATAATAGAGCGCCTGCGTTACGCAGACGTGGTCGGAACACTACAGCTGCTTATCGATATTTACCGGGATGAGGCAGAGGAAGACATTCGGCAGACGATTGTAAACGCGGTCAAGCACCTGTCCGAATACAACGTCGATGCCTATCGGCAGGTAGGACCGATGCTCCAGATGGCGCTGGTAGATTATCTTGCCGGGATGAGTAGCATCGAGTTGGATAGCATTCGGCCCATCGTGCTCGCTGTATGGACCGAGGCAATCCAATCCGACATTACAGGTGCCGAGTGGAAGGCAGATTCCGTCGTCCTAAGCACCGGGGCTGTGCCAGTGTCGGATCAGTTGCAGCAGGTTCGCGAGAAGGCAATGACGGCTCTCTTTGCGGCCTACGAGCGATCCAATGACGATACGCAGAAGAGAGCAGTTCTCGCAGCGCTGGACGCTGCCACACGAACTCCCAACCAGGTGCAGTACTCGAATGAGTTCCTGAGCATCACTCTTCGGGACGCAACACGTATTGTCGAATTCGTGACAGCACAGGCCAAATCCGAAAGCTACGAGCTGCTCCAACACCTCGAGCATCAATTTCTTTATGACTACCGGCGCACGAGAACGTTGGCAGATGACCCAGATAATCGATTTAATTGTCAGACGGAAGCTGCCGCACTCATTGCCGCTATCTTGAAGTTCCGCGACGCGATTAATACAGACGAACGCTTTCGCCAATATAAAGTTTTGGTTGGATTCGAATCCGTCTATTCCGAACATTGGACCGATGAGGAATTCGACTATCAGAGGGCTGACGAGTATCGGAAGAAGGAAGCGGACAGCTATCTCGCCACTATCAACGACGCAAACGAGAGCCAGTGGTACGACCTGATAGCGCGCTGTGCGGAAACCAAGTCAAGCGATCTGGCGACCTTTGCTGTTTTCGTGAATTTCCTCAGCAATCTTGCAGAGCGCAGGCCCGAGGTGGCGGAGAGGTTTTTGGCGAGGGCCTCCGATGATCTCTGCCGGTTTCTTCCCGGCTTCCTCAATGGGCTATCTCGGAGTGGCCGGAACGACATCTATGAAGCAATTTTGGAACGCGAACTGGTGTCCGCTAAGCATTTGTCAGGCATAGCGCGCCATCTTCGATATTCGGACGTTAAGCAACCGGATTTCGCGCACCGCCTGTTGAAGCGCGCCATTGACATTGCGGACTCAGCAGCGGTCAGCGAATGCCTATTATTTGCCTTGGAGCACTTTGACGCGGAGCAGATCACAGACCCCGACAGCTTCTTGCGCGACGCGCTGGCATTTTTGAACGACCGCAAAGATGTGCGGTGGGTCTCAGAAGCATGGTTCCTGGAGAAGGGCGGAAAGCTCTATGAGGAACTGACTCCTGAAAGGACGGCACAAATCCTAGAGAACTTGGGCCATGTCCGCCAGGTGAACTACCAGGTAGAGGGCATTCTGGGTCGGCTGGCCGAACGCCAGCCTGAAGCGATCTGGGACTATTTCGGTGCTCGCCTAGCCAAGAATTTTGACGAAGACAGGGATGAAGGTCGGTTCGAGGCAGTGCCATTCCGTCTCCGCAGTCTGGGAAAAGTGCTCGCAAAGGACCCTCAGCTTGCAATTAGCAAGGGGCTGTCCTGGTTCTCAGGCGATCGGAGACTTTTTCAATTCCGCGGAGGTCGCCTCCTAAGCAACGTATTCCCTCATTGCACGCCGGAGTTCGCTGCTGCGCTCGCAGGGCTGGTAAAGGCGGGCGGCGATACGGAGGCGGATTTCGCCCTTGCGATCCTGCGAAATTATCACGGCGAGATCTCGACCCATGCCGTCTTGAAGGAGATAGTGTCGCGCTTCCCAGGGGACGCTCGAAAACTAAGCGAGGTTCGAGCCGCGATCGATAGCACCGGTGTGGTGCGGGGCGAGTTGGGCTTCGCCGAAGCGTGGCGAACCAGGAGAGACTCGCTGACGGAGTGGCTGTCGGATGAACGCCCTTTGGTTAAGGCGTTTGCGGAGAAACACATCGCAGAACTCAACCTTCGGATCGCATCGGAGCACCGCAGCGCCGAGACCGAAAAGGAGATGCGCAACAGGGACTATGAACATGAAGACGTGGACGAAGACGACGATGGGGCCGGCGGCGAAGACGACGGTGCGAGCGGAATATCCAGAAATCAGACCGCATCCGCCGATTCATCTGGAGCGACCGCGCGATCGACAAAACCGGGAGAAACGTCAGACAAGTACAAATCCTATTCGGCCCTTGCCGCCGGCGAGACGGAAGGCGTCGACTACAGAAAATTCTTCACCGAGAAGCCGTCACCCGTCCTTATAGCCGCCCCTCATGGTGGAACGATCGAACCTGGCACCTCCGAGATCGCCGTAGCGATCGCAGGCAATGACCTTTCGCTCTACTGCTTCGAAGGGTTGAAACCAGACCGTCCTCACTCCGATCTCCACATTGAATCGCATCTGTTCGATGAGCCGGAAGGTCTGCGCCTAGCAGCGGCAGCCGACGTCGTGGTCACCGTGCACGGTCGAAAGGACGAGGGAGATACAGAGACCGTCTGGCTCGGTGGTCTCGATCACCAGTTGCGCGATGCTGTCGCCAAGAATCTGCAGGGTGCGGGGTTTCGCGTTCGCACCACGGGACATCGCCTTCCAGGCGAAGAGCCAGACAACATTTGTAACCGGGGCAAGCGCGGAGCTGGGGGGCAACTTGAAATTCCAAGGACACTTCGGGATGCGTTGATTGCCGACACTCAGAAGCTAGTGAATTTTGCCGGTGCAGTTCAGTCTGCCATAGTGCAGACTAAGTAACCCGAGCAGGGTAATTGTCTGCAAACCGGCTCCTTATCCTCCGGCCTCCGGCAGGCCGGCCTTCCTAAAACCGTCCACAAAGTGGTCTCGCACAGATGCATCGCGCAGCGGCTGGGAGCCGAGCCAATGGGCGATCGTGAAATGAGGGTGGGCGATCAGGAAGAGTTCTGCTTCTCGCCGCGCCTCCTCCTGGTGGCCCATCTGCGCAAGCGTGGCAGCCAGGAATTTGCGGGAGTTGGTACGATACGTGTCTTCCCTGCGCAGTGTGGCGGCTGCGGCCTCATAGTCGCGCGCGGCGTATTGCGCCTGCCCGAGATGACAAAGATACCAGCAGGCTGGACGGGGATTGAGTCGCAGGGCTTTTTTGATCTGCGCCAGTCCGTCGGCAACCCTGCCGTCCAGCACGGAAATATCCGACATGGCGGCCCAGGTGTCGGCGTGGTTGGGGTCCAGCTCCAGGGCCTTGGCGAAGGCGGCCTCGGATTCCTCCCATCGCCGCTCGTAAGCCAGGATGGTCCCCAGAACGTAACGGCAGCCGGCATCGTTGGGATCGAGGTCGACCGCCTTCTGCGCTGATGTCACCGCCATCTGGCGGTTGGGATCTTCGGGCTCTCCGAAATGGGTCCAGGCCAGCCAGCGGTTATAGGCGAGCAGGCCAAGCGCCTCGGCATAGGATGGCTCGAGCTTGACCGCGCGCTGGAGCAGCATATAGGCCTCACGCTCGGTTTGCGGCGACTCTTCCGTCAGCAGACGGGCGCGCACACACAGGTCGTAGGCCTCAAAGTTCTTCGGCCGATTGCGCGGCGGCGGGATGGTCAGCCGGCCGACGAGGGCTTCGACAATCTTGGCGTTGACCTCGTCCTGCAATTCGAAAACATCTTCCACCGTCCGGTCGAACCTCTCGGCCCACAAGTGCCCGCCGCCAAGCGCATCGACCAATTGGGCATTGATGCGGACACGGCCCATTGCGCGTCTGGCGCTCCCTTCGAGTACGTAGCGGACGCCGAGCTCCTGGGCGACGAGGCGTACATCGACCGGCTTGCCCTTGTAGCCGTAGACGGAATTGCGCGCGATGACGAACAGGCCAGCCGTGCGGGAAAGGTCGGTGATCAGGTCTTCAGTCAAGCCGTCGACGAAAGGCTCGTCCGCTTCATTCCCACCCATATTCGTGAACGGCAAGACAGCGATCGAGGGATTTTCCGGCAGCGGCAATATGCTCGGCAGCGCATCCGGCCAATGCCACACGTGGACCGGGCGGGTCAGGTTCTTCAGGTAGCGTTCGCCTGCATCGAAGAACCGGTCGTCGATCTTGTCGAGGATCTCGCCGTGAACGCCGCCTGAAATGCAGATGCCTCCCGGCGCGGCCTGTCTCTCGAGGCGCGCCGCGACATTGACCCCGTCGCCGAGGACGTCTGAACCCTCGTCAATGACATCTCCCAGATTGACGCCTATACGCAAAAGCAGGCGCTGGTCTGCGGAAGCCTCGACAGCAGCGGTGGCCCGTTGCATTTCCAACGCTGCCGCGACCGCTTCCACCGCGCTGCCGAATTCGATCAGGAATCCGTCGCCCATGACCTTGAAGATGCGGCCTTTGTGACGCCTCACAGCCGGCTCGATGATGCCGGAACGGAGCTCCCTGAGGTTCTCCAGCGTTGCGACTTCATCTGCCTCCATCAGGCGCGAATATCCCACCACATCGGCAACGACGATGGCGGCAAGGCGACGCTGAAGAGATTGATCCGTCATGTGAGGACGAGCCTGATGACCAAATTAGCAAGTTATTGTTCAACCACGGGTGAGTCAACAAGTGGTAGGAGATAGTCGAGGCGATCTCCGCCTCCATCGAGCCCAGGACAGGGATGAATTCGGGGGTGGGCGCGGCTGCCCAAAGCGAAGCCTGCCGGCAGCCATCCGACTCCATCATAGGGAAAAGCGCTCTATCTTGCTTGCACAATCGCGGAGCAGGAGCATTCTCGGAGCGTTTCGTTTCAGCACCACTCCAGACTGCCGGTTCAGCGGCACAGATCCAAGAGGAGATGAGCGATGGACGCATTGACACCTGACAACATCATGAAGATCGGCATGGGTTTCTGGGCCTCCAAGACAATGCTGAGCGCTATCGAACTCGGTGTCTTCACCGAGCTCGCCGCACGCCCGGCCGATCTGCCGGCATTGCAGGCGAGGCTCGGACTGCATCCCCGCTCGGCCCGCGATTTCCTCGATGCCCTGGTTGCCCTGAAGCTGCTCGAACGCGAGGACGGCATCTATCGCAATTGCCCGGATACCGACCGTTTCCTCGACCGGGCCAAGCCGTCCTATGTCGGCGGCATCCTGGAAATGGCCAATGCCCGGCTCTACGGCTTCTGGGGGTCGCTCACCGAAGCCCTGCGGACGGGGGAAATGCAGAATGAAAGCAAGCATAAGAGGGACTTCTTCGCCGCACTCTATGCGGAACCGGAACGGTTGCGAAGCTTCCTCGAGGCCATGAGCGGCCTCAGCGCCGGGGCGGCGCAGGTCATCGCAGCCAGGTTCGATTGGTCGAAATACGCGACATTCGCCGATATCGGCGCGGCACAGGGCATGGTGCCGGTGGTGATCGCGCGGGCGCATCCTCACCTCAAGGCGATCGGCTTCGATCTGCCCGCCGCCCAGCCGATATTCGAGGCGTTCGTTGCAGAGCAGGGCCTTGCCGACCGTATCCGCTTTCAGGGCGGCAACTTCTTCGAGGATCCGTTGCCTGACGTGGATGTGATCGTGATGGGACATATCCTGCACGACTGGAATCTCGCCGAGAAGAAGCTGCTGCTGGAAAAAGCCTTCGCCGCGCTGCCGAAAGGCGGGGCCGTGATCGCCTATGACGCCATCATCGATGATGAGCGCCGCGAGAACGCCTTCGGGCTGCTGATGAGCCTGAACATGCTGATCGAAACCCCCGGCGGATTCGATTATTCCGGTGCCGACTGTCAGGCATGGATGCGCGAGGCAGGCTTCGTGTCCACACGCGTCGAGCCTTTGGTGGGGCCGGATTCGATGGTGATCGGGTACAAGCCGTGATGGCTGGCCCCGGGCGGTGATGGCGAGCCTTGCCGCGGGGGAGCGCCCTTAACGGCTCATCCAAGGCATCTCAATCGTCCCGAGCGATACAAGGATCCCGAGACCTATCAGCGCAATGCCCAAAGCACCTTCGAAGCGGCGGCCACGCGGCAGCAGCTTCTCGACGAAAATGACCAGCGTCAGAAGCAGCATCCAGGCGACGCTCATGACGCCGGCCGCGACCAGCACGGCAAACAGCGCCCAGCAGCACCCGAAACAATAGACGCCGTGGCGCAGCCCCATCTCAAGGGCGCCAACCCGGCCATCGCGCCAGTGCTGCGCAACGAAAGCGAGCGGCGAACGGCAATGGCTCAGGCAAATGTGCTTGAGGCTCGTGAACTGGTAGAGCCCGGCTACGCCGAGAGTGGCACCGAGCGCGAGCGGTGCCCATGTCGACCGCTGAGGCGGATCGAGGCTCGCTGCAAACTCGCTGCCGAACTGAACCAGGAGATAGACGAGAAGGCCTGCCGCCGCCCAGACGAGCATGTAGCCAGCGACGAAGATCCATGTCGGGATGGCCACGTGCTGTTCGCGTCTCGCCTGTGCCGCCGCGAACATGAAGATCATGGGTGCGGCGGCCGGCAGCATCATAGCCGCCATCATCACAGTCCACACCGCCACAAAGGTGACGGCGCCGGCAACTGACCAGCCGGCGGTAGCAATTCCGGCCATAGCCATGCCGGCCATGCCTTCCATACCCTCCATCCCGCCGCGCACGGTGATGCCCATGGGCATGTCCATGCTGAAGGTCTGGTAGAGGGTGAGCGCCCATGCCGCCGCTGTCAGCACAGCGAGCGATGCAAGGAGATACAGCGGCATGCCACGAAGATTCCGGGTGAAACGCCACGATTTCCTTGGGAACGCGCCAGGCAACGGAACGCCGCCCTAGTTCGGGCCGGTCCAGTCGAACGGGATGTGCTTGCTCGAGCGGGCCGTGCCCGTCCAGTCGAACCCGAAGCCTTTGGTGCTCACTTCTACGGAGCGCCCCCAGGTGGCAACCTGGCCCGGGCCAACCTCCGAGCCCGGCGGGTTGATCGTCTGCACCCGCTTTCCGGGTGGTGTCGTTGGGCCGGAAAGCGCTTCTGCGCGCCCGACGACGCGGCCGGGAATTTCGACCCGCCAGGTGGCGAGGTCTCCCGCTACCTCAAAAGTGATCGGCACGAATTCCATGCCACGCATCTCGCCGATATTGGCCGCAAACCCCGCCGGCCAGCCGCCGGCCTGGCCGCCGAAGATCGCCTGCAGGGCTTCGCGCTGCCGCTCGTCCGCCTTCTCGTCGATGTACATGCCCATCACGGCCTTGGCCTCTCCAGCCCAGAGGTTGCCTTCGAACTCGCCGAGCGCCACGAGCGTCAGACCGTCCAGCTTCACGCCGCCATATTGACCCTCGCGCACATGCCAGGCGAGCACGCCCTGGCAATGATTGCCTGTTGGCCGTTGTGCGAACTCGCAAGGACAGGGAATGTCGCAGCTGCAGATGTCGAACCAGTCGCCTGCGAGCCGCCATTGAGGTACTGCATTCATGGCTGTCCCTCCCGGAAATTCAACACCGGATTATACGTCGATGCCGGGTCACAATCCAGTAGTACGTCTGTCGTTCGCTGATAGACCGGCCGCCCGGCCACATATCTCTCCCGTGATGCTGCCGCCCGTTCCGTATGAGTAAAACGATCCGGTTGACTGGATCGCTTTGTCCGCTTCACCGTCGCGCCCGTCTTCAATCGGGATCTCGGAGCCGTACTTTTCCAGGCATTCAGCGATCGTCGGCGGATGGCGCTCTGGACGCTCCATGGACATCATCTCTGGCGACGCTCTGCATCGGCCAGTCCCTTAAGCCTCGTCCGCGATCCATGCGAGCGAAGCTCCATGCGGGTCGGTCCAGGCGACAGGAGAGCGGTTCACGGACAGGAGGAAGCGCCCGGGTGGCCAGCTCGTTCCTGCGCGCGCGGCGATGGATGGGAATGCGCGGGGGAACTCGTTCGATACCCAATAGGGCGCGAGCCGCATCGCCTGCTCGGCGAAAGCCTCCCTGTCTGCGGGGTCGGAGATGTAGTCGAGGACAGCCGTGTGAAAGACGACAAGGGTGGCGTCCTTAGGCGCTTGCCAGCAGAGCCGGGCGAACTCGCTCCCGCGCAGGTCACCCTTCACGATCCGTGGTTTGACCGTGGCGGCGATCTTGACGGCCGCCTGCAGATTGGCAAGCCGTTCCGTCTGCTCCGGCCAGACCAGTGTCTCAAGCCATGCGACCTGCGCAGGATCCGAAGCATCGATTGGACTGAGGTCCAACCCCGCTCGCCAGACGACGCGTGGTGCGGCCGTCGGCAATGGGGTCGTCTTACTGGCGGAGCAACGCAAGACTGGCGGCTCTGAGCCCATCACGGGGGCGCGGATCGCCTTGTCGCCGTAATCGTAACCATAGAGATCGGGCAGGAGGCAGAGCCCTGCGGAGGTGCCGACCTCGAGGAGCGCCAGCGGCTGCGGCAATCGCGCGAGGACAGGGAGCAGCGAGGCGCACCGTCCCGGTTCGTTGGTTTGTGTCGAACGCTCGAGCATCAGCGAACGGACAGCGTCGGGATGGGCCAGCAGTGCCTGGCGGAACTCGGCCCAGCCCGTCGGCGTGCCGAACAGGTGACGCACCGCCGCAAGCAGAAGGTTCGGTTGCCTTTTCATATCGGGGAGGGTCGACAGGAAGCCGAGTGTCTCCCGGTCCCCGGCAACCGCGCGCGCCAACGCCTCGTAGAGCGGCGAACGGCCGTGGGCTTCCGTATCGGCGAAGTGAACATACCGGGCCGAGATCTCAGCCAAGCCTTCCTCGTCCATATCAGCTGATCCCCGATTTCGACGTCTGGCCACAATACAGGATATCAGGATCGGATGGCAGTCAATGGACTACCGATACGCGGTGGTCGAATGACCAAGGACCAATCGGATGCCGACCTGACAGCCTGGCTATTCGACAGCCTGATATGGGTCACGTGACGATGTTCGCGCCGACCTGAAAATCTGCTGATGAAAACCCGAGGCCTCGAGTTGCCCATCCGGTGGGAAGACAAAATCTGCCGCAGTCGCTTTCCAGATCTCCGAAGCTGAGGGGAGGAACGAGGCGCCACCTCAACCTCCCTCATTCCTGTGCTTGTCACAGGAATCCAGCCACCGCGCGTCCGCGCGGTGAATGACTCTCACACGTCACAAGCGAAAAAGTCTCTCCTGCCCAAGGACTTGGGCAGGCTGGATCCCTGTGACAAGCACAGGGATGAGGGTGGGGAGGAGGGCCGAACCGCCTAAAGTAAGCCTTCGCGGCTTCCGAAAAGCGGCAATACCCCCACAGGTTTAACCGTTACCCACCCTGACACCGCGCATCCGATTAAGCCAGATCTCGATTGCGGCGTTGATATTTACTCCAATGCCGATGAAATTAGGTTGAAGCATGAATATTCTGTTGGCCCTCTCTAAGAGCGTTGCCACGTCGCTCTCCTCTCTGCCGACATCTCTTAGAAAATCCGGATTTCGACCTTGGGCAAACCTCACCAAGGCACTGAAGAAAGCGGCGAGATCTCCGTATTTCTGCTCCGCGCGACGGAGAGATATGATGATTTTAAAACTCTCCAAATGTAGATGATCAGGATGGGTGTCTGTCAGAACCAGCGCCGGAAACAAGTCCTCGAGACCCTCTTGGTTCTCACCAAAATACCTTGATATTACTTCTTTAGAAAATAGATTTTCGTCAAATCCATCGACGATAACGGCGTCTTGACCAATTTCTCGCGCAATGTTGAGAAAATTTCCTCGAAGTTCCTCCTGTTGCCTGGAACGAATTCCGTTTCCTACTATGAATATATAAAGATCAACGTCATCATCGATAGGCAGTGATGCCAGAGAACTCAAATGATATCCCATTTCATCCTCCCTCAATAGGACACGTTTTCCCTGAAATACTACACGCAATTTTAAATTTTGTCGATCATTTGAGTATCCTCTCGGTGGTGTATGCCGAGTTGATAACTTTCAGCCGCCCCCCCCCCCGCCTCCCTTCAAACATACCCCAACAACGTCTCAACCCTCAGGTCCGCCGTGCCGGACAGGGGGGTGCCCCACGGCACACCATCACCTCACCCCCGCAGTTCCCCCTTCAAATGGTCCGCCAGCCGCAGCGCCAGCGCCACGGCCGGAAGCGTCGGGTTGGCCTGGCCGGACACCGGGAACACCGAGCTGCCGGCGACATAGAGGTTGGTGAGGTCGTGGCAGCGGCAGTTGCCGTCGACGACGCTCGTGCGGGGCGAGGCGCCCATTCTCGTCAGGCCGATCTGGTGGTAGCCGTCGAGCGCCTGGCGGCGGACGGCGGCGGAGAGCGTTTCCTCGGGGTGGAGCCATTCGACGGTGCCGATCCGCCGTCTGGTGATCCATTTGGCCAGCGCATGGTGGCTCCTGATCAGCGAGGCGAGGTCTTCCTCGGCGAAGTCGAAGCTGACGGCCAGCCGTTTCAGGCCGGTTTCGTCGACCTCGGAGCTCAGCCGCACGCGGTTTGCGGCGGCCGGCAGCTGCTCGCCGTGATAGGCGAGCCAATAGAGATGTTCGTCGTTCTTCACGAAGAAATTCGGCTGGCGCTCGGATTTCAGCGCCGCCGTCGTCAGCTGCAGGGCGGCGTTGAAGCTCTCCACGGGGTTTGCGACCAGATCGGACAGCGAGGCGGTATCCGGCGCCTTCGCCTTGAAGGACATGCGGCGCATCCTGCGCCTGCCTGATATCGCCCTGATCATGTTCAGCGTCGCGCGGGCGCCCGCCGTCGAATAGACTTCCTCGAGCGGCGGGCTGCGCAGCCAGAAGACGCTGTTCAGCAGCTCATGCTCCTTCTGCAGTCTGCAGCTCGGGATCAGCCGCGAGCGGAACCAGGCGCCGGTGCCGTTGCGCCGGAAGAACAGCTTTTCCATGAAGGAGCGGTCGGCAAAGCGGATGCGGGCGATCTCGCCGGCCAGATGCCCCATGTAATAGCGCCCGAGCGGGCCTTCCGGGCCGCCGAAGAGCCGCGGCGCGATCTCCTGCGCCGCCAGCAGCAGCCGGGCATTTTCCCGCCCGCCGCAGGCCAGCACGAAGATCGTGGCGCCCAGCGAATGCAGCTTGCCGCGATGCCACACGAGCGCCCGTTTCATGCGGGCGCCTTCGCGGTCGAGATCGAGGCCGATCACGGTGGCCTGGGTGACGAGATGCAGGTTCGGCAAGCTCTCGATCAGCGTCCCGTGGGCCTTCGCCATATCCGGCTGGCTGGCCCAGCTTTCGACCGAGGGTTCGAAATCGCCGCCCGGATCATCTCGCAGATTATCTCGTAGATCCGGCCTCCCGGCGGCGGGCAGCTCGGCGCCGAGAAAGGCGCGGGCATCGTCGTAATAGGCCCTGAAGGCGCTGTGTTCGATCGGCCAGCGCGCATCGCCGCGCACCGGCCTGCCATCGAAATCGCTGTCGTCGAATTCCACGCACCGGCCGCCCCAGGCTTTCGAGGTGCCGCCGACCGCCCGCCTTATGGTCAGGCTCGCTTCGGCATGATGGGCGGTGCTGATGGAGGCCGCCGCCGCCAGCCGGTTCGTCTTTGCCGAGATCGTCCTGCCGCCGGACTCCAAGAGCGCGACCGAAAGCCCCGACCGGGCAAGTGCCGTGCCCAGCGCCAGACCGACAGGCCCGGAGCCGACGACGCACACGTCGACGCGCCCCGCAAGCAGGCTTTGAAGCGACGAAATCATTTCACCACCCCCCGGCTATGATGGCGGGATCATAGCCGTATTTTGCGGTGTCGTGTAATGTAATTTTAGCGTTATTCAGCCGTCGGTTGTTGTGATGTCGTGAAGGCTTGCGGAGCTGGCACAGAAGTGATGACCTCTCGACTCCAATCCCTCGTTTTGTCAGCGACTTGGCCCGCGGCAAATGCTAGAGCTCTGGTCAGAGCCCTTTGGGCGCGGAAAAGGACCAGGGAACCATGACGAGTGCACTCCTCATCATCGATATGCAGATGGTCATGCAGGAGCGGCTTGATGCCGGGCGCGCGCATGTGAACGGCGAGGCGGGGAATAATATCGCAGCCCTTGCCGCCGCCTTCCGCGCCGCCCGCAAGCCGGTCATCCATATCCGCCATCGCGAGGCCGACGAGAGCTCGGCGCTCAACGAACATGCGCCGGGATACCGGCCGATGCCCTGCGCCGTGGCGCGGGAGAACGAGCCGGTCTTCATCAAATCCACCTCGTCGGCCTTTGCCTCCACCGAGCTCGAAGGCTATCTGCGCGAGGTCGGGATCACGCATCTGGTCGTGACGGGAGCGGTCGCCGGCTTCTGCGTCAATACCACCGTGCGCGCCGGTTCCGACCTCGGCTTCAAGATGAGCGTCGTCAAGGACGCCGTGCTCGGCTTCGACCTGCCGGATGCCGATCTGTCGGCACGGGAGATCTTCGACGTGACGATGGCGCATCTGGCCTCCGATTTCGCCGAGATGGTCGAGACGCGGCAGCTGACGGCCATGCAGCCTGCTTGACTTCGACGTCTAATCCCGCTTCTCGCCCACCAGAGCGAAGATCGGTCCGTAGCCGCCGTGCCAGGATGTGTCGTTGCGGCTGAGCGCCGGATTGTAGAGCCCGGTGCCGTTTCCGCCGTCGAGGAAAAGTGCGTCGGGGCATTTCAGCCCGTCGCGGAAGAAGCTTGCGAAATCGTGGAAGTTCACGTCGCCTTCGCTGATGACGAAGCGCAGCGTGCCGTCGGCTGAGAGCCCGACGCCGTTGCGGCGCGTGCGGTCGCTCGAGCCTGGTATGAAGATCGGGTTGATCTTGCCTGACATGACCAGCATCGGGCCGGATTGCGTGGCGAGCTGCACGTTCGGTTTCTGCTTCAGGAAGTCTTCGGTCGGGACGATATGGGCGCCGGCCTTATCGAGATAGAAGATGCCGTTCGGCTGCTTGAAGAAGTTCGGCACCGGGCCGGAAACCTTCGGCGGCGCCTCCACGTTGACCGGTATCAGCGCCTTGCCATCCTCGACATAAAGCCCCATCGGCGTAAAATCCTCGCGGTACATGCCAGCATTCATGGCAAAGAGGAGCCGATGTCCTTCACCGGTGACAGCATCGGCGACGCCCGAAAACCTGCGATAGGGCTTGCCGCCGGCATCCTTCCAGAACAGGAGCAGATCCGCCTTGGCGGGATCGACGCCGCAGACGATATAGTCGGCGCCTTCGAAGTTTTGGCGCGCGCAGGGGTCTGCCGGCGCCGGCGTGGCGTCTGCATCCGGAGCCTGTGCTTTGGCGGTGAGGGCACCGGCAAGGAGCAGGGCAAAGGCGAACATGGTGCGAAGCATGGCATCTCCTGACTCGTAACCCGTCACTCGTAGCTGATGACGGGGAAAGAAGGCGAGAGCGAGGAGCAAATTAACGTCTACCTGCGAAGCTTGCCGTATGCACACGCTGACCGACCTGCTGCCCTGGATATTGGCCCTACCGCCCGCCCTTTGGGAGATCTGGCGCGTGCGAAAAGCCTATGGCTGGGCGCTCGGCAGCATCGCAAGTATCATCGTTTTTGGAGGCATCGTCCTGTGGGTCGAAGTGGTGATAGGAACCGCGCCGCAGCTCGATATGCGGTTCGGCCCTGCGGGCGCTGCGCAGGCGCTTTGCCTGCTGATCGGGCCGCCGGCGGTCACCGTCTGGATCGCACCGAAATCGAGCCTTGCCGCCGGCATCTTCGCCGGTACCATCGCCGGCTTCTGCCTCTTGTTGCTCACGGCGGTCATCGGGCTTGCCGTGTATGGAGCCTGATCAGAAGCGAGGTCATTGAATCAGTCGTCGCGATGTCGCAGAAATCAGGAAAGCAGGTGTCGCTTCGCCGGTTTTTTGCGACGGCGGTTTCACGAGACTGATAGACAGAGGAGGAGTTATGTCGCTTACGGAGCAGCAGTTCTTCGAATTCGTCCGCCGTAACCCTGTAAACGCTGAATTATTGAGCCGGCTGCGCGCCCTCCAGATCCCCCAAGGCATTCTAACCGCCGGCTGCCTCGTCCAGACGGTTTGGAATTTAAAGTCCGGTCATGATCCTCAGTATGGGATAAAAGACTACGACATCTTTTATTTCGATGACTCCGACCTGTCATGGGAGGCGGAAGACGTCGTCATTCGCCGAGTGCAGCAGGCGGTCGCCGATCTATCCGCGAAGGTGGAGATCAAGAACCAGGCGCGGGTCCACCTCTGGTACAAGGACAAGTTCGGAGCGGAATATCCAGCACTACAAAAGGCGGAGGATGGCATCGACCGTTATCTTACCCTTTGCACAAGGGTTGGTATTCGCCTTTGCGACGACAGCCTTTATGCTCCCGATGGCTTGGATGACATGTGGAATGGCATCCTGCGCCTGAACTCTCTCAATCCTCAGCTTGAATTATACCTGATCAAATGCACCCAGTATCTACAGCGGTGGCCGTGGCTGACGATTGTTGATGGCCAAACAGGGGCGGCAGCGCACCACGACGCTGACGTTCGCACATAATCCACGCCGGCTGTCTATCGCGAAGATCCCGCTTGGCTCTAACTCTCAGTGAGACGGGCGCCATAGTACGCCGCCTCTGTGCTCGTCGGGCTGGCTAAGGAAACGGAAATTTCTCAAGAAAATCGTTACAATCCCGCCGGATATCACCCGATTGGGGGTAGCGATTTCCCTGATGACGGCTAGGCTGAAGTCGGCCTTGTGGAGCTGGGCCAAATTGACGCAATTTCGAGGCCGTCTCTCCCGACGAGCCTCTTTTTTTGAGCGCCGGGGGGCATGGTTCAGCCTGCGCAGAAACTACCGGGCGTGAACGCCCAGCAGGTCGAATTCGTCGATCAGCCCGACCACCTTCTTGCCATCGAATGTCTCGGCGCCGATGATGCTTTTCCCATCGTATTTCTCGGCCTGCAGGATGATGACGTATTTGTCTTCCTGGCGGAAATAGCCGTATTGCGGGATTTCGATATCGATCGGCTTTCCGTAGCTTTGGTCATCCTGCCCGGTGGCAAAGATCGCCGTTCCGTTATCGACATCCTCTGGGGCTGCGGCCCGGCCGGTTAAAAAGCCCGAGTTCGGCAGGGCCGGCCACTTGGCGGCGCCGCTGAAAAGCAGGGCGGCGCAAAGTGCTACGGCAAGCGCCCTTATTGTCTTGAACTCAGTCGTCTTTGCCATGGTCCACTCCTGCCGTGCGAGGAAGGGGCGAGAGGTGCGTCATCCTATGAATTCTCCCTGCAGCCGGAAGTTCCCAAAAACCGCCAACCGAAGGCAAGGGCAAGATGGGATGGCGGCACTGCACAATTTTATTCGCGATGGCGCATATAGGGCAAAGGGCATCCGGTAGCCGGATACCGGTGGGGCAGGGCGCACAAGCCGGTCTAGCCGTCTGCCTGATCCGCTTCACGCGTCATCTCGATCATCGTCGGGCGGAAGCCCATGGCGGCAAAGAGGCTGCGGGCGGTCTCGTTGCGGTAGGCGGTCGAGAGCACGAAGCGTTCGGCGCCGAGGGATTTCAATCCGGCCATCGCCGCTTCCAGGAGCAGTCTCCCGACGCCTTCGCGGCGGCGTGCCGGATCGACGAAGAGGTCGTGGATGACGCCCGCCGGCCCGCGCAGCGACATGTAGTCGAAGCCCTGCAGCTCCGCATAGGCATAGCCGACCAGCGCGCCGTCCTCTTCGGCGACGATGACGATGACTTCGGGCCGAGTGACTTGGCTCTTGAGGAACTGCCCGTATCGCAACGGCGTGCTTTTCGCCGCTTCGATGAAGCGCCTGGCATCCAGTTCATGATGCATCGCGACGAGCAGGGCGCCGAAGCCGCCGAGGATTTCCATGTCGCCGGGATTGGCAGGGCGGATCTTGACTGCATGTTCAACCGGCTTCGTCGGCATAGGTGTGATTCCAGGTGGGCTTTCGATCGGGGATCCTGACGACATTGCGGCCGGTTGCAAGGCTATATCTTCGCGAGTGGCGGCCGAACGCCGGTTATCCGGGATCCACCAGCACCGGACTGCCACTGGCCCCTTCGTCATCCTCGGGCTTGTCCCGAGGATCTGCCGCCGCCCGCAGTAGATCCTCGGGACAAGCCCGAGGATGACGTTGCGTTAGTCGGCCCGAATAAAAAATCCATCACCAAATCAGCCGCTTGCAGCAAAAACTTGCAGGTGATTCGAAGTTTTTCCGGCTGTGTCTGTTGCCAAATTTAAAATTGACCGTATATTACGCAAATCGACCATTGCTTGTGACGTCGTTGAAGAGCCATTGCGCTCTCGCCAGATTTCCTTCCAAATAATCGACCCAAGCCCGCAGGGTATCGCGGGAATTTCAACGGTTGCTTTGAAAGGAGATCGTTATGAATACAGGTACAGTCAAGTGGTTCAACGCCACCAAGGGTTTCGGTTTTATCCAGCCGGATAACGGCGGCGCCGACGTTTTCGTCCATATTTCTGCAGTTGAACGCGCAGGCCTGCGCTCGCTCGCAGACGGACAGAAGGTCAGCTACGACATCGTGCAGGACCGCCGCTCGGGCAAGAGCTCTGCCGATAACCTCCGGGCTGCCTAAGAACTTGTCACGACTTCGCGCGACCACGGATGTACTGGCGCGCGGAGACGATGACTGAGGCCAGGCACTGGCCAGGGAAGGTCGGGAGCAGTCCCGGCCTTTAATTTTTGTTTCATGAGGGTAGAACGACATGGCATATCGTCGTTACCGGCCGGGTGACACCATTGTGCTGAAGAATGGCGTTCTCGGCAACGCGCAGCCCTCGGGTTCCGGCAACATTCTATCCGTCCTGCCGGCTGCGCAGGGTTTCGTTCATTACCGCGTGCGGTTTCAGAACGAAAATTTCGAGCGCAGCGTCCGCCAGGATGATATAGACGTGCTCGCATCGCCCTCGTCGCCCTTGCCTTCCGAGGCGCGGGCGGTTACCGAGAGTCCGAAATCGAGCTGGATCAATTCGAATTCGATCCGCATCAGGAAATAACAGCAGCAACGCTGATTAAGGAGAAAACTTGCAGGTACTCGTCCGAGACAACAATGTCGACCAAGCCCTCCGCGTGCTCAAGAAGAAGCTGCAGCGCGAAGGTGTGTTCCGCGAAATGAAGGAACGCAGCGCCTATGAAAAGCCGTCGGAAAAGCGCGCCCGCGAAAAGGGCGAAGCCATCCGCCGCGCCCGCAAGCTCGCCCGCAAGCAGGCGCAGCGCGAAGGCCTGCTGCCGGCACCGAAGAAGAAGGTGATCGCTCGCGGCGCCCGCTGACGCTTTCCCGGTCTCAGGATCCAACGAGGAGGAGGAGACATGACCGAGTCGAAGGATACGTTCTTCAAGCCCGAAAAGCTTTCGCCGCAGGCGAAGGCTGAGCAGACGACGTCTGTCGCCAAGGGCATCCTCGAAAGCGAAGCTGCCGCCCGGCAGAAGAAAACGGAAAAGCTGCGTGCGCTGAGGCTCGCCCAGCCGGTGCCCGAGGCACCGGCGAAGAAGGGCAAGGCGAAGAAGGGGTAGGGGCTTTTAGGTCTCGCCTTGATTTGGCTTTGGTATGATTGATATTTTGAGGCGGTGTTCCTTAGGGTGCCGCCTTTTTTGCGTTGTGCCGTGGGCACCCCCGCTCGGGGGGAGCGGGTAGCTGATCTGCCCGGCTCAGGGGGTAGCGATCGTCGTGCAGGCCACATTTCCAAAGCGGTCACGAAAAGGCCGGGGTTTCAAAGCTCCGGCCTTCTAAACGATGGCGGTCCGTTGCGGATTTCAATGGAACGTAACTGCCCGTTCCGGCACGGAGATCTCTTCTTCTGCAAGGCCGCTGAGTGCGACGACCACCTCGTCAATGGACCAGCCGACGCTCAGAGCATGGTCGATCAGCTGGTGAAAATCGGTTTCGAGGTAGTCCTTGCAATCGTCAAGACGATCTGCCGCAATAATAATTGCGCGTGAATTCAGGACCTTGGTCATGGCCTTATCCTTTTCTGCGAACATAACCGGCGTGCCCGGTTATAGTTCCAATTCCGCAGCATGTTCTTGCATGAATACTTAACAGCTTGCGACTGAGGCTCGCCCAGCCTGCGCCTGAAGCGCCGGCGAAGAAGCCCAGGGCGCCGAAGAAGGGGTAGGGGCTTTTGGGTCTCGCCTTGATTTGGTTTTGGTGTGATTGATATTTTGAGGCGGTGCTCCTTGGGGCCGCCTTTTTGCGTTGTGCCACACGGAACGCCCGCTTGTGAGGAGGGGTTTTCGCAGCAAAGCCTCGCCACTTACCATTTCACGCGCAGGCCCGCCGTTCCGCTGAGCGCATAGCTGTCGGCAAAATCCTTCAGCGATGATTTCGCCGCCACTTCGCCATAGAGCTGATAGCGGTCCCCGCTCCAACGATACGAACCGCCGAAGGCGAGGCCGGCCCAGACGGGGTCGTTCCTGTTTTCGAAGCCGAGGCCGGAGACGGTGACGGCGGTGCCGTCCAGGAACTCGCCATAGAGATTGGCGATGCCGTAGAATTTCGTCAGTGCCGTCTCACCGTCTGCCCGCTGAACCTGCTCTTCGCGGTCGAGCGCCAGGCCGAGCCGGCCGACGAGGCTGTCGCCGTCATCGAGCGAAACCCGCGCGCCGAAGCGGTCATTGAACGTGTCGAAGTCGACGGAGGAATAGACGAGTTGCGCCTGCGGCGTGATCGACCACGGTCCGGAGGCTGAAAAACGCCGGCCCGTCTCGATGCCCAGCGCGTAACCGAAGCCATTGTTGCCGCTCTCCATCGCGCCGTCGACGAGATCGGATGTCAGGTCGCTGTCGAACCAGGTGACCTGGCTCTGCGCGTCGGCATAGAAGCCGTTATCGCCATACCAGGTGAGCGTGGCGCCAAGTCCCACGCCCGTCGTGTCGATATCGCCATTGCCGTAGAGGGAGTCGATATTGCCCGAGACCGTGCCGTAATGGACGGTGAGGCCGCCGATCAGCCGGCCGCCCTGATCCTGATAGAGCTCGCCATCCAGACCGCCTTCCAGCTTGAACATGTCATAGTCGTAGCTCCCGACGGTCGTGGCGCTATCGGGCTCGATTTCGGCGTGCGTGCCCTCGGTGCGCAGCCAGACATTGTCGAGTCCTTTGGCTGATGTTGCCTTGCCGTCGTCTCTCCAGTAGTGGTCGCCGATGCGCTGTTGGAGCGTGGAAAGCCCGTTCAGGGCGAGCAGGAGCTGCGGATAGGCTTCGTAGAGGGGAACGCCCGGCTGATAAAGCGGCCCGCTGGCAGCACCGGGAAAGGCGAGATCGGAGCGCAGATACCAGTCGCCATCACCAGGCGTCGACACGCCATTCTGATAGAGCCGGTAGGCATAGGCGCCGCCGACCACGGCCTGATCGCCCTGAAAGACATAGTCACCGAGCAGTGAGAAGCTGCCGGCCGAGGTGCCGCCGACATCGACGATCTTGATGCCCTCGACGGTCTGCGCGCCGGTGCCGCCGAGATTGGTGACACGCACATTCGTGGTGCCCGACGTATTGCCGGTCACCACCAGCCGGTCGGTCGGGGAGGCATCGCCGCCGAGCACGGATTCGATGGCGAGCGTGCCGCCGTTGCCGATGTAGTTGCCTGAAATCGTCAGCGTGCCGATCGAATTGCCGGGCGCAACCGTGCCGGAATTGCTCACGTCGCCAAAGATCGTACCGCTGCCGCCGAGCGTGCCGAAATTGGTGATATCGCCGATGACGCTGGCGGGCGCGCTGTGATCGCCGATCAGCAGCGTGCCGTCGTAGATCGTCCAGTCCGTCGTGGCGGTGCCGACGCCCGTCAGCAGCCAGGTGCTCGTGCCGGTTTTCTCAAAGGTGTCGAAGTTCCGGTATTGCTGGGCAGCACCGATTGCCGAAACATCGAAGCTGTCGCTGTCGCTGCCGGTGCCGCCGAGGCGCAGCACGTCTGTCGTCGGCGTGACGCCCGCAATGATGTTGCCTTCTATGATCGAGCCCGGCTGCAGTTCGAGCGTAACCTTGCCCGTCGTCGCGGCCGACCGGTCGATCGCGTTCGCCTGGCCGGTGCCGGCGCGGATCGTGCCGCTATTGACGATGTCGAGGCTCAATGTTCCGCTAGACGCGCCGATGGCAGCAGCACCCGTTCCGCCCTCGATCGTGCCGGAATTGACGATCTGGCCCGCAGTTCCTCCTTGCGCGAGAATGCCGACACCTGCAGTAATTCCGTTGGTTGGCCCGTTTCCTCCGCGGATCGTCCCTATGTTGAGGATCGTATTAGGGCCTCCAATCGCATTGCCGTAAGAGACGCCCGCTCCACCGCCAGCCGACGTGCTGTCGCCACCCACAATAATGCCGTTGTTGGTGAGCGACGAACCAGTCAGCACGCGCACGCCGGCACCGCCTGACGCACCGGCACCGCCGGCGCCGCCGCCATTGCCGCCACGGATCGATCCTTGATTGGTGAATGTGGTGGCAGAAACGACAGCGCCGATTTGCCCTGCCGTCGTGGCGGCGGCGCCGGCATTTGCTCCCACCAGAGTGCCGGAGAACGTGACCGGGACGAGAGCTCCAGTCGATTGCTGGATTGTGAGAGCGCCTCTGGTCGTGAGGGCTGTCGCATCGTAGGTATTTGAGAGGACAAAGCCGTTGGTGTCGATCGTGATCGGCTTCGTCGGGATCGGCAGTGTCGCCGTTGAAATAGAAAAACTGCCGGTCATGTAGATCGTCGCATTGGCGTCGCCATCGGCATTGGCCGACTGGATGGCGGCGCGCAGGGCGGCGTCGCTGCCTGCGGGATAGGTTCCGGCCCATGCCGGGGACGAGATGCAACAGGCCAGCGCCAACGCTGCGAGGCTGACGCCCGTGAGAAACTTGGCTTTTTCAGAATTCAGGATGCCAATCGCACCACTCACGCTCGCCCCCGTATAAATTGATAGGAATATTGCGTCATGCTTTTGAAAATGTGTGTTTGCCCTGTCTGCTTGCATCGCAGCGGGTGAGGGGATCACAAGGCAAGGTTGCTGCGCTTCCCACCTTCCGATACCGCGCCGGACGAAATTGATAAAGGCCAATTTATGCCGGGTTGGAAATGAGAATCTGTTGGTCAAAGCCGTAGAGGCTGTTTGTGACACTTATTTAAATCAATATGTTAAACTGTTCATCCTAGCCGCGATCGAGTGTGACCCGGCCTGAGACAACAGCACGAGAAAGAGCAGAGCATCTGCTCAGTCAGATCGAAAACATCTACTCAGGCGAGAAAAACGATTGGGCAGGAGATCTCCTGCCAGCCGTTCGGTCTTGCCTGACTGGCGGGCAACGAAGCGCCGGGATGCCCACCGGTCGGGCTGACGCCCGGACCCTGGTCCTTCCTCCGATGGCCTCAGTTACGCGCCTCGAAGATCATGTTGAACGGCGTTTCGCTCGCGCGGCGGAAGTGATGATAGCCGGCATCGAGTGCCACCTTGCGCAGCTTCCTCTCGCCTGCCTGCGCGCCACTGGAAGGCTTGGAAACGGCCATCGCGGTCGTTCATGCCGAAGACGAGGCCGATAGCCCTTCGGTTAAACCGCGCCCCAGATCACGCGCCGCCAATCGCGGCTCTCTTCCCGCTCACCTTCCTCGTGTCGAGGAATAATCGAGCCGGAAAGCCTGATCTGCCCGAAGGCCTGAGGCGGACAAATGAACTCTATCGGATCGAGGCAGAGCTGCGCGGCTCAACGCGGTCGATTTGCTTGCCTATTTGACCGCAACCCTTACCGCCATCGTCAATGGTCACACAAGCAGAGCCGGATAGAAGAACTCCTCCCGTGGAATTACCCGGCGAATGGTGACGCCTAAAGAAGAGACGGCGACCGTCAAAGTAATGCAACTTTGACAGGCATCAGAGCGCCATGTTAGCGATAGATCATGTTCCGCAGCCTGCGGCATCAGCGCGACTATATGAGGTGACGATCATGCGCCTGCCATTTCTTGCTCTCGCTCTTGTTACAACAGCCTTTGCCCAAATCGCCGCCGCCGAGCAACTTGTTGGTCAAGTCAACGGCGGCGGAGCACCCATCGCAAAGTCAACAGTGACGCTGTGGGCTGCCGGCGAGGGAGAACCCACCAAGCTATCTGAAACAAGCACGGGCGATGACGGCGCTTTTCAGTTCCAGTTCGACACCGAGAAAGCTGGCAATGCTGTGCTGTACCTGACCGCCAAGGGCGGTGAGCCCACTGTCGGCGGGCCGAAGGGAGAGAACCCGGCCGTCGCATTGATGGCAACCCTGGGCACGGCGGCCCCGAGAGAAGTGACCATCAACGAGCTCACGACGGTGGCGTCGGTATGGACGGGCGCGCAGTTCCTGAAAGGCGAATCGCTTAGCGGGCATGCGCTCGGATTGAAGATCGCCTCGGGCAACGTGCCGAACCTGGTGAATCTCACGACGGGCGGATTAGGCCCGGCCATCCAAGACCCTCTAAACAGCACGCAGACGACTTCCCTGGCCACCTTGAACACCATAGGTGACCTGCTGGCGGGCTGCATCACCCGCGTGCAACCGGACGCCTGCGAAAGGTTGTTCGAGGCTTCCACGCCGCCCGGAGGACGTGCTCCGACCGACACGCTGACTGCGGCGCAAGCGATCGCACTGCATCCGTGGAATGAGCCTGCAAAGTTGTTTGCACTGCTGGACCACTTCTATCCGGCCCGACAGGGGCCAGGCTCGCGTGCCGTGCCATACCGACCCTACCTTCTGTTCGCTCCCAGCACCTGGACCATTGCGCTGCGTTACGCCGGTGGCGGTCTCAGCGGCCTTGGCGGTATCGGTATCGACAGCGAGGGCGACGCCTGGGCGGCAAACAACCAGATGGCAGGGTCGCAATCGACCATGTTCGGCGGGATCGGCGGCACGCTCTCGGAGCTTGCATCGAATGGTCGGCCCATCTCGCCGATGACCACTGGCTATACCGGCGGTGGCGTGGACTTTCCCGGCTGGGGCCTCACCATTGCGGCCGATGGCAAGGTGTGGGTGACCAGCATCGAAGGCAAGACGATCTCGGTGTTCGATGCGACTGGGAAACCGCTGTCCCCAGACACTGGTTATGACTTGAACGGACAGCTCGGTGGAATGCAGGGCATCAATACGACCCCCGACGGGGATGTATGGGCGCTGGATTCGAGCAAGAGCCAGATCGTCCATTTGCCGAAAGGCGATCCGGCGCAGGCGCGAATTCTCTGCCGTACCGTTGACGACAAGCCCGTCGACGGTACGTGCCAGGTAAACGGGCCATTCCATGTCGCGTTCGACCTGCAAGGCCGGGTGCTCGTTTCCAACGCCAACTCCAACACCGTCACCCGTTTCCCGGCAAACGATCCGGGCAAAGCCGAACAGTTGACGGTCGGCTACAGCCCCCATGCCATCGCGATCGACAGCCAGGGCAATGCGTGGGTGGCCAATACATTGGGAGAACCGAGTCTCCGCGAAAAGCTCGGCTTGCTCCGGACCAAGATGCGGAGCGAATTGGAAAGCAAACTGGAGCCGGCGGGCGGCGCTGACGAGACGGTGGAAAAGTTCATCGCCCTGGTCCGCATCATAGAGGAATTCCCCGGCGGCAGCGTCAGCCTGATACGCCCGGACGACAAACAAGCGCCTGCACCGCAGTTTGACGGCGGAGGAAGCATCAGCGGTCCATGGGGCATTACTGTCGATGGCAACGATCACGTATGGGTCGCCAACGGCTTTGGCAAAACATTGACCGAGCTTTGCGGCGTACGCACCGAGACATGCCCTCCGGGCTTCAAGACCGGCGATCCGATCTCACCTCCCAAGACCGGCTACGCGGGCAAAGGAATGCAGTTTCTGACTGGCGTTGCTGTCGATCCGGCGGGGAACGTGTGGGCCGCCAACAACATCGACCTCATGGACGAGGTCTGCCTGACAAAGATACCCGACGAGACGCTCTCAACGCGCTGTGGCGGCAACGGCTTCGTCGTCTTCTTCGGCCTGGCGAAACCCGTCAGGACCCCGGTAGTCGGCAGCCAAGTCCAACGCTGGTAGGCATACAGTGCCGGGCGTGACCGCCTCTATCGCATAGTTGCTTCGCTCATCACGAGGGTGTGAGCGGCACACCGCTTTCGTTCGTTTCCGGCGAGCCCTTCGCGACCGGGAGCTTGTCGCAACAGCAGCAAACGCTGCGGCGGCTCTCAAGAAGGCGGCCCGCGTCGAGGAACATGAAGGCTGGGCGAACGCTTTCGTCGTCCTCGATCAGCACGATGTTGGGATCATCTAGTTTTCCGAGGCAAGGCGTGTTGGGCGAGCGGCTGATCTATCGCTCTGCGCCATACCTGTACCTGTTCACAGGGAGCCAGCGAGGCCGCGCTTCCGCTCTCCCCTTGCTTGATCAAAAATCAGCGAGGTAGCGCCGTGGCCCACTCAATTCCGCACCTCGAAGATCATGTTGAACGGCGTCTCGCTCGCCCGGCGGAAGTGGTGATAGCCGGCATCCATCGCCACCTTGCGCAGCTTCATCTCGCCTGCCTGCGCGCCGAGCCCGAGGCCGACTTCCTGGGCCATCGAAGCCGGTGTGCAGATCATCGCCGAGGCGCCGTAATAGACGCGGCCGACGGGGTTGAGATTGTCCTTCAGCCCGTCATGGGCGAAGGGCTCGACGATCATCCAGGTGCCGTCCTTGGCCATGGTCTCGCGGATGTGCCGGCCGGCGCCGACAGGGTCGCCCATGTCGTGCAAGCAGTCGAACATGGCGACGAGATCGTAGTTGCCGGCCGGGAATTCCTTGGCTGTGGCCTTCTGGAAGCTCACCCGGTCGTCGACGCCGGCCTCCTTTGCGGCCCGCTTGGCGCGCTCGATCGAGGGGCCGTGATAGTCGAAGCCGTGGAAATGCGATTTCGGGAAGGCCTTGGCCATGAGAATGGTCGAGGCGCCGTGGCCACAGCCGACATCGGCGACTTCCGCCCCGCGCTCCAGCTTTTCCTTGACACCCTTCAGCGAGGGAATCCATTCCTCGACGAGATGGCTGTTATAGCCGGGCCGGAAGAAGCGCTCTGTGCCGCGGAAGAGGCAGGTGCTGTGTTCGTGCCAGCCGAGGCCCTTGCCGCTACGGAAGGCCTCTTCCACCTTCGGCTCGTCCATCCACATGGACTGCACGATTTCGAACGCGCCGCCGAAGAAGGCGGGGCTGTCCTCATTGGCGAAAACCAGCGCCTGTTCGGGCGTCATGGCAAACTTGTTCGAGGCTTCGTGATAGGTGATGTAATCGGCAGCCGCCATGGCGGCCAGCCATTCGCGCACGTTGCGTTCCGTGAGACTGGTCGTTTCCGCCAGCTCCATCGAGGAGCGCGGCCGCCCGTCCATCATCGCCCTGAACAGGCCGAGATGATCGCCGAGCACGACGAGAACGCCCGAGACGCCGGCCCCGAGATCGCCGACCAGGCGACCGACGAGTGCATCGACTTTCTGCATGTCAGGTTGGCTCATATCGGATTTCTGCTTGTCGGATTTCTGCATGGCACCCTCCTCAAGATGCGCCCGCCCCAGCCCGAAACATCGACCCACTTGCGATTCTAGGCCGGGACAGCGGACAGTCAATGCTGCGTTCGGGTGAGGGGAGCGGGTGAGGAGCCTTGAGCGCCGCGCGTCCATTCGGACGCACCGTCGCCGGGCTGGAAATTAAGTGCCACGCCGTCCTTTCCGCGGTATAATGACCGGCTGCAATATGGACGGAAGGTGAAGCCAATGAAGAGGCTCGCAATCATTGCCCTGTCGCTGGCAACGGCGCTGACGAGCGCTCCGCCGGCCGTGGCGTTTCCCACCATTGCCGCCCCTGCAGTCGAGGCGCTGCAGGCGCAGCCGGTGCGTTACCGTGGCGGCTATTACGGCGGCTATCGCGGCGGATACTATCGCCATAATGGTGGCGACGACTGGGGTTGGGCGCTCGGCGGCCTGGCCGCAGGCGCGATCATCGGCGGACTGCTGGCGCAGCCCAGATATTATGGCCCCGGCTATTACGATCAGGGCTATTACGGCTCGACCTATTACGGTCCGTACTACTACGGCTCGACGCGATATTACGCGCCACGCTATTATGCGCCACGCTATTACCGCCGAGCCTACTATGGCGGCGATGCACATACGCGCTGGTGCTATGCGCGTTACCGGTCCTACAGAGCTTACGACGACACGTTCCAGCCCTATAACGGTCCACGACGCGTGTGCGTCTCGCCTTACTATTGATGGCCCGCATGGAGTCGCTGGCGCCACCCCATCGCCTTGGCTTGTCGCGCCTTACGGAAGTTCGATTTCGCCGTCCACCACATGGTTGAGGGCAGCGCCTTCCGCCGTCAGCGTCATGCGGACCTTCAGCCTCTTGCCGGCGATCTGCCCGTCGCGCACCGTCTCCTCGATCTTGCGCTGCGAGGTCACGCCGACTTCCTTCAGGAACTTGCGGATAGACATATTGAAGGCGTCTTCACTCATGATGGAATCCTCCGTATCCGGAAGGAATTGTAAGGGAAGGCGAGCGGTCAGGAAAGCTGGATGGGAGGTGCGGCGGCAACAATCGACCCGAGCCGGGAGATCGACTGGTTTCGTGGGCATGCTAAAGCATGTTGCGCAAAAGTGTGCAGCGGATTTGCGGAATTATGTAGCAAATGCCACAAGCGAGCTCGCTATCCGGCGTCGTTGAGAAAACTCTTCGGAGTTCGATTGAAGGCTCTGTGATAGAAAGGTCGTGGGTCTTGACCGTCTCACGGAAATTCTGCATTTTGAAGATAGCGCTACGTAGGGTGCACCGGCCGTTGAGCCGACTGGGCAACGCCCGCCTACAATTTCAAAGGTAGCGCCTATGCCGAATCTCGAAAACCTCAAGAAGCAAGCCAAGCAGTATTTGCGGTGGCATCGCGAGCGGTATTATCCAGTCGCGGCCCATATCCGCGCTGCTTTGCCACGATTTCAACACCTCGACGATAATCAGATATTGGAATCCAGTTTCAAGCTCAAAGACGCGCAAGAACTTGTCGCGCGTCAGTTGGGATTCGAGGGGTGGTTGGCGCTCAGGTCAGGAGCCTATATGAACAATCAAAGCAAACAGACCGCATCCCACCCGGTTCTCAGTTCTGTCTCCGCGCAACTCTTCGTCTCCGACATCAAAGCGTCGTGCGAGTTCTTCACCGAAAAACTCGGCTTCGTGCTCGACTTTGTTTACGGCGACCCTCCATTCTACGGACAGGTTGTTCGTGACAACGCACGCCTCGCTCTGAGGTTAGTTTGCGAGCCTGTGTTTGTCGGCGACATCCGGCAACGTGAGCATCTGCTCTCCGGCTCGATCACGGTCGACACCGCCAGTGAGATCAAGCGACTCTTTCTGGATTTCCAAGCTGCCGGAGTGGATTTTCACCAAACGCTGAAGAAGGAGCCGTGGGGTGCTCGAAATTTCATTGTTAGGGACCCGGACGAAAATCTCATACTGTTTGCTGGTCCGGCCGACTAAATATATCTCAAATCTCTGAATACCGGCCTAGATTGCCGCAGAATTCCCGAAATCTGCGACACGCTTTTCCGGTAGATCAATGTCAGGTCTTCGTCGGCTCGACTGAGTCGGCGAACGTCCGCTCTAAAGGTCGAAAGACGACAATATCGAGTTGTGCAGTCATGTCTCCTATTGGCGCATTCCGGTCAATCAGGAGGATTTCACTGATACTCGCAGATAAGACTGTATGATTACAAGGAAATCGATTCCGCTTAATCAAGCTGATCGATAATGAATGTCCGCCGTCCTGGATGAACCGATCGGCCGGTTTTCCGGGCAATTCAGTTTGGGTAAACAGTCGATCTGCACTCATGTTTTCACCTGCCTTCTCGATTGTTCCGGATCATCTTCTTGAGCCACTTGTCCCAATCGTCGTTGCTCATTATTGACAGGGTCTTCGCGGCGTCCCGGTACCGATCTCATGGCAATCGTCGCAAGTAAGCATTGGAGCTGTTGCATGGCAATCTACAAGGGCGCGCTGGCATTGCTGGGAAAGTCGGAAACCGACGCAGCGGTCGTGGACTACTTGAAGTCGCTGGGTGCGACGCTCCCGCTCGAGCGGCCGCCACGCGGCGAGAAGGAAACGAACGTCGAGGTCCCCGGTCAACAGATTGAACTGCTCTTTACTCTCGGAAGCGAGTTGCCGAACGGGACGCGCTTTGCGGAAGGGGAGTTGGTTCTGCGTACATTCTTCGTTCTTCCGGAGGAAGCAGGAAGACCGATCGATGGAACGCCTTTCGATCTCGATATGACCATGACCCGGGAGCAGGCGCGAGCAAAGTTCGGGGAGCCGGAATGGAGCAGCGGTGGTAGTTTGAAAAACGATCGCTGGGTGCTTGGAGACAAGCGGATGCTTCTAAGCTTCACCTCGGACGAACGGCGCATCCGACAAGTGTCGGTGTCGCAATTGTTCGAGTGAGCGGGTGTTGACCCGATCATATGGTCCTCACCTGTTTCTGCAACCGGCAATTTTGATCTTGGTGGCGCAGAACAGACCTCCCGAAACCGGTATCCGTCACCGCGTGAGGGACCCGCTGTCATAAAACTGAAGCACTCCAGTTGCTAGTGATTTGCAATTGCAAATCAGGAATGATGTATGACCGAGTCCGCATCTGAGACGAAGATTCTGCTGCCTTTGATAGTGCTGTCTGTCGCCCAGTTGATAGGGTGGGGCGCGGTCAGTTTCCCGGCGGTCGTCAGTCGGGACATGGCGGCGGATCTCAACGTCGATATGTCGACGGTCTTTGTCGGAACGACCGTTTTCTACGTGACGATGGGTGCCTGCGCTCCTTTTCTCTCGCGCCTTTTCACAAGCGTTGGAGCGCGTCCGGTCATGATCGGCGGAACGATCATGTCGGCTTTGGGCCTGGTGCTTGTGTCATTGTCGCATTCGCCGATCACTTATTTCCTGGGCTGGCTGGTTCTCGGAGCGGCGGGAAGCGCCAGTCTCACCACGCCGGCACATATCCTGCTCAACGAGATCGCAGGCCGGAATGCCGCGCGGGCGATTGCCAGCCTGGCACTGGTTTCCGGCTTGTTCGGCACAGTGTTCTGGCCTCTCACGTCGTTCCTGTCGGCGGAAATCGGATGGCGCGGCACGTGCGAAATCTATGCCGCGGTCATGATCAGGGTCTGCCTGCCGCTCTACATTTTCGGCCTGCCGCGACGGAGCAAAGGCGCAGCGCCTATCAAGGCGACGACGTCTCAGGGTTCGGCAAGGTCCTATGACCGGACCTTTTATCTCATCGTCGCGGCCATCGCGCTCAATGCCTTCATCACCTTCGGCTTCAGCTCCATTCTGATCGAGCTCCTGAAGGCGGAGGGCCTGAACCCCGCGCAGGCGCTTGGCTACGGCTCGGCGCTCGGCATCGTGCAGATTTGCGCTCGGGGGCTTAATATCATCACGGAAAAACGGTGGGACGGCGTGACGATAGGAGTCGCGTCATCGGTAATTCTGTGCGGATCGCTGGTCATCCTCGTGATGGCCCAGGGGTCGGCGACGGCCGTGGCCATCTTCCTGGTTCTCTATGGCATCAGCAGCGGGGCGCTCGCCGTCGCAAGGTCAACCATACCGCTCGTCTTCTATGACAAGGGAGAGTTCGCAAAGGCGCTCTCGCGGATCGCCCTGCCATTGAACTGGATCTCGGCGATCTCTCCTCCGGTCTTGATTTCCCTGATGACCAGTCTTGGCAGCAGGGCGGTGCTGATCCTGTGTCTGGTCTGCTCCTGCAGCGCGATCTTCGTCCAGCTTCTTCTCAGGGGCCGGCGCCCGATGAGCGAAGCAGTCGCCGGCGCATCCTAGGCTGTGAACTCATAAATGCGTGCGGGATCATGTGGGTAGAGAAAGCGGAAGTTCCACTTGGAGCCGTCAACCGCTATCATTGCACGACCTAATCATTTTCCATGACGCAGAGACGTTAGGGTGCACATTGACACGACCGAACGAGAAATGGCTTGAGATTGCGAAGGGCTCCCTACCTTGTCGCATCTCCTTGCGAAGCTTGGATGCTTCAAACCTCGGTGATGTTGCCGAGAGCCGAATTCGTGAGGGCTATACGCAAGACGAGATTGATGAGGGTACAAAGATGCTCGATTCGGTGGAGCTCCTTGAACAATGGGAACCCGCCAATCCCAGAAGTGTTGCGCTGGCCATGTGTCTAACCATTGGGTGGGACGACGACGTAGGAGCCGACGATTTCCGTGTCTATGTCGTGACCAGCGATTTGAGATCCAGCCTGCCGCGGCGGTCTAACGCATGGGTTTATGTCGATGTGTTCAAATGGCACGATGTCTTAGCGAGTCTTCTCAACATCTTGGTGAAATGCGAGCGCGGGACGTGGGACGATAGTGTTCGAGAACTTAGAAGGTGTTTCGACTGGGAATATGAAGGCATGGCGGGAACGTGATCTAACGTCACCAACGGGTCGTTTTCCGATCTGGCTACGAAGTAATGAGTCTACGTTCTAGAATTCCTCCTCCCGGCTGGTGTCGTAGCGCAGGCGGTTGTCCTCGATGTTTTGCCTGTTTTCGGCCGCCCAATCGGCGAGGGGCCGCACGGTTTCCGACAGGGAAAGCCCGAGCGGGGTCAGCGTGTATTCGACCTGCGGCGGGGTGCTGGGGTGAACGGTTCTTGCGATCATGCCGTCGCGCTCCAGCGTCTTCAGCGTCCGCGTCAGCATCTGCTGCGAAATGCCGCCGACCTGCCGTTTGAGCCCGTTGAAGCGCAGCGCACCCAGCCGAAGCGCGACGACGACCTGGATCGTCCACTTGTCGCCGACGCGGCTCAGGATCTCGCTGACGCCCCTGCAGTCTGCCGCTGTCGGCCTGGCGGTCACATCCATCTGACCAGCTCCCAAAGATATGCTTTTGACGGACAATTCTAGGTCCCATAAATGGCCGTGGTCAACATTCCAGACCTTGTCTTCGACGAGATGGGTCTGCCACCAGGAGACCACCATGAACCTCATCTACTATCCGGGCGCCTGCAGCCTTGCCGATCATATTGCGCTCATCGAGACCGGGCTTTCCTATCGCCTCATCAGCATCGATCATGGCAAGAAGACGGAGGACGGCCGCGATTTCCTGTCGATCAATCCCAAGGGCTACATTCCGACGCTCGAACTGGAGAACGGAACGATCCTGACGGAGAACCAGGTCATCCTGGCCTATATCGCCGAGACGAGCGGCAAGCTCTTGCCCAAAGACGGCATCGTTCGCTGGCGGGCGCTGGAGGCGCTGGCCTTCATGTCCTCCGAGATCCATTCGCGGTACAACCCCTTCTTCCGGAATTTCTCCGAGCTGGAGAAGGAGCGTGCCCGCGAAAAGCTCGCGCAGGCCTTCGCAATCCTTGCCGACCAGATGGACGATAAAAAATTCCTCGTCAGCGACGAGATGACGATTGCCGATTGCTACCTGTTCTGGGTGCTGATGGTCGCGCCGAGAAGCGGCGTCGACCTGCCGGAGGCGCTGCGCCGGTTCTTCGAGCACATGCGGGCGCTGCCCTGCGTGGTCAGGGCATTGGCAGAGGAGGGGCTGGGCTGATCGGATGGCCGGGGCAAACTGACCGCGCACGTTCCCTGGCCACGCGTCGCTCCGCCTGCGGAGAGATATTTGCAACAGCACGTTGCCTGAAACCCTCAGTGCGCTCCTGATCGGAATCTTCAGACGGTCTGCAGGATATTTGCGACGTCATGCATTATCTCGGGAGTAAATGGCTTTCAGGCTTTCGCCTGTTCATAGGCCATGAACAGATCGGTTACGAGAACGCCGTTGATCCGCATCCCAGTCAAATCGGCATCCTTGATGTCCGAATCTGCCAACGTGACGCCGCTTATGGTCAGTCGCGACAGGTTTGCATTCGTGATGGCGGCTCCAGACAGATTGACGTTATTAAAGCGCGCGTCTGCAAGGGTGATATCGTCAAAAACCGCTTCGCTTAGATTGGTGTCCGTGAATCTTGCCTTGGTCAAAACAGCGTAAAACCGTGCGTCCGCGAGGTTGACGCCATCGAAATTAGCGCCTGACATATCGGCGCGTTCGTAATGCGCTCCCTGCATCTGAGGGCCATCAAACTGGTTGTGTTCCTGGCGATCGCTCATTGTTGTACCCTCCGGTTGATGATTGTGACCTGGAGAATGCCAGATTGCGTCATCGTTTGCGACCGTCGAATCTGACATAGAAACGAGCCCACGCAATTCTGGCCGCCGTTCGTCGCAGGTCACAAAAGTCGGCCGCGAAAACACGGCATCATCTTGAGGTCGCGGACTGAATGCGCCGGCGACCTGCGCCGCACTGTGGTCAATCCCAGCTTGAAGTTATCCGGCAAACCTTTAGTTTCTACCATAATAATCGCGGGAACATGCAGGCAATGACTGGGCAATCCGTTCATTCGTTCGAGATATTCGAGGAAGCAGCCTGCGATGCGGGAATCTATACTTGGGACATCGTCAGAAACCTCGTCTTCGCAGACAGCGCGCTCGCCGAGCTTTTCGGCCTCGACGCTGCCGCCACGGTGCGCGGCCTGCCGCTGGAGGACTATCTTGCGCGTGTCCATCCCGATGACCGGCCGCAACTGGCAAAGAAGATCTCGGAAGTGCTCGTTGCCGAAATCGCACAACAGAGCACCTATCGCGTAGAGGGCAGGGACGGGCGGTACCGGATGGTCGCCGCTTTCGGCCGAGCCTTTCGCGATCACAGCGGATCACCCATCCTCTATTCCGGCATCGTCGTTCCGATGGACGAGCGCGAGCATCAGGGATCGCTGACGCATTAGAACGGCCTTGCCGTCAATCCGCACAAGCTCGGGCGTTCAGCCGCAATGCAACTAACCCTTTGCACTCCACATCTGAAATGTCTCGGGCTGGTGTTCGTCCGCAACCGCCTCCAGATAACGCGGCTTCCATGAGTCTCTGATGAACGTTTCCATCGTGGCTGGAGAGGCCGGCTGCGCTGGACGATCAAAAAGCAAAAATCTAGAAGGGATTAACCGCAAACCTGTCTTTTGAAGGAGCAAAAAATGAAACGTATCGAGATGGAGGTCAGCGGCGGCTGCCAGTGCGGCGCCGTGCGCTACCACGCAACCGCCATGCTCGACAATTCGCATCTCTGCCATTGCCGCATGTGCCAGAAGGCCTCGGGCAACATCTTTGCCGCGCTCGTCGCCGCGCCCGATGACGCGCTCATCTGGACACGCGGCAAGCCTGATGTCTGGAAGAGCTCGGAGCTTGTCGAGCGCGGCTTCTGCGCCAATTGCGGCACGCCCTTGTTCTTCCACCACCTCGAAAACGGCCGCACGAACCTGATGATCGGTTCGCTCGACGATCCAAACGCCTTCGCGCCGCATGCCAATACCTGCACCGAGAACATGGTGGCATGGTTCGATACGATCACGGGCATCGAAAATACCGGCGCGACCGAAAACAACGGCGCTGACTGGGCGGCGGCGATCAAGGAGAGCAGCAACCAGCACCCCGATCACGACACGACCTCATGGGCGGTCAAAGGGGCGGTGAGGGGGGCGTGATGGCTGAGTCCTGTTCCACTGGTCACCGGTGGGCGGGCTACGGCTCTATGCCGACGTCGAGCAGATCGATCGAGACGGCGACCCGATCGAGGATGGGCCGGTTGTCCGGGCCGGTTGCGTAGACCCTGCGCTTCGTCGGGATCATCAAACCGCCGAAACTCCTGACGTCGCTGGCATAGTTGGCACTCTTGGTGCCGCCCATGATGTCGACGCTATAGTCATGGCGTCGCAACAGACCGTCCGCGTTGAAATAGAAGGTCTGCACGGTGGAATGGCTGGGGACAGTCGAGGGGAATGTTACCTTCAGCCGGCGCCAGATTTCATCCTCTTCCTGCCACGGCTCAATCTCCTGCGTCCTGAAACCGGGAAGCGTGAAGAGGAACGGCGTCGTCAGATAGGTCCACATGGCATAGCCGGTGAAATAGATCAGATGCTGCCGGTCCCACGGTGTGGGGATCGTATGCCCTTCGAAGAAGGAGCGCGGCGCGACGCGTTGCTCGACGACGTCGCCGCTATCCGCGACGATCGCCGTTCGCTCCGGCTCCCAGATGCAATGCTGCCCTTTCTCCAGGAAGGGAGTGAATTCGGTGTGCGGACGACGGGCGGAGACCGATGTGTGGATGTCGGCATAGACATCCGGCCAGCCCTTCACATGCCAGACCGCGCCGCCAATTTTGATATGGGCATGCAGTTGCTCGATCCGCTGCCAGCGTTGCAGGCCGCCATGCGCTTCGATTGCGAGATCCAATAGGTCGGTCACTCAAAGACCCTCCGGTTCGTGATGATCATAAAGGTTTAACTTTGAAACCTATCGACATCTATCTCCAATTGGTTTAACTTTGCAACCATAATTTGGATGAAAGGCGAGACAATGAAGGGCAAGCGGACTGACATGGGGGACGCCCAGTGCGGGATCGCGCGGTCTCTGCAAGCCGTCGGAGATTGGTGGTCGCTCCTCATCATCAGGGAGGCTTTCAAGGGGCTTCGACGGTTTTCCGAATTCCAGAAGAGCCTCGGGCTCGCAAAGAACATCTTGTCGGTTCGCCTGCGAAAGCTCGTGGAGGAGGGCATCTTCACGGTGGAGCCGGACCCCGACTCCGCACTCAGCCATCTCTATCTTCTGACGCCGAAAGGTTACGAGCTGAGCGTGGTCCTCGTCGCTCTCTGGCAATGGGGGGAGGAGCATTGCTTTGCGGAAGGTGAACTGAACTATGCAATCGTGGACAGCCTGAACGGACAGCCCTTGCAGAAGCTTCAGCTTGCGGCCGGGGATGGCCGGCCCCTGGGACCCCGGCAGTTTCGCATTGAAGCGTTCCCGGTCGACGGATAGGGATGACGAGCCTGGCAAGCGATGAGGTTATTCACGTCGCTCCGGTCAGGGTCTCGTCACCCCCGCTCATATCAGCCTGCGTTATTACAGCGCCGCGCGTCTTTTGAGACGCGCAAAGGACGCTGTAACACTTTGAGTTTCTGCATAATTTTGTTCTTAAATCGATTCCGATTTAAGGAATTATGCAGTGGGGATCGGCGTATTGAGGAGCTGCTGTTCCCAGAGATAGGCGATGCCGCTGCCGGCGAAGTGCTGGATGAGAATCTCGGTCAGCTCCTCGACATGCTCGGTGCGCGCCCAATCGCGTTGCCATTCGCCGGCGAGCGCCATCACGGTCATCGGGTTCGCACCGGCCGCGATCATGCGCTGGACGGCAACTTCGTGAGACTCCTTCGAAATCCCGCCCGACGCGTCGGTGATCACGGTCACGTCCCAGCCTTCGCCGGCGGCCTGGATCACCGGCATTGCGACGCAGACCTCGGTCCACAGGCCGGCGATGATCAGCTGCTTGCGGCCGGTCGCCTTGACGACATCAACCACATTCTCGTCCTGCCAGGTGTTCACCCAGGTGCGATCGATGACGTCCTGGTCCGGAAATACGTCGGTTATCTGCTTGAAGAGAAGTCCGCCGCGCGCCGCGATCACGCTGGTGAGAATGGTCGGAACATTGAAGGCTTTTGCCAGCTTCGCCAGCGCGGTCGTGTTGTTGACCACAGCTTGCGGATCGTGGCTGTTCAGGTTTGCGAGTTGATAAGGCTGGTGGTCGATCAGAACGAGTACGGAATCTTCGGGACGAAGAAGCGAGGCAAGGCCATTACGAAAGGTCATGAATATATCCTCTGCTGCCGTTTTATGTGTGAATTCGGGCTATCGGCAGACATGCGCTGACAGCCGCGCCGCCTGCGAAACGCACACTGTCATTCCTGTTTTCGTTACGGTAGCCTGCAACGGTGCCAAGCTGTGTCGCGAAATGGGGAACGCCAAATTGGAAATCGAAGATCTCAGGACATTCGTCGAAGTTGCCGATGCCGGCGGCGTTTCGCCTGCCGCGCGGCGGCTCGGCATCTCCAAGTCGATGGTCAGCCGGCGGCTCATCCGGCTTGAAGCCGAACTCGGCGTCCAGCTTCTGGCACGGACGACACGCGGCGCGGCGCTCACAGAAGCGGGGATCACGTTTCGGGATCATGCAGCCAGGGTCTGTGCCGAGATCGATGTGGCGAGAGAAACGATCCTGCCTTCCGGTGACCTTCGCGGCCGGCTGCGTGTTGCCGTGCCGCTGTCCTTCGGCCCCAGCCACTTCGCGCACGTGCTTGCGCAGATGGCGCAACGCCATCCCGAACTGCACATCCATGCCTCCTACAGCGATCGCTTCGTCGATCTCATCGCAGAGGGTTTCGATTGCGCGATCCGGGTCGGCTATCTGCCGGATTCCAACCTGGTCGCAAGGCGCATCGGTCCGCTCTACGGAAAACTGGTCGCAAGCCCTGATTATATCAGGAGGCATGGCGCGCCCGAGACGCCGGAGGATCTCGCCGGCCACGAGGCCCTCATGCAGGGAACGGAACCCTGGCAATTCCTCGACGGAGACGAGATCATCACGGTTCATCCGCGGGGGCGCTTCAAGGCAGACAATGCGCTCGCCCTTGCCGCCGCCGCCTTGGCGGGGCTCGGCATAGCCTGGATCCCCGAAGGCGTGACCCATGAGCATATCGCTTCCGGCGCGCTGGTGCCGGTCATGACACGCTATCCGCCACCGCCGGCGGGCATCTATCTCGTCCGCCCGGCGGGGCCGCATCCCGCACGGAAGATCCGCGTCCTCACGGACATGCTGATCGACTGTTTCGTGGAGGCTCCGCCGCCTTTGGGCGGAAGCCGCTGAGGGCACTGATGGCGCGAGGTCCGAATGGCGCCCGGCGCTCTCATCTGGCGGTATCTTTGGTCGCTTCCAGGCGATTGCGCTCGATTTCACTCATATTCGACAGAACCCAGCGCGTCAGCTGCGTTAAAGGCTCGGCAAGGGACCTGCCGAGGGTGGTAAGACTATATTCCACCTGAGGCGGGATTGTCGGATAGACCTTTCTGGAAACGAGACCATCGTTTTCAAGGGCACGCAAGGTGCGTGTCAGCATCTGCTGACTGATGCCCCCGATAAGCCGGCGCAGTTCGTTAAATCTCCTCGGACCATCGAGCAGCATCGTGATCGTCATGATCGTCCACTTGTCACCAATGCGACCAAGCATCTGGCTGATTGGACGACAGTCCATGCTCGTTCCCGGTTGCGGCGGCGGGGTAGGTAAATCCATGTGACCAGGCCCTAATTTTATGCGTTCTTGTGCTGATGCAGTCTGGCAGACATATCTAGTCAGCAAAACATACTACCACAGGAGATGTCATGACTGACCAGAAAACAATCGCGATTTTTGGTGCCGGCACAGGGTTGGGTGCTTCCGTCGCAAGGCGCTATGGAAAGGCCGGATTCCGCGTCGCACTCGTCGCCCGCAACGCCCAGTCTCTTGACCAGAGGGTGTCCGGGCTGTCGGCGCAGGGCGTAGACGCAACTGCCTTTCCCGGCGATCTCAGTGAGATCGACGCAATCGCGGCTCTGGTGGAAAAGATCGAAGAGAAGTCGGGACCGATTCACACCGCCGTTTTCGCGCCTGTCGGCAGCTTTCGTATGCTTCCGGCTGTCGATCTGACGGCCGCCTTGCTCAAGGAACTCGTCAATATCCTGACCTTGGCTCCAGTCGAAGTCGTCCGTGCGGTATTGCCGGGTATGCTTGCTCGCGGCAATGGGGCGATCATCGTCGCGGACGGTCTTTCGGCGGTAACGCCGATGGCCGGATTGAGCGGCCCAGGACCGGCCTTTGCCGCTACGCGCAATTACATCCTCGGCCTCCACGAAGAGATCAAGGCGCGCGGCGTGTTCGCCGGGATGCTCCACATCGGTGCCATGATCGACAACTCCACCGGCCTTCGAGTCGCGGCCGCAAGTGGCATGCCGCTCGATGATCCGCGCTTAACGACGATCGATCCCGACGTACTTGCGGAGGAAATCTGGTCGATGGCGGCCGACCGGTCCCGTGCCGAGTCGATCCTGCCGGCCAGTCGCTACCCGCATTGATCAACAGGGCCATCGTAAGGGGCCAGCGGCAACACCGCTGACCCCGCTCAAGATGAGCTTTGTTCTACGCATAGCCCGCCGTTGCGATCTCCTCACATCACGGCATAGCGGGCGCAGGACCAATCAGCGGACAAGGAACCCAAGCACGGCTGCGTTTGCCAGATCGATGAAGAATGCGGAGACGAGCGGCAGGATGATGAACGCGATGGTCGCTGCACCGTGGATCTTGGTGACCGCCGTCATATTGGCGATTGCCGTCGGGGTAGCGCCGAGCGCAATCCCGCAAAAGCCGGCGGAAATGACTGCCGCATTGTAGTTGCGCCCCATGGCCGGGAACACGACGAAGATGATGTAGACGATGGCCGCAAGCGTCTGCACCGCCAGCACGATTGCCAGCGAAAGGCCGAGCCCGCTCATGCCCCACAACTGCATGCTCATCAAGGACATCGCCAGGAATATGTTCAGCGAGAGATCGGATATGAGCGCCAGGCCGCGGGTGTGCGTCGGCCAGGGCAGGCGCGGCACCAGGAACGGAACGCTGTTCGTCATCACGATGGCGACCAGCAGGCAGACGACGAACAGCGGAAGATTGATTCCTGCGTCGAGGATAATCTCGTGCAGGGCGTAGCCGATGATGATTGCAACATTTGTCACCAGCAACGTGCGCAACAGGCTGATGTAACTGACATCGTCCTCGTGGCCGGCAACGGCCTCCCGCGACACCCCGATCGTCAGCTCCTCGTCCTTGGGGCCGCTCAAGCCATTCCGGGTGATCAGATACTGCGCGACCGGTCCCCCGACGAGGCTGGCGACGACCAGGCCGAGCGTTGCGCTGGCAATGCCGATTTCGAGAGCATTGGTGAGACCGAAACGGCTCGACACGATCGGAGCCCAGGCAATCGTCGTGCCGTGTCCGCCGATCAGCGAGGTCGAACCGAGAAGGATTGCCATGCCCGGCGGAAGACCGAGCACCGCGCCGGCTCCCATGGAGAGGAGGTTCTGGATCACAAGAAACGCGAGCGTGAGGGCCAGCAGGATGAGAAACGGCTTGCCGCCGGCAAGGAGATCGGAGACCCGCGCGTTCAGGCCGACGCCGGTGAAGAAATAAAGCAGCAGCATGTCGCGTGCGCCAAGCGCAAAGCTGATCTCGATGTCGAAGAACTCATAGGCGACGAGCGTCACGAGTGCTGCCAGGAGCCCGCCCGTGACCGCCTCCGGGATGCTCCAGCGGGTGAGGGCGGGGATGAGCCGATTGAGGTTCGCGCCGGCGAAGAACACGAGGATCGCTATGGTGAACGACAGCAGTCCCGGGACCTGTATTGTCGACATGTGCCACCTTCACCGCCACGCGCCTTGTCGGTTGCAAAACACTGACACACGCGCTTTGACTGAACCAGTGAAAATATTGTTTTGTCGTCTCGCCGCTATCAGGGCATGACCTTTGTTCGTCGGAACTTTAGCGCTCGGTGCGGGGCGCATTACGGCGCTTCAAGGCACACGCTCCATCTTTGATAGGCCGGTCGATCCGCCGAAACTGCTCAGACCGGTCGAACTTCGGCAAGCCGTCTGACTGCGTACTCGTCCTGCCAACAGACGGCGGCTTCCCATGCGGCTGATGCCTGCGCGGCTATGTCATGCGCGCCGTCATCGAGATCGGCGGCGTTGCCGGGCAGTACGAGGTCAAGATCGGGGACGTCGACGTGTGACTCATCCCAGTCGATCAACGCGACCCGATCTGCGGTCATGCGGACGTTGCCGGGGTTGTTCGGGTTGCCGTGGACAACGCATGTCTGACGCCCGATCAGCCGCGCCCACGCTGCTCGACATCGAATAACGCCCTCAGGCGGCATCGTGGAAAGGTTGATCCTCGTTCCGGTTTCGGCATGCAGGAGGTCGGTCGACGACCGCCAGCCTGGGCGCTGCGGCCAGCCCTGCGTCAACCGATGCAGCTCGCGGAGCGTGTCGGCCACGCGACGCCAGTCGGACTGCGTCTCGGGCGGTCCGCCTTCCATGTATTTCATCACCACCAGACCGTCCACGAACAGCCGGCCGTCAGCCGTCGGGATCGGCACTGGAACGGTCATGCCTTCACGGTCGAGGTGTTGGAGCAGCTCGGTTTCCCATGCGAGATCAGCGTCGGTTCTGGAGCCGAGACGACCGACTGCGATCTGCCCATGAACGCGAACGCTCCACACATCATTGGCAACTCCACCCGTAAGGGGTTCGATGCGAACCGCATCGTCACTCCATCGCTTGAGTGCTTCCCATCCCATTGGCGATATCCCTGGCGGCCTGATTAAATTGACGGAAGAAACAGCGAAAATTTGCGACGCCACGATGTTCCATGGTGGCGCAAAGCGGTCAAGGCTTTCGTCGGCTCGGCTCCAACTCGCTCGTTCGTCCGCCACCACCTCAACCAAGCCTATGCAGAGGTATTGTCAGATATCAGGGGAGGGGCTCATGGACAGCTACCGGAAATTGCTGGTCTTGGGAATGAACGAGGCAATCAGGCAGGGCGGAATATCCCTTGCTGCCCCGCCCGGTAATGGTCCAACCGACGAGGATGGTCACCTGTTTGCGGGTATCGCCGGACATCCGTCCGTGGTGCTCTGGAAAAGCATCAGCTACGGCGAGTTGCGTGTTTCGGTCTGGTGGAACTACGACCATTCGAAACACCCTCAGGCCGAAGCCTCAGGGAACCAACGCGAGACATTCTGTCTCAGCAAGCCGTTGGCCGACAGAGTCCAGTACCGGAAATTCGTCGGCGCGACCGCCAGCGCCTGGCTTGAACGGGAAACGGGCAGGCACCTTATGGGGCGTGGAAGAGGCTGTGTATTCGATACGTATCTTCGGGCTGACATGAAGGAAAAGCTTCATGCCATTCCTGATCCAAAACCGGAAGGCTACAAAGCCGAGGGGCGACTTTTCCTTTAGATCGCTGCTGCGCGCTCGCGGATACCGCAATACATCCCCAACGACTGCGTTCCCGCGTGCCTCAGGTCATGTCAGCATATGCGCTGTATTCACCGGATTGCCTGTCCCTGAAAAGATAGACGGCCGGCTGGCCTCCTCGGGTGATTTCCGCAACGTCGAAGTCCTCAGGAAAGTGCCACTCGTCCAGCGCCTTCCGGCAGGCCGCCATTTTTGCATCGTCCGCTTCGGCCAACAAGGCGGCCCCATCGATCTCGCCAACGAACACCATGGCGTCCGTCTCGGAAAAGAGCCATCGATTGGTCTGCCAGCTTTCAAATCCGGGCGTCCTCTTACACACCGTATCCTGGCGAGATTTTGCGAGATTTGCTACTTTTTCGTCTGGTCAGCAAAAAATACGATAGGCATACTTCCTAGGATCTTATTGTCTTCGTCGACTATCAGCATCGACGATGTTTTCGTCTCGAGATGATCGATGGACGTAGCTTCGATCTTCAGCTCGCCAGACATCCGGTTCCCGCCCGAGCCCCACATCCTTAGAAAAACTGGCCCGTCAGAGTTAAAGATAGCCATTTGAACTTTTGGATCGGCTATTTTAAATCCAATTATAGACATCTCGCCCCCACTGATTTCATATACGCAATCAAACGTGAGCCCTGTGATTTTTCCATCGTTTTGCGATGTGCCCGACCTGAACTCCATATAAAAATCACTTAGAGCATTATCGTTTTCCGCTAAATATTTCTCGATTTGATCGTCTGTCATTCCTTTAACGGCCCCCGAGTTAGGAACGGAGATCCTGCCTATTGAAAGGTGTGATGGACCTTTTGTTTCAGTATATTCTGCAAGAGCAATGGAGTCTGAGTGCTTATCAGGGTTATTCTGTTTTTTTATGGATATTTTTGGATATACTGTTGGTACTGTTGTGTGTTTTGGATTGTTATTTGGGCCATACTCTATTGTTGTATTTCTCTTTTCAATGCCATTGGCTTCATAAGAATACATCGAAAATAATGTTTGTTGGAGTCGGGGCCAGCCTGAAAGGTTAATTTCTTTCCACTCTATACGAGCTGGATTTGCAGCAAGGTTTCTAACGCAATGACAGATATACTTTGTATTGTCTTTTTCCCAAGCCCATGATTTAAATTCGAATGCGGAACTGCCGTCGTTGATAATTCCTGCGGCACCCTCTTTGCTATAATCCCCTTCGAAAAAATTGGTGGGACATGAAAACGACGACGCATAAGCAACACCTAAACCGGTACCTGCTAGCAATCCGAGGAAAGTAACCGTAGCCAACCACGCACGGACCTGACCAAAACTGCTTACTCGAACCATTTTGACCTCCCTCACGTTCGCCGGCGGCAGTTAACTGCGCGCGTCCTGCTGATTGCCCCGGACCTGATCCACGGCGTTGATGATTCCCATATAGTCCTTCACAAGATTTACGAATTGACCAAAATAAAACCCAAGTATTATTCCGCCCCAATTTGAAAGTTCTGGCGGTATTGCTCCTCTGCCGCTGACCGCGATCACGACAACACTTAAGATGATAATTAATGCTATCAGGCCGGCGATAACGCTAATTACGTTGATCAATCTTCCGATTGATGCGGCAGAGAGTTCAATTCTCCGCAGAATCATACGTTCTTGCGCACTCGTATTCTGCGAGACGTCAGATGCGTCCTCCATTCGCCACCCCCTAGGCAAAAAGTACAAATAAATACTAAAGTATGTATTTGTAATTTACAACCTTTAACTTGTATTTGAGGTTGATCTGAGAAATTACAACTCGGATGTAAAGACAGTGAAGCTTGCGGGCGGAGAGAAACGATCGTGAGACACGATTGGTGCAGGCGTCGCTACGATGAGCATAAAGTGAAGGTGCGGGGGACCGCCTTCGCCGCCCATCGGTCCTAACCGAATTTTCCCTCGCCAGCCGACACGGCCAGGAACACCGCCTTCTGCGCCTCGAAAGCACGCTTATATGCCGGCCGTGCCTGCCCGCGCGCGATGTAGGCGCAGAGGTTGGGATATTCCTCCAGCAGGGGCGATCCCTCCAGCCTCAAGAGAACCGAGATCATCTGTAGGTCGCCGGCGCTGAAGTTCCCGTCCAGCCATTCGGCAGTGCCAAGCCGGGCGGAGAGTTCGCCGAGCCGTTTGCGGATGCGCCCGTGGACGTAGGTCTGCCGCTCTTCGTACCAGCTCTCCTTGCCCTCCTGGAATCTGGCGGTTTCGCGGTCGACGATGACGGGCTCCATCGTCGAGACGGCAGCAAAGAGCCAGGCGATGGCGCGGGCGCGGGCGTTGGCATCGTCAGGCAGCAGGCCCGGATGGTGTTCGGCAATATGCAGGACGATCGCGCCGGATTCGAAGAGGGCGAGATCGCCTTCCTCATAGGTCGGGATCTGCCCGAAAGGCTGAAGTGCCAGATGGGCGGGCTCTCTCATCGCCTTGAACGAGACGAGGCGGACCTCATAGGGCTGCCCCACTTCTTCGAGCGCCCAGCGAACGCGCATATCGCGCGCCAGGCCTCTGCCGCGATCGGGCGAGCGTTCGAAGGCGGTAATGGTAATCGTCATAATATCCTCCATGATCTAGCCGTCTGGAAGACGAGCGGCCGGGCGGGAATCCGACAGATGATGCCGGACATAATCCCTGCGCGGACCTAGCGGGGCCGGCCTTGCGCCATCGGTCAACCCCTGGAACGATAGCGTGCCGGTCACAAAGAGCGAAGCTTGTCAGGCTGCGTTCAGGTCGGAGGGCAGGGTGCAAAAAAAACGCCTGCCTAATGCGAGCCGAAGGTGTCTGCTGTGGTCATGGCAAAGTCGTCGAGGCCGCCTTTGATAAATCGAGGATGGCGGATGCGAAGGCATGAGGGGCCTCCTGCGGTAGATTGTGACCGGCGCCGGGTATGATCCGCCGTTCGTATCCCGCTTTGAAGTGGCGTTCATCGAGGTCGATCGTTACAGGAGGATCGACGCCATCATCTCCGCCTTGAAGAACAATCGTCGGCACGGTGATGTCCGGCTGCCTTGCCAATTGATCTTCTATGGCTGCAACACCGGGATCGCCGGGGCCATAGCCGAAGCGATGCCTGTAGGAGTGAATGACGACATCGACGAAATCGGGATTGTCGAAAGATGAGGCAGTGCGGTCGAAGGTTGCGCTATCGAACATCCATGTCGGTGACCAGATTTTCCAGATGAATTCGCATAGGCCGCGGCGGTTTTGTTCCAGGGCCTTGCGACCGCGTTCCGAGTGAAAATAATACTGATACCAATATCGAGCTTCTTCCTCGGGTGGCGCGGGGTCTCCCGCCCGAGCGATGTCCTGAATGTTGTAGCCCACGCCGCAGCTTACCAAACCGCGTACCCTGGTTGGCCAGAGAGCCGCAACGATGCACGCTGCACGCCCGCCCCAGTCATAGCCGCCAAGAAAAGCGGCCTCTATCGAGAGCGCCTCCAACAGGGCCAGCAGGTCCGCGCCCAAGGCAGCTTGTTCACCGGAACGCGGGGTATTTCCGGAGACAAAACTTGTGGCTCCAAAGCCTCTGAGAAAGGGCACAATGCAGCGGTGGCCGGAGGCTGCCAGTATTTCTGCCGTCTCGTCGTAGGCGTGTGCGTCATAAGGGAAGCCATGTAGCAATATGGTTGTTACCCCATCCGCCGGGCCTGTGTCGAAATAGGCAATATCCAGCGTTCCAGCACGGACTTTTTTCATATCAATGTCCCCCGGGAGAGAATTTCAGCTTAGCGAGGTCGTGCATGTGGTCAATGCCGCCTCGATCGCCACGGGCGGCCTGGCTCTGGAGGGCATGGCGCAAAAAAAGGCCCGCCTGGCTAGGGCGAGCCCAAGGTTGCCCTGGTCGGGCAGGGGAACGTCAAACGGTGGAAAGAGCCTCGCCGCTCCAGGCCTCCGGAGCCGCAGGCCGCGGAGCTGCGTTTTCGGCGGCGCGGCGGGCCTGCCGCTGGCTGGCGGCATCGAGCAGCGCGGCGAAGGAGGCAAGGCTGATCCTGTCGGCGCGCAGCATCTCGCGGATCAGCGGATCCCTCAGCATGTCCGATGCGGTCATCTCATCCATGGCCTGTCCTCCATATCCTTACCTATGGTAGGCTGCATTTGCAAAGAACACATGTCAAGGTGGTGGCAAAAGCAAGGCAGGGGCGGTTTCTGCGATAGGGCCTGTGCCACGGGGCTCTGCGCTGCCGCTTTCACGCCGGCAAGCCTGTTGCGATATAAATAAAGTGCCACGAGGGGCAGACCAGACGATTAGAGCGCAGGTATCACAGCCAGCTATGGCCTGACCATGCGGGTGCTGGGCGGTCGATCCGATTATGCCGGTATATGTTCGGCGGAGCCGGAAGCAACTGCCTCGGGCTCGCGGGTATCGGCATATTCAGAGGGATTCGAGGAGATTGAGGGCAACGGGGCTTATGCTAAGCTGCGGCCAGGGTGACTAGGCGGGAGGTTCGAGTGGACCCCAAGATCTCTTCATATGGGACTGTGCAAGAGGCGTCTTCACGCCCTCCGGCTATTGGCCTGCTCTTGGCAGGCGACAAGACTTATCCGAGTTTCGCCGCCTTCATGGAAGAGATGCAGGAGCTCGGCTACAGGGACGGTGAGAACATCCGCTTCGACGCGCGCTTCGCCCAGGGTCATCTGGAGGCTCTGCCGGCACTGGCGGCGGATCTCGTTCAGTGCGGCGCCGATGTGATCGCCGTGATCGGCGCCGTGACTTATTGGGCGGCACGCAAGGCGGCGCCGAATCTACCGATCGTCTTCGCGATCGTGCTGGACCCAGTCTCGGCAGGCATTGTTGACAACGCGCAACGGCCCGGCGGCAACACGACGGGATGCACGAACTTCGATCCGGAGCAAATCGGCGAGCAGATTCGTATCCTCAAAAGGGTAGTCCCCGGCCTCCGTCGTCTGGCGGTTCTGGGAGATGCGGGCGTACCGGACATCCTGCCGAACCTGGCAAGGCAGGAGGCAGAGAAGGAAGACCTGGGCGCACACATCTTTCTCCTGAAATGCGAAGACGATTTCGCGCCGGCCTTTGAAGAGTTCGCGGCACAGGGCGCCCAGGCTCTCATCTGCCTGGAAGTGCCGCGAACGACCACCCATGGGGCCGAGATCGTTCGGCGCGCCGCCATAGCCCGGCTTCCGGCGATTTTCAGCAGGGATCATGCCAGATTCGATCCGCCGATAGCCTATGGCACAAGTCTCGCCGCCGCAGCTCGCCGTATGGCGGTACAGGTCGATGAGGTTCTCAAGGGGATAGAGGTTGCCAGGATTCCTGTTCAGCATATCCGCCGCCCCGAATTGATCGTCAATTTGAATGCTGCCAGAGAACTGGGGATCACGCTGCCGGCGGACCTGATGGATTCGGCTATCAACGTTTAGCAGCAAGCGGCGAGCGACGGCGGTCGTGGTCATCGTCATGGCTGTTCTCCGTGAGCTCTCTGGCAAGATGACGAGCGAGCGGGCGCGCATTCGACAGCTGGTGCCAAATTTTGCCAATGGTCATGCTGCAGAATATCCGTCAGTCCCAGGTGCCGAGCGAGGTCGGCCCATTGTTCGAGCCACTACACCCATCTGCCGGCAGGCGCCGTCAACTCTTCGGGCCGAAATTGGACTACTGTCAACAGTCTTGAATTTCGTCCATCCGGTTGACACATCTGACTTGCATTAAAAAACCGAAAATTGTAATCTAACAAAAATCTAATTTAGCGTTATCTGGATAAAATAAGTGACGACTGGGGACTTCCTAAGAAATTCCAGGGGTTGGCTTGCCTGCTGCTGAATTGGGCATCGGGCCTTTTCCGTGCATGAAATGTTGTCGCTGTTTGAGCGGCTGTTTTGGAACTCAACGTCCGATTGCGACTTCCATCGGCGGCGGTCGTAATGTGCTGCGCAGAGTGTTCTAGTGCTGGAGATGGGGGCAAAAAATTGAAAAGAGCCGCTTCGCATATTTGGCGTTGATCATTGTAACGGTGTGTTCTGCGCGGCCGTGGCGGCTGATGCCCGTCGCCTTCAGTCTTTGAAAGCGCTTGGTGGAGAACCCAGTCTTTCCGTATCCGACAAAGAGGCGAGCAATGTCAGTGGCCGGGAGGCCGGGAAGGTTCAGATCCTCATCTTTGAAGATGGCCCGCTGAACGGCGCACCCCGGCTTTACGAAATGTCGCCGCCGAATCCGTGACCCAGGCAACGGTCTCTCAGCAGGCTCAAACACTCCGATTCATCAAGGCCAACCTTGACCGATCAGACAGAGCATACGTGGTTCAACCGCACCTGCGCTGGTCAAGAACCGCTGACGTAGCAACCTTACGCCTTTGCAGAGCGATATCTGCATGTCGAACTTAAGGAGGAAGCCGTGCCATTTAGACTTTCACGTGGCGGACCGAACGTTATCGCCGAAGTCCAGCGCTGGCAGTATTTTCTGCTCAGAATTGGCATCAATCAGGCCGGACAAATTGACGGCGATTTTGGCATGAAAACGGAGACAGCGACCAAATTTTTCCAGGTACAGTCTGGTTTGACTTCAAACGGCAAGGTCAATGACCAGACGCTTCAAAAAGCTGCAGAGCTCGGCTACACGATACTGCCGGACAACTATTATTCAGATCGCGCGGGCACTTCCTTCCCAGCTGAACCAAACAATCTTGAAAGTCCGTCCAACGCGTCACGCAACGCGGCTTTTACATGCTTTAAGTTCACTCAACGACCACGAGCGCAACGCCCGGACGCGGAAGCGATCGTTATGAAGGGGAGTTGCGACGGCGCCCTGCCGGATTGGACCGCGGCAAAAATCACCGAGATCCCTATGCCGCAACTCAGGTTCGCGCGCGGGTTTAACGGCAAGGTGCGCTGCCACAAGCTCGCTGCACCAATGTTGACCAAGCTGTTCGAAGCATGGGAACGGGCTGACCTTCTGCATTTGATCATGAGCTATGAGGGTTGCTTCGTGCCACGTTACAAGCGTAACCAGGCTCCGCCCGGCGCAGGCGGACACGGCGAGAAAAAAAGTGTCGATGTCAGCGCCCTCAGCAACCATTCGTTTGGCTCTGCATTCGACATCAATTTTCCCGACAATATGTTGGGTCATGTTCCCGCGCGCTGTGGCATGCGAGGCTCGACCCGGGAGCTCGTTCGTGCCGCTAACGATCTTGGCCTGTTCTGGGGGGGACATTTCAGCACACAAGACGGCATGCATTTCGAGATCAGCAAAGTGTCCTGATCAAGAAGCTGCCTGCTTGCGCGAAGCAGCCAAGGAGGACTTTATGAAGCGCCGAATGAACCCACTGCTTGCCGCTGGTCTATTGGCAATGTTGCTGCAAGGAGAGATCCGCCAGGCCGAGGCCGCGGACTGCCCCTTCGCGGACTGGCGTACCTACAAGAACACGGAGCTGCGCCGTACCGCCGATCACAAAGCATATTTCTGGATTACCAGCCGCACGGCGATCGATGCGGATGGTGCGCCAAGAGCCTATCATCCCGACGATGTCGGAACGCCATGCGGCGCCACCGGCGCAGGCCTCGATTGCCCTGCCAACGCCGGATATCCGAACAAGTCCTGGTGGCCAACGGTACTGGCTGCGGATCCTGCCAACCCGGGCAAGGCTTTCGTTCAGCCCTCGGGTCCTGCTCAAGGATTTTTTGTGTCCAAGACGGCGCTGCAGGACTCCGCCAACGGAAACGAGCGCGAAACGGCGCGCTATGTCGATGCTTCGACAATCCCGTATGTCGTCTTTCCCCGGCCGTTCTTCCAATTGGCGGGAACAGGCAAGCTGGGAGATCTGGGGATCGCATATCATCTCCAGACGGGGAAGAAGACAGCCTTTATCGTGGCCGATATCGGGCCTGACGAACCGCTGGGTGAGGGCTCGATTGCTCTGTTTCAGGCACTTGGCGGCAACAATCCGAACCCGCGCACCGGAGGCGGCGTGGCAAGCGGTAAGGTGTTATATCTCGTTTTTCCACGATCGGTCGAACAACGCGCCCGAAAGTGGCCAATGACACCGGCACAGATCGACCAGGCGGTCGAGACCTTGCTCGGGACTATCGGTGGCGAGAGTGTTCTTCAGACCTGTGCCTCCTCAGGCTGAGAGACCGGAGCCGGCAAAACCATGGCTCGACCCCGGTCAGGTTAGGGTGAGGGGGCCACACACTCAGGCCTTTCAGGTGTTCAAGCCGCCGGGGATGGTGAGCACGAATCCTTACAGCGAGGTTCGCCAGGAAGCGTGAACGACTGGAACGCTCATTCGTCCGACATTAGATAGAGCGTCTTGGTCGCCGGGAAACCGCCCAAAGCTGGTGTCTGAGCAACCCTGTCAACCGATCGAAGCAGAGATATGCCCAATGGATGAGAGCTGCCCCGTCCTCACCCCTGCCGAACGGCAGGTCAACGAGATCCTGAGTCGGACCGAACAGGCCATGTTTGCGACGGTGCGCAAAGCTATCGAGGATGCCAGGAACCGGGCCGGCGAAGAGCTGCAGACTGTCGGATCTCGGGAGATGCTGCCTGCCTATGATTATTTCGCCGCGGTGATGCATCAGAAACTGTTCCTGATGTTATGCGGCGCCGATCCCGATACGTTCGAGGGCGGGAATCCTGAGATCGCCGCGCGTCTCCTCGACAATGGCCGCAACATATCCATCCACTACTGGGCAGGCAAAGACCCGGCGAAGTCTGCGGGCTAGCAGCCGCACCTTCACATATCTCAAAACGCCCCCTTCAGCGCCTCCATCACCACTCGAACAGCCGGCACATCCTTGATCTCGGCGTGGACCACCAGCCAGACCTCCCGCGTCAGCGGATCTTCATCCTCGATCCGCTGCAGGCCATCCGGCACCGCGAAATCCGGCAGCATGACGACACCGCCGCCGAGCCTTGCGGCGGCGGCCTGGAACTCCAGAACCGATGAGCGGATCGCGATCGGCCGGCCGGCGGCGCGTTCGAAGAGGCGCAGTTGCTGCGGCGAGGCGTTCATGCCTTCGTCATAGCCGATGAAGGTCCATTGCGCCTCCGGCACGGTTTCGAGATAGGCCTTCGATGCATAGAGATGGAAGGCGATCTGCCCGATCCTGGCGATGGCGTAATCGCCATCTTCCGGCCGCGACAGCCGCACCGCGATATCCGCCTCCCGGCGGTTCAGCGAGGCGAGCCGCTTTTCGCCCACCAGCGTGATCTCGATGCCCGGATGCTGCCGCCTGACGGCGACGACAGGTTTGGCGAGAAGCACGCTCGACAGCGCCGGCGGGGCGCTGATCCGCACATGGCCGCGCATGTCGGTGGCGCTCGTGCGGCCAAGCTGCTCGATGACAGCCGTCTGCTGCGCGACGAGGGCCGCGTGCCTCGCAACCTCTTCGCCTTCAGCGGTCAGGACGATGCGCCGCCCGCGGCGGTCGACGAGCTTGCGGCCGAGGTTCTTTTCGAGCGCGCTGACGCGCCGGCTGATCGTCGCGTGCTCGACGCCGATCTGCCGTGCCGCCCCGAGAAAGGTTCCGGCCTGCGCCAGCGCCAGGAAATGCCGGATATCGTCCCAATCTATCTGTGTGAAATTGGCTATCTGTGTGAATTCCTTCCCAATCATTGTGCGACAATAGGGAATTTTCACACATATGACCACCGGCTAGTTTGTCTTCCTGTAACGGAGCCCCCACAAAGGAAATTGAACGATGACCGACCAGATCGTCCTGCTGAATGCCCCCGGCGATGTCACCCAGTTCCGGCTGCAGGATCAGCCGCCGCAATCCCCCGCTGCAGGCGAGGTCAAGATCCGTCATCAGGCCATCGGCACCAATTTCCTCGATGTCTATCACCGCAAGGGGCTCTACGCGCTGCCCTCCTATCCCGCCGTCATCGGCGTGGAAGCGGCGGGCGTCGTCGAAGAGGTCGGCCCCGATGTCACGGCGTTTTCGCCGGGTGACCGTGTCGCCTATGCCGGCCCGCCGGCCGGTGCCTATGCCTCCACCCGGATCATCGCTGCCGAAAGGGTAATCCGGCTTCCCGATGCGGTCTCGGCGAAGATGGCGGCAAGCTCGCTGCTCAAGGGCATGACGGCCTATATGCTTTTGAAGAAGGTCTGCAATGTCGGCGACGGCAGCACCGTTCTGATCCATGCCGCCGCCGGCGGGCTCGGCAGCATTCTCGTGCGCTGGGCCAAATCGATTAGCGCCACCGTCATCGGCACGGTCGGTTCGGCCGAGAAGGCAGCGCTCGCCGCCTCCTATGGCGCCGACCACCTGATCGTCGGGCGAGGGGCCGATATCGTCGCCGAGGTCAAGCGGCTGACTGATGGAAACGGCGTCGATGTCGCCTATGACGGCATTGGCGGCGATATGCTCCTGAAGAGCATTCGCGCCGTGCGACCGTTCGGTACCGCTGTCACCATCGGCCAGACCGCCGGCCCCATCCCGCCCGTTGCCGTGGAAGAGCTTCGGCCCGGCAAATCGCTCTGCCATCCGAGCATCATGGCCTGGTGCGCCGATATCGGGCGCTACCGCGAGGCCGCGGAGGCTGCGATATCAGCGATGGAGCGGGGTATCGTCTGCGAGATCGCTGCCGAATACGGCTTGGCGGATGTTGCGAAGGCGCATGAGGAGATGGAGTCGGGGCGGTCGGCGGGGAGCATATTGCTGCTGCCGTGATGGCGAATCATGCCGCATGAGAAGATTCGCGCATCGCCGGTTTTCTACCAGTCGCTGCACCTTTGAAACCCTTTAATACCGGTGTTTGTGGAGCCACAAATTGCGGCGCAATCGAATGATCGCGGAAGTTATGATCGGCCCCGAATTGTCAGGAAAGGGAGCGCGATAGGAGGTTTAGTTAAGACTAAATTATCAATGCGCTGTGAGATTTTATATCGGCCGGCAAGCTGGTCAGGCCACTTCGGGAGGAGACTCGCATGAAACGCCCAAGCATCAAGCAGGCCCTTGTTCTGACGCTGTCTGCCATCAGCATTTTCGTTATCAGTCTATCCTATGTTTCGCTGAGTACGATCTCCACGATCAGCTCGCACGCGGAGCAGATCGGGCACTTCTGGATGGAGCGGCTCGTGACGGCGCGCGAGATCAAGGGCAGTTTCCTCGATCTGCAACTGGCTTATTCCGATTTCCTCCTGGATACGACGGCCGAAGACCAGGGCGCCGGCACGCAACGGATCGCCACGGCGGCCACCTCCCTCGACACGTTCGTCCTCGACTATGAAAAGGGCGTTCGCACCGAGCGGGGGCGGGAACTGATCGATCAAATCAAGCCGGAGCTTTCCAAATTCCGTGACATGGCGGAGCAGATGGTCGCCCTGCAGACCAGCGGCAAGCCATCCGACGCCGCCCGCCTCTTCAAGGATATGATGGAGCCGCAGGCCAAGGTGGTGAACACTCGCATTGGCGATCTCGTTGAGTTCATCCTCAGCCAGGCGGGAAGTTTCGTGGCTGCGAGCGGCGCTTCGGCGAATTCGGCCTTCACGCTGACGGCGGCGATTGCAGCGCTCGCGGTGACGATCGCTGCGGCTGGCATTGTGTTCGCAATCCTGGGAATTGCCACTCCCATCCGCAGGATCGCATCCGCAATGGGGCGCCTGTCAGCCGGAGATCTCGACAGCGATATCCCCTATGCCGGTCGCGCCGACGAAATCGGCGACATGGCGGGTGCCGTCGAAGTCTTCCGGCAGAATGCGCTCAATGTGGTGCGGCTCGAAAGGGAGGCCGCAACAACGCGGAGCGAAGCCGAAGCGGCGCGCGCGGCGGCTCAGCGGCGGGCCGAGCGTGAGGCGGAGCAGTTGCGCTTCGCGACGACGGCGCTGGGTGAGGGACTGCGGCGTCTGTCGGAAGGCGACATATCCTTTCAGCTTTCCGAGCAATTCGCGGCGGAATATGAAGCGCTGCGCCAGGACTTCAACGCCTCGCTGCACCAATTGGGGATGACGATCGGTGCCGTGCTGCAGACGGTGCGCAGCATAGATAACGGCACCAGCGAGATCGCATCGGGTGCTCAGGACCTGTCGAAACGGACCGAGCAGCAGGCGGCTTCCCTCGAAGAGACCGCGGCTGCTCTCGATGAGATTACGTCGACCGTCTCGACAGCGACCAAGCGGACGGAGGAAGCACGTCACGTGGCGAGGGAAGCCAATGCCAGCGCGCAGCATTCGGCAACCGTGGTGTCGGAAGCCGAGCAGGCGATGCGCCGCATTGAAGGCAGTTCGCAGCAGATTTCAAACATCATCGGCGTGATCGATGAAATCGCCTTCCAGACGAACCTTCTCGCATTGAACGCCGGTGTCGAGGCGGCCCGCGCTGGCGAGGCGGGCAAGGGTTTCGCCGTCGTGGCGCAGGAGGTCCGGGAGCTTGCGCAGCGCGCCGCTCAAGCGGCGAAGGAAATCAAGGTGCTCATCCAGCAGTCGTCGGCCGAAGTCGAGAACGGCGTGAAACTCGTTCTCCAGACCGGAGCGTCGCTGAAGTCGATCGGCGACTATGTCGCGCAGATCAATCAGGTCATGGACGCGATCGCGACCGCGGCACGCGAACAGTCGACCGGACTCGCCGAAATCAACACCGCCGTCAACCAGATGGATCAGTCGACGCAACAGAATGCGGCGATGGTCGAACAATCGACCGCAGCCGTCGCGTCGCTGTCTTCAGAAGCAGGGCGTCTGCGCGAGCTGGTCAACCAGTTTCAGGTGGGGGCGACCGGGGCAGGCGAGCATGGATGCAACGCCCGGTCGGCTGAAACCGGCGCGGTGGTCGATCTGGTGGCTGCACGCCGCATCACGCAACGATGAAACCTGCGAGCGAGGAGCGCTGTCATGGAGCGGGCACCGTCTGCGGGGATCTCAACGGCAGCCCCGTCCCCTTGCAACGCAGCGTGTATTATAAACTGCGTAATACGACAGCTACAGCCTCACCTTGTGGGAAGCTGATAACCTCCTCCGGTAAAGGCCAGTCCGCTAAAGCCTCCGGCTCGTCCTCCCCGTCGACAGTGACGGTCCTGAGCCGTGAAGCGAGTTGGTCGAACGTGGTCCGCGCCTGATGCGACAACTCGGTCGAAACTGGGGAGAGGTCCTTTGATGGACCCCAGTAATCCCACGGCTTCAGTTCCAGCTTACGCAAGGCTGCCATTTCTCGAAGCAGGCTTCCCGCGACGAACCACTCCCCGCCAAGGTCGAGACTCGACACGCCAAATCGGGAGGCGATCTCCGGCTCGTCTTTGATCCGAAACCATGCCTCGCTTGCTGTTAGGAACCGCTCGCGCGGCACGTCCAGCGTATCGAAGGAAACTCCCCCGATCGCTGCAAACTCCACATCGAGCCGTTTCCAACGCGCGCCGTCATGCCATTCGCAAAGCCAATGATCTTCCCAATGCCCAGGCACCAGATAATCGGCAAACCCGACACGGAGGCGAGCGGGGGTGCCGCGCTCACGAAATCTGCTAACCGCCAGTATAGCAAAGTCCCGGCATACGCCGCCGACCTTGTGCTGTGCGGAAACGCCGTCAAGCAAATTGCGTTTTACGGCGACAGCCAGAATCTCTGCCACCGAACGAAGCTCCAGATCGGCGGCCTGTTCAGGTTTGAAGCCTCGTTCTTCGGACTCGGCCCCGCGAGGATGCTGCATGAACGAGCTGATCCACCGGGCAAATGACTTAGGCTCGACGCCACCGCGCATCAAGGTTTCGCGATAGGGGCCAGGTTCCGAGTAGACGCTTTGGGAAGCATAGAAGGATTTGTGCATTGGTGTCTCTTTCCGTTGAGATTGAGACACGACAAGAAGGGCAAATTTTCAAAAATTGTCAATCGAGCGACGCGGGCTACAGGCGGCCCGCGAAGTTTCTCACGAGCGCCAAACCTTCCGGCCAATCGCCGAGTTCGCTTTGGCCGTTGATGTGGCCGGCCGCACCGATCACCGTCAACGCGCTTCCCCATTGCTCTGCCCGCATCTCGGCATAGGGCAACGAACCATAGGGATCATCCGTACTTGCCACGATGAGAGAGGGAAATCGAAAGCGCGTCCGGGGTGGCTCTGCGAAGCTTGCCGCCTGTGCGGGAAAAGCCGGAGACGCCGGATCCGGCACGGCGACCAGCATTGCCCCCTTGATCGGCAGATCGGAACCTTCATGCCAATGGGCGACGAGCAGGCAGGCGAGGCTGTGGGCCACCAGAACGGGCGGCCTTCGCGCCGCACGCACGGCCTGCTCCAGCGCCGCGATCCAGTCGGAAAGATCCGGCTCGTCCCAGCTCGCAGGGTCGAAACGGCGGATGGAGGGATCGGCGCTCTCCCAACGGCTTTGCCAATGGAGCTCGCCGGAATTGCCGATGCCCGGCAGATGGATGATTTCGGTCATGCTTCGCCTCTTTAAATCTACGCATCAGGCTTTCCGAAAATGGATTCTGATTTTCGGGCCGATGCTTGTGATTACGGCATCAACATGACCGTTTACTCAGAGATGATAAATTGGCATTCATCGGAAAAGTTCACCGCAAACCGATGGATTCAAAGTCGATGGCAAAACATTTCGATAGTCGTGCCGAGCTCGATCCAACCGACATTGCCATGATCGAAACCCTGCAGGGCGACGGGCGCATCAGCGTTTCCGAACTTGGAAGAAGGGTCGGCCTCTCTCAGCCGGCAGCGTCGGAACGGCTGAAACGGCTTGAAGAACGCGGCATCATCAGCGGCTACAGGGCTGTCATCGATCCTGCTTCGGTCGGGCTCGGAATGATGGCGATCATCCGCCTGCGCACCACGCACGAATATATCAAGACCTGCCTGAAGCAGTTTTCGGAAATGCCTGAGGTCATCGAGGTTTTCAGGCTGACGGGAGAAGACTGCTTCCACCTGAAAGTCATCGTGCCTTCGCCGGCGGAGCTGGAGAGCATCGTCGATGCCATTGCCCGCTACGGCTCGGTCAATACTGCGATCGTTTTACGCAGCGAGCCCGCCAAACCCATCGGGCGCGCGCTCATAATGAAGGGCTGATTTCGCAGCAATCGCGATAGAGGTGCCATGGGCTTCGTTGCCAGGCTCAAACAGCGGCGTCGTATCGCAACGCGATACGACGAACTCGCCGCTTTCGTCAGTTTTTACGCATGTCGTTGCCGCAAAACCGCTACACACTTTTGCGCGACATGCTTTAATTCGATCTCACCGTCTTGCTGGCGATCAGCATCACGAGCTCTTCCGAGGCATCGGCAAGCGCCAGTGCCAGTTCCGCTGCTGACCATCCATGTTTCTGCAGATTGGTGAGCATTCCCATCATTGCGATTTCGACGTCCCTTCTGCAGTTCGCAGTCTGTTTCAATTCGATGTGGTTCTGGTCTTCGGTCGTGATCATCTTAGCCTCCGTTTGCCCATGAGAGGGCAGCTCGCATCAGAATTCTCCAGGTTCGATAGAATGGGGTTGCGCGTCAGCATCAGGCTCATACGCATAGACTCAAGCGCCTGAGCTTGCGTGCAACCCCTGCCTTCGTCACACCTGGCCTTGCCATCGATCGCCTCAATCCTCCCCCCAGTTGAGAGATCGAGGAGGCCTGCGCAGCCGGTTATAAGTATTCTTTTTGGCGACTGCGGGTTGAGTGACGAAGAGTCTCCGCAATAGGCCGAAGCCTATGCAGAACACGCACGGATATTTCCCGGACAGTTCATCGCTGTCCGCCTCGTATTCTGTGTTTCTTCTTGAATTACTGCCGTTTCACCTGGAATTGCTCCGTCTCGACGCGGCGCTGGCAGGTGAAATATTCTGGTCTTTTCTGTCTTCATTCAGGAATTAACCGTGGCTATTTAAATACAGCCATGGGACGCAATTGTCGTTATTCCCGCGTCCTGAAACTTATCGTTCCGTCCATTTCTGCTCCAAAAGGAGTATGAGACGGTATGAGAGGGTGAATGCAGGCATGACGGACGAAAGCACCGTCGATCGCGATCCCGGTCACAAAGCCGCCGCTCAATCGTCAGCAAATTGCCCCGCCACCGCCGCACTGTGCCCTCTTAAAGGTCCATCGTTGCGACCTCGCCAGCCTCCAGCGGCTGAGCGATCGACCGAGGCGGTCCTGCTGCCGATCAAATCATGCACGTGAAAAGGAATGACTATGATCACTCGTTACACACCCGTCGCAACGATGACCGCTGCGGTCTTCTGCCTGCTTGCCCTCGGCCCGGCATCCGCCGAGGACCTGGCCCAGGCGCAACAGCAGCCGCCGGCGCAGGGCCAAGCACCGATGCAAGGGCAGACCGGCGACAATGGTGCCGCCGCCCCTGTCAGCGATCAGAAAATCGACGCCTTTGCCGTCGCCTATCTGCAGGTCGACAAGATCAGGAAGGAATATTCGGCCAAAATCGGCGCGACGACGGACGAAGCTGCGAAGCAAAAGCTGCAGGAAGAAGCCAAGAAGCAGATGGTCGACACCGTCGAAGCCTCCAAGGACATCTCTGTCGAGGAATACTCGTCGATCCTGACGGCCGCACAGAGCGACCCGGCTCTCGCCAAGAAGGTTCTGGAAAAGATCGGCGCCCCGCCGCCGGCGCAGCAGCAATAGGGCTGCGCGCTTCTGCATAATCCTCAAATCGCAGAGGATTGCGTCGAGGAATTCAGCTCGATTACTGGGGCAAGGTCAGCGCCATCCTGGCCTGGTTCCCCCGATCACCGACGATCGCCTTCTGCTCGTTCGCCAATATCGGCATGCGGCGGGCAGGTTCTTCCTGGAAATACCGGGAGGCGGCCTCGACGAGCGGGACGTCGACAGCGAAAAGGCAGCCCGCCGCGAACTGGAGGAGGAAACCGGCTACATTGCCCAAAACTGGCAATTGGTCAGCACGCTATATCCAAATCCGGCCTCTCACACGAACCGCCTTCACACCTATCTCGCAACCGGCGCCGAGCCCAGGTATCAGCAACGGCTCGATGCCGGCGAGGAGGGCCTGACCGTTCATGCCCTTCCCATTGCGGAGGTACTGGATGGGTTGCAGGCCGGCTTGATCGGCCAGGCCCTTCATGTCTCGTCCATACTTCTGGCGCTCCGGGTGGCCGGGCGGCTGAGATGATAAGCCGGGCACGCCGGTCGGTCCCCTTGCGTGCCGCTCATCCCTGGGCTATATACTGAACCATATGGTTCAGTATTCGACAGCTCGTCTCGATGCCTCGTTCGCCGCGCTTTCGGACGCCACCCGGCGCGGCGTTCTGGAGCAGCTCGGACGTGCGGACGCTTCGATCACGGACCTTGCCGAAAAGTTTCATATGACCCTTACGGGCATGAAGAAGCATGTCGGCATTCTGGAGCAGGCGGGGTTCGTCACCACTCAGAAGGTCGGGCGCGTGCGCACCTGCAGGCTCGGCCTGCGCAGGCTGGAGGAAGAGGCGGCCTGGATCGAGAGCTACCGCCGGCTCTGGGACGCACGCTTCGATGCACTGGACAAACTTGTCGAGGAACTGAAACAGAAGGAGAAGGACGATGGAGAGTAAGCCTACCCTGACGAAAAACCCCACGACGGAGGTTCGCAAGTCCGAGCGTGAGCTGGTCATTACGCGAACCTTCAATGCCCCCGCGCGCATCGTGTTTAAGGCATGGACGACGCCCGAGCTGTTCATGCGGTGGTGGGCGCCGAAGTCGATGGGCGTGCCCTTGCTTTCCTGCGGGATGGATGTTCGCGTCGGAGGCGGCTACCGTGTTGCGTTTGGCCACGATGCCTCGAGCGCCACGGAATTCTTCGGCAAATATCTCGAAGTGATACCGAATGCGCGCCTGGTCTGGACGAATGAGGAAAGTGATGACGCTGCCGTGACCACGGTGACCTTCGAGGAGAAGGACGGCAAGACGCTGCTCACCCTGCACGAACTCTATCCCTCGAAGGAAGCGCTCGACGAGGCCTCCGGTATGGAGGGCGTGATGTCCGAGCAATTCGAGCAACTGGACGAGCTTCTCGTCGAGATGGGCGCGGGACGGGCGTGAGGCTAGCCGGCCGCCTGGCTTTAGGCCGGTCCAGAGAAAACCCCGCCCCAAACCCATCCTCTCGGATGCCGGGGTCGAGCCACGGGTCTCGACCCGTCCTTCGGACCCCCACAAGGAGGAGGGGTTGGGGAGGGGTCTTTTTCAGCGTCCGCTTACCTCAGCCGCCCGGCCACCCGGAGCGCCAGAAGTATGGACGAGACATGAAGGGCCTGGCCGATCAAGCCAGCCTGCAACCCATCCAGTACCTCCGCAATGGGAAGGGCATGAACGGTCAGGCCCTCCTCGCCGGCATCGAGCCGTTGCTGATACCTGCGCTCGGCGCCGGTTGCGAGATAGGTGTGAAGGCGGTTCGTGTGAGAGGCCGGATTTGGATATAGGGTGCTGATCAATTGCCAGTTTTGGGCAATGTAGCCGGTTTCCTCTTCCAGTTCGCGGCGGGCTGCCTTTTCGCTGTCGACGTCCCGCTCGTCGAGGCCGCCTCCCGGTATTTCCAGGAAGAACCTGCCCGCCGCATGCCGATATTGGCGAACGAGCAGAAGGCGATCGTCCGGGGTGATCGCAACGATATTGACCCAATCGGGATAGGACATCACGTAATAGGGCGAAATCGTCACCCCGTCCGGCGTCAGGCAGTCGTCGGCACGTAAATTCAGCCACCGATCCTGAAGGATCGTCCTGGTTTCGAGCACCTTCCAGCCATCGTCCATGCAAGATTCCCCTGTTTTCGATCTCTTGGATCCCGGACAATAGCGTATGTCCGTTTTTTTTGAGTAGCGGAAATGCTGCAGCCGTGTGAGACGTCGATTTCATGAACCGTCTCTGCTATCGATCGGCTTTTGCCGAGCCCCCCGCATCGATGGTCCGTCTTCTCGTCACCTATATGGAACAGCTTGTGCCCCCGTCCGGCGTTGCGTTGTCATCTCCCGTCGCGGCCGCCGGCATCGCCAGGGAGCGTCCCGATGCGGAGGGCTATCTTCAGCTTTATCGATCCGTCGGGATGCCGCTGCAATGGAACGAGCGTCTGCGGATGACAAGGGAAGGCCTGTTGGCGTTCCTGCGCAGCAGTTCCACCGCTCTCTACATTCTGCGGCATGACGGACGATCCGTCGGGCTGTGCGAGTTTACGGGCGTCGGCGAAAGGGAGGTGGAGCTGAAGCACTTTGGCCTCATTCCCGAGGTCCAGGGCCGTCGTCTCGGGCCTTATCTTCTGGATTGGTCGCTGCGGGCTATATGGGCTTATCTGCCTGACCGCGTGTGGCTCCGCACCGACACCTGGGATCACCCGAAAGCCAAAGCCACCTACGAGCGCATCGGCTTCAGGGCCTATGCCGAAGTCTGGGAAGAGTTTGCGGACTGATCCTGCGTCGCAAGCCATCGCCTGCCACGGCAAGCCGGGGCAGGGTGCGTGCCCCCTGAAAGAGCACGCACACCATCAATTGACGATCAGCGAAAGCCGCCGGCGGCGGTCAGTCGCTCGCCGGTCAGCCAGCCGGCGTCGTCGGAGGCGAGGAAGACCGCGATTCTCGCGATATCGTCGGGCTGGCCGATGCGCCCGAGCGGGGTCTGGGCCACGGTGGTGTGCTCCAAATCGGAGCCGATGACGCCTATGCTATGCGTGCCTTCGGTCTCGATAATGCCGGGCAGGATGGCGTTGACGCGGATCTTGCGCGGGCCGAGTTCATTGGCAAGCACGCTGTTGATGGCGTCCACCGCTCCCTTGGTCCCGGCATAGACGGCGGTGGCGGGCGGAGCCATGCTGGTCACCACGGAGGAAATGTTGATGATGCTGCCGCCCTCGCCAATGTGTTTGACGGCGGCCTGGGTGGTCAGCAGGAGGCCGAGTACGTTCACGTTGAACTGGCGGTGATAGTGTTCCTCGGTAATCTCGTCGATCGCCCCGAATTCGTAAACGCCGGAATTGTTGACCAGCACGTCGAGACGGCCGAATTCCTTGATCGCAGCGTCGATCAATCCCTGTGCCTGCTCGGCCTTCGAAACATCGCCCTGTACCGCGATGGCCTTGCCGCCGGCGGCCGTGATCGTCTCGACGACGGCGTCTGCACCCGCCTTGCTCGAGGCGTAGTTCACCACCACTTTTGCACCCTCTGCGGCGAGCGCCCTGGCAATCGCAGCGCCGATCCCCTTGGAGGCTCCTGTCACGACGGCGACTTTTCCAGCAAGCTTAGACATATCAGTTCCTTTCGACCCGGAGTGCCGCCGGGAGTGACGGCTTTCGTTCCGTAGTTCAGAAATTCGGAACTGTTGATCATGATATCAAGTGGCCCTATATAAAAAATCATGAGACCGCTCTTTCACCCAGCCATCGAGGACTTGAAGCCGGAAGCGATCCTCTATGCGCTCTCCGATCCCGAGCGCGTGGCGATCTTCGCACAGATCGCGGGCGTCGGCTCCAGCGGCACGTGCACTGCGCTTGCCAATCTGGGCGGGCGCGTCATCCCCAAATCATCGCTGTCGCAGCATATGAAAGTGCTGCGTGAGGCCGGCCTCATCCGGGGCGAGCGTCATGGCGTGGAGATGCGCAACCATTCGCGCTGCCAGGAAGTGGATCAGCGCTTCCCCGGTCTTATCGCGGCCATCCTCAGCGCTTACGGGCGGCGGCCGGAGGAGACGAACGCAGGGTGAGCCAGACGGTCAAGGTATGCGTGCGCGCCTGAGAAAGTCTCAGGCTCCAGACCGCCCGCCATGTCTAAAGGTGTGCGAATGAGGCGAGCAGGTCGGCCGCGACGACAAGATCGTGCGTTTCGAACCCTTCCGTGAAGTCATCATAGACGGGCTGCAGCATCTTGCGTGCATCATGCGCCCGCGACGAGACATGCCGGAGCCTTGCGAGATCGCAGGCCGATCGCAATCGCCACGACAAGGCGCCGATTTCCTGGGCCAGCGCGATCGACTCGATGAGAAGCGTCTCCGCCTCATCAGGCCGGACCTCGGCCATTAGAATCGAGGCCCGGATGCGCAGAAGCTCGGGAACGCACCACTGCTCGTTCTGCGCATGGGCGCAATCGAGCGCTTCCTGGATGGTGGCGGCGGCCTCCACCAGGCGGCCGCACTTGGCCAATGCGTCCGCAAAGCCGCCGAGATAAAAAGGGAACCGTGCCAGATGCCGGATGGCGCGGAACTCCCCGACAGCTTGCTCGAGCAGACCCAGTGCTTCGGCCGACGTGTCGCCCTGAGCGCAAACCACGGCACCGCGACAGAAGATGGCGACCGGTCGCCAGATGACGATGCCATGCCGTACGATCTGCTCGTCGAGCATCGCGGCAATACGGCCGCAGTCCTGGTAACGCCTGCTCATGAGGAAGGTCAGGCTCGCCCATGCGAGCGCATTGCTCAGAGAAAGCTCATGCCCGGTCTTTCGCGCGAGCGCGATCGTCACTTCCGTCGTCTGCACGGCCGTGTCGGTGAAACCCGTAAGCCACTGTATGTGCGACAGGATGTTCCCGACGTCGACATTTCTGTCATACAGGAAACGCGCGAACCGCGGGTCGTTGGAGTCCTTCAAATAGTTTCCGTAAAAGCGTTCGATGCGTTGCCGGGCGCCTTCAAACCGGCCTATGAACAGATCGGCTACGGCCAGATGCGTCTCGCCGGCCGGCAATGCGGAAGGGTCCGCTGCGGCGGCGACTGAAACGAAGGTTTCAAGCGTTGCGATGCCGGCATCGTGTTCGCCGCCGAACAGTTGATATGTTCCGATCATCCGCAGGCAACGGAGTTGATGGTCGACATCGCCGATCCGAACGGCAATTTCCAGCGCCCGTCGCATGGCGTCCATTGCCTCGGGTATGGCGCCGCGCATGAACATCGTCGCGCCTGCGAACGACACCTGAAGCTGCATCTCGGCCGCCGTTCCGACAAGTCCGGCTGCATCCAGTTCCTCAAGCGCCCGCGCTACGCGAATGCGGCATTCTTCGGTAAGAGAGAAGTGGTTCCAGAGCAGGCATCCCGCGACAGAGAGCCGGATGTGCAGCGATCTGTCCGCGGCAGCCCCTCCGGTCCAGTCCAGCGCCGAGCGCAGGTCGTCGAGCGTGCCTCCATAGGCGCGTGCCCAATCCGGGGCAGGGCGGATGGCCCACTCGCTCGATGCGCGCTCCAGAACCGCACAAATATGCTCCGCATGCCGGCGGCGGACGATCTCCTCCTCGCCGCTCGATTGCAGCCGTTCGAGACAGTAGGCTCGCGTCGTATCCAGCAGGCGATAGACAAGCTTGTCGGCAACGACATCCACGGAAAGCAGAGACTTTGCGACGAGGTTGGCCACGTCATCGATCACCCGCACCCGTTCGACATCCTCACCGGCAACGGCGCAGGCCGAATCGAGATCGAACGAACCGGCAAGGACCGACAGTCGGCGCATGACCGCGCATTCGCCCTGCGAGAGAAGATCATAGCTCCAGTCGATCACTGCCGCCAGTGTGCGATGGCGCTCGGGTCCGGCGCGATGCCCGCTCAGCAGCCGAAATCGATCGTCCAGATGCGCGAGCAGTCCGTCCGTGCCGAAGGAATCCACGCGCGTCGCCGCAAGTTCGATCGCCAATGCAAGACCATCGAGCCGCCGGCAAATCTCCGCGACCGTCACTGCATTGGCGTCGCTCAGTTCGAACGACTCGAGCCTGTCGGTCGCGCGATCCACGAAGAGCTGAATGGCGGGATACGTGAGCGCTTCGGCTGCTTTCAAGTCGGACGACGCGGGCGGCGCGTCCAGCCCCGACAGCCTGCGGACGCGTTCGCCTCTCACGCGGAGCGGCTCCCGGCTGGTGGCGAGAATCCTGATGCGTGGCGCTTCGGCCAGTATCCGATCCGCACAGAAGGCCGCCGCTTCGATGATATGTTCGCAACTATCGAACAGGAGGAGCATCTCGCAATCGCGGAGATAGCTGCCTAAGGCAGCCAGCATATCCGCTGAGTGCGTTGCCAGACCGATTGCACTCGCAATGGCAAAGGGAACAAGCGAGGGATCCTTCAACGGCGCCAGATCGATCAGCCAGACGCCGTCTCCGAACGACCCGATCTTCTGCTCGGCGACGGCCAGCGCAACCGTCGTTTTTCCGATGCCGCCGGCACCGACGACCGAAACCAGCCGGGATGCGTCCAAATCGCGCCTGACGCCTTCGATCGCATCAGCCCGCCCGAAGACCCTCGTGGTGGCGATCGGCAAATTGTGTCTCCGTATTGCCGCGGCCGTCGAGGATGGCGCGAAGCCAGACAATCCATTGACCGCGACTGGCGCGATGAACCGGTAGCCCCGGCCCGTAACGGTGGCTATGTATTGCGCGGCCCCAATGCCATCGCCGAGGGCTCGTCTCAAGGCAGCCATGTTGACCTTGAGGTTGCCATCATCGACGACAACGTTCGGCCAGACGCGCGCCATCAACTCGCTCTTGTTCACGAGTTCGCCCGGGCGCTCAACCATGACCGTCAGGATGTCAAGCGCGCGGCCTCCTATCCGAACCGGGGCATCGCCTTGCAAGAGCAGCTGGCGGTCTGGAATGAGCACGAAAGGCCCAAAGGAGAAGGATCGGGAAGGCCGCTCGTCAAGGTCGCTCGTCACAATCTTTTTCCTTCGATGAAGGCCACGAGATCAGAGAAAAGTCTCGCCGTCCGCATCGTCGAAGCTGGCGTGGGTCGGAGCGGCGGAGCTCATAACCAGATTTTACCAAAATTAACGAGCGGCAGATGGCATACACATGTAGATTGGCTGCGTAAGCATAAATCCGGTGCCCCCGAGCATTGATAGTCTTGCGTAAAGGGCGTGGCCCTGATTGCACGGTAGAACACTGCGGTCGCACAGGCGGCCAACTATTCAGCATGTCAGTGATACAATCCGACGGCACAGATGTCTTTGGCGCAGTCTAAGATGCCAAGCTCCCGCCGGCTGTCAATATAGTATTAAAACGCGATCAAGGGGCACGGACCAAGTGTCCTGCATTGCCAGGCGGTGACGAGTTGGCGGATCGAGACCGGATGCCCCCGGCCATGTCACTCGTCGCTGCCCAAAGACCGCACGTAAGCGAGTGACCTCGAACGCGCGAGGTCGCCTTCATGGGAACTGCGATGGGGATTGCGGACACCCTTGGCCGGAATCCGCCCTTAGCCGGGATCTCCGGCAGCATCGTCATTCAATCGGGGAAAGCCATGACAAAACACGTCTTGTTCATCGTCACCAACGCATCCGTGATTGGCCCGCACAGTCGCAAGACCGGCTTCTTTTTCGCCGAGGTCGCTCATCCCTACGATGTGCTCGACAAGGCCGGGATCGCAATCGAGTTTGCCTCACCCGCAGGCGGATGGACGCCGTATGACGCGTATGACGAGAAGGACCCTGCTCAGAAGGGATTTCTCGAGAGCAAGGCCTTTCGTCGCCTCAATCACAGCCGCAAGTTAGCCGAGGTGGACGCCGCGGATTACGACGCCATCCTGATCCCCGGCGGCCTCGGGCCGATGGTGGATATCCAGCGCAACGCGGACGTCCAGAGGGCTGTCGTGCGCGCCTGGAGCACGGACAAGCTCGTCAGTGCCGTTTGTCACGGCCCGTGCTCGTTGCTCGGCGTGGAGCTCGGTGACGGCACGCCGTTCGTGCGCGGCAAGAAGCTCACATCCTTCTCGAAAAAGGAGGAATATGACTATGCACGAGATGACGTGCCTTACGAACTCGAGGACGCATTGAGGGCGGAAGGCGCCGAGTACTCGTCTGCGTCCAACTGGGAACCTCACGTCGTCGTCGATGGCCGCCTCATCACCGGCCAGAATCCCGCGTCGGCGGGGCCGCTCGCACAACAGCTGCTCGCCGCTCTGAAGGAGCGGGCGTAAGTCTCTCGGCACCGCGGGGCATGTCGCCGCGACCGGCCCTCTTGCCGGCAGGAGCCGACATTGCGCGGCTCGCGCCTCAGACAGGAATGAACCATGTCCACTCGCATGAAGATCGTGGGTATCCTGACCGCGCGCCCTGGCAAGGTATCCGAACTCGGAGCGTTTCTCTCGGCAATGCGAGTGCACAGCCGGGCCGAGCCCGGAAATCTGCGGTGGGATATCTGGCGAGACAAGGCCAATCCCGACCGCTTCGTGCTCGATGAGCTTTATGCCGATGACGCGGCCGTCGCCGCGCATCGCGAAAGTGCGCACTTCAAGGATTATGCCGCTGGCATCGGCGATCTCGCCGAGCGAACACCGATTACTCTCGACCCAGTCGAGGTCGATTAATCCAGGGGAGAGAATGCCATGAAAAGCGTGATAACAGGATTGCTCGCCGTCATGATCACAACCGCTTCCGCCGTCGTCGGCCACGCAGCCGACAAGCCTGTGTCCATCGTGCTGGTGCACGGCGCGTTCGTCGATGCCTCGGGCTGGCAGCAGGTCCACGACATCCTTTCCGCCGAGGGCTACGAGGTGCTGGCCGTCCAGAATCCCACGATTACCCTGCAGGGTGACGTCGATGCCACCAGGCAGGTCATCGCCCGGGCCAGCAAGCCGGTGGTCCTTGTCGGCCATTCCTATGGCGGGGCCGTCATTACCGAGGCCGGCAGCCTGCCAAAGGTCAAGAGCCTGGTTTACCTCGCTGCATACGCGCTTCAAGCCGGCGAGTCGGTCTACGACATCGGCACGGCGCCGACGCCGGGCGAAGACAAGGCGCCGCTGCTTCCGCCAAGCGACGGATTTCTGTTGGTAGACTTTGCGAAGTTCCCGACATCCTTTGCAGCCGACGTCGATCCCGCCAAGACGAAGTTCATGGCCGAGTCTCAGGTTCCCTGGGGGCTCGGCGCTGTGCAGACAAAAATCACCACGCCGGCGTGGAAGGAAAAGCCCACCTACTTCATGGTGACAAAGAACGACCACATGATCCCGCCCAGCCAGCAGCGTTCCATGGCAGCGCGTGCCGGCGCCAAGGTCGTTGAAATCGCCTCCAGCCACGCCGTGATGCTTTCGCATCCGCAGGAGGTGGCGGACTTTATCACCAGCGCGGCCGCGCCGACGAACTAAGGCACGCCCATACCGTCTTAACGCCCTTGCGAAGAGTGCCGGAGGATTGAACAGGCAGCCGTCGACGAAGCCAAGGTTATCGAGGAGAGGAGAAACGCATGAGAGCCGCGCGCATACTCCAATATCACAAGCCGCTCGTCCTGGAAGACATAGCGGTTCCCGATATCAACGCGGACGAAGTTCTGGTCAAGGTTGCGGCATGCGGGATGTGCCGCTCCGACGTTCTTTTGGTCGACGGATTTTTCCAGAACTACGGCGATATTCCCCCGCCGGTTATCCCGGGCCATGAAATCACCGGCACGATCGAGAAGATTGGCGACGTCGTATCGAAGGCCGCGGGGCTGGAAGAGGGTGATCACGTCGTGGTCGCGCCCGGATGGGGCGATGGCGTATGTCGCCATTGCCAGGTCGGCAACACGCATATCTGCGCCAATGTGCGTTGGCCCGGCTTCGGCACCTATGGTGGCTTTGCGGAATATATTCCCGTTCCGGCACGCTACGTTATCAAGGTCGCGAAGCATTTGAAATTTGAAGAGCTTGCTCCGCTGACCGATGCCGGATTGACGCCCTATCGCGGCATCAAGAAGATCCGCGATGCCGGTGGCCTCGGACCTGATCGGGTGATCGGCGTGTTAGGCATCGGCGGGCTCGGTGCCTATGCGGTCCAATATGCCAAGCTGCTTGGCGCTGGTGCGGCCGTCGTTGCATTCGCCCGCAATCCGGACAAGCTGGCCATCGCAAAGAGCTATGGCGCCGACCACATCATCGATATCAAGGGCAAGTCCGCTGGCGATATCGGCAAGGAGCTCAAGAAGGCCACCGGGCAGGACAAGCTCGATGCGATCATCGATTGCGCCGGTGCGCGGGAGATGATGCAACTGGGGTTCGCCTTGTTGGCGATCAGTGGCCACTATGCGGATGTCGGCTTCATCGCCGATCGCATCGACATTCCGTTGTTCCCGCGAGTCTCCGGCGAGCAGACATTTCATGGGTCTTTCTGGGGTAATAACGCCGACCTCAGCGAGGTGATGGCGCTCGCCGCCGCAGGCAAAATCCAACACACTATCAAGACAATCAGTTTCGATGAGATCAACGAATATCTCGATCTCCAGCGGGACAATAAAGTCGTCGGGCGGGCGGTCGTGAAGTTCTGATGCCGTCAAGGCCCGATGCAGCCGCCGAGCAGTGCACAGGAGTTTGAACATGTTCCAAAAGGCCTTTGAACCGCAATGCAGGGCGGTGGTAACCCATTGCACAGATGCGGCGCAACACCGGCGTCGCGGTTTGACGCTGTTTGCGCTGGCGTTTGGAAGCTTCTGCATCGGGACGTCCGAATTCGCCAGCATGGGCGTTCTGCAGCTCTTTGCCGAAAGCCTCGATATCAGCATACCGGTGGCAACAAATGCGATCACGGCCTATGCGTTCGGGGTCGTGATCGGTGCCCCTCTCGTCACGCTCGCTGCCGCGCGATTTAACCGGAAGAGCCTGCTTCTGGCATTGCTCGGCCTTTTCATCGTCGGCAATATTCTCTCGGCGCTTGCCGCCAATCTCGGCATGTTCGCGCTCGCCCGCTTCATCAGCGGTATGCCCCAAGGCGCTTATTTCGGTGCCGGCGCCGTCGTCGCCTCCTATATCGTGGGGCCTGGACATGGCGGCAAGGCCTTTGCCCTCGTCATGACGGGATTGACGGTTGCGACCATCATAGGCTCGCCGCTCGCTACCTTTCTCGGCCAGAACCTCGGCTGGCGGAACACCTATTTCGCCGTTGCCGGCGCGGGTGTGCTGGCGCTTCTGGCCCTTTGGGCATGGGTGCCGCGAACCGAGGCGCTGGACGGCGGGCCGATCGCACAGGAACTGAGTTCGCTCCGCCGAGGCTCCGTCTGGATCATGATGCTGGTCGCCGCCTTGGGCGTGGCGAGCATCTTCGCCGTCTACACGTTCATCGGACCGTTCGTGACCGATGTCGCTGTCATCGACAGGGCATGGATCCCGGTGGCGCTGGCCCTCTTCGGTATCGGCATGACGGCAGGGAACCTTATCGGCGGACGTATCGCCGACAGCCACCCTTCGTGGGGGCTCGTCGTTGGCTTCGGCAGTGCGCTCATCGTACTGGCGGTCCTCGCATCATCAGGGGGAAATGTCGCGCTGCTGATGATCGGCCTCTTCGGTGTCGGCACGACGATGATGATTGCCATCCCTACCATCCAGGTAAGATTGACGAGCTTTGCGCCGGAAGCACCAACTTTGATGGGCGCCATGAACCTGGCGGCCCTCAACGTTGCCAACGCCATCGGCGCCTGGGCCGGCGGAGCGGCGATCGCGGCCGGATTCGGCCTTCTCTCGGCGGTCTGGGCCGGGTTCCTCTTGACGCTTCTTGGCCTGGTCGTCTTTGCAATCACGCTGCCGCGCGCGCCTCAACTCGCTGCTGCCTGAGGCGATAGCGTACCGTTTAGGGTGTCGATGGAGATCGAAGCGTGGCGATGATATCAAGTATGAGCTCCCGCCGATGAAGAAAGAAAGCCGGTCCTTTAGCGATATCTGCGCCGGAATTGACAAATAATATTTCCGGCCGTGTCTCTATCAAAGATAAAGGCGCATTCGATACTGTTTATTTACCATGCAATATTAAGTTCCGAGAACGTGCTCGCTCAGGAGGTGGATCGAGCGCGTAAACGGCGGTTTGCCGCATCTTGGGGATCGATCATGAAGCTCACCATTGCCAGAAATCTCGCCATCGTGGGCATTGCCGTTTCCGTCGGCATGTTCGCTTCCTTCGGGCTGCAGCAGGCCGCACTCGAACGGCTCAAGGTCAACGGGCCGATCTACGAGCAGATCGTCTATGGCAAGGACCTGATCGCCGATATCCTGCCGCCGCCGCTCTTCGTGGTCGAATCCTACATGCTGTCGCATGAGGCCAACGATTTTCCCGACCTTGTTGATGCCAACCTCGCCAAGATCGCGACGCTGAAGGCAGCCTATGAGGATCGACGCGCCTATTGGCAGACGACCCGCCTGCCGCAGCCGCTCAAGGACGAGCTCAACAGGCAAGTGCTGGCCAAGGGCGACAACTTCTGGAAGGTGATGGAAGAGGATGTCATCCCGGCACTCAAGACCGGGAAAGGCGGTGCTGCGGCCGAACCGATGGTCAAGCTGAGAACCGCCTTCCACGAACATCAGGATGCGGTCGAAAAGCTGGTGGTCAATTCCGATACCTATCTCAAGGGGCAGGAGAAGAATGCTGCCGATGAGATCATGACCTGGACCTCGGCCGCCGCAGCGGCTTCGCTCGCATCCTTCCTGCTGCTGCTTGCCGGCCTCTATTTCTTCCGCCGCCGCGCCATCCTGCCGATCGATGGCATGAAGCGTTATATGAGCGGCCTTGCCAATGGCGATTTCTCGCAGGACGTGCCCTTTGCCGAGCGCAGCGACGAGATCGGCCAGATGGCGCAGGCCGTCGTCGTCTTCCGCACCAACTCGCTCGAGCGCCGCGAAGCGCATCTGCGCGAGGCGGGAGCCAAGGAAGCCGAAGTGACCCGCGAACGCCAGTTGGCCTTGGAGCGTGCTTCCGAGGAATCCGCCCGTGACGAGGTGATCCAGTCGCTCACCCGGGCACTCGATGAACTGTCGCGCGGCAATCTCGGCTTCCGCATCGATACCAGGTTCTCATCCGCCTACGAAGAGCTCCGCGCTGCCTTCAATTCCAGTGTCGATACACTGTCCAGCTCGATCGATGCCGTCTCCGGCGCGACCAGCACGCTGCGCCATTCTTCGCATGATATCGCCGGCGCCATGGAGGCGCTGTCGAAGCGGACCGAGCAGCAGGCGGCGACCATCGAAGAGACATCGGCCGCACTCACCGAAATCACGTCGGCCGTCGGCAATTCCTCGTCTCAATCGGCCGAGGCAAGCCGGATGACTGATGAGACCAGCAAGGCCGCGCTGCAATGCGCCGAGTTGATGCGCGAGGCAATCGCGGCAATGCAGCGGATCGAGGGTTCGTCCGACCAGATCGGCTCGATCATCAACGTCATCGACGACATCGCCTTCCAGACCAACCTTCTGGCGCTGAATGCCGGCGTCGAGGCCGCCCGCGCGGGCGAAGCCGGCAAGGGTTTTGCCGTCGTGGCACAGGAAGTGCGCGAACTTGCCTCCCGCTCGGCCAATGCCGCCAAGGAGATCAAGGTTCTGGTCTCGACATCTTCGGACCAGGTCGGCTCGGGCGTGGCGCTCGTCAACCGCACGGGCGAAGCGCTCTCCCACATCGAGACCAGGGTCCAGCATGTCGGCCGGCTGATCGATGCCGTGGTCACGTCCTTGAACGTGCAGTCCTCGGCGATCGGCGACATCAACAGCTCGGTTCATGCGATGGACGAAGTGACCCAGCGCAACTCCGCCATGGCGGCGCAAACCAATTCGGCCTGCAAGGGGCTCAACGAGCAGGTCCTGGCGCTGGAAGAGATCGTTTCGCGCTTCCGGATCGCCGCTGCACGGCCCGTTGTTGCGGCAACTCGCGCCGCCTGAGCCGAATTGCTCCAGCTACTTTTTGGGCGGCTCGAACAATTCGATGGCGTTGCCGGCGGGGTCTTCGACGAGGACCTGCTTGCCGCCCATTCCGGCGACGATCTCGTTGCGAAACCGTGTGCCTGATCTGCGCAGGCGTGCGACCTCGTCTTCGATATTGTCGACCTCCAGCTGGATGCGGTTCCATCCGCCGGGTTCGGGCCGGCGTCCATCCGGCATGGGCTGGGACGCGCCGCCTGGCCCGGTCGTGCCGTTTACGAGCAGGCGAAGATCGCCTCGGGTGAGCATGGCGAAGCTCGGCGCCGGATGCATGGTGAGCGTAAAGCCGAGCGATTGCGTATAGAAGGCAATCGCTGCATCGACATCGTCGACGATATAACGAACGCTGACTGTGGCCATTCAATTCCTCCTTCGGATAAGGTAGGGGCGTGCAGCATCGGATATATGGCGTTCGGGTCGAGATCTTGTAGCCGTGTGAGGGAGATCGGGAACCGGGACCGGAGGGCAGGCGTTCGGCCTGCAGCCGCCAGACGGACTGGCGGTTCATCGAAACCCGAACCATGGGAGAATACTGATGGTCAGTGCAGCCGATCGAGATCCGCGTCACCATACGCAGAAAATGCAGGTGCGCCTTCAGGAGATGATGGACCATCTGCGGGAAGATATCGTTCATGTCGACGAGCCGCAGCTGAAGGCGATGTTCGAAACTGCAGCCGAGGTGCTGGGCGGGCTGAAGAAGGCATTCGGCGATTACGAGAAGAAAAACGAGCCGGCCTGGAAATAGGGCGGGCGAGCAGATATCGTCGCCGGCAACAAGGTTATCTTCGACGTTGGCGGGACGCGCGCTGAATACGATGCGATCGACGTGAAAGAACTCTGAGGTGAGGGGAGATCGATATGTTGGATTTGAAAGCTCTTCGAACGCTTCAGGGTGAGGACGAATACAATGCGGCGTTGAAGGAAGTCCGGCCGTATTTCGAGAACGAACCCGGCGAAGGGTCCGATGACGCTGCGCATTTCGACGCGCTCGTCCTTCTGATCTTACAGTATGAGACCAGGCACTATCGGATCCCGGCTGCGAGCCCCCGGTTGAGGTGATCAAGTCGGCGATGGCGGCGAGGTTTCGTCCAGCTAACGCAGAAATAATTCTCGTTCAGGTTTTCAAGTTTTATGGAAAAGTGAGATGTGGAGGAGGCGGGATGCATTTCCTTGGAGTTTTCGCGATCGGAAGTCTCATAGGGGCGGGGATTTTCCACGTCGGCATGCTCATCGCTTTCGAACGCTTGGCAAATGAGGTGAATAAATACGGACCCAATTTGGTGACCAAAATCGGGAAGGGCCTCCCGGAAATTGATCTGCGTAGTCAAGCCATCCCATCAGAATTAAAGAGCAAATTCGTCCTTTACAGGCGGGCGTGGGCGGTTGTCATTTCGATTTTTATGATGCCGGTCGCAGTCTACTTGTTCACCAAGGCATTTGTTGCGGCAGTTTAAGCCCCTCCCACCTGTGGGGAGGGGTTGGGGAGGGGCCTTTTCTTACGGTCGGAGATCAAGCCCCTCGCGCCAACCCATGCTCCACCAGCCGGTCGATGACCTCGGCATAGGCCACACCGCTGGCGGCCATCGCCTTGGAATACATGCTGATATCGGTGAAGCCCGGAATGGTGTTCACCTCGTTGACGACGAAGCGCATGTCCTCCATCAGGAAGAAATCGACGCGGGCCATGCCGTCGCAGCCCAGCGCCCGGAAGGCGCGGGCGGCCATGTCGCGGATGCGGGTTTCGACCTCGGCGGGCAGTTCGGCCGGCACTTTCAGGGCAGCGCCGTTCTCGTCGAGATATTTGGCGGTGTAGCTGTAGAAGCCGTGGCTTTCGGCGGGCGCGATCTCGCCGGGGCGGGAGACGAAGAGGCCGCCCTTCGTGTCTTCGAGCACGCTGCATTCGATCTCGCGTCCGGCGATGAATTCCTCGGCGATGAGCTTGCGGTCATGGCTGAAGGCCTCTGCCAGCGCGGGGGCGAATTCCTGGCTGCCGGAGACTTTTCGCACGCCGACGGAGGAGCCCTGGCGGGCCGGCTTGATGAAGAGCGGCAGGCCGAGCGCGCCTTCCAGCGTTTCCAGCGCAGGCGGGCTTTCCTGATCCAGTGTCACCGAGCGGGCCACCGGCAGGCCGGCGGCCTTTAGCAACTGCTTGGCGATATCCTTGTCGAGCGCCGTTGCCGAGCCCAGGATGCCGCAGCCGGCAAGCGGCACGCGCGCCACCTGGCAGAGCCCCTGAACGGCGCCGTCTTCCCCATGCAGGCCATGCAGGACCGGGAAGAGGATGTCGATCCTGCCGGCATCAGTGGCCTTGCCATCGGGGCCGATCGCCAGCATTCGGCCATGGCCGCCGGGCACGAGGCAGAGTTCGGTGCCGGAGGAGGGCTTGTCGAGTTCGCCATCGATGAAGCGGCTCTGCAGCCAGCGGCCGTCCTTGCTCACGAAGACGGGCAGGGCGTCATATCGTTCGGGATCGAGCGCACGCATGACATTGGTGGCCGACATCACGGAGACGTCGTGTTCGCTGGAACGGCCGCCGAAAAGCACGGCGATGCGCAGCCTGGATTGGGAAGGGCTCATGAAAATCTCCTTGAAAAGAATTGCGCGGAAACAAAGCCTCTAAAGGCCGACCGCAATGCCTCTGTTGGCGAAGAAGCGGTCGAAGGTGGCGAGCGGCAGGGTGACATCGGCCTGGGTGGCGCGCTCGTGGCCGGACGGGTTGTGGAAGCGCACGCTGCCTTCATCGGCCGCCGTCACCAGCACCAGATGGCCGCCTTTGCCTGGCGGTTCGCGCTCCGGCCAGCGGATCGCGCTGCTGACCGAGGCGATGAAGAAGCGATGGGAGGAGAGGATTTCGGGAATGGTTTGCGCCGGCACCTGTGTCTTCACATCCGCCGAAAGCCCGAAGCGCTCGCGCACGAAGGTCACGAAGGGCGCATAGATCAGCCCCTTGATCGAGGCGTCGGCCTCGTTGACGATATAGCCGCCATAGCTGGTGCAGGTTCTTGCGAGCGAGAGGATCGGATGCGCCTCGCCGCGGGCGGCCAGGATCATCTTCAGGCAGGCCATGCCGCAGACATTGACCGCCCAGCGCGCATATTCCTCGATCGTCTCGGCGCCGGAATTTTTCCAGTTGACATCGCGGTGCAGGGCGCTCGCACCTTCGGCCAGCACGGGCAGGGTCATTTCAGGTGACTCCCACTGGCTGAAATAGGGCACGTCGAGCTTTGCTTGATTCATGTCGTCTCCTGGGCATTGCGATGCGAATCCCGCTTGAAAGTGGCTCAATCTAAATGCATTCTGACAAGACTTTGAAGGTCCACTTTGCTCATCGTGCGTGAGCCACTTGTACCGGCTATTGGGGGTGGGGAGCTTTCATGACGCTGACGAGAAGACGCGAAGCGCCATCGGCTTCTTTCCGGCCTGATCTCGATCCGTCGTCATCGGCACCTTTGCCGCGGCAGCTTTACCTCTCGTTACGGAATGCCGTGGCGGAAGGGCGGCTAGCCGCCGGACAGCGACTGCTCTCGACGCGGCTTGCCTCAGCGGAATGGGGCATTTCGCGCGGCGTCATTGCGGAAGCCTATGAAATCCTGATGTCGGAGGGTTTTGCGGTCGCCCGTCACGGCTCAGGCACCTATATCGCCTCTTCTGTTCCCGAAGGTGCGACGCGGATCGATCCCTCGGATGCCGCCAGCGCGCAAACCATCCGCCGCAGCGTGTCGGCCGCCGCCATCAATATCCTGACGCGCGGGCCGAGCCTGGAGCCGCAGAAGGCCCTGCCATTCGTCACCGGCCGCATCGCCCATGACGAGCGCACGGCGCGGCTTTTGAACCGCATCGCCGCAGGGCATATGAACTATGCTTTCGAAGGCTATGGCGACATCCAGGGCGACTTGCGGCTGAGAGCAGCGATCAGCGCCCATCTTGCCGTCTCGCGCGGGGTGCGCTGCAGCCCCGACCAGATCTTCATCACGGCGGGTACGCAGCAGGCGCTCGACCTTGCCTTCCGCGTGCTGATGACGCCAGGCGATACGGCCGTCGTCGAAGATCCCTGTTATCCGCCGGCGCGGCAATGCCTCGTCCTGAACGGCATCGATGTCGTCGGCCTGCCGGTCGACGCTGACGGCATCGATATTTCCCGTCTGCTGGGCGGAACGCTGCCGCCGCCCGCCGCCTTCTACGTCACGCCCTCCAACCAGTATCCGGTCGGCTCGGTGCTGTCGCTCTCGCGCCGGCTCGGGCTGCTTTCCTATGCCGAGGAGAACGATTGCTGGATCATCGAGGACGATTACGACAGCGAATTCCGCTATCAAGGCCACCCGATCGCCTCGCTGCACGGCCTCGACAAGGCAAACCGCGTTCTCTACACCGGCACCTTCAGCAAGGCGCTGCTGCCGAGCCTGCGCATCGGCTATCTCGTGGTCCCCGCCGATCTCGTGCCTGCCTTCCGCGCCGTGCGCCCCGCCGTCGACCGTTGCCCGCCGAGCTTCCAGCAGCGGGTGATCGCCGATTTTCTGGAGGAGGGCTATTTTCCGGCGCATCTGCGGCGGCTCAGGGAGCGGCTTCGGGCCTCGCGCGACATGCTGGCGGGGTTTCTGGGGGAACGGTTGGCGGAGCATCTGGCGGTGCTGCTGCCGGATCAGGGCATCAATCTCACTGTCAGGAGCACCGGCGGCTGGGACGACGACACGGTGGTTTCCGCTGCGGCGCTGAGGAAGGGCGTGGTGGTGATGCCGCTGTCGCGGATGAATGTGGTCTCGACAGATCGGTCGCGGTTGCTGCTCGGGTTTTCCGGGCTTTCGGAGGAGGAGGCGGATATGGGGACGCGGGTGCTTGCAGAGGTGTTTGCGGGTGGGACGTTTTTGACGGTAAGGTGAGGGGGCTGCAGAACCGAGCATTTATTAAGGCGGCGGGCTCCAACCTTCCTCCAAAGCGAACCTTCGGAACTTTTCTGATTCGGGAGTATCGGCATCGCTACCCCCGCAGGATCTTCTCCATCGCTTTTCCCTTGGCCAGTTCGTCGATCAGCTTGTCGAGGGTGCGGATCTCCCTCATGGTCGGCTCCTCGATGTCTTCGACGCGCACGCCGCAGACGATACCGGTAATCAGCGATCGGGAAGGGTTCATCGCAGGCGCCTGCGCAAAGAAATCCTCAAAGCTGGTCTTCTGCGTCAGCTGATCGTCCAGGCTTTCCGGGCTGTGCCCCGTCAGCCAGCAAATGATCTCATCGACCTCCGCCTTGGTGCGTCCCTTCTTTTCGGCCTTGGCGACATAGTGGGGGTAAACGCTCGCAACGCTGACGGAATAGATACGATGCTTCGTCATGCCTCCTCCCAAGGGTTTCAGATCTTCCTTGGTGGAAGATAGCCGAGAGCCGCGTCGTGTCACCCTTTGCGGCGCGATTCCGCCGGATCTTTGCGTGGGACGCGTGCCGATGCCGCCTTGGACAGGCCGAGTACACACCGTCTTCGGGGCGGCCCGAAGCGGTCGTCAGGACTGGCCGCAGCATTTCGCAGCGGTCGCCGATCCGCAGCAGGTGGTGGCCTGCGCCTGCTCGGCGAGCCATCGGTCACGCGGCTTGCAGCTTGCGGGTCGCGGCGAGAGTTCGACATGCACCGCGCCGGCGCGGAGCGTTGGCATCGCCGCGCAATAGAGCTGCATCGGCTGGACACCGTCGCTGACTTCGAAGGTCAGCCTGGCGGTATCGTCGAGCCTGACGTGTTCGGTAACCTTGCGGATGATGGCGTAGAACTTGCCGGCGGGCATGTGGGTGCGGTCATCCTCGTCGATGTCCCAGAGCTGAATGAAAATCTCCGTCCAGGCCTCCGGGTTGGCGCCGCAGTCGAGCGCCGAGAACTGGCCTGCCTTGACCTCAGTGACGTGATAGCCCGGCTTCACCGGTCGTCCGTCGTAATAGAAAATCAGCTGACAATCCCTGGCTGCCGAAAGCACACCCATGAGGTCGCCGAGGCAGATATCGTCCTTGTGCATTTTGCTGTTGTCGATGGCGTTCATTTGCGCTAATCCTCGTTTCAACGATTCAAGGATTGTTGAAATATGGATCAACGTCAAGCCCTCATCGCATTCGGCGCATTGTCCCAGGAAACGCGACTGCACATCATTCGCATGCTAGTCGTCACCGGCCCTGACGGCATGGCGGCCGGCGCGATTGCGGAGAAGCTCGAAGTTTCGCCATCGAATGTGTCCTTTCATTTGAAGGAACTCGAACGTTCCGGCCTGATCGCGCAACAGCGCGAATCCCGCTCGATCATCTACACCGCGAACTATGAAGCGCTCGGAGGCCTTGTTCGCTTCCTGATGGAAGACTGCTGCTCCGGTCACCCGGAAATCTGTGCGCCTGCCGCTGAGGTCGCGGCCTGCTGCACCCCTAAAATGGAGGAGAAACTGCAATGACCACTGACCGCGTCTACAATGTGCTCTTTCTCTGCACGGGCAATTCGGCCCGTTCGATCCTGGCGGAATCCATCCTGAATACGGAAGGCAAAGGCCGCTTCAAGGCCTATTCGGCCGGCAGTCAGCCGAAGGGCGAGGTCAATCCGCATGCCCTGAAGGAGCTTGAGGCACTAGGCTATCCGACAACGGGCTTTCGCTCGAAAAGCTGGGATGAATTTGCAGAACCGGGTGCGCCTGAGATGGATTTCATCTTCACAGTTTGCGACAGCGCTGCCGGCGAGGCCTGCCCCGTCTGGATCGGTCATCCGATGACTGCTCATTGGGGCGTTGAGGATCCAGCCGCCGTGGAAGGCAGCGAAGTGGAGATTGGCCGCGCCTTCGCCCAGGCCGCCCGCTTCCTGAAGAACCGCATCATGTCCTTCATCAGCCTGCCGCTCGCGTCGATCGACAAACTGGCGCTGGAATCGCATCTGCGCCAGATCGGGACGATGGAAGGCGCCAGCATCAAGCAGCCCAAGGCAAGCTGATGGGTTTCGATCTCAATCAGCAGGCCTTGGAAGGCCATGACGACGGCCTTCGCGCCGCGCTTTCGGGTGCCGGGCTTCCGGTCGATGACCTCACAGATGCCGACCGACGCTTCTACCGGTTTTCGCGTGATCGCGAGACTGTCGGCTTCGGCGGACTGGAACTCTACGGAGAGTGCGCGCTTCTGCGTTCCATCGTCGTGATATCCGATCGCCGAGGCCTTGGCTTCGGCCAGGCGATCACCCTGAGCCTTCTCGATCAGGCCCATATGGAAGGCGCCGACGCCGCCTACCTGTTGACCGATACCGTCGCTCCCTTCTTTCAGGCGCTCGGGTTTCGTTCCATCGCCCGCGATGAAGCGCCGGCGGCCATCCTGGCGACGCGGCAGGCGGCAAGCCTGTGCCCGGCATCCGCCGCCCTGATGGTCCGGAGCCTGCCGGCATGAGCGCGCAGACATTTCCGCTGTCACGGCGATTGGCCGCCGAAGCTCTGGGCACGCTGTTGCTGGTGGCAACCGTCGTCGGCTCGGGCATCATGGCCGACGGTCTGACGGATGATACGGCGCTGGCGCTGCTTGCCAATACGCTGGCGACCGGTGCAATCCTCGTCGTGCTGATTACCGTTCTCGGTCCAATATCGGGTGCGCATTTCAATCCGGTCGTCTCGCTGGTCTTTGCGCTGCGCCGCGAATTGCCGGCCGGTTCGGTTCCGGCCTATATCGCTGCGCAGATCCTTGGCGGCATTGCCGGCACGATGCTGGCGCATGGCATGTTCGCCCTGCCTTTGCTGCAAGCCTCGGACACGATACGGTCAGGCGGTGCGCAATGGCTCGCCGAGGTGACGGCGACCTTTGGCCTCGTCTTCGTCATCCTGTCAGGCATCCGCTTCCGCGCCGATGCCGTGGCATGGCTGGTTGGCCTCTATATCACCGCCGCCTACTGGTTCACGGCATCCACGTCCTTTGCCAATCCGGCCGTCGCGATTGCCCGATCGATGACGCACACATTCTCCGGCATCCGCCCGATCGATCTGCCGGGCTTCATCGTCGCGGAAGTCGTCGGCGCATTGCTGGCGACGATGCTCGTCGGCTGGCTGCTGATGGACGCCCGCAATCCCGACACCCTCACAGAGACGGAACCCACCCCATGACCATGGACGTCACGATCTACCACAACCCCGACTGCGGCACATCGCGCAACACGCTGGCGATGATCCGGAACGCCGGCATCGAGCCCACCGTGATCGAATATCTGAAAAACCCGCCGTCGCGCGAAGAACTGGTGAAGATGATTGCCGATGCCGGCCTGACGGTGCGGGAGGCGATCCGCGAAAAGGGCACGCCCTACGCGGAACTCGGCCTCGACAATCCATCCCTGACGGACGAGCAATTGCTCGACGCCATGCTCAAAGACCCTATCCTGATCAACCGGCCCTTCGTCATCACGCCTTCCGGCACGCGACTCGCGCGTCCTTCGGAGGTGGTTCTGGATATTCTGCCGGATACACATAGGGGCGCTTTCACCAAGGAAGACGGCGAGAAGGTGCTCGACGCCGAGGGCAAGCGCATTGTCTGATCTGCCTGCTGCTTCGCCGGCACATCTGCGCCAGGTCGACTTCGGGGCGCTGCGGCCTCCATTCTCGACGCACAAGCCGCGCATCCTGATCCTCTATGGCTCGCTTCGCGCCGTCTCCTATAGCCGCCTGCTTGCGCAGGAGGCGGGGCGGCTGCTCGAACATTTCGGCTGCGAGGTGCGCATATACAATCCGGAAGGCCTGCCGCTGCCGGATGGTGCTCCCGTGTCGCATCCCAAGGTGCAGGAGTTGCGCGAACTGTCGCAATGGTCCGAAGGTCAGGTCTGGGTGAGCCCCGAGCGCCACGGCGCAATGACCGGCATCATGAAGGCGCAGATCGACTGGATTCCGCTATCGGTCGGTTCCATCCGGCCGACGCAGGGCAAGACGCTCGCCGTCATGCAGGTCTCCGGCGGTTCGCAGTCTTTCAATGCGGTTGGGCAGTTGCGCATCCTCGGTCGCTGGATGCGGATGATCACCATCCCGAACCAGTCGTCGGTGGCGAAGGCATTCCAGGAATTCGACGTTGACGGCCGCATGAAACCGTCATCCTATTACGATCGCGTCGTCGATGTCTGCGAAGAACTGGTGAAGTTCACCTGGCTGACGCGCGACGCGTCCGGCTACCTCACAGATCGCTACAGCGAACGGAAGGAGGAAGCTCAGAAACTGGAGCAACGCGTGAGCCTGAAATCCATATGAGTGAACGCGTTCCGCTTGCTGCCGTCGCCGCGCTCGGCGTCACGCAGATCATCGGCTACGGCACGCTTTATTACAGCTTCAGCATCCTCGCACCCGACATGGCCGCGCAGTTTTTGTGGTCGAGCGAATGGGTGTTCGGCGCGCTGTCTGCCGCTCTTCTGGTCGGCGGCCTCACGGCGCCGTGGCTGGGCGTGCTGTTCGACAGGATCGGCGCGGGCAGGGTGATGACAGCAGGCTCTCTTGCGGCGGCCGTTGCGCTGACCGCCTGCGCTTTCGCCCCCAACAAGGCCGCCTATGTTGCCGCGCTGATCGCCATCGAGGTCTCCGCCAATCTCGTTCAATACGGCGCCGCCTTTGCGCTGCTCGTGCAGATCCGCCCGCAGGTCGCTTCCCGCAGCATCACCTATCTGACGCTGATTGCCGGCTTCGCCTCGACGATCTTCTGGCCGATCACCACGGCGCTGCATGCACATCTCAGCTGGCAGAACGTCTATCTTGTCTTCGCCTTCCTCAACCTTGCCATCTGCCTGCCTGTTCACGCGTGGCTGTCGCGCAGCGGAACCGCGCGCCGGGCCGTCGCATCGGCCGCTGCCCCGCCGGTGGTGGGACGTTTGCCGCCGCAACGCCGCCGGCTCGGCTTTGCGATCATGGTTGCGGGTTTCTCGCTGATGTCGCTGTCGAGCTCTGCCATGCTGGTGCACCTGGTGCCGCTGCTCTCGGGACTTGGGCTTGGCGCCACAGCCGCGCTTGTCGGCACGCTGTTCGGGCCGTCGCAGGTCGGCAGCCGGCTGATCAACATGATCTTCGGCAAGAACCTGCCCCCGCTCCATCTGGCCGTCATCGCGGCGATGCTCATTCCAGGCGGCGTGCTGGTTCTGCTGTTCTCGGCCCCATCCGTGCCGGGCGCCATGGTTTTCGCCATCATTTTCGGCATGGGCAACGGCCTGCTCAGCATCGTCACCGGCACCTTGCCGCTCCATCTTTTCGGCAGCGAGGGCTACGGCAAGCTGCAGGGCAAGATGATGGCGGCGCGGCTGATCCTGTCAGCGCTCGCGCCCTTCGTGCTGGCCTTCGCGATGGAGAATCTGGGCATCGCAACGTCGCTCGGCATCGTGGCCGCGCTCGGCGGGCTTTCCATCATCGCTTTATCTTCTCTCGCGCTGTTGCAATGACCGCAGCCCCGCCGGAAGTGCTTCCGGCAAAGGGAAGGTCCCTCCGCCGGATTTCTGTCGGCCGGGTGCATTCCATTGCAGGTGGCCGATTGATGACCTGAACTTGAAACCGGAGGCAAAAAGTAATACCTGATTGTGGAGCGGTATTACAGGATTGCGATCATGAGCACCACGGTAACGGCGAAAGGGCAGGTGACGATCCCGAAAGCGGTTCGCGAATTCCTGGGGATCACGCCTGGAAGCAAGGTCGACTTTCACAGGGCTGCAGATGGCAGCGTGGTGCTGACGCGGGCTGACAGGAAAAAGCCGGCGAGCCGCTTCGAGCAGCTTCGCGGACATGCCGGGAAGGGCCTCACCACGGATGCGATCATGGCGCTCACCCGCGGTGATGCGTGACGCTTGTCGATACCAATGTGCTGCTCGACCTCGTAACGAACGACCCGGTCTGGGCCGACTGGTCGATAGACCAGCTCGAAGCGGCCAGTCTCGTGGGTCCATTGCTCATCAACGATATCATCTATGCGGAGCTCGCCGTCCGCTACGAGCGCATCGAGGAGCTGGATGCCTTTATCGACGAAGCGGGACTGATCCTGGCGCCTTTTCCGCGTGCCGCGTTGTTTCTGGCAGGAAAGGCGTTCACGCAGTATCGCCGCGCTGGCGGGTCCCGTACCGGTGTCCTGCCGGATTTTCTCATCGGCGCGCATGCTGCGGTTCAGAGATTGCCGGTCCTGACGCGCGATGTCGGCCGGTACCGCTCCTATTTCCCGACCGTCGAGTTGATATCACCAGCGTGATGATTGAAGGGCGTGCGGTTTACCGAACGAGAGCGAAATGGGCATCAGGAATTATTTGATCGAAGGCGTTTCCGGGACCGGCAAGACCTCGGTCGCAACCGAACTGCAACGGCGCGGTTACCACGTTATCCATGGCGACCGTGAGCTGGCTTATCAGGGCGATCCCCGGACGGGCGAGGCGCTTGTCAGCTCTGAGCATGCGCAGAATAGTCTGGATATAAATTTTCGGCATAGGCACCACATTTGGCATCTCGACAAAGTCAAATCGCTCGTCGCGGACAAAAGCCACCCGATTTCCTTCTTCTGCGGCGGCTCGCGGAATTTCCATCGCTTCATCGATCTCTTCGATGGGGTTTTCGTTCTCGACGTCGATCCGGAGACGCTGAAGAGGCGGCTTGCCGGCAGGGCTGACGACGAGTTCGGCGGAAAACCGGACGAACGAGACCTGGTCTTACGGGTGCATGCAACGAAAGAAGACACTCCCAAGGACGCGGCGACCATCGACGCTACGCGGCCGCTCGCCTCCGTCGTCGACGATATCCTGTCGAAATGCGGAGCGGCCGGCTGAGGGGAGGCGGGCTGTCATCCGGTTCGATCGCGGCGGCGGAGCTTTGCTGCTTTCGGCCCGAAGCAGTCATTCGACGGTCCGATCATAAAAGGCGGCTTCGCGCCCCCGTGGTTGCGCATTCCGGACATCAATCAGGCTTCTTCGAAGCGGACCTTCGCGCAGGCGACGTCGACGCCGGTGCGGCCAGCCGCGCGCTGACAGCGTAGCTCTCGATCCTGTAGCAACGATCCAACGATGCTGCAGCCTACACCGCGCCAATCACGGACTTTTGGGCCAGTTCCGCTTGCGCCATGCGCTCGGCGGCGCGCCTGACCACCGCGTGAAGGCCCGTGTAAAGGAGCTTTGGTCGGGGTAGCCCAAGGCAAACGCAATGTCGGCGATGGGCGCATCCCCCGCTTCGAGAAGATGGCGGGCGCGGGAGAATTTCACATCGTCGATGACCTCTTGACAGGTCGTGCCCTCCACCGCCAGGCGCCGGAATAGATGGCGACGGGACATGCCGAGCTCCTTCGCAATGATCTGGGCATCCATTGGGCCGAACCCCAAACCGATCGCAACCTGCCGTCTGACGAATTCGGAGAAAGGCGCGGCCGCGATTTCGGGAGAATTCGATTTCCGGCGGTGTTCTTCGCGAACAACCGGGCTGGCAAGCCAGTCGGCGGAGAAGAGCACGGCATCCTCAGTGGCGGAGAATCGGATGGGTGCGCCGAAAAAGTCCTGAAACGGTCGCGGGTTCGTTGGCGTGCGCCGGCTGAGATGGACTTCTTCGGGCGACCAGAACGGACCACAGAGCCATTGCATCAAATGGAAGATGATGCCAATCGCGCCGTCAAGGATGAAGTTCGCTCCGGCAAAATCGGAATGCCTCAGATCGAATCCGCAGGCGGCCGTCCTTCCGCTCACCGAAACCGTCGGATACCCGGCCAAGGTGTTGTGCTGGAGCAGGCGAACGAGGTTATTGAGAGCCGTCCTGACATCCGGCCCCTCCGAGGCAAGAACGCCAACCAATCCAAGACCGAGCGGGCGAAAGTCTTCCGCAATCAGCAGTCCGATGTCGGGACGCCCGGTAGCTTGCGACGAGCACGCAAAGAGCTTGCCAAGATCTTCGACGGCAATCCGGTTCTCAGGGTGACCGTAGAGCGCGAGATCAACACCAGCGGCTTCGAAGACAGCCTCAGGGGAATGTCCCAGCGATCGGATGAGCTGGGGCAGCAAAAAAGACGAGCCGACCCTGAAGCTCGCCGAATGGTCAGTAATTCCCCCGTCCATAGTGCCCCCGTCGGGAAGGAATTAAAGCTGTCGATGGCACGAATTGTCAAGACAGAAGTAAAGGCTGCATTCTATGCAATATCGTCTAAGTAAATCTGACCCTGACGCCCGTTGATATTGGCGGAGCCAGCGGGCACGGGGCATTGCTGCCAAGCAGTCTCACCCCACGCACCCGGGTGCAAGGGTGCGGCTAATCCAAATCCTATGCGCTGCTGCGACTCGAAGAGGAGAGGTCGGATGTCGAGGTCGAAACCCAAGCACTACTTGCTAGCGACAGCACTCGGTGCTGCCTTCGCGCTCAGCGCGGCGGCGGCATTGGCCCAGGAGGCACCCGGAACGGCGGGCTCGCCGCATGCGACGACGACCGTCGACGGCCGATATCTGCCGAATCCGCCGCAGGCGTTCAAAGGCGACATTCAAACCAACGCCGCGCAGTCGACGCCGTCCTGGCCGGCTCTGATCGTCCCGCCCAAGGGCGCCCCTAACATTCTCCTGATCATGACCGACGACGTCGGGTTCTCGGCCCCGTCCACCTTCGGCGGCGTGATCCCGACGCCCGCCCTCGACCGCATCGCCAACGAAGGCCTTCGCTACACCAGGATGCACACCACGGCGCTGTGCTCGCCGACGCGGGCCGCGCTGCTCACCGGCCGCAACCACCACTCGGTGGCCACCGGCGTCGTCGTCGACCAGGCGACGGGCTATCCCGGCTATGACAGCGTCATACCGCGCGACGCCGTTGCCATCGGCGAGATCCTGAGGCAGAACGGCTATGATACCTCCTGGTACGGCAAGGACCACAACGTACCGCAATGGGAGGGCACCCAGGCCGGCCCGTTCCATAACTGGCCGACCGGACCGGTCAAGGGGTTTGACAACTACTACGGCTTCATCGGCGACGACACGAGCCAATGGCAGCCGAACAACCTGTTCCGCAACACCACGCCGATCGAACCTTATGTCGGCAACCCCGGCTGGAACCTGATTACTGCCATGGCAGACGAGGCGATCGGGCACGTCAACATGCTGCACGACGTTCAGCCCGACCGTCCGTTCATGATCTATTACGCGCCCGGCGGCACGCACGCGCCGCACCATCCGACCAAGGAATGGGTGGACAAGATCAGCGCAATGCACCTCTTCGATGAGGGCTGGAACAAGCTTAGGGACACGATCTTCGCCAATCAGAAGAAGCTTGGCGTGATCCCCGAGAGCGCCGAGCTCACGGCCTGGCCGGACACCATCCCGCAGTGGGATTCGCAGTCGGCCGATGCAAAGAAGCTCTTCATCCGCCAGGCCGAGATATACGCGGCGTATCTGGCCTACACCGACCACGAGATCGGCCGCGTGATCCAGGCGATCGACGACGTCGGCAAGCTCGACAATACGCTTGTCATCTACATCAGCGGCGACAACGGCGCGAGCCCCGAGGGCACGCTCAACGGCCTGTTCAACGAATACGCCGTCGCCAATGCCGTGAACCCGACCGTCGAACAGAACATGAAGTTCTACGACGCCTGGGGCACCGACCAGACGTACCCGCACTACGCTGTGGGCTGGGCCTGGGCCTGGGACACTCCCTATCAGTGGACCAAGGAGGTTGCCTCCCACTTTGGCGGAACACGTAACGGCATGGCCATATCCTGGCCTGCGCGCATCAAGGACGCCGGCGGCATACGCAACCAGTTCCATCACGTGATCGATGTCGTGCCGACGATCCTTGAGGCAGCGGGCCTACCTGAGCCGGTTTCGGTGAACGGTGTTGCGCAGCGGCCGATCGAAGGGGTGAGCATGGCCTATACATGGGATGACGCGAACGCTCCCGATCGCCGGACGACCCAGTATTTCGAGATGTTTGGCTCCCGCGCCATCTATCACGACGGCTGGATGGCTTCGGCGCCGCCGACAGGGGCACCCTGGATTCTCACCCTGGAGCAGCTTTCGCCGGATGTAATGAACAGCTTCAAGTGGGAGCTGTATGACACCAACAACGACTGGACGCAGAACCACGACCTGGCCGCCGCAGAGCCCGACAAGCTGCGCGACATGCAGCAGCTGTTCATGATGGAAGCGGCGAAGTACCATGTCTTCCCGCTCGACGATACGCGCCTTCAAAGGTTCATCTCGGAGAAGCCCAGCTACGCTCCTGGTCGCACCGAGTTCACCTATACGGGCCGGGTGATGAACGTGCCTTTCCCCGATACAGGCTCGGCGCCGAGCCTGCTCAACAAGTCCTACACGGTCACCGCCGAGATCGACGTGCCGGAGGGCGGGGAAGGCGTGCTGATGACCGATGGCGGCCGGTTCGCCGGCTACGGCTTCTACCTGCTGAAGGGCAGGCCGGTGTTCACATGGAACCTGGTGGACCTGGAGCGGGTCAAGTGGCAGGGCAAGGAGCCGCTCGCAGCCGGCAAGCACATGCTTGAGTTCGACTGGAAGTACGACGGTCCCGGCCTCGGCAAAGGCGGCACCGGCACTTTGAAGGTGGACGGCGTGGTCATCGACAGCCATCCCATGCCGAAGAGCCTGCCGATTACGACGGCCTGGGACGAGACGTTCAACGTGGGCATCGACACCGGAACGTCGGTCGACGACGAGGACTATCAGGTGCCGTTCTCATTCACCGGCAAGATCGACAAGCTGACGGTCAATCTTGGATCGTCCGGGAAGTAGGAAGCCGACGGTGCCGGCAAGGAGTTTTGATGGCTGTCGAAAACCAACAGACGCTGTTGTTCCTTGTTTAAAGGTCAAGACGCCATCGGGAGCTGAATGTCGGCTCCCGATGGCAAATCGGGCTCGAACGTCGGCATTGTGTCAGGTGGCGACGATGCCCACGCCACCTTGATGTCTGCTCTCGAAGTTTCGCAGCCCGAAGCGGACTTTATTTCCCTGTCGGCATGGTCGACAGGCGCACGATCTGATCGCCTGAACGGATAGACGACATTCGATGGGTGACGGCCACTATGGTCAGATCATGGGCAAGATCACGCAGGCCATCCATGATCTGCCGTTCGGTATCCTCGTCGAGGGCGGAACTTGCTTCGTCGAGGACAAGGATCGCCGGGTTGCCGTAGAGTGCCCTTGCGATTGCTATGCGCTGGCGCTCACCGCCCGATAGTTTCAGGCCGCGCTCGCCGACCACTGTTTCGAAACCGTCCGGCATGCTTTCGATACGCTCGAAGATCGAGGCCCGCCGCGCCGCGCCGCGCAGGCGTTCGGGATCGAAGGGGCGGCCGAGAACGATGTTCGACAGAAGCGTATCGTTGAGGAGCACCACGTCCTGCGGTACGACGCCGACATGCGCGAACCAATCTTCGCTGGTGATGCGGGCGAGATCGATCCCATCCGCCAGAATGCGCCCCTCGGACGGTTGCAGCGCCTTGAGAAGCAGGCGAAGGACGGTGGATTTGCCCGAACCCGTCTCGCCTATGATGAAGGTCGGTGTTCCCCTTTCTATGCTGAACGATATTTTCGTAACACTGCGCCCGTTGTCGTAGCGGAACGTCACGTCATCGAAGGTTACCGCCCCCTGCGATGGGCGATAGGCGATCGGATCAGCAGGATCTTCTTCTTCCGGAGCGTGCCACATGGCGGCAAGCGGACGAAACCGGGCCGCAGCCTCCACCGTTTCCTTGATCGCCATTCCGACGAGATGGAAGGGTTCATTCAGCTGAATGAGCAGGGTGTTGAAAAGCACGACTGCGCCGACCGACAGCAGCCCAGCCTCGACGCGGGGAACGACGATCAGAAACGTCATGGCAAGTTGAAACCCGGCCGCGATGCCAAGCCCGGCGGAGAAAAAGCTGCTTGCGAGCGCATAGTGCCGCCAGTTCGCGAAGGCATCGCTTGCGCTTTGGGCAAACCGCTGCGCCATCCACTGTTCGCCGCGTGTCTGACGCAACGTTTCCACGATGGCAACGGCGTTGCCGATGAGCCGCGCGTTCTCCTGGCTCCGTTCCATTGCCGTGTCGAGGAACGGCTTCACGCGCCCGACCCTGATATAATCAAGGCCGATCACCACCGCTCCGTAGATCAGAACGGTCAGAGCGATCTCCCAGCCTATGGAATGGCCGAGAAGGCCTGCACTGAACGTAATCTGGACGAAGCCGGGCAGCAGGCCGCCAATAGCGAGCTGCGTGATGATGTTGAGAGTCTGCGCTCCCTGCTGCTTCGCCTGGCCGATCTCGGCTGCATTGTGGTCGAGAAAGAATGCCGGTTTTTCCGAAGGATGCGGGCAAAAAATGCAGAATTGGCGATAAAGCAAAGTCGCTCGGCGCAGAGAAAAATCAGGAAGCGGGACGCCTGGCCAAACCCGGTCGCAATGGCGAAGAGCAGCGCGTACAGAAGCAATGTTCCAATCGCATCGCCATGTTCGCCCACTGTCGTCAGGTCATCGACGGCGCGGGAAAAGAGATAGGGGGAGGCGATGGAGGCGACTGCCCCGATCATGACAGCGAGGACGACAAGTGCCGTGGTGGTGTGCGCCTGCCGGAAATATTGGGCAACCAGCGAACGCAAGATCGGCATGATCGCAGAGTTTGCGACTGTCATGATCGACTCCAGCTTGGGACGGTTGCGTCTTCGCTATGTTACTTGAATGTTGCCGTCAACTTTAAAGGCGGGCGGCTTCAATCGAAGCTTCGCAGCGGCACGGGCGACCGCAGTGACGGCCACCCCCATTGCCAGCGCTCCGACATCCAGCAGGATTTGCAGGACGGCAACCTTTGGGAACAGGTCTTCCGAGACATATTGCGGTTTCCCTGCGCCATGCGGCGGCAGGGGTACCCGGTCATCGTCAGGGCAACGCGCTGCGAAAGGCTGTGAAAAACTGAGCAAGTTTCTGCTGAGCACTTTTTGTCTAAAGCGTCAGAAAAGGAGCGAGGGCGGGTGGATTCACACCACCATCGCACGGCTGTGCCGGCTATCCTGACTGGACCACGACCCTCATGCTCAGATGGTTATTCCCGTACACCTTTTGTGTCAAGCCTTGTAGATTCCTCGGTCCCATCGTAGTGGATGCGGCTGGCTTCGCCAGCGATTGCGGCGCCAGTTTTCGCCTGATGGCTCCATCCATTGCCGCAGTCGCGAATTCAGCGCAGCAGACAAAGGGCTGGTCGGGGGTTGCTCCGCGAGGACTTGCTTCACTTCATCGACGATCGTGAGCATATCCTGCCGAAGGTCATATCGGATGGCGATCCCAGCGGCGAGGTCGAGCAAACGTAACGCGGGAGTCCGTCGGACTAGGCCGCCGCCCTTTAGTTCGATCAAGGCGGCGTCGATGAGCGCTTGGCTGGCCTCGCTATACTGGTGTTGCAGCACCAAGTTGATCGCTGCAGCCTCTCGATATTCGAGAGGCCGGTAGTTGACCTTGAGGGCATTTGGAGTGCCGCTCCCGCTAGTCGCGGCGGCTTTGGAAACTATCTTGCCCGCATGCGCGATCGGGGTGTGTGACTTGCCCGGATGCGCGATCGGGATGTGTGATGTGAGATGGCTTGGATCGATGCCTTTCGCCCATCGCATATGCAATCGGTGATCAAGATAGTGCACGACGTTGGAGCGGGTGTTGCAATACCATCCTGGCTTCAGGGAGGTGTCTCGAAGGTTGATGTGATTTGGACGTCGCGGTCGGAATTGATTCCAGCGTTGGCCGATCCTCGTTATCGATTCCGACCAGAGTCTCTCCATCAGCGCAGGTGACACCACGGCAGCCGCGAATGTGACGGTGGATCCGACTACCAACGCGCGAATTGCAATGCGGCGCTGCTGATCGACGTACACGGGGTGGGTGACACTGGTCGAGATGCGGGTCGGTATGAGCTGCCACAGCGCCACAGCCAAGTTGGCTCCGAATAATATCACCAGAATGATATTGGTGTCGAAAGGCCGTGCTGCCGTTGGGGTGAGCGCAGATTGCAGCTGCAATGCCTCCATATGGCGGAGGAGGTCAACGATGATAAGGCCAGAATAGCTGACATACGCGCAAACCATGACTCCTAGCAGCACGAGCAGAGCCATGGCGGCGTGACGCCGCCTATAAGAGCGTATCCATCCGGCTTGTCGCGCAAGCGCGAAGCGAGATAGCCCGACGCGGTCGCGGCCGAGCGGCACCGGCGCAAGCCAGATCGGTACATCAATCAAGGGAAGCCGTTCGACGCGGTCGGATGGATCGGGGTCCGACCGTAGAGCCCGGCCCACGAGTTGCCAGAAGCGGGAGCGTTTCATCCCTACGAAGAGCCCGAGCCCAGCGCTAACCGCCAGAAATATCAACGGCGCGATGTCGAGCGTAAAAGGTAATTTGATGCCAAGACCGACATCGAACGAGACCTTCTCGGAGAACCTTGCCGCAATGTCCTTTTGTTTCTTAGGAATGTCTTTGGCAAGGTCATCCAGCCGTTTCAATATTGCAGTAAGCCGCTCTTCGCCCCCGCCCGCACGTTCGAGCTCTCGCTTCAGCTCCGTGCAGCGATCGCGTGTCGTCGTCAGTTTGGTCGAGCATCCTGCCTGATCAAATTCGATTTGCGCGGCTGTAGCATTATCCCGCGTTTTCAGTCTCTCCTTACTGGCAAGCTGATACTGGGCGCGCATCGCGGCAACCTGGGAATCGATGGTCAGGACCTCATAGCGTTGCGAAGAAGCGAACTGCTGACTCGCAATAATTGAGAACAAGCCGAGCAGTAAGCCGGAGCTGACAACAACTATCTGCGTATTCGCCCGCTTCGAAAAATCTTCTGCGCTTTTCATCAGGCTGGATCGGACACTCACTATAATGCCCTCGACTTCGTGACGCCGTGGCGGACTTTCGTTCGCTCTTGCCATTCAACTCTAGGTAAAAAGGTGTCCACACGCAACTATGCTACTTAGGTTCTCGCATCGCCAGCGACCGCTCTAGAGAAAGGCCCCCACGCTCCGCCAGGACCGGAACTAGGGCGATTAATTATCGCACTTTCGCGCTTGAAACCCGCCAGTCCGATCCCGGCCCAAATCGGTCACCGCTCCGTGCGCATGTCTGCTTCTGGCGCAAAGCTGGTGCGATGCGCGCCGCCCCATCCCTCGGACAGGCCCGAGCAGCAGAAGCTGTTTTTCAAGGTTTCATTGGTGTAGCTGGCACCACTTGGCCATGGCGGCTTCAATCGAAGCTTCGCAGCGGCACCAGCGACAGCAGCGCGAAAGTCGAGATCACGGCGCCGGTGATCGCCAGCGGCCAGAGACCGACGGAGATATAGGGAGCGACGGCGGTCGTTCCGAGCGCCGCTATGCCGAGGATCGCTGCGATGACGATGGCCGCGGCACGCGAATGATCGCCGCGGGCAGCCGATATGGCCCGATGAAAGCCGATCGGTCCGCGGATGCCGAAACCGAAATTCAGAACCGCCCAGAGCGGGACGAGAGCGTAAAGGCTGCTTGCGCCCGTGAGTGCATAGGCGAGGATTGCCAGAAAGGCGCAGGGCATGATCGCCGTACCCGCGCGGATCGTCCTCAGCGTGCCGAATTTGGCCGCGAGCCACGCGGAAGAATTCGCTGATAGAATGAAGATGGCGATGCCGCAGACCTGCAGGATGACGAAATCCTCGATGCCCTTGTCGAGCGGGCCGGTCAGGACGGCCGGCAGGCCGAAGACGAAAACGAGGAGCGCGCCGAGCGACAGAGCCTGGCTCGACGCGTAGCTCAGAAATTCGCGATTCTTCAGAACGGCGAGGTAGCTGTGATGATCTTCCATCTGCTGCGGGCGCGGGAAATGGGCACGCTGAAAGAAAACGGCTGCCGATATCAGCGCCGCAGCGGCCGCCAGCAGCACGAAGGAAATCTCCCAGCCTCCGAATTCCAAGAGCCAGGCTCCGGCAATCGGGGCCAGCGCCGGCGCCAGGGACTCGACGGAACCGAGCCGTCCCATGGCGGCTGCCGCCTTGTCGTGCGGATAGAGGCCGTGGATGAAACCGGGCGCAAAGACGGCTGGGCCGGAGCCGAACGCGCCTTGAGCAAAGCGCAGGGCAATCAGCCATTCGATCGAAGGAGATTCCGCTGATGCGAGCGAGGCAATCCCGAACAGGGCGAGCGACCAGATCAGCAGCTTGCGCGGATCGAACCGCGCGCCCAGTTCGCCGAAGGTGAGCAGCCCGACCAGCGTGCCGAAGGCGTAAGCCGCCAGTACGAGCTGGGCGAGCTCGATGCTTCCTCCAAGCTGCCCCGGCAGGCTCGGGACGGCCGGGAGCACCAGATCGGTCCCGGCAATACCGAGAACGGTTCCGCTGGCGATCAGGATGAACAGGAGCGAGGTTTTCGGGCGTGCGGTCATCGGCTCCTTGGTATCAGAGCCAGACCGTGCGACCAATTGCGTCCCGTTGATTTCTGCTATTCAAATGTTTGATCTTTTTGAGGTGTTTTATCAGCGACGTTGGCAAATCTGTCATATACGCTGGCTAGAAGCTGCTGATGGCGCGCACCTTGTCGGGTGACTCGACTGCCGCGCCTTCTTTTTTCCTGGAATGAGACCCATGCAGAACAATCCGGCAGTGATCATCGAGGGCGCCACCGTTGTATTCGGCGACCGTCTGGAGACGGCCTCTGTGCGTATCGAAGACGGCCGGATCACCAGTATCGACGGTCGGCGCGACGGAGCCGACATTGTCGACGGGCGCGGCCATCTGCTCGGCCCCGCTTTCGTGGATATTCATGGCGATGCCTTCGAGCGGCAGGTCATGCCGCGGCCGGGCACGATGCTGCCGGTCGCTGCCGCGCTGCTCGAAACCGACCGCCAGCTTGCCGCCAACGGTATTGCGACCGCCTATCATGCGCTGACGCTGAGCTGGGAGCCGGGGCTGCGCTCGGTCGAGACCGGCTATGCCATCGTGCGGGCGCTCGACGCGCTCACGCCCCGGCTGACGGTGGACAATCGCGTGCAGCTGCGCTGGGAGACCTTCTGCTTCGAGGCGATCGACCTCATCCGCGAGGCGCTTGCCGGCCCGCGCCTGCCGTCGATTGCCTTCAACGACCACACGTCGATGGCGATGCTGCATCCTTCGACGCCGCTGCAGGAGCGGCCCTTCGATCTGGATCCGGCTTTCCCGGTTGTCGATCCCGAAACGCCTGCCTTTGCCGAGAAGATGACGGAACGCGCCAAGCGGGCGAAAATTCCGGTGGCGGACATGGTGGCGCTGGTGCGCAGCATGTGGGCGCGCCGTCCGCAGGTGCCCGATGCGATCGAGCAGGTGGCAGCCCTCGGAAAGGCCGCGGATGCACCGATGCTCTCGCATGACGACAGCCAGATCGAAACGCGCGATTTCTTCCGCGCCCGCGGCGCGCGGATCTGCGAATTCCCGATGAACAGAAGGGTGGCGCGGGCTGCCCGCGATGCCGGCGACTTCATCGTCTTCGGCGCACCGAACGCCACGCGCGGCGGCAGCCATCTCGCCTCGATCGGCGCAGCCGACATGATCCGCGAAGGGCTCTGCGACATCCTCGCTTCAGACTATTATTACCCGGCGATGCTGCTCGGTCTCGCAAGGCTGAAGGCCGATGACGTGGCGCCGCTGCATGCGCTCTGGCCGCTCGTCTCAGGCAATCCGGCGCGCGCCTCCGGTCTTACCGATCGCGGCGTCATCGAAACCGGCAAGCGGGCGGACCTCGTGCTGGTCGACTGGCCTGAAGGTGCTGCACCCGCCGTGCGGAGCACCTGGGTCGGCGGTCGCGAAGCCTATCGCGCCGCACCCGCCGGCGAACTGGCAATGGTCTGATCGCGGCGGCATATCGCCGGACGCTGTAGAACCAGCCGGACAGGGAACAGCGCGCGGCACAGAAAACGTCGCGTAGACCACCCTATCGTGACAAATAGGTTGCGAGAAACTCCGCCGCGCTTCGATGCGCCGCGTCGGCATTCCGGCTTCCCGCTCTCAGGAAGAAGTCGTGCGCGCCGCCTTCGTAAACATCGAGAACAGCCGCGCCTCCAAGCTGACGCGCTTTTCTTTGCAGCTCCCGGCCGATCGACAGGGGAAATGTTTTGTCGGCGCTCCCCCAGACCAGCAGCAGGGGCGGCAGGGGCCGAGCTTGCTGCAGATAATCGTCAGGGAACCCGCCATCGATCAATACCAGCGCGTCAACATCGCTTCGCCCGGCGGAAGCGGCCGAGGCGATTTGAGCGCCAAGGGAAATCCCGAGAATGCCGACCTTGCCGCCGTGCTGCGGTTGATTGTTAAGATAGGTGGTCACGCCTTGAACGGCGGAAATCCAGGCTGGCAGGCGCTGCTTGTAATAGGCAATCCGCGCGTGCGCGCCGTCTGCCGCAGCGATAGCGTCAAGATCCGACACCGACAAGACATGGACAAGATAGGCATCCAGGCCGGCCGCCCTGAACGTCTGCCCGATCTCCTCGTAAACGGGTGCGCCGAAACCCTTGCTGCCGCTGAGGATTAACACTGCCGGACATGTCTTGTTCGCGCAATTGCCGAAACTCTCGACGATTATCTGCCCTCCGGAGGTCGGCACCGTGAACTGCCTGCGCGCTTGCCGGGCGTTGGCGCCCGCTGCGAGAAGGAAAAGGGCCAGGGCGATCAGGGTGATTTTAAGGAGGGGCATGAAGCTATCGAGTCCGCTTGCGTGGCGAATAGGCTGATCGAAGCGATACGCATTCCCCTGTCTTTTTCAACCCTGAACAGCCGCGATAATCGGCGTTGCGGCCCTGTCGGATATATCTGATGCAAGATACCTTGCATAACAAGGTAGCTTGCTATATCTTCGACGCAAATCAGGGGCTGATATGACCGATTCAATCCAGATCCAATTGCGGAAGGGCGTGCTCGATCTCTGCGTCCTTGCCGTGCTTTCGCGAGGCGAGAGCTATGGCTACGAGATCGCGAGCACCCTCGTTACCGCCGTGGGCATGGGTGAGGGCACGATCTATCCCCTGATGCGCCGAATGCAGACGGAGGGGCTGGTTGCCACGCGCATCGTCGAGTCCAGCAGCGGGCCGCCCCGCAAATATTACCGGCTGACGCCGCTCGGCCAGACGGTTTTCGAGGCGCATCGCAGCGACTGGCGCTCCTTTGCTGCCGGCGTGGATAAACTTCTTGAGGATTTATCATGAGCAAGGACAAGTTTCTGCAGGAGCTGAGACGCGGGCTCGCCGGTCTTCCGCCGCAGGAGGTCGAGGAGATCGTCGGCGACTATGCGGCCCATTTCGCCGAATCCGCCGCCCGCAACCGCAATGAAGCGGAGGTCATCGCCGCGCTCGGCGATCCCGCCAGGATTGCCCGGGAGCTCAGGGCCGATATCGGGCTGCGGCGTTTCGAGGACAATTGGACCCTGTCCAATCTCCTTGCGGCAACGATGTCGCTCGCGGGTCTCGCCGTGGTCGATCTTCTTCTTCTGCTGCCATTGCTCATTCTGACGGTCCTGCTGGCGGCCGGGCTTGCCATCGGCCTCGTTGGCGTCGGTGCCGTCGGTTTGAAAATCATCGTCACCGCCTTGCTGTTCCAGCCGATGGTAGCCGTGACGGATTTCCTGGGGCGCCTGTTCATCGGCGCCGGGCTCGTCTGCGTGCTCATTGGCGGGGGCGCTTTGCTTCTGATGGGATTGGGGGCGGGCATCCGTGCGCTCGGCCACTATGCCCGCCTGCATTTCCGCCTGTCCCAGCTGGGCCGGCAGGAAGTCTGAAACGTTCGAAACACCTCATGGAGGGTACTGGGCGATGGCTCGAAAACTGGCATTCTTTGCAACGACCGGATTGATCGGCGCTGCCGCTTTTCTGGCGCTGGGCGTGGCTCTCTCGGGGCCGGGCTGGACAGACGCCTTGCATGCGTGGAGCGGAAAAGCCTCCTGCGTGGCGAGCGCCTCCGACCGCCAGCAGGTCACGCTGCCCTTCACGGCAAGCGACAGCCTGGTCATCAACCTGCCGGCCGCCTCGGTCCATTACCAGCCGGGCGATAAGGCGCAGGCCGTCATCAGCGGTAACCCCGCCTTGCTCGAGCATGTGCGCGTCGAAGGTGACGAGCTGAGCCTGGATTGCGAGCCCGGCTGGTTCGCATCTCCGCTCGATGTCAAACTGTCGGGACCGGCGATCACCAAGTGGGAATTGCTCGGCAACGGCGATCTGACCCTGTCGCAGATCGACCAGCCGAGGCTGCAGTTGAGCATCGAAGGCAGCGGCAACTCTTCCGCATCGGGAACCGCCGACGCGGTCGATCTGACCATTTCGGGCTCCGGCTCGGCACGGATGCAGGATCTGACTGCAAAATCCGTGCAGGTGAATATTTACGGCAGCGGCGATGCCAGGATGACGGCACAGGCCGATGCGGATGTTTCTATTTCCGGCAGCGGCAATGTCGAGCTGTTCGGGAACCCGGTTCTGCGCCGCTCGGAGATCAGGGGCAGCGGCCGCATCCAGCAAATGCCGTAGGTCTGCGGCGGCTCGTCACCGGGAAGCGATCATCTGCCTCTCCGCTGCGGTGAGCGGGCGGGTATGAACCGTTTCAGCCGAAACCTCTCGCCTTCAAGCCCGCGATGACTTCGTCCGAGACCTGGCGCAATTCCTGTCGGGAGGCGCCGTCGCGTGCCTGGATGGACAGGCCTTGCAGGACCGCGACAAGATAGCGGGCGAGGGAGAGGGCGCGTTCAGGATCGAGCCAGTGCCCGAGCGTTTCTGCGATCATCTCCCGCATTGTGTTTCGCCGCTCGGCCAGTTCGCGCGCCAGTTCCGTATGGTCAGGCCCGCACTGGATCATGCCGCTCGAGATCATGCAGCCCCGCTCTCCGGCGGGGTCGATGACGGCATCGATTGCCTTGTGAAGCAGCGTTTCGATTGTCTCGTGAAGGGTCGTGGTGGGTTTGATATCCCACACCGGCCCCCGCAGGCCGAAATAGCGTTCGAGCGCCTCGCGGTAGAGCCCCGCCTTGCTGCCGAAAGCCGAATAGAGACTTGGGGGTGCGATGCCGATTGCGGCCGTTAGGTCGTTCAGCGAGACACCTTCGTATCCATGCCTCCAGAAGAGCCGCATGGCGATGTCGATCGCCTCATCCCGGTCGAATGTTCGCGGGCCGCCGCGGCGTGTTTTCACAACCTTATCCATAGCGATCACTAAAGACTGCTTGACAGCAAAAGGCAAGCCGTTAGTTTTTAGTGATCACTAAACATAAGGATTTTGACATGGTAAGAATGTTGCGCGGAATTTGGGTGGTGGTTCTGCTGATGGGCCTGTCTTCCATGGCGATGGCCGCGGAGAAAAATTACACGGTGAGGGCGCCTGATGGCCTCGAGATCGCGGTTCAGGAATCTGGCGATCCCGCCGGGCCGGCGATCATCTTCATCCACGGGCTGCTCGGCAGCCATCTGAACTGGGACATGCAGCTCGGCAGCGACAAGCTGCAGAGATATCGGCTGATCACCTACGATCTGCGCGGCCACGGTCTATCCGGCAAGCCTGATGATGTGGAGGCATATCGCGACGGGCGCCGCTGGGCCGACGATCTCTCGGCGGTCCTCAAGGCGACAGGCGCGAAAAATCCTGTTCTGGTCGGCTGGTCGCTCGGCGGCGTGGTTATCTCCAACTATCTCGCCGCCTATGGGGACGGCGACCTTGGCGGCGTCGTCTATGTCGACGGCGTCATCGAGCTCAACGCTGCGCTGATCACCGCTCATCCTGAGGTCTATGCGGGCATGGCGTCGGATGACCTGCGGGTGCATCTCGATGCGGTGAAAACCTTCCTGGGCCTGTGTTTCGAAATCAAGCCCGACACGGCGACCTTCGAGCGCTTGCTGTCAAACGCCGCGATGGCTTCGTGGACCATGACTCGGACCGTCCCTTCGATGACCGTTTCCGCCGGTTTGCCTAGGGCGAGCGTGCCGGTTCTGCTGCTCTATGGCGGCGAGGACGTTCTGGTCAATGTCGAGCCGAGCATCGCAAGAGCGCGGGCGCTCAATCCGGCGATTCAGACGAAGATCTACGCGAAGTCGGGGCATGCGCCATTCCTGGAAGAAGCGCCGCGCTTCAACCGTGATCTGGCAGAGTTCAGGGACGCGGTTGCCGGCAACTGAATTTGGAGAGAGGGGGCGGGCAGGGTGCTCGCTCCCTTTGCGCCTTGTCCGCCTACGGCGCAAAGCAACCGTCAGGTTGCAGCCCCGCGCCCGAGTGCTGCCGATTGCTGCAGGGTGATGGCATGGCGGAGGGGGTCGGCGTGGCGGTGCGCAAGCCGCCACTCGCCGCTCTCGCGCTGGTAGACGAGCGTTACCCGCAAGGCCCAATCCTGTGCGGGCAGGCCGCCGACTTCGACATTCGCGCGCTCGACGACGACAAGCACGATCATGTCGGTGCCGGCATAGGTCTGGATAACCTCCTGTTTCAGCGTGCCGTTCTTGAAGAAGCGGCTCATGCCGTCCCAGGTCTTTTCGGTAATGTCGGCCTCGCGCGAAGGCGGGCCACCGAAAGGTGACATCAGGGTGAAATCCTGCGTGCGCGGCACAAGCGCCCGGTAGGCGGCGACATCGCCCCGCATCAGTGCAGCATTGGCTTCCTCCGATATCAGGGCAAGATCAGCCGCCTGCAGAGATGCCCGGCTGCTGACTGGACCGGCGACCAGGGAAGCGAGACCGGCCGGGCCGGCGACGAGGAGGGATCGACGAGACGGTGACATGGCATGTCCTTTCCAGGTCTGGAGTTCAAAAACGCGGCTGCGAAGCCCGCGCTTCAGACATGCCCGGTTCCCGATGCTGAAGCCAATGATATGATTTCAGCGATATGCTGAATGAAACTGATCTCTCGCGCGCCGATCTCAATCTCCTCGTGCTTTTCGAAGCCGTCATCGAGGAGCGCCATGTCGGGCGTGCCGCCGACCGGCTGAACATCTCACCGTCAGCTGTCAGCCACGGGCTTGCACGCCTGCGGCGCATGCTCAACGATCCGCTGTTCGTGAAGACGCCCAGAGGCGTGGTGGCGACGGCCCGGGCGATGGAGCTTGCCACACCTGTTGCCGAGATTCTTGCCAGGGTGCGAAGCGTGATTGCGACGGCCGAGCCCTTCGATCCGGCAAGGTCGCGCCGCCGGTTCACGCTCGGGGCGCCGGATGGCGTTTCTGCGGTCTTCCTGTCCTCGCTGCTCTCGGGATTGGAAAAAGCGGCGCCTGAGGTCGATATCAGCATACGCCAGTTGCTGCCGGAGCAGGGCGAAAGCGCGCCTGCGCGGGCCTGGCGTGGTGCGTTTGCCGATCTGGAGGCCCGCGCCATGGATATCGCCGTCGTGCCTGCCGATGATATCCCGGCGCGCTTTCATAGTCTCACGCTCTATGAAGAGGATTTCGTCATCGCCATGCGCGCCGGCCATCCCTTCGCGCAGGAGGCGACGCTCGACCGCTATGTCGGGATGCGGCACCTCGTCGTGTCGCTTGGTGGCGATCCGCACGGTTTCGTCGACACGGCGCTCGAACAGCGGGGCTTGAACAGGCGGATGGCGCTGACGGTGCCGAACTTCATGTTCGCGCTCGCCATAGCCGGCGAGAGCGACATGCTCGTCGCCGTTCCCCGGCGCTTCGCCGCAATTTACGCCTCGCGCTTCGGCCTGACGACGGTCGACGCGCCTTTGCCGCTGCCGCGTTTCCGACTGAGCGCGGTCGCCCCGCGCGCCGCGATGATGGATGCCGGGCTGAGCTGGCTGTTCGGGATGCTGCTGTCGGCGTGTGGGGAGGGGGCGGACTTGAGTTCTGTCTGATCCGGCATTTCGGTGTCTTCTTGCGAGTTATTTTGTTGCGAGGTTTCTGGGTGGTGCGGCCCACCCCAACCTCCCTCATTCCTGTGCTTGTCACAGGAATCCAGCAGCCGCGTGTCCACGCGGCGGAAGACTCGTATGCGACAAACGAAAAAGCCTCTCCTGCCCAAGGACTTGGGCAGACTGGATTCCTGTGACATCCCTCGTGCCAGCACGAGGAGGGAATGAGGGGAGGTGGTGGCGCCGACCGCTGGAACAGGGACGTTGTAGTCTCCGCTGCTGCCTCAAGAGAGATGTCGTCGTCAGCCGCAAAACTTGGCCGATCCCCGGTATTTTTTGGCAGCTTCGCGAAATCCGGCCCCCGCCCGGAATGCTAGTCTCGCCCCACTTGCTTCCATTTCGAAAGGCCGCTGTCATGCTTCTGGATCGTTCCCGTCTGCCCGTCGTCTTCATCCGCACCGATGCCGATGAAGAAACCTCCATCAACGATCAGATCGAGGCTCTGCTGGAGGAGCGGCGGCCGTTCGTGCTGGTCACGGATCACGCGCCTGACGATCACGAGAACGAGACGCAGGAGGAGCGCAAGGAGCGGGCGCTGTTTTTCAAGAAGATCAAGGACCGGATGAGGGCCTATTGCCGCGGCATGATCGTCATCGACGGCGGCAGGCCGATGTCGCCCGCGGTCAAGATCGCGGCTGTCACGGCAGGAAAGGCGTTTGGCTTCGCGATCGTCTTTGCGGCAGATGAGGAGGAGGCGGAGCGGAAGGGGCGGAGCCTCATCGGCAGCAGGGACGATGCGTGGTTACTCTGACCTCCGGCGTCTGTGATAGAGCAATACGCCATCGGTTGAGTTTGCCTGCGAGGATCGGCAATGAATATTCAGGATAGATTTGACCCCTCCGTGATCGACGAGGTGTCGCGCCCGGCCTTCAGTTTCATTACCGAGACGAGTTTCGTCGGCGAGTCCGAACCGCATCGCCATGGCAAGGCGCAGCTGCTTTACGTGATGAGCGGCGTGCTGACGATGAGGGCGGCCGGCGGTGTCTGGACGGTGCCGCCGAATTGCGCGCTGTGGATTCCGGGCGGCGTCCCCCATAGCGGTCGCGTGGCCGGCCATATCAAGATCGGCAATCTCTATATCGACGCGAGATTGACCGGTGGCCTGAAAGATGAATGCGGCATTCTCTTCGTCCAGCCCTTCCTGCGCGAGCTGATCTTCCGTCTGGAGCCGCGTCATGACAGTCCTGACATGGCGCCTGAACGGCTTCACCGTCTGGTCGGCGTTCTCTTGGATGAGCTCAGCGCAGCACCGCTCGAGCCGATCCACCTGCCGATGCCCGCAGACCGCAGGCTGCAGCGGCTCACCGAGGCGATGGTCGCAGAGCCCGGCCTGCGCTTCACCATAGACGAATGGGGTGCGCGGGTCGGCGCGAGCAACCGGACGCTCAGCCGGCTGTTCCAGCGGGAGACGGGCATGTCCTTCGTGCGCTGGCGACAGCAGCTGCATATCGGCGTCGCGCTGCAGCGCCTTGCGGCGGGGCAGCTCGTGACCGTCATTGCCGGCGATCTCGGCTATGAAAGCGTCAGCGCCTTCATCGCCATGTTCCGCCGCATGCTCGGAACGACGCCGACGCGCTATTTCAGCGATCAGTTGCTGGCGAGCCCCCACAGGCTGGAAATCACGGCGGATTGGCGCGCGGAGCCGGGCGATGATGGCCCTGATCATGCGAAGGGTCCGGCGTCCAATCTGGTGCCGTTCAGGCGAGAGCCGAATTGATGTTTCCTGGCGAGCCCTAGAACAGCAGATCCGCATTGTCATGAGACCGCTTGAGGGGCCTGCCTTCCTGAAAACGGCACGGACCCGGGCGGACTTGCGTTGCCTGCAGCACCGCGACATCGCCTGAAGGGCTGATGTGAAGCGCAGACAGGATATTCGTCGCGAAGGCGCCGGTATCGATGGCGATCCGGTTCGGGAAGATCTCGACGCGTTCGCTTGCGGTGATTGTGTGCCCATGGACGACGATCTTGCCGAAGGAGACGCTGGCGTTCAGGAACTCGTCGCGAATCCACATCAGCGTATGCGCGTCCTGCTTGGCCAGGGGAATGCCGGGTTTCAGGCCGGCATGGACGAGGATGTGGTGGTCGAGTTCGACATAGCGCTCGGCAGCGCGCAGGCATTGCAGGCGCTCGTCTCCAAATCTGCGGCGGATCTCGTCTGCGGTGATGGCTGCCTCAAGCGGCAGGCCATAGGACAGCATCGTCTCGCTGCCTCCGAGGTCCCGCCAGTGGTTCACGAGATCTGCCTGGACGGCCGGGTCCGTCTCGCCGAGAATACGAAGAGGCAGGGCGTCGTGGTTGCCGCGTATCAACTTCGAGCCCGGTCTGTCGCGCAGCGTCCGGATGACGAGATCCATCGCTTTGCGGCTCTCCGGCCCACGGTCCATGATATCGCCGAGGAAGACGATCCGGTAGTCGATCGCTTCGTCGCGCGCCTTGCCGGCAATGCCTGACAGCATTTCCTCCAGCAGGTCGGCACGCCCGTGGACATCGCCGATGGCGAATGTGTGCAGAGAAGCGTTCCCGGTCATCGATGGCTCCGTTGTGGCCTTCGGTATGACATTGTTTATGCGCTGCGCCAAGCGGGAGAAAACGGAGACCGTGACGAAGATGGATGTGATGCTGCGAAGCGTTCGACACCCAATCTCGTGCCGTTCAGACGGGACAGGTGAGCGGGCGCATGCGCGCCGCTTTCGCCGACTGCCTGATGCGTCATTTCAAAATCTCAGAGCGTATTCCTGATGACGCCGACCCAGGCGTGACGGGGATCGGCGATCTTGCCGTTGTTCGTGACATAGGTCGTCTTGGTCACGGAGTCCGACACATTGCCGCCGATGACGTCGACTTCGCCGGGCCGGATCGCGACGACGATATCGGCATGGCTGCAGAAGAAGCCGTCCCTCTTTCGAAGCGCCGTCAGCGCCCCGTCGAAGGTTTGCGGTGGCGTGCCGCATCCCGTGCCCGATCGGCCGGCCCAGATCAGGTCTCCGAGCTTCAGATCGGTTCCGGCCGGTTTCTCGATCGTGATCTTGGGATTTCCGGCTCTCATTCCCTTCAGGATCTTCTGGCAATAGCCGTAGTGACCTTCGCTGTAGGGAAAGTCGTCTCCGGCATTGGCCGCCTTGAAGCAGAACGAGATGAAAGCGGCAGACCATGGCTTGTTCGTCAGGCCGTTGCGCTCGGGCCGGTCCACCACCACCCAGTAGTCGTGCACAAATCCCACAAAGGGCTGGTTTCTCTCCAGCCCCGCGATTGCCTTCGGCCTGTGAAGGGGTGCTGCAGAAAATCCCCATCTTTCCCATTCGTCAGACGCGACTTTGACAAGTTCCTCGTTAAACGACATGGCGCTCTCCCTCACACAAAATCCTGTTTCGATGCGCTCCAATGCTTGCCGGTCAGGACCGCTCCCGCTTTATCCAAAGCGGCCTTCAAGGTCTTGATGCGGTCGGGATAGGCAATCGAGCCGAGTGCCAGCAGGGCATCCCGCGTGCCCGTCCCAAGCGCCTGGCGGATCGCCGGATATTTTGCCCGTCCCTGGTGCAGAATGTCACAGACGATGGCGCATCGATCCGCGGCTCGCCCGTCAAGCCCGAGATTTCGGTCGGCTGCCGCCATCTTGTCCTTGAAGGTCCCGATCATATGAAAGGCCTGCAATGCCTGGGCGGCCGGATGGTTGGCCGTCCAGTGGATGAACTTGGCGGCTGCGATGACTTCGTCATCCTCGATATGCGTGGTCGTGGGGTTGAGATAATTCATCAGGGGCTTCGTCGAATTCGCGTTTTCGAGCTGAACTTCCCCTGTCGTCGAGAGCCTGACGATGCGGCCGCCTTTGACCATCAGGTCCGGAAAATAATCCCTGGCCTCGGGTCGCCCCAGCATGTCGCGGAAGTAGACGACAAAATCGCCGTCCGGCACATGCGCTGCGAATTGGCCGAAGCCGAAGGTGAATTTGGCGCGATCGTAGGTGTTGAGCGTCAGGTAGTTGCCGCCCTCGCATTTCGACGTCGGCTCGATGAAGTCGGCCCAGAATCCGAATGCTGGTCTCTGATCCGCGGCGGAATAGAGCAGCTTCGGGAGGCCGTTCGTCGGAACGTTGAAAAGCCCGTGGAAATCCTCGCCCGAGCTCCTGTCCCGGAAATGGGTCGACAGCCCGATGAAAAACGCTGCCGCGCCGTCGGCTTTTGCCTTGTAGGTCCTGTCATTGCGTTCGATTACGAATTCGATTGCCATCGACGCCCCCTCTGATCGAGACACGTGGAAGATTGGATGTTTCGTCGTCCTTAAATTCTGCAATTTCGTAGGTTGCGGCAGGTTCGCTGCTGCTCACCCGCCTTTCTTGACGATCCGCCACCTGGCTTGCCCGATCGCCTGGCGATTGGCGATCTTTTCGGGCGGAGTTCCGGTGAGGACAGCCTTTATGTCGTCGCGCATCTGCGGGAAGACGCGGTAATATTGATGGTTTTCCGGCTCCGACGGCGCGAGGATGGCGCTGACGTCGACAGCCGATACCTTGTCGCTGATGGTACCCATATTGTCGGGGCCGTCTGCGCCGAGGCGCGGCCCGTTGAATTTCGTGCCGTTGCTGAGCGTGCTGAGGATCCAGTCCTTCTCGGAATAATAAACGGTGATCGACCGGCAGATCCGCGGCAGAAACTTGAACTTTTGGGGATCGTCGAAGGCGTCGGCATCTTCGTCGGCTGCGGCCAGGATCACCTTGTCGAAATAGCGGCGCAGGGGAGATGACGATGCGCCGTCGAGCGAGGTCATAGCATTGACGGCCGACAGCGTCGGGGAGATGGGGTCAGGCAGTTTCATCAGCGCCTGCAGCGCGTTTCGCATCACGTAATTGCCCATGCTGTGACAGATCAGGTGAATGGCCTGGTCGCAGCGATCTTCTTCGTTGAGCTTGTCGACGAAATCGCTGAGGCGCCGCAGGGTTCTGGCGATCGCGACGCCCGATGCCGCCGCGATCCTGCGGTCATGGGCGTAATCGCCGAAGGGTGTGGGTATGGGCAGGAGCGAGGCGAGCGACGGCCAGGAGAAGACGAACATGTTGACGTCGAGCCCGTAAAAGGCGCTCAGCCAGCCGGCGCGCTCGATGGAATCGACGAAACTGTTGCTGAAGCCATGGATGAAGGCGATCGTCGGCTTGTTGTCGGTCTTCATCGAAGCGCGGATGGCGTCGAAGATCGTGTCGCTGCCGAGCGTGGGCGCCTCTCCCTCGGCGAAGAGGAGCTGCTGGTTGGCGACGGCGAGCGAGCCCGGCACGAGCACGTTGGTCTTCTTGGACAGATTGACGTCGACCTTGGCGCTGCCGTAGCGCACATCGATGCCGCTGGTCGGCCCGAGTTCCGTGCCGAAGCCGATGATGCGCTGATGCTGCGGATCGGCTGGATCGAGCAGCGGCTGGCGATTGGTCGCGAAGTAGACCGTCTTGATCATGATCCTCTCCGCCCCAGATGGCGCGACCGTTTTCAGGGTATTTTTCCGCTTTTCCGTGCATCTTGGTTTTTACGCAATTCCAGACGCAAAACCTGAGCGTACTTTTGCTGGAGTGGCTCTGGAAAGCGTCGTCTTCAATCTTGCGCTTTATGCTCACCGCAGCAGAATGTCCGCCGCAGCAGATCCTCGGGACAAGCCCACTGCTGTCCGGTTTAAGTTTAGCCTATTGGCAGAGGGATTTGTCGTGGGTCTGATCTTGTTGCAGGCGGTTGC
>NZ_JACHZL010000011.1:0-177217 GCF_014193555.1 Rhizobium sp. BK275
ACGCCGCGAAACGTCTGAAACAGAGTAGAATCAATGTCATGCGCCTTGTCCAGATATTTAAACCGGACAGCAGTGGGCTTGTCCCGAGGATCTGCCAGGCATCAATATATGAGACGGCATTAGATGCTCGGGACAAGCCCGAGCATGACGGAGGAGAGATTGGCGGACCCAGTTGTGGTTAGAGCCCGCCGCTCTTCTAGTTCCTCAGCCGCGCCATCGTATAGGCGTCGACATATTGCCCGTCGCGATAGCCGAAGGACCTGAACAGGCCCTCCTTCTCGAAGCCGAATTTCTCGTAGAGGCGGATGGCCGTCTCGTTATCCGTGTAGACGGTCAATTCCATCCGCTTGATGTCGTGCCAGTTGTCGGCGGCGTCGAGGATGGCGGCCATCAGGAAGGTTCCGATGCCTCGACCGGTGAAATCGTCGTGCACGCCCATGCCGAGACTTCCGGCGTGCTGACGCCGTCCTTCGAAGCGGGTCATGCCGCCATTGGCGACGAGCTTGCCATCGAGTTCGACGACGAGATTGAGGGCGCCGGGTGAGGGGTTCTCCATGCGCTTGCGCACCGCATCGACGCTTTGAAAAGGTGGGCGCAGCGTGCCGGCGCGGTAGCCGGGCAGGTTCATCAGCTCGGTGACGGCTTCGACATCGCTCATGCGCAAAGCGCGAACGCTGAGGCCTTTCAACGAAGGCTTTTCGGGCGGGGTATCCTGATTGGCTGACATCATGCTCTCCTTGGGTGTGAAAAGAGGAGAGCGGAGTTTTCGAAAACCCTGCTCGCCTCGGCAGGGTTCTCGGGGGATGATCGGACGGCTAGTGACGCACCATCTCTCCCGCGTACCCTGCAAGGGTCGTGGCAATAAGATGCATATTGTGGGTCACAGAGTTGATCATGGGTGGAAGTTTCGCCATTTGCGTGCAGATGTCAACAGGCCGGAATTTGCCTTCGGATGCGGCTATGATTATTCCGGAAGAGCAGACGATTCGGATATTTGCCCTTGAAAACCATCGCCATCGATTTCGAGACAGCCAACGAACAGCGCGGTAGTGCCTGCTCGGTCGGCCTTGCCTGGATCGAGGACGGGCAGGTGATACGGGTTGAGGAACGGCTGATCCGACCGCGTGACATGCGCTTTTCCGGCATGAATATCGCGATCCACGGCATCCGCCCTGAGCATGTGGAGGATGCGCCGGAATTTCCTGAAGTCATGGACGAGTTCCATGACGATTTCAGGGGGGCGACGATGATCGCCCATAATGCCGCTTTCGATTTCAGCGTCTGGCGGGCGAGCCTCGATCTCTACCGGCAGTCCTATCCCGAGCTGACCTATCTCTGCAGCCTGAAGATGGCGCAGCGCATCTGGCCGCATTTCCTGTCGCACCGGCTGAACCTGATTGCTGAGCATCTTGGGCTGCGGTTTGTCCATCACAACGCGGCTGAAGATGCCGCCGTCTGCGCTGCGGCGGCGATCGAGATGGCCAGGGCGGTCAAAGCTGCAACGGTCGCCGCCATTCCTGCTGTCATCGGCATGAAACCCGGAAGGCTGACGGCCGGCGGCTACGAGCCTTGCACCTGCCGCAAGGCCTGAGCCCTCGCGTTTTCTTGTAAAGATTCCGGCCATTCTTATCTTAGCGGGATCAACACGGGAGTTGCCATGTCCACGTTTCGCAATGTCTTCCTTGCTGCAGCATTCCTTGCAGGCTCCGCAGGCGCGACCTCAGCTGAGGTCGTCGGCAAGGTCGGGGTCGACTGGATCGGCAACGACATCATCATCGAAGCGGTCTCCGATCCCGAAGTGAAGGGGATTACCTGCCACGTCACCTATTTCGACCGCAGCCTGATCGACCGCTTCAAGAACGGCAACTGGTTCGAAGATCCCTCCAATAATTCCATCGCCTGCCGCCAGACGGGGCCGATCGAGATCGGCAATATCGATATGTCCAAGGACGGCAGCGAGGTGTTCCGCCAGGGCATGTCGCTGATCTGGAAGACGCTTGCCGTCAACCGGATCTACGACAAGGCCAACAATACGCTGATCTATCTCGCTCATTCGCGCGAGCTGACAGATGGTTCGGCGAAGATGTCGATTTCGACCATTCCGCTCTACGGGCAGGATGTAGTGTGGACGAATGGGAAGCCGCAATGAAAAAAAGGCCCGGACAAGCCGAGCCTCCGCATTCGAAATATGAAACCGATCAGGCAGCTTCGCGGGCCAGCTCGTCGGCGATGACGGTGTCGAGGTTGAGGAAGCAGACCATGGTCTTTTCCAGTGCCACGATGCCGCGGCAGAAGGCGCGCTGGGCTTCCGGGATGATTTCCGGCGGCGGCTGCAGGTCTTCGCTCTTGATGGTCATCATGTCGGAGACCTGTTCGACCAGCAGGCCGACCAGCTTGCCGGCGATGTCGGTGACGATGATGGCGGAACGCTCCGACGGTTCCGTCATCTTCATGCCGAGGCGGCAGGCCATGTCGATGACCGGGATCACTGCGCCGCGCAGGTTGATGAGGCCGAGGACGTAGGGCGGGGTATGCGGCATCGGGGTCACCGGTGCCCAGCCGCGGATTTCGCGGATCGCCATGATATCGATGCAGAACTCCTGGTCGCCCAGGTGGAACGAGACGATTTCGAGATAGGCGCCCGACTGCTTGATGGCGTTGCTCATGATCAGAATTCTTCCCAGTTGTCTCCGGCCGGAGAGGAGGCGAGTGTCCTGGCGGCAGCGCCGCCCGTGAATGCGCCCGCGACCTTGCCGATGAGGCTCCGTGCGGGTGAGGGTTTCGGATGCGAGGCTGCGGAGGCTTCTCGCGGCGTTTGACGGGCGCTCATGCCCTCGCCGATATTGAACTGCCGAACCAGCTGCGTCAGGTTTTCCGCATCCGTTGCGAGCGTGTGGCTGGTGGCGTTCGTTTCTTCCACCATGGCCGCATTCTTCTGCGTCACCTGATCCATCTGGCTGATGGCTGTATTGATCTCGTTCAGTCCAACCGATTGTTCGCGCGCAGAGGTTACGATTGATTTAACATGACCGTCGATGCGCAGAACATCTTCGCCGATCTGGCGCAAAGCCTCGCCGGCAGCCGTCACCAACTCGCCGCCGATTTTGACTTCGGCGCCGGATTTTCCGATCAAGGTCTTGATATCCTTGGCTGCTCCGGCCGCGCGGCCGGCCAGTTCGCGCACTTCCTGGGCGACGACCGCAAAACCCTTACCGGCTTCGCCGGCACGCGCCGCTTCGACGCCGGCATTCAGCGCCAGCAGATTCGTCTGAAAAGCGATCTCGTCGATGACGTTGATGATGGTGCCGATCTCGCGGGAGGCGCCTTCGATTCGCTCCATTGCGGCCATCGCGTCACCGACGATGGCATCGGATTTCTCGGTATTCTGGCGGGTGTGGGTGACCATGTGGCCGACTTCCTCGGCCCGGCTGGTGGCGTTGCGCACGGTGGCGGTGATCTCGTCCAGCGCCGCTGAGGTCTCTTCCAGCGAGGCTGCCTGCTGCTCGGTGCGCTTGGCGAGGTCGTCGGCGGCGGCGCGCATCTGACGGCTGTTGGCCTGGATGGACGTGCTGTTCAGGGCAATATCGCCCATCGCCTGACGCAGGCGCAGGGCCGTCTGGTTGAAGTCCTGACGCAGCCGTTCCAGCTCGTCGCGGAAGGGCTGGTCGATGCTTGCGGTGAGATCGCCGTTGGCAAGGCGGGTGAGGCCCTGTGCGAGCGAAGTGACGGCGGTGCTGAGCGCCTCGGCGTCCGCAAGCTTAGCGGCTTCGTGCTCGCGGCGCTGGGCATCGCTGCGCTGGCGATCGGTCTCGGTGCGGGCTTCCAGATCGATCTTTTCGATGGCAGCAAGACGGAAGCTCTCGGCCGCACGGGCCATTTCGCCGATCTCGTCGCCGCGCTCCTTGCCGGTGATGTTGCTTGCAAGATCGCCGTTCAAAATACGCAGCATGCTTTCGCGTACTGAAGTGATGCCGCGGCGGATGGAACCGCCATGGATATATTGCAGCACGCACATGGTGAAGATGGCGAGAATGCCGAGCGTGATCTGGATGATCAGCGAGTTGTGGGAGGTCTCGTTGGCGCTTTCGACGTGCTGGCGGGCAAAGACGGTGCCATCATTTGCAAAGTTGTCGAGGGTGGCAGTGAGCTTGTCGCCGGCAGCGTCGATGCGATCGTCAATCTTATCGAATTCGGCATCGGACGCGCCCTGTTCGACGAGCGCCTTGAGGTCGACCTGGATGGCCTGGCGAAGCCCGGCGACATCAGAATCGTAGCTTTTCAAGAGGTCGCTGGCCTTCAGCTCCTCGGCGAGGGCGCTCATTTCCTTCGAGCCACTGGAGAGAGCTGTCAGCGAGTCGGCAACGAGTTTCAGGCGGTCTGGCTGGATGGTCTTGTCGTCCTTGTCGACGATCGTATCCATAGCGGCGAGAATCAGCGTCAGATTGGCGACGCGCATGTCGTTGATATGATCGACACTCTGCTGGATCTCATCGGCGCGGCGCAGGCCGATATCGACCTGCATGTTTTCGTACCAGCCGATGCCGAGCATCGAGCCGAAGCCGATGAAGGCAGCGCTGCCGAGCGTCCAGAGCCGCTGCCCAACCGAAAGGTTTCTGCGAACCGTCGAATTTGTCATAAAGCCACCCTCCGCCCCAGGCGGTTCCGTTCCCTCGATTTTTATGCTGATCCGGTTCATGCCCCGGCCGACTTCATGTCAGAACAGCGCCGAAGCACTGTATGCATTACTAAATATAGATATCCGCGATTAAGCTTTTCCTAACGATGTTTTTCCTGGGGTTGCTTCGGGATGGTTGCCGCAAGCCGTTAGAAAGGCGCGATAATTCGTTTTGTACGCGTTTTTCTCAGGACGTTTGCCCGCATTTGGCATTCATCAAGCTGGGACAATTAATCACGGGTGAGAAAACGCATTCTTGAATTGCGTGCTGACGATCGCGACTATAATCACGCGGACGAGACGGGTGGGGCACCCGCATGTTGTTTTTACGCAATTCCGGACGCAAAACCGCTGCGCACTTTTGCTGGAATTGCTAGTAAGGAAGATACCATGAAGAATTTCCGTATCGCCGTCTGGATCGCAGTGCTGCTGCTCGCCGGCGTGCTCGGCTGGTTCACGCTGGACCAGAGCCGGACGCGGGAGGTGGTGGCCGAGGGGCCGTTTGGTGTGCCGTTCACGCTGGTATCGCAGACCGGCCAGCCGATCACGGAGCAGGCTTTGCGGGGCAAGCCCACCGCGCTGTTCTTCGGCTTCACGCATTGCCCGGAGGTTTGCCCTACGACGCTCTTCGAACTCGATGGCTGGATGGCGAAGGTCGATCCCTCGGGCAACAAGCTGCAGGCCTATTTCGTGACCGTCGATCCCGAGCGCGATACGCCCGAGATTATGGACCAGTACGTCTCCAACGTTTCCAAGCGCATTACCGGCATTTCCGGCCCGCCGGACAAGATCGCCGAGGTTATCAAGGGCTTCCGGGTCTACGCCAAGAAGGTGCCGGTCGATGAGAACAATCCTGATGGAGACTATACGATGGACCATACGGCCTCGGTCTTCCTGCTCGATTCGGCCGGGCGTTTTTCGGGAACGATCTCCTATGGCGAAAACCCGGATACGGCGATAAAGAAGCTTGAGAATCTCGTCGCCAAGGGATGACCGGCCGCTGAAAGCGTTTAGACCGGCAGCGGGCGACGCAACCGGAAAGATCGCCTATCGTGAGTGAAATCCGCCTTTACGTGTCGACGACTGAAAAGCAGGCCGAGAACATTCTCGACCTGTTGAGCGAGGTTTTCGGCGAAGAAGATTTTGCCATCGGCACGACCGAGGTCGATGAAAAGAAGGATATCTGGGAAGCCTCCGTCTACATGATGACGGAGGACGAGGCGGAGGTGCGCTCTCGCATCGAAGAGGCGCTGAAGGACACATTTCCCGATGCAGCGCTGTTGCGTGAGGTCATTCCGGATGTGGACTGGGTGGTCAAGTCGCTGGAGGGGCTGAAGCCCGTCAGGGCAGGGCGCTTCCTCGTGCATGGCTCGCATGACCGCGACAAGGTGCGATCAGGAGACATCGCCATCGAGATCGATGCCGGCCAGGCTTTCGGCACCGGCCATCACGGCACGACGGCCGGCTGCCTTGAGGTGATCGACCGGGTGCTGAGGGCGCGCACGGTACGCAATGCGCTGGATCTCGGCACGGGCAGCGGTGTTCTGGCGATTGCCGTGCGCAAGCTCCGCAATATTCCTGTACTCGCGACCGATATCGACCCGATCGCCGTTCGCGTTGCGGCCGAGAATGTTCGCCGCAATGGCATCACCAGCGGCATCAGCACTGTGACGGCACCGGGCTTTCACTCGACGGCTTTTTCCGAGCATGGGCCGTTCGACCTGATCATCGCCAATATCCTGGCGCGGCCGCTGATCAAGATGGCGCCGCAGCTCGTCACCAATCTGGCACCGGGCGGATCGGTGATTCTGTCCGGCATTCTCGTCTCACAGCGCTGGAAGGTGCTGGCCGCCTATAATGGCGCCAAGCTACGCCATGTGCGCACCATCTGGCGCAACGGCTGGGTGACGATCCATCTGGATCGTCCCTGATCTCTTTTACGCGCGTTTTCCCAGGAATAGAGGCAAGAAAAAAGGCGGTGTCAGTGACACCGCCTTAAACCGGCATTTAAATCCGGTCATGCCCGCGAGCTCGAAGGAGGAGGAGATGCTCGAGCGGGCTCTACTTCATTCCGATAGGCCGGTCCGGTGGAGGGAGGAGGATCGGACGGGCTTTAAGCTCAGAATGCGTAGCTCGGTGCGCCCTTGTGGCGCGTGGAACGCTGGCCTGCTGCGAGCACCTTGAGGCTGTCCTCATGCTGCGGGCGGCGGGCGCCGATGATATGACGCACAGTCTGGCGTTCGCCAGCCTGTACCGGGCTGCTGTAAGCGAAGCGCGAGAGCGAGGCGGTCATTTCAAAAAATCCTTTGTTGGTGGTTCGTCGTGAACCGTTCGATGCGCCCTATATAGCTATTCCTTCATGCAGCGGCAGAGGGTTTGTTTCATGGGAGCCATGCGCGCAATGCATGAAGCGTGCCAGTTTCCCACATCGAGACACATTTCTGCCAAATTAATGGGCGGCCGGCAGCTTCCAAGCGCTTCGCGTCGCTTTTTCTCCCTAATGACTGAAAATTCGCTAACATGGCCGCTATCCCATTAACCGGATTCGTTTCATTCATTCGGGTTTTCAGCATGTTCCAGTCTTTCGAAGTCACCTCCACGCCGCAGTTCGGCAGGGAACGGGTTTCCGCACTGCGCGCGAGTTTCGATGCGCTCGGCATCGATGCGTTTCTCGTGCCGCGCGCCGATGAATTCAACGGCGAATATGTGCCGGCCTGCGCCGAGCGGCTGTCCTGGCTGACGGGTTTCACCGGTTCGGCGGGCGTCGCGCTGATTACCCGCACGGAAGCGATCGTCTATGTCGACGGACGTTACGTGACTCAGCTCGCTGAACAGGTGGACGGCGCAGTCTTCACCGGCGGGGATCTCGTCAACGAGCCGCCGCATGTCTGGCTGCCGGCGCATGGCAAGAACGGGCTGCGACTCGGCATCGATCCTTGGCTGCATTCGGGTGCGGAGGTGCGCAAGCTCGAAAAGGCGCTGTCCGAGATCGGCGGTTCGCTCGTCTTCCTGCCGCATAATCCGCTCGACAAGCTATGGGCAGACCGCCCGGCAGAGCCGCTTGGGGTCGTTGTCATCCAGAACGTTGCGCAGGCCGGCATCCTCGCCAAGGACAAGATCGCGACGATCGCCGCCGATCTCGGCAAGAAGAACCTCAAAGCGGTGCTGATTGCCGATCCGTCCTCCATCGCCTGGATCTTCAACATTCGCGGCGCCGACGTGCCGCATACGCCGCATCCGCTGGCGCGCGCCATCATCCATGCCGACGGCAAGGCGGAGCTCTTCCTCGACAAGCGCAAGACCGGCATCGAGCCGGAAGCCTATCTCGCGCAGATCGCCACCCAGCTTGCGCCCTCGCTGCTGGATGAGAAGCTAGCTGCAGTCGCCAAGGATGGCGGACGTATCCTCATCGATCCCGATATCGCGTCCTATGCGCTTGCCGAGATCATCCGCAAGGCGGGTGGTGAGGTCGTCGAGGGTGCCGATCCGGCGAAGCTGCCGCGGGCGGTGAAAAACAGCGTCGAGATCAACGGTTCGGCTGCCGCGCATCTGCAGGATGGCGCTGCCATGGTCGAATTCCTCTATTGGCTGTCTCAGAGCAAGCCCGGCACGATCACCGAGATCGGTGCCGCCGAGCGCCTGGAAGCGGCCCGCGCGAAAATGGGCGAGAGCATGCAGAATCCGCTGAAGGATATTTCCTTCGACACGATCTCGGGTGCGGGCGAACATGCTGCCATCATGCATTACCGGGTGACGACGGCGACCGACCGGCATATCCAGCCGGGCGAACTCTTCCTGATCGATTCCGGCGCGCAATACACGAATGGCACGACCGATATCACCCGCACGGTCGGCATCGGCGCGGTCAGCGAAGAGCACAAGCGCTTCTTCACGCTGGTGCTGAAGGGCATGATCCAGATCAGCACGGCGCGTTTCCCCAAGGGTACGCGCGGCTGCGACCTCGATCCGCTGGCGCGCATCGCGCTGTGGCGGGCAGGGGCCGATTTCGCACATGGCACGGGCCATGGCGTCGGCTCTTATCTCTCGGTTCACGAGGGACCGCAGCGCATCTCGCGGCTTTCGACACAGGAACTGCTGCCTGGCATGATCCTTTCCAACGAGCCGGGTTATTACCGGCCGGGTCATTTCGGCATCCGCATCGAGAACCTGATCTATGTGCGGGAGGCTGAAGCCATCGAAGGCGGCGATATGCCGATGCTCGGCTTCGAAACGCTGACCTTCTGCCCGATCGACCGCAGCATCGTCATTCCCGAATTGCTGACGCACGACGAGCTGCACTGGTTCAACGAATACCACCGCCAGACGCGCGAGGCGCTGATGCCGCTGATCCACGACCATGACGTCAAGGCATGGCTGGAGAATGCGACGCTGCCGCTGGAATACTAAGCTGTTGGAATCGAGCCTCTGACTTAAAGACCGATCGTGTGCCGCCAGATCATCACGATGATCCAGGCGGCCACGAGCATCCAGGTGTGCGAGAAGCGCAGGCCGATGACGAGGGCGGCGGCGAGCGCCAGTTTCGAATCCCAACCGCCGATGAAGAAGGCGGGGGCGACGAGCGTCGTCAGGACCGCTGCCGGCACGGCATTCAACGCCGCTTCCATGCGCGGCGGAATGCGTTTCATCTTGGTGATCATGATGTAGCCGCCGATACGGGTCGCGAAGGTCGCGACTGCGGCGGCAAGGATCACGAGAGCCATGTGGAGATCGAATTCCATCTCAGACCTCGTGGTTTTCGGTGTTGAGGGCGTCGGCTTCGAGATCCGGCTCCTCAGCGGGCAGGGGCATCAGCGCGGCAAGGATGATGCCGGCCGCAGCACCCAGGCTCACATGCCATGGGGAGCCGACGAAATGATAGGCGATGACTGAGGCGACAGCGCTCGTCAGCGCCACGGGCAGGAAATTGTCTCGTTTACGGAAGCCGAGCACGATGCCGAGGAAATAGGCCGGCAGCAGGATATCGAGGCCGATCGTTTTCGGATCGCCGATCAAGGAGCCCAGCATGCCGCCGATCAGGCTGATGAGAATCCAGGGAATGTAGATGATGATGCCGAAGCCGAGATACCAGGTGAAGGTGACGGGCTGACCTGCCTCGCCGCGCTTGACGGTTTCGGCAAATTGCGGGTCGACCAGCAGGAAAAAGGTGAAGAACTTCTGCAGCGGAGTGAAATGCTTGATGTAGCGGGCGATCGCCGCCGAATAGAGCACGTGGCGGAAGTTGACGGCAAGGATCGACAGCACGATCACCCAGGCCTGGACGTCATGGCCGAAAAGCTCGATGCCGACCATCTGGCTTGCGCCGGCATAGACGGTGGCGCTCATGAAGGTGAGTTCGGAGAGCGACATGCCCTGCTCGGCAGCAAGGGCGCCGAACAGCGCTCCGAAGGGAGCAGAAGCGAGCGCCACGGCAAATCCGCCCCGCAAACCTTCGACAAAGTCGGCGCGTTTCATGGGATTGGTCCTGTTGGAATTGAAATTTCCCTCTATGGTGTCTCACCCGCCGCGGCAATTGAATTTCCTTGATTCACCAATCGATTTTGCTGAAGCGTTACCGGTTTACGTCACCGGCCAGGTGGAGGAGACAATGAAGAAGATCGAATTTACGAAGGAAGAAAAGGCGGAGATCGTTTCGCACATCCGCCAATATTTCGATCGCGAGCTCGACCCGATCGGCGTGCTGCCGGCCGAGTTCCTGCTCGACTTTTTCGCCGAGAAGATCGGCCCCTATTTCTACAACAGAGGGCTTCGCGACGCCCACGCCGCCTTCCTCAAGAAGATGGAGGATTTTGGAGAGGAGATCTATCTGCTCGAACGGGAAGGCGAAAAGAACAGCTGATCAGGCGGAGAGGATATCGGCACTCTTGACGATATCGATTCCCTTTGCACGCATCTCGTCGATGGCGGCAGCGACACCGTCGGGCGTGATGCCGCGGCTTGCGTCCTCGACAAAGCGGACCTTGACGCCAGGGATCAGCTCCAGCGCATCGAGCGCAGAGAATTTTACGCAATAATCGGTCGCAAGCCCGCAGACGTCGAGTTCGGTGACGCCCTGATCGACCAGGAAATCGGCAAGGCCTGTCAGGGCATACTGATCGTTGTCGCGGAAGGCGGAGTAGCTGTCGACGTTCTTGTTTTCGCCCTTCTGCTGGATGAGGTCGATTTGGGCAGAGTGGAGCTCGGGGTGCAGCTCGGCGTCGCGCGTGTATTGCACGCAGTGATCCGGCCATAACATCTGCGGCTTGCCGGAGAGTTCGCCCATCTCGAAAGGGGCCTTGCCGGGATGGGAGGAGGCGAAGCTGCCGTGGTCGGCCGGGTGCCAGTCCTGCGAGGCGACGATGAGATCGTATTTGCCGCTGTCGATGAGGCTGTTGGCGACGGGAACGACTGCATGCCCATCCAGAACCGGCAGGTTGCCTCCGGGACAGAAGCCATTCTGAATATCGACCAGCAGCAACGCCTTCATCAAGCTATCCCTTACGCATACCGCACCGCAAAATGCCAATCGCATTCGGCGCAATTAACTAGTGGATTCCCGGGGGGCTGGGCGCAAGTGCTATTTCTAGTATGAAGAGTGGCAAATGGCAGCATCAAGGTATTTTTCTGCCGTCGTTCGCGTTATACGCGAAAGCAGCAAGTATCTCGCGTTTTATATTAGGGTTTATGCATGCGGCTATGGAGCCGGATGCCTGAAGACCAGATCATCGGTATCACCCTCCTGGCGCGCCGCCGTTGCATCCGGCACGGCGCCAAGCCGCTCGGCGAGCCGGATCGACCTCACATTGGGAGCAGCGATGTAGCTCACCAGCGTCTTCAGGCCACGCACCGTAAAGGCCCAGTCGCGCAAAGCAACGGCAGCTTCATAGGCGTAGCCCTTGCCCTCTGCCTGCGGATAGACGAGCCAGCCCAGTTCCCTCTCGGGAAACAGCGGGCCGTGATTGATGCCAACCTGGCCGAGGCATCGTCCCGTGGCGCGATCCTCCATCATCAGGGCGCCGTGGCCCATCAGCGCCCATAGGGCGACGTCATGGCAGAACATGCCCCAGGCGGCCTTTGTCGAATGCGGGCCGCCCATATAGAGGGCGCGATCGGAGGTCATCAGCGCGTGGTAGTCCGGCCAGTCTTCCATAGCAGGAGGCCGGAGGATCAGCCGCTCGGTTTGAAGCGTCGGGATTGCTGTCATTGGATATCTCATATGTCGTTGGATCTGGTTCGAAGATATGCGGCTATCGCGGCAGCAGTTCGAACCGATGCGCCGTGAATCGCATCGTTTGCAGGTGCCAGCCCCATGTTTGTGACGGTGATCCTATCGAGGCAGGCCGCGACTGCCTCCTGTGAGGCGCTCTGAAGGACCATGCCCGCAACCTCTCCGATAAATCAAGCCAGCACAAGCCGCTGGCGAAGGGAGGCTGTCTTTGCGACTGAGGAAAGCGTATTGCCCGCTCAGCGAGGCTCCCCCGGCGGAGCCTCGTTGCATCAGGCCGTCTGGTCGCTGTCGTCGCTGGCGGCGGGCGAATTGCCGTAGGTCGTCTGGTATGCGCGAAGTGCTGTCTGCATGTCCGTCAGGACTTTGGCCATCAGGCCGCCGTCATCATCGTCACCGCCGGCGGCGGCAATCTTCTGCGGGTCGGCCGCAAGGATTTCCGAGGTGGTGAGCTTGCCGTCGCCATTCGAATCCAGAGCAGAGAGTGCGCCCTTGGACTTGTCGCCATTGTCATCGGTGCCGGACCGGCTGTCGCTGTCATCGCTTTTCTGGAGCGAGAGCATGAGCGCCAGAATATCGGCTGTGATCTTCCGGACGACATCGGTACCGGAGGAGGAGTCATCGCCGTTGGACGAGGTACTGGCGGTCGAGGATTGGGAAGCGACGGCGAGTTCATCTGCAGAGACGACGCCGTCGCCATTCGTATCGAGGGGATTGAGGGGGGCTTTATACTGGGTCAGCGTGCTGCCCAGGGCTGAAACACTGGTCACTTGAACCTCCTCTGAAGGTCTTGTGAAGCCTGCCTTTCATGGGCGGGCAGTGACCGGGCTATGCCTGTTTGCGAGTCGGGTCAAAGCGGCGTTTTGTCATCTGGAGAAGCACGCACTATTGGGCCTGTGATTCCCGGCAAAGCGCCGAGACAGTGGAGCGGTCAAACCCGTTCCACAAATCCGTCCAGCACGCGCTTCTGACCGGCGCGGTCGAAATCGATGGTCAGCTTGTTGCCTTCGATGCCTGATATCGAGCCGTTGCCGAATTTCTGGTGGAAGACGCGGTCGCCGAGGGCGAAGCGCGAGGGTTCGGTGGCGGTGGATTTCGCCACCAGTTCGCCTTCGATGGTGCGGCCGCGCGGACCGCTTTCACCGTAACCGATGCGTTCGACCGCATGACCGGAGCGGGTGCCCCAATTGTCGCGGGTGGCGTCGGTCTTGTTCTGCTGGGCGCGTTTCCAGCCGGGCGTGGAATAGGAATTGGCGAAGGGGTCGGCCTTGTCGAAGCGGGACTGGCCGTAACCGCCGCCGCGGCCGTAGCCACCGTAATTCTGCTCCATCTCGGCCACTTCCACATGGGTTTCCGGCAGCTCGTCGAGGAAACGCGAGGGGATGGTCGATTGCCAGAGGCCGTGGATGCGGCGATTCGAGACAAACCAGATGTGGCAGCGGTGCTTGGCGCGGGTGATGCCCACATAGGCGAGGCGGCGTTCTTCCTCGAGGCCGGCGCGGCCGGATTCATCGAGGGAACGCTGGTGCGGGAAGAGGCCTTCCTCCCAGCCCGGCAGGAAGACGGTGTCGAATTCCAGACCTTTGGCCGAGTGCAGCGTCATGATGGAGACGGCGTCTAGATTTTCGTTGGTCTCGGCATCCATGACGAGCGAGACGTGCTCCAAGAAGCCGCGCATGGATTCGAAGCTTTCCATGGAACGGATGAGTTCCTTGAGGTTTTCAAGGCGGCCCGGTGCTTCGGCGCTCTTGTCGTTCTTCCACATGTCGGTATAGCCGGACTCTTCGAGGATCTGTTCGGCAAGCTCGGTATGTGGTGTGTTTTCAAGCAGTTCCTGCCATCGGCGGAAAGATTGAATCACGTCGAAGAGGGCCTTGCGCGCCTTCGGCTTCAGCTCGTCCGTCTCGATCATGTCGGCAGCGGCTGCGAGCATCGGGATATCGCGGGCGCGGGCATAGTCGTGCAGCGCGCGCACCGTCGTATCGCCGAGGCCGCGCTTCGGCGTGTTGATGATGCGCTCGAAGGCGAGGTCGTCGGCCGGCTGGGAAACGAGGCGGAAATAGGCCATGGCGTCGCGGATTTCGAGGCGCTCGTAGAAGCGCGGGCCGCCGATGACGCGGTAGTTCAGGCCGAGCGTGACGAAGCGGTCTTCGAATTCGCGCATCTGGAAGGAGGCGCGCACCAGGATCGCCATGTCGTTCAGCAGATGCTTCTTGCCGTCGGCATCGCCACGCTGCAGGCGCTCGATTTCCTCGCCGATGGCACGCGCTTCTTCCTCGGAATCCCATGAGGCATGGACCTGCACCTTGACGTCGTCAGGATCGGAGCGATCCGTGAAGAGCGTCTTGCCGAGGCGGCCTTCATTATGGGTGATGAGATGGGCGGCCGCACCCAAGATGTGGGCCGTCGAGCGGTAGTTACGCTCCAGCTTGATGACCGTGGCGCCAGGAAAATCCTTTTCGAAGCGCAGAATATTGTCCACTTCCGCGCCGCGCCAGCCATAGATCGACTGGTCGTCGTCACCGACGCAGCAGACATTCTGCGGCTCGCCCTTGGCACGCTGGGCGAGAAGCCGCAGCCACATGTACTGGGCGGTGTTGGTATCCTGATACTCGTCGACGAGGATATAGCGGAATTTCTGGTGATATTCCTTGAGCAGATCCGGCTGCTTGCGGAAGATCGCGATCGGATGCATCAGCAGATCGCCGAAATCGCAGGCGTTCAGCGTCGACAGGCGGTTCTGGTAGGCGAAGTAGAGATCGCGGCCGCGGCCATTGGCGAAAGCGCGGGCGTCACCTTCCGGAATATCGGCAGGGCCGAGGCCCTTGTTTTTCCAGGTATCGATCATGCCGGCGAACTGCTTGGCCGGCCAGCGCTTGTCGTCGAGGCCTTCGGCCTGGATCAGCTGCTTGATGAGGCGGATCACATCGTCGGTATCGAGGATGGTGAAATCGGAGCGCAGGCCGACGAGTTCGGCGTGGCGGCGGAGTAATTTGACACCGATCGAGTGGAAGGTGCCAAGCCAGGGCATGCCTTCGACGGCGCCGCCGACGAGAAGTGCGATACGCTCCTTCATTTCGCGAGCGGCCTTGTTGGTGAAGGTCACGGCGAGGATCTGCGAGGGGAAGGCGCGCCCGGTCGAAAGAATATGGGCGATACGGGTGGTCAGAACGCGGGTCTTGCCGGTGCCAGCGCCGGCAAGCACGAGAACGGGGCCTTCCAGCGTCTCGACCGCTTCGCGCTGTTCCGGGTTGAGGCCGGCGAGATAATCGGGGCGACCGCCATCACGAGCCGCCATGGCGCGGGCGGCAATGCCGCCGCCGGCAGCCGGCGCCCTTGGGGCAGGTGCTGCAGGTGCTTGCTGCTTGCGCGGCGCATCGCCCGGTTCCTCATCGAAGAAGGGCATATCGTCGAAACTATTGGTCATGCCGCGTAATGTAGTGATTCGGGAGGGAAAGACCAGAAAGTTGTTCTGCTTTCATTCCCAGCGGCTCAGCTATCCTCAAGTCCTTGTTTTACACACGTCGTCATAGCAAAACCGCTGCATCGTTATGCGCGGGATACTTCAGGCAGTTTTCGGACCGGCGAAGGCGAGGCAAACCGAAACCAGCGCAAGGAGCGGCGGCAGAGCAAAACACCAGGTGCCGACCGTGGCATACAGCAGGGCGGCAAGGCCGCAGCCGAGCGCGAAGGCGAAAACGGCGACCACCATGTGCGACAGGCGGCCCTTTACAGGCTTTGCCTGATCGCCGGCGCTGCCATGGGCGAGGTCGGCGAGGTCGATCATGATCTGTGTCGTGGTGCCGGTCATCAGCGTGCTCGGCGGTGAGGCGCCGAGATGGATGCGGTGGGCGGCGTTCTGGATCGCCATGGCGATGACGAGCAGCATGCCGGTTGCGACCAGCGGCAGTCCATCGGGATTGGCGAAGGGGGAAAGCCAGATGGCGCAGGCGCCGCCGGCAATCAGAAAGAGAAGCTTTATGACGAGCAGGATGCGCAGGCCCTTCTCGTCGCCGGGCGGCACATTGTGCGTGAGGTAGCGCAGCAGGAGGATCGTCAGGCAGAAGACGGGCAGCGCCAGAAGCTTGGCGATGATGCCCGTCGTGCCGTGAGTCAGCGCTGCACCCAATGTCACGAAGTTGCCGGTGACATGGGCGGGGAAGAGGCCGCCGAGCGCCAGGAAACCGGCGGTATCGACATAACCGCCGGTAAGGCTCAGGAGTACGGGCAGGGCTGGGCGCATCGTTTTTTCCCTTTGTAAGCCGCTCGGTTCATTCCGCCGCGACGGCGCGGATGTCGGCAATATGGCTGCCGCGGAATTCCCCTATGGCAATGTCCGCGTTGCTTGAAGCGGCTCGGACCTGGATGGTGTCGCAGGAGGCGCCAAGAGCGGCGGGCAGCTCTCGCCGCTCTTGGCGCGTCGGATGCTTAGGCCTTGATGAAGGCGAGGACGTCGGCGTTGAACTTGTCGGCTTCGGTCTGGGCGAGGCCGTGCGGGGCGCCCGGATAGACCTTCAGCGTGCCGTTTTTCAGAAGCTTGATGCCCTTTTCGGCAGCGGCCTTGATCGGCACGATCTGGTCGTCATCGCCGTGGATGAGCAGGGCCGGAACGTCGATCTTCCTGAGGTCTTCGCTGTAATCGACCTCGGAGAATTCATGGATGCAATCGTAATGGCCCTTGATGCCGCCGGCCATGCCCATCAGCCAGAAGGTTTCGCGCAGGCCTTCGTTGACCTTGGCGCCGTCGCGGTTGAAGCCGTAGAAGGGGATGGTGAGGTCGCGGTAGAATTGCGAGCGGTCGCCGGCCGTGCCCTTGCGGATGCCGTCGAAGACTTCGATCGGCGTGCCCTCGGGATTAGCAGGCGTCTTCAGCATGAGCGGTGGAACGGCGCCGACGAGCACGACCTTGGCGACGCGGTTCGTGCCATGGCGGCCGATATAATGGGCGACTTCGCCGCCGCCGGTGGAATGGCCGATCATGATCAGGTTCTTGAGGTCGAGCTTCTCGATGAGCTCGGCGAGGTCATCGGCATACTGATCCATATTGTTGCCGTTCCACGGTTGGGAGGACTTGCCGTGTCCGCGGCGGTCATGGGCGATGACGCGGTAGCCCTGCTGGGCAAAGTAGAGCATCTGGACTTCCCAGGCATCGCCCGACAGAGGCCAACCGTGGGAGAAGAGGATCGGCTGGCCGTTGCCCCAATCCTGGTAATAAATCGTCGTTCCGTCCTTGGTGGTGATCGTCGGCATTGAATTTGTCCTATGCTGGGGTTGGGAGGATCTGTGCCCTGAGGCGGATGGGTTGCAGCGTGGTGCTGACACGGTCAGAAAACATGTTTGCAGGGGTCAGCGGAAGCGATGCTTTGGTGCAGGTTGCCCTATGCTTTTTCCCTGAGATCGAGCCAGGCGGCGAGCAGGAAGCCGCCGACGAGGCCCAGATGTTCAAAGAAGGAATTGGCTGCCATGAAGCGCTCCATTCCCTGAGGCAATTCCCAGAAACGCAGGGCCAGGAAGGTGGCCATCAGCGTGAAGGAGCCGAGGGCGAGCGCGCCCAGCCATCGAAAAAAGCCGGTGAGAATCATAAGTGAGGCTGCAAGCTCGATGATGATGACGATCACCGCGAAGACCGGTGCGGGCGATAGGCCGAAATGGGTCATTTCGCCGATCGCGCCCGGAAAATCCGTGAGCTTGTTGAGGCCGCCCTGCAGATAGGCGGCGCAGAGGCCGAGATAGGCGATGAAGCGCATCCACGGCGCGCCGAAGAGAGGACGGGCGAGGGACGCAAGTTGGATTTCAAGGGCATGCATCGGATCGATCCTCAGACGGCCCAGCAGGCGCAGCCGAGCGCACCCCAGAAGCTCTTGAGATCGGAGACCGGCGCCTTCGAGCCCCAGGCATTGGCGTGGGCATGGCCGTGGACGTTGCAATCATTGGCGCAGCCGCAGGACGAGATCAGGCGATGCAGCGAGTTCTTGCCGGCACCTTCGGGTTCGCCCCAGGCGGCATAGCCTTTGAAGCTGCGCACCGGCGACCAGTCCGGCATGGCCGGTGGAACCGGGTTTTCATCGAGGCTCGCGAAAGTGCCTGATCCATAGACGATCTTGCCGCCAACCATGGTCAGCTCCGACGTGAGGAAGGAGATCTCCTCTTCGGCGCAGGCGAAGAAATCCTTGTCCGGCACGATGAGATCGGCGAACTGGCCCTTCTCGATGCGCCCCTTCTTGCCTTGCTCGTTGGAGAACCAGGTGACGTTTTCCGTCCACATGCGCAGCGCCGTCTCGCGGTCGAGGCAGTTGCGGCGCGGATAGATCGCCATGCCGCCGACGGTGCGGCCCGTGATCATCCAGGAGAGCGAAACCCAGGGATTAAAGGAGGCGACGCGGGTCGCATCGGTGCCGGCGGAAACCTTGACGCCCTTTTCCAGCATGCGAGCGACGGGCGGGGTGGCTTCGGCCGCACCGACACCATAGCGCTCGACGAAATATTCGCCCTGATAGGCCATGCGGTGCTGCACGGCGATGCCGCCGCCAAGCGCTGCGATACGGTCGATCGACTGTTCGGAAATCGTCTCGGCATGATCGAAGAACCAGTTGAGGCCTTCGAGCGGGATATCCTGATTGACCTTTTCGAACACATCGAGCGCGCGGCTGATCGTCTCGTCATAGGTGGCGTGCAGGCGCCAGGGCCAGCGGTTTTGCGCAAGCACCCGCACGACCTCTTCCAGCTCGCCTTCCATTTCCGGCGGCATGTCGGGGCGCGGCTGTCGGAAATCCTCGAAATCGGCAGCGGAAAAGACCAACATTTCGCCAGCGCCATTGTGGCGGAAATAGTCGTTACCCTGTTTGTATTTCACCGAAGCGGTCCAGTTCAGGAAGTCTTCCTTCTCCTGCCTCGGCTTCTGGGTGAAGAGATTATAGGCGAGACGCACGGTCATCTGGCCTTCGTCGGCGAGCTTCTGGATGACGGCATAGTCATCGGGATAGTTCTGGAAGCCGCCGCCGGCATCGATGACGCCTGTTACCCCGAGGCGGTTCAGCTCACGCATGAAATGGCGGGTGGAATTGACCTGATAGTCGAAGGGCAGCTTCGGTCCCTTTGATAGCGTCGCGTAGAGAATGCCGGCATTGGGCTTGGCGAGCAGCAGGCCGGTCGGATTGCCATTTGCATCGCGGGTGATTTCGCCGCCGGGTGGATTCGGGGTGTCCTTGGTGTAGCCGACGGCGCGCAGAGCTGCGCCGTTTAGGAGCGCTCGGTCATAGAGGTGCAGGATGAAGACAGGGGTGTCGGGGGCGACCGCATTGATTTCGTCGATGGTCGGCAGGCGCTTTTCGGCGAACTGATGTTCAGTGAAACCGCCGACGACGCGCACCCATTGCGGCGGTGGCGTGATCGCCACCTGGCGCTTCAGCATGTCCATCGCGTCAGCCAGCGAGCGCACACCGTCCCAGCGGAGCTCCATATTGAAGTTCAAGCCGCCTCTGATGACGTGGGTATGGTTGTCTATGAGGCCGGGAAGCACGCGCTTGCCCTTGAGATCGACGATCTTTGTATTCGGTCCCTTGAGCGCCATGATCTCGGCGTCGTGGCCGACGGCCAAGAGCTTCCCGTCCTTGACCGCGACGGCACTCGCGGCCGGATTGGAGCGGTCGAGCGTTGTGATCAGGCCGTGATGCAGGATGAGGTCGGCGGTCGTATTTTCCATAATCTTCGTCCTCGAGCGAGAGCGGGTATCAGACCTTGTCGGAAGGCTTGATGGCGGCGGCCTTGATCTCTGAGAGCTGGCCGCCCTTCGGCAGGTGACCGAACATGTGCGGCTTGATCTGGTTCAGCCACGAAACAGCCGCCGGCTCCTTGTTGATCAGCGTTTTGGCGAACGGGATGACCTGCTCGCCGACGAGGATGCCGAGCAGGCCGACGAGCGCGATGACCGGCGGGGCCGGCGAGCGGACGTTGAGCAGGCTGTAGACGATGCCGACGAGAAGGCCGGCTCCGAGGGAGAGCAGATAGATTTTCATGGTGTCCTCGATTCATTTCGGCATGCAGTGGTGGGCGGAAGCGGGCGCGCCGCTTCCGCCGATCAAGCTCACTTGGCAGGGTTCGGGCCGATGCGCTCGCCATGCTTGACGCGCTCGGGCGCCTTGTGGACATGGGTGTAGGCGTAATCGACGCCCATGCCGTAGGCACCGGAATGTTCCTTCACGATAGCGGTCACGGCGTCGTAGGTTTCGCGGCGTGCCCAGTCGCGCTGCCATTCCAAGAGCACTTGCTGCCAGGTGACGGGAACGCAGCCGGCCTGAACCATGCGGTCCATGGCGTATTTATGCGCATCGGCAGAGGTGCCGCCCGAGGCATCGGCGACCATGTAGATCTCATAGTCGGTGTCGTGCATGCAGGAGAGTGCGAAGGTGGTGTTGCAGACTTCCGTCCAGAGGCCTGAAACGACGACCTTCTTGCGGCCGTTGGCGGCATTCTTCGCCAGGGCGTCACGGACGTTCTGGTCATCCCAGGAGTTCATCGAGGAGCGTTCGAGAATCGTGTTTTCGGGGAAGACGGCGAGCAATTCCGGATAAGTGTTGCCGGAGAAGGCCTCGGTTTCGACCGTGGTGATTGATGTCGGCACCTTGAAGGTCTTGGCGGCCTTGGCGAGGCCGACGACATTATTCTTCAAAGTCTGGCGGTCGATGGATTGCACGCCGAAGGCCATCTGCGGCTGCTGGTCGATGAAGATCAGCTGGCTGTTCTGGGGTGTGAGGACTTCAAGATATTTGGACACTATCGTTCTCCCTGGTCATGAGGCCTTGAAGGCAGGAATTGGACCGCCGAGCGCCCGCTATCGGAGCTTGCGGGCATCGGCCGGCATCGCTTTCCCGCAAGTGCAGGGGCGCGAATTGACGGCGAACCTACTTGGCAAAAGCCAAATCAGATTGTTGGTTCTGACCCTCTTTTGTCGAAAATTGCTCTCGGTTGCGGAGATATGCGGGAAGCCCCTGAGAGACCGGAAAGGGAGCCCAAAAAATATTGTGGTGCCTTGTCGGCATGGGCAGAGTTCACGCGTCCTAGAGGAGTGAACGACGACCAAAAGGAGGATGTTTCATGGTCAAGGTCATCTCGCATCTCTGGTTTGCCGAAGGCGCCCGCGAGGCGGTCGAATTCTATGTCTCGCTCGTTCCCAATTCCTCGATCGGTGAGATCACCATCGTACCGGCGGAAACGCCAAGCGGCCCTCCCGGCAGCGTGGAGATCATCCAGTTCACGCTCGGCGGGCAAAGCTTCGTCGCCATGCGGGCCGGACCGTTCGAACCGTTCAATCATGCCTACTCGATACAGGTTATCTGCGAAGATCAGGCGGAGCTCGACCGCATCTGGGATGGTTTTCTTGCCAATGGCGGGACGACCGAACATTGCGGCTGGCTCAGGGATCGCTGGGGTCTTTCCTGGCAGATTGTGCCCAAGGCGCTGGCCGAGATGATGAGCGGCGCGCGCAAAGGCAATGCCAAAAAAATGACCGAGGCGATGCTGCAGATGGTCAAGCTCGATATCGCAACACTGGAAAAGGCGTTCCAGGAAGCAGCCTGAACCTGCGAGGCGGCGTGACCAGAGTGGACGGCAGCTTCGGAGACGGGGCTGCCGTTCAATTCTGTCAGTGGATTTTGAGGGGGAGTGATGTAATTGTGACAGCGGGAGGCAATTTGAAAACGGGGTGATTGAATTGGCGTCTCGGCCACAGATTTCATTGCTTCAGGCCGGTGCGGTGTCGATCGTGCGTGTGCGCAGCAACAGCTCCGATCATGATGAGAGCGGGCCGATTCCCCAGGCGGAGGCTTTCAGCGTCATCGCCCAGCTGAAGCCCTTCGACAATCATCGCCTCTGGCGCCGCGGCAAGCTCGTTCATGACGGCGGCCATCCGGCAGGTGCGCTGGCGATCACCGATCTCGGGGAGGAGTGGCGCTGCCATCATCGCTCCTCCTTCGACAACATGCGTTTCAATATAACCCGGCAGGGGCTTTCCGATTTCAGCTACGAGGCGGGGCGTTCCGGCTTTAACGGGCTCGATTGCGGGCAGGGGCAGCTCGATCCGGTCGTGCAGGGGCTCGCAATGGCACTCCTGCCGGCGCTCAGCCAGCCGGCGCATGCAAGCGCTCTTTTCATCGATCATGTCCTGCTGGCGCTGCAGGCGCATCTGGTGACGCGCTACGGCAAGATCAATCTGCCGGTCGAACGCAGCAGCGGGCTTTCAGCACGCCAGCTCAACATGGCGACGGGGTTCCTCGCCTCGCTGACGGCGCGGGAGGCGACGATATCTGATGTCGCGGCGCAATGCGGGTTGTCGACCAGCTATTTCATCCGCGCCTTCAAGAAATCCACCGGCCGCACGCCGCATCGCTGGCTCATGGAATACCGGGCGGAGAAGGCGCGGCAGATGCTGCTCGGCACGGCCTCCATCGCCGAGATTGCGGTCGCCTGCGGCTTTGCCGACCAGAGCCATCTGACACGGGTCTTCACGGCGCTGCATGGGGTGTCGCCCGGCACGTGGCGGCGGGAGAGGCGTATCTAGGGGACTATTTCTTTTCTTGCGCAGTTCCGGACGCAAAATCGCTGCACATTTCCGCTGGAACGGCTCCCCGGCATCGCTCAAGTAAAAGTGAGCGGGCGGGTTATTTTCAATCTTTACTGATATTACAATTCTGTAATGACGGGTGGTTACGCTTGCTGCCGGCCGGGGAAAGGTGCGATATTGTCGCACCTGACGGGACTGGTTGTCCCGCAACGCCTCTTTCGACCGACCCTGGTCTAACCTCGAGTCCCTCCGGAGACGTGAATGCCCTTTTGGAAGCAGTTTTTACTTTGCGTTGTCGTGATTATCGCCGGCTTTGCCGCGTGGGTATACTTTGTGCCCGGCGCGGGCGATACGATGCGCAATGCCGGAATTCCCGACAATCTCGTCTCCATGATCACCCCCAAGGCCAATGAAATGGCCGATGCCGGTGCGCGGCAGGCGCAGGGCGGCGGCCAAGGTCAGGGCGGCCAGGGGCAAGGGCAGGGTCGTCGTAACGGCGGCGAAGGCGGTGGTGGACGCAATGCTTCCGTTCTCGTCGTCACCCAGGCCGTGGTACAGGGCGTCGTCAACGACCGGCTGAACGCGATCGGCACGGGCGACGCGATCCGTTCCGTCGCGGTCACGCCGCAGGCCACCGGCACGATCCGCGAAATCCTCATCAAGTCGGGCGATATGGTGAAGCAGGGTCAGGTTCTCGCCAAGCTCGACAGCGAGGAGCAGGTCATCGCCCAGGGGCAGGCGCAGGTGGCGCTGAACAGCGCGCTCGAGAAATCCAGCCTCTACCACAACATCAAGTCCAGCGTGTCGCGCATGGACGTCTTCGATTCCGAGATCGCCGAACAGAATGCGCGGCTGCAGCTGCAGGCCGCCGAGCTCAATCTCACGCGCCGCAACATCGTCGCGCCCATCGACGGTATCGTCGGCATCGTGCCGGTCAATATCGGCGACAACGTCACGACCTCGACGCCGATCGTGACGCTCGACGACCGCACGGAAATCCTCGTCGACTACTGGGTGCCGGAGCGTTTCGCCAATACGGTTTCTGTCGGCCAGGCGGTCGAGGCAACGTCCGTGGCGCGGCCGGGCAAGATCTTTTCAGGAGTGCTGGAAGCGGTCGACAACCGCATCGACGCGGCAAGCCGCACGCTGCGCCTGCGGGGACGGATCGACAACAGCTCGGACGAGCTGCGCGCCGGCATGTCCTTTGCTGTCAGCATGAAGTTTGCCGGCGATAAATACCCGGCCGTCAACCCGCTCTCCGTGCAGTGGGATGCTCAGGGCTCCTTCGTCTGGCGGGTGACCGACGAGAAGTCGCACAAGGTGCGGGTCACGGTCGTGCAGCGCAATCCGGATTATGTGCTGGTCAAGGCTGACCTTGATGATGGCGACCAGATCGTCACGCAGGGCCTGCAGCGCGTGCGCGAGAACGGCGCTGTGCGTGTGGCGACCGATATCGCCTCTAACGACAAGGTCGCCTCCCAATGAGCGTGACCGAGATCCACCAGGGCAAGCCGGAATCCGGCAAGGCGACCTTCACCGCGCTTTTCGTGCGCCGGCCGATCCTGGCTTTGGTCTTCAACACACTGATGGTGGTTGCCGGCCTTGCGGCCTATGTGGGCGTCGAAGTGCGCGAGCTGCCTGATGTCGACCGGCCGGTCGTGACCGTTCGCACGACCTTCGACGGCGCTTCGCCGCAGACGATCGATCAGGAGCTGACCAAGGTCATCGAAGGCGCGGTCGCGCGCGTCAGCGGCCTCAAATCCATCTCTTCCAGTTCCCAGTTCGGCCAGAGCCGCGTGACGCTGGAATTTTCCGATTCCATCGATCTGGCTGTTGCCGCCAACGACGTGCGCGACGCGATCGGCCGTATCGCCCAGAACCTGCCCGATGAGGCGGATGCGCCGCAGATCGTCAAGGCGGATTCGGATTCCTCGGCGATCATGCGCCTTGCGGTGACGTCGGATACGCTCAACATGGACGATCTGACGCTCCTCGTCGAGAACGAGGTGGTCGACCGTCTGGCCTCTGTCGATGGCGTTGCCGATGTCGAGGAATACGGCGATCAGGAAAAGGTCTTCCGCGTCGACGTCGATCAGGGCGCGCTTGCAAGCCGAGGGCTGACCATCGGCGATCTCACCAAAGCGCTCGACAATGCCGCGCTCGATGTGCCGGCCGGTTCGCTGAAGAGCCCGATGCAGGATATCGTGGTGCGCGCTACCGCCAGCCTGCAGACGCCCGAAGACTTCCAGAATGTCATCCTGCAACACAATGTGCGCCTCGGCGACGTTGCGACCGTCACACTCGGACCGCGCGACGGAGAGACGGCGCTGCGCTCCAACGGCAAGCCGGGCATCGGTCTCGGCATCATTCGTCAGGCACAGTCGAATACGCTGAATATTTCCACCGGCATTCACGCTGCCGTCGACCAGCTTTCGAAGACGCTGCCGAAGGGCACGACGATCGCGATCACCAGCGATGACGCCGTGTTCATCGAGGGGGCGATCCATGAAGTGGTGCTGGCGCTGCTTTTGTCGGCCGTCATCGTCACCGTCGTCATCTATCTCTTCCTGCGCGACTGGCGCGCGACGCTTATCCCGTCGGTTTCGATGCCGGTGGCGCTGATCGGCACGCTTGCCGCGATCTATATGGTCGGCTTCTCGATTAACATCCTGACGCTGCTTGCCATCGTGCTCGCGACCGGTCTCGTGGTCGATGACGCCATCGTCGTGCTCGAAAACATCGTGCGCCGACGCTCGGAGGGCATGGGACCGCGCGCGGCGGCCGTGCTCGGCACGCGCGAAGTCTTCTTCGCCGTCATCGCGACAACGGCCACACTTGCCGCCGTCTTCATTCCGCTGTCCTTCTTGCCGGGGCAGGTGGGTGGTCTTTTCCGCGAATTCGGTTTCGTGCTTGCCTTCTCGGTCGGCTTGTCGTCGATCGTGGCGCTGACGCTATGCCCGATGCTCGCCTCTCGCATGCTGACCAAACCGATGATCGAGGATCATGGATTGCTCGGCCGCTTCGGCGAGGCTTTCGCCGGCCTCTACAAATTGGCGCTGCATGCCTGCCTGAACGCGCCTGTCGTCGTCATCGTCTTCTCACTTATCTTCGGCGGCGCAGCCGTTGTCGCTTTCGGCACGGTCAAGAGCGAACTGACGCCGGAAGAAGACCGCGCCATGGTGATGATGCGGCTGACGACGCCGCAGGGTTCCAGCCTCGAATATACGCGCGACAAGCTGCAGCTCGTGGAGGAATATCTGCAGCCGCTTGTCGACAGCGGCGACATCAGGAACGTCTTCTCGATCTCCGGCCAGGGCGGCGCTTCCAACAGCGGCTTCATGGTGTTGACGCTGGCGCCCTGGGGCGAGCGCCACCGTACGCAGGCCGATATCGTCCGCGACATCAATCAGGCTGCGTCAAAGGTGCCGGCGCTGCGCGGCAATGCGATCTCGTCGAACAGCCTGCGTATTCGCGGCGCCGGCAGCGGTCTGCAGATGGCGCTTGTTGGTAATGATCACGCGGCGCTGACGGCGGCGGCCGCCAAGCTCGTGCAGCAGCTCGATGCCAGCGGCCAGTACGATACGCCACGCCTGACCAACGAACCGTCGCAGGCGCAAGTCTCCGTCGCAATCGATCGTGAACGGGCCTCCGATCTCGGTATCGATATCACCGGGCTTTCGACCGCCATCCAGTCACTGCTCGAGGGACGATCGGTGGTCGATGTCTTCGTCAATGGTGAATCCTATCCGGTGCTTCTGACCTCAACGATGCGGCCGATCGACGATCCGACCGATCTCGAAAACGTCTTCCTGAAGACGGGCGACGGCAAGATCGTGCCGATGTCGGTCATCGCTTCGCTGAAGGAAGGCTCGGTCGCCCCGCAGCTCAACCGCGAACAGCAGCTCGCGTCCGTGGCGATCACCGCCGGCCTCAAGGACGGCATGTCACTCGGCGATGCGGTCAAGAACGTCACGCAGATGGCAGCGCCTTTGCTGCCGCCCGGCGCGCGTCTGCTGCCGCTTGCCGAAGCCGCAACGCTCGAAGAGAATTCCAGCGGCATGGCGCTGACCTTCGGCTTTGCGATCGTCATCATCTTCCTGGTACTGGCGGCCCAGTTCGAGAGCGTCCTGTCGTCGCTGATCATCATGTCGACGGTGCCGCTCGGCCTTGCCTGTGCCGTCTTTGCACTCATCATCACCGGCTCCAGCCTCAACATCTACAGCCAGATCGGCCTCGTGCTGCTTGTCGGCGTGATGGCGAAGAACGGTATTCTGATCGTGGAATTCGCCAACCAGCTGCGTGACCGCGGCGAGGATGTGCGCTCCTCCATCGAGAAGGCCTGCGCGCTTCGCCTGCGCCCGGTCATGATGACGATGATCGCGACCATTCTTGGGGGCGTTCCCCTGGTCTTCGCGCATGGCGCGGGTGCGGAAGCGCGCGTGGCGCTCGGCTGGGTCATCGTCGGCGGCCTCGGCTTTGCGACGCTGGTCACGCTGTTCATCACCCCGGTCGCCTATCTCCTGATCGCCCGCTTCGCCAAGCCGCATGCCCATGAGGAAGCGCGCCTGCACGAAGAAATGACGCATGCGACGCGACCGAAGCCGGATCCGGAGCAGCTTCAGGCTGCCGAGTAGGAGGGCGAACAAGCCTTTTCAATACTTTCGGAGACGCCTGCCGGATCTCTCCGGCAGGCGTTTTTATGGTGTATGAAGTCTTGTGAAATAAGATAAATTACTTCTGAACTTTAGCCGTTTTTTAAGCATAACCGGCAATGATCGCGATCAGTAACCGGCCGGTCTTCCCCAGTTTTTCTGAAGGCCACTGCGCTGATTTCCAGCGACGGCAGACATGAGCGTCCGCTTGATTTCGGTACATCCTGTTGTGTTGCGTCTTGTTGTGTTTTGGAGTTCGTACCGTGAGTATTTATCAGCGCACCTCCGTGGATGCGGCGCTTCATGTGCTGCGTGACATCAATCGGACCATGACGGTGACGCAGAACCATATCACGACCGGTCTGCGTGTCGAAAGATCCAGGGACAACGCTGCCTATTGGTCGGTCGCGACGACGGCGCGTCACGACAACAAGGCACTTTCTGCGGTTCAAGATGCTCTCGGCATGGCTGCCGCCACCATGGGGACGGCGTCCGCCGGCGTCGACAGCGTCATCGATGTCGTCACCGAGATCAAGGCAAAGCTCGTCGCCGCTACGGAGCAGGGCGTCGACAAGACCAAGGTCGGCGAAGAGCTGGAGCAGTTGAAAGCGCAGCTACGCAGCGTTTCCGAAGGCGCGGGCTTCAACAACGACAACTGGATCATTCTCGACAACACCACCACGCCGACGCAGCCGCGCCAGATCCCGGCCTCTTTCATCCGTAATTCGGATGGCACGGTATCCGTCGGCATGCTGAGCTACCATATCGATATCCCGCCGAGCGGTGCGACCTCCTCCAAGGATGCGCGCTATGTGATCGACGACCGGGCAGGCGGCACCGGCGAATATGGCGTGCTGACCTCCGCCTTCTTCGCCACCGAACTCGGCACCGCGCAGACCTGGGTGCTGACGAAGAGCAAGAACGGCAATACGGCCGGCCAGGTGGAAATCGGCCTGACGGCGACGACCAGCAAACAGGACCTGAACGACATGATCAGCGTCGTCGATGCCGCACTCGGACAGCTGACGACCGTCGGGTCTGCCTTCGGCGCACTGGAAAAGCGCATCAGCCTGCAGGACGAATTCGCCAAGAACCTGTCCGACAACCTCACCTCGGGCATCGGCCGCCTCGTCGATGCCGATATGGAGGCGGAATCGAGCAAGCTCAGGGCATTGCAGACCCAGCAGCAGCTCGGCCTGCAGTCACTGAATATTGCCAACGCCTCCTACGACAAGATTCGTCAGCTCTTCCAGAACTTCTAAGGCTGAATTCAAGAACATGACCGCGCGGCAAGCCATGCTCGCCGCGCGGTTTTCTTTTTGGCAAAGCGCAGGCTTCAGGCGGCCTTGGCAGCCATCGTCGCTTTGGCCCACCAGACCAGTTCGTCGAGTGCCGCCTTTGCTGTCGGCAGCAGGTTCGCCTCGATCTCTTCGATCGGCTTGTTGCCGAAGGCCGGATGGATCGCCATGAAGTCGCCGCCGCCGATATGCACGGCACTGCGGGTGGAGACCATATGAAGCTCGACGCCGATCCCACGCAGATGTTCGACCGCGCGCGTGGCGCCCGTGCCGCCATAGCCGATCGCGGTGAACGGCTTGCGCATCCATTCCTTGTAGGCCTGGTCGAGCGCGTTCTTGAGCACGCCGGTGATCGAATGGTTGTATTCGGCGACGACGAAGATATAGCCGTCGAAGCGCCCGATCGTTTCCTGCCAGCGGACCGCTTCCGGATTCTGGCTTGGCATCCAGAAGTTCGACGCCATTTCCTCGAAGAAGGGGAGCGGGTGGTCGCGCAGATCGATCAGCTCGACATCGAGGTCGTCACGCGCCTGAGCCTGTTTCAAAATCCATTGTGCCGGCGCATCGGCGAAACGGGTGGGGCGGGTGGAGCCGATAATAACGGCGATACGGGGCTTAGAATTCAAAGTAACCTCCTGTATGCTGGTTTCCTACGGTAACCAGATTACGAATGGTTTGCGGCGGCGCACAAGGAGGCACTTTATTGAAACCAGATAACCACGAGGAAACCGCTCCCTGTGAAGCCGTCGACGGCTGCGGACAGGTCCGCGCCTGCGATCACATCAGCCGCATGCTGGCGCGCATCAGCGACAAGTGGAGCCTGTTGGTGGTGCGCGTGCTGGGTCACGGTCCGCTCCGCTTCAACGCTCTGCGCCGTGAAGTCGGCGAAATCAGCCAGAAGGTTCTGGCATCGACGCTCAGGGAGCTGGAGGAGAACGGTTTCGTTTCCCGGACCGTCACGCCTACAACGCCGCCGCAGGTCGAATATGCGCTGACGGATCTCGGCCGCGAGTTCCTGGATCCGGTTCGGGGGCTTGCCGAGTGGGTCGTCGCAAACTCCGCACGCATGGACGAGGCGCGGGCGGCCTATGCCAAACGCCGCGGGCTCGATTGAGGCAAGCTCTGCGGTTTGCCAATAAAGCTGGTGATATCGGGGCAGGACTGCAACAGGCCGATGTTTTCCATGGGGAATCTGGCTTATCAGACTGATATCTTCATCTTGTTGCCGCATTCCCTAATATCTGCTCGCACCAGCTTCGAACGGAGAACCTCCTGTCCATGATCAAGAAATTTATCCTTCTGGCCGTTGCGGCGAGTTACCTCTCAGCTTGCACGACGACCGATCCCTATACTGGTGAGCAGAAGGTATCCAATACCGCCGGCGGTGCCGCTCTCGGCGCGCTCGGCGGTGCTCTCGTCGGTGTCGCCGTCGGCGGTGGCGGCCATGGCAAGCGCAATGCCGCGCTGATCGGCGCCGGCATCGGCGCTCTCGCCGGCGGCGCAATCGGCAATTACATGGACCAGCAGGAAGCCGAGCTTCGTGCCCAGCTCGAAGGCACCGGCATTTCCGTCACCCGCCAGGGCGACAACATCATCCTCAACATGCCGTCGAACATCACCTTCGATATCGACCAGGATGCGGTGAAGCCGGGCTTCTACCCGACGCTGAATTCGGTGGCGATCGTGCTGCGCAAGTTCAATCGCACGCTCATCGACATCAACGGTCATACGGACTCCACCGGCAGCCTCCAGCATAACCAGGATCTGTCGGAGCGCCGCGCCTACTCGGTTGCGAGCTACCTGCAGGGCCAGGGCATCGATGGCCGCCGCGTTTCGGCAGTCGGCTTCGGCCCGTCGCAGCCGGTCGCTTCCAATGCGACCGAAGCCGGCCGCGCCCAGAACCGCCGTGTCGAAATCCAGATCGCACCGATCACCCAGGGCTGACCGGAAGCTTTCCAAGCAAGAAGAGGCCAGGTCATTCACCCGGCCTTTTCTTTTTCGTTCGCCTATCTCAATGCTGCATCGTCGCACCCTTGGTGATCTTGTCGACGATCTTCTTGTCAGCCCTGAGCGCAATGCCGACGACCTTGGCATCATCGGGGGCGTATTCGGCGAAGACGGCGCGGTTGGCCGCATCGTGGCCGGTTGCAAACATTTCCTCGATAAAGACGGATGAGGTCACCTCGCGCTCCAGCGCGCGGCGGTGGATGGTCGATATCGTCGTTTCGTCGGCCGACAAGACGATGATCGGCTGGATCGATAGCGGGTTATAGAGGTTGCCGGCGCGGTCCTTGTAGGGCTCGCCGATGATTTCGGGATATTGCCCGGCGATGCCCGTCGAAAGAAAGGCTGTGACATTCAGCTTCTGCCAGCCGGCAAGATTGTTTCGCAGGACGATCGCAATTTTGGTATCAAACATTCCAGTGTCTTTCATCAGGGTATCGCAAACGCGTTGAGCCAAGATCTAACGCCGCAAGTCTTCGAGGGTCTTGAACGTTTGTGCGAGCCGCAGATGGGCAGCGGCATGCTGGCCGCGCCCGCCGGTAGCGGCATCCTGACTGCGCCGGCTTTTCCGGGTATCGAGCGTATCGAGGCGCAGTTCTCCGGCAATATGTTCGAGCCACATCGACACGATACCTATGCACTCGGTGTCACCCTGCACGGCGTGCAGACCTTCACCTATCGCGGCGAACGGCGCTTCAGTCTGCCGGGGCAGGTGATCGTCTTGCATCCGGACGAAGAGCACGACGGCGGGGCGGGAACCGCAGACGGACTGCACTACCGCATGCTCTACATGGAGCCGGCGCTGCTGATGGAGTGCCTGGAGGCGGAAAAGATCGGGCTTCCCTTCGTCGACCAGCCTGTGATCGCCGATGGTGCGCTAGCGCAGGTGCTGCTTGCCGCACTCGGCGAACTCGACCGGGAGCTGGACGAACTCTTCGTCGATGATTTCGTGAGCCGCGTCGCGGGTGGCCTGTCGCGGCATTCGCAGGTGCGCCGGCGGGCCTTGGGCGCTGTTGCCTGGAAACAGGCGCGGGTGGCGCGCGATTATCTCGAAGCGCATGCGCTGAGGCCGGTACGCTCCGGCGAACTGGAGAATATTACCGGCCTCGACCGCTTTACCCTGTCACGGCATTTCCGCGCAGCCTTTGCCACCAGCCCGCACCGCTACATGCTGATGCGGCGGCTGCAGCAGGCCAAGGCGCTAATGGGCGAGGGCGAAGGTTTTGCCGATGTGGCAGCCGCGACCGGCTTTGCCGATCAGGCGCATTTCATCCGGCATTTCAAGAAGGCCTATGGCGTGACGCCGGGTCGCTGGGTGGGGCTTCAGCGATTTGCGGCGACGGCCAGCGATGGTGGGCTATCACACTCCTCGTTCAGAAAGCGGACTTAAACAGAAGCCCAGCCCTGGTCCGACGTGATCTCATTTCCTACGTGGATTTTGATCCCGTCCGCGCTCAGCGGCGCATACAGGCGCGGCCGTCGATTTATCCATAAAATGGCATTATCATATGCATTTCCCATGCCTACAGCAATTAAGTTTGATGAGATAACCTGCTTTCAGGCATCGGCCGAATGGCTACGCGGCGCCGGTCAGTGACAGGAAAAAGGTTCGAGGTACAACTATGTCTGCAAATGATAAGCCACTTATCGCAATTGTCGGCGCAACCAGCAAACAGGGTCGCAGCGTCGCAGCGACGCTCCTTCGCAGCGAACGTTTCCGCGTACGCGCCCTGACCCGAAAAAAGGATTCGCCCGAGGCCTTAAGTCTGGAGAAACTTGGAGCTGAGATTGTCACCGTCCCTCTCCAGCTTGGCTTCCAGAAGGATCGCGTTGCTGCCTTCGAGGGCGCGGATGGGGCATTTCTGATGACGCCGCCCGTCATGCCGCCGGAGACAACAGAGGCTCCGATCGGCCGCCAACTGGCGGATGCAGCGGTCGAGGCAGGCGTCGGCCATATTGTTTTCAGCACGCTCGAGAATGTCGACGCCATCTCCGGCGGGACAAAGTATGCTCCGCACTTCACCGACAAAGCGCGCGTTGCAGACTATATTCGCGGTCTGCCGATCTCTCATTCCTTCGTCATGCTGGCATTCTTCTACACGAATCTTCTCGAATATTATCCGCCGCGCATGGAAGACGACACACTCGTGTTGCCGATCTATCTTCCCGAGGATTTTCGAGCGCCTTTTGTCGATCCGCTCACGGCGACCGGGCCGGCCGTGCTCGAAATTTTCTCAAATCCCGAGCGCTACAACGGGAAAACGCTGCCCATCGTCGGCGATATCATCTCTCCGCGCGAGATGGTCGAAATTTTCCGAGAGGTAACCGGCCTCAAGGCAGAATATCGAAATGCTTTCACCAAAGGTGGCCTGCTGCAGTATTTTCCGGAGTTCGCCGCCAACGAGCTTTTCGTGCAAGAACTTCTGGGGATGGTCGAGTACGCTGTAGAATATGGTTATTTCGGTAGGGAGCGTGATCTGGAATGGAGCCGTCGCCTGAATCCCGATACTCTCGACTGGGAGCAGTATCTTCGGACTACGGGCTGGCGCGGCGACAAGCGATCTTTCGGGCTCTAAGTCACGATGGCCGGATTCCCGGCAGTTTGGAAATCTCGGCGACAAGAAAGTCGGTGAGGAGGCGAACGCGGGCAATGGCGGAACGCTCGGGCACGATGAGCAGGCTTAGCGGGACCGGCGACGGATGATGGTCTTCGAGCACGACTTCGAGCCGACCGTTTTCCAAGAGGTCGTGGACCAGCCAAAGGTGGGCGGGACCAATGCCGCGTCCTGCGACCAAAGCTTCGCGCGCCGCAAGCCCGTGATCGACACGCAGCTTCCCGTTGACCGGAACCGTCAAATTCGCGCCATGGCGGGAGGAGAGAGCGATCTGATCGCTCCCGGCTATATTTGACATTATGATGGTTTCATGTCGCGAGAGATCGTCCGGGCGCTCCGGCCGCCCATGGATGGAGAAATAAGCGGGAGCGCCAACCAGCAGCCGATGGCTTTTTCCGAGCGCATGAAGCTTCATGGAGCTGTCGGTGAGAGGTCCAAGCCGGAGTGCCACGTCAACGCCTTCACGAACCAGGTCGATGCGCTCGTCGGTCAAGTTGAGATCGACGCTGATGTCTGGATGCTGGTCCTGAAACTCGAAGATGAGGCGGGTGATGTGCATCACGCCAAGCGCTGCAGTGCACGAAAGCCTGACAGCGCCCGCGGCCGCCCGACGGGCATTTCTGGCTTCCTCGGTAGCCTGCTCGACCAGGCGTAATACCTGAAGGCAGTTCGCATAATAGCGGCTGCCTTCGTCGGTAAGGGTCACGCGACGCGTGGTTCGGCTGAGGAGAGGCACACCGACTGCGCCCTCGAGTTCGTTGAGGTGCCGTGTCACGGTCGATTGACCGACGCCGAGTTCCCTTGCCACCGTAGACAGGTTGCCTCGTTCGGCAACGCGAACAAAAGTGCGCATCCTGTCGAGAGACAGCCCTGTATTATCCATTTTTCAGTGCAATGATGTTCATTAGGTCAATGTAAGGGATAACTGAGCCTGCGGCTAGCCAAGCATGGCCAGAACGGCGGAGACTCTTCCGATGGTCGCGCATGTGGATGATTTCCCGACTTAGGTGGAATTTTTTGCCAAGCCTGGCGGGGCCTTCAGCGGCTTTACGCGGCCAAGGCCAATAAAAACATGCCGTTACACGCCTGATTTCAGGAGCGGACCCCTGCAATGCAGGTGAGGGACGTGGTTCTTTTGGACGCCGTGATGTTGTGTCATTCGCGCATCATTCTCCATAAAGTAGAAAAGATCCGGTTGGCAAAATCAAATTTGTCCGATACATAAACTCCACCGCTGCAGATCAAACAAAGGAGGCGTTGCATGGCATCAACATTCATCGAAGTCCTCCCGTCCGGAATGATCCGACACTAGGGCATTCCAATTCGCGGCCCGCCAGGGAAACGCGACATGCGGCTTTAATTTCGTTCACAGCTCGACCGATCTGCCGGGACCAGTTTGTCTCCCGCTCCGACTGTGCTCTTCAACTCTCAATTTTGGGGCCGGCCGCCGAAAACGGCGTCGGACTGGTTAAAATGGCTCGCAAAAAGCTCGATTTCCGTGCCGATGCGTATCGCAACGTCCTCGGTTTTGTTTTTCGTCAATGGACTCATCGCCCCGCATTGGTGGGCACTATTGTCCTGCTGGTTATTGCCAGCACGCTGGCCGAAGTCCTCGTGCCGGTGTTTTCCGGTGAGATCGTCGACACGATTGCCAGCGGCAATGCGGCTGGCGGTGCTATCCGCGCCTTCGCCGTGGTCGTGGCCCTTGGCCTGACCAGCGTTGCATTGCGCTGGTTCATCTTCGACGGGATCATCCGGCTGACGTTGCGCATTATGGCTGATGTCGCCAATAACGGCTTCCATAGGGTGCAGCGGTTCTCGACGGACTGGCATGCCAATAGTTTCGCCGGCTCTACGGTCCGCAAGATCACCCGCGGCATGTGGGCGCTCGACGCGCTCAACGACCTGCTACTGATCGCTCTGCTGCCGTCAATCGTCATGCTGGTCGGCGCCAGTATCGTGCTCGGCACCTATTGGCCGATCATGGGCCTGATCGTGGCTTTTGGGTCGCTTGTTTATATCGGTGTGACCGTCGCGCTTTCCATGGGTTTCGTGTCGCCGGCGGCAAAGCTTGCCAATGCGTGGGACACCAAACTCGGTGGCGCTTTGGCGGATGCCATCAGCTGCAACTCGGTGGTGAAGGCCTTCGGTGCCGAAAGGCGCGAAGAGGAGCGCCTGCGCCATGTGCTCGCCAAATGGGACAACCGCACGCGGCGGACGTGGAGGCGAGGGACGCTGAACGGCACGATCCAGGGCTTCATGATGGTCACCATGCAGGCCGGCATTCTCGGCACCGGTCTTGTCATGTGGCAGCAGGGGCTGGCGACAGCAGGCGACATCACCTTCGTGCTGGCGATGTTCTTCGTCCTGCAGGGTTATCTGCGCTCGGTCGGGCAAGATATCAGAAACCTGCAGCGCGCCGTTAATGACATGGAGGAGCTTGTCCTGCTCGACAGGACGCCGCTCGGCATCGAGGACAAGCCGAACGCGAAGGCGATCGCGATTGGCGAAGGTGAGATCGTGTTCGATCGCGTCACCTTCCAGTATGGCGCGCATCCGACGCCGCTCTATGAGGATTTCTCTGTTATCATCAAGCCGGGGGAGCGGGTCGGATTGGTGGGGCATTCCGGCTCGGGCAAGACCACTTTCGTCAAGCTCATCCAGCGCCTCTATGACGTGAACTCGGGGGCGATCCGGATTGACGGACAGGATATTGCCGAGGTCACGCAATCGAGCCTGCGTGGCCAGATCGCCATCGTGCAGCAGGAGCCTATCCTGTTTCACCGCACGCTCGCCGAAAACATCGCCTATGGCCGGCCGAACGCATCCAGGCGCGAGATCGAGAACGCGGCAAAGCAGGCGAGCGCCCATCGGTTCATCATGGACCTGCCGAAGGGCTATGAGACGATGGTGGGCGAGCGCGGCGTGAAGCTGTCTGGTGGCGAGCGTCAGCGTGTCGCCATCGCGCGCGCATTTCTCGCCGATGCGCCGGTGCTGATCCTGGACGAGGCGACCTCGAGTCTCGACAGCGAGAGCGAAGTGCAGATCCAGCAGGCCATGGAGCGCCTGATGGACGGCCGCACGACGCTTGTCATCGCCCACCGCCTTTCGACGGTGCGGGCGCTGGATCGACTGCTGGTATTCGACAGGGGGATGATCGTCGAAGAGGGCGACCATCAAGCGCTCATCCGGCTCAACAACGGCATCTATCGCCGGCTGTTCGAGCGGCAGGCGCTCGAACTGACCAAGGGTCTGGTGGCGTGAGCCGAAGCACCGGCGCGCTGAAGCGCCGGTGCTTCATCTCCGCTTGCTCGACGCATTTTCGCGCAGGCCCCATGCCAGGTTTTGCGCAAGCCTGTGCTCCGGCCGATCAGGGCATGGCTCGGCGCCGGACCCAGGTCGACAGCTCGATCCGCAGGAGGCCGAAGCCCTGGAATACGGTGCAGCGATTTGTGTCGTATCGGGCGGGTTCGCCCTCCAATCCGGCTGGACTCATCGCAGCGGACAAGGCTTAATGCTGTGCGGGGAAGGCGGGATTGCAGAGGGGCGATCATGAAATCACCGCAGCAGATGGATGATAGTGTCGATGTTCTTGATGCTGTCGTCATCGGGGCCGGCTGGGCCGGCCTCGGCGTCAGCTACTGGCTGGCAAGACGGGGCTTGCGCCACAGGGTGTTGGAGCGCGGCCGCATAGGGGAGACGTGGCGCACGCAGCGGTGGGATACCTTTCGGATGAATACGCCCAATGTGCAGACCGTCATGCCCGGCGACCGCTATGACGGCCCGGATCCCGAAGGTGCCATGACCCGCGACGAGTTTGTCGCTCTCCTTGAGGATTTCGTAGGGCGTAACGTGCTGCCGATCGAACCGGACACCGACGTCAGCGAACTCATGCACGAGCACGGCGCCTATCGGCTGGCCAGCTCTCGCGGCACGTTTCGGGCGCGCAACGTGATCGTCGCGAGCGGCAGCCTGAATTGTCCGGTGCGTCCGGCTTGGGCAACCGCTTTGCCGCCCGCACTCCGCCAGATCGACGCTTCCGGTTATCGCAACGCTCAGGATCTGCCCGAGGGAGCTGTGCTGGTGGTCGGGAGCGGCCAATCGGGCGCGCAGATCGCCGAAGAACTGGCGGAAGCGGGCCGAACGGTCTTCCTCGCTACCAGCCGTGTCGGACGACTGCCTCGGCGCTACCGGGGCCGCGATATCATGGTGTGGCTGCTTGAAAGCGGGTTTCTCGAGGTGCGGCGAGAGGAGGTCATCCAGCTTGCGGGACGTATCCCGCCGCGTGGCGTGCTCGGGTCGCTGCAGACGATCAGCCTTCAGGCGCTCGGCGCCCTGGGTGTAGTGCTGCTCGGGCGGTTCACCGGCGTAGAGGATGACGGCCGTCTCTCTTTCGCCGACGACCTCGAGGCGAATGCGCGCTTCGCGGACGAATCCTCTGAAAACGTCAAACGTTATATTGACGACTATATCAGCCGCGCCGGCATCGATGCACCCGCTGCCGAGCCCGATCCGGCGGAGACCGTCGCAATGCGTCAGACGAACCCGGCGATCGGCTCGCTCGATCTATCTCTGTCCGGCATAACAAGCGTGGTGTGGTGCGCAGGCTTCAGGGGCGATTTCAGCTGGATGAGGCTTCCCGGCGCACTCGACAGCGCGGGACAGCCCGTTCACGCCGATGGCGTGGCCGCCCTGCCGGGTCTCTACTTCGCCGGATTGGATTTCGCCTCCACGCGCAAGTCGGGCATCATATTGGCGGTCGCAGACGAACCGGCTCGCCTTGTCGAACACATAGCAGCACATTCGCGATTGCCTGGGGCATAGTCCCGAAGCGCCCGGCCGGGGACCGGGGGCGCGGCCGCAGATCGCCTGCGGCCCGTTGCTGCGACCAAAAACACCGGCTGAAGGTTTCCAGACTCAAGCCGCGTTCTCCGTAAGGCCGGAGCGGCGGGCGATAAAGCGGGCGAGCGCCGGCCCGATCAGCAAAATGATCAGGAAGCGGCCGGTCTGCATGGCCATGACGAAGGGTACGTCGACATCGCTCGACGCGGCGATGATGGCGACGGAATCGGCGCCGCCCGGGCTGGTTGCGAGATAGGCGGTCAGCGGGTCGATGCCGGCGAATGTGTGAAGGGCGAACGCCATGCAGCCGCAGAGCGCCATCAGGATGATGATGGAGGCGGAAACGCGTGGCAGGGCGCGGGCGGCATGTTTGAGGATCGAGCGGGTGAAGCGCAGGCCGATGCTCCAGCCGATCAGTGCGTAGCTGAGCGCCAGGATCCAGGTCGGCAGCTCGATCGTCAAGAGGCCGAAGCCTTGCAGCACCGCGCCGGCAAACAGCGGCACCACGATGTTGCCGCCCTGGATGCGGAAGCGGAAGACGGCGTAGCAGCAGAGGGCGGCGAAGGCGATGGTCATGACGAAGGCCGGCCAGTCGACCGGCGGGAAGAAGATCACCGGCGGCGGCGCCTCACCATCGGCGGCGACCCAGAGGCGGGAGATGACGGAGGCGCCGACGGCGACGAAGACGACGCGCAGATATTGCATGAAGGCGACAAGGCGGGCATCGGCGCCGTAGGCTTCCGACATGATGACCATGGCCGAGGCGCCACCGGGCGTCGAGCCCCAGACAGCCGTCGTGCCGGGCAGAACCTGCCAGCGCGTCAAAAGCCAGCCGAGACCGGCGGCAATGGCGACCACAGAGACGATGAAGACGAAGAAGAGCGGCGCGCCCTTCGCCATGGTGCCGATGATATCGGGCGTGATGTTGCGCGCCATCAAGAGGCCGACCAGCACCTGGCCGAACTGCAGCGGCCAGTAGGGGATGCGTAACTGCCCCTTGCCGACGGTGAGCGCCAGCCCGATCGCCGCGACCATCGGGCCAATCAGCAGCGAGGCGGGCAGGGCGAAGAGTTCGAGGAAAAGGACTGATATGGCCGACAAAACAAGCAGCAATGCCCATTTGGGCAGGCTCGCTTTCTGATGGAAGCTGCTTGCGTCCAAAACTGTGATCCCCGAACTTTTCGACCGGAGCAGACCCGAAGGCGGAGGTGGGAGGAGGCCCCGGCAATCTGAAGAGGCCGGCTGCGAGGGCCGGCAAGCGCAAGCCCGGTATAGGCGCGGGGCGCCCAAGGGGTCAATTGCGGAATCTGGCCTTTCTGGCTTTAAAGCCTGACGTGTCTTGCCAGGAAGTCCAGCAGGGCACGAACGCGTGCCGGCAGTGGCCCGCCCTGGCCGATATAGACGGCGTAGAACTCTTCGACATCACCGGGATTGCGCTTTTCCAGCACAGGAACGAGGCGGCCGGCGGCGATATCGGCGCGCACGGTGAACTCGGTCATGCGCGCAAGGCCGGCGCCCGAGAGCGCGAGATAACGCATGGCCTCACCATCGCCGACCTGCAGGCCTGATGTGAGCGGAAGGGAGATCGTCTCACCGCCATCGAGGATCGGCCAGCCCTCCAGCGCGCGGGCATAGGAAAAGCCAATGCGGCAATGATCGTGCAGATCGGTGGCTGAGTGTGGTTCGCCGCGTTGTTTCAGATAGTCGGGCGAGGCGACGATGGTCTTTCTGGCAGCACCCAGCTTGCGGGCAATCAGGCTCGATGTCTTCAGCGGGCCGGCGCGGATTGCGACATCGGCACGCTCTTCCAGAAGGTCGACCACCCTGTCGGTATGGGTGATATCGAGGGTGACATCCGGATGCTCGGCCATGAAAGCGGGGACCAGTGGCGCCAGAACATGATTGCCGAAGGAGCCGCTGGTGTTGATGCTGATGCGGCCGGCCGCCTGTTCGCCGGCCGAGGCAAAGCGTTCGGCCTCCGATATGTTGGCGAGGATTGCCACACTGCGCTCATAGAAGGCGCAGCCTTCAGGCGTGAGCTGCAGCTTGCGCGTCGAGCGGTTGACGAGGCGGGCGCCGAGCCTTGTTTCCAGCCGTGCGACCAGTTTGCTGACGGCGGATGGCGTCATGCGGCGCGCCAATGCAGCAGCAGAGAAGCCGCCGCGCTCGACGACGCTGACGAAGACTTCCATTTCGCCGGATCGATTGATGTCTTGACGGCTCATGATGAATTCAAATCACAGATGATATGCTCTGAGGCAATCTATATCACAGCGCTGGCCGGGTCTATCTCTTCAGAAAACAGGAGATTGGATCATGGAATACAGAAATCTCGGCGCATCGGGGCTCAGGGTGCCGGTGCTGAGCTTTGGGGCCGGCACTTTTGGTGGCAGCGGGCCGCTCTTCGGCGCCTGGGGTACGACCAATGCCGAGGAAGCGCGCCGGATGGTGGATATTTGCCTGGAGGCAGGCGTGAGGCTGTTCGATACGGCGGACGTTTATTCGGCTGGCGCGTCAGAGGAGGTGCTGGGGCAGGCGATTTCCGGCCGGCGCGATGCGGTGCTGATCTCGACCAAGACGGCTCTGCCGATGGGCGAGGGGCCTGATGACTGGGGCACCTCGCGGGCACGGCTGATCCGCGCGACCGAGGATGCGCTGCAGCGGCTCGGCACCGACTATATCGACCTCTTGCAGCTTCACGCCTTCGATGCCTCGACGCCGGTGGAGGAAGTGCTTTCGGCGTTCGACGCGCTCGTTGCGTCAGGCAAGGTTCGTTATGTCGGCGTTTCCAATTTCTCCGGCTGGCAACTGATGAAAGCGCTCGGTATTTCCGAGCGTTACGGCTACCCGCGTTATGTCGCGCACCAGGTCTATTATTCGCTCGCCGGGCGGGATTACGAATGGGAGCTTATGCCGCTTGCCGCCGACCAGCAGGTAGGGGCGCTGGTCTGGAGCCCGCTTGCCTGGGGCCGGCTGACAGGCAAGATCCGCCGTGGCGTGGCCCTGCCGGAGGGGAGCCGCCTGCACCAGACGGCTGAATATGGCCCGCCCGTAGATGACGAGAAGCTCTTCGATATTGTCGATGTGCTGGACGAGATTGCCGAGGAGACCGGCAAGACCGTCCCGCAGATCGCCATCAACTGGCTGATCGGCCGGCCGACGGTCTCAAGCGTCATCATCGGCGCGCGCAACGAGGATCAGCTCAGGCAAAATCTCGGATCCGTCGGCTGGAGTCTGACGGCGGAGCAGATCAGACGGCTGGATACGGTCAGTGCCGTGACGCCGCCTTATCCCTATTTTCCTTACTATCGGCAGGAGGGTTTTGCCCGGCTCAACCCGCCTGCTGTCCCTGCAACAAAGATGGGATGAAATCTTCCCTAATCTTGGCTGGACAGCCGCTTTGACTTGCCTCATACCCGGCCTGCTACAGATGCTGTAGCAGGCTGTGGAATGTAGGGAGATCAAGGGCATGGCGCTGCGCGACGCAAAGGCCGGGGTGCGAAACGAGGCGGGCATCGAAGCCGTCACCGGTATCCTGAAACAGCGCTTCGGAGAGCGCTTCCAGACCGGCCAGGCTTTTCGCGCCCAGCATGCACATACGACCACCTATATTCCCGCTCAGTTGCCCGACGGGGTGCTCTTTGCCGAGACGGCTGACGATGTGAAGGCCGCTGTGCGGGTCTGTGCCGATCACAAAGTGCCGGTCATCGGCTTCGGTACCGGCTCTTCGCTTGAGGGCCAAGTCAACGCGCCGAATGGAGGCATTTCCATCGATTTCAGCCGGATGAACCGGGTGCTCGAGGTCAATCCTGACGATCTCGACTGCACGGTCGAGCCCGGCATCACCCGCGAGGCATTGAACATCCATCTGCGCGATACCGGCCTGTTCTTCCCGATCGATCCCGGCGCCAATGCCTCGATCGGCGGTATGACCTCGACGCGGGCTTCCGGCACCAATGCCGTGCGTTACGGCACGATGAAGGACAATGTGCTTGCGGTGACTGCCGTCACCGCATCAGGCGAGGAAATCCGCACGGCGCGCCGCGCCCGCAAATCTTCGGCCGGCTACGATCTGACACGGCTTTTCGTGGGCGCTGAGGGAACGCTCGGCATCCTGACCTCGGTGACGCTGCGCCTGCACGGCATTCCGCAGAAGATCGCCGGAGGTGTGTGTGCTTTCCCGAGCGTGAAGGCGGCCTGCGATGCCGTCATCATGACGATCCAGATGGGCATTCCGGTGGCACGCATCGAGCTCGTCGATGCGCTGCAGATGCGCGCCAGCATTGCCTATGCCGGCCTTCCCTATAAGGAGAGCCCGGCGCTTTTCCTCGAATTCCATGGGACGGATGAAACGGTGGCGCTGCAATCGGCCGCCTTCGCCGAGATCGCGGCCGAATGCGGCGGCGGCGAATTCAAGTGGACGGCAAGCCCGGAGGAGCGCACCAAGCTCTGGAAGGCGCGCCATGATGCCTATTGGTCGGTGCGCGCGCTCGCACCCGGCCTTGCCGTACTTTCGACCGATGTTTGTGTTCCGATATCGCGGCTTGCGGATTGTGTTGCCGAAACGCAGGCGGATATCGAAGCAAATGGTTTGCTGGCGCCGATCGTCGGTCATGCGGGCGACGGGAACTTCCATGTGCAGCTATTGTTCGACGACAAGAGTGCCGCGGGAATCGCCACGGCTGAGGATTTCGTCGCCCGGCTGAACGCGCGGGCGCTGGCAATGGACGGGACATGCACCGGCGAACATGGGATAGGACAGGGGAAGATGGCATTTCTGGAGCAGGAGCTCGGCGGTACGGTGGATCTGATGCGCCAGATCAAACGCTCGCTCGATCCCGACAATATCTTCAATCCCGGCAAGATTTTTCATCTGGGCTGAAAATGGAACAATCTCATGATCTTGGCCCTTGCCCCCTGCATGAATAGCGCTAGTGTCGGCAACAGAATCCCGAATGGAGAATCCCTGACTTGGTAGGCCGGTTCCTCGTCTTTCTAGGAGGAGTGATCGTCGTAGTGCTCTTCGTGGCGCTGCTGGCACCGCTGTTCATCGACTGGACGGATTTCCGGATGAATTTCGAGGATCAGGCAAGCCGCATCATCGGCAAGAAGGTGACGGTGCACGGCACGGTCGACGCACGGCTTCTGCCGTTTCCGTCCGTGACGCTGCATGACGTGCGCGTCGGCCAGGAGGAGGACGGCAAGCCGGTCGTGCAGGTCGAGCAATTCTCCATGGATGCCGAGCTTGCGCCTTTCCTTTCCGGCGAGGCGCTGATCTTCGACATGCGCGTCGTCAACCCCAAGGTGCGGCTGCGGCTTCTGAAGGACGGCTCGCTGGACTGGATGCGCGGCAGCCATCCGGAAATTCCGGCCAAGACCGTCGTTCTGGAAAATGTGCATGTCAGCGGCGGCGAGATCGAATTCGTCGACGACCAGTCCGGCCGTTCGCGGCATGTGACGGGGCTCAATGCCGAGATGTCGGCGAAGTCGCTCGCCGGTCCATGGCGCATCGAGGGCGACGGCGCGCTCGACGGCGAGCATGGCAGCTTTTCGATCTCCAGCAATCAGCCGGACGAAAACGGCGTGCTGCGCGCACGCACCCGGCTCGCGCCTGACAAACATCCGGTTACCATCGATCTCGACGGCGAGCTGAAGCTGGTCGACAGCCGGCCGAACTATCAGGGCACGCTGTCTGCGGCGATTGAAAACCGCGAGGGCAAGACTGAAAAGGGAGAGGCACCGCCGCCGCGCCTCAAGGGCCGTTTCGAGCTCACCAACGACCGCATCCGCATTCCTGAATATCGCATGGAAGTCGGCTCGACCGACGACCCCTATGTGATCACGGGCGAGGCGACGCTGGACACCGGTACGGCGCCGGAATTCCTGCTGACCGCCGATGGCCAGCAGATCGACGTCAACCGTATCGGCAACCAGGGGGCGGCTGGCAAGACCAATCGCGATCCGGCGGTTTCTGCGCGCCAGAGGCTGAATTCGCTGATCGAAATCATCGGCCAGGTGCCGATCCCGCAGGTGCCCGGCAAGGCGACCGTGCGCCTGCCTGCCATCGTTGCCGGCGATACGACGATCCGCGACGTGGCATTGGAACTGCGGCCCGCCGGCAATGGCTGGATGATCGACAATGCCGTCGGCACGCTGCCCGGCCGCACGCAGGTGGAAGGCAAGGGCAAGCTGACGCTCATTGGCGATCCGTCCTTCAACGGCCAGATGGTCGTCGCCTCCAACCAGCCGACCGGACTTGCCTCCTGGCTGTCCGGATCGGTCGATCCGGCGATCCGCCAGCTCAGGCAGGCCGGTTTCTCCGCCAATGTCAGCCTGACGCATGATCTGCAGCGTTTCGAGAACCTGGAGATCGCAATCGGTGCTGCGACGCTGAAGGGACGGCTGGAGCGGCAGGCGATCGAGGGCCAGACACCGTCACTTTCCGTCGCACTGAATGGCGATGCGCTCGATCTCGATGCGCTGCGCGCCCTGACCGGCCTTTTTACCGGGCAGGATGTCGGCGACAACGTGCTCGACCACAAGATTGCTGCACAGCTCACGGCGGACAAGTTCACGGCCTTCGGCGTGCAGGCCGATAATGTCGAAACGACCTTTACGCTTGCCGACGGGGCGCTTTCCGTCGACCATTTGTCGATCAAGAACCTTGCGGGTGCCGAACTGACGGCGACGGGCAAGGCGGAGGGATCGCTGCTTGACTACAAGGGCACCGGCGAGATCACCTTCAAGGCCGCCGATCCCGGCCCCTTCTTCGCCATGCTGCGCGAGCACCTGCCGCATCACCCTGTGATGGATCGGCTGGTGCGCAATGCCGGCTGGTATGGCAACACGGCGCTGCGTGGCGCGGTGACGCTGGGCGGCGATGACGACAATGCGCTGGCGGTGACGCTGGCTGGCGTTTCGAACGGCAGCCGCGTCAATCTCGATTACCGCATGTCCGACCTTCTGGCGCTGACCGGCAACGGTACGACGACGCTGGAGGCGACGCTCGACAACGCCGTCCCGTCGATCCTCTTCGGCCAGGCGGGTCTCGATCCGCTGCCGGTCGATGCCGGCGCCAACGGCCGCATGACGCTGAAGGTAACGGCAGCGGGCAATGATCCGGCCGATGCCGCGCTGACCTTCGCCACAGACCGGACCTCGTTCACGGCGAACGGCAAGGTCGATGTGCGGCCCGACAGCTTCATGAACGGCAATGTCGCCGTCTCGCTCGAAAGTGCGGATCTCGACCCGTATCTCGTCATGATCGGTATTGCGCTGCCCGATCTCGGCACCGGACTGCCCTTCAAGCTGCAGACCAATGCGACCATCGATGCCGACAAGGTGGTGCTGGCCGATCTCAACGGGCACGCGGCTGACAATGAGTTCGCCGGCGCTCTGACCTTCGACCGCAAGGCGGCAAAGACGGCGGCGAGCGGCACGCTTGCGCTTTCCAAGGCCGATCTCGGCTGGCTTGGCGAGGCTGTATTCGGCCAGATCAATGATCCATCCAACGGCCAGCTGACGACGGCAGCACTCGGCCAGCCGCTTTTCCGCGATCTCGACGTCAATCTGAAGCTCACCGCCAAGCAGTTCTGGCCGGGGCTTTTCAGTACGGCTGTCAATGATTTCACCTCCGATGTCGCCTACAAGGGCGACGAACTGCAGCTCAACAACATGGCCGGCAATTGGGACGGCGGCGCGCTTTCGGGCAATATGCTCTTTACCAATGCCAACGGCACGGGTTTCCTGCAGACGCGGCTGGCGCTTGCCGATTCCGATCTCGCCGGTGTCGTCTGGTCGCGCGACGGTGCGCCTGTCGCCAACGGCAAGTTCGGCATGTCGCTGTCGCTCGAAGCTTCGGGCAAGACGGTTGCGGAAATTGCGAGCTCGCTGAACGGCTCGGGCGAAATCCGGCTCGGCGAGACGAGCGTTCGCGGGCTGAACCTCGCGATCCTGGCGCCGCTCTTGGCCGCCACCGATCCGATGCAGGATCAGATCAATGCCGGCAAGATACATCCGATCGTCGAGACGCTGCTGAATAATGGCGAGGCGAAGCTGCCGCCGCTCGGCATTCCCTTCAACGTTACGGACGGCACGCTGCGGGTCCAGAATGTCAGCGTCGCCAACGATCTCGCGCGTCTGACAGCCGATGCGCAGATCGAGCTGCCGCAGGAGCGTATCAGCGCGACGCTTGGTATCAACCTCAATCCGGGCGCGGAGGCACTGTCGGGCGGGGAGCCGGGCATCCGGCTGAACTTCTCCGGCCTGCTCGCTTCACCCGGCAAGACGATGGATGTGACCGATATCACCAGCTTTCTCTCGCTGCGCGCCTTCGAACGCGAGCGGCGGCGTGTCGAGCGGCTGCAGGCCAATGTCCTGGAAAAGCAGCGACTGCGGCGCGAAGTGGCGCTCTATCGCTTCAATGATGCCCAGCGCGTTGCGGCTGCTGAAATCGAGCGGCAGCGAAAGGCCGAGGAAGAGCGGCTGCGGGCGCTCGCACAGCAGGCGGCCGAGCGCAAGGCCGAAGCCGAGGCCAAGGCTGCCGCCGAAGCGAAGGCCAAAGCGGAAGCGGAGGCACAGGCGAGGGCTGCTGCAGAGGCCGAGGCCGCACGCCGTTCTGTGCCGCAGCCCGGGCAACTCAATTTCGACCAGGTGCCGGGCATCCAGGCACAATAATTCCGGCCAGCAAAAAGGTCGGCCTAACAGGGCTGTTCAAGCTCCTGCGGCGCCGTTTTTCAACCAGCACAGGACATGAAGGCGCAGTGCCGAGGAGAGATTGCTCTCAGCCGGCCTGTTATCGTCTATTTCCGATATCAACGCTGCAAGCGGCATGGAACGACTTGCTGCGATTGTCTTCAGCTCCATCCAGAATTCATCTTCCAACGAGAAGCTTGTGCGATGCCCATGCAGTGTCGCCGAATGTTTACGGATCATCGGGCTCACCATGTCTTATTGAGAAAGCGATTCACTTGGGAACCGCAACTGCTTGATCACGCATGCTTTTATGTCGGCACGATCAAGTCTTGTCTTTTTCGAGCCTGCCCTGATCGAGCGCCTTTTCGGCTTTCTCGTTGAGGGCCTTGGTCAATTGCTTCTCGGCCTTGGTGCGCCCATGGGACACACGGTTCTGCTCAGCCCGTATTTCCTTTTCGGAACGGGCCTGCTTCTTGCGGAACTGGCGCAGATTGACGATTTCGGCGCTCATTCGGTTCTCTCCATGAAAAAAGGGAGGCTTTCGGCCTCCCTTTGACATCACTGCTTCTTGCGGAAAGAGTCGAGTGAAACGACGGAGCCTGGTTTTTTTTCTTCGCCGTCGGCGGGCTTTGCGGCCGCATCCTCAGTCTTGGCCGCGTCAACGGGATAGGCGGTAATTTCGGCTGCCGGCAACTCCTCGCCGTCACTCAGTGGCACGTCGAATTCCAGCTCGAAATTGACCGAGGGATCGTAGAAGCCTCTGATGGCGTTGAAGGGGATGACGAGCTTTTCCGGCACGTCGGAAAACGACAGACCAATTTCGAAATGGGATTCGGTGATTTTCAGTTCCCAGAACTGGTGCTGGATGACGATCGTCATCTGCTCGGGATATTTGGACTTCAGATGCTGCGAGATGCGCACGCCGGGGGCGCCGGTCAGAAACGTGATGAAGAAATGATGGTCGCCGGGCAGCCGGCCCGTCGTTGCGACTTCAGTCAAGACTTTGCGGATGACGCCGCGCAACGCGTCCTGTGCCAGAATGTCGTAGCGGATGTGATCCTGCCCCATGCTTTTCCTGTCTTTCGTCGGTTTCGAAGTCTTTTCACGAACTTGTATGGCACGAACAGGCGCTTTGGGAAAGGCGCAAGCCGATTCATACTTTCATCAAGCATACATGATTTCGTCGAAAAAGGGGAGAAGGTGAAGGCTTCTGTTGCCAGGTGCCTTCGGACCCCGCCTTACGGGGCTAACCGTAAGGGCTTAGAGCGGAATTCCCGCACCGCCGTTAGGCAGCGAGAGCGTATTCCTTAGCGTTGTTGTCGTTTGCAACTACACTTGTGACCCGATAACGGCGGTATCATGCCGAGCGAAAAGTCGATCTTTACACCCTTGTCGATCCTATTTCGCCCCCATCAAAAGCAGGCCATTCTCCAAAAGGATATCCGCCTGCTTTTGGTGGAGGCGCCGGGTACCGCCCCCGGGTCCAATAGGTTTATTCCACCGCCCGTTTATCGCCATAGCCGGCCCGAAAGCCGGCATGGGTGATATAGTGTTTTTGTGATCGCAAGGGAAGGGGATACGTCACAAAAGCGTCGTGCTCTCCAGCGATTTAGCTTGGATAATCAGCAAGACGCATTGGTTTGCGGTCGCTTTGCCCTTAAATTAGGTGCAAAAGGAATCAGTGGCGACCATGAAGCAATATCTCGACCTCTTGAGCCATGTGATGGAAAACGGCACCGACCGCGGCGACCGCACGGGAACCGGCACGCGTTCGGTCTTCGGCTATCAGATGCGCTTTGATCTCGATGCCGGTTTTCCGGTGCTGACGACGAAGAAGCTGCATTTGCGCTCGATCATCTATGAGCTGCTGTGGTTCCTCAAGGGCGAGACCAATATCGGCTACCTGCATGAAAACGGCGTCAGCATCTGGGACGAATGGGCCGACGAGAACGGAGATCTCGGCCCGGTCTATGGCGCGCAGTGGCGCTCCTGGCCGGCACCGGATGGCGGGCATATCGACCAGATCGACAATCTCGTGAAGGGCCTCGTCAAAAACCCGAATTCCCGCCGCCACATCGTTTCGGCCTGGAACCCGGCAGAAGTCGATGACATGGCGCTGCCGCCCTGTCATTGCCTGTTCCAGTTCTACGTGGCCGACGGCAGGCTTTCCTGTCAGCTCTATCAGCGCTCGGCGGATATTTTCCTCGGCGTCCCCTTCAATATCGCTTCCTATGCGCTGCTGACGATGATGGTGGCGCAGGTGACCGGGCTGAAATATGGCGAGTTCGTCCATACGCTCGGTGATACGCATCTCTACCACAATCATTTCGAACAGGCGAAGCTGCAGCTGGCGCGCCAGCCGAAGCCGCTGCCGCGCATGCTGATCAAGCGCGACGTGAAGGATATCTTCGATTTCGTCTATGAGGATTTCGAACTCGTCGGTTACGATGCCGATGCCAATATCAAGGCGCCGATCGCCGTTTAAACCTTCTGATTTTAACTTGCAGTGCATGCGTCCGGGGACTATGGACGTTTGGTTCGTAGTCGACGGGTAGATTGTGCGGTCTAAGTTAATGAAAAAAAACGAGAAGAGGGTGCGGATGCCTTCCGCCGCATCTATCGTTGCGCGCAGTTATCCCGACAAGATAATTGGTATCGAAAATACACTCCCGTGGCATCTGCGCACGGACCTGCAGCTGTTTAAGCAGCGCACCCAAGGTCATGCTGTGATTATGGGGCGTAAAACCTTTGACTCTATCGGCAAACCCCTGCCTAAGCGAACCAATATAATCTTATCTCGCACGGAGCCGACGTTTCTCCGTGAGTTTCCTAGTCTAAAATGGGCGAGAGACCCTGAGACTGCGTTGCTTTTGGCTGATATCGAGTCGATAATTTCTGGCAATATGAAGTTTTTTGTTATTGGCGGAGATCAGATTTACAGGGTATTTGAGAAATTTATTAACAGTATATTTGTTACAGACGTATTTTGTGGAAATATAAACGGTGATGCCAAGTTTGAACTTGATTTCGGTGAGAGAGATGACGGCGCAAAAACCGAATGGATTGTTAGATCGGAAGACGATTTTCCAAAGACAGAATTCGACCAGTATCCATTTCGGATAACCCATTACGTTCGCCGTAAGCCTTTCCACCGATATCGTGTGAAAGAGGAGCTTATGGGGCGGGAGCCTGATTTTGCTGTCCTGCTTGAGCGATATGAGGCCAAGCTGGAGCTAGACGATACCAATCAGCTGGATTTTTTTGAGTAAGCCGACTGGTGAGTTGTCCGGGCAATTGCACATGGCTAACGGTCCTAAAAGGAACTATTTTCCAATTATATTGACCAAGTTCCTGACACCGCGTTGAAAGCCGGTGCGGCGATACCTATAACGGTCGGATCGCATCCGCCGGCAGCCCCCACGGCGGTCGGATGTGTATGACGTAACGAACAATGAGGTTTTGATGCCCTGGAGCAATCAGAATGGCGGCGGCGGCCCTTGGGGCGGCGGCGGCGGTAACAATCAGGGACCATGGGGGCAGGGGCCGAACCGTCCACGCGGCGGTGGCGGCGGCAAGGGCGGTCCGCCCGATCTGGAAGATATTATCCGGCGCGGGCAGGACCGGCTGCGCGGCTTCATTCCAGGTGGTTTCAACGGCGGTGTCGTTGCGATCATCGCAGCGATCGTTGCGATCTTCTGGCTTTTCCAATGCATTTACGTCGTCCAGCCGGACGAACGCGGCGTTGAGCTGCGCTTCGGCGAGCCCAAGCAGGAGATTTCCCTGCCGGGCCTGCATTTCCATTTCTGGCCGGTTGAAACCGTCGAGACGGTCAAGGTGACGGTGCAGCAGTTGAACATCGGCGCGACCACGGCAGGCTCTTCGAGCGGGCTGATGCTGTCGAGCGACAAGAGTGTCATCAACGTGCAGTTCGCGGTCTTCTATACGATCAGTGATCCCAAGGCCTATCTTTTCGGTGTCGAAAATCCGGCCGAAACGCTGCAGCAGGTTTCCGACAGCGCCATGCGCGAAGTCGTCGGCCGGCGTCCGGCACTGGACGCATTCCGCAGCAACCGCCAGCCGATCGAGACGCAGGTTCTCAACATCGTTCAGGATACGATGAACCGGTACGGTGCGGGCATTACCGTGACCGGCGTGACAATCCAGAACGTGGCGCCGCCACGCGAAGTCGCCGACTCCTTCGAAGAAGTGCAGCGTGCCGGCCGCGACCGCGACAGCACAATCGAGGACGCTAACCGCTATACGAACCAGAAGCTCGGTCAGGCACGAGGCGATGCTGCCCGTATCCGTGAAGACGCAGCCGCCTACAAGGATCGCGTCGTCAAGGAAGCGGAAGGTGAAGCCCAGCGCTTTACAGCCATCAATGACGAATATTCGAAGGCTCCCGACGTGACGCGCAAGCGCCTGTTCCTGGAAACGATGGAACAGGTCCTGAAGAACTCCAAGAAGGTCGTGATCGACGAGAAGCAGGGCGTCGTACCCTACCTGCCGCTCAACGAGATCAATCGACCGGCGGCAGCACCGGCACAACGGGGAGGTTGAACCATGGTATCGAACAGACTTCCCTTTATCCTGATCGCGCTCGCGGTCCTTCTCGTCATTCTTTATTCGTCGATCTTCGTGGTCAATGCGCGCGAGCAGGCGATCGTCGTCCGCTTCGGCCAGATTCAATCGGTGAAGACAGAGCCCGGCATCTATTTCAAGCTGCCGTTCGGCTTCATGGATGCCGACCGCGTGCAGTTCGTGGAAAAGCGGGCGCTCAGGCTCGACCTCGATAATATCCGCGTTCAAGTTCAGGACGGCCAGACCTTCGATGTCGACGCCTTCGTGATCTACAATATCTCGGATGTACGCCGCTTCCGCGAAACGGTCTCGGGCGACCGCGACGCTGCCGAGGCGCGGCTGCGTGCGCAGCTCGATTCCTCGCTTCGTCGGGTCTACGGTTTGCGTGACTACAACGCAGCGCTTTCGGAAGAGCGCGTGGCAATGATGCTCGAAATCCGCGACGATCTTCGCACCGATGCCGAAAATCTCGGCCTGCATATCGATGACGTCCGCATCCGCCGGACGGATCTTTCGCCGGAAGTGGCTCCGAACACCTACAACGCCATGCGCTCCGAGCGTCTGGCCGAGGCCGAGCGCATCCGCGCCGAGGGTAACGAAGAGGGCCAGCGTCGCCGGGCCGTCGCCGATCGTCAGGTCGTCGAAATCACCGCCGACGCGCAGCGCGATTCGGAAATCCTGCGCGGTCAGGGTGATGCGGAGCGCAACCGTATCTTTGCCGACTCCTTCGGCAAGGATCCGGCCTTCTTCGAGTTCTACCGCTCGATGGCCGCCTATTCCGCGGCACTTTCCTCGCAGGATACGACATTGGTGCTTTCGCCGACGTCGCAGTTCTTCCGCTACTTCGAGAATGCGGACGGCAATCCGGCCCCGGGCCAGACCGGTGGCCTCGTGCCGCCTGCGGCCGCGCAGCCGACCGCTCCGGCACAGCCGGCGAACTGACGACAGGCTGAATGCAGGACTTCCTCACCGGACTTGCATTCTTCCTTATCATCGAGGGGCTGGTCTACGCACTGGCCCCTCGTTTTCTTATCGAGATGGCGAAGCTTCTGCCCACCGTTCCGGAGCGCCAACTGAGGGTGTTTGGACTTGTGGCTGTGGCACTTGGGGTAGCCTCCGTCTGGCTTTTACGAGGCTAGATCACATTCGCACGGGGATTTCTCGAAAAGGTGATTTCGCCCTCCATCATTCCGCCTTATGCTGGTGATGTATGTGCGCCTTTATCCCAGACGAGGAAGCTTGATGGCCCCCACGAATCGCTCGCCCTTCAGACGAACGCTCGCGCTTTTGGCCGGCACTGCCCTTCTGGCAAATGTCGGTGCTGGCGGTGTTGCGCATGCGCAAACCGCCCCGGCGCCCGTTGCACCTGAACAGGCAGCACCTGCGGCACCTCGGCCCGCATCGTCACCCGTCTCACCGGCTGCAGTCGCACCCGCCGCTCCGCCCATGCAGATGACGGCTCCGGGCAATGGTCCGGCTTCCGTCGCGGATCTCGCCGAAGGGTTGCTCGATGCCGTAGTCAATATCTCGACCTCGCAGAATGTGAAGGGTGACGAGGGTGCCGGTCCCGCACCGCGTGCGCCTGACGGCTCGCCCTTCCAGGAATTCTTCAACGACTTCTTCAACAAGCAGCAGGGCAACCGCGGCCCCAACCACAATGTCAGCTCGCTCGGTTCCGGCTTCGTCATCGATCCCACCGGCTATATCGTCACGAACAACCACGTGATCGAGGGGGCCGACGACATCGAGGTCAATTTCGCCAACGGCTCCAAGCTCAAGGCCAAGCTGATCGGCACCGATACCAAGACTGACCTTTCGGTGCTCAAGGTCGAGCCGAAGCAGCCGCTGAAATTCGTCAAGTTCGGTGATTCCAGCACGATGCGTATCGGCGATTGGGTCATGGCGATCGGCAACCCGTTCGGCTTCGGCGGATCGGTGACGGTCGGCATCATTTCGGGCCGCGGCCGCAACATCAATGCCGGCCCCTACGACAATTTCATCCAGACGGATGCGGCGATCAACAAGGGCAATTCCGGCGGCCCGCTCTTCAACATGAAGGGTGAAGTGATTGGCATCAACACCGCGATCATTTCTCCCTCGGGCGGCTCGATCGGTATCGGTTTCTCCGTGCCGTCGGAGCTTGCATCGGGCGTGGTCGAGCAGCTTCGCGAGTATGGTGAGACGCGCCGCGGCTGGCTCGGTGTGCGCATCCAGCCGGTCACCGACGAAGTGGCCGACAGCCTCGGCCTCGATAGCGCCAGAGGCGCGCTGGTCGCCGGCATCATCAAAGGCGGACCTGTCGATGACGGTTCGATCAAGGCCGGTGACGTCATCCTGAAATTCGACGGCAAGGCTGTCGCCGAGATGCGCGACCTGCCGCGCGTGGTGGCCGAAAGCCCTGTCGGCAAAGAGGTCGATGTCCTCGTGCTGCGCGACGGCAAGGAGCAGACCGTCAAGGTGACGCTCGGCCGTCTCGAAGACAGCGACCAAGCGGCTGCCGCCGGCGACAATTCGAGTGATGACGGTGTCATCAATCCCGATCCCGGCGAGAACAACGACATGGATGAACCGGATCAGGATGGCGATCAGGGGCAGACCGCACCTGACGGCCAGGATCCGCACCAGCAGGATCAAGGGCAAGACCAAAAGAGCCCGGATCAAAAGGGGCAGGATCAGGCAACACCCGGCCAGGCTACCCCAGAGCATGTGCTCGGTCTTTCGCTCTCGCTGCTCAGCCCCGAAACCCGCAAGGCCTTCGGCATTGCCGAAAGCGTCGATGGTGTCGTCGTGACCGAGGTTGCACCCGGTTCGGCCGCTGCGGAGAAGGGTTTGAAGCCCGGCGATGTTATCGTCGAGGTGGCACAGGAATTCATGAAGTCGCCGGATGCAGTTGCCACCAAGGTGCAGACGCTGAAGCAGGAAGGCCGACGCAATGCGCAGATGATGGTCGCTGCGGCGAATGGTGATCTGCGGTTTGTTGCAGTGCCGATGGAGTGAGGGCTGTCGGCCTGCACAGGCCAGAAAAATAAAAGGAGTGGTGGCCGCTCCTTTTTCGTTTCAACAGTGCCTCATGGCTCACACCGTCACGAAATCAGTCTTCCGGTAGCCCTGGACATAAAGCAGCGCCGTCAGGTCGCCGTGGTTGATCTGGATGTCGGCTTCGGCAGCGACCGCGGGTTTGGCGTGCAGGGCGACGCCGGAGCCGGCGAGGTGCAGCATGCCGAGGTCGTTGGCGCCGTCGCCGACGGCGATGGCGTCTTCGGGGGAAATGCCGAGGCGGGCGGCGATGTCGTTGAGGGCGTCGACCTTGGCCTGCTTGCCGAGAATGGGTTCAGCGACGTGACCGGAGAGGAGGCCGCCTTCCTCAAGCAGGATATTGGCGCGGTTTTCGTCGAAGCCGATGACGGCAGCGATGCGGCTCGTGAAGACCGTGAAGCCGCCGGAGACGAGGGCGGTATAGTAGCCTTTCGACTTCATGGTGGCGATGAGTTCGGGGCCGCCGGGTGTCAGGGTGATCCGCTTGGCGATCACGTCGTCGACGACCGAGATCGGCAGACCTTTCAGGAGGGCGACGCGTTCCCGCAGCGCCGGCTCGAAGGCGATCTCGCCGTTCATGGCGCGGGCGGTGATGGCGGCAACCTTTTCCTTGAGGCCGACTTCGGCGGCGAGTTCGTCGATGCATTCCTGGCCAATCATGGTCGAATCCATATCGGCGATCAGCAGCTTCTTGCGGCGGGTTTCCTGTTCCTGGATGACGAGATCGATCGGGGCGCTGGCGATGACGGCGAGCAGATTGGCCTTGGCCGCTTCGCCGTCCGCACCGTCGGCGAGCACGATATCGCAGGCAATACCGTCGGCCAGCCAGTAGAGCCCGGATGCCTTGACGGCCTCGGCCGCACGTTCGGCTATGGCAGGCGAAAGAACGGGGTTTGACGGATTGGCAACAAGCGTGGCAACGAGGGCCATGATGGAAAACCTTCTGAGCTCTGTGAACGCGATCCTGATAACCGGGCCGACTGCCAGCGGCAAGTCCGCACTGGCCGTGGAACTGGCCAAACAGCATGGCGGCGTGGTGATCAATGCCGACAGCATGCAGGTCTATGACACGCTGCGGGTGCTGACGGCGCGACCGTCCGAGGAGGATATGGGAGGCGTACCGCATCACCTTTACGGCCATGTGCCGGCGGGGGCGACTTATTCGACCGGCGCGTGGCTGCGGGATGTGGCGGCGCTCTTGCCGAGCATCCGTGCAGAGGGAAAGCTGCCGGTCTTCGTCGGCGGCACTGGGCTTTATTTCAAGGCGCTGACGGGCGGGTTATCGGAAATGCCCGTCATTCCCGAGAAGATAAGGCAGCGGCTGCGCGCCCGGCTTCTGGAGGAGGGATCGGAGGGCCTGTATGCGGAACTTGCGAAGGTTGATCCCGCCATGGCCGAGAGCCTGAACGTACAGGACGGGCAGAGGATCGTGCGGGCGCTTGAGGTTTTCGAGGCGACGGGCCAGTCGATCGCGGAATTCCAGGGGCAGGCGGGGCCTGTCGTCGTCGATCCGCACACGGCACGCAAGATCGTCGTGCTGCCGGATCGCGCCGTGCTGCATCAGCGGATCAACGGACGTTTCGAGAAAATGCTGGAGCAGGGGGCAGAAGACGAGGTGAGGGCGCTACTCGCGCTTGATCTTCCCCCGGAAATGCCTGTTGTGAAGGCAATCGGCGTGTCGCAGATTGCGGCGATGCTGCGCGGCGAGATGAACCGCGCCGAGGTGATCGAGCGCGGGGCGGCGGCCACGCGGCAATATGCCAAGCGGCAGATGACCTGGTTTCGCAATCAGATGGATGAAAGCTGGGAGCGGCTTTCGCCTTAGCGCCAAAGCGACTCATGCTTTGCGCCCGCAAACAGCTAGAATGATCTTCGAATCATGACCAATGGAGCTATGGGCCGGCATGAACAATTTTCTCGCAAAGACGCTTTCTTCGATCAACGCCTTGATCGCCATCGTCATCCTCGCCTTTTCCACGCTTTCGGGTGCGACCGCTGCTGCGGCGCAGGGCGGATCGGGCATGTTCATCGTCGGAGCAATTTTGGGCGCCATCGGCGGCATCGTGGTTGCGGCGCTGATCTGCGGCACCATCGCCTTTCTGGCCCTGATCGAGCGGCATCTCTCCGAAATCGCAGCGGCGACGCGCCAGCCGCGTTCGTAAGGCGCACTCAGTCCTTATTGTTGAGGCTGCTCAGCGGCTTCTTCAGGATGCTATCGCGCAGCGACATGCCGCCCTCGCGGCGTGGCGGGGACGTCTGTTCGCCGAAGGCCGGCTTTGGCTGCTCGTCGCGGCGCATTTCGCGGCGCAGTGCTTCCAGGCGCGCGTCGATGGAGGTCTGCGGCGAGAGCGGCGGGGGCTCAGGATGCGGCGCGCGGCTCTGCGGCAGCAGGGCGGGGCGATAGGGTTCGAGCGGCGCCTCTGCCGATGGAGCGGCATAGGGTTGATCGGCGGCTTCATCGGCGAAGTCGTCTTCCGGCTCGTAACTGTCTGCCATCGCTGCACTGTAGCTCTGCTGGAAGGTGGAGATATCGGGGCCTGCTGTGATCGCCCGCATGCGGGTAACGATGCGGCGCAGGTCGACCGTATCGGGATCTTCCTCGGCATGTTTGCTGGTGGCGCTGTGGGCCTTCGGCAGCAGGTTTTCATCGACGCGCAGGAAGCGCATGCGCATCGGCACCCGGATCGCTTCGCCGAAGGCGATTGCTTCTCCGTTGCCGATCGAGGAGATGAAGCTCGTCGTCGAGATCGAGGAGTTGGGAATGGCCGAGCGGATGATTTCCTGGTCGCGATCGTTGGCAAGGCGCATGGCAAACAGCGTCGAACACTGCGACAGGATCGTCTGGTCGAGTTCGCCGGGGCGCTGGGTGATGATGCCGAGCGAGACGCCGTATTTGCGGCCTTCCTTGGCAATGCGGGCGATGGCCTGGCGGGTCGGAACGAAGCCGAGGTTCGGATCCGACGGGATATAGCGGTGGGCCTCTTCACAGACGACCAGCATATGAATGGCGCCTTCGCTCCAGAGCGCGATTTCGAAGGCCATGCGGCAGAGCACCGAAGCGACGGAGTTGACGACTTCGGAGGGGATGCCGGCGAGCTGGAAGGTGCAGATCGGCCTGTTGTCGCCGGGAATGCGGAAGATCTGCGCGATCGTCTCCGTGATCGTGTCGCTGATCGTATTGCTGGAGAACATGAAGTGATAGCGCGGATCGTTGATCGCGGCGATGATGCGCATCTTCAGCGAGCGCAGGAACGGCTTTTCAGCGCGGCCTTCCAGCCTGCCGATGCGCTCATCGATAAGGGCGAGCAGATCGGCGATGCGGTAGGGCACCGGTGTATCGGCCGTGATCGAACTCTTTTCTGTCTGGCGGCGCACCAGCGAACTGTCGCTGCCGCGGAAGGCGCGTTTGGCTTCCGGCAGGATGTCGCGCAGCATGTCGAGCTCTTCCGGCACCGGCGGGCGACCGCGGAAGACGACCTCGGCGAATTCTTCGAGCCGCATCAGCCAGAAGGGCAGATCGAGCGTATCCGTATCGATGGTGACGGCGTGCTTGGGAAAAGCCGCGGCAAATTCGTTGTGCGGATCGAGGATGAGCACGCGCAGCTTCGGATCGGCCTCGATCGCCTTGTGCAACAGCAGCGAGACGGCGGTCGACTTGCCGACGCCGGTCGAGCCGACGACGGCGAAATGTTTCGACAGCATCGAGGGGACATGGATTGCCGCGTCGATGCTTTCATCCTGCGTGAGATTGCCGATGACGGCGGTGGCGCCCTTGCCGGCATCATAGATGCGCATGAGGTCGGCGGCGCGGATGCGGTGGGCGATGGCGCCGAGATAGGGGTAGCGCGAGATGCCGGTCGAGAATTCCTCGCGGCCATCGTCCTCGACGCGGACTTCGCCGAGCAGTTCCGTCTCGATGCGGAAGATATTGTCCTGGCCTTCGCCCCAGCCCTGGTTGCCGGTATTCATGGAATAGACGAGGGCGACGACGCGGTTCCTGCCGACGCTGATCGAAATCAGCCGGCCGACGGACCATAATTCCGTGAGATCGGTGCCGCCAGATTCTGCCACGGCGGCGATGGTGGCGCGCGATCCGCTGCATGCAACGACACGCCCGAGAAACCGATTTCCCGGTGCGAGGCTGTCGCGGCGATCCTGCTCGCCTGCTTTGCCTGTCGTCATCATGTCGTTGTTGAGCAAAGGGTTACTCCCTGCATTAACGGACAGGATATAACCGATCCTTTAACAAATCCTTCAGCCGCAGAATTGGACGGCCCATCGGACGGTGGGGCGGTTGACGGGCTTCCGATTTTTTATTGCGGAATGCGTTGACGCTGCGAAATTTTCTGTCTATCACTTCCGCCCATGACAATTTCGAACGTTCTTATCGTGGTGGGAAAGCGCATGGGCAGGATGGTGTAACCATCCGGCGATAGCCACCCATGCGCTAGACGAAGGCTCCTCGGGGGCCTTTTTTTATGCCCGAAATCAGGGTTTCCGACCACAAACTCAAATCCTCAGCATCAAACGGAACAGACACATGGCGAGCACGGACAATCAGGCGGACAGCAATCGGATGACGGGAGCGGAAATCGTTCTGCGTGCGCTGAAGGATAATGGCGTCGAGCACATCTTCGGCTATCCCGGCGGTGCCGTTCTGCCGATCTATGACGAGATCTTCCAGCAGGAGGAGGTCAAGCACATCCTCGTTCGCCATGAGCAGGGGGCCGGCCATGCGGCCGAAGGTTATGCCCGCTCGACCGGCAAGGTCGGCGTCATGCTGGTGACCTCTGGTCCCGGTGCCACCAATGCGGTTACGCCGCTGCAGGATGCGCTGATGGATTCCATTCCGCTCGTCTGCCTGACGGGGCAGGTTCCGACCTCGCTCATCGGTTCGGACGCCTTTCAGGAATGCGATACCGTCGGCATCACGCGCCCCTGCACCAAGCACAACTGGCTGGTCAAGGATGTCAACGAGCTCGCCGCCGTCATCCATGAAGCCTTCCGGATTGCGCAGTCGGGCCGTCCTGGCCCCGTCGTTGTCGATATCCCGAAGGATGTTCAGTTCGCCACAGGCACCTACACGCCGCCGGCCGATCACGCGATCCAGAAGAGCTACCAGCCGAAGATCCAGGGCGACCTAAACCAGATCCATGCAGCAATCGAAATGATGGCGAATGCCCGGCGGCCGATCTTCTATACCGGTGGTGGCGTCATCAATTCCGGTCCGGAAGCCTCCCGCATGCTGCGCGAGCTGGTCGAGCTCACAGATTTCCCGATCACCTCGACGCTGATGGGTCTCGGCGCCTATCCGGCATCCGGCAAGAACTGGCTGAAGATGCTCGGCATGCACGGCTCCTACGAGGCCAACATGGCGATGCATGATTGCGACGTCATGGTCTGCATCGGCGCCCGCTTCGACGACCGGATCACCGGCCGCCTGAACGCCTTCTCGCCGAACTCGAAGAAGATCCATATCGATATCGACCCGTCTTCGATCAACAAGAACGTTCGCGTCGATCTCGGCATCCGCGGCGATGTCGGCCATATCCTGGAAGATATGATCCGCCTGTGGCGGGCGCTGCCGAAGAAGCCGGAAAAGAACCGTCTCGATGCATGGTGGGGCGATATCGCCCGCTGGCGCGCGCGCAATTCCTTCGCCTATACTAGGAGCAGCGACGTTATCATGCCGCAATATGCGCTGGAGCGTCTCTTTGCCCTGACAAAGGACCGCGACACCTACATCACGACGGAAGTCGGCCAGCACCAGATGTGGGCGGCCCAGTTCTTCGGCTTCGAACAGCCGAACCGCTGGATGACCTCGGGGGGGCTCGGCACGATGGGTTACGGCCTGCCGGCAGCGCTCGGCGTGCAGATCGCCCATCCGGAAAGCCTCGTCATCGACATTGCCGGCGATGCCTCGATCCAGATGTGCATCCAGGAAATGTCGGCGGCGATCCAGCACAATGCGCCGATCAAGATCTTCATCATGAACAACCAGTACATGGGCATGGTGCGCCAGTGGCAGCAGCTCCTGCACGGGAACCGGCTGTCCAACTCCTACACGGAGGCGATGCCCGACTTCGTGAAGCTCGCCGAAGCCTATGGCGCGGTCGGCCTGCGCTGTGAAAAGCCTGACGATCTCGATGCGACCATCCAGGAGATGATCGACGTCAAGAAGCCCGTCATCTTCGATTGCCGCGTCGCCAATCTCGCCAACTGCTTCCCGATGATCCCCTCGGGCAAGGCTCATAACGAAATGTTGCTGCCGGACGAAGCCACGGACGAAGCGGTCGCCAATGCGATCGACGCCAAGGGCCGTCAGCTCGTATAACAATCAGGTAGGAAACCCAGGATCATGAACGCACACCTTCAACCGACCGGCTCTGCCTACTTCATCTCGCCGGAAACGGCAGCCGTCGAGAGCCATACGCTCTCGGTGCTCGTCGATAACGAGCCGGGCGTGCTCGCCCGCGTCATCGGCCTGTTTTCCGGTCGCGGCTACAATATCGAAAGCCTCACGGTTTCGGAGACGGAGCATGCGGCGCACCTGTCGCGCATTACCGTCGTCACCCGCGGCACGCCGCAGGTGCTGGAGCAGATTAAGGCGCAACTCGAGCGCATCGTGCCGGTGCACCGGGTAGTAGACCTGACGGTACGTGCCCGCGAACTCGGCCAGGACCGGCCGATCGAGCGGGAAGTGGCGTTGCTCAAGGTGATCGGCAATGGCGAGACGCGTGCCGAAACGCTGCGCCTTGCCGACGCCTTCCACGCCAAGGTGGTGGATGCGACGGTCGACCACTTCATTCTGGAGATTACCGGCAAGTCCTCGAAGATCGACCAGTTCATCGCGATCATGAAGCCGCTCGGCCTCATCGAAGTCTGCCGCACCGGCATTGCGGCGATGAACCGCGGCGCGCAGGGCATGTAAAGAGACATCCCGGGTATGTAAGGATTATGGCCCGGGCAGGTGATCACTCTTGTGTATGCGGGCGTCGATCTGTCAGACGCCCGCACTATCTGCGATCATTGATTTTCAACAATTCTGGTGCTGTCGACCGGTAGCTGATTGTCAGCTTTCCGAAGCGCGATGCGCTTCGCATTTCCAGTCCATTGGGCGCCTTCCCACGGCGAATATCGAAGGATGTTGGTGCCGCACCGAACCGGATGTAGCTCTTGCCGTTATCAAAAAAACATTCGGCTGGAGAACAGTCGATTGAGACTGTGTTGGAAAAGCCTTCATCCTCCTCAATGTGTATCTTGATCTGCATTTCGTCGTTGTCGCTGCGATAGATCACGCAATCCCGAGATCGCTCGCATCTGGTTTCCGCAGAGATTTTCGCGCCTCCTTCAGGAAGCAATATGTACCTGACCCTAAGCGCCTCATGCGTCAGGCCTTCGGCGAAGGTGACGTCGGGAACGAAACTGATCAGCATTGCGATACCGACCAGGAAATGACGGGAGAGCCGGAAACTTCGGTTGATGTTCATCCGCGGCGACCACAATCAGTGTTGAGGGCGATCGCTGGTTTGTTTCAGCTTTATGGCGAAATTCATGCCGCCACTGGCGCTAGAGCATCTCCAACGGCGTTTTCTTCGCCGGGGGCGGGAAGACCTCGTCGAGGGCTTCCCAGTCCTCGTCGGTAATGTCGAGGGAGACACAGCCGCGGTTTTCGCGGGCGCGCTCGATGTTCGACGTCTTGGGGATGACGAAGACACCGTCGCGTTCCAGCAGGAAAGCGAGCGCCAGTTGCGCCGGGGTCGCCTGATAGGCCTTGGCGATATGGATCAGGTCGGGATGGTGCAGGATGCGGCCCTGTTCGATCGGCGAATAGGCCATGATCGGGATGTTGCGGCCCTGGCACCAGGGCAGGAGATCGTATTCGATGCCGCGGCGGGCGAGATTGTAGAGAACCTGATTGGCGGCGACATTCTGCCCGCCGGGCACAGAGAACAATTCCTGCATGTCGTCGGTATCGAAATTGGAGACGCCCCAGGCGCGGATCTTGCCGGCGGCTTTCAGCGTCTCGAAGGCTTCGACAGTCTCGGTGAGCGGATAGTTGCCGCGCCAGTGCAGGAGATAAAGGTCGATGCGGTCGGTGCCGAGGCGCTCGAGGCTGCCTTCGCAGGCGGTGATCGTGCCGGTGCGACTGGCATTCCAGGGATAGACCTTGCTGACGATGAAGGTTTCGTCACGGCGGCCCTTGATTGCCTGTCCGACGATTTCTTCGGCGCCGCCGTCGCCGTACATTTCGGCGGTATCGATCATCGTCATGCCGAGATCGAGGCCGGCCTGGAGGCTTGCGATCTCTTGCTTCGCATGGCCGGCATCCTCGCCCATGCCCCAGGTGCCCTGGCCGAGCGCGGGGACTTCGGTGCCGTCGGGGAAGGTGATGGTGGGGATGGGGTCGTCCATGGCAGTTCTGGTCCTACAAGTGCTCAGCAGACTATCAGGTAATCCTGTCACCATGACAACAATGTTATGGCCGCTGTGGTTTAGGGCAGTTATGCTGACCTAAATCCAATAGACCGCCGCATCATCGACAAGCGCGGTGTGGGGAGGTTTCATGCCGCTGGATACGTTTCTGGCACTGCTGCTTTTTGCCTTTACGACCTCGATCACGCCGGGGCCGAACAACATGATGCTCTTCACCTCGGGTGTGAACTTCGGCTTCCGCCGCACGATCCCGCATATGCTGGGCATCGGGGCGGGTTTCCTGTCTCTGCTGCTCGGCGTGGGGTTGGGGCTCGGCGCGCTGCTGCATACGGTGCCGGCGGTTTATATCGCGCTGAAATTTGCCGGCGGGGCCTATCTCGTCTGGATCGCCTGGAAGATCGCGACCTCGCGCTCCCTCAGCGAAGGCAAGAGCGGGGTGAAGCCCATGTCCTTTCTCGGCGCTACAGCTTTCCAGTGGGTCAATCCGAAGGCCTGGGTCATGGCGGTGACGGCCATGGCGACCTACACCAACCCGCAGCTCTATATGATCAGCGTGCTGCTCGTCGGCCTCGCCTTTGCGGCGGTCAACGTGCCCTCCGTTTCTACCTGGGCAGGCTTCGGCTCGGCGCTGCGTGAGTGGCTGTCCGACCCGGCGAGGCTCAAATGGTTCAATATCACGATGGCGGTGCTGCTCGTGCTCAGCCTCTGGCCGATGCTAAAATAGCGTCGGCTTGATCAGCATCAACAAGAGAATGCCTGTTACCGCGAAGAAGGCCGGGAAGCCGAAGGCGAACCAGATGCGGTAGAGGCTGAAATAGGCCGGCGGCAGGGCCGTGCCCGCGGCGGCGGCGGTGCGCGCCAGATTGCGCAGCCGGATCTGGATCCAGACGACCGGCAGCCAGAAGATGCCGGTCACGACATAGAGCAACAGCGACAGCACAATCCAGCTTTCCGTCAGGTCCCAGCCGATGATGCGGGCGAGAAGATAGCCTGTCACCGGCTGGAGGATGGCGGCTGTCGCCGTAAAGATCGTATCGGCGACGACGACAGTGCCGGCGACGTGTGCGATCAGCGCGGGTTCGCGGGTGCGGTGGGCCATCACCATGAAGAAGGCGATGCCGGCACCGGTGCCGAAGAGCACGGTTGCGCCGACCACATGGGCAAGAAGCAGCAGCTCGGCGAGCATCAGCGTTCATCCAGAATGGCAAGGGCTGCCAGCGCCAGCAGCAGGGACGGCAGCACCTTGACGAGCGGGCCGAGCGGATCGAGCCAGAGGGCGGGCTTCAGCACCGTGCCGCCCAGGAGATAGACGAGCGAGACGGCGAGCATGCCGATGATGGCGCGGCGAGCAAAGGGTCGGAAGAGCACAGCGGCGCCGAGCGCCATATCGATCAGACAGGTTGTCATCGTCAACGCCATCGCGGCACTCAAGGGCATCAAGGGCAGGAAGTGGGCGCTCGCCTGGCTCGGAGCCAGAAGCGGGATCAGGCCAGAGAGAAGCCAAAAGAGCGACAGGCCGGCAATGATGGGCGCCTTCAGCAGATAGAGGCGAGCGAACCACAAGTCCTGAACGCCCGAGGGATTGGCGGCGAGCGTTGCGGCGGCCGAGAGTGCGGGAAGGCCTGACGGCGTCCGGCGGTTCATGCTGACACCTTCGGACATGACGGTCATGGCGGTGGAGCGCAGCGGCGAGCGCCAGCCGAGATGGCCGGCGATATCGGCAAGCCATGTGACCGGCCTTGCCAGCGCCGGTGGGACGGAAAGGACCGGAGCATCCGGCAGGCCGAGCCAAGCGCGGTGCAGCCTGACGAGATCAGCGAGCGTGTGCCGCTCTTCGGCGGCCAGTTCGATATCGCTGCCGGAGGGCAGCGTTCCGGAGATTGCGGCTGAGACTGCGGCGGCGACATCTTCGGCGGCGACGGTTTCGACTGGGCTATCGGCATGGATGAGCGGCAGGGCAAGCGGGAAGGATGAGAGTGCGCGCAGAAGTGCGGTGCCGCCATGGGCGTTGCGGCCGAGCACGAGGGACGGACGGACGATGACGTAAGGCAGGCCGGATGCCGCAAGCGCCATATCGGCGGCGCGCTTGGTGGCGAGGAAGGGCAGGTCGCTGCCGGCGCCATCCGTTCGGGCGGAGATCTGGACGATGAGCGTCACGCCGGCCGGTTTCGCCGCTTGCTGAAGCGCGATCATTGCGCGTTGCTGGGTGGCTGCGAGATTGTCTGAAAGACCGTCCTGGAGGGCGCCGGCACTGTTGACGACCACGTGCTGGCCTTCCAGCACGGAGGCCCAGTCGGCCACATTGGTCATCTTCTCCAGGTTGGCCAGGATCCAGCGGATAGCGGGCTGGCGAACCCGCGCCCGGTCGGGATTGCGGGCAAGCCCAGTCACTGCGTAGCCGTCCGCAAGCAACCGTGCTGCGATCGCCGAGCCGATGAAGCCTGTGGCACCGAGAATCAGGATGTTCATAGTGAGAGACTACCGAAAAACGGCATATCGAGCAGGGGGCGGCCATATAACGCCCGCGTATCGCTTGCAAGAAACGGTCTTGCTTTCATGCCCGATAGCTCACGCGATAAGGCGGGGATCGAGTTTCGCCATGGGAATAGCGCATTCGGTGACGATCCGCGCCGCCAGAGACGGGTCGAGCGGCGGCCTGACGTGGAAGAAGGCAAGTTCCAACGCCAGGCCGATCGCGAAAGGTCGCCTGCTGATAGGCACGAGATTTCGATCGAGAGCATCGGCCAACTTCGGCCACAGGCGGCGAACGTAGGCAAGGGGCGTATCGCCTGGCCGGTGCTCATCCATCAATCGCGGTATTCCGAACTGCGCATGTCCGATGGTTGAAACCACGTAACGAAGCGTTTCCGTCGCCATTTCTTGCGGGATCACAGCACCGGACCTTCTTGCCGCGCCGTATGTCAGGTTGAGCAGGGCATCATGGCTGTCCAGAAGGAAGGCGTTCGGCAGATTGCCGGTATAATAGCGGGAGCCATCCTCCGTTTCCATGGCGATGAGATCGGCGTCGTCACTGAGCTGTCCGGCGGAAGCAATATCAAAGGCGGTGAGGACGCACGAAAAACCGCCAACCGATCCCAGGGCTGCAAACAGGTCGATCGAATGAACGTTGCCGTCCGTCGCCATTTCCTGAAGCAGGTGATTGAGGAGTGCGCTTGCAACCAGCCCCGGGCTCTGCACGGTATCTTCGATCTCACGCCAGCGCGGATCGGCAGATGCCGAGCCGTCCGCAAGGCTCTCCATCTCCTCACGCGGAGGGGCGGACGGAGGCACGGGCGATCTGGTCGTGCGGCCGAATGTCGGAACTTTCATGTGTGCAATGGTGAGATGAAGCCATTAACGTTTGGTTAGGATGACAGCGAAAAATAAGGAGTTGCTTAATTAGCCTCTTCTTCAACCCTGCCGATGGCATTTATTGCGGCAATTCTTGACGAGAAATACGCTTGGCGGTCCTCCGATCGGCGCATAAGATCGAGCGCTCTACCTTGGGGAGCGCCATGCGGCACAGAGACGACCACGCAGATCATGACCACGATCACCATGATCATCACCACGACAACCACTATTCGGATATGCAGGCGCGCGTGAAAGCGCTGGAGACGCTGCTGACGGAGAAAGGGCTCATCGATCCGGCGGCAATCGATGCGATTGTCGAAACTTATGAGACGAAGGTCGGGCCGCGCAATGGCGCGCGTGTCGTTGCGAAGGCTTGGAGCGATCCGGACTTTGCCGAATGGCTGAAGCGAGACGCGACGGCGGCGATTGCCAGCCTCGGTTATACCGGCCGGCAGGGCGAGCATATGCGTGCCGTCTTCAATACGGCTGACACGCACAATCTCATCGTCTGCACGCTCTGCTCGTGCTATCCGTGGTCGGTGCTCGGCCTGCCGCCGGTTTGGTACAAGGCACCGGCCTATCGCTCGCGTGCCGTCATCGATCCGCGCGGCGTGCTGGCAGAATTCGGGGTGACGCTGCCTGAGAGCAAGAAGGTTCGCGTCTGGGATTCGACGGCGGAGCTGCGCTACCTCGTCATTCCCGAGCGGCCAGAAGGCACCGAGGGTCTGGACGAGGAGGCGCTTGCCGATCTCGTCAGCCGCGATGCGATGATCGGAACGGCGATAGCTGGCAGGCCGGAGGTCACCCCATGAACGGTCCACACGATCTCGGCGGGCAGATGGGCTTCGGGCCTGTCGCGCCTGAAGTGAACGAGCCCTATTTCCATGCCGAATGGGAGAAGCGGGCGCTCGGCATCACGCTTTCCTGCGGCGCTTTCGGCGCCTGGACGATCGACGAGAGTCGTCATGCGCGCGAGAACATTCCGCCGGCCGATTATCTGGCGGCGAGCTATTACGAGATCTGGATCCGCGGCGTAGACATGCTGCTGGAGCGTCACGGCTTTGCAAGCCACGAGGAGCTGCTGTCTGGCCACAAGCAGCACGACGGCACGGTGCCGAAGCGGGTGCTGAAAGCGGATATGGTGGTTGGCGTGCTCGCCAAAGGCGCTCCCTGCGACCGGCCAGTCGAGACTGCGCCGCTCTTCGTCGTCGGCGAGCGAGTGAAGACGAAGAATTTCAATCCCACGACCCATACGCGGCTGCCGCGTTACGCGCGCGCCAAGATGGGTGTCGTCGAGGCGGTGCAGGGCTCTTTCGTCTTTCCCGATGACAATGCCCATGGCAAAGGCGAGAATCCGCAGTGGCTCTATACCGTCGTCTTCGACGGAGCCGAGATCTGGGGCGAGGGTGCCGATCCGTCGCTGACGGTGTCGATCGATGCATGGGAGAGCTATCTTGAGCACGTGTGAGATGCCGTCCGAACTGGCGCAATTGCCCGGCCTGCCGAAGTCACTGCAGGGTGATCCTGCCTTTCCCGAGCCCTGGGCGGCGGAAGCCTTCGCCATGACCGTGCATCTGCATGAGAAGGGGCTGTTTACCTGGAGCGAATGGGCCGAGACCCTGTCGCGGGAATTGCACAGGCACGGCCGGGCCGAGGATGGCAGCGATTATTTCGACTGCTGGGTGGCGGCACTTTCCGATCTGCTCGTCAGCTGTGGCGTGGCGGATGCTGACGCGATCCTCGACCTGCAGGGGAGCTGGCAGCGCGCGGCGGAGGCGACGCCGCACGGCAAGCCGATCGAGCTTGCCAACGATCCCTTGCGCTGAGTTTTATTACGGTTCCCGCTTCACGATGGAAACTGCCGGTAACATTCCTCGGCGACCTTGCGCAGCATGTCGCGGGAGATTTCGCCGGTGACCGCATAGCCGAGTTCGCCGTCGATCCAGTAGAAGGTCTCGACATCTTTTGCGGAGGCGAAGCGGAAGCTCGTCGTCCTGTTTTCCTTGTTGCGGCCGACGATGACGGTCAGGCGTTCGCCGCCCTGATCCTCATACATGAACATGGCGCCCGGTCTTCCATCGACCGGCAGCAGGCGGCCGCCGACGAGGTGGAAGCCGAGGGATTTGAGGTCTGGCACCTTGAGGTCGGGGATCGCCAGCCGTTTGCCGAGCCAGGTCGCCAGATGCGCCTCCTCATTGGCAAAGACTTCGACCGGGTGGCGCACTTCGCTCGCATAGACGAGGAAGGCGGTTTCGGCCTGTTTCGGCAGGGTTTCGGATTCGGCAAGCTGTAGCGGCGGGCGTTCGAAGAGCGGCGGGATGAAGCGGTCGCTGAGCGCGCCGAGCGCAAAGAGCGCGACGGCGGCAGCCGCGAGTGCGGAGCGCATCTTCCAGGGGGAGGCGGGCTCTGCCGGTGTCACCAGCTGGAGATCGGTGTCGCGGCTCTTATCGTAGCCTGCAAACAGGGATTTGATGCCGGCATTCTGCGTCCGCCAGCCGGCGACCATGGCGGCTTCATCGGGGTTTTCGGCGAGATAGGCTTCCACGCGGGCACGGGCTGCCTCCGGCAATTGCCCATCGGCGTAAGCGTGCAGGTCCGCTTCGGTCACGGTGGGATTGGTCTCGTTCATTTCGGTCTCCGAAGCGTAATCACGTTGTCGGCTTTCATATGCTCGCCCATGCGCTGGCGTGCGCGCGACAGGCGCGACATGACGGTGCCGATCGGGATGTCCAGCATGGTTGCCACTTCGCTGTAGCTGTAGCCCTCGATGACGACGAGCATCAGCACGGCGCGGTATTCCTCCGACAGGCTGTCGAGGGCCTGTTCCAGCCGCAGGCGCTCCAGCGGATCGGCCTGAGCTTCGGGATTGGCCATTTCCTCAGCAGCATCGAGATCGACCAGCCGGTCGCGGGGGCCTGCGCGGCGGGTGTTGCGATAGAGGTTGGTCATCGTCGTCAGAACCCAGCCGCGCAGGTTGATGCCGCGCCACTGGCCGCGCCGGGCCAGAACCTTTTCCACGCAATCCTGAAGCAGATCCTCGCCTTCGGCATCCGAGCGGGTGAGGCTGCGGGAATAGCGGCGAAGGGAGGGGAGGAGGGCCAGGATCTGGCCCTCGAACGTGTCGGGTGGGGGCGTCTTCACACTTGCCTCATCAGGGCTTTGCGAGGTCCCAGACACCGCCGACGCCGTCGCCGGTGATGTCGCCGGACTTCATGTCCTTCACCCAATAATAGAGCGGCATGCCGTCCTTGGCCCACTGCTTCTTTCCATCCTTGCGTTCGACGAGCGAGTATGCACCATCGGCCTTGGCGTCGGAAGCGGCGAGGAAGGGCGGCCAGTTGGTGGCGCACTTGTCGTAGCAGTTCGAGACGCCCTTTTCGTCCTTCTTGTAGGTGTAGAGCGTCATGCCCTTTTCGCCGGCAAGAACCTTACCCTTGGCCGATTCGACTGACGTGACGGCGGGGGCGGCGAAGGCTGCGGTGGCGGTGGCAGCGACGAGCGCCAGCACGGACAGGAATTTCACGGACTTCATAGTCTCTCTCCTCGGGTTAGGCACGCATTCTTGCGTTACCGGACATGAGACACGGCAGGCTGCCGATTTATTCCCGCTTTCTTTTTCCCGATCCGCAGCTCCCGTTGAAAGCCACATGGGGTCGCGGCGGAGCGGTTTCGATGACGCTTCGAAGGCTAGGCAGGGTCTCGGAATATGCTAGTGTCGGCCCGCCTGCGTGACTGGCGAGACAGATGGAGAACCATCGGGAAGCGCAGGTTGTCGATGCCGCTCGCCTGGGCACAAAATGAATCCTTGTAGCCGTGTACCATGCCCATGCAGAACCAGAATCCTCGCCTTATCGAAGCCCTTTCGCAACTTGATCAGCTCACCAACTGGGAACAGCGTCCGCGCGGCGAAATGCGCGTCGGACTGGAGCCGATCATTGATCTCTCCGCCCGTCTCGGCAATCCGCACCACGCCTTCCGCTCGATCCATGTGGCGGGCACCAAGGGCAAGAGCTCGACCTCGGCGCTGCTCGAAGCGGGGCTGCGCCATGCCGGCATTTCCGTCGGGCGTTATGCGTCGCCGCATGTGGAGCACATTTCCGAGCGTGTCAGCATCAACAGCCGGCCGGTTGAGGAGGCTGTGCTGGCCGAGGCGCTCTTCCTGGCGCTCGATGCCTTGCGCGCTGCAAGGACGGAAGGGACAGCGGCAGAGGCTGCGACATGGTTCGATATGCTGACGGCGGCCGGCTTCCTGATCTTCCGGGATGCGGGCGTAAAATGGGCCGTGGTCGAGACGGGTCTCGGCGGGAGGCTGGATTCCACCAATATCGTTGCGAGCGACGTTTCCATCATCACCAATATCGGCCTCGAACATACGGAGATATTGGGCAAGACGCGCGCCGCCATCGCCTTCGAAAAGGCCGGCATCATCAAGCCGCATTCGACGGTGGTGACACCGGTTGAGGCCGACGATGAGGCGGGCGCGGTCATTGCCAAGCGCGCTGTCGAAATCGAAGCGCGGCTTATCCGGCCGGATTTTTCCGGGCTGAAGACGATTGCCGAGCGCAATGTCGCCGTTGCAGGTGCCGCACTCGACGTGCTGGGCGAACTCGGCGTGGAGGCGCAGGATGGCCGGAAGGTCGGCGGATGGCTGATCGACAAGGCGGCCGAGCAGGAATCACAATTGCCGGGTCGGTTGGAGCATTTCGTCGTGCCCGTCGCGGGCAGGGGCGTTTCCGTCGCGCTCGACGGGGCGCATGTGCCCTTCAATCTCGAAGCTGTGCTGGACGATCTCTTCGGCATGGAGGGGTTTGCCGGACCGGGTATCGCGGTCGTTGCGATTGCGGCGGATAAGGATGCCGCCGGGCTCCTCGAAGTGATGGGCGGTTACGGTGTCTCGCCGATCTTCACGTCGGTTTCGGACCGTTTTCGTTCGCCTGCCGAACTGCGAGAGCTTGCCGACACGATCGGCCTTGCCAGCGAAGTGATCGACGATCCGCAGAAGGCTTACGAGAAGGCGCTCGAGCGGGCTGCCGGCACCGGCGCCTGGGTGATCCTCACGGGGTCGCTTTATCTCGTTGGGGTTCTACGTGAGCGGATCATTCGGGAAGCCGCGAAAAGCTAGCGGCGCGAAATAGGGCCGATTGCGATCATCCTCGGTCGGCTTGCGATCCTGAAATTTCAGTCTCACGGAAGAGTGAAGCCTTCGTGCGTTCTATTTCTATTGCGCACAATTAAATTGTGCATTATTGATTTTAGCGTTGGCATTCGAAAGGAACACAACATGCGTAATTTTCTGAAGATTGCACTGGTTGCCAGTGCGCTAGCCGCGATGGCTTCTCCTTCGTTTTCGGCAGATGCGAAGCCGACGGTGGTTCTGGTGCATGGCGCTTTTGCCGATGCGTCGAGCTGGAACGGCGTCATCGAAAAGCTCGAAAAGGATGGCTACTCGGTGGTCGCTGCTGCCAATCCGCTTCGCGGGGTTAAGTCTGATGGCGATTATATCAGGCGCGTCGTTGCGGGCATCAAAACCCCTGTCGTACTCGTCGGCCATTCCTATGGCGGCTCTGTGATAACAGAGGCTGCGTCTTCGTCAACAAACGTGAAATCGCTGGTCTACGTCGCCGCTTTCGCACCCGATAGCGGTGAAACGGCGGCGGCGCTCTCGGGCAAATTTCCGGGCGGCACGCTGGCAACCGCGCTTGCCGAGCCCGTTGCGCTCGATGGCGGCGTCAAGGATCTTTATATCGATCAGGCCAAGTTCCATGATCAGTTTGCAGCCGACGTGCCGGAAGACGAGGCCAAGCTGATGGCGGCGACGCAGCGCCCGATCACCGACGCCGCGCTTAACGAGGCAAGCGACAAGGCAGCCTGGAAGACGATCCCGGCCTATTTCGTCTATGGCGATGCAGATAAGAACATTCCGGCAAAGGCTCTGCAGTGGATGGCCGACCGCGCGCATTCGAAGGATACCGTCGTGGTATCGGGCGCATCCCATGTCGTGATGGTCTCACATCCCGACAAGGTCGCAAAGCTGATCGAAGAGGCGGCTTCGAGCAAGTAAGCGATGATGCTGCTCATTGGAGCCAGCGCGAATAAAGCGTGCCGGAGATTTTCGCTCCGGCACGTCTGCGTTTGAGGTGAATTTCCGCCTTGCCTACGCGATGCGAATCCTGCCAAGTCGCTTCCATGCAATTCGCCCCTCAACAGGATGAAGCTCTGAAGGCCGTTTCGAACTGGCTGAAGGAAGGTAGGTCTCCGCTCTTCCGTCTGTTCGGCTATGCCGGAACGGGCAAGACGACGCTTGCCAAGCATTTTGCCGAGCATGTCGATGGCGATGTTCTGTTTGCCGCCTTCACCGGCAAGGCGGCGCAGGTGCTGCGCTCGCGCGGGGCATCGAATGCCAAGACCATCCATTCGCTGATCTACCGGCCGCGCGGCGAGGAAGAGGTGGAGGACGAGGAAACCGGCAAGACCTCGATCGCGCCGATGTTTTCCATCAACCGCCAGAGCCCGGTCGCCAAGGCGGCGTTGATCATCGTCGACGAGTGCTCGATGGTGGACGAGGCGCTCGGCAAGGACCTGATGAGCTTCGGCACGCCGATCCTGGTGCTCGGCGATCCCGGCCAGCTGCCGCCGGTGTCGGGCGGCGGCTATTTCACCAATCAGGAGCCGGATTATCTGCTGACGGATATCCACCGGCAGGCACGCGACAACCCGATCATCAAGCTTGCCATGCAGGTGCGTGAGGGCAACGAGATCATGTATGGCGACTATGGCACGGCGCAGGTGATCTCGAAGAACGAGGTGACGCAGCCGCTGGTCATGGATGCCGATCAGGTGCTCGTCGGCACCAACAAGACGCGGCGACGCTATAATCAGCGCCTGCGGGAACTCAAAGGTTTTACGACCGAACATCCGCAGACCGGCGACAAGCTGGTCTGCCTGCGCAACGACCCGGCCAAGGGCCTGCTCAACGGCTCGCTCTGGCAGGTCATGACCTCGTCCAAGGAAACGACGAAGCCCGGCATCAACCTGCTGGTCCGCCCTGAAGACGACGACATGGATCGGGGGGCTGCGAAGATCAAGCTCCTGAAGCAGGCCTTCGAGAATGTGGAAGGCGAGATTCCCTGGAACACGCGCAAACGCTATGACGAGTTCGACTACGGCTATGCGCTGACGGTGCATAAGGCGCAGGGTTCGCAGTGGAACAATGTCGTGCTGTTCGACGAAAGCTGGGCCTTCCGCGACACGCGCGAGCGCTGGCTCTATACGGCGATCACACGCGCGGCAGAGACGCTTACGATCGTCCGCTGAAGGTTGGCGTCCGCTAGGGATTGGCGTCGGCTGACGGGCCTTGCCGAGAATAATGTTCACGCGCAGGAAAGCGGTGGCGGCCGCTGACGGAGATGGGAATCAGGCCTGCACAACGCCGAGGAGAACCGCCTTGGCGATGGCCTGGAAGCGGTTGTTGGCGTGGAATTTCAGAATGATATCGGCTTCGAGCGCGCGTGCTTCCTCATGCTTGAGGTCGAGAGCGCGGGCGATGCGCGGCGTCGAATATCCCTCGGCCATCAGCTCCAGGCACTGGCGTTCCTGATCGGTCAGGCTTGCCGGATCCCTGTTGTCGTTGATCGGTGGCAGGTCGAGGCTGCTGTCGTAATCGAGAAGGTCGCTCACCTGCTGCAGTTGTCGATGCAAAGTCGACATCTCGGCCGTCAGCTCGCGCCTGCGCTGGGAAAGGGCCTCGTGGAAGATCGACTCGGCCTCTTCCTGCGAGGCCGCGCCGCGCAAAACATCCATCAATTCCTGGATGACGGCGATCGGCATGCCGGTTTCGCGGCAGGCGGTGATGACTGCCATGCGCATGACGTCATCCTGATCGTAAACGCGCATCAGGCCGATGCGGTTTGCGGAAATCAGGCCCTTTTCTTCGTAGAAATGCAATGTCCTGTGCGTGACGCCGAAAGCGTTCGCCATGTCGGCGATCGGAACGGGACCGTGTGGGAGATCCGGCGGCAAAGCGGCCGAAGGCAGGAACCGGTATTTCGACCGGGCCTCCGAAGCGATACCGGCGGCAGCAAACAAACGCTTGGAACCGTCTGGCATGAACCCTCCTGGGGCAGATAGTTGCACCTCATGCGGCTTTGCCAGTTGCTTCCGGAGCGCGGCGAGCGGGGTTTTCCTCTAGCGTTCTTATCGTTGGAAGAAGCAGGACTCGGCGTACTTACTCGTTACGCGACGTCCACATTAGGCGCGGACGTGTTCTTTTGTAAGTGCTAAAAATAACCGTTTTTAAATGGGATAGCAATGTTGCGGCATCTCAATCCGCCTCTTGCTTGACGTGTGGTATGATGAAACCACACTGTTCGCCGTCGTTGACCAATGATCTTCGAAGGGAACGAGAATTACTGTTTTTCGGTCCGCCCTGACTTCAATCATCGTGGCGCGCAGCCATCAAGGCCAGGCATGAATGCATGCGTGAATCTCATTGGCCTTCGCGGGCCGCTTGGCTTAAAAGCAGGGCCAGTTTTTCAAGCGCTGATGGATCTCGCCATGCCCGCCAAACTTTCCGTGAACCTCAATGCCATCGCCATGCTGCGCAACCGGCGCGATCTGCCCTGGCCAAGCGTGGAAGGGCTCGGGCGCATCGCGCTTGCCGCCGGCGCTTCGGGGCTGACCGTGCATCCGCGGCCGGACCAGCGGCATATCCGCTTTTCCGACCTTCCGGTCATCCGCAATCTGATCGACGACGAATTTCCGGAAGCCGAATTCAATATCGAAGGTTATCCGACCGAGGAATTCCTGGAGCTTTGTGCTGGTGCTGCGCCGGAGCAGGTGACGCTGGTGCCTGACGATCCCTCGCAGGCGACCTCCGACCATGGCTGGGATTTCCGCAAGCATCAGGCGTTTCTCACCGATGTCGTGGCGCGGCTGAAAAAGATGGGATGTCGCGTTTCACTGTTTGCCGACGGCGATGGCGACGCGGAGGCGGTGAAAGCCGCGAAGGCGACGGGCGCCGATCGAATCGAGCTTTACACCGGTCCCTATGGCGGCTGCTACGATGCGCCGGAGCGGGTAGGGCCGATTCTCGAGGGGCTCGGCCAGACGGCGGATGCGGCGATAGCGCTCGGCCTTGCCGTCAATGGCGGCCATGACCTGACAGTGGCAAACCTGCCCGCGCTGGTGAAGCGCATTCCTGCTCTCGCCGAAGTTTCGATCGGTCACGGGCTGACGGCGGATGCGCTGGAATATGGCATGGCGGAAACGGTGCGCCGTTTCTGCCGGGCCTGCGGCCAGAAGATCTGAAAGGAGAGGCCCGCCCTCGGTGGACGCGAGGGCGAGCCTTGAGGCCGGCTCAGGCGGTGAGAGCGGCCTTGTTGGCGACGAAATAGTCCTTGAGCGGCTGTGGCTCCTTGCCCGTCAGCTTGGTGAAATCGTCGGTGACGATGTCGAACTTGCCGGCGCGGATCGTGGCGTCGGCAGAAACCAGCATGTCGGCGACGAAGCCCGGCAGGCCGGCGCCGCGGATGCCCTGGCCGAGCTGTTCGTCGGTCACATCAACGACATCAAGCGGTTTGCCGGTGGCCTCGGTAACGAGGGTGGCGATTTCCTTTGATGTCAGCGACTGCTTGCCGGTCAGCGTGTAGGTGCCGGTGCTTCCGGCGGCGAGGACCGAAGCGATGGCGAGTGCGCAGTCGTCACGCGAGATGGTCGAGATCTTGCCGTCGCCGGCCGAAGTGAACCATTTTCCGGTCTGCAGATTGTGCGGCATGCCGTGCAGATAGTTGTCGTGATACCAGGCGTCGCGGACAATCGCGTAGGGGATACCGCTTTCCTTGATGGCGTTTTCGGTGCCGAGATGATCGGGCGCGAAGGTGACGAGCGAATTATCAGGGGCGGGCATGGAGGTGTAGCTGATGTGCTTCACACCGGCCTTTACGGCAGCGGCGACAGCAGCCTTGTGCTGGGTCAGGCGCTTGCCCGGCGTGTCGAGGGCGTCAGTGCTGATGATCAGCAGACGGTCGACACCGGCGAAAGCGGCTTCGAGGCTGGCGGCATCATCGAAATCTGCCTTGCGGGTTACGACACCCGTGGCGGCGAGGGTCGCGAGCTTTTCCGGGCTGCGGGTCGCGGCGACGATATTGGCCGGAGCGACCTTATAGCTTTCGACCAGATGATGGATGACACGCTGGCCGAGTTGGCCTGCAGCGCCGGTGACGAGAATGGTTTCGCTCATGATGTCCTCTAGTGGTTTGACAGGTGGTCTCAAAAAGAGAGTAACACTAGAATAGGAATTGACCTGAGGCTGTAAAGAAGGCAGTTTTTCGGGAGTTCGTTACCAAAAGGGAACCATCTATGGCCGGAACAGTCGTCAGTCTGAAAGCCAGAGCGCGCCAACCAAAAGGACCGGCCGATGGGCCGGGAGGTGCGCGGCGGGAGATCGATCTTGCCAGCCTGGATTTTACCAATTGCCCGGTTCGAGACGTGTTGCAGCAGATCGGCGGCAAGTGGTCGACGCTGCTTCTCGAGGCGCTTGCCAAGCAGCCCTATCGCTTCGGCGAGTTGCGCCGAATGATCCCCGATATTTCCCAGCGCATGCTGACCCAGTCGCTGCGCGACCTGCAGCGGGACGGCTATATCGAGCGGGAGGTTTTTCCGACGAAGCCGCCGAGCGTGGAATACCGGATGACCGAACTCGGGCGGTCGCTTTATACGGCGTTGTCGCAGCTTCTGAACTGGGCCGAGGCGAACCATGACGAGGTTCGCGCCGCGCGGCTGCGCTTTGACGCAGAACAATAAAAGAGGGATCAGGCGGACGAGCCGCCTGATCCGGACTTGATTACTTCTCACGGCCTTCCGTCAGGAAGAACAGGAAGGCGAGCGCCGGGAAGCAGAAGCCGATCCAGGCGGCCATCGTCCAGCCGCCGGTTGCGTAAGCCCAGCCGCCGAGTGCGGAGCCGATTGCGCCGCCGGTGAAGAAAGTCGCCATGAACAGACCATTCAGGCGGCCGCGATGTTCCGGGCTCAGCCCGTAGATCGCGCGCTGGCCGCAGACGAGATTGGTCGTCACGCCGAAATCCAGAAGGATCGCCGCAGCCGTCAACAGCACCAGCGCCATCAGCGAGCCGTCGGTGGCGAACTGGCTGATGAGGAAGGAACCCATGCCGAGCAGCATCGCGAGTGTTGAGGCGACCTTCGTCAGGCCTCGGTCGGCCAGGCGGCCGGCGATCGGCGAGGCGATGGCGCCGGCGGCCCCAGCCAGCGCGAAGAGGGCGATGCCGCTCTGCGATATGCCGAAAGCGGGGCTTGCAAGCAGCAGCGGCGCCGTCGTCCAGAACAGGCTGAAGGCGCCGAACATGCCGGCCTGATAGAGGGCGCGGCGCTGCAGCACGCGTGAGTTCAGCGCCAGATGGCCCATGGAGGCCAGCAGTTCACCATAACGCAGCTTCGTGTGGGGAACGCGGACCGGTAGGTTGGCGCGCAGCACAATGCCGAGTGCGATCATGACGGCAGCGGTGACGTAATAGACCATGTGCCAGGAGGAGGCTTCGGCAACGAGGCTTGCAAAGGGACGGGCAAGCATGATGCCGCAGAGCAGGCCGCTCATGACATTGCCGACGACCTGGCCGCGCGTCGCATCCGGCGCCATACTGGCGGCGAAGGGGACGAGGACCTGCGCTGCGACCGAAGCAAGGCCGATGCAGAGCGAGGCCGTGAGGAACATTGATGGCGTGGAGGAGAAGGCCGCGCCGATGAGGGCAAGTGCCGAGCCGACAGTCAGCGTCAGGATGAGACGGCGGTTTTCGAAGAGGTCGGCAAGCGGCACCAGAAGCAGAAGGCCGAGACCGTAGCCGATCTGCGTCAGCGTGACGATGAGGCCGGTTGCGGCGGGCGAGAAGCCGAGATCGGCGCTGATCAGGCCGGCAAGCGGCTGGCCGTAATAGAGGTTGGCGGCGACGAAGCCGCAGGAAGCTGCAAAAAGGAAGGTTAGCCAGGGGGATAGGGCGCGGGACATGGCCGCATCCGGCGTGGTGGCTGAAACGCTCATCAGAAACTCCACTAGGGCAATAATTGGGGAGGATTGAATGCAATTTAATCGTCTGCCGCCACCCGATCCCTGACCGAATGACGGTATTTCGGTCGTCAAGTCACGAGCCGCATTGCGGCCTCTGCCGCAGCCATCATCTCTTTCTCGCCGCGTCCCGTCCTCCCGATGACGCGCAGGCCCTTGGTGAGGCAGAGGAAGGTGAGGGCCGTGGCATCCGGGTCTACGGTCGGCGGAATGGTGCCATCGGCCTGGCCGATACGGATGAGATCGGCCATCAGCTTTTCGTCGGCGGAAAAGGCGGCGGCTACATGTTCTGCCGCTTCTTCGTCCAGCAGCGAGAGATCGTTTGCGCCGCCGACGACGAGACAGCCCTTGAGGCCAGCTTCGCCATGGGAAAGCTCGGTGTAATACGTGACCATCTGGAAGACCTTTTCGCGGCCGGTCTTTACGGATGCGATTTTCGCCTCCAGCCGGCCGCGGCCGAGTTGACGATAGCGCTTGAAGGCAGCAAGGAAGATGCCGCGCTTGTCCTTGAAAGCCTTGTAGACGCTGCCTGAGGCAAGGCCCATGGCTTCGGTCAGTTCGCTGATCGAGGCGGCGTGGTAGCCGCGCTGGGAGAAGACGCGCAGCGCAGCATCGAGGGCTGCGTCCATATCGAACTCGCGCGGGCGGCCACGGCTGCGGGTCTTCACATCGGATGTCAGGGTGTCAACGGTCATGGCGCCTAATTAGGGAATGACCGTTTCCAAATCAAGTAAAATTTCTGCGACGCAGCAAAATCAGAGATCGAGTACCCACGTCTGGCCATTGGCCTCAGGGCCGAACATTCGGTGTCTCTCCTCGGAGACAAGCCAGAAACCGGCCTTTTGGTAGATGGCGCGGGCAGTATGGAGGAAGTCGTTGGTCCAGAGCGAGATCTGCTTGTAGCCCTTGCGGCGCGAGAAGGTGATGCACTCATCGACAAGCTGTTTGCCGAGACCGAGGCCGCGGGCGGCCTTGTCGACATAGAGCAGGCGGAGTTTGGCGATGCCGTCGCCGCCATTGGTGATCAGCACCGAGCCGAGATTAATGCCGCTGCGCTCGGCGATCCAGCAATGCTCCATCTCGGGGTCGAAATTGGCGAGGAACTTTCCGGCGACTTCGGCGACCAGCCCTTCGAAACGCAGGTCCCAGCCATATTCCTCGGCATAGAAGCGTCCCTGGCTCTGGACGATCCAGCCGATGTCACCGGCGCGATGCGGGCGGATGATGGCGCTCGCCGGTTTTGCCTGAGGGTCAAGGATCGCGCGGATGGTCTGCATGGCGGCAACGGCGGCCTGCGGCTCGCCATCGGCCAGCGTGTCGAAGCGGGCAGCGATCTGGGCATTGGAGCGGCTGCCAAGCTCTTCGAACTGAGCGCGTCCCTTGGCGGTGACAGTGAGAATCTGGCTGCGCTGATCGGCGGGATCGAGCGTTGCCTCGATCAGCTCTTCCTCGCGGAAGCGCTTGAGGATGCGGCTCAGATAGGCGGGGTCTAGCTGCAGGTCGCGGGCGAGGGCGCCGGCATTGACGCCATTGTGGGCGCCGATCTCGAAGAGCACGCGCGCATCCGTCAGCGTGAAGGAGGTATCGAGATAGGCCTTGTTCAGAAGGCCGAGGAAGTTCGTGTAGAAGCGATTGAATTCGCGGGCGGATTCGATGAGGGCAATATCGGTCATGGCAGGGTCTCCTGACAGAAACCCTGCTGCTTTTATTTGACTGAGTCAACTAAATTGATGACTCAAGCCGCGTCTTCTTCTTCGTTTGGGAGTTCTCCCTCGAAGGCGAAATCGACGGCGGCGCGGGCGTGGATCGTCGTCGTGTCGAAGCCGGGCAGGGGCAGATGATCGGGATCGAGGATGAGGCAGATCTCGGTGCAGCCGAGGATGATGCTGTCGGCGCCCTTGGCGTGGGCGCGTTCGATTACGGCCATCAGTTTTTCACGTGAGCTGTCGAGCACCTTGCCGGCGCAGAGCTCGTTGAAGATGATGTCATGGACGGTCGTGCGGTCGGCGGCATCAGGCACGACGATGTCCAGACCGAGGCTCTTCATGCGGTCGGTATAGAAGCCGTGCTCCATCGTGTAGCGCGTGGCGAGTAGCAGCGGGCGCTTGCAGCCTGCTGCATGGATCGTCTTGGCGGTCTCGTCGATAATGTGGATCAGCGGCACGGAGATGTGTGTTGCAACTTCGGGCGCGATCAGATGCATGGTGTTGGTGCAGATGAGCACGCAATCGGCTCCGGCAATCTGCAGGCGCAACGCAACATCGCCGAGGCGGGAGGCAGCCATATCCCAGGCGCCGGCCTTCTGCAGGGCAACGATCTCCTCGAAATTCACTGAATGCAGAACGAGCTCGGCGGAGGCCAGTCCGCCCAGGCGCTCGCGCACCATCTCGTTGATGAGGCGGTAATAGACTGCGGAACTTTCAAAGCTCATGCCGCCGATCAGGCCGATTGTTTTCATGGATGGTCGCTCCCTCTGGTGTTTTAGGATGCGTTGATGATGCGGCAAATCGGGCGCGGTGTGTTTGCGTTGTTTGTGCTTTGGCATTGTTCTGTGCTAAACTTTTGTGTCATTTTTCAGTTTCCTGCAAAATTCCAGCGTAGGTTCATCATGATCGACGATCGCGACAGGCGGATTCTCGATATCCTGCAGAATGATGCGAGCATCTCCGTGACCGATCTTGCAGAACGCGTGGCGCTTTCGGTCTCGGCCTGCTCACGGCGCATCCAGCGGCTGGAGGAGAGCGGTTATATCGCGCGGCGCATCGTCGTGCTCGACCGGGAGCGGATGGGCGTGCCGACGACGCTGTTTGCGCTCATCAAGACGGCACATCACTCCGACGAGTGGACGGAGAGCTTCCGGCGGGCGATCAGTGACATTCCCGAGATTGTCGAGGCGCACCGGCTGACGGGCAATTATGATTACATCCTCAAGATCGTACTGCCGCGCGTGGAGCATTACGATGTCATCTACAAACGGATCGTGCGCAGAATCGAGCTTTTCGACGTGTCGGCTTCGATCTCGATGGAACTGTTGAAACATGGTACGTCCATACCCGTCTCCTATGCCTGACGTTGTGGGGAGATATGCCGAAACGGCGGTTGAATCCTTCGTTCGAAAGGCGACATTTGTTGCAGCGCAATGACGAAAGGGTAGGGTCATGAGCGAACATCATGTCGTCGTTGTCGGCGGCGGCTTCGGCGGGCTGCAGCTCGTCAACGGATTGAAGGGTGCGGGTGCGAAGATCACGCTCATCGACCGGCGCAACCACCATCTCTTCCAGCCGCTGCTTTATCAAGTGGCAACGACAATCCTATCCACCTCGGAGATCGCCTGGCCGATCCGCCATCTCTACGCCGACCGGCCCGAGGTGACGACGCTGCTCGGCGAGGTCAATGGCGTCGATGTCAAGGCAAAGAGCGTTTCGCTGCGCAGCGGCATGGTGCTGAACTACGATACGCTGGTGCTCGCCACCGGCGCCACGCATGCCTATTTCGGTCACGACGAATGGGAGCCGGTGGCACCTGGCCTGAAGACGCTGGAGGATGCGACGACGATCCGCCGCCGCGTGCTGCTCGCCTTCGAGCGAGCGGAAGTGGAAAGCGATCCGGCCGCACGCGACGCGCTTTTGACCTTTTCCATCGTCGGCGCAGGCCCGACGGGTGTCGAGCTTGCCGGTATCATTGCCGAGCTTGCGCATTTCACGCTGCCGAAGGAATTCCGCAAGATCGACACGCGCAAGACCCGCGTCGTGCTGATCGAGGCCGGTCCGCGTGTGCTGCCGGCCTTTGCCGAGGAGCTTTCGGCCTATGCGCAGAAGGCACTGGAAAAGCTCGGCGTCGAGGTGCTGAGGGGAACGCCGGTGACGCAGTGCACGGCTGATGGCGTGACTGTTGGCGAGAACTTCATTCCGAGCCGGACGATCGTCTGGGCGGCGGGCGTGCAGGCCTCGCATGCGGCGCGCTGGCTTGGCGTGCCGGCCGACCGGGCAGGGCGCGCTATCGTCGAGAAGGATCTGACCGCACCAGGCCTGCCCGATGTCTTCGTGATCGGCGATACGGCCTCCGTCATCAGGGAAAACGGCAAGCCGGTGCCGGGCATTGCGCCGGCCGCCAAGCAGCAGGGCGGCTATGTGGCGAAGGTCATTCGCGCCCGCATATCCGGCAAGCCTGCGCCGGCGCCGTTCAAATACTGGCATCAGGGCAGCCTGGCGACGATCGGCAAGAGTGCTGCCATCATCGATTTCGGCCGCTTCAAGCTCAAGGGCTGGCTCGCCTGGTGGATCTGGGGTCTTGCGCATATCTACTTCCTGATCGGCACGCGCTCGCGCTTTACCGTCGCCTGGAACTGGCTGTGGATTTATCTTAGCGGCCAGCACAGCGCCCGGCTGATCACCCAGCGCGAGACGATGCGCGACGACGGGTAGGGAGAGGTATTTTGCTTTCACGTCTTGTGAGGGTGCCGGCAGGAAAAGGGCAGTTTTGACGCTGACATCAGTTTATTGACGAGCGTCTGCTGCTTGCTCGGCGTCATCCTCGGGCTTGTCCCGAGGATCCGCTACGTCGCAGATGCTCGGGACAAGCCCGAGCATGACGAAAGTGCGGATGCGGGCTCAGCAGTCTAAGGGCGGCTTCCGGAGCCGCCCTTTTCATTTCATCAGGCTGCCAGCGAGGCGATGTCGATGACGAAGCGGTAGCGCACGTCGCTCTTCAGCACCCGCTCATAGGCTTCGTTGACCTGCTGGATGTTGATCTTCTCGATCTCGGAAACGATGTTGTGCTTGCCGCAGAAGTCGAGCATTTCCTGGGTTTCCTTGATCGAGCCGATCATCGAGCCGGAAATGCTCTTGCGGCCGGGGACCAGCGAGAAGGCGTGGACCGGGATCGCGTTTTCGGGAACGCCGACGACAACGAAGGCGCCGTCAACCTTGACGAGACCGAGATAGGCGTTCCAGTCGATCTCGGCGCTGACGGTGCAGATGACGAGGTCGAAGGCGCCACGGAGCTTCGTGAAGGTTTCCGGATCGTTGGTGGCGTAATATTCCTTGGCGCCGAGCTTCAGGCCGTCTTCCTTCTTGGACAGCGTCTGGGAGAGCACGGTGATATCAGCGCCCATGGCTGCACCGAGCTTGACGCCCATATGGCCGAGACCACCCATGCCGACGATCGCAACCTTCTTGCCGGGGCCGGCCTTCCAGTGGCGCAGCGGCGAATAGAGCGTGATGCCGGCGCAGAGCAGCGGTGCGGAGGCATCGAGCGGGAGGTTGTCCGGGATGGACATGACATAGCCTTCCTTGACGACGATCGAGTCGGAATAGCCGCCCTGGGTGCGGGTTTTGCCGTCGGCTTCGAACTCGTTGTAGGTGCCGACGAGGCCCGGCATATACTGTTCACGATCGAGATCGCGGGTGGCGCAGCCGACGCAGGAATCGACGAAGCAGCCGACGCCGACGCGGTCGCCGACTTTGAACTTGGTCACTTCGGAACCGACAGCCGTGACGATGCCGGCGATCTCATGGCCCGGTACGATCGGATAAACGGCATTCTTCCATTCATTGCGGACAGTGTGGATATCCGAATGGCAGATGCCGGCAAACTTGATCGCGATCACGACATCATCCGGGTTCGGATTACGGCGTTCGAAGGTGAAGGGGGTCAGCGGCTTGGAAGCGTCAGTCGCGGCGTAGCCTCTTGCGATAGGCATGGGAACCATCCTTTTTCGTTTTTGGAGGGGTGGGTAAGAGGATGGTCGGACTATTGCGCCGAACTGTGCCAAGGCGTTAGAGCGATACTCTCAGCTTTTTGCACGATCCTGCAAAAGTGAGCGGGCCACCTGTTTGCGAAATGAAAAAGGCGGCCTAGATAGAAGCGGTATCCCCGGCGTCGCACAGAAAGAGTTGCCGCATGACATTGCCCTTCAATCCCTATCAGGAAATCGTCGATATCGCGATGCGCTTTGCGCCTGATGATGGCGAGTTCCGGACTGCGATCGGCAATCTTCACATCAGCCGTCGCTCCAATCCGAGCGATCCGCTGCACAGCAGCTACAAACCCTGTTTCGCCTTTGTGCTGCAGGGCGCCAAGAGCCTTCGTCTTGGCAATGAGTTCATCAGCTACGGAACCGGGGACTATCTTCTGACCTCGCTCGATCTGCCGGTCGCATGGCGTATCGCCGAGGCGAGCCCCGAGGTGCCGCATCTCTGTCTGGGGCTCGCGATCGACTCCGAAAAGCTGCTCGAACTCTTGAGCCGCATCGATATTCCGCGCCCGGCCGCCCATACGGACGGGCAGCGCGGCATGACCGTCAACGTCGCACCGCCGGAGCTTCTGGACGCTGCCGTGCGCCTCTTACGCTTGCTCGATCGTCCAGACGACATTCCGGCCATGGCGCCGCTGATCGAACAGGAAATCCTCTATCGGATCCTGACCGGGCCGGATGGCGAGCGGCTGATCAACATCGCCACGGCCGACAGCCACAGCAACAGGATCGCGCGCGCCGTCGCCTGGCTGAAGGAGAATTTCGCCCGGCCGCTGCGCATCGAGGAACTGGCCGACCATGTCAGCATGAGCGCATCCTCCTTTCATCACCACTTCAAATCGGTGACGGCGATGACGCCGATGCAATATCAGAAGCAGCTTCGCCTGCATGAGGCGCGCCGGCTGATGCTGGTGGAGCGGCTGGATGCAGGGACTGCCGGCCATCAGGTCGGCTATCAGAGCCCGTCGCAGTTCAGCCGCGAGTACAGCCGCCTCTACGGCGCGTCGCCCGCACGCGATGTCGATGGCGCGCGGGATGCTGTCGCAGCGGAATAAGCTCAGCCCGGAAATTTCAGTGCCTTGTCGTTGCGGCATTTCGCGAGCTTCAGCTGGCGGAAGGAGAGGATGCGCGTGATGTGTTCCTTGCCATCGGTCTCGACACTCATGCAAGCGCAGGCATAGCCGTAATTGCCGTTGGTGCGCACATAGTCGTGCTCTGAAATGTCGGGGATGAGATCCATGCCTTCGGGCTCGTCATCGCTCCCCTGCGTCATGATCGTCCAGGTGTTTTCCGCATCGTCCAGCCACCAGTTGGCAGGCGTAGGGTTCTGGATCCAGCCGCAGCGCGTCTCGGCGGCAAAGGCCGGGAGAGCGAGGCTAAGCGACAGGGCGGCGGTGAGGGCTATTGTTTTCACGGGCGATTCTCCTTGGGCTTCGATGCTCGGCGATTTGTCTGCCTTCGAACAGCCGAATTCCACTGTTTCATATGATACGAAAAAATCTCCTGACGGTTCTTGACGGGAGCCTACGATCTGGCGCATAAACGCTACGAACCGTACCGTACGGTACGTAACTGGGGAGTTGAAACCGTGTCAGTCGATGTCGCAGAGCCGAGCGAGTTTTCGCCACGCCAGAACGCCGTTCTGGAGCAGGCGCTGCAGCTTCTCGTCGATGGCGGGGAGAAGGCGCTGACGACCTCGGGTGTGGCGCGCGCCGCCAACTGCTCCAAGGAAAGCCTCTACAAGTGGTTCGGCGACCGGGACGGTCTGCTATCTGCGATGATCGCCTATCAGGCGAGCAAGGTGCGCACCTTCGAGCGCAGCGGCGAGCGGCTGACCTATACGAGCCTGCACGACCATCTCGTCATCTTCGCCCGCGACCTCCTGGAGGTTCTGGCCGGCGACGTGTCGCTGGCGCTCAACCGGCTGGCGATCGGCCATGCCAGCGCACATGAGGCGCATCGCGACGGTTCCAAGCTCGGCAAGCTCTTGCTCGAACGCGGCCGCCGGCAGATCGACCGCCGTGCCATGGCGCTGATCGATGCGGGAAAAAGGGCAGGGCTGCTGCGTTTTATGGATGCCGATGAGGCCTATCATACGCTTTACGGCCTCATCGTTTCCGATTTGCATGTGCGCATGCTGCTCGGAGAACCGGGGCTCAAGGATACTGCACGTCAGGCGGAGAAGGCGGTCACAGCCTTCCTGCGCCTCTACGGCACGGAGAAAGTTCTGGCGGAGATGCCGATCCTCGGCTGACCGCTTTACTGACAGTCAACAAGACAAGCAAAAGGGAAGGAATTTCAATGCGCGTCTATTACGATCGTGATGCCGATCTCAACCTCATCAAGTCGAAGAAGGTCGCCGTCATCGGCTATGGTTCGCAGGGTCGCGCCCATGCGCTGAACCTCAAGGATTCCGGCGCCCAGAACGTCGTCATCGCGCTCAAGGCTGGTTCGCCGACCGTCAAGAAGGCCGAAGCCGACGGCTTCAAGGTCATGACGGTTGCCGAAGCTGCCGCCTGGGCCGACCTGATGATGATGGCAACCCCGGACGAATTGCAGGCCGATATCTACAAGGCCGACATCGCTCCGAACATTCGCGACGGCGCAGCCATCGCGTTCGCACATGGCCTCAACGTTCATTTCGGCCTCATCGAGCCAAAGGCTTCGGTCGACGTCGTCATGATCGCCCCGAAGGGTCCGGGTCACACGGTTCGCGGCGAATACCAGAAGGGCGGCGGCGTTCCCTGCCTCGTCGCCGTTCACCAGAACGCGTCCGGCAACGCGCTTGAACTCGCTCTCTCCTACGCCTGCGGCGTCGGCGGCGGCCGTTCGGGCATTATCGAAACCAACTTCCGCGAAGAGTGCGAAACCGACCTCTTCGGCGAACAGGTCGTTCTCTGCGGCGGTCTCGTCGAGCTCATCCGCGCCGGTTTCGAAACGCTCACCGAAGCCGGTTACGCTCCGGAAATGGCCTATTTCGAGTGCCTGCACGAAGTGAAGCTGATCGTCGACCTGATCTATGAAGGCGGCATCGCCAACATGAACTACTCGATCTCCAACACGGCCGAGTGGGGCGAATATGTCACAGGTCCGCGCATCATCACCGACGAGACCAAGGCTGAGATGAAGCGCGTCCTCAAGGACATCCAGACCGGTAAGTTCACCTCCGAGTGGATGCAGGAATACCGCGCCGGCGGCTCGCGCTTCAAGGGCATCCGCCGCCTGAACGACAGCCATCAGATCGAAGAAGTGGGCACGAAGCTGCGCGCCATGATGCCCTGGATCGGCAAGAACAAGCTGGTCGACAAGTCGGTCAACTAAGCGGTTCCAAGATTGTGATTATGAGAGGCCGGGACGAAAGTTCCGGCCTTTTCATTTACTGGCGCTGAGATACAGCCAGCGGGTCGGCTTGTTGTCGTAGCCGCCGCCATCGGCTTCATTGATCGCGATATCCCTCCAGCCTCCGGCAACGAGCAACTCCTGCAGCCATTCGCTCGAAGGATAGTTGTAATAGCGACCGAAGCTGTCATGGCCTTCGGTGGTACCGGCCTTGAAGCTCGCGTGGAAGACGCCCTGCTGCTTCAGGGCGTTGCGGATGAGGGTGAGGATGCTGGGGAGATCTGCGCGAGGCACATGCAGGAGGCTCGCCTCCGCCCAGACGCCACCGAATTCCTCGCTGGCCGAGAGATCTTCGAAGCGCATGACCTTCACCGGCCTGCCGACCAGCTTCTCGGCCTGCCGGGCAAGCTTAGCCGAGCCATCCGTCGGAGTGACGTCGAAGCCCTTGGACAGCATGTAGGCGCAGTCCTGTCCACCACCGCAGCCAAGTTCCAGGATGCGTGCCTGTTCGGGGAGGGCGGCTAGGAAGGCATCGAGCCTTGTGGCCTTCGGCTTGCGATCGCGGGTGGCGTAAGTCTCGGCGTTGTCGTCGTAAAAAGCGGATGTGTCATCTCGGCGAGTCATGGGTATCGATCTCGATTATTGGTCGGGTTGAAGATGTTTTTCGGGGAGTTGGTCAGCTCCGATAATATCAAGGATGAGCACGCCTTCCGGTTCTATGCGATAGAAGGCGACATGCCGTTTGTGAAGGATACGGCGAAGGCCGGCGCCGATAGAAGCAAGCGTTCTAATCGCCGCGAGAGTCCGGCGATCAAAAAACATGATCACGAGTTCTTCTCGATATAAACCACGCGGTCCAGGTTTTTGAAATGCGCGTCCAGTGTCAGGACGTCCGCATCGTGCAATTCGGCTGTGGTATAGATGATCGCATCGGCGAGCGCGAGTTTACGTCTGGCCGACACTTCGGCGGCGCGGCGAGCGAGCGTTGTATCGAGGGGCACAATGATGCAGGTGGCTGTATAGGCGAAGAATGAATCGACGGCGTCCTCACCACGTTCGCGCTCCAGCCATTTGGCGAGTTCGAGTTGGACGATAGTCGGGACGATACATTCTGTGCGCATGGGCATTTCGCCCTGCAGGCGGTCTGCTGCCGGGCCTTGTGTCAGCCATTCGATCCAAGCCGAGCTGTCGACGACGCGCATCAGAACCGGTCTTTCCTGTCGCGATAGTTGGTGGGGTCGGCGCCTTTGGCCATGCCCTTGAGATCGGCGAGTTCGGGAATGGGGATGAGCAGGACACCTTTGCCCTTCGGGATAAAGACGAATTCCTGGCCTGCGGACCAGTGCTGCTGTTCGCGCACTTCCTTCGGAATGGAGATCTGGAACTTGGCGGAGAGAGTTGCGGTTGCCATTCTTACCTTTCCTCTATCGATGATTAGATAGTAAGAATTTGGTTTGCTACGTCAATAGGGAGCCGCTTTCAGCAATAAAAAACCGGGCTGTAAGCCCGGTTTAGACGTGTCATTTTATCGAAAAATCGGTCGGGAACGCCGCAGCGTTCCCTGTATCCGGAGTTCAGAGAACCCGGCGCGTCCAGCCTCGCTCGTCGTTCGTGACGCCCTTCTGCAGGCTGACGAGCTGCTGGCGCAGGTCCGTGGTCAGCTTGCCGGTCTGGCCGTCTCCGATTTTGAACTCGCCGTCGGCATGGCGAACCAGACCGATGCCGGCCAGCACCGCGGCCGTGCCGCAGGCGAAGGCTTCGACGAGTTTGCCGCTTGCCGCATCGGCCTGCCATTCCTGGAAGGAGTAGGGGCGCTGCTCGACGCGCAGGCCCTTTTCTTCAGCCAGCACGATGACCGAGGCGCGGGTGATACCGGGCAGGATCGTGCCGCCGAGCGGCGGGGTGACGACCGTTCCGTCATTCATGACGAAGAAGACGTTCATGCCGCCGAGTTCTTCGACCCAGCGATGTTCGGCCGCATCAAGGAAGACGACCTGGTCGCAATCCTTCTTGGCGGCTTCGGCCTGTGCGACGAGGCTCGCTGCATAGTTGCCGCCGCATTTTGCAGCACCCGTGCCGCCGGCGGCTGCGCGGGTATAGGTGGTTTCGACCCAGAGCGAGACGGCCTTCGCGCCGCCCTTGAAATAGGCGCCGACCGGGGAGGCGATGATGCAGAAGATATATTCCTGAGCCGGACGAACGCCGAGGAACGCTTCGTTGGCGAACATGAAGGGGCGAAGGTAGAGGCTGGCGTCGCCTGAGGGTATCCAGGCCTTGTCAACGCGGACCAGTTCTTCGACCGCCTTCAGGAAGAGTTCTTCCGGCACAGCCGGCATTGCCATGCGGGCTGCCGACTGCGCGAAGCGGCGGGCGTTCTCTTCAGGCCGGAAAAGCAGGATCCGGCCGTCATCCGCCTTGTAGGCTTTCATGCCTTCGAAGATTTCCTGGGCGTAGTGCAGCACGGCGCTCGCAGGATCGAGCTCCAGAGGACGTCTCGGAGTAACCTTCGCATCGTGCCAGCCTTTGTCGGCAGTCCAGCGTGCCAAAACCATGTGATCGGTGAAGACCTTGCCGAAGCCGGGTGCCTCCAGTGCCTTGATGCGGTCGGCGTCGGAAACGGGAGACTTGTGGAATTCGATTTTGATTTCGGGAGAGGTCGACGTCGCGGTCATTGCTGGCACCTTGATAGTCCATTGAATAATGGCGCGCACACTACTGCCGCCGGGCTGGTTTTGGAAAGGTCTGAATCGGCCGGTTTCGGCTTTTTGATCAGAGGAATAATCGCTTGATGTGGCGAACCTTCACGAAACGAGGCAGGTCATTCGGTCCGGTTGGATGAAATCTCTGATGTCAGCCCAATCGGCCCCAAGGCTTTCAATTATAAGAGCTCAATCTTGTCACAGTGACAAGAAAATAGGTCAGCATTGTTGACATAAATTCCGCTGCGTGTTGAGCTGCTGATATTATAAAAAATACGAGGAAACCCCATGCTGAACTGGGACGCAATGTTTGCGACGCGCTCGTCACGGATGCGCGCTTCGGAAATCCGCGAGCTTCTGAAACTTCTCGACCGGCCTGACATCATCTCCTTCGCCGGCGGCATTCCGGACCCGGCGCTGTTTCCGGACAAGGAATTCAAGCAGGCCTATGCGGATATTTTCGACAGTTCGGCCGTGAACTCCGCCCTGCAATATTCGGTTTCCGAAGGCTACAAGCCGCTGCGCGAGTGGCTCGTCAAGCAGATGGCGGAGCTCGGCATTCCCTGCGGGCTCGACAATGTCTTCATCGTTTCCGGTTCGCAGCAGGGCCTCGATTATCTCGGCAAGCTGTTTCTCTCGCCCAATGATACGGCGCTCGTTACCTGGCCGACCTATCTAGGCGCGCTGCAGGCCTTCAATGCCTATGAGCCCTCCTACGATCAACTGACGCCCGGCGGTAACCGCACGCCGGACTCCTATCGCGAGGCTGCGGCGCAGAAGGGCGGCAAGGTGAAGTTTGCCTATCTTTCGGCCGATTTCTCCAACCCGACCGGCGAGACCGTCAACCGCGATGGCCGCGAGAAGCTCCTGAAGCTTGCCGATGAACTCGACATTGCCGTCATCGAGGATGCCGCCTACCAGTCGCTGCGCTACGATGGCGATCCGATCCCGCCGATCCTGGCGCTGGAGATCGCTGAGAAGGGCGATATCAATGATACGCGCACGATCTATTGCGGCAGCTTCTCCAAGACACTGGCGCCCGGCCTTCGCGTCGGCTTCATCGTTGCCAATGCGCCCGTTATCCGCAAGCTGGTGCTGATGAAGCAGGCGGCCGACCTGCATTCCTCGACCATTAACCAGATGGCGATTTCGGAGGTTGCCGAGCGCGGTTTTGATGCGCAGGTCGCCAAGATCAGGGCCGCTTACAGCCATCGCCGCAATTGCATGCTGGCCGCCCTCGAAAAGTATATGCCTGAGGGCACGAGTTGGACAAAGCCGGAAGGCGGTATGTTCATCTGGGTCACGTTGCCCAAGGGCATGGACGGTGCCGAGCTGCTTGCCAAGTCTCTCGAAAGCGCCAAGGTGGCCTTCGTTCCGGGCAAGGCCTTCTTTGCCGATGGTTCGGGCGCCAACACGTTCCGTGTCAGCTTCTCCTGCGCCAACGAGAAAATGATCGACGAGGGTATCAGCCGTCTCGGCAAGCTGATCGCCAGCGAGATCGGCTGATATAATTCAGGAATGGGCGGCGATCAGAAGATCGTCGTCCAGCCTTCATTGGCGGTTTCGCTCTTGCCGTAGCCGACACGATCGGCGACCGCGCCATCGGCATTGGTGAGGATGATGTCGCCGCCCTTATTGGCGAGCTGCGGGCCGCCATTTTCGGGATCAAGCTTTATGGTGCGGAATTCGCCTGGAGCGAGCGAACCTGAAAGCTTCTGACGGCGGCCTTCGCCATCTTCCAGCGCCCAGCCTTCGATCGATGCCGCAACGTCGGAGCGGTTGACGAGCGTCACCGTCTCATCCTCCGTGCCGTCGGGATGGTTCACCGGATTGATCATGGCAGCAACGATGCGCAACGACGAAGCGACGATCGGCTGCGGACGGCGGGTGCCTTCGCCGCGGCCCTGACCGCCCCTGTTGTCGCCGACGGGACGGCCGGTGTTGGCGTCGGTGTTCCAGTTCTGCGACTGGAAACCGAGGAAGATTGCTGCCCAATGGTCTTCGTCCGAGAAGTGGATCAGCAGCGCGCCGTCCTGATTGGGGCCGCTGGTTTCACTGAAACTGCCGCTGTCACCCTGATTCATATGGATGTCGTGAATGCCGTTGCCGGGCTCGAAACCGAAATATTCATCTGGTTTGTTGTTTTCCGGCCCCCAGGCTTCGCCGAAGGCGTAGAAATGGATGGACTTGTCGGCAATGCCTTCCTGCACGATCGGTTCGATGAAATCGCGCAGGTCGTTCTTTGGTCCGTCGAGCTGGAACGGGGCGACATTCATATCCTCGCGCTCGATCATGCCGCCGCGGACATAGTCGATCGCCGAGTCCTTTCGGTCGCTTCTGATATCGGTCAGGCCCATCGGCAGGGCGGCGAGTTCTGCGGTCAGTTCCGCGTGCTGGAAATCCATGACATTGGCGTAGAGCAAGTCATGCGGCGATTCCTTCGAGCGCACGTTCATGGCAATGCGATAGCTCACGCCGCCGGCCTCGATGCGGATTTCGATATGCGGATCGTTGTCGTCATCAAGGGCGAGCGCCGAAGCCGTACCCTTCAGCACCTTGTAATTGCGGAGCATGGTGAACCTCGTGGTGGGGGCGAGGTATCAGGATAGCATGGCGGAAATGCATCTTTTGTGACGCTGACCTTCCGCCATGCAACGCTTTGGAGAGCTTACTTCTTCAGGTGCGGCGCGAAGAGTTCCATGTCGGCTTCGCTCAGCCGCTCATTGGCGGTGTTGAGCTGGTGCCAATAGGGATAGAGGACCGGCGGCACGCTGACATCATCGAGGCGTTTGCGCTCGTCATCCGAAAGCTTCAGTTCAGCGGCGGCGAGATTGTCCTTGAATTGCGCTTCGGTGCGGCCGCCGATGATGACCGATGTGACCGCCTTGCGGCCGATCAGCCAGGCAAGCGCCACCTGGGCTGCGGAAACGCCGCGTTCCTGACCGATCGCCACCAGCGTCTCGACGATGTTCCAGAGGCGGTTTTCGTCGCGGATCGGTGGTTCGGTCCAGCCGGCGAACTGGCGGGTGCCCTCGGGGGCGGCCGCGTTGCGGCGATGCTTGCCGGAGAGCAGGCCGCCGGCAAGCGGGCTCCAGACGAGCACGCCGAGACCCTGGTCGATGGAAATCGGCAGCAGTTCATATTCGGCGTCACGGGCTTCCAGCGTGTAGTGGATCTGCTGGCTGACGAAGCGCTGGTACTTGTATTCGTTGGCGATACCGAGCGCCTTCATGATGTGCCAGCCGGAATAGTTCGAACAGCCGACGTAGCGCACCTTGCCCTGCTTGATCAGGGTATCGAGCGCTTCCATCGTTTCTTCGAGCGGCGTCTGACCGTCCCATTCATGGACCTGGTAGAGGTCGATGACATCGGTCTTCATGCGCTGGAGGCTTGCCTCGCACTCGCGGATCAGGTGGTAACGCGACAGGCCGCGGTCGTTCGGCCCTTCGCCCATGCCGAAGCGGGCCTTGGTGGCAAGCAGCACTCCATCAGGGCGCTTGCCGCCGAGCACTTCGCCGACGATGCGCTCGGACTCACCGTTGGAATAGACATTGGCGGTATCGATCAGGTTGACGCCGGCATCGAGGCAGATATCGACCATGCGGCGGGCTTCCTGCACGCCGAGATCGCCGACCGTCTTTGCCCAGCCGAGGCCGCCGAAGGTCATCGTACCCATGGTCACAGTGGAAACTTTCAGGCCGGAACGGCCGAGCAAACGATATTCCATTGAAATTCCTCCTCATGAAAATGGCCTGAGTGACGTACCGCAATGCCGTGCCGAGACAAGCCGCGGGGCGTTCACGCCTGCGTGAATTTACGCCTTCGCTGACGCCCGCGCGAGCATAAACAGCCGGTCCGGTAAAGACGAAGAGATCGGGGTTCTTTTGACAGCAAAATGCGCTTCGCTGCGTGAAGCCGGCTCGGCCCACGAATCCAGCCGCAAAAAGACTGGTATTTTCGGCGAATCCAAAGATTTCCGGCGCGATCGACAGCGGTGCCATGGCTGTGGTGACCTGTCATACCTTTGTAAAACGCCCCTAATATGGGAGGGGCATCGCAATCCGAGGATTCCTTCCATGAAAACGCTAGTCTCCGCCGCAGCCCTTCTCGCCGCGAGCCTTCTCGCTATCCCGGCTTCGGCTGCCAACCTCGTTCTCTACACCAGCCAGCCGAACGAAGATGCGCAGGCAACCGTCGACGGCTTCATGGCCGCAAACCCCGATATCAAGGTCGACTGGGTGCGCGACGGCACGCCGAAGATCATGGCGAAGCTGCAGGCTGAAATTCAGGCCGGTAACCCGGTTGCCGACGTTCTGCTGATCGCCGATGTCGTCACGCTCGAGCGCCTCAAGGAAGACGGCAAGCTGCTCGCCTACAAGTCGCCGGAAGCAGCAAACTACGACGCCGCTCTCTACGACGCCGGCGGCTACTACTATTCCACGAAGCTGATCACGACCGGCATCATGTACAACACGTCCGCCGCCATGAAGCCGACGAGCTGGAAGGATCTTGCCAAGCCGGAAGCGAAGGGCCTCGTGACGATGCCGAGTCCGCTCGCTTCGGGCGCTGCTCTGATCCATGCCCAGACGCTGGCTGCCGTTCCCGGTCTCGGCTGGGATTTCTACAAGTCGCTCGCCGATAATGCTGCGGTCGCCTCCGGCGGCAACGGTGTCGTCCTGAAGTCCGTTGCTTCGGGCGAAAAGGCTTACGGCATGGTCGTCGATTACCTGCCGATCCGCGAGAAGGCCAAGGGCGCCCCGGTCGAGTTCGTCTTCCCGAGCGAAGGCGTTTCGGCCGTGACCGAGCCGGTCGGTATTCTTGCCAGCGCCAAGAATGCCGATGCCGCCAAGAAGTTCGTCGATTACGTTCTCTCCGAAAAGGGCCAGGAAGGCTTCCTGAAGCTCGGCTATATCCCGGCCCGCAACGGCATGAAGCTGCCCGCCGGTTTCCCGGCACGCGACACGATCAAGGTTCTGCCGATCAATGCCGCCGAAGCACTCAAGAATACGGATAAGGACCTGAAGACCTTTACGGATCTGTTCGGTTCGAAATAATAGACCCATGCAGGGTTATGTACGTGCAAGAAGCAGCCAGCCCGTCTGGCTGTTTCCTTTTATTGTATCGGTGGTTCTTTTCCTCAGCGTGCTGCCCTTGGCGCGGCTCGCGGTCGTCGGCATTTCCGCCTTTGCCAATGGCGGCGTCATGGTGGTTCTGTCCGATCCCATGGTCTGGTCGGCGGTCTATTACACCATCGTCACGGCTGTCATCGGCACGATCATCTCGCTCGTCATCGGCTGCACCTTCGCCTATCTGCTGACACTGACGGATATTCCGGCCAAGAGACCGCTCAGTTTCTTCTTCGTGCTGCCGATGATGATCCCGCCACAGGTGACGGCCCTTGCCTGGGTGCAGATGTCGGGGCCGTCGAGCCCGCTTCTGAAGGCGCTGCATATCGCCCCGCCGCTGGGGTCGCCGCAGCCGCTTTATTCGGTTGCTGGTATTGCGCTGCTCTATGGCGTGCAGCATGCGCCGCTCGTCTATCTGGCGCTGAGGGCAGGGCTGATGACCCTACCGCGCGACGGGGTGGAGGCGGCAAGGCTATCAGGCGCATCGAGTCTCCGTGTCTTTCGCGATATCATCCTGCCGCTGTCGTTGCCGGGTGTCATAGCGGGAGCGGCAATTTCCTTCGTTTCCTGCACCGGTAACTTCGGCATTCCGGCCATTCTCGGCATTCCCGCCTCGATCTTCACGCTGCCGACGCTGATCTTTTCCAAGTTCACGGCCTTCACCGGCCGCACCTTTGGCGATGTGGCGCTGCTTTCTGCCATCATCGCGCTGATCTCGGTCGCCGGACTTGCCATTCAGGATCGGGCGTTGCGTGGGCGTGACTATCGCGTCATCGGTCTGTCGGGCGCAACGGCGGCCTTCGAACTCGGCGGGTGGAAGCTCATTTTCACGCCGCTGCTGTGGATCGTGCTGTTCTTCATGCTGGTGGCACCCTTCTTTGCGTTGGTGGCGGGCGCACTGGTGCCGGCTTACGGCGTGCCGCTGACTTTCAAGACCATGACGTTTCATGCTTTCGAGGAAATCCTCTTCCGGCAGGCGGTGACGCGCACGGCTTTCGTCAATTCGCTGTCGCTCGCAAGCGGGGCTGCAGTCGGCTTGCTGTTCGTCACGGTGCTGGCTGCCTATGCGCTGACGCGGCGCAAGGATATGCTGTCGCGTGTCGTCTCCAGCCTTGTCGAAATACCCTATTCGCTGCCCGGTATCGTCATGGCAGTGTGTTTCATCCTGGTCTTTGCGGCGCCGATCCCGGTGCTGAACGTGACGCTTTACGGCACGGTCTGGATCATCCTCATTGCCTATTTCTCCTCCTTCTTCGCCGTCAGCCTGAAGCCTGTGGTCAGCGCCTTCCACCAGCTCGATCCGGCGCTGGAGGAGGCGGCTCGGCTGTCCGGCGCCGGCTTCTTCCGGCGGCTCAAGGATATCATCGTGCCGCTGATTGCGCCGGCGGCAGGCGCCTCGGTCATCCTCGTTTTCCTGATCGCCTGCAACGAGCTGACGATCTCGGCGCTGCTCTGGTCGGCGGGTACGCAGACGCTCGGGGTCGCCATCTACAATCTCGATGACAGCGGCAGTTCCGATCTTGCCTCGGCACTGTCGGTGCTCGTCGTCTTCATGGTCGTCGCCATGATGCTGCTTCTGGAGCTTCTGGTGAAACGTCTGCCCAAGGGAGTGGTGCCGTGGCGAAGCTGATCCTCAATCAGGTGGCCAAGGATTTCGGTACGGGCAGGGCTGTTGTCAGCGGCTTTTCGCTCGATGTACGCGAGGGCGGCTTCCTGGCGCTGCTCGGCCCGTCGGGCTGCGGCAAGACCACGGTGCTGCGCATGATTGCCGGCTTCGAGACGCCGAGCGACGGTTCCATCCATCTCGGCGAGCGGCTGCTCGCGGACGCCGCGCAATCGCTGCCGCCGGAAAGGCGCAACATGGCGATGGTCTTCCAGTCCTATGCGCTCTGGCCGCATATGAGTGTCGCCGACAATGTCGGCTATCCGCTGAAGGTGCGCGGCATCTCCGGCGAAGCTTATAAGGCCAAGGTGCGTGACGCACTGTCGACCGTGCGCCTCGTCGATTATGCCGAGCGGCGGCCGGCCGATCTCTCCGGCGGCCAGCGGCAGCGCGTGGCGCTTGCCCGCTGTCTGGTGACCTCGCCCGATGTCGTGCTGCTCGACGAGCCGCTCGCCAATCTCGACCGGCATCTGAAACAGGAGATGGAAGAAACCTTCCGCGAGTTCCATCAGCGCTCGGGTGCCACGATGATCTATGTGACGCATGACCAGAGCGAGGCGATGGCGCTCGCAACCGACGTCGCCGTCATGTCCGAGGGGCGGCTGCTGCAGGTGGCGCCGCCGGCGGAAATCTATGCGCGGCCGGAGGGGCGCATGGTCGGCGGGCTGATCGGCCGCGGCGCGATCGTTACGCTGCCGGTCATGGGCGGCGAACGGCAGCTCGAATGGGACGAGTTGGAGGGCGCGCTGCATGCCGCCAATACCGATGGCGTCGATATTCTGGTGCGGCCGGAAGATGTCATCATCGGCGGCGAGGGGGCTCCTGCGACCGTCGAATCCGCGCTCTTCGAGGGTGAGCGTTATGCCGTGAAGCTGATGCTCGGCAACGGCCAGGCACTGCGTGCCTACAGCCGCGTGGCCGTCGTGCCTGATGAGATGGTACATGTCGTCATCCGGAACGGCTGGCGGCTTTGAGGGACAAACAGGGCTTTGCGAGGCGCTCTTTCGTCTTTAGTTGTATCTTTGATGCCAACCGGGAATGCCTGATGTCGCTTCGCCTTGCCACTTTCAATGTCGAGAACCTGCTGACCCGCTTCGATTTCACCCGCCGGGGCAGGAGGTGGAGCGCTACCCGCGTACCGGGTGGGACAGGCCGAAGGCATCCCACCATTGCCCCGTCGTCATGACATTGGATCTCCTATGACACCAAATTTTTCAGAAGATCTTTCAGCCTTTCCGCCGGAACAGACGGTTTTTCCGATCGCCGGCACCAATCTGCGCGTACTTGACGGCGATCATCCGCTGCTGACTGCCAACAGGGCGTCGATCCGCGAGAACTGGGAACGGGAAATCGCCGTCAATCCGGCGCTCTTCGATGGCCGCATGGTGCTGCAGCACCGGCTGAAGCTTTCCGAAGACGGGATTGCGAGCGAGGCTCACACCGTTCCCTTCTCGACCTTCATGTGGTGGCGCAGGCAGCCGGAGCGGAAGGGCGCCATCCATCTCTTCGCCTATCCCGTGCTCGAATCATCGGATGGCGCGCTGGTCGCGATCCGCATGGGGGAGCATACGGCCAATCCCGGCCAGGTCTATTTCGCCGCCGGTTCGCTGGAGCCCGAGGATGTCGTTGACGGACGTTGCGATATCGACAGCAACATGGCCCGCGAAGTGATGGAGGAGACGGGCCTCGATCTTGCCGATGCCGTTGCGGGCGAGGGGTTGCATGCCAGCCACATCCGCCGCTCGGTTTCGATTTTCAAGCTCTTCCGCTTCGATATGACGGCCGATGAGATGGTCGATTTCATTGGCCGGCACATGCTGGTTGCCGAGGACAAGGAAATATCGGGCGCGGTCGCGATCCGCACGGCCGATCCGAAAGCTCAGCCTTACAATGCCGCGATGCTGCCGATCATCGACTGGTATTTCGCGGGCAAGTAGGCCTGAAGCTTGCACTTGCGTGTGCTGTCGGGCAGGTTGGCGGTTCGATGACCGATTCAAGGAGGCCGATGTGGCGTTGAGCTACAGCGTCTATGACGTGTTCACCGACACCAAGCTTGCCGGCAATCCGCTGGCTGTGATCTTCGACGGCGAGGGACTTGGCGATGCCGCCATGCAGGCGATCGCCAGCGAAATGAACCTGTCCGAGACGGTTTTCGTGCAGCAAGCCGATAATCCCGCCTATACGGCGCGGATCCGCATCTTCACGCCCGGCCGTGAATTGCCCTTTGCCGGCCATCCCACGGTCGGTACGGCGATTGCGCTGGCGGAGAAGGCGCATGGGGCAGGATCACTCGACCTCGTTTCGGTGCTGGAGGAAAATGTCGGCCCGGTGCGCTGCGCCGTCAGGCTCCGGGAAGGCGAGGCGAGCTTTGCCGAATTCGACCTGCCGCGCAAATCCCAGCAGATCCTGCTTTCGCTCGACAAGGCCGGCATCGCCGACGCGCTGTCGCTGAAGACGACCGAGATCGGCTTCGAGAATCACGTGCCCTCGATCTGGAGCGCCGGCGTTCCCTTCCTCATGGTGCCGGTCCACGACGTCGGTGCGGCCAGGCGGATGGAATTCGATCCGCAGCTCTGGGAAAAGACCGTGCCCTTCGTCGATGGCGCGCTCGCCTCGGCCTATATCTACTGTCGCGGCGGCGTGAACCATGTCGCCAAGTTCCATGCTCGCATGTTTGCAAGCGGCATGGGCATTTCCGAGGATCCGGCCACCGGCTCGGCGGCGGCCGCTCTCTCCGGCGCGATCAACCATTTCGACCGGCTGACGGATGGGCATTACCCTGTTCTCATCGAGCAAGGCGTGGAGATGGGCCGCCCGTCCTTCATTCATCTACATATGGATATCGAAGGCGGGACCATTTCGAATGCCCGGATCGGCGGCCAGGCGGTTCGGATTGCGACCGGCACGCTCGACCTTTGATTTCATTGCATTTCCGGCCCCTGACAAAAAAACTTCGCAATTAACCAAAGAATTTTCGACAGGGCGCTAGACAAGCCGGACGATCCTATTTATATGCCCCGTCACACCGCGCAGCCAAGCACGGTACGGGTGATTAGCTCAGTTGGTAGAGCAGCTGACTCTTAATCAGCGGGTCGTAGGTTCGAGCCCTACATCACCCACCAATTTCTCTTTCAAAGAGAATGGACGTCGCAGATAAAGCCTTTAATACCAAGGGCTTGTCGGCTTGTTCGGGTTTTCTGATTCCGATGATCCTGCAAGCGGGAATCATCGGCGGCCTTGTCTTCATCATTCTGCGCTTGCCGGAAATCTCGCTCGGTATTTAACTCGTGGGCCGAGGTCACTGCCGCGGCATCTGCCGCCGCTGGCCGAACCCTGGAGGAATGTCGATGCGCAATGATAAGCAGGACCATGCCACCTTGGTCGGCGAACATCGGCTGGATGAGAAAGTTCTCGATGTTCTGCATTCCTATCACCGGCGAATCGATGAGGAGCGCCGCGATCCGCGTCCGGAGGCGCCGGGAGGACGCGATGGCGGGCAGGATCAGCGGATGCGGGCAGTCGGGCCGGAGACTGGGCGGTTTCTCAATATTCTCGTCCGCAGCCTGACGGCGCCGACGATTCTCGAACTCGGCACCTCCTTCGGTTATTCCGGCATCTGGCTTGCAGAGGCCGCGCGGGCGACCGGCGGGCGGGTGATCACCATGGAAGTGCATGGCTATAAATCCGCCTATGCACAGGCGATGGCGGAGACAGCCGGGCTTGCCGAGCATATAGATTTCCGGGTGGGCGATGCGGTCGCCATGATCCGCGAACTGCGGGGCAAGGTGGATTTCGTGCTCGTCGATCTCTGGAAGGATCTCTATCTGCCGTGCCTCGAAGCCTTCTATCCGAAGCTCAATGCCGGCGCGATCATCGTTGCCGACAACATGATTTATCCTGCCACCGAAGACGTGAAGATCTATGCCCGGGCTATCAGAACCAGGCCCGGCATCACCAGCGTGCTGTTGCCTGTCGGATCGGGGCTGGAGGTCAGCCGGTACGAGCCGGCGTGAGTGTAGGGCGATTTTTGATGATAAGCCACTCGGCTCAGTATCGGATCGTGACCTGGTCTAGTTCGTGCCGAATGCCCTGTAGTTCCATACGTGTCGGATATAAAATAAAAGCGATCTGTAGGACACAGATGGCCACTTGCGCCGTTGTCTTAAGAGCGAAATCAAGCGGCAACCCATCGTCATGTAAGTAGATGGTCAACATATGGGTTTCGCCGGGTTCCTCCTTGAGGCGCGTGCTCATGGAAAAACCATGCTCGTTTGGATGAGCTCCGAAGTCGATTAGGCGTTCGTACAATGTTTCGAAATGCTCGCCGATCTTCCTATCGGCCCTTTTTATGGCGCGTTTGATTGCGCCTGATGTGAATTCTTCGCGGACAGCTTTCTTAGCTTTCTCGCTTTCATTGCGATTCATCCAGCGTTTCCAACGTTCTTGATCCCCGTTGATAAAGAAGCCATAAGAAGCGTGCTCAAGACAAAGCCGGAGAAGCGCTTGAGCCTCATAGAGCTGACCGCCTATAACCAGGCCGGCTGCGGCACGATATGCGGAGTGAGCGCGTAGCAAAAAAGCCATTGGCATAAATGGCGACGGATTTTTCGCTCCCTTCAATAACTGTTCGAAGAGCCGGTCGAGGACTATCAAGTCAGCGAGCTGTGGGCGCTTTTTATGGAAAGTTGCCCATTGATTGTCGCGGAATCCTTGAATGTATTTCGATAGTGTGTCTTCGCCCCAGCCTGGCGGCGGTGATTTACCTTGTGTTGCCATCCATAATTCCCGCTGAATGACTTCCAACGAATCCTATATATTCCATCTTCGCACTTCAACTGTTGCGTGTCTATGTGGGTTGAATTGATCTCTAGTTGGTGTGCTTCAGGCGAAGAAGGTGAGGATTCTTGATAGATCGACCCGTTACGAGCTGCGTGAGTGCAGGGCGTTCCGTCACCAAATGCCGGGAACCAGCCGGTATCTTACCTTGAGGCAATAATCCTGATAGCCGGGCAGGTCGCGGCGCAAGTGGCCTTCCTCGTCCAGGAGGCGCAGGATCAGACCGACGAAAATCAGCGGCACGATCACGAGCCCCCACCAGGAACCGAGGGCGAGCGGAATGCCTGACGTGAGCGGCAGGACGGCGGCGTACATGGGGTGGCGCACCAACGCGTAAGGCCCTGTGGAGACGACCTTCTGGTCCTCTGAGATCTGGATCGTTGCCGAGGCGAAGGAGTTTTCCCTGAGGACGACCACGAAGGAAGCGAAGCCTGCCGAGATCAGCAGATTGCCTGAAATCACCGCCCATACGGGAACGGTCGACCAGCCGAAGCGGTAATCGAGTACCGAAACCAGGATGAGGGCGATCATCACGACGCTGGTGAAGAGCTGGATGCGCTTCTGCACCGGTTCCGTTTCGGCGGCCGGCCCGGCGCGCATGCGCTTTTCCAGAAGTGCCGGGTCGCGATAGTAGAAATAGGCCGATGATCCGGCCGACCAGGCGGCGAAGGTGGCGAGGAAGAGCCAGCCCTGCCAATAAGCGAGCGTGCCTGCCGCCAGGAAGACCATGACGGCGAGAGCCACGAGAAACTCGGCGTTGGCTTCGGCGGCCCTGCGGCCGAGATCGGGTGCTGCATTCTGCATGACGCCTCCCTGCGCTCATGCTTCGCGATCCATTTGAGGCTTTGTCTTTAGGATATGCAAAGCAGGTGCATGATATCAAACCATTGCCGGAGGCGCAGGTTTCAGCAGACAGGGCAGGGGTGCTCTGCCTTATGTGCCCTCGGGCGATTGGGCATGCTTTCCTGCGGGGATTGGGAGATTCGGTGGAAATGGGCAAATCCGTTGATGACGGTGGTGTGAAGATCAGGCTTTCCATCGTCGCGCCCTGTTACAATGAGGCCGAGGGGCTGAACGAGTTCTGCCGGCGGGCGCGGGCAGCGGCGGAGGCGGTTGCCGGCCAATCCTTCGAGATCGTCCTCGTCGACGACGGCTCCAGCGATGGTACGTGGAGCGTCATATCGGGGCTTGCGGCAGACATTCCGCAGGTACTCGGCGTCAAGCTTCTGCGCAATCACGGCCACCAGCTTGCGGCGACCTCGGGCCTTGCGGTGGCGCGCGGCGAGCGCGTGCTGCTCATCGACGCCGATCTTCAGGATCCGCCGGAGCTGCTTTCCGAGATGATGGCGATCATGGATCAGGGCGCCGATGTTGTTTACGGGCAGCGGAGCGAGCGCAAGGGCGAGACGAAGTTCAAGCTCATCACCGCCTCGGTCTTCTACCGGCTGCTGACGCGGCTGACATCCATTTCGATCCCGCAAGACACCGGCGATTTCCGGCTGATGAAGGCGCGCATCGTCCATATCCTTCTCAACATGCCGGAGCGGCATCGTTTCATCCGCGGCATGGTAAGCTGGATCGGAGGCAGGCAGGTGGCGCTGCGTTATACACGCGATGCCCGCTATGCCGGCTCGACGAAATATCCGCTGAAGAAGATGATCCGCTTCGCGATCGATGCGATCACCAGCTTCTCGATCATTCCGCTGCGTGTCAGCGCCTGGATGGGGCTGATCTCGGCGGTCTTCGCCGTGGGGCTGCTGATCTATACGCTCGTGCAATGGTTCGAGGGCAATGTCATCACCGGCTGGTCGAGCATCATGGCGGCTATTTCCGCTTTGAGCGCCATCCAGCTCATCGCGCTCGGCACGCTCGGCGAATATGTCGGGCGCCTCGTGCAGGAGCATAAGCGCAGGCCGATGTTCATGATCGACTGCGTGGTGCAGGGCGAGGTTACGTCCGAGTTGCCCGACGATTTCTCCGAACTCGATACCGCCAGCCGCAGGTCGGAACTCGGCAGGCTTTCGGCGGCAAGCGTGACCGCCAAGCCGATTGAAACGGCTGTTGGCCGCTGATCTGGGATTGTTGCCGAGCATGTTGACAAAAGTCTCGGACCTGGCGGCATTTGACCTTTCCGATCCGGCATAAGGGGCGTATGCAGACTGTATCCCTCCGCGCGGCTTGCCCTGTCGGTTCTCCCGCCTTTTCCCGCGCAATCCGGAATTCGCATTTGGCAGATCGATGACTGCAGTTCAGACGAGTGAGAACACAGATGAGGCGGCGAGCGCCCGCCAGGCGAAGATCGTAGCGCTGGTCGTTGCCGTTTCCTTCTTCATGCAGATCCTCGACGGTACGATAGTCACCACTTCGCTGCCGCAGATGGCGACGAGCTTCGGTGTGCAGCCGGTCGCTATGAGCATCGGCATCACTGTCTATATGCTCACCATGTCGGCCTTCATTCCGCTTTCCGGCTGGCTCGGCGACCGGTTTGGGGCGCGGCGCGTCTTTCTGATGTCGATTGCCGTCTTCGCCGTGGCATCATTGTTCTGCGGCCTGTCGGGAAGCCTCACCGAATTCGTTATTGCGCGCGCGGTGCAGGGGGTGGGCAGCGCGCTGATGACGCCGGTCGGGCGCATCATCGTGCTGAAGAACGCCCGCAAGTCCGAGCTGGTGCAGGCGATCGCGCTGATCACCTGGCCGGCGCTGACGGCGCCTGTCGTCGGCCCCGTGCTCGGCGGCTTCATCACCACCTATGCCAGCTGGCACTGGAACTTCCTGATCAACATTCCGATCGGCATTATCGGCATTGCGCTGGTGCTGCGCTTCGTGCCGGAGCAGCGCGAGGAACGCGTCGGACCGCTCGACATCAAGGGCTTTTTCCTGAGTGCAGCGGGGCTGACCCTGCTGCTTGCCGGGCTCGAACTGTCCGTCAAAGGGCAGGGCGGCTTCCTGCCGCTCATCGCGCTGCTTGCGGCCGGCATCGTGCTTTCGGTCATGGCGACGCGGCACTTCCTGCGGGCCGCCAATCCGCTGCTCGATCTCGCCGCCTTCAAGGTGCGGACCTTCTCTATTGCGACGCTTTCGGCGGGCACGGCCTGTCGCGTCGCCGTCAATGCGACGCCGTTCCTGCTGCCGCTGCTCTTCCAGCTCGGTTTCGGCCTGAGTTCGATGGCCGCCGGCACCTATCTGCTGGTCTATTTCCTCGGCAATCTCGGCATGAAGGTGGTGACGACGCCGCTCCTGCGGTTCTTCGGCTTCCGCAACGTGCTTTTCTTCAACGGTGTCATCGCCGCTGCCTCGATCGTCGCCTGTGGTTTCCTGACGCCGGAAACGCCCGAGATCGTCATCTCGGCGCTGCTCCTGATTGCCGGGCTTTCGCGGTCGATGGAGTTCACGGCGCTCAACACGCTCTCCTTTGCCGATATCGGCCCGGCGCAGAGAAGTTCGGCCTCGACGCTGTCGAGCATGCTGCAGCAGATTTCCATGCTGCTCGGCGTTGCGGTGGCGGCCGCCGTGCTGAACATTTCCTCGGGGCTTCGGGGTGCGGCGGATGCTACGCTCGGCGATTTCCGCTGGGCCTTCTTCGTGGTCGGCATGATCGGCTTCCTGTCCTGCCTGCGCTTCCTGCAGCTTGCTGCCGATGCGGGTGCCGAAGTTTCTCACCACCGCCGCTTTCAAAAAAGCTGACCGTCGCGGAACCATTTGCCTTCCCCTGCGTTTAGGGCACTGATTTTCAGTATCCGTGTTCGCATTTTTTTAGAGGGGCTCCGGCCGTGGCCGGGCAGGGGTCGACATTCTCGATGGCATTCTCCTTCGATCTGCCTGATATGAGGCGTCTTCTCGTACCTAAGGCCAAGTGCTGTTTACGCGCGCCTTTCGATGCAATACGACAGTCGCATGCAGAAAGACTCGGCGGCCTCACAGCCGGTATTGCTGCGGGAAAATGCCCGGAGGCAGAATGAGCGAGTCCAGTGGTGATACGGGCGCTCCAATCCGTATCCTCTATATCGATGACGACGAGGCGCTCGCGCAGTTGATGCAGAAGAATCTCGGCCGCCGCGGCTTTACGCTCGAATGGGCAAGCGACGGGGCGACCGGCCTTACGCTGCTTGCCGAAGGCGGTATCGACGCCGTCATTCTCGATCATGTCCTGGAGGCCGAGACGGGGCTCGATATCCTGCCGCGCATCGTGGCGATGCCCGACCATCCGCCTGTCATCTATGCTACCGGCTCCGACGATACGAGCATTGCGGTCGCAGCGCTGAAGGCCGGCGCCGACGACTATGTTCTCAAGGGCATTTCGCCCGACTATTTCGATCTTCTGGCCGCGGCCCTCGAACAGGTGCTGGAGCGGGCGCGCTTCCTCCGGGAAACGGCGCAGGCGCAGGAGGTCATCCGCCAGCAGCGCGACCATGCGGAAATGCTGCTTGCCGAAGTCAATCACCGCATCGCCAACAGCCTCGGCCTCGTCGGCGCGCTGATCCGCATGCAGTCCTCCATGACCAGCGACCAGGTGGCGATCGACGCGCTGCAGGAAACGCAGATGCGCATCAATGCGATCGCCAGCATCCACCGTCGTCTCTACACCAACCGGCAGGTCGGCACGGTGCAGGTGGATGAATATCTGAGCAGCCTCCTGACCGAGATCGAAGCCTCGATGCGAGACGAGAAACGACCGCATCGCGTAGTGCTGACCGCCCAGCCGATCAATCTTGCGACCGACAAGGTCATCACGCTCGGCCTGATCGTCAGCGAACTTGTCACCAACGCCTTCAAATATGCTTATCCGGATGGCGACCCGGGGGAGATCAATGTCATTGTCGAGCAGGAGGACGATGCGCTGAGGGTCATCGTGGAGGATGGCGGCCAGGGGTTCGACCCGTCCGATCCGGTGAAGGGAACCGGTCTCGGCATGAAGATATTGAACGCCATGGCCGGCAGTCTGAAATCCGAACTTGCCTACGATCCGGAGCATCGCGGCACGAGGGCGATACTGGTCTTTTCCGTAAGCTGACCGATCTTTTCTGTAAGCTGACGCTGGGAGAGCCGTCATGAATACCGATATCGTCTGCACACCGGATGAAGTCTATGACTTCTGGTTCGTCCGCTGCAGCCGGAAGGAATGGTTCAGCTCGACTGCCGAACTGGACGAGGAAATCCGGGCGCGGTTTCACGCAACCCACCTGTCGCTTGCCCGCAGCGTGACCGAGGACTGGCGCTCCAGCCCCGAGAGCCGGCTTGCCGCCGTCATCGTGCTCGACCAGTTTCCACGCAATATCTACCGGGCGACGCCGCTTGCCTTTGCGACCGACGGGCTCGCGTTGCGCGAGGCAAAGCTTGCGCTTGCCGTCGGCGCCGATCGGTCGCTGGAGGGCATCAAACGGACCTTCCTGTACATGCCGTTCGAGCATGCGGAAGATCTGGTGGAGCAGGACCGTTCGGTGGCGCTCTTTGCCGCGCTCGGCGATGAGGAATTCCACGATTATGCGCTTCGCCACCGGGCGGTGATTGCCGCTTACGGGCGTTTTCCGCATCGCAATGGCATTGTCGGGCGGCAGTCGAGCGAGGCCGAACTCGCTTATCTCGCGCGCCCCGGCGCCGGTTTCTGAGCGATCATCCGGAAATTCCGCCTTTCTGTTGCCTTTCTTTCCTATAAAAGCGGTCATCTTGATCATGAGACGAATCCACGCGGGGGCTTCTTGCGCTTGACACACTGGCTGCTTCGCACCGTTCTTCTGATATCGCTGGTGGTTGCCGGCCTGCATCTCGATGGGGAGGCTGCCTTCGCGCAGGCGCCGCAGCCGGCGGCTCAGGCCCAGACCCAGCCAGCCCAGACACAGCCAGCGCAGACGCAGGCAGTTCCGGCCCAAGCAGCTCCGGCCGAGGCGCCGCTTGCCAATACCGGCCTTGATCAGGCGCTGAAGGATATCGACAAGGCGAAGAACCAGCTTGTCTCGCTGCAGGACCGCGTCAAGCAGAATGCCGACAACGACGACGCTCTCGTGGAGCTTGCCGGCCAGGTGGATGAACTCGGCCGCGGCGTTATCGCCACATCCGTCAGCCTGCGCCCGCGTTTCGACCAGATCAAGAGCCGCCTGGCCGAACTTGGCGAGCCGCCGAAGGACGGCCAGCCGCCGGAGGCGCAGATCGTCACCGACGAGCGCAATGCGCTGACGGCGGAACGCTCGCAGATCAATGCCGTCACGGGAGACGCGGAAAACCTGTCGATCGCGATCACCAAGCTTTCCAACGTGATCACGGCGACACGGCGCCAGCTCTTTGCCGATACGTTGTTCCGGCGCACCGAAATTTCCGCCTCCGTCATCGACGATGCGGCGGGCGCTTTTGTCCAAGAGGCGAGCGAGTTTTCCCAGACGCTTTCGAGCTGGATCACCTTTGTCTGGAAGTTCAAGAGCCTGCAGCTCTTTGCCGCGATCTTCCTGTCGCTCGCGACAGCCTTGATCCTGCTCTCCGGCGGCTACCGGCTTTTCGGCCAGTATCTGCGGCGCGACGTCAATGTCGAGGAGCCTTCCTATATCAGCCGCCTTGCCTTTGCCTTCTGGTCGACGCTGATCCGCACGGCCGCGCTCGATGTGCTCCTGGTGACGTCGCTGATCTTCCTCGACGGTTTCAATGTGCTGAGAAGCGATATCACGCCCGTGATCGGCGCGCTTTTCGGCTCGATCGGCCTCGTCTATTTCGTCGGCCGTTTCGTCAACGCCGTCTTTGCGCCGAATGATCCGTCCTGGCGTCTGGTGCGCCTTTCCAATCTCGGCGCCCGCTCGGTCGGCTACTGCCTGATCGCCATGGCCGTCGTCAACGCGCTCGACTATCTCTTCGGTGCCGTCGGCGAGGCGATGGGATCGCCGCTGGTTCTGACGGTCGTGCGCAGCCTGCTTGCGGCGCTGATCATCGGCCTCATCCTGATTGCCGTGTCCTTCGGAAAGCCGATGCTGGCCAAGAACGGCGATCCCGATGCGCCGGGCCGCCACTGGCCGCGCGGCATGGCGATCCTGCTGCGGGTCTTCGGCGCAGGCCTCATCCTTGCGGCGCTCTCGGGTTACGTGGGCCTGGCGCGTTTCGTCGCCACCCAGCTCATCATCACCAGTGCCATCATCGTGACGACCTATATCGGCCTGCTGCTCGGCAAGGCGATCTCACGACAGGACAATTTCGGCGATACGTTCCTTGGCCGTTTCCTGGAAACCCGCTTCAAGCTCGGGCCGGTGGCGATCGATCAGGTGGGGCTGGTCGTCGGCCTGCTGATCTACGCGGTGGCGCTCCTGACCGGCATTCCACTCATCCTGCTGCTCTGGGGCTTTCATGTGCAGGATCTGCAACTGCTTGCTTACCGGCTGTTTACAGAGGTGCGGCTCGGGGGCATCAGCATTTCGCTGCTCGGCATCTTCACCGGCATCCTGCTCTTTGCCGGAGGTTATCTTGCGACGCGCTGGGTACAGAAATGGCTCGACAGCAATGTCATGGCGCGCAGCCATGTCGATCTCGGCGTGCGCAATTCCGTCAAGACCGGCATCGGCTATCTGGGCGTAGGCGTTGCGGCGATTTTCGGCGTTTCGGCTGCTGGCATCGACCTTTCGAACCTTGCACTCGTTGCCTCGGCGCTCTCGGTCGGTATCGGTTTCGGCCTGCAGAATATCGTGTCGAACTTCGTTTCGGGCTTGATCCTGCTGGTCGAGCGGCCCTTCAAGGTGGGCGACCATGTCGTTTCGGGCACCGCCGAAGGCATCGTCAAGCGCATTTCGGTGCGCGCCACCGAAATCGAAACCTTCCGCAAGCAGTCGATCATCGTCCCGAACTCGGATCTGATCAACGGGCTCGTCGGCAACTGGACGCATCGCAACAGGCTCGGCCGTTCGGAAATTCCGGTTTCAGTGAGCTACGAGGCCGATCCGCGCAAGGTGATGGATATTCTGCTGGAGCTGACGGCCGCCGTGCCGTTGATCCTGCGCAATCCCGAGCCGCATGTCGAATTCCTGCGCTTCGGACCTTATTCGCTGGATTTCGAGCTGCGCTTCTTCCTGGCCGACATGGGTGACGGCCTGACGGTGCGCAACAATCTGAGGATCGAGATCCTCAAGCGCTTCCGGGCCGAGGGCATCGAGATCCCGCTGCCGCAGAGCGATCTGACCATTCACCGGCAGGCGAATGCAGAAGCCGAGAAGGCGCTTGTCCGGAAGCCTGACGAGCCCGAGGACGAGATTGCCGAAGACGAGGCCGGTAGGAACGAGATGGTGGAAGAGGAGCGGCCGGTGCGCCAATTGCGGGGCAAGACGGCAGACGGCAAGTTAAAAGGCTGAACAGCTCATTCAGCGCTCATTCACGGCTGTGCTGCTATAACCCCATGTAATCGATCGCTGCTGGTGCAGCGACGAGTGCTCCAGGGGAGGGCGTAAAGCCCATGTCGCATACCGTGACACGTTCCGCAGTCGCATTTCTTCTTCTCCTTTCCGCCGCACCTCTCGCGCTGGCGGCTTCCGTCGCCAACAAGGATGAGGCACCCGTGGTGCTCACCGTCACCGAAGGCGGCAACCGCGTGGAAGTCGTCGTCGATGCCGGCGCTTCCGAAAGGGTCTGCCCCTCCGGCTGTTTCATGACGACGCCCGATGGCGACCGTATCGGGCTTTCGGGCGACGAGACGATCGAGATCGTCAAGGGCTCCGCCGTCGTCAAGTGACGGCGGCTTCAGCCCGTTCTCTGCCGATTTTCATGAATTTTCGAGGCTTGCGACTTTTGACGCTTGTCTATTTGCGTGTCGTCGCGGCAAGCTTTTCCCATGTCGTAAACAGGCCTCTCGTGACGCATGCCTCGCGGCATAGTTCACGACATGGTTCGTTCGGTATGGGCTGCCGGACATTCGGTTGAAGAGGGTATTTTCCATGAAGTCACATGCGCGGGCAGTGGTCATCGGCGGCGGCGTGGTCGGCGTTTCGACGCTCTATCACCTTGCGAAGAAGGGTTGGGGCGACAGCGTGCTCATCGAGCGCAAGGAGCTGACATCAGGCTCGACATGGCATGCGGCGGGCCTCTTGCCGCTCTTCAACATGAGCTATTCGGTCGGCCAGATCCATAAATATTCCGTCCGCTTCTATCAGGAACTGCAGCAGGAAACCGGCATGAATGTCGGTTTCAGCCAGGTCTCCAACATCCGTCTCGCCCGTACCAAAGACCGCTGGGACGAGTTCATGTACTATGCCGGCATTGCCGAGACGATCGGCGTAAAGGTCAATATCCTGACGCCCGAGCAGGTGAAGGAGATCTGGCCTCTCTGTGAGACCGACGGCCTGCTTGGCGCAATCCAGCATCCCGATGACGGCTATATCCAGCCGGCGGATCTTACTCAGGCGCTCGCCAAGGGCGCCCGCGATTTCGGCGCCACGATCTACCGCAACACGACGGTCACCGCGATCGAGCAGCAGGCAGACGGGCTCTGGAAGGTGACGACGGACAAGGGCGAGATCACCGCAGAACACGTCATCTCCTGCACCGGCAATTTCGCCCGCAAGACCGGCGAGATGGTCGGCATCAACATTCCGGTCATTCCGGTCGAGCACCAGTATATCGTCACCGAGCCGCATCCCGACATTCTGGCCCGCAAGGCAAAGGGCCTGCCGGAAATGGGCGTGCTGCGTGAAGCCGACAGCGCCTGGTACATGCGCGAGGAAAATGGCGGGCTGCTGCTTGGCCCCTACGAGCAGGGCGCGCCGGTCTGTTATGTCAACGGTCCCTCCGACGAGAGCGAATACGAGTTGTTTCAGGAAGAGCTCGATCGCCTGATGCCGCATATCGAAACGGCGATCGCCCGTGTGCCGGCCTTCGGCGAAGTCGGCATCAAGAAGGTCTATAACGGCGCCATCGCCTATACTCCCGACGGCAACCCGATCGTCGGCCCCGCACCGGGTCTCAAGAATTTCTGGCTGAACGAAGGCCATTCCTTCGGCATCACGGCGGCCGGGGGCGCCGGCTGGCAGCTGGCCGAATGGATCGTCGATGGCGAGCCGACCGTCGACATGATGGGCGTCGATCCGCGCCGCTTTGGTCCCTATGCCAAGGAAGGCTACCTCATCGCCAAGAACGAGGAAGCCTATGCCAATGTCTTCACCATGCACTATCCGGATGAGGAACGTGCCGCTGCCCGCCCGCTGAAGACAACGCCGGTCTATGACCGGCTAAAGAAGCTCGGCGCCGTGTTCGGCTCCGTCTACGGATGGGAACGCGCCAACTGGTTTGCGCCCGAAGGCTACGATCTGCCGAAAGACCAGATCGGCGTCGGCGCCGACGTTTTGACCAACCACAATCATTCCGATCCGACCGAAGACGGCCGCATTCTGGAACGCTGGTCGTTCCGCCGCTCGAATTATTTCGAGCATGTCGGCAACGAGGTCATGAACGTCAACAAGAATGTCGGCGTGCTCGACATGTCGGCTTTCGCCAAGGCGCTGGTCACCGGACCCGGCGCGCGCGCATGGCTGGAATCGATCTTTGCCAATGCGATCCCGAAGAAGCGAGGCCGTATCGCGCTTTGCCACATGCTGACCAAGGAAGGCGGCGTGCGCGCGGAATTCACCGTCTATGAAAGCGCGCCCGGCACTTTCTATCTCGTCTCGGCCGGCGCCTATGAGGCGCATGACCACGACTATATGCGCAAGCTGCTGCCATCAGACGGCAGCGTGAAGTTCACGCCGATCACCCAGGCCTGGGGCGTGCTCGTACTCGCCGGTCCGAAGTCGCGCGATGTCCTGAAGAAGCTGACGCGCACAAGCCTCGACAACAAGGATTTCCCCTGGCTTTCGGGCAAGGAAATCTCGGTCGGTGCGGCGAGCGCCCATGCGCTGCGCGTCAACTTCGTCGGCGAACTCGGCTGGGAACTGCATCACCCGATCGAGATGCAGAATTACATCTTCGACAAGCTGATGGAGGCCGGCGCCGAATTCGGTATCAAGCCTTTCGGTATCCGCGCCATGCTCTCCATGTCGGTCGAGAAGTCCTACCGCCTGATCCCGCGCGAAATGTCGATCGAGTACAATGCCTATGAATCCGGCCTCGACCGCTTCATCAAGCCGGAAAAGGAATTCCTCGGCCGCGAGGGCTTGCTTGCCTACAAGAAAAAGGGCCTGAAGTGGAACTTTGCCACGCTCGTCGTCGAGACCGGCAATGACGTCGATGCGCGTGGTTCGGAAGCGATCTATAACGAGGCTGGCGAGCTCGTCGGCCGCGCCACCAACGGCACTTTCGGCTTCCGCATCAACCGCTCGCTGGCGCTCGCCATGCTGCGGCCCGATTATGCCAAGGAAGGCACGAAGCTGAAGATCAAGATCCTCGGTACGACCTACAATGCGACCGTGGTCGGCGAGAGCCCGTTCGACACGGAGAATGCAGCACTTCGTGGCTGAGGCTCCGTGTTCCATGTTCTAGTTTCTTAAGCATATGAAGAAGAAAAGGGCGGCCGCACCATCGGCCGCCTTTTTCGTAGCTGGCTGCAGCCTCTCGATTAACAATTGTTCAAATGAATTCATGTAACCGTTGCGTTCGGGGACACAATTTCCATTTAAAGGTTTGTCATGGCGTTTCTAGGTATTTCGGGGATGCAATATTCCGGAGAAATGTTTGCCGGCGCGCGCATTATCCTCGCTGAAGATTCCAACGTCTTCACGTCGATGATCGGAAAGCGGCTGAAGGAACTCTTCGATATCGAGGTCGAGATTTGCCGCAGCTTCGAAGAGCTGCAGCTTTCCTACGATAAATCTTCCGATCCGATTACGCTGGCGATTTCCAACATCAACCTGCCGGGCGCCGAAAACGGCGAGGCGCTGGAATATCTGGTCGATCTGTCGATCCCGACGATCGTTTTTACCGGCACGTTCCATGAAGGCATGCGCGACAAGCTGCTTGCCAAGGACATTGTCGACTACATCCTCAAGGACAATGTCTTTGCCGTCGACCTGCTGGCGGAATCGATCTGCCGGTTCCTGACCAACCATCGCCATCATGTATTGATCGTCGATGACAGCGCCACGGCCCGCGCGCTGCTGTCGAGCCGCCTGAAGCGCTACAATTTCCGCGTCAGCACCGCCGAGAGCGGCGCAAAGGCGCTGGAGATCCTCAAGGCTAACAGAGATATCGGCTTGATGGTCACCGACTACAACATGCCCGATATCGACGGTTTCGAGCTGACGCGCCGCATCCGCGCCTCGATCGGCTCGCACGAGCTACGCATCATCGGCGTTTCCTCCTCTTCCAACCGCCTGCTTTCGGCGCGGTTCCTGAAGGCCGGCGGCAACGACTTCATGCTGCGTCCGTTCATCGACGAGGAGTTTTACTGCCGCGTCAACCAGAACCTGGACACACTCCTCCAGATCCAGTCGATGCGCAGGGAACGGGCGGTTGCCTGATCCGGCCGCGAAGATCGGGTGCAGGGAAACGCCTCCGTGATCGGCCCACACCGAAAAGATATGACGGAGGCTCATATTTTTGCAATCACAGGTGTTGTTGCCGTCATTTGCCTCTTCACGGAAGGGGAGGCCTCGGCTATCGTCCGGCACTGCAAGAGAGGGCGAGTCGACCCTCTCGTGCATGTGGAGGGGTAGGTAGCCGTGACATTCCAGAGGGATTTTCAGCGGGAGAATGCAGGTCCTCGGTTCGGAGGAATCCGCATACTTCTGGTTGAGGATTCCCGAATGTTTTCTGCCGTGCTCTGCCATCGGTTCCAGACCGAGCTCAACCTCAGCGTTGTTTGCTGTTCCTCGCTGAAGGCGTTACGTGAAGAGCTCTCGCAGGACGGGCACGGTTACAGCATGGCCGTCGTTGACCTGAACCTGCCTGACGCACCCTATGGCGAGGCGCTCGACTGCACGATCGAGCACGATATTCCGGCCATCGTCTTTACCGCGACCTTCGATCTCAATACCCGCGCCCGCATCCTCGAGCGCAATGTCATCGACTATGTGCTGAAGGATAACGAGTTCGCGCTCGACAATCTGGTCGCGACCGTGCGCCGGGCGATCATGAACCGCAAGACCCGGGTGCTCGTCGTCGATGACGTGCCCTCGGCGCGCCAGGTACTCGTCGATCTCCTGAAAGCCCAGCAATATATGGTCGTCGAAGCCAATTCCGGGCTTGAGGCGATCGCGGCACTCGAGGCCTACAGCGATATCGAGCTCGTCGTCACCGATCATCATATGCCCGATATGAGCGGCTATGAGCTGACGCGGCGCATCCGCCACCGGTTCGGTTCGGACAAGATGCGCGTCATCGGCGTTTCCTCCTCGAACGACCGCATGCTGTCGGCAAGTTTCCTGAAGGCCGGCGCCAGCGACTTCGTCTACCGGCCGTTCGTCGCCGAAGAGCTGCAGTGCCGCATTGCCAACAATGTGGAGACGCTGACGCAGATGAAGCAGCTGCGGGCGGCGGCGGCCTGCGACTACCTGACCGGCCTCTATAACCGCCGCTATTTCTACGACAACGGCCCGAAGCTGGTGAACGAATGCCTGCGACTGAAAATGTCGAGCGCGGTCGCCATTCTCGACATCGACCATTTCAAACGGCTGAACGACACTTATGGCCACGAGATCGGCGACAAGGTGCTGAGGGCTGTCGCAGACAGGCTGCAGGCGATCTTCGAAGGCAGCGACAATCTTCTCTCGCGCCTCGGCGGCGAGGAATTCGCCATTCTCTTCCCGCAGATGGATTCGCTGGCCGCCACCAAGCTTTGCGATGAGATTCGCTCGGAGATTTCCCGCTTGAGAGTGACGGCCGATGACGAGGAATTGTCGGTGACGGTGTCAATCGGATTGGCCGAGATCACCGGTTACGAGACCTTCGAGAACTATCTGAACGCGGCAGACCAGTTCCTCTACATGGCCAAGCACAAGGGGCGAAACCTTGTCTATTCCGACGCCAAGATGACGGAGGAGGCGGCGCAGTAAGGGCGCCCTTGATGCGCGCCTTTCGCCGCTTGGCGTCATCCTCGGCCTTGTGCCGAGGATCTGCGACATACCAAGATATTGGACGGTAGCAGATACTCGGGACAAGCCCGAGTATGACGAAGAGAGTTTGGTGCCCTAGTCAGAATATCAAAGGCGGCTCAGTGAGCCGCCTTTCTGCATTGCCAACTGTATGCCAGCCTCAGGCCGCCACCGCCTGCTGACGGGCTGTCGCCATGGTCATCTTGCGATCGGCGCGCTCCTGCTGCGGCGAGCGCTGGTAGAGTTCGCGATAACACTTGGAGAAGTGCGAGGCGGAGACGAAGCCGCAGGCGACGGCCACTTCGACGACCGGCATGGAGGACTGGACCAGCAGGTGACGGGCGCGGTCGAGGCGGATTTCCAGGTAGTAGCGGGCTGGCGACCGGCCCATTTCCTGGCGGAAGAGGCGCTCGATCTGGCGGCGCGACAGGCCGGCGCCTTCGGCGATCTCCAGCAGTGACAGCGGCTCGGCGAGATTGCCTTCCATCAGCTCGATGATCGACAGGACCTTGGCGTTCTGCACGCCGAGGCGGGCACGCAGCGGCAGCCGCTGGCGGTCGTGCGGGTTGCGCACGCGATCGGTCAGGTGCTGCTCGCAGATGCGGTTGACGAGGCTTTCGCCGAAATCCTCGCCAACGAGGTTCAGCATCATGTCGAGCGAGGCCGTGCCGCCGGCGCAGGTATAGAGATTGTTGTCGACCTCATAGAGATCGGCATAGACCTCGACCTGCGGGAAGGCCTCGGAGAAGCCCGGCAGGTTTTCCCAGTGGATCGCGCAGCGCTTGCCGTTCAGGAGACCCGCCTGGGCAAGCACATGCGCGCCCGTACAGAGCGAACCGACGGCGACGCCGCGATTGTAGGATTCCCGCAGCCAGGCATTGACGGACTTGTTGTTGAAGGTCTCGACATCGATGCCGGAACAGACGAGCACCATCCCGGGCCGGTTTTCGCCGCCCAGATGGCGGCGCTCTTCGGCAAGCGACGAATTGGCCTCCACGCCGATGCCGCAGGAGGAATAGACCTTTTCGCCGTCGACGGAACTCAGGCGCCATGTATAGGCCTGATAGCCGAGCATGCGGTTTGCGATACGCAGGGTATCCACCGCCGCCGAAAAGGGCAGCATGGTGAACTGAGGAACCATGAAGAAGACTACGGAACGTTTCTTGAGCTGCATCTTGTTCATTGGAAAATCCATGCTCGAGGGCGACTGCATATTGGTCGCGTGGAATGCGTCGTTCCGATGTTCCAAAAGCGACACTGGCATGGATAAATGCGGCTAGGAAGAGCAAATCTGCGACATTGGCCACAATTTGCGGCGCGAGCGGAGCAAAAGGCGTCGCTGCGGGCCGGTAGTGCTGTGAAATTCACTGGGGAAAAGGCAGGCGACGGATATGAAAAAGGCGGTGCTGCATGGGGCAGGCACCGCCTTTAGCTTGGGAGGTATGTCGCATTCATTGCATATGGTTGCATTCACGAGCCCTGTTCTTAATGGGTGCGGTCTTTGCCGCTCTCATCGGCGCTCGGCCAGCCGATATCCTTGCGGATGTCGAGGGGCATGGATTCGATCTGGCGTTCCGTCTGCCAGCGGCGCCATGCACGCACGAGCCTGTCGGCATAGGAACCAAGCGAAGAATGTCTGCCGTAGGATGACAGACCCTTGCCGCCATCTCTGTAGGTCATCGAGGTCATTGCCGTTTCCTTTCCTTGCGGGACACGGGATTACCGTATCCTCGAGATGAAATATGCGCTTACGGCACCCATCATTCAAACGAATAGATTTTATAAGTACCATAAGCGATTTTGAACTATCGCTGCTGCTCGTCGAGAGCGGGCAGTGCGCCGATATCGGCCGCGAGATGCGACGGATAATGCTTCATTTCCTGCCTGATATGCTCACGTGCCGCCACCCGAAACATGCGTGCGCGGAAGGCGAAAAAAGCCTGGAGGATATTGAAGCCTACTGTCTGCAACATGACCGGCCTCCTTTTCTTCAGCCTCATCGTTACAACTAAAATATAGGTACTCAGGGCAGTTCAAACAAATGAAATGAACTGGGCTTTAGGTTCAGAGAAATTGAAAGATAGACGGAGAAAGGTGCGTGTGGCGTTTATCTCTTCTTCGACTTTAAAGGGTAAGGCTGGCTCGGTGGCCTTTGCCGAGGTAGGCATACAATCTTTAAAGGAAACAATATGACGGTCTTTTTGCATGCACTATCGCTCAAGTTTTATCGAGGTATTGGTAGCGAGGCGCAAAAGCTGAGGGACTTTCGCGATTTCAACTTTTTCATTGGAACGAATAACGCTGGAAAGTCCACGGTCCTTAACTTCATCTCCAAGTACCTGCCATATCGAGGTGATAATGAAATTGAGGGCAGTGCGACGACACCTATCGAACGGTTCCGAGGCGCTAAGACCGGCTCGATTGAGGCAGCCGTCGGTCTTCCCATAGATGTTTTTATGGATGCTGTCCGCAAGCTGCATACCCAACTTCCTGCACAATTCTGGCCAAGCTTCACGAAGGTTGCGACGAGTTTTGCGGATAACGACGTAGTTTGGCTGAGGCCGAGTGCAAATCAAGCCGGTGCGTCGTTAGCGGCGGGTAAACCCGTAAACCCGGATGTTCTCACATCGCAGGAATGGTACAATCTTTGGACGGCGTTGACCGGTCAGAGCGGCGGAAGCATTTCCCAAAATTGGGTGCCCGAAACGATTAAAAGCCTTCTTGCTGCGCAGACGCTTGAGCTGCCCAACACGCGAATAATCCCTGCAAAACGTCAAATCGGCCAAACTGGTGTCGAGCTTATTGACCTTAGCGGCCAGGGACTGATTGATAGATTGGCTGAAGTTCAGAGCCCAGACCACGATAAACGTGCGGACCGACTACTATTCGACAAAATCAACTTATTCCTGCGGAGCGTTACGGACAGGAAAGACGCGACCATCGAGGTGCCTCATAATCGTCAGCACATTTTAGTGCACATGGATAACAAGGTTCTCCCTCTTTCGTCCTTAGGTACCGGTATACATGAGGTGGTGATGATTGCGTCGTTCTGCACATTATTTGACAATCAAATAATTTGCATGGAAGAGCCGGAGATACATCTTCACCCCATACTGCAGAGAAAACTTATGAAGTATTTGGGGGAGTATACAAAGAATCAGTACTTCGTCGCCACTCACTCCGCGAGCTTTATCGACACTCCGGGTGCCGCTATTTTTCATGTCGCAAATGACGGAGATCAAACGAGAATCTCGGAAAGTATTCTGAGAAGCCAACGACATGAGATCTGCATCGACTTGGGGTACAAGGCATCGGACATTGTTCAGTCTAATGCTGTAATCTGGGTTGAAGGCCCTTCTGACCGCATATACCTCAATCACTGGATCAAAGCCGCGGTGGGGAAGGACGAACAGAAGTTGATTGAGGGTATACACTACTCAATTATGTTCTACGGTGGGCGCCTCTTGAGTCACCTAAGCGCTGAGGCCGACGAAATAAACGAGTTCATCGCACTTCGTTCGCTCAATCAAAATCTCGCACTGATAATGGACAGCGATAAAGGTAGCGCGAAAAATAGCGTCAACGCAACGAAGGTCCGCCTCCAGAGCGAAATCAGCAAGGGGAAGGGGTTTTGCTGGATAACAAAAGGCAGGGAGATCGAAAACTACATCGATCACCAAGCACTTCAACGTGCCGTTGCCGGTGTATACGGCGATGTCTACGATAAAGCCGACGGTAGCGGCCAATTCGATCACGCACTTTACTTCTGGCGCAAGGCACCAAAAGCCAGGGGGAAAGGAGGTTCGTCTGCAGAAGACATGCTTCAAAAGGATGTGGACAAAGTAAGGGTTGCCAAGGCCGTGTGCGAAGGCAAAGCTGATCTTTCCATCCTAGATCTCAAACTGAGAATCAGTGAACTTTTGGAGTTTATTCGCAGCGCTAACGATCTGACGCCGCTGTAGAGCCCTCAAATCACCATCTGCTCTCCGAGTTCCACCACGCGGTTGCTGGGAAGCTGGAAATAGTCCGAGGGGTCGATGGCGAAGCCGGCCATGGCGATGAAGAGCCGGTCCTGCCAGGCCGGAAGGCCGGTGTTCGGATCGCCGACGAGCTTGCGCCTGCCGAGGTAGAACGAGGTCGACATGATCTCGAAGTCGAAGCCCGCCTTGCGGCAGAGCGGCAGGGCCTTGGAGACGTCCTGATCTTCCATGAAGCCGAACAGGAGCTGGATCTTGATGAAGCGCTCCGACAGCCTTTCGATTGTCACCCGCTCCGTTTCCGGCACATAGGGGCGCGGCGCGGTCTTCACGTTGAGGATGACGTTACGCGCATGGAGAACGCGATTGTGCTTCAGATTGTGCAGGAGCACGCCGGGTGTCATGTCGGGAAGGCTGGTCAGGAAGATCGCAGTTCCGGGGACCTGGGCGGGAGCATGATCCGACTTTCGTTCGATCGACGCAAGGAATTGCATCAGGGGTATGTCGCTCCTTGCGGATTTCTCGCGCACCAGCAGGGTTCCCTTCTTCCAGGTCCACATCATCACCATCAGCGCGCCGGCAATCAGGATCGGGACATAGCCGCCATCGTGGATCTTCAGGAGGTTCGCGCCCAGGAAGATGCTTTCAAGCACGAGGAGCGGCAGGAGTGCCGCCAGTGCCGTGGCCACGTTCCATCCCCAGACGACGCGGAGAAACTGGAAGGACAGGATCGTCGTGACGACCATCGCACCCGTGACCGAAATTCCGTAGGCGGTGGCAAGGGCCTCGGAGGAGCCGAATGCGAAGATCAGAGTAAGTACGCCAAACAGCAGTGCCATATTCACCGCCGGGACATAGATCTGGCCGGTGTTGGAGGCAGAGGTGAAGCAGATCTCCAGCCGCGGAAGGAAGCCGAGATGGATCGCCTGGCGGGCAAGCGAGAACGCCCCGGTGATGACCGCCTGGCTGGCGATGATGGTGGCTGCCGTGGCGAGAATGACCACAGGAAGGATCGCCCATTCCGGAAACATCAGGAAGAACGGATCGGACGCAGCCTGTGGGTTGGCAAGCACCAGCCCGCCCTGGCCGAGATAGTTCAGCGCAAGCGACGGGAAGACCACGACGAACCAAGCCGCCTGGATCGGTTTCCTGCCGAAATGGCCCAGGTCGGCATAAAGCGCCTCCGCGCCCGTCACGGTGAGGAAGACGGCGCCGAGGACAACGAGGCCGACAAGACCGGCATGCGTGATGAAGTCGAAGGCGTAGAGCGGATTGAGTGCTGCGAAAATCGCGGGATCGTCGGCGATATGGACAAGTCCGCCAAACCCCATCACGAGAAACCACAGCAGCGTTATCGGGCCGAAGAGCTTCGACACGGACGCGGTGCCGACCGACTGGACGAAAAACAGCAGCAGCATGATCGCGACGGCGATCGGCAGGACATAGGGGGTGAAGACCGGGGTTACGAGCTTCAGCCCTTCGAGCGCCGACAGCACCGATAAGGCAGGGGTGATCATGGCGTCGCCGATGAAAAGCGCGGCACCAATGATGCCTGCGAAGAAAAAGACGGTCGCATGCCGGCTGGTCTTTTTCATGAGGAGGGCCAGCAGGGAAAGGGTTCCGCCTTCGCCCTCGTTGTCTGCCCTCAGCAGAAACAGCACGTATTTGAACGTGACGATGATCGTCAGCGTCCAGATCATCAACGAGATCAGCCCGATGACCTCGTTTGGGGTGACGCCGTCATGGACGAAGGGTCGCAGCGCTTCGCGGAAGGCATAGAGCGGGCTCGTCCCGATATCTCCATAGACTACGCCGATCGCCCCGAGCAGCAGGGCCGCAAACTTTTGCTGGCCTGCATGGGGCCGGTCTGCGTCGTGGGTGGTGGCGGACATGGATATTCCCTGATTGTTGTTCGGCCCTGATTGCTGCTCAGAACGAAAGATATGGGGCGCAAGCCTGAGAATGGCACGTCGGACCGCGAGTAGGGGCAAGGCTGCCAAGCCGGCCGCATCCCGGCCCTGATCGCGCCGATCAGTTCTCCGCCCGTGCCTCGTCTTTCGTCAGCGCACTGACGAGCAGTTTGTCGACGCGCCGCCCGTCGAGGTCGATCACCTCGAATTTCCAGTCGTTCTTGACGAAGGTTTCCCCGAGCTCGGGCAGGTGCTTCAGTTCTTCCAGAACGAGACCGGCGACGGTCTGGTATTCGACGTCTTCATCAACGGGGAAGTTCATGAATTCCGAAAACTCGTCGATCGGCGTCCATCCGGAAACCAGATAGGATCCATCCTCGCGTCGCTTGATCGCCGGTTCCTCGCCGGAGGCCGCGTTGCCGAAAACGCCCATGATCGATTCGAGGATGTCGCCTGACGTGATCACACCCTCGAAGTGGCCGTATTCGTCAAAAACCAGGACCATATGCTGCGACGACTTGCGGATGGATTCGATCACCGATGAGGCGGGAGCGAGGTCCGAGATGATCGGAACATCGTGGACCAGCGTCATGATGTCGACCGTCCGGCTGGCCGCAAGGGCATCGTAATAATCCTTGACGGCGAGAACGCCGAGAACCTCGTCGGAGCTGCCCTTGCGGGCCGGCAGTCGCGTTCGCGCGGTCGACTGGATGGTCTTGCGGATCTCCTCGGCCGAATCCTCGATATCGACAAGCTCGACATCGCGCCGCGGCGTCATCAGCGCGCGCGCCGTTCTGTCGGCAAGGCGCATGACGCCGGTGATCATGGCGGATTCGCCGCTTTCGATCACGCCGGCGCTCTGGGCTTCGGCGAGTACCGTCTTGATCTCCTCGTCGGTGACGCCATCGGCGTTCTTTCCGGACTGGCCGAGCAGGGTGAGAACGAGTTTGCCGGAGCCGTCGAGCAGCCAGACGAGGGGGAGGGCCGCCTTCGACAGATAGGTCATGGTCGGTGCGACCCTGGCGGCGACGGCTTCCGGCGCGCGAAGGGCCATCTGCTTGGGCACCAGCTCGCCGATGATGAGGGAGAGATAGGTGATCGCCACGACGACCGTACCGACGCCAAGCCCGTCCGCCCAAGCATTGGGAAGCCCCTGCGCCAGAAGCCAGGCGGAGAACCGCGCGCCGAGCGTCGCACCCGAGAAGGCACCTGACAGGACGCCGACAAGGGTGATGCCGATCTGAACCGTCGACAGGAAACGGCCGGGATCCTCGGCGAGGCGCAGCGCCAGTCGCGCTCCCCTGCTTCCCTGGTCTGCCATAACCCTGAGGCGTGCCGGGCGGGCGGAGACGATTGCGAGCTCCGACATCGCCAGGACGCCGTTGAGAATGGTGAGGAGGATGACGATGGCTATTTCGGTATACAAACTTAGGCCTGTTTCGATGATAATGATCCGTCGAAACTATGCGATCTCGTCTCGCTTTGCGAGGGTTCCCGTCGAAGATCATGGCTGCTCAAGCAAGATAATTATGGCGAACTTCTCGCTGCCAGCGCAACTGGAGAACCGTAAGACGGCATCTCCTTGAAACAGCGCCTCATAAGTCCGTAGCTCATAAACCCCCTCTTAAGGATCTGTTGACCATAATGAAGGCTTAACGCCGCGCACGTGTGCCGTGCCTGTGATGTTTTCGTGTCTCGCGCCAAGGACGAAGCCTGTGTCCCTTCATCAAGCCATCGCCGCCATCCCGACGACCGCCTCTGCGTGGCTTTTGTCTGTCGTTGCCCATCGCATGGCGATTGCTGCGGCCTTCTTCTTTGCGGTCATTGCCGGATCGGGCGAGGCGGCGGCCGAAGACAGGGCGCTGAAACTCTACTTCACGCATACGGGCGAGCGGGCGACGATCGTGTTCAAGCGCAACGGCAAATACGACCAGCGCGGCCTCAACCAGATCAACCGTTTTCTGCGCGATTGGCGCCGTAACGAGCCGGCGAAGATGGACCCGCGGCTGCTCGACCTCGTCTGGGAAGTCTATCGCAAGAGCGGGGCGAAGGAGACGATCCACGTCGTCTCCGCCTATCGCTCGCCGGCAACCAACAACATGCTGCGCAACCGTTCGCGGAATACAGGTGTCGCCAAGCGCAGCCAGCATATGCTCGGCAAGGCGATGGATTTCTATATTCCGGGCGTCAAGCTTGCGACGCTGCGCGCGCTTGCCATGCAGATGCAGGTCGGCGGCGTCGGCTATTATCCGACATCGGGTTCGCCTTTCGTGCATCTCGATGTCGGCAATGTGCGCGCCTGGCCGCGCATGTCGCGCCAGGAGCTGGCGCGGCTGTTCCCAGACGGACGTACCATCCACCTGCCGGCGGACGGACGTCCGCTGCCGGGCTATCAGGTGGCGCTTGCCGAGCGCAAGAAGGGCATCCGCTCCGCGCCGATAGAGATTGCCGCAAGTGAGGATGAGGATGACGATGCGCCCGTAACGCCAAAGGCAGCGGCACCGGCCCTGCTGACGGCACGCGCAGCACCTGTGAAGGCACCTGATCCCGTCGTGACCGGAAGCCTTGTCACCGCCATGCTGCCGACGCCGCAGAAGCGGGCCGAGATCGGACTGGCGCCGCAGCTTGCCAAGCCGGAGGACAAGGCGGTTGCCGACCGGGCCTTTGCCGATCTTGCCTCACTGACCGTTCCGCTGCCGGTGCTGCGGCCTGTTGAAATCGAGGCCGTGGAAAGCGAGACACCCGCACCTGTGCCCGCGGTTGCGCCGGTTCTGGCATCCGTCCAGCCGGCCCCGGCCGATTTCACGCGCTTCGTCGTCGGTCGCAAGCCGGCCAATACATCAGATATCGCCGACCGGCTGACCCATCCCGCACCGACGGCCGAGCAGATCGCGGTGTTGCCGGTCTCCGCGTCGGAGCATGTCTCGGGCGGCGTCGGCGAGATGTCCGCACGAGCGCTGATTGCCTGGGCGGTACGGTCACCGGAAACGTCAGTTGAACTCACGGCGCCTGCCATGATCGGCAACACCTATCCGAAGGGGGGCGGCGAGGGCAGGACGGTTGCTTCAGGTGCGGCTGGTGCCGCTGGAACCAGCTTCAAGACCAGCCGTTTCGGCACTGAGGGCTGAACTCAAATAGTCTCGATAGTGGTCGCCCTACAAAAATAGGGGGCAGATTGACTTTCAATCAAATGGAATGATAACCTTGGTCATTCAGAAAAATTGAAAGATGTGACGATGACCATCCCGTTTCGCCGTCCCATTCCTCTGCTCGACAATGACGTGCTGCGCACCTTCGTCGCTATTGCAGAGACCGGTAATTTTTCGACTGCGGCCGAGACCGTGTTTCGCACGCCGTCGGCCGTTTCCATGCAGATCAAAAAGCTCGAAGAGCAGCTGGGCGTGATGCTGTTTCGCCGCGATGCGCGCTCGGTGACGCTGACCCAGCACGGCGAAATGCTGCTGTCCTATGCACGCAACATCCTGGCGCTTTCCAACGAGGCGGTATCGCGCTTCATCATGCCCGAGCTCAGCGGCGTGGTGCGGCTCGGCGCGCCCGAGGATATCGGCGAGCGGCTGCTGCCGCAGGTCCTCAAAAGCTTTGCACAGACCTATCCGGGCATCATGGTCGATGTGACGATCGACATGAGCATCGGCCTGAAAAAGCGGATGGAGGAGCAGCGCCTCGATCTCGCGCTCATCAACTGCGCCACGCGGCCTTTCCCGACCAATGGCGAAGTCGTTTATCGCGAACGGCTCGTCTGGGCCGGCGCCAAGTGCGGTTCGGCGCATCGGCGCGATCCGTTGCCGATCTCGATCTGGGAAGACGGCTGCATCTGGCGGCAGGAAGCGATCACCCAGCTCGAGCGCAACAAGCGGCCGTATCGCGTCGCCTATCTCAGCGCCCACACGATGGCGCAGCGCGCCGCCGTGGTCTCCGATCTCGCCATTGCGCCGCTGCCGCTCTCCTATGTCAGCGATGACATGGCGATCCTCGGCATCCAGGAAGGGCTGCCGGAGCTGGGGTCTTTCGATATCCAGCTTTTGACGGTATCGCAGATGACGGGGCCGATCGAAACGGTCGCGGACAGCATCCGTGCATCCTTCGCCGAAAGATCGAAAGCTGCTGCTGCCTGAATTCGGTTAGCCGGTGAACTTTTCGCTCACGAACGCGTTATCCCGCCCGGACGGCATCAGCCGTTCGGGGTTGATTTCATAAAAGGATTTCGCACATGACGACCACGGGTAAAATCGCATCCGCCTTGATGATCCTTCTTGCGCTTTCTTCCTGCGCCAACACGATCCGTGGCATGGGCAGGGATACGGCAAATGCCGTCAATGCCACACAGGATGCCGGCCGCAGTGTCGATCGCGCAGCGAAGAGATAATTGCTTTCAGATTTTCGAAGCCGGATAGGCTTTTTCCAGACCGCCGGATCGGGTCAGCCCGGTCCGGAATGCGGCATAGGCCGGGTGCTGGCTGGAACGCGCCGCCTCCATGAGCCTGATCTGCAGCCGGTCGGGCGCAGCTCCGCCGATCCACTTGCCGAGGGTTTCAAGCTTCAGCGAATTGAGAAGGCGCGAGGCGGAGGCGAGATCGAGGTGCCGATAGAGGCCCGCGAGCAGGTTGTCGTCCTGCACCGGATTTTCCATCAGCAGCGACAGATAGGATTTGTCGGTTTCCGAGAGCGCCGCGAGTTTTTCCGCGACGGTATCGCGATCGGGGAAGGGCACCGTGCCAGTCATAACGAATCGTCCAGTCCTTGTTATCGGAAGGTTTATAGACTGGCCTTGACCTTCTCGGCTACATCGGCCGGAACCCAGCGGCTCCAGAGTTCCTCATAATTCTGCAGAAAATAGAGGGCTGCATTTTCGTTGTCCTCGCCGTTTTCATCCTGCCAGGCGAGGACCTGGCTGATGGTCCCGTTATCCCAGCTGCGCGCCTTCAGATAGGTCATGACGGGGCCGGCGCGGTCGGCAAAGGACCGGGTCATCAGCGTGAAGGCCTGCGACACTGGATAGGCGTTCACCTTGGGCTTGGCGCAGCCGCGAACCGAGGTGCAGGCGTCCCATTCGGCCTGATCGTGCGGCACGCCGAAATCCAGAAGCTTCATGTCATACTTGCCGATGACCGATGTCGGCGACCAGTAATAGCCGAGCCAGCCGACCTTGTTGTCGAAGGCGCGGGCAATCGAATCGTCGAAATCTTCAGGGGTCCGGCTGTCGACCAGTGCAAAGCCGAGCTTGTCGGCATCGAGCGCCTTGAAGAGATTGCCGGTCGAGATCTTGCAGGCCCAGGATTCCGGGCAATTGTGGACGGCGGCGTGCGAGGGGGCGTCGATATCGGGAAAGAGTTCCGGGTGCTTCAGCGCATCCCGTACGGAGCCGATATCCGGGTTTGCATCGGCGATGAATTTGGGGATGTACCAGCCTTCGATCGCGCCGTCGGCAAGAATTTCGGCGCCCTTCACCAGCCGGCCCTCTTTGATGGCGGTATCGAGCTGCGGCTGGACGGCCTTTGTCCAGAATTCCGAGGCGATATCGGGCGTGCCCCTGCCATTCATGGAGGCGAAGGTCGGCAGCGTATCGCCATGGACAATCGAGACGGAGCAGCCGTAGCCTTTCTCGAGGATGAATTTGTCGAAGCTCGCGGCGATGCCGGCGGAACCCCACCTCATCTCGGCAATCGAGACTTTGCCGCATCCGGCGGCTTGCGCAATTCCCGCATACAGACAGACGGCAAGGATGAACGACGTGAAAAATGTCTTCATTATAAGTCCCCCGAAATTTTCTATGTGATCGAACGTGCATGCACCGGGGCAATTAGCCGACAAATCTCTCCGCCGCTTCAGGTGCCCATCGCCCGGCCGGAATATGCTCGGTGGGCCTTCCTGTCTGCGGCGCCGTTCGTCTGGTTTTCCGGCGGCTCGTCGCTGGCCATTTCTATCGATGGCTGATGATGAACAAGCCTACGGATTTGCGGCAAGAAATCAACTCTCTTTTCTGTCTTCCATTAGCCACTAAATAATTGAATTCGAAGAATTTATGCCGGCGCTCATGATGGTGCGACCTTGCGGGCGGTGGAGGCAAATGTGCCCTTGCGGAAAGAGCTGAAAACGGTTTCACACGAGAAAAATTAGAAAAAGTGCAAAAAAGGTCGAAATTCGCTTCAAGGCGCGCTTTCAATAACCATCCGGTAAGAATGTGCCGTTATCAGTTGTGACGCGGCGGGGGACAACCGCTGCTTCTCCGGATCAGGTAGAGCGTCCCGGAGAAAGCGAGCTTCATCGCGTAATGGTGAAGGCGTCAGCGTTTTATGGCAAACCGCGTTGGGCTGATGGCCTGATCGCGGTTTTCGCATTTCTGGGTTCTTGTTGACCCGCCGACAACGCTCATTGTAGGCCTGCGGGAAACGCTTCACGGATAGACCCTAATGACCAGAGCCATCATGCTGCAGGGAACCGGCTCGGATGTCGGCAAGACGGTGCTGGTGGCCGGGCTTTGCCGGCTGGCGGCCAATCGCGGGCTGACGGTGCGGCCGTTCAAGCCACAGAACATGTCGAACAATGCGGCGGTTTCCGACGACGGCGGCGAGATCGGCCGGGCGCAATGGCTGCAGTCGCTTGCCGCCCGCACGCCATCATCAGTGCATATGAACCCGGTGCTCCTGAAGCCGCAGTCCGAGAACGGCAGCCAGATCATCGTGCAGGGCAGGGTGTTCGGACAGGCCAAGGGGCGCGACTATCAGCGGCTGAAGCCGCAGCTCATCTCTTCCGTGCTGGAGAGTTTCGCCAAGGTGTCGGAAGGTGCCGATCTCGTCGTGGTCGAGGGGGCGGGTTCGCCGGCAGAAATCAATCTCAGGGCCGGTGATATCGCCAATATGGGCTTTGCGACACGGGCAAATGTGCCTGTCGTTCTCGTCGGCGATATCGACCGCGGCGGGGTCATCGCCTCGCTCGTCGGCACCCATGCGATCCTTGCCGAAGAGGATCGCAGGATGATTTCGGGCTATATCATCAACAAGTTCCGTGGGGATGCGAGCCTGTTCGACGACGGGATCACGTCGATCGGCAAGTTCACCGGCTGGCCCTGTTTCGGCGTCGTGCCCTGGCTGAAGGTGGCGGGGCGGCTGCCGGCGGAAGATTCCGTCGTGCTGGAGCGGCTGGCCAAGGGCGAGCGAGGGGCGCTGAAGATTGCCGTGCCGGTGTTGCCGCGTATTGCCAATTTCGACGATCTCGATCCGCTGCGGGCCGAGCCTGACGTCGAGCTTGTCTTCGTGCGATCAGGCGAGCGGCTGCCTGATGATGCTGGGCTCATCATCCTGCCTGGCTCGAAATCGACCATATCGGATCTCAGCGATCTCAGGGCGCAGGGATGGGACCGTGACCTTGCCGCTCATGTGAGGCGGGGCGGCCGGGTGATCGGCATCTGCGGCGGCTACCAGATGCTCGGCCGCATGGTACACGATCCGCTCGGTATCGAAGGCGGGAGGGCGGAGATGCCGGGGCTTTCGCTTCTCGACGTCGAGACCGAGATGGCGCCGGAAAAGACCGTGCGCAACAGTGCGGCCCGCTCGACCGAATATGACGTGCCGCTTGCCGGCTACCAGATCCATCTCGGCATGACCCGCGGGCCGGATTGCATCAGGCCTTCGGCGATCGTCGACGGTGTACCGGATGGGGCGCTTTCGGCCGACGGCCGGATCATGGGTACCTATCTGCACGGCCTCTTCGGCAGCGACGCCTACCGCGCCCGGCTGCTTCAAAGCTTTGGCCTTTCGGGCGAAGGCGGCAACTACCGCCAGAGTGTCGACCGGGCGCTTGACGAGGTCGCAAGCGGCCTGGAGCAACATCTCGATCCGCGCTGGCTTGCAGGGCTGCTCGGCTAGGCGGATGTGGCCTGTGTTCATCGGAGTCGTTCTGCTATTGCCAAATTAGTTGACTCAGTCCATTAATTATTGCTCCGACGCACCCGGTCGAGAGCGATGAAACCATGAGCATACTGGATAGATTTTCACTGGCGGGCCAGGTGGCGCTCGTGACCGGCGGCGGCCGTGGCCTGGGTTTCGAGATGGCACGCGCACTGGCCGAGGCCGGCGCGCATGTCGTCGTCACCGGGCGCACGGCGGCGACGCTAGACGGTGCCGTAAGGGCCATTCGCGGCGCCGGTGGCACGGCGGAGGCGGCCGCGTTCGATATCGTCGACCGAGAGGCTCAGCGTGCGCTCATGGCCGACATCGAAAAGATCCATGGCCGTCTCGATATTCTGATCAACAATGTCGGCGCCCGCGACAGGCGGCCGCTGGCCGAATTCGACGACGATGCCATCATCGAACTGTTGCGCACCGATCTGGCCGCGGCGATGACGCTTTCGCGGGATGCTGCCGTGCTGATGAAGCGGCATAATCACGGCCGCCTGATCGCGGTGACCTCGATTAGCGGCCATGTCGTCATGCCCGGTGACTGCGTCTATCCGGCGGCCAAGCAGGGCCTTACCGGCCTGATGCGCGGCATGGCGGTCGAATTCGGCCCGCACGGCATCACCAGCAACGCGATTGCGCCCGGCTGGTTCGCCACCGAGACGAACGCGGCAATGGCTGCGAACGAGGAATTGATGCCCTTTGTGCGCCAGCGCATCCCGGTCCAGCGCTGGGGCCGCCCGGATGAGATCGCCGGCGCGGCGCTGTTTCTCGCAAGCGGCGCAGCTTCCTTCGTCAACGGCCACATCCTGACCGTCGACGGCGGCATGACGGTCAGGATGTGAGGGGAGATCTCCCTTCACTCCTGCAGCGTGCGGCAGATGTCTCAAATCTCGCCTGAAACTTCGCGGCGGCGGCGGTCGAGTTCTTCGCTGTAGCGGCGCAGTGTGTGGCTTTCGCTGAGCTGGCCGATCACCTTGCGCTCGATGAGGTTGTTGACGACGGCGAGCGCTTCGCTTTCGGTCTTGTCGAAGATCGCGGCTGCCTGCTTGGCGTTCATCTGCGGCTGCAGGAAATCGTTTTTATAGCGGATGAAATCACCAAGATTCTGGGCTTCGTCCTGCGCGCTGGTGGGGTTTGCGTAGATTTCCGGCACGAGCACGAGACCGGCATATTTGTCGCCGTCTTCGACGAGAATGACGCGCTGCGTCGAGCCGATCGGGAAGGCCTCCTTGAACGCGTCCATCGTTATTCCGAGTTTTGCGGTCTTCACGTCTGATCGCATCAGCTTGTCGACGGTCAGGTTGCGGATCCAGCCGACATCATGGGCGCTGCGGATGCTCTCGCCGCGCAGGTGAAAGCGCCATGTGGCGAAGGAGTAGCCGAAGGTGGTGCGCACCACGAGTGAGGAGGTGATGACGGCGGCGAGCACGAGGGCGGTGATCGGAAAGTCGCCGGTAATCTCCAGTGCCAGGAAGGTCATGGTCAGCGGCCCGCCGATGACGGCGACGGCAAGCGAACTCATGCCGACGACGGCGTAGATCACGGGCGTTAGTGTCGCATCGGCGAAATAGGGGGCGGAATAGGCAAAGAGCTTGCCGAGCAGGGCGCCCATGAAGAGCGAGGCGAAGAACAGGCCGCCCCTGAAGCCGGAGCCGATCGAGACCGCCGAAGCCACCGATTTCAGCAAAAACAGGCTGATAAGGGCTGGGATCGTCACTTCGTTGGCGAGGTTCAGATGCAGTGCACCATGTCCGGCGGCCAGAATCTGCGGCGAGACCAGCGCCAGCAGGCCGACGACGATGCCGCCGAGCGCCGGGCGAAAGGGCAGCGGGACGGAACTCTTTCGCGCCAGTTCCTCGACGAAGGCGACGCCCTGCATGAGCAGGATGCCGATGCCGGCGCAGAAGGCGCCGAGTGCGATCGCCGGCACGTAATCGGCCGGCTGGACAGCGCCGAAACTGCCGACATCGATGATGAAATCGCTGCCGGCAAGCAGGCGGGCAACCAGCGTGGCGACGAGGGCTGCCACGACGACCGGTGTCAGCGAGACGATGGTATAGGTGCCGATGATGAGCTCGAAGGCGTAAAAGGCGCCGGTCAGCGGCGCATTGAAGGCGGCCGCGATGGCACCGGCTGCACCGCAACCGACGAGGATGCGAAGGTCCGCTCGGCGAAGCTGCAGCTTCAGCCCGAACTTCGAGGCGATGCCGGCGGCAAGCTGCGTGTAGCCGGCCTCCAGCCCCACGGAGGCGCCGAAGCCGTTGGAGACGACGTTCTGGACGGCGACAAGGATGCTGTCGGTCAACGACAGGCGGCCGCCATGCAGCGCATTGGCCTCGATCGGGTCGACCAGCGGCTTCTTGCGCCACTTGGCGAGGATGAAGATCAGGATGCCGAGCAGGATGCCGCCTGCGAAAGGCGCCGTCATCAGCAGGAACTGGTTGTCGATCTGCGAAGCGCTGAGCCGTGTTTCGGTTTCGATGCCGAAGATCAACCGGTGCATTGCCTCGGACACGAAACTCATGGCGCTGACCGCCAGTCCCGCAGCGATGCCGACCAGCGCGCCGGCAAAGACCAGGCCCATTTCACTTTGTCTGGCGAGGGCGCGCAGGCGCCCCAAATCGAAAATGGTTGTGAAGGGCCGGAAGCGGCGGATATCCATTCGGGAGAGCATCATAGGAGAACTAGGCGACAGGAGCGGCGGTCAAGGGTGGTAGGCGGCACTCGCATGCCTGCCAATTGCGGCAAAATACCGGCCGGGCAGTAAAGTTTCTATGGCGTAAGTTTTTGAATAAACACGATAATCTTGGTAGTGTAAGTAGAGATGAACCTCTCTGGCACAGTGCGCGGCAATTGACATGGGGGTTGCGCGCGCCTAACCATGAAACCACATAATGGATGGTTCCGGATCGGCCTGACGCCTTCCGGATGAAAAGGGAATGTGACGAGGCGGACCCAAGCCGGGCGCCTTCATCACAGCCGACCCCGCGACTGTAGAGCAGTCAGGGTCTTCCGTCCGGCATTTCGACTGCCGCGCCGACGGCCCGCATCCTGCGGGCGGGCGAGGTGGAACAAGTGCCGGAAAAGCCACTGGAAATGCATCGTGATCAGCCGGGGCAGGACGCCTCTCTTTCTACGAATCGTCCGCCTTTTCACGAGATGCAGCCGGGAAGGCGAGGCAGATCCGCTGGCACGATCAGGGGCGACCGGAAACGGTTGCCCCTATCGCGGCCGACAACTGCGAGCCAGGAGACCTGCCGTCCGTGCCGGGCATAGTGCCCAACTGGGTGTTTTGCCCGCTGCCAGCACGGAGGTTGTTTTGGCTGAAGAATGTGAATCAGCGCTGCCTCTGGCGGTGCGTATAAGAGATCGCTGGCCGGGAGCTCGAAATGATGGAGCCTTGGTGCCTGTCATTGGACGTCAGCCGGCGCGTGCTTTCCTCTCCTCCCTCATTCCTGTGCTTGTCACAGGAATCCAGCGTGCCCAAGTCCTTGGGCACGATAGACTCATTTCACATTGGCATGGATTCATTCACGGCGCAGACGCGCCGTGGCTGGATTCCTGTGACAAGCACAGGAATGAGGGAAGCAGAGGGGGCCGCGCCCATCCTCCGCAGGCGGTGTTGTCATGACCGCCACCTTCATCCTCGGCGGCGCCCGCTCCGGCAAATCCCGTTTCGCCGAAAACCTTGTCACGTCCGGCGGCCTCGACCGGCACTACATCGCCACCGGCCGCGCCTGGGACGACGAGATGCAGGCGCGCATCGACCAGCACAAGGCCGATCGCGGTCCCTCCTGGACCACGCACGAGGAGCCGCTCGATCTTACGGAGCGCCTTGCGGCCATCGATGGCGAGGGCAGGGCGATCCTGGTCGACTGCCTGACGCTCTGGCTCACCAACCTGATGATGGACGGGCGCGATATCGCTGCCCAGTCCGCAGCGCTCGCCGCCTTCCTGCCGCGGGCGAAGGCGCGGCTCGTCATCGTTTCCAATGAAGTCGGCCTCGGCATCGTGCCTGAGAACCGCATGGCGCGCGAGTTTCGCGACCATACCGGCCGGTTGCACCAAATGATCGCGGCAAATGCCGACGACGTCTATTTCATCGCGGCCGGACTGCCGCTGAAAATGAAGGGTTAGTTCCATGCAGCAGAAAATTCCCGCAACCGTCATCACCGGCTTCCTTGGTGCCGGCAAGACGACCATGATCCGCAACCTGCTCGCCAATGCCGGCGGCAAGAAGATCGCGCTCATCATCAACGAGTTCGGCGATCTCGGCGTCGATGGCGATGTGCTGAAGGGATGCGGGGCGGAAAACTGCACCGAGGACGATATTATCGAACTCACCAATGGCTGCATCTGCTGCACGGTCGCCGACGATTTCATTCCGACCATGACCAAGCTTCTGGAGCGTGAGCAGCGCCCGGACCATATCGTTATCGAAACCTCGGGCCTCGCGCTGCCGCAGCCGCTGGTGGCCGCCTTCAACTGGCCGGATATTCGTAGCGAAGTCACCGTCGATGGCGTGATCACCGTCGTCGATAGTGCCGCCGTTGCTGCCGGTCGTTTTGCCGATGACCACGATGCCGTCGATGCGCGCCGCGTCGAGGATGAATCGCTCGATCATGAAAGCCCGATCGAAGAGCTTTTCGAAGATCAGCTGACCTGCGCCGACCTGATCGTGCTCAATAAGACCGATCTCATCGACAGCGATGGCCTTGGCCGCGTGAAGAGCGAGGTTGCCTCGCGCATCGCCCGCAAGCCTGTGATGATCGAGGCCAGGAATGGCGATGTGCCGGCAAGCGTGCTGCTCGGCCTCGGCATCGGCACGGAAGACGACGTCGTCAACCGCAAGTCCCATCACGAGCTGGAGCATGAGGACGGTGAGCCCCACGATCACGACGAATTCGACAGTTTCGTCGTCGAGCTTGGTGCGATCTCGGACACGGCCGGTTTCGTCGAGAAGCTGAAGGGCATCATTGCCGAGCATGACGTGCTGCGCCTCAAGGGCTTCATCGACGTCTCCGGCAAGCCGATGCGCCTGCAGCTGCAGGCCGTGGGTGCCCGTATCGACCAGTATTTCGACCGCGCCTGGGCATCGGGCGAAACGCGCAGCACGCGCCTCGTCGTCATCGGCCTTCACGAGATGGATCAGGACGCGGTGCGCAAGGCGATCGAAGCGCTCGCATGAGGATATAAAATGCATCTGCTTCTGGCCCAGCAGGGAACGATCAGCGACGGGGACGAGGCAATCGACCTCGGTCAGTCGCCGGGCGATATCCTGTTCCTGTCGGCTGCCGACACCGAGCTTGCGGCAATTGCCGCGGCTCATGCCGGCGGGGCGGCCGAGCATTCGCTGCGGCTTGCGAGCCTGATGAGCCTGAAGCATCCGATGTCGGTCGATACTTACGTTGAACGCACGGCGCGGCATGCGAAGCTGATCATCGTGCGGGCGCTGGGTGGGGCGAGCTATTTCCACTATGCGCTGGAGGCGCTGCATGCGGTGGCGGCGCGCAGTGGTGCGCTGATTGCGGTGCTGCCGGGGGATGCGAAGCCCGATGCGGGTCTGACGCCGTTTTCGAATGTGGCGCTGGATGATCTGAATGCGCTCTGGGCCTATCTGATCGAGGGCGGCGATGCCAATGCGCGGGGCTTTCTTGCCTATGCTTCGGCGATGCTCTCGAGCGCGGAGAAGCCGGCGCCCGCCGCACCGCTGATGAAGGCGGGGATCTGGTGGCCGGGGCGGGGGCTGGTTGGGGTTGAGGAGTGGGAGAGGCTTGTTTCGGGCGTTTCTCCCGCAGCTATCGAGAGCGTAGCACCCCCCTCTGTCCTGCCGGACATCTTCCCCACAAGGGGGGAGATCGGCAAGGGGCGAGACCTTCGCTCTACATCGGTTGTTTGGGGAGAAGCCCTCCCCGATTCGATCTCCCCCCTTGTGGGGGAGATGCCCGGCAGGGCAGAGGGGGGTACCGCAGCGCAGGACCGAAGCGATCATCCACCCGATCTAAGTCCATCACCGGAAATGATGGTAGCGGAGGAGGGATTTGAACCCCCGGCAGTCGCGATCGCCTTCTACCGCGCACTCGTCCAAAGCGGCGAAACCCGCCCCGTCGAAGCCTTGATCGAGGCTCTGCAGGCGCAAGGCCTGCGTCCGCTGCCGGTCTTCGCCTACAGCCTCAAGGACCCGGTCTCCAAAGGCATCCTCGAAAGTATCTTCGTGGACCTCAAGCCCGACGTCGTCATCAACACCACCGGCTTTGCCGTCTCCGCCCCCGGTGCCGATCGTGAACCGACGGTACTGGAGGCGAACGACGCCATCGTGCTGCAGGCGATCTTTTCCGCTTCGTCGCGGGAGGCCTGGGCTGCCTCTTCGCAAGGGCTCTCGGCCCGTGATCTCGGCATGAATGTCGCACTGCCGGAGGTGGATGGCCGCGTGCTGTCGCGCGCCGTCTCCTTCAAGGCTGCTGCCCGCTATGATGCCGCGGTCGAGGCCAATATCGTTTCCAGCGAACCTGATGCCGGGCGCATGACATATGTGGCCGCCCTTGCCGCCAACTGGGCGCGGTTGCGGCAGAGGAATGCGGCGGAGCGGCGTATCGCGCTCGTCATGGCGAATTATCCGAATCGCGATGGACGGCTTGGCAATGGCGTCGGCCTCGATACGCCCGCCGGCACCATCGAGGTGATGCGGGCGATGGCGGCGGCCGGCTATCCTGTCGCCGATATTCCCGCTGATGGTGATGCGTTGATGCGGCATTTGATGGCGGGGCCGACCAATTCCGGCTTTGACGGCAGGGTGGTGCGCGAGACGCTTTCCTTGAGTCGATACACGAGCTTCTTCTCGTCTCTTCCCGTTCAGATTCAAGATGAGGTGACGGGCCGATGGGGCGATCCCGAGGCCGATCCTTATCTGCGAGAGGGTGGCTTCGCGCTGCCCTTTGCCCGGTTCGGCGGGTTGCTGATCGGGATCCAGCCGGCGCGGGGCTATCATATCGATCCGAAGGAAAGCTACCACTCACCCGATCTCGTGCCGCCGCACGGTTATTTCGCCTTCTACGCTTTCCTGCGCGAAGAATTCGGTGCTGACGCCGTTGTTCACATGGGCAAGCATGGCAATCTGGAATGGCTGCCGGGCAAGGCGCTGGCGCTGTCGGAGACCTGTTATCCCGAAGCGATCCTCGGGCCGTTGCCGCATCTCTACCCCTTCATCGTCAACGATCCCGGCGAGGGCGCGCAGGCCAAGCGCCGCACCGGCGCCGTGATCATCGATCATCTGACGCCGCCGCTGACGCGGGCCGAAAGCTATGGGCCGCTGAAGGATCTGGAGGCGCTGGTCGATGAATATTACGAGGCGTCGGGTGGTGATCCCAGGCGGATCCGGTTGCTGTCTCGCCAGATCCTGGAGCTTGTTGCCGATATCGGGCTCGATCGGGATGCGGGAATCGCCAGGGGGGAGAGTGAAGGCGAGGCGTTGAAGAAGCTTGATGCCTATCTCTGCGATCTCAAGGAAATGCAGATCCGGGATGGGCTGCATGTGTTTGGGGTGTCGCCGGAAGGGCGGTTGCTGACGGATCTCACCGTGGCGTTGGCGCGGGTGCCGCGTGGGCTGGGTGAGGGTGGGGATGCGAGTTTGCAGCGGGCGATTGCGGGGGATTTTGGGTTGGGCGTTTTGCCTGTGGCACCCCCCTCTGTCCTGCCGGACATCTCCCCCAAAAGGGGGGAGATTGAATCGCGGCACGGGTCTCCCCAAACGACCGATGTAGGGCGACGGTCCAGCCACTTGTCGATCTCCCCCCTTGTGGGGGAGATGTCCGGCAGGACAGAGGGGGGTAACTCCACCTTCGACCCTCTCGATTGCGATATGGCCGCCATCTGGACTGGCCCCAAGCCGCCAATCCTAGCAGATATCCTCGACGCCCCGTGGCGCACCAACGGCGACACCGTCGAGCGCATCGAACTGCTCGCCGCCAAGCTCGTTTCCGGCGAGATTGACTGCTCAACCCTCTGGTCCCAAACCAGATGCGTGCTCGACGAAATCGAAGCCCGTCTCAAGCCCTCGATCCTCGCCTGCGGTACTGCCGAAATCGCCAGTCTGCTGCGTGGCCTCGACGGCCGTTTCGTCCCGCCCGGTCCATCCGGCGCGCCGACGCGTGGCCGGCCTGACGTCCTGCCGACGGGGCGGAATTTCTATTCGGTGGACAGCCGTGCGGTGCCGACACCGGCGGCCTATGAGCTTGGCAAGAAATCCGCCGAACTGCTGATCCGCCGTTACGTGCAGGATCACGGCGAATGGCCCGTCTCCTTCGGGCTGACGGCCTGGGGCACGTCGAATATGCGCACCGGGGGCGACGATATCGCCCAGGCGCTGGCGCTGATCGGCGTCAAGCCGGTCTGGGACATGGCCTCGCGGCGTGTCACCGGCTACGAGATCATTCCGCCGGCCATGCTGCGGCGGCCGCGGGTGGATGTGACGCTGCGGATTTCAGGCTTTTTCCGAGATGCGTTCCCGGAGCAGATCGCGCTTTTCGACAAGGCGATCCGCGCTGTCGGCGCATTGGACGAGGATGCGGCGGATAATCCGATAGCCGGGCGCATGCGCGGCGAGGCGGCGCGGCTGGCAGCGGCCGGGCTCGATGAGAAGGCGGCGGCAAAGCGGGCGGGTTATCGTATCTTCGGTTCGAAGCCGGGGGCCTATGGCGCCGGTCTGCAGGCGCTGATCGACGAGAAGGGCTGGGAGCGGCGGGCGGATCTTGCCGAAGCCTATCTCGTCTGGGGCAGCTATGCCTATGGCGCGGGTGAGGAAGGACAGGCAGAACGCGGGGTGTTCGAGGAGCGGCTGCGGTCCATCCAGGCTGTGGTGCAGAACCAGGACAATCGCGAGCATGACCTGCTCGACAGCGACGATTATTATCAGTTCGAAGGCGGCATGGCGGCTGCGGCGGAAGCGCTTGGCGGGATGCGGCCGGCGATCTACCACAACGACCATTCGCGGCCGGAAAAGCCTGTGATCCGTTCGCTCGAAGAAGAGATCGGGCGGGTGGTGCGCGGGCGCGTCGTCAATCCGAAATGGATCGAGGGCGTCATGCGCCATGGCTACAAGGGTGCTTTCGAGATATCAGCGACGGTGGATTATCTCTTTGCCTTTGCGGCGACGACGGGTGCCGTCGGCAACCATCATTTCGAGGCGGTCTATCAGGCCTTCGTCGCCGACCCCAAGGTACGCGATTTCATGGCCGAGAAGAACCCGGCCGCCCTTTCCGAGATGAAAGAGCGGCTGGCGGAGGCGATCGAGCGCAGGCTCTGGACGCCGCGCAGCAACTCCGCCCAATTCGACCTCAGTGAAGTCAACGAAACCAGGAAAAGAGCAGGCAGCCAGCCATGACCGAAGAGCCAGTCGTACCAGCCGAAAAGGACGATGCCCGTCACACCGAGAAGATGGCGAAGAAGAAGGCCGCCCGCGACAAGATCATGGCGACCAAGACGGATGAGAAGGGCTTGATCATCGTCCACACCGGCAAGGGCAAAGGCAAGTCGTCCGCCGCCTTCGGCATGATCTTCCGCCATATCGCCCATGGCAAGCCTTCCGCCGTCATACAGTTCATCAAGGGCGCGATGTGGACGGGCGAGCGCGACCTGATCGAGAAGCATTTCTCCGATGTCTGCCAGTTCCATACGATGGGCGAGGGCTTTACCTGGGAAACGCAGGACCGGGCGCGCGATGTGGCGGCGGCCGGTGCTGCCTGGGAAAAGGCCAAGGAGCTGATCCGCGACGAGCGCAACTCCATGGTGCTGCTCGACGAGATCAATATCGCGCTGCGCTACGACTATCTCGATATCAACGAGGTGGTGGAATTCCTGAAAAACGAGAAGCCCTATATGACGCATGTCGTGCTGACGGGCCGCAATGCCAAGGACGAGTTGATCGAGATCGCCGATCTCGTGACCGAGATGGAGCTGATCAAGCATCCTTTCCGCTCCGGCATCAAGGGGCAGCCGGGCGTGGAATTCTGATCCTCGATCTCTTTTTTACGCAATTCCGGACGCAAAACCGCTGCACACTTTTGCTGGAATTGCTCTAGTTCGCGAGATGGCCGCGCAGGATCGCGGCCGTTTCCTCATCGGCCGGGAAGAGCGTTTCGATCGCCAGTTCCGACAGGGTTATATCGACAGGCGTGCCGAAGACGGTCGTTGTCGAGATGAAGGAGAGCAGGCCTGCTTTCGTCGCGAGTTTTAGCGGTACGGCGATGCCGGCAAGGTCGGCATGGCTCTCGCCGGCAGCTTCGGGTGCGGGATAGGAGAGCAGTTCCTTCAGAAGCTTTTCCAAGACGGGATCGCCGGAGACCGATATCTGCTGGCGCACGCGGTCGAGAAGGTGGGCGCGCCATTCGGCAAGATTGGCGATGACAGGCGCAAGGCCCTGCGGATGCAGGCTGAGGCGCAGTACGTTGACCGGTGGTTCCAGCAAGAATGGATTGGCAACAGCCTGGAGCAGGGGTGCGATGGCGGCATTGGCCGCAACCAGCGTCCAGTGGCGGTCGATGGCGATGGCGGGGAAGGGCTCGTGGCCTTTCAGCACCATGTCGATGGCGCGCCGCGCCGGCTCAAGGGCTGGGTCGTCGAGCGCGCGTTCGGCAAAGACAGGGGCGAAACCCGCCGCTAGCAGCAGCGGGTTCCGGTCTCGCAAGGGCACGCCGAGGCGTTCGGCCAGATGCAGCAGCATCTCGCGGCTCGGGGTCGAGCGCCCGCTCTCGATGAAGCTCAAGTGCCGTTGCGAGATATCGGCTTCCAGCGCCAGATCCAGCTGGCTCATGCGGCGGCGCTGGCGCCATTCGCGCAGGTGATCTCCGAGAGAGCGGGCGGTCGGCGTCATCAGGCGGCTTCCGGCAGTTGGTCGATGAAGCCGCAGACGAATTTCAGCTTGCCGCCTTCGAGTTCGGCAAAATCCGTGCCCTTGATCAGTGCTTCGCCATTTTCGGGGCCGAGGCCCCAGGAGAAGCGCAGGACATCGCCATAGCCGTCGGCGGTGCCGATCAGTTCGAAGCGAAAGCCGGGGAAGCGGCTCTGCACGGCCTCGACCAGCGAGTTGATCTGCTCATGGCCTTCGCCGCGCATCAGCGGATCGAGATAGGTTGCGGAATCCGCCCAGCTCTCGGCAATGAGAGCGCGGCGGCGGGCGGCGTCCGTCTCGTTCCAGATGGCGAGGTAGCGCTCGGCGTTGGTGGTTGCGTCGTTTGTCGGGGCATCGTTCATCGGATCATCTCCTTTTGGTTGCCTGTCATGTTCAGGCAGGGCGATCATCGGCGAAAGCGGTGCAGCCTATCAATTACGCGGGAGGTAATGGAAGACAGATCGACGATCGGTTTTCACGCAATTGCGGATGCAAAATCGCGGTACATTTTTGTTGGAATTCCTCATCTCGCGGCTTGGTGATTTGACAGGCGTGGAGGCAGCCTGGAGATTTGCTGCGACCCTTTTGCCCCGGAGGAGACATTGGTGAAAACCCGTAGGTACAAAGCCTTAGCCGCATTCGCCATCGCGCTTCTCAGCGCATCCGCGACGCAGGCGACTATTATCGATGACTGGAATACGATCAAGGTGCCGCCAGCACCGGCGCTGAAGCCGGTCAGCGTGAATACGTCGGATACGGCACTGCTGCTCCTCGATTTCAACGGCGCGCAGGACCCGACCAAGGGGCCATGCAACACGAAGAACAAACCGCGCTGCATCGCCTCGCTTCCGAAGGTGGAGAAGCTAATGAACGAGGCCCGCAAGAGCGGCGTGCCCGTGATCTACAGCATCACCGGTGGTGCTACGAAGGGGGATATCGCCAGCGTGCTGGCACCGAAGGCGGGCGATGCGATCGTACAAGCCGGCGCCAACAAGTTTATCAACACCGATCTCGAAAAGATCCTGAGCGAGAAACACATCAAGACCATCATCGTGGCCGGCACGGCATCAGAAGGCGCGGTGCTGAATACGGCGGCCTATGCGGCGCTGAAGGGCATGAACGTCATCCTGCCCGTCGACGGCATGTCGTCTACCGACCCCTATGCCGAGCAGTATGTCGCCTGGCACTTTGCCAATGCGCCGGGTGTTTCGGCCAAGACGACGCTCACCACGATTGATGAGATCAAGTTCTAGCCCCCGAGCCAGACACGCAGCGGGTTTGTCGGATCGGCCAGAAGCTTGATCGCGAAGGCGATGCAGACGATGACGAGCAGCGGCTTGATGAGTTTTGCGCCGATGCGCATGGCGAGCCGGGAGCCGAGCTGCGCGCCGAGAAACTGGCAGACGCCCATCAAAAGGCCGATCTTCCAGAGCGTGGCGCCGAAGCTTGCGAAAACGACGAGGGCACCGAAATTCGAGCCGAGATTGAGAAGCTTGGTGTGGGCCGTCGCCTTCAGCATGCCGAAGCCGGCGAGGGTGACGAAAGCCAGCATGAAGAAGGAGCCGGTGCCGGGGCCGAAGACGCCGTCATAGAAGCCAATGATAGGTACCAGCGTCAGGCCGAAGAGGAAGGGCGTCATCCGGCGGTGCGTGTCGGAATCGTTGAGGTTCGGTTTGACGGCGAAGAAGATGGCGATCGCCACCAGCAGCACCGGCATGACGGCCTGCAGCACCTGGCCGGGAACGAGCGTGGCGAGTGCGGCACCCAGCGAACCACCCATGACGGCCATCAGCGCCATCGGCAATTGTTCCGAAAGCTTCACATGGCCCTTGCGGGCATAGGCGATGGTTGCCGAGGCGGCGCCGAAGAGCGACTGCACCTTGTTGGTGCCGAGCGTCTGCAGCGGTGGGATGCCGGCGATCAGCATGGCGGGAACGGTGATCAGGCCGCCGCCGCCGGCAATGGAATCGACGAAACCGGCAAAGAAGGCAGCCGCACAAAGCAGCAGAAGCAGATGGAGGGCAATGTCAGGCACGAGGCTATTCCGGGAGGGGCATTCAAGGTGAGTGCACGGGGCGGGGCGTTCGGGCGGCCTTGTTGCATTTCCGGTCCCAAGCTGCAATGGCTCCAGGGACACGGCGGGGCGTAATCGGCTGACGGGAATGAGTGAGATCATCATCGATGAGGCAAGACGGCACGTGCTTGGGCTTGGCTGCGAGCGCGGGGCTCCGGTTGGCGAGGTGATGGCGCTGGCTGTCGAGGCGCTTGAAGCGGCCGGCATCAGCGGGGCGGGGCTTGCCGCTGTCGCTTCGATCGACAGCCGAAGGGAAGAACGGGCAATCCTTGCCGTTGCGGCGCATTTTGCCGTGCCCTCCGTGTTCTTCGATGCGGCGCGGCTGGAGGCGGAGACGCCACGGCTCAGGAATCCCTCCGAGATCGTCTTTGCCCGAGTCGGCTGCCATGGCGTGGCGGAAGCGGCGGCACTTGCAGCTCTTGGCGCGCAGGCGGAACTGACGCTCGGCAAGATCAAATCTCGGCATGCGACAGCGGCTGTCGCCCGCATCGGGTTGCAGAAAGCCTGACGGGCGTTATGGTGGCGGCATCTCGCGGCGCCGTCCGGCAGGCCAGCGATTCACATCTAGAGGATATACATGCACAAGGTCATTTATGACACGGATCCGGGCGTCGATGACGCAATGGCGCTGCTTTTCCTGCATCGCCATCCCGAGATCGATCTCATTGGTATCACCACAGTCTTCGGCAATGCCTCGATCGAGACGACGACGCGCAATGCGCTGTTCCTGAAGCGGGAATGGGATATTGCCGCCCCCGTAGCGAAGGGGGCGAGCGTGACCATCGATCCGTCGCGCCACGAGCGTCCGTGGCCGACCATGGTGCATGGCGAAAATGGCCTTGGCGACATGCCGGTGCCTGATGTCATCGACCTGCCGCTCGATCCGCGTCCGGCGCATCGTTTCATCATCGAGACCGTGCGCGCCAATCCGGGCGAGGTGAGGCTGGTCGCCGTCGGCCGCATGACGAACCTAGCGCTGGCGCTGAAGGAAGACCCCGAGATTGCCAGCCTCGTGAAGGACGTCGTCATCATGGGCGGCAATTTCTATATGCCGGGCAATGTCTCGCCGGTTGCCGAAGCCAATATTCACGGCGATCCGGAAGCCGCCGATATCGTGCTGACCGCGCCGTGGAAGGTCGTCGTCATCGGTCTCGATGTCACGGCGATCACCACGATGAGTCGCAGCTATCTGGGCGACATGGCCGCCAAGGGCGACAAGGCGGTCAAGCAGCTCAACGCACTTTCGCAGTCCTATATCGACTTCTACAAGCATGCGGTCGAAGACGGCATGATGGTGCATGACAGCTGCGCCAGCGTCTATGTCGTGGCACCGGAATTGTTCAAGACGATCACGGGCACGGTGCGCGTTGTCTGCGGCGGCATTGCCGATGGCCAAACGGTCATCAAGCCGGATGGCCGCCACTTCCCACCGGGTCACTGGGATGACCTGCCGAGCCAGATCGTTGCCACCGGCATCGAGTCGGAAAAAGTGATCGGCTTGATCCGCGAGACGCTTCTGCGCGCGTGAGCGACTTCAATCGACGACTGCCGCATGCATCACGCGGCGTCACCCTCGGCCTTGTGCCGAGGGTCTGCTGCGGCCGCTGCAGATGCTCGGGACAGGCCCGAGCATGACGAAAGAGGAGTTGAGCGACTTTGGCGACGGTCGGTGCTGCGGGCAGCCCCGCTTGAGTAATATTACAACATATTCATATCATTGCGTCGCTTTCCTGCGAGATCGAATCCACCTGTTTGCAAAGTGAGTCATCGTCACCTCAGCAACTTCAAGCGAGGTGGGGCGGACGGCGTTGACCTTGCCTCTTGCTGGGCCTAGATCAACAAAATGATGAATAGCGCATTCTCACATCTGCCGGCGCTGGAGTCGGGCAGCGTCTGGCTCGTTGGCGCCGGTCCGGGCGATCCCGGCCTGCTGACGCTCCTTGCTGCCAAGGGGCTCGCCGAGGCCGATGTGATTGTCCATGACGCACTGGTCAATGAGGAATGCCTGAAGCTCGCGCGCTCGGGCGCCGAGCTCGAATATGCCGGAAAACGCGGCGGCAAGCCCTCGGCCAAGCAGCGGGATATTTCTCTGAGGCTTGTGGAGCTGGCGCGGGCCGGCAAACGCGTGTTGCGGCTGAAGGGCGGCGATCCCTTCGTCTTCGGACGCGGCGGGGAAGAGGCCCTGACGCTGGTCGAGCACAATATCCCCTTCCGCATCGTGCCGGGCATTACTGCCGGCATCGGCGGGCTTGCCTATGCCGGTATTCCGGTGACGCATCGCGAGATCAATCATGCAGTGACTTTTCTCACCGGTCATGATTCCTCCGGCATTGTGCCTGATGCGATCAATTGGGAAGCGATCGGCAAGGGTTCGCCTGTCATCGTCATGTATATGGCGATGAAACATATCGCCCAGATCAGCGCCAACCTCATTGCATCCGGCCGCCCGGCATCCGAGCCCGTCGCCTTCGTCTGCAATGCGGCGACCGGCGACCAGCAGGTGCTGGAAACGACACTTGGCGAAGCGGTCGTTGCCGTTACCGCCTCCGGGCTGGAGCCGCCGGCGATCGTCGTCGTCGGCGAAGTGGTGCGGCTGCGGGCCTCGCTCGACTGGCTTGGTGCGCTTGGCGGACGGCGGCTGCAGCCCGATCCTTTTCGACAGGCCGGCGGGCAAGGGAGGGAGAGCGCATGAGCGGGTTGCTGATCGCCGCACCATCCTCGGGTTCCGGCAAGACGACGGTGACACTCGGGCTGCTTCGGGCGCTGCGCAATCGCGGCGTGGCGGTGGCGCCCGGCAAGGCCGGCCCTGATTACATCGATCCGGCCTTTCATGCGGCGGCAAGCGGCGCGCTCTGTCTGAATTTCGATCCCTGGGGCATGCGGTCGGAACTGATTTCGGCCAATGCGACGCTGCACCGTTCCGGCGACCGGGTGCTGCTCATCGAGGGCATGATGGGCCTGTTCGACGGCGCGGCGGACGGGCGCGGCACGGCGGCGGAACTGGCCGCGCAGCTTGGGCTTTCGGTGGTGCTCGTCGTCGATGCCTCGCGGCTGTCGCAGTCGGTGGCGCCGCTCGTCAGCGGCTTTGCCGGGTTCCGCGCCGATGTACGCATTGCCGGCGTCATCCTGAACAAGGTCGGCAGCGACCGGCATGAGGCGATGCTGCGCCAGGCGCTGGAAGCGATCCGCATGCCTGTCGTCGCCGTCATCCACAAGGATGCGATGCTCGCCCTGCCGGAGCGGCATCTCGGGCTGGTGCAGGCGGGCGAGCATGGGGCGCTCGACGCGTTCATCGATTATGCCGCCAATGCCGTCTCGGAAGAGTGCAATTTCGAGTTCCTGCTGCGCATCGCGCGTCAGGGCATGAACCGGCCGTCGGCTGCCAATATCGCCCGGCTGATGCCTTTCGGCCGGCACATTGCCGTTGCCCGCGATATCGCCTTTGCCTTCTGCTACGAGCATATGCTGCTCGGCTGGCGGCGGCGCGGGGCAGAGATTTCTTTCTTCTCGCCGCTGGCGGATGAAGCGCCGGCAGAGAGTGCCGATGCGATCTATCTTCCGGGCGGTTATCCCGAGCTGCATGCCGGCAGGCTTTCGGCCTCGCAGAATTTTGCCGCGGCGATGAAAGCTGCGGCGGCGCGCGGCGTGCGCATCTATGGCGAATGCGGCGGCTACATGGTGCTCGGCGACGGTCTGATCGACGGGGGAGGCGTGCGCCATGAAATGCTCGGCCTGCTGCCGGTCGTTACCAGCTACGAGACGCGCAAGCGGCATCTCGGCTACCGGCGCGTGACGCCGCTTGCGGGCGGCTTCTTCGACAAGCCGATGACGGCGCATGAATTCCACTATTCGACCATCGTTTCCGAAGGCGAGGCCGACCGGCTTTTCGCCACGCAGGATGCGCTCGGCAACGATCTCGGCGTCGCAGGCTTGAGGCGCGGGCAGGTGGCCGGCTCCTACATGCATCTGATCGATCTTGCAGGAGCAACTGCATGAATGCGCCGATCGTGCATGGCGGCGGCATTACCGCGGCGGCGGCGGCCTTCGGCGGCCAGTTGGAGGATTGGCTGGATCTTTCCACTGGCATCAATCCCAATCCGGTGGCGCTGCCGGAGATACCAGCGCGGGTGTGGCATCGCCTGCCGGACCGGCATCTGATCGAGACGGCGCGACATGCGGCGCGGGATCACTATCGCAGCGGCGCGATCCTGCCGCTGCCGGTTCCGGGCACGCAATCGGTTATCCAGCTTCTGCCGCGGCTCGTCGAGCGGGGCAGAAAAGTTGCGATCCTCTCGCCGACCTATGGGGAATATGCGCGGGCCTTTGGTGCTGCGGGTTTTACTGTCGATGCGGTCGGCGATATCGAGGACATTGGTCCGCAGCATGGGCTGGCCGTCGTCGTCAATCCGAACAATCCGGATGGCCGGATACAGACTGCCGACAGGCTGGAAGCGCTGCACGAGCGGCTGAAGGCGGGTGGCGGTTTTCTCGTTGTCGACGAGGCTTTCGGCGATACGAGCCCGGAGGCCAGCCTTGCGCCGCGGGCATCAGGGCTTTCGAACCTCATCATCTTCCGCTCCTTCGGCAAGTTCTTCGGGCTTGCGGGACTGAGGCTCGGCTTTGCCATTGCACGGGGCGATATTCTCGCTCGCTTCGAGGACTGGCTCGGTCCCTGGGCAGTATCGGGGCCGGCGTTGTCGCTTGCGGGCTCGCTGCTGAATTCGGATGTCTCCGCGATTGCCGGCTCGATTGCAGAGCGCCATCGGGGGCTTCATGCCGTTGTTGTCGGCGCCGGCCTTGCCATTGCCGGCGGCACGCCGCTTTTCACGCTCGTTGCCGACGCCAGAGCCGGTGACATTTACACGACTCTCTGCCGCCATCATATTCTCGTCCGCCGGTTCGATTACGAGCCGGACTGGCTGCGCTTCGGCCTAACACCTGACGCTGCTGATGATGCGAGACTGGCTGCGGCCCTTCGGAGCTTTGAGCGATGAGTTTGGATGAACATTTTCTCGTGCTGGTTCTGGCACTGCTGCTCGACCGCATCATCGGCGATCCGCAATGGCTGTGGCTGCGGGTGCCGCATCCGGTTGCGATCTTCGGCCGGGCGATCGGCTACTTCGACCAGCATTTCAATCGTGAGAGCCTGAGCAAGGCGCAGCGTAAGCAGAATGGCGTGGTGGCGATCATGGCACTGTCGGCGCTTGCTGTGGTCACCGGTCTGGTGCTGCACTGGTTCCTCATGCTCTTCGGCCCGGTCGGCATCCTGCTCGAAGTCTTCTGCGTGGCGATCTTCCTGGCGCAGAAGAGCCTGTCGGATCACGTCGCGGCGGTTGCCGCGGCACTGAAGAGCGATGGCCTCGTCGGCGGGCGCAAGGCGGTGTCGCGCATCGTCGGGCGCGATCCGGAAACGCTGGATGAGCCGGGCGTCTGTCGCGCGGCGATCGAGAGCCTCGCCGAGAATTTCTCCGATGGCGTGGTGGCGCCGGCTCTCTGGTATGCGATCTTCGGCCTGCCGGGACTGTTTTTCTACAAGATGCTGAATACGGCGGATTCGATGATCGGCCACCGATCGGAAAAATATGTCGATTTCGGCTGGGCTTCGGCCCGTCTCGACGATATCGCCAACTGGCCGGCCGCCCGTCTTTCCATTCTGCTGATCGCCGTCGGCGCCGGCATCCGCCGCGGCACATCGGCCTTCCGCGAATCCTTCCGTGTCGGCATCCGCGACGGCAAGCTGCATCGCTCGCCGAATTCCGGCCGCCCGGAAGCGGCGATGGCAGGGGCGCTCGATCTCCAGCTTGCCGGCCCGCGCGTCTATTCGGGTATGGTCGTGCGCGAGCCGATGATCAACGGCACGGGCCGGGATGTGGCAACGGCAGGCGATGTGGAGGCCGGGATTTCGGTCTTCCAGGCGAGCTGCATGGCGCTGACGCTGCTTACCTTCGTAGCCTTCGTCTGCCTGCTTTAGGTTCGCTGTCAGCCCAGCCTTTTCTTCGCCATCAGCAGTACCGCCAGTGCACCGCTCAGCAGGCCGAGCGACAGCGGCAGGCCCTGGTGACCTATTATCTGCATCGCCATGCCCGTCGCGGGTGAGCCAACGATGCCGCCAAGGCCCCAGACCAGGGCGAAGGCGGCGTTGCCGGCGACGAGGGACTGGCCAGTGAAGCGCTCGCCGAGCTGGATCAGCGACAGGGTGTAGATGCCGAAGGAGACGCCGCCCCAGACGAAGACCAGTGGCCAGATGAGCCAGGTGTCGAAGACGACTGGAAAAAGCAGGCAGCCGGCGAGGCAGGCGAGGACGCAGCGGAGCAGGGTGCGGCGCGAGCCGAGGTTTTCGGCGATGCGGCCGAGCACGATCTGCAGCACGGCATTGCCTGCGATGAAACAGGTGATCAGCGAGGCGATGCGCTGTTCGGTGCCGTCGAGGGCGGCGCCGTAGACGGCGAAGAGCGCGAGCAGGATCTGCTCGAAACCAGCAGCGACGAAAACGGCAAAGAGCAGGATCGGGGCCAGCTTGAAGAAACCACCGACCGATGTGGCTTCGCCTTCTCGCGGCATGTCCGGCAGGCGAGGGGTGACCGCAAGCACGATCAGGCCGCTGGCAAGGAAGGCTGCGATGCCGATCAGGAAGGGCGGCCAGCCCTCGGTGCCGGCGAGGCCGAGCGAAAGCGGGCCGATGGCAAAGCCTCCCGAAACGATCGAGGAATAGAGGCCCATGATCCGGCCCCGGCGCGTTGCGGGCGTGATGGCGAGCAGCCAGGTTTCGCTGATGACGTAAAGCGGGTTGGCAAAGAAGCCGAGCAGGAAGCGCAGCGGCATCCAGGCCCAGATATCTTGTATCGCGGCAATGGCGATCAGGCTCAGCGCCGCGAGGATCGAGCAGAGGATGGCAAGTCTGATGGCACCGAAGCGGTGCGACAGGGCGGGAATGAAGGGGGCCGAGACGATGAAGCCGGTTGGTGTCATCGCCGCCGACAGGCCGTTCAGGCCGGATGGTATGCCCTGCCGCTCGAGGATGAAGCTCAGAAGCGGATATGTCAGGCCCTGCGCCATGGCAAAGACCGAGACGGTCGCGATGATGCCTGCCATCGCGGCCCATGGGAGGCGCGCGTCCTGCGGCGGTGTCGTGGCGGGCCGGCCGATTGTTGCGGCTCGGGGAAACTGGCTATCGTCTGTCATCGCGGCATTTGCCTCATACGTGCCAGAAGAACCCAGCGGCCTCTGACCCTGCCTGTTGCTGCGTCAGGCCGATGTCATCGAGCAGGGCTGGGCTGATCTTCGACCTTTGTTTCCGCTCCCGGCGGATGTGGACGCGCCAGAACCAGCGCGCGATCACGCTTCGCAGGACGATCAGGCCATGATGCCTGTGCGACGGTCTGCGATGCGAGGCGCATAAAAGAGTGCAGCAATCGCTCATGATCACCTCCATTGGGTTTGTAAGGTTTGGAACCTTCGACTTCGAACGAGTCCGGAGTCTGGAGGATGCGGCGAGTGCCGTAATTAAGCGCTTCCAAAAAGTTCTCAAAAATTTGCAAAGGCGTCGAAAGGTATCCATCTGGCTACCTATGTTGACAGTGGAGCCGCCCTGTGATTACGTAGCCATATGGCTACGTATGAACCCAACCTGCCACGTATTTTTGGCGCACTCTCCGATCCGACGCGGCTCGCAGTCGTCGAAAGACTTGTGAGGGGGCCTGCGTCAGTCTCCGAGTTGTCCGAACCCTTTGATCTGGCGCGTCCTTCCCTTCTCAAGCACCTGCGGGTTCTCGAAGAGGCCGAGCTTGTAACATCCGTCAAATTGGGCCGGGTTCGAACCGTCAGTCTCGCGCCGGATGCGCTGAGTTGGGTCGAGTCATGGGTGCACGAGCATCGCCGTGCCCTCGAAGGCCGCCTCGATCGCTTGGCCACGTTTCTTAATCAGGAGCAATGAGATGACAAATCCAAAGCAAGTTCATGAAACGATCGTGATCGAACGCGCCCTGCCGAATTGCCGCGACCATGTCTGGTCTGCCTGGGCGCTGATGGAAAAGAAGAAAGCGTGGCTCGGCAACGGCATGACCAAGCTGGAGTTCTGGCCAGGCGGGGCCGAGCATCTCACGCATGTCTCGGATATGGGCACGCATACCAACGAAACCCGATATTTCGAGATCGCGGACCGTGAGCGGATCGTCTTCGCCTATTCGATGGCGCTGAATGGGAGAATTCACTCAGTGTCGCTCGCCACCGTCGTATTTGCGGACCACGGCGGCGGCACCCGATTGACCTACACCGAACAGATGTGCGTCATTCCGCCAAGTGACGGTGCCGAAGGCCGCAAGCATGGATGGACGGCATTGCTGAAGGCGCTGGAGGAGTTTTTGGCCACCGATACGATGGTGTCGGCGTGACCCATCAGGACAAAAGGACATGACCGGCTCGCTTTCCTTTCTCGGCCTTCCCGAACGCCTCGCCAAAGGCCGCACGCCGCAGGCGGTGATCTTCTCGGCCGCTCACGGCAGCACTTATCCCGGCAAGGACAGCAGCGGCTATGCGCTCGCCGCCGATGCCATTCGTGCTGCGAGCCAGGAGGATGCCGGTCTGATCGAGCACTGGGATTTCGATCTCGGCGGCCCGCTCTTTGCCGGCGGGCCGGTCTGCTGCGTCGATGCCGGCGAGATCGAAACCAGCATGCACGACAATGAAGGCAACCGGGCGCGGATCGAGGCGAAGACGCGCGAGGTGCTGGCCTTGCCGGCCGTGCCGATCCTGCTCGGCGGTGATGATTCCGTGCCCATTCCCTTCCTTGCGGGTTTCGCGGATCACGGGCCGGTCTGGGTCCTGCAGATCGACGCCCATATCGACTGGCGCGACGAGCTCCATGGCGAGCGCTACGGCTATTCGAACCCGATGCGACGGGTTAGCGAGATGGCGCATGTCGCCGGCATCGTGCAGGTTGGCATGCGCGGCGTCGGCAGTGCGCGGCTGACCGAGGTCGAAGCGGCGCTGCGCTATGGCAGCCATCTCGTGACCGCCCGCGAGATTCATGCCGCCGGCGTCGAGGCCGCCTTGCAGCATATCCCCGAGGGCGCGCAAGTGGTCGTCACTCTCGATTGCGATGGCCTCGATCCAGGGATCATGCCGGGCGTGGCGGCGCGTACCCCTGGCGGGCTCACCTACACGCAGGTGATCGACCTGATCGCCGGCCTTGGCAGACGGGCGCGCATTGCCGGCTTCGACCTCGTGGAGCTTTATCCACCAGCCGACATTGACGGCCTGTCGGCGCTGACAGCATCGCGCCTGCTCGTCAACGCGCTCGGCGCCATCGTCAGGCAGGGCTAACCGGGCTTCCTCTCGCGGCGTATGGGGTCGATCAAAGGCTGTTTTGCCCGAGGCGTGGCTCCGTCCCAGACAGCAGCCGCCTGATATTGGCGCGATGGCGAAGGATGACGTATAGGCCGCCTGCGATCACCAGCAACCGATAGGGCAGCGGTTGCTCCATGCCGCAGACGAGGGCGATGGCCGTCAATGCCGCGAGCATCGAACTCAGAGAAACAATCCGAAAGGCCGCCAGCGCAACGCCAAAAACCACCGCAGCGCCCAAGCCGACGGGCCAGGACATCGCCACCAACACGCCGAGTCCCGTCGCAGCCGACTTGCCTCCCGTAAAGTTCAGCCAGATCGAACGGCCATGCCCCAACAGCACACCAAGACCGGCCAGGCAAACAGCCCAAGGCTCAGAGCTTTGCAGATCAGACGCTGCCGGCGGGATGCCTGATGAGACTGTCGAGAACCAGAGATAAAACCAGCGGGCGAAGACGACTGCTGCGACACCTTTCAGCACGTCGATCAGCAGAACCGCCAAGGCCGGCCATTTGCCCAGGGTTCGCAATGTGTTGGTTGCTCCGGTGGACCTGGAGCCATGCTCCCGGATATCGATGCCTCTGAGCAGTTTTCCAGCCAGATAGCCCGTGGGTATGGAGCCGAGGAGATAAGCGATCGCCAATCCAACCAGATTTGCTATCCAGAAAACCATGGGAACCTCCTCGACGCTCAATTTTCAGATGGTCATTATTTCGTTGTCGCCGCCACCATCTGCTGCTGGATTTACACAGATCGCGTCCTCGATGCCAAGCGCGGTTCCAACCCCGCATGAAAGCCTCTAGGATGCGCGGCCATGCAGGGAGCGCGCTTTGCCTTTGGTCCGTTCGTGCTTGATCCGGATGCGGGAACGCTTCTTCGGAACGACGATCCCGTTGCTGTCGGCCACCGTGGGGTCAGACTGCTTGCCGCGTTCGTCGGACGGCCCGGCGAAATCCTCGGCAAGGCCGAGTTGATGGATGCGGCCTGGCCGGGCATGGCGGTGGAGGAGGGCAATCTCACCGTCCAGATCGCGCAGTTGCGCAAGCTTCTGGGACCGGCCGAAGACGGCGGCGAGTGGATCTCCACGGTTCCGCGCATCGGCTATCGCTTCACGGGGACGATCAGGCAGTTTGCCGGAGCCAAGCGAAAATCGCTGCCGCTGCCCGACAAGCCGTCGATTGCGGTGCTGCCCTTTGTTGGCAGCGATCCCGGGCAGGACTTCTTCGCCGATGGCCTGACCGAGGACCTGATCACCGATCTGTCGCGGATACCGGGCCTGTTCGTCATCGCCCGCAACTCGGCCTTTGCCTACAAGGGAAAGGCGATGGACGTGCGTGATATCGCCGACGAGCTTGGCGTGCGTTACCTGCTGGACGGCAGCGCAAGGCGTGCGGCGGGGCGTGTGCGCATCAATGCCCAGCTGGTCGATGCACTCGCGGGTGAGCATCTGTGGGCGGAGCGTTTCGATCGCAGCCTTGACGATATCTTTGCGGTTCAGGACGAGGTGACCGGCAGGATCGTCGAGGCGCTGCTTGGCCGGCTGCGCACGCTGCCGCCACGCAATCGGCCTCGGAATCTGGAGGCTTACGATCTCTGCGTGCGGGCGCGCACACTGATGGACGATGCGCCGCAAACGGCGCGGGAAACGCAGCTGATGCTGACGCGGGCGATTTCGCTCGATCCAGATTACGCCGAGGCGCATCGATGGCTGGCGCTGAACCACTGGATGGGATGGGTGCATAGCGGCGGGCCGACGGAGGAAAACCGCAGCGTGGCCCTGGAATTGGCGCGCAAGGCTGTTGCGCTCGATCCCAACGATGCCGGCTGCCGATGGGTGCTGGCTTACCTGCTGGCCTATGAGCGCAGTTTTGCCGAGGCCGATGCGGAATTCGAAAAGGCGATCGCGCTCGATCCGAACGAGGCCGACACCTGGGCGGCACTTTCCGATATCGCTGTTCTCGCCGGGCGGATCGACGAGGGTCTTCAGCATATCGGCAAGGCGTTCCGGCTGAACCCGTTTCCGGCAAGCTGGTATTATCTGACGCTCGGCCAGGCCCAGTATGCAGCCGGTGACTACGAAGCCGTTGTCGAGACGCTGCGCCGGGACGAGACCTATCGTACAAGCTCACGCCGTTTCCTGGCGGCGGGCCTTGCCCAGCTCGGCCGGCTCGATGAGGCGCGCGCAGAGGTCGACCTGTTCCTCGTCGCCAATCCGCAATTTTCGATCGGCCATTGGGCCGAAACGGAACCATTCCGTGATGCCGGGACACTTGCGCATTTCGTCGATGGATACCGCAAGGCCGGTTTTCCAGAGTGACATCGCGTGCCGCAATTTGCCCTCATCTGTTAAAAATGTGATTACCATTCGTCTTAAAGCAAAATAACAAGTATTGCCGTAGTCTCTTCCCTCGTTGACGACAATAAGCCTTTAAAGGTTCGATAGAGGGACGACCATGAAGACGTTTTTTGCGGCTGCGACCGCAGTATTATTGCTGCAATTTTCTCCCGTTGCCGCCGAGGCGGCCACGCTGGTTGCCAATATCAGCCTCAGCAGGCAGACGATGACCGTCACCGAGAACGGTTGGGTGAAGTATCGCTGGAAGGTTTCGACGGCGCGCAGGGGCTATACGACGCCGACCGGTTCGTGGAGCGCCAAATGGCTGTCTCGCGATCATCGCTCGAAGAAATACGACAATGCGCCGATGCCGTTTGCCGTGTTCTTCAACGGCGGTTATGCCGTTCATGCCACTTTCGACCGCAAGCGGCTCGGCACGCCGGCCTCGCATGGCTGCGTACGCCTCGATCCGAACAATGCGGCACAGTTCTTCTCGATGACGCAGGAAAACGGCCTTGCCAATACCCGCGTGGTGATCACGCGGTAACGAGGCGCTCCAGCTCGTCCATGTCGGGAACGACGATATGACGGTTGTTCTCGATGCGGATGACGCCCCGCTTGCGCAGTTTCGTCATCTGGCGGCTGACGGTTTCGATGGTCAGTCCCAGAAAATCGGCAATCTCGGCGCGTGAGAGCGGCAGGTCGAAAGCTGCGCTGCTGGTCGTTTCCGGCTCAGCATGCGTGGCGACGAGATAGAGAAGGCTTGCGACCTTTTCCTGGGCCGTGCGGCGGCCGAGCGTCAGCATCCATTCCCGCGCCGCATCCAGTTCCTTCAGCGCCTGGGCATGCAGGTTATGCTGCAGCTCAGGCGTATCCGATATCATCCGGTCGAGCAGTCCGCGCGGGATGACGCAGATTTCCGTCGGCGTGGCCGCTTCGGCCGACAGGGTGCTCTCGGGCACGAAGGGGCGGCCGATGAAATCAGGCGCGAATTGCAGGCCGACGATCTGCTGGCGCCCGTCCGACATCACCTTGCAGAGCTTCACGACGCCATTCATGATGTTGGAATAGGAGGAGACCTCTTCGCCCTGGGCGACGATCTCGCAGCCGGAATCGAGTTTGCGGCGCGTCGAATGCCGGCAGAGTTCGCGCAGTTGGGCAGCCGTCAGCGCGCTGCAGACGACACCTTGGCGTGCCTCGCAGACGCGGCAGGTCGCCGGAATACTTATGTCAGGATCTTCACTGCGCGCGATGTCCATGTTCGATGCCCCGATCCGACCATATTGCCTGCGTCCGTGTTACGCTTCGGCCCCAAGGTCATCTATCCCGATTTCTTGCGTCTGCGTCTTGATGTTTATCAATTCCGACCCGAGGCCTATTTGATCCAGATCAAACTGAGCCGCCGATATGGGCGGCAGGGCACATTGCAGCCCAGGATCAGCATCGTCTCAGCGTCGAGATGGGCGTTTTCGTGATTGCGGAAGGCGAAAAAGCTTTTAGCCGGGTGATCGCCTAGCGCTTCGATGCCTATCTGTCGCAGGCCAAAAGGCGCCGTTCCATTGCTGTTTAGGCAACACCTTTCCGCCAAATTGGCTTGCAACCGGGACGAAAGCATTGGCTTTTGAAATGGATTTGCCTATGAGGAGGAGAATCTTCATTTCCAAGAGGTAGAGCGAGTGACCGCTACATTCGATAAAGTTGCCGACATCATTGCTGAAACCAGCGAGATCGACCGCGCAACGATCACGCCGGAAAGCCACACGATCGACGACCTCGGTATCGACAGCCTCGACTTCCTCGATATCGTTTTCGCCATCGACAAGGAATTCGGCATCAAGATTCCGCTCGAAAAGTGGACGCAGGAAGTCAACGAGGGCAAGGTTTCCACCGAGGAATATTTCGTGCTGAAGAACCTCTGTGCCAAGATCGACGAGTTGCGCGCCGCCAAGGCTTGAAGCAACGTCATCGTGTTTTTTTCACGCCCTGCCGCTGTTGATATGGCGGCCGGGCGATTTTGTTCCTAAGTAGGCCTTCCGACGGGCTTTTGTCCGTCGCGCCGGAGAAGACTGATGCTGCTGGAATATTTCCAGATGATTGACCATGTCGAGGCGGTGGACCTTGAGAAGCGCACGCTTAATGCGCGCTCGGTCGTGCCGGCCAAGAGCCCCGTTTTCGAGGGGCATTTCCCGGGCATGCCGCTCGTTCCCGGCGTGCTTCTCATCGAAACCATGGCGCAGGCATCCGGCATGCTGGTGCTGGCCGCCACCGATTTTACATCCATGCCCTTCCTGATGTCGGTCGATGGCGCCAAGATGCGCACTTTCGTCGAGCCGGAAGCGGTACTCGACATCGAGGCTTTCCTCGAACATGACGGCTCCGGTTTTGCCGTCACCAAGGCAAAGATCACCAGCGGCGGCAAGAAGGTCTGCGATGCGCAGCTGAAACTGCGCACCATGAATTTCAGCGAGATTCCGCTCGGCGATATCGTTAGAAAACGTGCTGAAGAGGTGGGCCTGATGGCCGCCATCGCTGCGCAGGGGGCCAACGCCCAGGGGAGTAAATAATGAGCAAGGCCGCCAATGACGTCGTCATCACCGGCATCGGCATCGTGACCTGTCAGGGTGTCGGCAAGGATGCGCATATCGCGCTGCTAACCGCTGACCGCGCACCCGATCCGGTCGTCGAGACCGAGAAGTTCAAGCCCTATCCGGTTCATCCGCTTCCCGAGATCGACTGGTCGCAGCAGATCGCCAAGCGCGGCGATCAGCGCCAGATGGAAAACTGGCAGCGCATCGGCGTCTTCACCGCCGGCCTTGCGCTCGACGACGCCGGTTTCAAGGACGATCTCGAAGCCTGTGGTACGATGGACATGATCGTGGCGGCCGGCGGCGGCGAGCGCGACATCAATGTCGATACGCTGATCGTCGACGAGGGCCTGAAGCGCAACGACCGCGAGCTGCTGCTGAACGAAAAGCTGACGACGGAGCTGCGCCCGACGCTTTTCCTAGCCCAGCTTTCCAACCTGCTTGCCGGCAATATCTCCATCGTTCATAAGGTCACCGGTTCCTCGCGTACCTTCATGGGTGAGGAAGCATCGGGCATTTCGGCCGTCGAAACGGCTTTCTGGCGCATCAAGTCGGGTGAATCCACCCATGCGCTCGTGGGTGGCGCCTTTGCCGCGGAGCGGCAGGACATGATCCTGCTGACGGAAGCGATCGGCGCCAATACGCGCGGCCAATGGGCGCCGCTCTGGTCGAGATCCGGCCTTGAGGGCGGCGGCATCATCCCCGGTTCTGCCGGTGCCTTTCTGGTGCTGGAATCGCGCAAGCACGCCGAAGGGCGCGGCGCGCATATCTATGCGACGATTGCCGCAGTCGAAGGCGATCGCGGCAATCGCGCTGCGGGCAATTTCGAAGTGCGCATGGAGCAGCTCCTGAAGCCCGCCGCGGACCTGCCGGCCGACAGCACGGCGATCTTCTCCGGCTCGACCGGCATGCATGAGATTGCCGCCCGCGAAAAGACGGTTCTGGAGCATCAGCTTCCGGGGGCTGCGATCCGCGGTTTCGGTGGCGTTTCCGGTCACACGCTCGAGGCGCAGTTCACGCTCGGCCTCGCGCTCGCAGCGCTCGCCATCGATGCCAAGGCCAAGGTTCCGCCTTTCGATGCTGCGCATGAAGCACCGATGAAGGCCGGCACGAAAGCCGCCGTCGTCACAACCGTTGGGCATCAGCGCGGCGAAGGCGTCGCCGTTCTTTCCGCAGAAGCGTGAGGAGTGACTGAAATGACAGCGTCCGCTTATAGGGATCATCTCGGCCGTCCGATCGTTGCGGTCACCGGCATGGGCATCATCACCTCGCTCGGCCAGGGCCTTAGGGATAATTGGTCGGCTCTTTCGTCCGGCACATCGGGCATTCACGAGATCACCCGCTTCCCCACGGACGGACTTTCGACGCGCATTGCCGGTACGGTCGATTTCATCGACATTCCCGTGCCGAACGCCGTCGAGCGCTCCTATGCCTTTGCACGCGAGACGACGATCGAAGCGCTCGCCGACGCTGGTCTGTCCGGCGATTTCAATGGCCCGCTGTTCCTCGCGGCCCCGCCGATCGAGCCGGAATGGAGCGCTCGTTTCGAGCTTGCCGACCGCTCGCCGGCGGCCGACCATCCGGGCGATGCCTATGAGCGGTTCCTTGCCGCCATGCGCCAGCGCCCCGATCCGGCCTTTCATGAGGCGGCGCTCTTCGGGGCTATTTCCGAGCGTCTGTCCGACCGCTTCGGCACGCGCGGCCTGCCGGTGACGCTGTCGACGGCCTGTGCATCGGGTGTGACGGCGATCCAGCTCGGCATCGAGGCGATCCGCCAGGGCCGCACCGAGCGGGCGCTGACGGTTGCGACCGATGGTTCGCTGAGTGCGGAAGCGCTGATCCGCTTCTCGCTGCTCTCTGCCCTCTCGACCCAGAACGATCAGCCGACCAAGGCCTCCAAGCCCTTCAGCAAGGATCGCGACGGTTTCGTCATCGCCGAAGGCGCGGCAACGCTGGTGCTGGAATCGCTGGAATCGGCGGTTGCCCGCGGCGCTAAGATTCTCGGTATCATGAAGGGCGCCGGCGACAAGGCCGACAGCTTCCATCGCACGCGCTCTTCGCCCGACGGAGGCCCGGCGATTGCGACGATCCGCGCAGCGCTCGCCGATGCCGGCATGAGCGAGGACGATATCGGCTATATCAACGCCCATGGCACCTCGACGCCGGAAAACGACAAGATGGAATATGGCGCCATGTCTGCCGTCTTTGGCGAGAAGCTGGTCGGCATTCCCGTCTCGTCCAACAAGTCGATGATCGGTCATACGCTGACGGCAGCCGGTGCGGTCGAGGCGGTCTTCTCGCTGCAGACGATGCTGACCGGCACGCTGCCGCCGACGATCAACTACAACAATCCGGACCCGTCGATCGTTCTCGATGTCGTGCCGAACAAGAAGCGGGAAGCCCAGGTTTCGGCCGTGCTTTCCAACTCTTTCGGCTTCGGCGGACAGAATGCAAGCCTTGTCATGGCGCTCGAACCGGCTTAGAGACCCTCCTTGATTTTGGGGCGAAGTGGTTTTTGACGTCATCCTCGGGCTTGTCCCGAGGATCTACCTGCGTCACTCGATGACCGCTGGCAAATGCTCGGGACAAGCCCGAGCATGACGACGATCCACGTAGAAGAAAGAACTATACATCATGCGCGCGCTGCAACTGATCGATGACCGCAAGCTTGAGATCACCGACCTGCCGGAACCGGATGCCCCGGCCGCCGGCGAAGTGACGTTGCGCGTCAAGGCGGTTGCGCTGAACCATATCGATGTCTGGGGCTGGCGCGGCATGGCCTTCGCCAAGCGCAAGATGCCGCTCGTCATCGGCGCGGAAGCCTCCGGCATGGTCGAAGCGATCGGTCCCGGCGTTGCCAATGTGCTGCCCGGCCAGCTCGTGTCGATCTATGGCGCGCGCACCTGCGGCCTCTGCCGTCCCTGCCGCGAAGGCCGTGACAATCTCTGCGAACATGTGTCCGGCGTGCACGGCTTCCATCTCGATGGTTTTGCGCAGGAGAAGGTGAACCTGCCGGCGCGTCTCCTGGTTCCGGTTCCTCCCGGTGTCGATGCGATCGGGGCGGCGCTTGCGCCCGTCACCTTCGGCACGGTCGAGCATATGCTGTTCGACAATGCCAAGCTCGAACCCGGTGAAACAATCCTCGTGCATGCCGGCGGCTCCGGTATCGGCACGGCGGCGATCCAGCTTGCCAAGAAGATCGGCTGCACAGTTATTACCACCGTCGGCTCCGACGACAAGATCGAGAAGGCTAGGGCGATCGGCGCCGATCACGTCATCAATTACCGCACCGACCGTTTCGAAGGCGTGGTGCGCAAGCTCACCAAGAAAAAGGGCGTCGACGTCGTCTTCGAACATGTGGGCAAGGATACCTGGGCAGGCTCCATGCTCTGCATGAAGCGCGGCGGCCGTCTCGTCACCTGCGGCTCGACCTCGGGCGTCTCGACCGAGATGAACCTGATGATGCTCTTCCAGCAGCAGCTGAAGCTCTTCGGCTCCTTCGGCTGCCGCATGGAGAATATGGCCGACGCCATGCAGAAGATGGGCCGCGGCCTCGTTCATCCCGTCATCGACACGGAAGTCGGCTTCGACGATATCGATCGTGCGCTGGAGCGCATGGAATCCCGGCAGATCTTCGGCAAGATCATCCTGAAGATGGACTGACCGGGTGAAGCTTTTCATCACCAGGATCGTTCTGGCGCTCAGGCGTTTCCAGCAATGGCTGGTGGCGCAGGTGATGTTCGGCTTCCTGAATTTCCTGAAGCTTTTTCCGGCCGATGGCGCGATGCGCTTTGCCGACTGGATGACCCGCCAGATCGGCAAGCGGCTGAAGCGCCATAAGCTGATGCTCTACAATCTGCGCCGGGCCTTTCCGGAAAAGAGCGAGGCCGAGCTCGAAGAGATCGCGCTCGAAAGCTGGGGCAATATGGGCCGGCTTGCAGCCGAATATGTCTTCCTCGACCAGCTCTTCGATTTCGATCCCGAGAGCGACAAGCCGGGCAGGGTGGAGGTCTCGGGCATTCCGATCTTCCTTGAGCTGCGGGACAATCCACGCCCCTTTATCGTTTTTACCGGCCATACCGGCAATTTCGAGCTGCTGCCGGTCGCCGGCAACGCCTTCGGTCTCAGCGTGACCGTGCTCTTCCGCCCGCCGAACAATCCTTACATCGCGCAGAAGGTCTTCGATTTCCGCAGCGGCCGCATGGGTAAGCTCGTGCCCTCACATGCCGGTTCCTCCTTTGCGCTGGCCCGCCAGCTCGAGGCAGGCCAAGGGGTCGGCGTGCTGGTTGACCAGAAGTTCAGCCGCGGGTTGAAGACGACATTTTTCGGGCTCGACACCAAGACCAATCCGCTGCTGCCGAAGCTGGTGCGGCAGTTCAATTGCGAGGTCTATCCCGCCCGCTGCATCCGTCTTCCCGGCAATCGTTATCGCCTGGAGATCGAGCCGAAGATGGAGATGCCGCGTGACGAGAAGGGCAATCTGGATCTTCCCGCTACGGCCCAGATGATGAACGACAAGGTGGAGAGCTGGGTGCGCGAATATCCGGCCCAATGGTTGTGGTATCACGACCGTTGGGATATCAAGCGTTCTGTCAGCCTGTAAGATTCTGCCTGTAAGATTTTGCTCCTGATTTATAATCGATTAAAAGCGACAGGTCCGCTTCGGTTGAAACTGAGTACGGTTCATGTTACGCGTCTCTACTAGGGCGCGTAAAGTGCCTACCGTAAGGCGTAATCTTTCATTAAGCATAGGCCTCGACCGGTTTCGGAGCGTTTCTCAGGAAATGGATATGGGGGTATCTTGCTTGAGCTGTTCAGGGCCTTTTCCTTGCGCTGCGCGCAGATTGAGGAAGCGATAAGGCTAGGGGATGATGGGCGCGTGGAGGCGCTCGACCGCGATATTCAGCCGCTGGTCGAGGCGATTCTCGCATGCAGGGCGTCCAGTCTCATCGAAGTCTACATGCAACTTCAGTTTGTAAGCTACCTCATCGGTCAGGATGCCGATGACGGGGCTTTCGTGACGCAATATGCCGCCGTGCTCTCCTATCTGCTCGACCGTTATTTCGGCGCCCATGCGCCGGACTGGCGCGTGCCGCTACCGGACATGAAGCTCAGGCCGCCGCCCGCCTATGTTCCCGATACCGATAACGGCCAGTTTCTCAACGCGGCGATCCTGCAGACGCTGCCGGACCGCGTGGCGGTTCTGACGAAGGATTATCGTTATCTTTATTCCAATCCGGCCAATTGCGCCCATCTCGGCAAGAATGCCATGCAGCTCATCGGCCGCCATATCGTCGAGTTCATCGGCGAGGAGCGCTTTGCCGACGAGGTGAAGGAAAAGCTCGACGCCTGCTTCGACGGCGTGCCGGCAGATTACACCTACGCGCGGGATGAGCGGCACAATCGCTGCCGGATGGTGCCGCTCCACGACGCAGCGAAGAAGGTGATAGGGGCGCTCATCACCATTCAGAATCTCGGCGCTGCGGACGCCTGATTTCAGTCCTTGCTCCAGACGGCGAGTTCGTAGCCGTCCTTGTCGATAAAATGGAAGCGCCGGCCGCCGGGGAAGGGCGTGATCGGTTTTGCAATGGTGCCGCCGGCCTTTTCGACGCTTGCCAGCACATCTTCCAGCTTTTCGGCATAGAGGATGACGAGCGGGCCGCCTGCGGCACGCACAGGGCCGAGATTGGTGAAGCCGCCTTTCAGCCTTCCATCGTCGAACTCGCAGTAGTTCTCCCCATAATCGGTGAAGCGCCAGCCGAAGGCCGCGCCGTAGAAGGCTTTTGCCGCGTCAATATCGGCGACGTTAAACTCGACATAGTCGATGCGGCGGTCATTTTGAGCGTCGTTGCTGGCCATCTTATTTCTCCATCAGCGATTTGAGTGCCGCCAGATCCTTCTGGACATGAGCGGCATCGGCGGCGAATTGATCGTCGGTCATGCCCGGCAGGCGCAGAAGCGTGAACATCACCTCGCAGCCATCGCCATTCGGCACGATGCGCAGCGCGTTATAGACGCGCAGGCCGGATTCGATGGTGACGGTATGGTCGATGACGCCGAATTCGTTCGCCGGCACGAAGCTCACGCGGACGATGCCGAGCGGGCCATGGGCGATCCAGTCCTCGCCGTCGGGTTCCAGGCCGCTCGCAAGGCCGGAGGCCCACAGCGGCATGTTCTCCGGCCTGCCGGCGAAATCATAGACATCGCGCCAGTCTCTTTTGATCGTGATGTGGACGATGCGGGCGGGCATTGTGTTCATCGGTCTGTCCTTTTGCTTTGTGTCAGACTAGCAGGCCGGCCCGGGCCGTCTTGAACAAAACGGTCAGCGGGTCGTCAATTGAGCGAGCATGGCTGATGGCGTCAGTGTCGTCAGTTCGCCGATCTCTCGGGTCATATGAGCCTGATCGGAAAAGCCGGCGTCGAGGGCGAGAGCGGCAAGGGACAGGGTCTCGCCTGCGCGGCACAAGGCCATGAAACGCTGCAGCCGGCGGACGCGTTCCAGCGTCTTGATGCCGTAGCCGAAATGGTGGTGGGCGTGGCGGCGCAATTGCCGTTCGCCGATATCGAGCCTCTGCTGCAGGTCGCCGATACGGCCCGGTCCATGGTCTGCAGCGGCAAAGATCAGGCGAGCCTCAGGATCTGGCTCCGCTTCTTCCCTTGCCAGTTCACTCAACAGGGCGGCGAAGAGAGGGAGGGCGGCAGCCTCATCCAGACAGTCGGACAGGCGCGGTTCGAGGAGGGCAGCCTTTTCCTGCGCGAGATCGCTCAAGGGAATGGAAAGGCCGGTGATCTCCGACAGCGGCAGCTTCAGCCAGACGGCGCCGGCGCCCGGTGCAAAACGCGCGCCGATAATGCGCATGCCAGGCGCTATCGGCGGGAAGGCGGCGGTGCGGTCTGGTCCGACAACGAAGAGGCGGCCGTCTGCGAAAAGCAGGTCACAATAACCATCGGGCACGATGGCGACAGGGCCTGCGGTTCGAATCTCATGCGACCAGAGGCAGCGGAAATGCGGCGCAAGGGCAGGCGAGGGCGCATATTCGCGGTAGCGCCCCGCTCTCTTTGCGAGCAGCGGCCCGTTATCGCTCTGCCTTGCTGCAGCAGCAGTCATTTCAGCCTCCCAAACCCATGCATATGGTGCTGTCAAGGCCATTCGAAAAGCCTGTTCCGACAGCCTTTTTTCGAGCCGAATCGCGGTCTTCGACCTTGCCGTTTGGCCGAGAGAGTGCCACAACATCGCACCATTTCACTCATCGGAGGTTTGTCGTGGAAAAGGCAGAAATCGGACTGATCGGCCTTGCCGTCATGGGTTCCAACCTGGCTCTCAACATTGCGGAAAAGGGCAACAAGATTGCAGTCTTCAACCGCACGCCTGAAAAAACGGATGAATTCTACGAGAGTGCCGGCGATCTGAAGAAGCAGATCATTCCCTGCAAGACGATCGAGGAGTTCGTCGAGGCGATCCGCCCGCCACGCCCGATCATCATCATGATTAAGGCAGGCGATGCCGTGGACCAACAGATGGAGGCGCTGCGCCCGCATCTCGAAAAGAACGACATCATGATCGATGCCGGCAACGCCAACTTCCGCGACACGGTTGCCCGCTTCGACCGCCTCAAGGACACCGGCCTGACCTTCATCGGCATGGGCGTTTCGGGTGGTGAGGAAGGTGCCCGTCATGGCCCGTCGATCATGGTCGGCGGCACGGAGGATTCCTGGAAGCGGGTCGAGAAGGTTCTGACCTCGATTGCCGCAAAGTATAATGGCGACCCGTGCGTCGCCTGGCTCGGCAATGACGGCGCCGGTCACTTCGTCAAGACGATCCATAACGGTATCGAATATGCCGACATGCAGATGATCGCCGAAATCTACGGCATCCTGCGCGACGGCCTCGGCAAGAGCGCTTCGGAAATCTCCGGCATCTTCGGCGAGTGGAACAAGGGCCGCCTGAACTCCTACCTGATCGAAATCTCCGAAAAGGTTCTGGCCGCTACGGACCCGATTTCCAAGACGCCGATGGTCGACATGATCCTCGACAAAGCTGGTCAGAAGGGCACCGGCAAGTGGTCTGCAATCGAAGCGCAGAACATGGGCATTCCCGCAACCGGCATCGAAGCCGCCGTCGCCGCCCGCAGCCTGTCGTCGATGAAGGAGCAGCGCGTCGCCGCCGAAAAGATCTTTGGCGATCTCGGTGCTGCCTTCCCGATCGCCTACGGCCCTGAATTCAACAAGGATCTGGAACTGGCGCTCTTTGCCGGCAAGATCGGCGCCTATGCGCAGGGCTTTGCCGTCATGGCAGAAGCTTCCAAGGAGTTCAACTGGTCGCTGCCGATGCCAACCATCGCCCGTATCTGGCGCGCCGGCTGCATCATCCGCTCGCAGTTCCTCGACGAGATCACCAAGGCCTTCACCGATGTGCCCGATGCGGCGAACCTCATCGTCACGCCGGCCTTCTCCGGCATGGTCAAGGAATCGATCCCGGCGCTGCGCCGCGTCGTGACCGCCGCACTCGCTGCCGGCCTGCCGGTTCCGGCGCTTGCCTCGGCGCTCAGCTATTTCGACGCCTACCGCCAGGGCCGCGGCACTGCCAACCTCATCCAGGCGCAGCGCGACTTCTTCGGCGCCCACGGCTTCGACCGCCTCGACGGCAAGGACTTCCACCACGGCCCCTGGGGCAGCGGTGCCTCGACCTTCTGAGGTCTGTGGGAATAGAGTTGAAGAGCCCGGCCGTTGCGCCGGGCTTTTGTTATTCTGCCGTCATACGGCTGATTACAACGGGGAAGTCTGCGACATGCTTCATCATGCATCTTTCGGCGTGGTTGATATCGAACATTCGGCCAGGTTCTACGACGCCGCCCTCGGCGCGCTCGGCTATATCAGAGTCTGGGAGGATATTCGCCCCGGCGAGGAGGAGCAGGCTGTCGGCTACGGCGTGCCCGGCGGCGGCGACAAGCTGGCGATCAAATCGGTCGAGGCGGGGCAGGCTGCACCGGGTGCGGGCTTTCATCTCGCCTTTGCGGCACCGGATCGGCAGTCGGTGATCGAATTTCATGCGGCGGCGCTTGCGCATGGTGGTGTCGATAATGGCGGTCCAGGCTTGAGGCAGCATTATGGGCCGAACTATTTTGCTGCGTTTGTGATCGATCCAGATGGGTATCGTATCGAGGCGGTTTTCAATCAGGCGGGGTGAGGGCCGGCGATCCCGTCACTATGTGCCTCGTTCAGATCGATCGCGACTGCAAGTAGGTTGTGTTGCCTGTGGGCCATGCGCCAGTTGCGGTCGTTGCGATAGGCTTTAAACTGCCTGATGCGAAACAATACGGATCTTGGTTGCGGTTATGGTGCGTTTGAAGGGGGAGACAATCGTGCTGCGGCCGGCGTCTTTTGACGATGTGGATGCCCGGCTGTCTCTCGGCAACCCGGCCGAGATCGTCGAGATGTTCGGCATTGGCCGTAATGATGTGACGCCTCTCACGAGAGAGGGTGCTGTTCAGTGGATCCAGGGCCACATCGTTCATCCGCATGCCTGGATCATCGAATTTCAGGGGCGGCTGATCGGCGTAATCCGGCTGGACAGGCTCGATGCTATCGATCGCCGCGCCTCCATGGCGATCGGCATCTACGATCCGCAGTTGCTGGGAAAAGGGCTCGGGAGCGAGGCTATTCGTCTCCTCCTGCATCATGCTTTCGATGAGTTGGGGCTGCATCGGATCGGGATAAGGGTGCTTGCGTACAATACACGGGCGATCCGGGCCTACGAGAAATGCGGCTTCGTGATCGAAGGCAGGGAGCGGGAGGCCGCTTTCGTGAACGGTGTGTGGCATGACTACGTAATGATGGGGCTGCTGGAGACGGATTTTTCGGCGTCTTACCGATGAATGGCGCGGGGTGATCACTGCGCCACGGCGTGCGGCGAAAATCAGGCGCGGGACAGTGAGCCAGTCGGTCCGGGAGAACCACTGGCGGGTTTCATCGACGAATGTTCGCCGACATCGAAGAAGATTGCTTATATGGCGTGGCGGGTGGTTCAGCGGGTTTGTGTCTGGATCACCTTACCGCCCGTCCGGCCATTCCGGCTTGCTGATGGACTGCAGCAGCTCCGCATCCACGCCATCGATCCGCGCAATCACCTGTTTCGCCATCTCGCGGCCGGCGTGGCGGACGTCTTCGTAGGCGGTGATGATCTCCGGGCGGATCCAGTTGAGGATCGGGGCGGATTGTTTGGAGACGAGGTCGACGTCGTGGCCGAGGCGCTTGCCGGCGGCTTCGATGCCGGCGTTGACGGCGATGGTGGCGCTGCCGGCGGATGAGACGATGCCATCGGGCGCGCCCGGCGAGCGCATCAGCTGCTCCACGGCGTCACGGATTTCGGCGAGCGGGGCATCGATATTGACGCGCAGCGGCACTTCCTCGGCGCCGTAGTCGTGCAGACCGGTCTGAAAGCCGATGCGGGTGTGGGTGTAATAGGTGAGCTTGCTCGGCGGCTGGAGCAGGGCGATGCGCTTGCGGCTGCGCTGGACGAGCTTCTGCACGGCCTGATGGGCGTAAGCCTCGTTGTCGAAGTCGTGGTAGGGATGCACGAGGCCGCCATCGGTGCGGCCGTGGGTGGTGAAGGGCATGCCGCTTTCTGCGAGCAGGCGTACGCGCGGATCGTCAGGCTCGACGCGCGAGATGATGACACCGTCGGCAGAGCCGGTTTCCAGGATATAGCGCACCGGCAGCATGGGGTCCTTGCTGTGCGAATGCGGGGTGACGACGATATGGTAGGGCGTGCCGGTCAGCACCTCGGAAATGCCGAAGACCATCTGGCTGGAAAAGCCCATGATCTCCTCGTCGATGCTGAGCACCAGCGCAATGACGTTGGTCTTGCCGGTTCTCAGGCGCACGCCGGCCCTATTCGGCTGATAGCCGAGCTGGCGGGCGACCATGCGCACCCGTTCCTTCGTTTCAGCGCCGATATCCGGTGCATCTTTCAGCGCCCGCGACACGGTCGTCACGCCGAGGCCCGTCATGAAGGCGATCGTCTTCAGTGTCGGGCGCTCGCGCTGAACGGGACTCGATGCCGCTCCGCCGAAATTTCCGTTGTTTTCCATCCCTCTAGGCCCGCCTCGCGCGATTTGCTTCGCCTTATAGAGGCTTTTTGGCGCACTGTAAGTATGCCGCCGCTCAAAAAGCTCTCCTCCCTGAGCGAGACAATCTGTAACGATACAGTAGAAATGTCGAGCCCTTTTTCCGATCAACATTGCAGAGTGTTCCTCTCTGGTTGAATCGCCTGTTGATCCCACGATTTTTTGCGCCTGCGAAATAGGGAAAGACTGAAATTATCAGATTAATCAAAAATTAAATAATAAAATCAGAGATTTAATTTCATGCCGCAACTGCGATATCGTTTGCTTACGCTTTTCGCATCGAGCAAAGATGGGATCGGCAACTGCCCTCATAGGCTGTATTGGCGTCTCTCGCAGAAAATTTTGCGAGCAGGCGGTTGCGCGGATAAATCGATTGTTCTAAGTTTTTCCGGCAACGTTTCAGTGAGGGAGGAGAACTCATGAAAATCCGTATGATGGCGGCCGTGCTTGCCGCTTCCGTGGCCATTCCGTTTGGTGCCGCAAATGCGACCGATCTCGAAGTCACGCATTGGTGGACGTCGGGCGGTGAATCCGCGGCTGTCGCCGAGCTTGCAAAAGCATTCGACGCCACCGGCAACCACTGGGTAGACGGCGCTATCGCCGGTTCCGGCGGTACTGCACGTCCGATCATGATCAGCCGCATCACCGGCGGCGACCCGATGGGCGCCACCCAGTTCAACCACGGCCGCCAGGCCGAGGAGCTGGTTCAGGCCGGCTTGATGCGCGACTTGACCGATGTGGCGACCGCCGAGCACTGGAAGGACATCATTCGTCCGTCGAGCCTGCTCGATTCCTGCACGATCGACGGCAAGATCTACTGCGCTCCCGTCAACATCCATTCCTGGCAGTGGCTGTGGCTGTCGAATGCGGCCTTCACGAAGGCCGGCGTAGCCGTTCCGAAGAACTGGGACGAGTTCGTCGCTGCTGGTCCGGCTCTGGAAAAAGCCGGTATCATTCCGCTCGCCGTCGGCGGTCAGCCGTGGCAGGCTGCGGGCGCCTTCGACGTGCTGATGGTCGCGATCGCCGGCAAGGATACGTTCAACAAGGTGTTCAAGGACAAGGATGCGGAAGCTGCTGCCGGCCCTGAGATCGCCAAGGTCTTCAAGGCTGCCGACGACGCTCGCCGCATGTCGAAGGGCAGCAACGTTCAGGATTGGAACCAGGCCACCAACCTCGTCATCACGGGCAAGGCCGGCGGTCAGATCATGGGTGACTGGGCGCAAGGCGAATTCGCGCTTGCCGGCCAGAAGGCTGGCACCGACTACACCTGCCTGCCTGGCCTCGGCGTGAACGAGATTATCTCGACCGGCGGCGACGCCTTCTATTTCCCGCTGCTGAAAGACGAGGAAAAGTCGAAGGCTCAGGCCGTGCTCGCCAAGACCCTGCTCGATCCCAAGACCCAGGTTGCGTTCAACCTGAAAAAGGGCTCTCTGCCGGTTCGTGGCGACGTCGATCTCGCCGCCGCCAACGATTGCATGAAGAAGGGTCTCGATATCCTGGCGAAGGGCAACGTGATCGAAGGCACCGACCAGCTGCTTTCGGCCGACAGCCAGAAGCAGAAGGAAGACCTCTTCTCCGAATTTTTCGCCAACCCGTCGATGACGCCGGAAGACGCTCAGAAGCGTTTTGCCCAGATCATCGCTTCGGCTGACTGATCGATAGATTCGCTGCCTTTGCGATCCGGCTCCGTAAGAGCCGGATCGTTCCGGACGAATGTCCGGATGGCGGCGTCTCTCCGACATCCCCGGCAAATCCGGGGGGGGCAGGGTGGCAGACGGCCTCATGCCGGTCTGTCGCAGGTCGCAGTTGCGATTTGAGGAGAAGTGTTCATGACGGGGCAAGCGCAAGCAGGCCGGCCAATCAAGTTACTGCGCAATCTGAATGCCAAGATTGCATCCATACCGATGATCCTGACAGCGCTGGTGATTTTTGTCGGCGGCACATTCTGGACCGTCTTTTATTCCTTCACCAATTCGAAGCTCCTTCCGCGACTGAGCTTCGTCGGCTTTGACCAGTATCACCGTCTCTGGGCGGCGCCCCGCTGGGTGACGGCGATCGAGAATCTGGCTCTCTACGGCATTCTCTCGCTGATCTTCAGCCTGGTCATCGGTTTCCTGCTTGCTGCGCTGATGGACCAGAAGATCCGTTTCGAAAATACCTTCCGCACGATCTTCCTCTACCCATTCGCGCTGTCCTTCATCGTGACGGGCCTCGTTTGGCAGTGGATTCTGAACCCCGACTTCGGCGTTCAGTCGGTTGTGCGTTCGCTGGGTTGGACGAGCTTCACCTTTAACCCGCTCTATACGCCTGAAATCGTCATCTACGGCATTCTGATCGCGGCGCTGTGGCAGGGAACCGGTCTCGTGATGTGCCTGATGCTTGCGGGCCTGCGCGGGATCGACGAGGACATCTGGAAAGCGGCACGCGTCGACGGCATCCCGATGTGGAAGACCTATCTCTTCATCGTCATTCCTATGATGCGGCCGGTCTTCATCACGACGATCGTCATCATCGCCTCTGGCATCGTCAAGGTCTACGACCTCGTCGTCGCGCAGACATCCGGCGGTCCAGGCATATCATCGGAAGTTCCGGCGAAATACGTCTACGACTACATGTTCCAGGCGCAGAACCTGGGACAGGGCTTTGCCGCCTCGACGATGATGCTGGTCACTGTCGCGATCATTATCGTCCCGTGGGCCTATTTGGAATTCGGAGGAGGGCGCAAGCGTGGCTAATACAGGAACTCTCAACACCGTTGCCGCCGGTATCGACGCCGTTGCGCCGAGGCTCGGCGAAGGCCCGAGCGGCGCCAAGCCGCGCCCGGTGCTGTCGTCGCGCAATATCATGCTCTACGGCACGCTGGCCGTCGCGGCGCTCTACTATCTGCTGCCGCTCTACGTGATGGTCGTGACCTCGCTGAAGGGTATGCCGGAAATCCGTCTCGGCAACATCTTCTCGCCGCCGATGGAGATCACCTTCGAACCCTGGGTAAAGGCCTGGGCGGAGGCCTGTACCGGGCTCAACTGCGATGGTCTGTCGCGCGGTTTCTGGAACTCGGTGCGCATCACGGTGCCGTCGGTCGTCATCTCGATCGCCATCGCCTCCGTGAACGGCTATGCGCTTGCAAACTGGCGCTTCAAGGGATCCGAGCTTTTCTTCTCGATACTCATCATCGGGGCGTTCATTCCCTATCAGGTGATGATCTATCCGATCGTCATCATCCTGCGCGAGATCGGCCTCTACGGGTCGCTCACCGGCCTCGTCATCGTGCATTCGATCTTCGGCATGCCGATCCTGACGCTGCTGTTCCGCAACTATTTCGTGTCGCTGCCGGAGGAGCTGTTCAAGGCGGCGCGTGTCGATGGGGCAGGCTTCTGGCAGATCTTCCTGAAGATCATGCTGCCTATGTCGCTGCCGATCTTCGTCGTCGCGATGATCCTGCAGGTCACCGGCATCTGGAACGACTTCCTGTTCGGCGTGGTCTTCACCCGGCCGGATACCTATCCGATGACCGTGCAGCTCAACAACATCGTCAATTCCGTCCAGGGCGTGAAGGAATACAACGTCAACATGGCGGCAACGATCCTCACCGGTCTCGTGCCGCTGATCGTCTATTTCGTCTCAGGGCGGCTTTTCGTCCGTGGCATCGCCGCCGGCGCAGTGAAGGGTTGATCCCATGAACATGAATTCAAGTGTCTCCAACTCCAGCGTCTCCATCAGGGATCTGTCGCTGAATTTCGGCTCGGTCAGCGTGCTCAAGGACCTGAACCTCGACATCAACGATGGCGAATTCCTGGTGCTGCTCGGCTCGTCCGGCTGCGGCAAGTCGACTTTGCTGAATTGCATTGCCGGCCTGCTCGACGCCTCGGAAGGGCAGATCTTCATCAAGGGCAAGAACGTCACCTGGGAAGAGCCGAAGGACCGCGGCATCGGCATGGTCTTTCAATCCTATGCGCTTTACCCGCAGATGAGTGTCGAAAAGAACCTCTCCTTCGGTCTGCGCGTTGCCAAGGTGCCGCAGGCCGAGATCGACAAGCGCGTGGCGCGCGCGGCCGAGATCCTGCAGATCCAGCCGCTCCTGAAGCGCAAGCCGGCGGAGCTTTCCGGCGGGCAGCGCCAGCGTGTGGCGATCGGCCGTGCGCTGGTGCGCGACGTCGACGTCTTCCTCTTCGACGAGCCGCTGTCGAACCTCGATGCCAAGCTGCGCTCGGAATTGCGCGTCGAGATCAAGCGCCTGCACCAGTCGCTACAGAACACGATGATCTACGTCACGCACGACCAGATCGAGGCACTGACGCTCGCCGACCGCATCGCCATCATGAAGAGCGGCATCATCCAGCAGCTCGACGATCCGACGACGATCTACAACCGGCCGCGCAACCTCTTCGTCGCCGGCTTCATCGGCTCGCCGTCGATGAATTTCCTGCGTGGCGAACTGGTCAGCACGGGCGACGGGATGGCCTTTACCGCCAACGGCGTCAACTTCTCGCTTGCCGGCTACGACGCCGGTGAAACGCTGCAGCCCGGCCGTAAGGTGGTGCTCGGCGTTCGCCCCGAGCACATCAAGGTCAACGAGAATACGGGTGGCGAAGAACATGATGCCACCGTCGATATCGAAGAACCCATGGGGGCGGATAATCTGCTCTGGCTGAAACATGCCGGCCACACGATGTCCGTCCGCGTCAACGGCGCGCGTCGCTTTAATGTCGGGGCCAAGGTGAAGCTGAATTTCGACATGTCGGTCGCTTCACTTTTCGACGCGGCGACGGAAAACCGTATCTGAGACCTTGACCCCAGGCAGATGAAGGCGAGGGTGGTGGTACCTTCGCCTGAGTCCGCCAGCGCTGCCCGGCCCGGCGGCAACGCAGAATGAAAGACAGCCCTTTCCCCCTGGCCTTTTCCCGGCTCACGGGGAGAGGCAGGGTGCGGGGGCTTCGCCCGGCACCGGCGGGAACATCCTCTGTTCCGGCTCAATCATCAAGGGGGCGCCGTCCCTCGTCCAAGATCGAGATCACGCAATGACCCAGTCCACGACCTCCATCGACCTGTCCGGCTCCTGGCAGCTCTCTTCCGGCGACGGCGAAGCGAAATGTGGGATCACGCTTCCCGGCGACGTGCATACGGCGCTGCACCGGGCCAATCTCATTCCCGATCCGTATTTCGGGCGCAACGAGGAAGTGGTGCAATGGGTGGCGCGTCGCGAATGGACGGTGGAGCGCAGCTTCACGCTTCCTGATGCCGAGGGCGACTGGTACCTCGACATCGACTATCTCGACACGGTCGCAAGCGTCTACGTCAATGGCTTCCTGGCGCTCGAAGCCGATAACAGCTTCCGCCGCTACCGTCCGGATGTTTCGAGCATGCTGAAGGCGGGAGACAATTCCATACGCATCGTCTTTGCCTCCAACGTCGCTGTCGGCGCTGAACGGCAGAAGCAGCAGCCATTCTACATTCCCTACAGCACGGGTAACTCGCCGATCCCTGACGGCAACATGCTGCGCAAGCCGCAGTGCCATTTCGGCTGGGACTGGAATATCGCCATTGCGCCGCTCGGCCTTTACGGCACGATCGCGCTGAAGAAGCTGGAGACGGCGCGCATCGAGCATGTGCTGACGCGTCAGACCCATAATGCCGATGGTTCGGTGGAACTGCAGGTCACGGCGACGCTCTATGCCAAAGACCCCGGCATCGCCGAACTGCATTTCGATCTCCACGGCGAGCGTGTACGGCTCGATGTCGGCGTCAACGTCGGCGAGACGAACGTCAATTATGTCTTCCAGATCGACAATCCGCGCCTTTGGTGGCCTTCGGGCAGTGGCGAGCAGGTGCTCTATAAGCTGACCGTCGAACTGCCGTCTGACAGTGTGACGAAGCAGATCGGCCTCAGAACCATCGAACTCATCACCACGCCTGACGCCGCCGGCAGCCGTTTTGCCTTCAAGGTCAACGGCCGCGAAATCTTCTGCCGCGGCGCCAACTGGATCCCGGCGGATGCGCTCTTCTCGTTGTCGTCAGAGGAAAAGATAGAGGATCTGCTGCAGTCGGCCAAGGCCGCCAACATGAACATGATCCGCGTCTGGGGTGGCGGCTTCTACGAGCAGGACTGGTTCTACGACATCTGCGACCGGCTCGGCCTGATGGTCTGGCAGGACTTCATGTTCGCCTGCAACCTCTATCCTTCGACCGAGGATTTCCTCGAAAATGTCGCTGTCGAGGTGGATTATCAGGTCCGCCGGCTCTCCTCGCATGCCTCGATCGCGCTCTGGTGCGGTGACAACGAGCTCGTCGGCGCGCTGACCTGGTTCGAGGAGTCCCGTAGGGATCGTGACCGCTATCTCGTTTCCTATGACCGGCTGAATCGTACGATCGAACAGTCTGTGAAGAAGGCGATGCCGGGCGCTCTCTGGTGGCCGTCGAGCCCGGCTTCCGGTTATCTCGATTTCGGCGATGCCTGGCATGCCGATGGTTCCGGCGACATGCACTACTGGTCGGTCTGGCACGAGAACAAGTCGTTCGACAATTACCGCTCGGTCAGGCCGCGTTTCTGCTCGGAATTCGGCTTCCAGTCCTATACGTCGCTGCCTGTCATCAAGACCTATGCCGACGCCAAGGACATGAATGTCGCGTCGCCCGTCATGGAGCTGCATCAGAAGAATGCCGGCGGCAATGAGCGCATTGCCGGCACGATGTTCCGCTACTTCCGCTTCCCGAAGGATTTCCCGAATTTCGTCTATCTCTCCCAGATCCAGCAGGGTTTGGCGATCAAGACGGCGGTGGAATATTGGCGTTCGCTGAAACCCCATTGCATGGGCACGATCTACTGGCAGCTCAACGACACCTGGCCGGTCGCCTCATGGTCGAGCCTCGATTACGGCGGTCGCTGGAAGGCGATGCACTATCTCGTCAAGCGCTTCTTCCAGCCGGTGGCGGTTGCCGCCATTCCGTCCGACGACGGCAAGTCGATCCGCTTCTCGCTGGTCAATGACACGCTTGCCGATGTCAGCGTCGATCTTGCGATCTCCATCCTGACAATGAAGGGCGAGCGCAAGCATCTGAAAAATGCGCAGGCCATGTGCGCGCCGGATGCGGCCTGCACAGCGGCGACGCTCGACATGTCCGAGATCCCCGAGGGCACGCTGCTTGCTTGGCACTTCACCGCGTCGAACGGCATGGGCGGCGAGGGGCACTATGTCAACGGCACCTACAAGGCGCTGGAACTGGAGCCTGCAGGTTTGACGGTCACCCATGAATTCGTCGAAGCGAACGGCTCCGTCGATATCAACGTCACCGCGAAGGGGCTGGCGCTCTTCGTGATGATCGAGACGGACACCGATGGCAAATATTCCGACAACGCCTTCGACCTTGCGTCAGGCGAAAGCCGCCGCATCACCTTCACCCCGGCCAAGCCGCTCGAAAAGGGCAAGCTGCCGGAATTCCGCTTCTACGACCTGCATTCCTGCCAGTCGGCAGATTGATCTTACGTGAGAACGGGCACGAGGCCCGAGGAGGATGACATGACCAAGCTCAGCTATCAGCTCTATAGCGCCCGCAATTTCCCGCCGCTGTCGGCGATCTTCGAAAAGCTCGGCAAGGCCGGCTATGGCGAAGTCGAAGGTTTCGGCGGCATCTATGCCGAACTCGACGAAGCCGGCCTGAAGAGCCTGCGCGCCGATCTCGACAAGAACGGCCTCGTGATGGCGACCGGCCATTTCAGCCCCGATTTCCTCGACGGCAACGTCGAGAAGTCGCTGCAGATCGCCAAGGTCCTCGGGATGGATTCCATCTACGCGCCGCATCTGATGCCCGACCAGCGCCCGACGGATGCAGCCGGCTGGCTCGCCTTCGGCAAGCGCCTGCAGGAAATGAGCAAGCCCTACAAGGATGCGGGCTATGAATTCGGCTGGCACAATCACGACTTCGAATTCGTGAAGCTTTCGGACGGCTCGCTGCCGATCGAGCGTATTTTCGAAGGCGCGCCCGGCATCACCTGGGAAGCGGATATCGCCTGGGTCGTTCGCGGCGGTGCTGACCCCTATGCCTGGGTCGAGAAGCTTGGGGACCGCATCAGCGCCGTGCACGTCAAGGACATTGCGCCGGCTGGCGAAGCCGCTGATGAAGGCGGCTGGGCCGATGTCGGCCATGGCACGATCGGCTGGGCGAAGCTGCTTCCGGTCGTCAAGGCGAAGACCAAGGCCAAGCATTTCGTCGTCGAGCACGACAATCCCAATGATATCGACCGCAACATCACGCGCTCGATCGCTTCCTTCAAGACCTACTGAGGCAGACCATGACTAGGGAACTTGGCGTCGGCATCATCGGATGCGGCAATATCTCCACCACTTACTTTTCGCTCGCACCGCTCTTCAAGGGGCTGAAGGTGCTGGCCTGCGCCGATATCAACGTGCAGGCCGCAAAGCTTCGCGCCGAGGAATATGGCGTTGTCGCGCAGACGATCGAAGAGCTTCTCGCCAATGACGAGATCGACGTCGTCGTCAACCTGACGATCCCGGATGCGCATTATCCGGTGTCGAAGGCAGCGCTCGAAGCCGGCAAGCATGTCTATTCGGAAAAGCCTCTCGTGCTCTCACTGGAGCAGGGCGAGGAGCTTCGCCGCATCGCCAAGGAGAAGGGGCTTTCCGTCGGCTGCGCGCCCGATACCTTCCTCGGCGGCGCGCATCAGCTCGCCCGCAAGTTCGTCGATGACGGTGGCATCGGTCGCATCACGTCGGGCGCCTGCTATGTCATGGGGCCGGGCATGGAAATGTGGCACCCGAACCCGGACTTCTTCTTCCTGCCGGGCGGCGGCCCGATCCTCGACATGGGGCCGTATTACATCGCCAACCTGATCAACCTGATCGGGCCGGTGAAGCGTGTTGTCGGCATGACCTCGATGGCGTCGGAAACCCGCACCATCACCAGCCAGCCACGCAGCGGCGAGACCATTCCGGTCAAGACGCCGACGACGATCCAGGCGCTGCTCGAATTCGTTTCCGGCGCCACCATCACGCTGACGGCAAGCTGGGATGTCTGGTCGCACCGCCATGCCAACATGGAGCTCTACGGCACGGATGGATCGCTCTACGTGCCGGACCCGAATTTCTTCGGCGGTGTCGTCGAGGCCAGCGGCCGCGACAAGGAGATCAAGGCCTTGGAAGCCTGGGATCACCCCTTCGGCAAGTTCAACCAGGAAAGCCCGAACGGCCCGCGCGCCAATTACCGCACGGCCGGCCTTGCCGACATGGCCATGGCGCTGATCGAGGGCCGCGATGCGCGCTGCTCGCTCGACCGCACGCTGCACGGCGTCGACATCATGACCTCGATCCTGAAGTCGGGTGCGGAAGGCCGTTTCGTCGATCTGACGACGACCTGCACGCAGCCCGCGGCTCTGGGCATTGAAGAGGCGCAGGCGCTGTTGAAGTAAGGTGAGGGGTGCGCCGTGCGTTTTTCGTGCGGCGCGCTTGCTCCAACGCTTCCGTCATCCTCGGGCTTGTCCCGAGGATCTACTGATGGCGCGGCAGATCCTCGGGACAAGCCCACTGCTGTCCGGTTTAAGTTTAGCCTATTGGCAGAGGGATTTGTCGTGGGTCTGATCTTGTTGCAGGCGGTTGCCTTCGCAGCGCATCGATT
>NZ_JACHZL010000012.1:0-149541 GCF_014193555.1 Rhizobium sp. BK275
CAACCGCCTGCAACAAGATCAGACCCACGACAAATCCCTCTGCCAATAGGCTAAACTTAAACCGGACAGCAGTGGGACAAGCCCGAGGATGACGGATTAGAGGCTGGCGATTTGAGGTTCTTGGCGAGCCATTACCACTCACCCGGCGTCATCCTCGGGCTTGTCCCGAGGATCTGCCACGAGGAAGATTAACCGCAAGGCCGAAGACGAGAGTGTCCAGAGCAACTCCAGCAGAAAACACACAGTAACCTTGTTAACAATACATTGAAAATAAACAAATATTTCCCCTTCCGAGACTCAAGAAAAACCGCAATCGCTCCGAGTTCACGCCGACAACTCTCCCCAGGCCATCCTGCCGCTCTCCATCATCATCAAGGGCAGCAGACATGACCCTCGTCTTCATCCGCATTCTCTTGCGTTACCTCGCCGCCATCCTCGTCACCCGCGGGCTGATCGCTCCCGATCTCGGCGAGATGATCTCGCGCGATCCCGATGTCGCCATGGCTCTGCAGGTTGCCTCCGGCGCGCTCATCGCGGCAACAGCCGAAGGCTGGTATTATCTGGCCCATCGTTGCGGATGGGCGAAATGAGGTGGCTGAGCGACCTGCTGCTCGGCGGCATCCTCGAGAAATTCACCGGTCCGCTGCTCGCTGCCTATCAGGCGAAACTCGCAGCCGAGACCGACCAGCAGAAGCTTGCCGCCGCGGAAGTGATCAAGGGCATCGAGGCCGCCCGCGACATCGCGGTGGCCGAAGCCGCCGACCGCTGGAGCGCCACCCGCCTCGGCCGCCTGCTCATCGTCATCCCCTTCGGGCTCTGGTGGGCGGCGATCTACATGGTGCAGATCCTCAATCCCTGGTTCGGCCTCGATCTCGTCGTCGTCGATGTACCGCCGCGCATCAATGACATGGCGCTGGTGCTGATCCCGGCGATCGTCATCGGCGATGCCGGAGCGCTGCTCGCGCGGCGCCTGAAAAGATAGCAAGACACCGCCTCAACCATCTGCTGCGATCATCGCAGCATCAAGAGAGCGCTGGGTTGGGGGCCGAATTCCTCCGGTGACCTTGCGAAACGCCTTCGGCCGGAGCCAGGCGCTCTCTTGATACCGGCCTCCCGGCGCCCTTCGCTACGTTCGGCACATAAACAAAAGGTTGCGTATGACGAGCTGTTGGGGCCGACTGCGCGTGGTCGCAGCGACGGATTCGGGAAAATTCAGGCATGATGGAAGAAGCCTACAACGAGATCACCCTGGTCTCGGCCGAGGAACGGCCCGACCTCATCCCCGCTTTCGACGAACTCGGTGCAGCCGTCTGGCCGAAATTCATCGGCGGTGACGAGGTTATCGTCAAATACTGGAACAGCCTGTTTTCGGATGGCCTGCGCCGCCATCAGTTCCTGGCCCTCGGCAGGGATAACAGCGGAAATGAGCAGGTCGTCGCCACATCGAACAGCATTCCCTTCTTCTGGCCCAAACATGACGACGACGCCTCCCTGCCCGACGCCGGATGGGATGCCGTTCTCGCCGACGGCGTGGAGGCCTTCGCATCGGGCCGGAAACCCAACGCTCTCTGCGCACTTGCCATCGTCGTATCGCCCGCCATGCGCGGCTCGGATCTGGCCGAGCGGCTGATCGGCAACATGAAGGCCGATGCCGGACGACACGCCCTCCAGGCCCTCGTCGCGCCCGTGCGCCCCACCAAGAAGGCTGCCTATCCGCTGACATCCTTCGCAGATTACATCGCCTGGACGGCGCCATCAGGCGCGCCCTTCGATCCCTGGGTGCGCAAGCATTGGCAGCTCGGCGCGAGCCTCGTCAAAATCGCGCCGCGCTCGATGCGGGTCGAGGCGCCGCTGTCGCAATGGAGCGAATGGAGCGGGCTGCGCTTTCCCATGTCCGGGCCGTATCACATGGAAGGCGGCCTGGCGCCGCTGACGGCCGATTGCGAGAGCGGACTTGGGCTTTACGAGGAGCCGAATATCTGGATGCGGCATAGGCTGGAGGATGGCGGGCGATGAGGTGCCGGCGGGCTGATTGAAAGAGACGTGCCCGACCGTTTACGAATAGCACGAAGCACAGATTTTACCCCGTAGTTACCGTTACGTACTTTCGTGCTGCGCACAAAGAGCCTAGACTTAAGGTTAAACTAAAATGCCGTCCGGGGGAGCATTGGCATGGGCGATGGAAGGAAGACGACAAGGCAGCAGAACCGCCACTGGAGCACCATCGGCGCGACGGTCGCAACGGCCTCCTTGGCCGCTCAAACGGCAGCGGCAGCAGATGAGGCAGCGACGCAGCCCTATCATGCCGCCCTCACCAATCATGTGCCGGGTTTCATCACCGGGCCGGGTGAGACCGACTATCTTTTCGTCATCGTCATCGTGCTGCTGCTTGCGATGATCCTCGCCATCGGCAATTTCTACTTCCAGCTCCATGCCGTTCCCGAGCGCATCGCTCACCGGGCCAACAAGGCACAGCTGGAGGTCGTCGCGGTGCTGGCGCTGATCTCGCTCTTCACCCACAACCATATCTACTGGATCATCGGCCTGCTGCTCGCTCTCGTGCGCATTCCCGATTTTTCGACGCCGCTCTATTCGATCGCCCGATCGATGGCGCGGCTCGCAAGCCGCGTTTCGGAGGCCGCCCACGAGCCGGTTCCCGGCGCAACCGCGAGCGGCGCCCCGACCGCCCCTGCTCCAGCCGCCGCACCGTCTGCCGCGACGACCCCAGTCACTGCAGCCCCAGTCACTGCGGCCCCAGTCACTCCTGCTCCAGTCACCGCTGCACCCATCGCGCCGCTGCCGGTTGCCGCAACGCATCCGCGACCGTCCGGCCACACGAACGCGCAACCCGGCCCGCAACCGGCCGAACCGGCGATCAAGCCCGACCCGCAGGCGGAAGGTATCTGACCATGCTTGAACTCCTGCTGTGCTCAATGCTGACCATCCTCCCGGATTATCTCTACCGCCGCTATGTTCAGGACAAGCGCATCGGCCGCGAGATCACCCTATACAGCATGTGGTACGAGCTGCGCTGGGGTATAACCGCCTGCCTGCTGCTCACCATCTCGCTGATCACCATGATCTTCTATTTCCACCCCTCTACGAAGAGCGTCACTGCCGTCTTCCGCACCGTTACCATATTGCCGGAAGCTATGGGCCGGGTCGACGAGGTCTATGTCGGCGTCAACCAGAAGGTCGCGGCCGGCGCGCCGCTCTTCCGCCTCGACGATTCCGCCCAGAAGGCAGCACTCGATGTGGCGCAGAAGCAGATCGCCGAGGTGGAAGCCCAGACCAAGGTGGCCGAGAGCGAGCTTGCGAGCGCCGACGGCGTGATCCGGCAGGCCGAAGGCGCCCTGCAGGTCTCGATCGACGAACTGCAGATGAAGACCCAGCTCCTGAAGAACGACGCCGTTGCCCGCCGCGAGGTGGACCGGCTCACCAATACGGTCGAAAGCCAGCGCGGCATGGTCAGCGCCGCCTATGCCAGCAAGGAGACGCTGCAAACTAAGCTCAACGTGCTGTTGCCGGCGCAGAAGGCGAGCGCCGAAGCGGCCTTGGCGCAGGCCCAGGTCGAGCTCGACAAGACGGTCGTCAAGGCCGGCATCAGCGGCACTGTTCAGCAGTTCACGCTGCGGCGCGGCGATGTGCTGAACACCATGCTGCGGCCGGCCGGCATCCTGGTGCCTGAAGAGGCCGGCCGCGGCACGCTGGTTGCCGGTTTCGGCCAGATCGAGGCGCAGGTGATGAAACCCGGCATGGTGGCCGAAGCCACCTGTGTGGGCAAACCCTTCGCCATCATCCCGCTCGTCGTCACGGAGGTGCAGGATGTGATCGCCGCCGGCCAGCTGCGCCCAACCGACCAGCTCGTCGACGTGACGCAACTGGCAAGACCCGGCACGCTGACGGTCTTCCTGCAACCCCTCTTCCCCGGTGGCCTCGACGACGTGCCCCCCGGCGGCAGCTGCATCGCCAACGCCTATACCAACAACCACGACGCACTCGCCGACCCCAATATCGGCACCTTCAAATGGATCGGCCTGCATGTCATCGACACGGTCGGCGTGGTGCATGCGATGATCCTGCGCATGCAGGCCATGCTGCTGCCGGTGCAGACGCTGGTGCTGACGGGGCATTGAGGCGGCCTGTTCGACCGGCCGCGACCCGAACCAATGGTGAGACCATTGGCCTGCCCGCTATTGGAGGGGCACGAACAGGCCGAGCTTGACGTCGCGCAGCACGACATTCGTATGCATGCGGCGGATCTGCGGATTTTCCGCCATGATCAGGGCCGCGATGTCGTCATAGTGCTCGACGTCGCGGGCGGTGACGATTGCGATCAGATCGACTGCACCCGTGACGTAATAGACCTGCTGTATGTGATCCTGCTTCTCGGCCCAGAGGCGGAACTTCGCCAGCGCGTCGTAATTGTCCCGCTCGATCTCCATCCCGACGATGAACACCATCGATGTCCCCGTCGCCTTCCGATCGAGGATGGCCACCTCTGCCTTGATGATCCCCTCCTCGCGCAGGCGCTTCAACCGCCGCTGCACGGCCGAGACCGATAGGCCGACCCGTTCGGCGATCGTTTCGGCTCTCAGCTGGCAGTCGCGCTGAACGATATCGAGAATGTCACGGTCAAAACGATCCAGTTGTTCCATTGTCCAGTCCGATCTCTGTCGCGGCACTTCGCGCATTCTGCCGCATTTGCTGCATTAGGTAGATTATTTTGCATAAAATATGCAGAATGGATGAAAATTGCGCGAAAAAACCGCGTTACTTTATCATTATCCTTCGCAAATTCAGTTCAGCCGGAACCATGCATGCCCGATCAGTCCTCTCCTGCTCTTCGTGTCGAAGATCTCCATAAAAGCTTCGGCTCGCAACAGGTTCTCCAGGGCATTTCGACTGAGGCCCGCAAGTCCGATGTGATTTCGATCATCGGCTCGTCGGGTTCCGGCAAGAGCACCTTCCTCAGATGCATCAATTTCCTGGAGACGCCGGATCGTGGCCGCATTGCGGTCAACGGCGAGGAAATCTTGCTGAAGATGGGTCGGGGCGGACGGCTGCAGCCGCGCAGTTGGCGGCAGATCGAGCGGGTGCGGACCGGGCTGGGGATGGTCTTCCAGAGTTTCAATCTATGGGCTCATCGGACGGTGCTCGAAAACGTCATCGAGGCGCCGGTGCACGTCATGGGCATTTCACGGCGCGAGGCCATCGAAAAGGCCGAGGCGTTGCTCCATAAGGTCGGGCTCTTCGATAAACGCGACGCCTATCCCGCTTTCTTGTCCGGCGGTCAGCAACAGCGGGCGGCGATCGCAAGAGCGCTCTGCGTGGATCCTGACGTCATGCTGTTTGACGAGCCGACATCGGCGCTTGATCCGGAGCTGGTCGGCGAGGTTCTCAAAGTGATCCGTGACCTCGCGGAAGAAGGCCGGACGATGCTGATCGTCACGCATGAAATGCGCTTCGCACGGGATGTCTCGAGCCGCGTTCTGTTCCTGCATCAGGGACGGATCGAGGAGGAAGGCCCGCCGGAACAGATATTCGGGGCGCCGATGAGCGCCCGCTGCCGGGAATTTACCGGTCTCAGCGCCCACTGACGCGCGAACTCCCATCAATAACACAAACCAGGAGAATCCTGCGAATGAAGCTGATCCCCACCCTTTTCGCCGGCGTTGCCCTTGCGCTTTCCGCCGTCGCCGCGCAGGCCGAAGTCCGCTTCGGCGTCATGAACGAATCTTATCCGCCTTTCTTCGCCAAGGATGCCTCCGGCCAATGGCAGGGATGGGAGATCGACCTCATGAACGCTGTCTGCGAGGAGATGAAGGAGAAATGCTCGATCGTCGATATTTCCTGGGACGGTCTCATTCCGGCTCTGCAGAGCAAGAAGTTCGACGTGATCTGGTCGTCGATGTCGAACACAGCGGAACGCGCGAAGGTGATCGACTTCACCGACAAATATTACAACACGCCGAGCACCCTGATCGGTCCCAAGGACCAGAAGCCGGGCGCCACCGCCGAGGATGTGAAGGGCAAGACCATCGGCATCCAGGTGTCGACGATCCAGTCGGAATATTACAAGAAGTATTTCGCCGAGGCTGCGGAGGAGAAGACCTACCAGACGCTCGACGAAGCCTTCCAGGATCTCGCTTCCGGCCGCATCGACTATGTTTTCGGCGATTCGCTGGCGCTTGACGCTTTCCTGAAAAGCGATGGCGGCAAGGATTGCTGCGCCAAGATGGGCGACGTCGCCGACGACAAGGAAATTCTCGGAGCCGGCGTTTCGGGCGGCCTGCGCAAGGAAGACACGGAGCTGAAAGCCAAGCTGAACGCGGCGATATCGGCAATCCGGGCCAGCGGCCAGTATGACGCCATCACCAAGAAATACTTCGATTTCGACATCTACGGCGCAAAGTAAGCAGTCCTGACAATGGCGACCGCGCAACAAGGTATTCTCGACCTGCTGTCTCCCTACCCTCCGGGGTGGGGCGGCGTTCTCTTGGCAGGTGCGGTCTCCACGGTCGCCATCTCGGCTTGCGCTTTCGCGATCGGCCTGCTGCTCGGCACGGCCGGCGCGTTTGGAAAGCTTTCGGGCAACCGCGTTCTCCGCTTGCTGCTCGATGTCTACACCACTGTCATTCGCGCCGTTCCGGAGCTGATCCTGATCGTCGGGCTCTATTATGCCGGCACCGATGGCCTCAACCGGCTCCTGGCCGCGTTCGACCTGCCGCCGGTCAACGTGAACGGCTTTGTCGCGGCCGTCGCGGTGCTGGGCTTCGTGCAGGGCGCCTATATGACGGAGGTGCTGCGCGGCGCGATCCTCGCCATTCCCCTTGGCCAGATCGAGGCCGCCAAGGCCTTCGGCATGGGGCCGGCGCTGAGGTTTCGCCGCGTGATGTTGCCTGCACTCTTGCCGAACGCCCTGCCGGGCCTTGCCAATCTGTGGATGTCGGTCACCAAGGACAGCGCGCTGGTTGCGGTCGTCGGCTATCAGGAACTGGCGCTCGCCACCCGTCTTGCCGGGGCAAGCACCAAACACTACTTCGTCTTTTTCCTTGCTTCCGCCCTTCTCTACCTCGCCATCACGCTCGTTTCCAACGTCCTCTTCAAACTGATCGAGGCGCGGGTGCGGCGGGGGCAGCCGCGCCTTGCCTGAAGAGAACGCCCGATGAATTTCACCTGGATCTCTTCCTATTGGCCGCTGCTTTTGACGGGCGCCTGGCAGACTGTTTGCCTGCTGGTGATATCAGTGATGTTCGGCTTCATCATTGCGATTGGCCTCGCCTTCGCGCAGGTCAGCGGCTGCGGACTGACACGGCTGCTGGCGCGCGGCTACTGCACCTTCTTCCGCGGCACACCTCTGCTGATCCAGCTGTGGCTTCTCTACTACGGCGTGGGTTCGCTGCTCCCCATGATCCCCGGCATCCGCCAGAGCCTGTTCTGGCCGATCCTGCGCGAAGGATTCTTCTTTGCCGCAGTCAGTTTCACGCTGAACTACGCCGCCTATGAGGCAGAGGTATTGCGCGGCGCGCTGCTTGCCGTTCCCAAGGGGGAGCTCGAAGCCGGCCGAGCCTTCGGCCTGTCGCCTTGGAAGCTGACCCGTCGCATCTGGCTGCCGCGCGCCATTCGCATCGCCCTGCCGACCATTGCGGGTGAGATCGTCATGCAGCTCAAGGCGACGCCGCTCGCCTTTACGGTGACGGTGATGGATCTCTACGCCGTCGCAAACAAGGTCCGGCAGGACACGCTGCTCGTCTACGAACCGCTATTGGTCGTCACCCTCTTTTATCTCGCCTTGACCGCAGTGATCGCCCGCGTCTTTCGAGGTCTCGAAGCGCAGGTGCCGGTCCGTCGCTAGCCCAAAGAACCGGCCATGAACTCGCTTACCCACGAACCACGTGCACCCCGCACACTTTGTCATGAAAAACCCGCCGCCGGTCACGGCGCGACAGACCGAATGGAGACCTCTTCGTGAGCACGACCCGAATTCTCGATGGCGGCATGAGCCGCGAGCTGCTGCGGCTGGGCGCGGAACTGAAACAGCCGGAATGGTCGGCGTTGGCGCTGATCAACTCGCCTGACATCGTGCGCCAGGTACACCAGGAATTCATCGCCGCCGGCTCTGAGGTGATTACGACAAACAGCTATGCGCTCGTGCCCTTTCACATCGGCGAGGACCGGTTTCGGAAGGAAGGGCCGGCGTTGATCCGTCTTGCCGGCCGCCTGGCGCGCGAGGCGGCCGATGCCGTTACGGATCGGAAGATACTGGTCGCCGGTTCGCTGCCGCCGATCTTTGGCTCGTACGAACCGCAGAACTTTCAGCCTTCGCGGGTGCAGGATTATCTTGAGGTGTTGGTCGAAAACCTCGCCCCCTTCGTCGATATATGGCTCGGCGAGACGCTGAGCCTGATTGCCGAGGCAGAGGCGGTCCGCAAGGCAGTGGCGGCATCAGGCAAACCGTTCTGGATTTCCTTCACGGTGGCGGATGACGAGGCAGCCATGAAGGGCGCGGAGCCGAAGCTCCGTTCCAACGAAAGGGTCGAGGACGCGGCATCCTGGGCGGCATCCTCGGGTGCTGAAGCCCTCCTCTTCAATTGCAGCAAGCCAGAGGTCATGCAGGCAGCCGTGGAGACGGCAGCGCGCCTGTTCCGGAAGATGGGCGCTCCCCTCGAAATCGGCGTCTATGCCAATGCCTTCGAAGGGGAACAGGGCGAGGCAGCCGCCAATGAAGGCCTGCACGACACCCGCAGCGATTTGAATGACGATGCCTATTCGCACTATGCCTGCTCCTGGGCCGAAGCGGGTGCGACCATCATCGGCGGCTGCTGCGGCATCGGCGCTGCCCATATTCATCGCTTGAGGACAACGTTTTCGGATTGAAGCACCCGCCGGCGATCCTCCTGTTCTCCTGGGGTGGCCGTGCGTCTCAGATTGATAACGAGACGCCCTTTACCGATGCTTCCGACGACGCGACCTTGCGAGGCACCGCCCGCGCCGCCACCTATGCAGCGTAACATTGCCTCATAGAGACAAGCATGAACCCCGCAGACGATTTCACTCGCGCGCTTGCCCTTATCCCCGAGGGCTACAGCGAAGGCAGATTCGAAGCCGGCCGCTGGGGCGCAACCGTCAAGCGCTCGGCCGACGGCAAGTGCATCTGGCTCTATGCCGAAGATCTCGCCGGTACTGATATCGTCAGCTTCAACCTCTATCTGCTGGAGACCAGCGGCAGCACGCTGAAACCCTGCGAAATGTCCTCCGCAAAGGTCATCGCCTTCGTGCTCGGCTACCGGCCCGATGGGCCTCAACCCAAGCTGCCGGCAAAACGCTCGGCCAGCCGCTGACGCTGAAAACCCTCGATGACGAAATCGATGAATACCCGCGTCTTCAGCGGCAGCAGCCTCTTGTTGGCGTAATAGATCGAGATCGGCCCGATATCGACATACCAGGAGGGCACGAGCCGGATCAGCTCGCCGCTATCGAGATGGGCAAGCGCATCCGGCTTGGAGAGCAGCGTGACCCCGAGCCCGAGAAGGGCGGCACCCCGCATGGCGGCGGGATCGTTGACGACGATCTTTGCCGTGAGATCGACAGGCTGTTCCTCTCCCGCTGCGTTACGCATCTGCCGTTGGGGAATGCGCCCGGTATTGATCGATTTCATGACGATGCCGTCGAGCCCCGCAAGCCCGGCCGGATCGACCGGCGGCACGCGGCCCTGCATATAGGCGGGTGACGCCACCGCCACGAGATGGGCCGGCGCCAGCGGCCTTGCCACCACGCCCGAGGCGAGCTCGAAGCCACCACCGATCGCCGCATCGTAACCTTCGCCGATCAGATCCACCTGCCGGTTCTCGAACATCCATTCCGGCTGCACCAGCGGATAGCGTTTCATGAAATCAGGCAGCATCGGCAGGATATAGCCCGTGCCTAAACCGGGCGGCAGGCTAACCTTCAGCACGCCTGCCGGCTCCGCCTGCTCGTTGGAAATTTCGGCAATCGCCCCCTGCAGCCCCTCGAGATGGTCGCGCATGGAGATGAGAAAGCGCTCACCCGCCTCCGTCAGCGTCAGGCTGCGCGTGCTGCGGTGAAAGAGCCGGAGTTTCAGATTGGCCTCGAGCGCCGCTACATTGCGGCTGACCGCCGCCGGCGTCAGGCCGAGGCGACGTGCTGCCGCCGAAAAGCCGCCAAGTTCTGCGCTGCGCACGAAGGATTCCAGGTTCGCCAGGCTTTCCATCGTTCGCCACCTTCAACAAAGACTTGAAACTGATACCACCAACTTCCCTCTAATCAAAGGGGAATGGCATCGCGATATTGGTTCCATCGAAACCAGCACGCCATCCAGAAAGGAAACTTGCCATGTCCATCGGTATCATCGGCGCCGGCAATATCGGCTCCGCCTTCGCCCGCGCACTCGCTCGCAACGGTATTTCCGCCACCGTCGCCAACAGCCGCGGCCCGGAAAGCCTTGCCGAGCTCACCGCCGAGCTCGCCCCGCATATCACCGCGGGCACGATCGAGGAGGCAGCCAGGGCCGATATCGTCCTCATCGCAGTACCCTGGTCGAAGCTGCCTTCCGCCCTTGCCGGCCTGCCGGATTGGGCCGGCCGCATCGTCATCGATGCCAATAACCCGATCGAGGCGCCCCTCTTCAAGCCGGCAGAGCTCGGCGGCCGTCTGTCGAGCGAAATCGTCGCCGGCCTCGTGCCCGGCGCCCGCCTCGTCAAGGCCTTCAACCACCTCTTCGCCAACCTCGTTTCGGCCGACCCGCACGCCGAAGGCGGCAGCCGCGTGCTCTTCTACTCGGGCGATGATATCAAGGCGAAGGCCGAAGTCGCCGATCTCATCGCGCGCCTCGGCTTTGCCGGCGTCGACCTCGGCCCCCTCAAGGTCGGCGGCAGCCTGACGCAATTCCCCGGCGGCCCGCTGCCGGCCCTCAACCTCGTCAAGTTCGGCTGAGGGAGGTTGATATGTCACCGCTCGAAACCGCAAGGGTCTTCTTCGCCCATTGGAGCGCCAACCGCATCAAGGAGGCGCTCGCCATGCTTGCCGAAGACGTGCTCTACGACAACGTGCCCCTGCCCGATATCGTGGGCCGCGAAAACGTCCGTAAATTCCACGCCGATTTCGGCATCGGCACCGCCTTCAAGATAGACTGGCAGGTCACGGAAATCGCCGCGTCAGGCAACGTCGTTCTGAACGAGCGCATCGATATCTTCACCCATGAAAGCGGCAGCCAGATCACCCTGCCGGTCATGGGCACGCTGACGGTGAAAAACGGCAGGATCACCGTCTGGCGCGACTATTTCGATCTGGGGAGTTTTGAGCGCCAGTTGGCCGCGATAAAGCGGTAGCAACTCAAAGCCCGGTCGTATCGGTGGCCGGGCACCGCTCACTGCTGCTGAAACGCCAGCCGCACGCCAAGCGCCATATAGATCGAGCCGATCACCTTGCCCTGCCAGCGGCCGATCGTCCGGTTCCGGCTGAGCCAGCCGCGTACCGAACCGGCGCCGAAGGCGAGGGCAGAGGTCACGCAGATGCTGAGCGTCACGAAGATGATGCCGAGCAGCGCGAATTGCCCGATCACCGATCCGCTTTCGGGATGGATGAATTGCGGCAGGAAGGCGAGGAAGAAGAGCGCCGTCTTCGGGTTCAGTATCTCCGTGAATATCCCCTGCCGGAAAGCCTTGCCGGGGCTGATCTCAGGGGCCGCCGCCATGTCGAGATTGCCGGACTTTTCGATGAAGGCCCGGTATCCGAGATAGATGAGGTAGGCGACGCCGATATATTTGACCACTTCAAAGGCGAGCGCCGAAGTTGCGAGCAAGGCCGAAAGGCCGAAGGTCGCCATGGTGGAATGGATGAGATCGCCGACCCCGATACCGAGCCCCGTTGCGATGCCGGCCCGCCTGCCGCCGCTGACCGATCGGGCGAGAACCAGCAGTGTCGCTGGCCCGGGAATCACCATCAGCCCGAGCACGACAAGAACGTAGGTCGTCAAAACAGCGATACTCATCTTCGATTTCCGTGCTTGAGATATCCGCCTTCAGATTAACGGCTTCTGGCGTTGGCGCAATATTCGAAAAGTTTATGCCGCGACAGCTGCCGTACCCCCTGTCCCGCGAGAACGCCCTTGCGTAAAGCACCGAATAAGCGCAGGATTCCAATTGCTGGCAGCCACTTCAAGGGCGCTGCTGGTTCGGGCGTTAGCCCTGGCCCCAACGAAAGGAGGACGCGATGTCTTCCGATTTTTATCCGCCAAGCCTGTCGCGCAATCTCATCCGGACCGGCGCATTCGGCTACCGTGAGAATGTGGCGCTCGGCATTCTCGATCGTGCCGAAGCCGCCGGGCGGCAGGGCGATCGTTTTGAAGCCGTGGAAAGTTTCGTGGCTTTTCCCAATTTCAGCCGTGGGCCGGAGACCGGCCGGGGAACAAGCACGCTGCGCATCCATTCCCTGGGGCACTCCCCAGAACAATCCCAAGGGCAATCGCGCCTTTCCACATTGGCAGCCTCTCTGGACGAGCATTCCGGCATCGGACCCCTGCCCCTTTGATGCCGCAACGACCGCGCCGGCCAACCGTCGGCGGGCCGCAATACCTGATCTGTCCCGCATCGTCATACCAGGAGGAAACCATGGCGAAAGGCCAAGTGCGCAGCAACAAAGAAACCCGCAAGCCGAAGAAAGACCGCTCTGCCGCATCCTCGGCAACGCCTGCCGCACCCGGCACGCAGGTCAAGATGGCAGGCAGCAGCACGGGCAGCGACAAGAAGAAATAACGCCCGAGCCCAATCCGGCGCGGCGGCCTTCCGGCCGTCCCGCCCATCATCCAAGAGGACAGCAATATGACCACCGACAAGCGCGCAGCCGAAAATCTCTTCCGCGCGCCGCAGCCCGAAAAAGACTCCGATGCCGAAAAGCTTCAGGATGTTCGCAAGCGGCTGCGCTTGAGACAGCGCGAAATCAGGCAGGACGAACGCAGCGAGCGCCAGAAAACGAGGGTGACATTACCCGCCGTTTCATCCTGAAACCGCCGGCCCGGAAGAGCCGCAATACTCCGACACCCGAATGGCTCGGCCATATCAGGAACGAGCAAGGACCATCACGTGGCAGAATTCAATTATACGATCGAAGCCGGGCTCTACACCGGCAAGACATTGCGCAGCTCCCGCGGCCCCCGCTACAGGCGCTTCGAAACCGCCGCGGAAGCACTGCGTTTTGCCATGGAAGAGATGCCCGGCTCGCAATTGCGCGGCTGCGTGCTGGAAGTGAACGAAGCCCGCTTCGACGAAAGGCAGATCCGCGTGCTCTACGATGCACCCGCCTATCCGCTCTCGCGCAGAGAGAAGTGACGGACGCCTCCTCCGCGGTCATTTGAGTGCCACGTCATGAAAACACGGAGGCAGGATGACGATTTTCTCCGTCCGCCACATCACATCCTACCATTACAAACGGCAGGTGCATTTCGGCCAGCACCGGCTGATGTTCCGCCCCCGCGACAGTTTCGACCAGACGCTTTTGAGCTGCAGCCTTGATGTCTTTCCCAAACCGGAATCCGTCCGCTGGATTCACGATGTCTTCGGCAATTGCATCGCGCTGGTCGATATAACGGCCGCCTCGGCCGAACTGCGCTTCGAAACCGTCATCCGCCTCGACCATACGGCGCAGGTGCCGCTCGATCTGGAGATCGACCGCCAGGCGCTCAGCTTTCCCTTCACCTATGACGAGGACGAGGCGGTCGATCTCGAACGCACCATCGACAGGCACTATCCCGATCCCGCAGACGAGGTCGGCAGATGGGCGCGGCAATTCGTGCCGATTGTTCGACAGCCGCGCACCGGCCATATCCTGATGACGCTCTGTTATGCGATCCATGAGAGCTTCAGCTATGCCAGGCGCTTCGAGCACGGCACCCAGCCGCCCGACGTTACATTGCGGCTGCGCAGCGGCACCTGCCGCGATTTTGCGCTGCTGATGATGGAGGCGACCCGTTCGCTCGGCTTCGCCGCCCGCTTCGTCACCGGCTATGTCTATGTGCCCGATCGCGACGGCTCCGTCACGCTCGGCGGCGGCTCGACCCATGCCTGGTGCCAGGTCTACCTGCCGGGTGCGGGCTGGGTGGAATTCGATCCCACCAACGGCATCGTCGGAAACCGCGACCTGATCCGCGTCGGCGTCGCCCGCGACCCGCGCCAGGCCGTGCCTCTCTCCGGCAGCTATGACGGCGGCGCGCGCGATTTCGACAGCATGCGCGTGCAGGTCAACGTCACGATGGAACAGGAATTTAATGCCGCAAGCGGCAGGTGACGGAACGCCTGGCCCGCTTGTGCATTCGCCTGCAGGACGTTTCATCTGACAAGGGACCACGACCCCCATGAAGATCCGTGCAGGCTTTCACATCGGCTATCAATGCAAGCACGAAACACCCATGCTGCTGGTCCTCGACATCCACCCGTCCCGCCGCGCGGATCTGCTGACGGAACAGGTGCTGAGCTTCGACCAGCCGATAGAAGCCTGGTCCTATATGGATGGCTTCGGCAATGCTTGCAGCCGTATCGTGGCGCCGCCGGGTCTGACGACCATTTCCACCGAATTCGAAATCTATGACAGCGGCCTGCCCGATCCGGTGCCCGAGGACGCCATGCAGCACGCTATCAACGATCTGCCTGATGATGTGCTCGTCTACCTGCTCGGCAGCCGCTATTGCGATACCGACCGCCTGTCCGATTTCGCCTGGAAGACCTTTTTCAAGACACCGCCCGGCTGGCCGCGCGTCCAGGCGATCCTCGATTTCACCCACAGGCGCATCGCCTTCGATTACCAGAAGGCCGATCCGCTGCGCACCGCCTTCGGCGGCTATACGGACCGATCAGGTGTCTGCCGCGACTTCGCCCATCTCGCCGTCACGCTCTGCCGCTGCATGAACATCCCGGCGCGCTATTGCACCGGCTATCTCGGCGATATCGGCGTGCCCAGGGATCCGAACCCGATGGATTTCAGCGCCTGGTTCGAGGTCTATCTCAGCGGCCGCTGGTACACGGCCGACGCCCGCCACAACACGCCGCGCATCGGCCGCATCCTGATGGCGACGGGCCGCGACGCCACCGACGTCGCCATGTCGACGGCTTTCGGCCCGGCAGTGCTCAAACGCTTCGAGGTGATAACGGAGGAGATAGCAGTCTGATACGGCTGTGGCAGCGACGGCCGCCGACCGCGTGCACCCCGGCGATGCTCTTGCCTAAGTCTTCCCCGGCACACAAAATGAGCGCTCCACTTCAAAGAGAGTATCTGAATGACATCCTATCTTATGGAGCTTCGCGGCTTGATCGGAAACCGCTTGCTTCTGCTCCCTTCCGTCGCTGCCGTCATTCATGACCATGCGGGCAATCTGCTCCTGCAGGAGAAGGCGTCAGGGGAAGGATGGAGCCTACCTGCCGGTGCAATCGAGCCCGGCGAGACACCGCAGGAAGCTGTCATTCGAGAGGTGATGGAAGAGACTGGCTTTATCGCCTCCTCAACCAGCATTCTGGGCGTCTTCGGCGGACGTGAGTTTAGGTACACCTACCCGAATGGTCATCAAGTCGAGTACATGGTGACACTGTTCAAATGCCAGGTGCTTGAAGGCGGCGGCGCGTGGACGGATACGGAGACAAAATCGCTTCGATATTTTGCCAGGGACGACATGCCGTCCCTCGCGCTGCCTTATCCTGTTCAGGCTCTGTTTGCATAGGCGTTTCAACTCAAACCGATAGAACGCGCCAGAACGCGGCCATGCCGACAAGGCAGGCGATGACCGCAAGGCTCAGCCGCGGGCTGAACCGGTTCAGGCCCGCTTGAGGGCCGCGAGGTCGCCACTCTCCAGAGCCGGCAGATTGGCCTCGATCTTGTCGATCGGCCAGTCCCACCAGGCAAGTTCGAGGATCTCGCTGATGACCTCGACAGGATAACGCATGCGGATGATGCTGGCGGGATTCCCCCCGACGACCGCATAGGGCGGCACATCGCGGGTGACGACCGAGGCAGCAGCGACGATGGCGCCTGCGCCGACCCTGACACCGGGCATGATGACGGCGTCATGGCCGATCCAGACGTCATGCCCGACCACCGTATCCTTCTCCTTCACCGGCAGATCCTTGTAGCCGAAGGTTTCCGGCTTGAAGATGCGGAACGGATAAGTGGTGATGCCGCTCATCGGATGGTTGGCCGAACTGGTGATGAAATAGCTGCCGCGGGCGATCTGCACGAACTTGCCGATGACAAGCCGCTCCCGGCAACCCGGCCCGAGATAGGGCGCCAGGATCTCGGCTGTCTCCTCCAGCTTTCCGTAATGCGTGAAATAGCTGTAATCGCCGATCTCCATGCGCGGATGATCGATGACGTTCTTCAGATACATCGTCGCCTTGGAAACCCGGCCATCGGGATAGGTGATGGGAAAAGCTGATTTCGCATCGAGAAGCGGCATGAATAGACCCCTGCGAGGATGTGTGAGCGCCTGCCGGCGATATGGCGACACGGCATTCGATCGTCGTCGGATGGAAATCTATCCGCCGGCAACGCACGGTGACATGGGCCGCCGGACGGAATCCACAGCAGAGTTCCCGCATCGGGCGAACCCCTCCGCATTTGCGCCGATATCGGCCAGACCTGAAAATCCCCGGCCTGAAAATCTGCGGAAGACATGCCCAAATCCGCGTTGGCCGTTCGACGCCTGTCCTATTAAGGCACGCCGCCCCTTCATCGCCCCCTCACACACCAGTGGTAGCAAAAGCAAATGGCACCCGCTCTATGGACAGCGCGCCACTGAGACCTATCTGCCGCATCTGTAAATGCAACTGGAGGGTAAGCAATGTCAGAACTTGTAGTGCTTGGTTTCGATACTGTCGATAAGGCGGATACCGTGCTCAACCGGCTCGTCCAGCTTGAGAAGGAATATCTCGTCGATCTCGAAGACGCCGTCATCGCCGTACGCGATGCTTCCGGCAAGGTGCGCCTCAAGCAGAGCATGAACCTCATGGCTTCGGGCGCAGCAAGCGGCGGCGTCTCCGGCGCGATCTGGGGAACGCTCGTCGGCCTGCTCTTCCTCAATCCGCTGGCCGGCATGGTTCTCGGCGGCGCCTTCGGCGCAGGCTCCGGCGCGCTCGCCGGCTCGATGACCGATTACGGCATCGACGACGATCTCATCAAGAAGCTGGCGGACACCATTCCCGTCAACAGCTCCGCCCTCTTCCTGCTGATCCGCAAGGTGCAGCCGGAAAAGGTTCTGGCCGAATTCCACGGCCAGAACGCCACCATCCTGCGCACGTCCCTCTCGCCCGAGCAGGAGGCGAAGCTGCGCACCGCGCTGGCGACGCAAGCAGCAGTCACGACGCCTGCGGCGTGAGCTACGGAGGAAATCAAAGTGCCGAGCGCAAAGCCTGCGTTCGGCACTTCGTTTTCAGGTTGGATGTTGTGCAATGCAGCCAGGCTTCGGCTGCAGAGCGCCCGACTATCGCAGCGCTCGCCTTGTTGAAGCCGAGCAAAGGATGAAATTATGCAGCAATTCAAAGTGCTACAGCGTCCTTTGCGCGTCTGAAAAGACGCGCGCGCTGTAGGCGCATGGTCAGCAATCTGCCCCTACGGTATCAGCACCAACACTGGCGTCGCCGTCGTAAGCAGCGCCTCCTCGATCTTCCCCGCCGGCAAAACCACCCTTGCCTCGCCCGTCTTGCGGGCGCGGTCGAGTTTGGCGAGGATCTGTTTGCCGCCCGTCAGCCCGCAGATGGAAAGCGTGCCGATCGCGCCGGGCTCGATACTGTCGGTCGGCGCGAAGAACAGCACGGCATCGTCCCATATCGACAACGGGCCGGAAGAGGCGCGCACCTGGGCGGCGATGATGGCGCGGTGGCGGCCGGCGCCGATTGCCGGCTGCGCCTTGTCGAGCACCGCCTGCGGCAAGGGCTGCGGCTCGGCAAGCAAGCGGACTTCGCCATCCTCGCCGATCGTGGCCGAGAGCAGGATTTTCGGCCCCGGCCGCTCGCCGTATCCGGGCATGCCGGCACGCCCAGTAATGCCGGCATGGTGCATGACCTCGGTGACGGGCACCCCGAGGAAGGCTGCGATCTCCGCTGCCTCCTCCATCGTCATCCTGCGCTTGCCCGAGAAGGTGCGGGAGACGGCGGAGGCATCCTTGCCGAGATGGCGGGCGAGCGCGCGCAGCGACTGCCCCCTGTCGTCAAGCTGGTTGTGAAACCAGTCGCCATCGATCTCAGCCATCAGCGTCCCCATGCATATATGCAGCGTTGCTGATTTGTTGCAAAAAACGCAACGACGCGCAAGCAACCGCACCGAGCTTTTTACCGTCAACCTTTCACATGGTTGATCTGTTGCGGTTGCACCGTTACCCGCCTTTCGGCCGAAAATGCTCCTTCCGGCGCCGAAGCGCAAAAGATAGGTATTTTTTCCTATTTGCGATTGACGTTGCGATTTCGACAACATAATCTCAACCCCAACAACAAGAGCCGCATGGCAGGAGGGAAGATCAGCATGGCAAAGGCCCCGACGCCCTGGCAGAAGGTCGCCGCCAAACTGGCGCTGACGCCGAGCGAGCTCGCAGCCGAGCTCAAGCGTCATCGCTCCAAGATCTCGCGGGCGCTGCGAAATGAGCGCGGCCTCATCAACGGCCGCGACCAGGTCATGCTTCTTTTAGCGGCAAGGCGCCTTGGCGTTTCGCTCACCCTCTCGGATCTGATGCCGGAGGAAGAGGATGCTTAGGGAGCCGCTCTCCATGCTGGCGCAATCGGAGCTGATCGATGCGCTGGTCGGGCGCTGCGTCATGCACGGCGGCGAAGCGGCCGGCGAAACGCTGCTGGTGATCGATCACGATGATGTCGACGACCTCGTGCATCTCGCAAACCGGCTGCGCCGGCTCGCCCTTTTCGAAGACCGCATCCGGGCGATGGTGATGGCCCCGCCATAGAGTTCAGTCACGCCGGGAACCGAAGACCCCAGGACCGAAGGCCAAAGACCGAAGATCCACGACATCAGGCAACCGCCGGATCGGACGGCGCGCGTCTCCAAACAAGTGAGGACCGATATGCAGACGATCACGACACGCCCCCGCCCATCGGCGGCACCCGCCCCGCTCACCATCACCAAGCCCCTGCTCTGCCCCTGCTGCAAGCAGCCGGTCACCATTCCCGCGCCCGAGATCGTCATCGATCACTATGGCATCACGCCCATGGAAGGGCGCATCTTCGAGGCGGTCTGGAAGGGCAAGGGCCTGCCCGTCATCACCGAGCGCATCTTCACCGCCATGTATATCGACGATCCCGATGGCGGCCCATCGCCTGACAAGATGTATCTCGCCTTCAAGGTGGCGCTCTGCCACCTGCGCCAGAAGCTCGAAGGTTCCGGCATCGGCATTGTCAATGTCGGCTATCGCCGTGGCTACCGGCTGGTGCTGGAAGGCAAGTTTCCGAGCACCGCATCCCGTTAAGTATTTTCCTTCCCGCAATTCCTGACGCAAAACCGCGTCCACTTTTGCTGGAATTGCTCAGCCGCCCGGACACATGAAATGACCATGGCCGCCGCCTGCACCGCGCCGGCCATGTTGCGATATCGACAACGTTCCTTGCAAGAGCCGCAACATGCCCTCAGATGTCGAACGGCTTCGCCGCGATGTGTCGCTGTCTCAGACAGCGGCGCACTATGGCTGCAGGCTGCAGGGGAATGGGCATGAATATCAGGCCTGCTGCCCCTTCCACACCGAGGAGACGCCGTCCTTCACCATCTTCGCCGGCCAGGATGGCATCGAGCGCTTCCACTGCTTCGGCTGCGGCGCGGGCGGCGATGTCCTGGATTTCGTGCAGCAGATCAAGGGTGTCGATCTCACGGAAGCCATCCGTATTCTCGATGGCGCCAGCCATCTCGATGGCGCCAGCCATATCCGGCCGAATACAAGCCCGCGCGTGCGGCAGGTGCGCGACGTCTATGAGGGCATCACCCCCGTCACGCCGCCTTCAGAGCCGATCAAGCCCGGCGTCCGCATCCGCCTCTACAATCCCAAGCGCAAGGGCGACCGCTCCGAATGGGGCTCCTTTGCTCCATCAATGGTCTTTCCCTATCGTGAGGCCGATGGCGCTCTGACAGGCTATGTTCTGCGCCATGATCTCGCCGACGGGGGCAAGGAAACGCCGATGGTCATGTTTGCCCGTCTGCCCGACGGGAGCGAGACCTGGTGCCGCTACCCCTTTCCCAGGCCGCGCCCGCTCTATGGCCTCGAAAGTCTCGGCAAGACGAAGCAGGTGATCGTCGTCGAGGGTGAGAAATGCCGTGACAGGCTGGCGCAGAAATCCGGCCGCACCGTGCTGTCCTGGGCCGGCGGCACGCAGGGCGTCAAGCACACAGACTGGTTACCGCTATCAGACCGCGACGTGGTGATCTGGCCGGATTTCGATGCACCCGGCCTTTCGACGGCGGACGAGATCGCCGCCATCCTTTCCGGCCTCGGCGCGCGCGTGCGCCTCGCGGGCTTTGCCGATGCGACAGCCGCCTCTGATCTCAGGCATTTCACCCACGCCGACTGGCAGGCGGGCCAGCGTCCCGGCAAGGGCTGGGACAGCGCCGATGCCGTCGATGCCGGCTGGACGCGCCTCGAGCTCGATGCCTTCATGCGCGCCACCATCCGCCGCTACACGCCCGCCCCGGCCGAACCGCCGCCAGAAAAATCAGGGAAGGCAGAAAAGCCGGACGAACCCAGGCCGAAGGAGCCGCCGCCGGGCGCCGATGGCATAGACCGCATGCCGGAATGGTTTCCGAGCCAGCCCTTCGGCTCCGAAGTCTGGCTGGCGCGCACCTTCAACGAGCATCTGGAGCAGGCCTGCGGCGGGCGGATCGTCCGCGCCGATGGCAAGTTCTGGGCCTATGGCCCCTTTGCCTGGCGCGCCATCCCCGAGCAGAAGATCCGCCTTGCCATGCATGCCTTCGACGCCATCGGCATCGGCCCGAAGGAAAAACCGCTGAAGCTCGGCAGGCACATGATCGACGGCATCATCAACGAGTTCGGCACGCGCACCGCTGATGCCGGTTTCTTCGGCAATCCAGCCATCGGCGTCAATGCGCAGAACTGCACCATTACCCTCGACGACGCCGGCAAGGTGATCTGCCGCGAGCACGCGCCGGATGATCGCTTCCGCTTCACCATATCGGCCGATTATGTCATGCACACCGAGAGCCACCCGCCGGAGGGCTCGCTGCTGCACCGGCTGCTGCATGGCGCCTTCCTCGGCGATCCCGATGCGGCCGACAAGATCGACCTCGTTGCCGAGATGCTGGGGGCGGCCGCTTTCGGCCTTGCCACCCGCATCCGCCAGCCGAAGGCCTTCATCCTGCTCGGCGAGACCGCCAACAACGGAAAATCCACCATTGCCTCGCTTTTTCGCGCGCTCCTCCCCGAAGGCTCGGTCTCCTCCATCTCGCCCGCCTTCTTCAATGACGAGAAGCGCATCATTAACCTCGCCGGCAAGGCGGCAAACGTCGCAGACGAGTTGAGTGCTGCGGCGATATCAGGCGAGGAATTCAAGGCCGCGGTCACCGGCAACCCGATCGAAGGCCGCAGCCTCTACAAGGATGTCCAAAGCTTCGTCCCGCGCGCGCTGCACTGCTTCACCACCAACACCCTGCCCCGCTTCAACGGCGGCATCGACCGCGGCCTGCGCCGCCGCCTCGTCGTCGTCCAGTTCAACCGCACCATTCCCGACAACGAGGTCATCCCCGACATTGCCGAGCGCATCGCCGAAGAAGAGTTGGAACTGCTGCTCGGCCTTGCCGTCGCCGGCGCCCAGCGGCTGAAGCGCAATGGCGGCTACACCATCCCCGAAAGCTCCAGGGAGGCGCTGAATTCCTGGCTGCTGCTCGATCCGCTGAACGAATGGTTCGACATCCGCGTCGAACCCACTGCCACCGAACCCTCCGGCGGCTGGCTGCGCACCGCAAGACTGTTTGAAGATTTCCGCAAATGGGCGATCGACCAGGGTTACCGCGAAAGCTTCCTGCCGCCCGTCAACACTTTCTCGCAGCGCCTCAAATCCATGCCCGACGTGCGCCTGGTGCGGTTGGCCAACGGCATGGTGGCGCAAGGGGTGACGCTGAAGGACAGCACATTCGCCGCCGCGGCCGGTTACGCCGACGTGTTCTGAGCGTCTGCTGTTACCGAGTGAAACCTCGCGCTTTTCCGCCACTGTCGCAAAAGGCAAGTGGCGACGCCGAAGCCCTCCCTACAGCGCTGCGCGTCTCTTCAGACGCGCAGCGCTGTAGCACTTTGGACTGCTGCATAATTTCATCCCCAAGTCGATTCCGATTTAGGGAATTATGCAGCAGTCCAATATGACTAGGCATGATTGAGGAACGATCCCGCAAGATCTCGGTTATCTCATCGGCCCTCGATGGCCGGGCCGCCGCGCCCCACTCCGCCCTCCTGTAGCGGAGGCGGCGGCCTACCGTCCCCCAAGCCTTACCGCACAGTCCTGGATCTTGCGCCCGACTGCCATCGGATGTCAGCGAGGCCCCGCCACCCGCCCAAACCCTCACCTCTACAAGCGTCGCCGCGCCATTGCCGGAAGCAAAGGCCCGGTTGCGGCACGCCGCTCGCCGCCGTCATGCGACGGCCGCAACTGTTGTCGTCGGAAGGTTGTCGCGATCCGACCGACAAAGGACTATGACATGACCGCAGCCAACTTCCCCGAATGCCTCTCCATCACGCTCGCATCCGAAGGCGGCCTCTCCACCGAGCGCACCGACCCCGGCAATTGGACCGGCGGCAAGATCGGCAAGGGCACGCTGAAAGGCACCAAATACGGCATCTCGGCCGCCGCTTTCCCCGACATCGACATCCGAAACCTGACGCTCGACGACGTCAAACCCATCTACAAGACGAAATACTGGGACCAGATCGGCGGCGACACTCTGCCCTCCGGCTTCGACCTCGCCACCTTCGACTACGCCGTCAACTCCGGCCCCGCCCGCGCGCTGCGCGACGCCCAGGCCGTCATCGGCGTCCCCGCCGACGGCAAAATCGGGCCAGTCACCCGCGCCAAAGCAGCCACCGCCGGCACCAGGGAAATCAAGGCCCTCTGCGCCCGGAGGCTAAGCTTCATGCAAAGCCTGGCGATCTGGAAGACCTACGGCAAGGGCTGGTCGGCGCGCGTGGCGAAGATCGAGGCCAAGGCTGTAGCGATGTTCCTGCGCAGCCAGCCGAGCGTGGATGCGAAGGCAGCGCTGGCGAATGAGGCAAGCAAGGCCGAGAAGGCTGCCGGGACGTTGAGGAAGGCGGGAGCTGCGATTGCGGTGTCGACGTCGGGAGGTGCGGGAACGGGGGCAGCGCTGCCGGCCGAGCCGAATTTGCTGGTGCTTGGCGGGGTGATGATGCTTGGGCTTGTCGTGGCGGCCGTTCTGGTGGTGAAGGCGGCGCGGGAGAAGGAGCGTGCGGAGGCGTATCGGCAGGCAGAAACGGCAATCCGCTAACGACCGAAAGTCGGTTCTATTGCTATGTGGCCTTCACTGGCTCACGAGCGAGCCCTGACGAGAACCCTCTCGGCCACTGCCATACGCGCGCCATCCACTCAAGCGATTTTCAACTGTATTTAGAACAATCGAAGAATACGAAGAACAAAATTCCCGCGAAGCGAGAATCAAAATAAAGAAGTCCTGGCATCACAGCACAAAACTCTGCCGCACTATAATTGAGGGATAATCATGCGCGCCACTATTGCAATAACATTGATTGCCGCCGCACTTCTGGCCAGCTGTGCACCGACCGAGAAGCAGTTTGATGCCGCGATCACGGTGCTTCGGGGCAGCGAGCGAGCGAGAAACGACCTTCTCGACGATTGCATCAGGCGCCTGAGCCTTTCCGACGAGAAGACGCATCACAACGCTGCAGTCGTGATGAACGTCGCGGACAAGGACGCTCCCAAGGTTGCCTGCAACCGGTATACGAAAGCGCTCGTCTCCGGCCGCGCCACCTATCAGGATCTGCTCGACCTCCAGAACCGCCGCTATACCCCGAAGCTGATCAAGATCTTCCAGGGGCGCTGAGGCGCAAGACCGGTCATCTGTCGCAACTGCCGTTCACGCTCGCTGGCCTAACCGGCCCTGCGGGCGTGCTTTGGCGTACCGACCCGCAAGTTCCGCCGATATCGGGCGGTAAAACGGCTCCCAGCGGCGGCGCTCAACCGGCCCATGACATGGCAGTCCTCGCCCAGATGCCGCGCTGCGCCTCCGGCACGGGATCTATTGCGTTGAGCCTCATCGTTATCGAGCAGGCCTCTTTGTCACTGAGTTCGGCAAGTTTCGTCAACTTGACCGCTTCTTCTGCCGTCACACCGAGGTGCTGTGTGATCATTTGCAAGATTTCTTGCGCGGTCAGCTTCACCGCCGCCGGCGGACGGGTCTTGCCGTCCTCATACGCCAGGCGCTTGGCTTCCAGATATTGGAAGTAGCGCTCTTTCACCTGCGGAATGGCCTGCGCGCTCTGCGACACCCTCATGGTCACTAAATCCTTGCAGCCCTGCGGATAATAGCGGGCAAGAGCCTCATTGAGCTCACCGGTCTTCTTCAAGACATCGATCGCAATCGTATCGCTTGCCCGCGACAGTGCAGGATTGCCGTATTTCGCCACCATCGCGGCCGCCTGCACGCGCGGATCGATCTTGCCTCCGGAGGCTTCGGCCGTGGCAAACAACTGCCGCGCTTCATCCTCGTGATCCATGAAGACTGCGTGAACGAAAGGATTGATGCCGGCGAGAACCTGCATCTCCTTCTCGAAGGAGCCAGGCTTCGTTTCCTGCGCAACCGCACGGGATTCGGCCTTCGCATCTGCGGCAGGCTTCTTCTTTTGCGGGGATGGACCGTTCCCGAGCCACGCCCTTCCCCAGTCGCCCTGCAGCTCTTTCGGCAGAACGCCGACATTGTTGATCTTCTTTGCGAGAGCGCACATGTCTTCGTCGCTAACGTCGACAGGGGCCGTCATCGACTTGAACACCTCGTCTGCCGTCATCCCGAGATATTGCGTCATGATGACGTATTGTTTGTCGCCAGTCATCACTCCCGTATCAGCGCGGAACTTCCCATCCTGATAGGCGTAAGCTTTCGCCCGCAGATCAGCCATGCGCCCGTCCCTGACCTCGGGAACCAATGCCCAGTTCGGCATATTGCCAGTGAAGAAATACTCGCAGCCCTCAGGATATTTTTCGGCCACGATCTCGGCAAGCGCGGCATTCTTGTTCATGACTGATATCACAGCACTGTCGCTGGCGCGTGAGAGCGCAGGGGTGCCGTATGTTCTGATCACCGCAGCAAGGATCCTCCGCTCCTCATACACATCCGCCCACCCTTCCCCATAGACTTTCCGCGCCACGTCCATGTGATCCTGATAGATAGCCTGTAGAAGAGGATTGATCCTCCCCATGAAGCGAACCACCCCTTCCAGCGGATCCTTCTTTGCGTCTTGCGCGAATGCACCTGATGCGAAGAGCGCCATCGCAGCCAGCAGCGACAATATTTTCTTCATGAAACCCCACCCCAAATAGTTGCAGTACTTCTACGTCTGAAATTCCAGGCCGTCCACGACCCTTTCAGAAAATGGTAAAAATATCAGGGAAATACGCGAAATAGCTTCACAAGCCGTGCCTCACACATCCCGCAACTTCAACCACCCCCGGCGGTCGACCTCAAGCGGCAAGGCTCCACTCGCCACTCAGCCATCTCCCCGCCACTCGACAAATCAGCAACCCAAACCTCAGCTATCAAGCTTCAGCGCCAGCTGCTGCCCACCGAAAACCTTCAGCACATGTTTGTTGATCGGCCGCATCGCCTCGATGCGGCGCTGTTCTTCCCGCCTGCGCGCTTCGTGACGCTCGCGGTCTGCGCGCAGCTGCGCGGCAAAGGCCATGGCCTTGTCTGCTGCTCCTGAATAACTCGGGCTTGCTGCCATCGAACTCTCCATCAGAACATAGATGAGAACGTTTATTTGTTCTCATTTTGTTCTCATTTCTGGATAAGTCAAGAGCATCGTTTCAGGGCAGTATAAAGAGTGGGACGCCGGCGCGGGACAAGCAGTGCCGGCAGAAAGACGGGAAAGCGCCAAGTCTTTGACGCGCAAAACTATTCTCGCGTCTGGATCCAGATCATGGCAAAAGACATGAGACCGCAAAGGATGGCGATCAGAAGCAGGCTGTCCATCGAAATCCTCCTGTTTGTGGCAGAAACGCGGCAGAAGGATTTTGGTTCAATTATCCCTTTATTTCAGGCGATCGTCTCGCCCCTGTTCTCCATTATGCCGGCCTGATCACGGTCATGATGACGATATTGCCGGCTTCGTCCCGGGCGCTGTCTGTCGTCGCAAGAACCTTGCCGCCGAATTCTTCCTCGGCCTCGGCGAACGCCTCCCGCACCAGCCGGAGCGTTTCCAGATAGGCGCTGTTGTCTCGCCTGGGCATTGAAAGCAATGCCTTGATCCCTGCGCTGTCGTCGGCCATGAGGCTGCACTCCTTTGCTCGATCCTGACATCGAGACTATCAGGATCGCCCTGCGTTGCCTTCCCGGAAAACGGCACCGGGGTCAAGTGCGGGAACTAGCCTCCCGGCGGATGACGGTGCCCTCAAACACCCCATCTCGCTTTATCGCCATGCCTCATGTATAAGCCCTCGTCCCATCGCTGCTCCTCCGGCGTTTCGCCAGCGAGGGCTTGCAGGACCGAGCCTCTGCCACGACATGAGGCCACGGGGACATACGACCGGACGAAAGAAGATTTGAGATCATGACGACGGCAAAGACGGCTGCATCCGAGAGCAACCAGCGCTATTTCAAGGCGCCGGTTTTCGCCGTTGCGCCCATGATCGACTGGACGGATCGCCACTGCCGCACGTTTCACCGCCAGATCAGCCGCAACGCCCTGCTCTATACGGAAATGGTCGTCGCCGACGCGATCATCCACGGCCCGCGCGATCGCCTGCTCTCTTTCGATGCCGCCGAACACCCCGTCGCCCTGCAGCTCGGCGGCTCCGACCCGGCCAAGCTTGCCGAGGCCGTTCGCATTGCCGAGCCCTATGGTTATGACGAGATCAATCTCAATGTCGGCTGCCCGTCGGATCGCGTGCAGTCCGGCACGTTCGGCGCCTGCCTGATGCTCACACCCGAAACGGTTGCCGAATGCATCGCCGCCATGAAGAAGGTCGCTGATGTCCCGGTTACCGTCAAATGCCGCATCGGCGTCGACGAGCAGGATCCGGAAGTGGCGCTGCCGACTCTGATGACCAGGGTGATCGACGCCGGCGCCGACGCGATCTGGATCCATGCCCGCAAGGCCTGGCTGAAGGGCCTGTCGCCAAAGGAAAACCGCGAGATCCCACCGCTCGATTACGAGATCGTCTATCGCATGAAGGCCCGCTTCCCCGATGTCTTCATCGGCATCAATGGCGGCATCCACACGCTGGATGAGGCGCAAGCGCATCTTGCCCATGTCGATGGCGTCATGCTCGGCCGCGCCGCCTATCAGAATGCCGGCATCCTCGCCGACGTCGATCACCGCTTCTACGGCGCTCTCGCCTCGGAACCGGACTGGAACGCCTTGCGCGACCGCATGATGGCCTATGCCGAGAGCCACATTGCCAATGGCGGCCGCCTGCAGCATATCGCCCGCCACATGGTCGGCCTCTTCACCGGCCTGCCCGGCGCGCGCCGCTACCGCCAGATCCTGTCGACCGATGCCGCAAAGCCGAATGCCGGCCCGGAAGTGATCGCCGCCGCCTTCGCCGCGGTCGATTTTTCGGGTACGGCGGAAGCCGTCAGCGCCTGAGGCCACGCCTGCCGTTTCCTTTGGCGATGGCGCTCTTGCCGGCACCTATGCCGGCGCCTCGGCCGGTGCTTCCGTCGGTGTCGGCCTCGGAGCCAATGCCCTGGTGGGCGGAAATTCGAAGAATTTCGCATTGCAGCCGCTCAGCGGTGAAACCGGAACCGGCGTGAACGTGGCCGCAGGCGTCTCTCGCCTCGAGCTGAAAGCGACGCGCCAAGTCGACACCGCCGCCTTTTGAGGCTGCGCCTTCCACTATTGCGCCAAGTCGACAGCCGGACACAATTTCCGCTTCTGCCTTTGGCCGCTTTTGGCTTCCGCCTTCAACGACGAGCAGGCTATCGGTCCGCCGAGCTCGCAGGTTTGTCATGCCTCGCAGTTCCATCCGCTGGACTTTTGTCGATGAGCACCCTGGTTGGAATTCGCGCTTGCGTTCTGGCCCCTGCGAAATCGGAGTGTCCTTCTTGCGTCACGTAGCCGGCACCCACGGCAACGTACAAATCTGCATAGTCCTTGGCGACCTGCTGCACGGTGGCTGCAAGGCTTTCCTCAGCATCGGAAACCGAGCGCTGCGCATCCAGGACATCGAGCAGCGACGAAGCGCCATCCTTGTAGCTGGTGGTCGATAACGCGAGCGCTTCCTGTGCCGTCTGCACCTGTCTACGCCACGGTTCCAGCGTCTGCGTGTCACGGCGAACGGCCGAGATCGCGTTTTCAACTTCTTCGACGCCGTTCAGCACCGCTGCCTTCCACGCCAGATATTGGGTCCTGGCATCGGATTTCTCGACCTCGACATTGGCCCGCAATTTGCCGCCATCGAAGATCGGCAGGCTGAGCGTTGGCCCGAAAGACCAAGTCGTCAGGCCGCCGCCACCGGCGCCGGACGATTTGACCCAGCTCGGTGAAATCGAGCCGGAAAGCGAGATCGACGGGTAGAGCTGGGCTTCGGCTGCGCCGATATCGGCCACGGCCGCCGCCAGCTCGCGTTCTGCCTTGCGAATATCGGGACGATTGCGGATAAGATCGGCCGGAATGCCGGCGCGAATGTCGCCGTGGAAAACCGGCTGGCCCGCACTCTTGCGCAGCTCGCCCGTCAGCGAGGCCGCCGGCATCCCGAGCAAGGTTGCAATGTGATGGGCCGACTCGGTGAAGCTCTGTTCGAGGCCGGGAATGTCGGCCTTCGTCGACTGTACCAGGCCCTCGGCCTGAACGACGTCGAGACGGGAGGCCGCCCCTGCCTTGAGCTGCAGCAGCGTGAGTTCGTAGGTCTGCTGGCGGGATCTTAAGTTCGCCTGTGAAAGCGCGATGCGCTCCTGATAGTAGCGGGCGTCGATATAGCTGTCGACCAGGTCCTTCAGAAAGGTGAGTTTTGCATCGTCGGCCGCCGCATAGGCTGCCCCAAGCGAGGCAATCGCGCTCTCTTTCAAGCGACGGTACTGGCCGAAGAAGTCGAGCAGCCAGGAAAGGCTGGCATCGCCCCCCGTTGTGTTCGTGGCGCCAACCGTGGTGCGGAGCCGTCCCTTCTCGCCGGATACTGTATGCGATGCGTCGACAGTCAGGCTCGGCAGGCTGCCTGCACCGGCAATCGTTACGTTGGCAGAAGCTGAGTTGATGCTTTCGAGCGCCTGCAGCACATCAAGGTTCTCGCTGAGGCCGTAAACGACCCACCCGTCGAGCTTCGTGTCGCGATAGGCGGTCCACCACTGCTCCGTCACGACATTGCCATTGCTCTTGTTATTCCCCTCTTCGAATTTCGCCGGAAGCGGCATCTGCGGGGGAACGTGGTCCGGGCCGCTGACGCAGCCCGCCAGCAGAAGCGCGAGAGCAATTCCAGGAAAAGTGCGAAGCGGTTTTCCATCCGGAATTGCGTAAAAACAAAAACTTAGAGCGGTTATGCGCTTCCGTGAAAAGCTGAACCGCTCTAGTCCCGATGTGGCGTAGCTGAGGGATGATAGTCTTGTGCAAAGCGACCTACTCACTGGCGAGCCTTCCGAACCTGGATCGAGGGTTCAGGCTTAGCGAGGCCAAGGTTAATGGCGGTTAAGAAACTGTAAAGTTAGGTAAAATCCCGGCCGAAGGATCTGGGCTTTCTGGGAAGCTCCAGGGTGATCGCCAGGCCACCCGCCTCCGGCAATGACGCATGCACGCGCCCGCCATGGCGTTCGATGGCCTGCCTGGTGATGGCGAGACCCAGACCGTATCCGCCTCTCGGCAAGGCATCCTTCCCGCGTGAAAACGGCTGGAAGATCCGTTCGAGTTCGTCTCGCGTGACGCCCGGCCCCTGATCCGTGACGCAGATCTCGAGGCGGTCGGCCGTCGCCTCGCAGGACACGGAGATGAACGAATGATCGGCGGTATATTTGACCGCGTTGCGGACGACGTTTTCGAGCGCCCTGTAGATGAGCTCGCCCTCGACCTCGGCCCGGAAGACGCCGTCGACCCCCGTGGTGATCGAGACCTCACGCGCCTGGGCTTCGAAAGCCGCATCGCCGAGGATTTCGTTCAGGAGTTCGATGACATCGAGGGTCTGCGTCTTCAGCGGCAGGCCGGATCCCGTCGTCAGCCTGGCAAGCGTTAGAACCTCTCCCACCAGCGTATCGAGCCGTTCGACCTCCCTGTCCATACGATCCAGCATGGCGCCAAGTCTGGCCGGACTCTGCCGGAGAACGCCGACTGCGGCCTGCAGGCGGGACAAGGGCGAACGCAGTTCATGGGAAACGTCATGGAACAGTCTCTGCTGCGCATCCTGAAGCTCCTGAAGCCGGGCGGCGGTGGAATCGAAATCATGCGCAAGCGCGGTGACCTCGTCCCTGAGTCCCGCCATCTTGTCACCGATGCGGACGTCGAAACGGCCGTGGGCGAGAGCGCTCAGGCCATCGCGAAGGTGGACGACGGGACGAATGAGGTACCTGGCGAGCGCGGCCGCAGCGACCGTGCTCGAAACGAAAATCGAAAGCCATGGCACCAACAGAGCCAGATTGTCCATGATGTTGAGAAAGAAGCTGGCTTCCGGCGCCACGGAGATCCGGTAGCAAGTTCCATCCTTGAGGACGGATCTCGCCTCTGCCGTGCTCTCGTCTCCGCACACGGTTGAATCGGCGATTTTCGACAGCGTCAGGCCCAGCGGCACCGCATCTTCGCTGGTGCGGACGAAATGCGCGGCGGCGTCCTCGCCATCCCTCGCAAGCACGTTCGTCGTCAGCTTCAGAATGATCGCCCGCTCCTGGTATTCCCGATTGCGGCCGGGAGGCGGGATCTGAAAGAGGTTGACGATCACGATGATGACCGTGAGCGTCGCTGCAAGCGTCAACCAGATCGTCGCGAAGAACTTCCAGAAAAGCCGGGGCATGGTCAGTCCACGAGAAGTTGATAGCCCTGGCCGCGAACGGACTGGATCCAGGATTGACCGTCCTCCCGCAACCCGAGCTTTTGGCGAACGCTGCTGATATGGACGTCGATCCGGCGATCGAACGGGGTGAGCGGCTTGCCGAAGGCCCGCTTCGAAATATCCTGTTTCGACACGAGCTGGCCGGCGCTGCGGGCGAGAACTTCGAGCAGGCTGAACTCGGTGCCGGTCAGCTCCAAAGTCGCACCGTGCCATTCGGCGCTTCTGCTGCCGGAATGGATCACGAGCTGCCCTGCCCTGACGGTGTCGGCCGACACCCCTGTTGCCGGCTGCCCCGCGCGTCGCAGGATGGCGCGCAGCCTCGCCGCAAGCTCGCCCGGCGAGCAAGGCTTCGGCACATAGTCGTCGGCGCCGAGATTGAGACCGGATATCCGATCGACATCATCACCTCTTGCCGTCAGCATCAGGACGGGGACCTGGCTCAGCTTCCTGACCCTCTGCAGAACTTCGATCCCGTTCATGCGAGGCATCATGATGTCGAGCACGATGATGTCGACCGTATTGCCGGCAGCGGCAGCAATGGCGGCGCGGCCGTCCGTGTCCGTTACGACGTCATATCCTTCCTCGACCAGATACTCCTGCAGAAGTGTCGTCAGCTCGGCATCGTCATCGATGAGGAGAACCTTGTTCATTCGCGTTTCCATTATCAATTTCGACAAGCCATACAGCACGAATACCGTCGTGCGGCCAAGTTTTACCCAACTTAACACTAACTTGACCGCACTTAACGTTCGCTCCGTTACTTATCCTGCCATGACATCGACGCGCGCCGAAACCCGCTTGCCGTGCATGAGCGGCAATCCTTCGTCGAATTGGCGCCGATCGGGAAAAGGCGCCGATGCCTTGACGACAAGGAATGCATCGTTGGGAAAAACCTCCAGATTATTCGCCTCCGCCTTCGTTGCGATGGTGCTGTTCTCTCCCCTCCGCAACGCCATGGCGGAACAGGCCGCGGCAACCGCCCTCACCGTCTCTTTGACGGCGCCGGCTCAGCGGGACTGGCCTGAGACCGTTCCCGCGAGCGGGTGGCTGAAACCGTGGCAGGAAGCGGTCATCGCCTCCGAGACGAGCGGGCTGCGCATAACCGATGTTCTCGTCGATGTCGGTTCCGTAGTCACCAAGGGCCAGACGCTCGTGCGGCTTTCCCAAGAGAGCGTGCTCGCCGATCTTCGCAAGCAGGAGGCCGCCGTCGCGACCGCCAGGGCGAGCCTCTCGAAGGCCAAAGCCAATGCCGACCGGGCGCGGCAGCTCCAGCCTTCAGGGGCGCTCTCCGATGAGAAGATCGTCGAATATCTCGCCGACGAGCAGACGGCGACGGCAAGTCTTGCATCCGAAGAGGCCGCGCTCGACGGCGAAAAGATCAAGCTTGCGCAGACGACCATAACGGCCGTCGACGACGGCCTCATCACATCGCGTTCCGCCGATCTCGGCGCCGTCGTCTCCGCCGGCACGGAACTGTTCCGCATGGTTCGCCAGCAGCGGATCGAATGGCAGGCCGAGGTTTCCGCCCGCTACCTCCCGCGCATTTCGGAGGGCCTGAGCGTCCAGGTCAACGGGCCTGAAGGCCACGCCATCGAGGGCAAGGTGAGGCTTGTCGGGCCGTCGGTCAGCACCGATACCAGCCGGGCAATCGTCTATGTCACGCTGCCGGCCGACACCCGTCCACGCACGGGCCTTTACGTCACGGGCAACATCGAGCTGCAGACCTCCCCGGCGCTGACCGTGCCCGAGACCGCAATCGTGTTCCGGGACGGGATCAGTTACGTCTTCACCGCAAGCGAGGATCAACGGGTGCAAAGGGTCCGGGTGGAAACCGGCCGCCGCAACAATGGCGAGGTGGAAATCGTCTCCGGCATAGACCGGACGTCGAAGGTGGTGACCTCGGGCGGCGCATTCCTCTCGGACAATGACCTCGTGAAGATCGCGGAGAAAAACTGATGAACTTCTCGGCATGGTCGATCCACAACCCCGTCCCGGCAATATTGCTGTTCGTGATGCTGACGGTTGGGGGACTCTTGGCCTTCAAGACCCTGGCGGTCCAGAACTTCCCCGATATGGACCTTCCCACGATCAGCGTCACGGCGACGCTCGACGGCGCGGCGCCGGCACAGCTCGAAACCGAGGTCGCCCGCACCATCGAAGACAGTTTGGCTTCGCTCAGCTATCTCGACCACATCACCACGACCATCACCGACGGCACCGTCTCGATCAAGGTTTCCTTCAAGCTGGAGAAAGACAGCGAAGCGGCCCTCAACGAAGTCCGCAACGCCGTCGACAGCGTCAAGGGCGATCTTCCGGCGCAGATGGAGACACCAAGCGTCACCAAGGTCACGGTTCAAAGCTCCGCGCTGGTCACCTATGCCGTCCGCTCGACTGCTCTCAACGAAACCGAGCTTTCCTGGTTTGTCGACAATGATCTGACCAAGGCGCTGCTCTCGGTGTCCGGCGTCGGACAAGTCAACCGCATCGGCGGGATCGACCGCGAGGTTCACGTCGATCTCGATCCCGCGACGATGGCGTCGCTCGGGGTCACTGCCGCGACTGTATCGTCGCAACTGAAGGCGGTGCAGGCGGATACGTCGGGCGGCCTCGGCGAAATCGGCGGCACCCGTCAAACGCTGCGCACGCTCGGCGCTCTGCCATCGGTCGAGGCATTGAAAGGACTGAGAATTCCCCTGGCCAACGGCCAGCAGGTTCGCCTCGACGAAGTCGCATCCGTCACCGACAGTTTCGCAGAGCGGTCCTCAATGGCCTATCTCGACGGCAAACCGGTGATCGCGGTCGAGATCAAGCGCTCGAATGGCTTTTCAGACAGCGGCGTCTCGACCGACATCGACAAGGCGATCAAACAGTTCGCCGCCAAACATTCCAACGTCCAGATCGACGAAGCCTACAGCACGATCGGGCCGATCATCGACAACTACGATGGTTCGATGCACATGCTGTACGAGGGGGCGATCCTGGCGATCATCGTCGTCTGGCTCTTCCTTCGTGACTGGCGCGCGACGATCCTCTCGGCCGTGGCGCTGCCCCTGTCCGTGATCCCGACCTTCCTGGTCATGTACCTTTGCGACTTCAGCCTGAATACCATCACGCTGCTGGCACTGTCGCTCGTCGTCGGCATCCTCGTCGACGACGCCATCGTCGAGATCGAAAACATCGCCCGTCACCTGCAGATGGGCAAGCGGCCGATCGATGCCGCCCTCGAAGCCGCCAACGAGATCGGGCTCGCGGTCATCGCAACCACCTTCACGCTGGTTGCCGTCTTCCTGCCAACGGCCTTTATGAGCGGTATTCCGGGACTTTTGTTCCGCCAGTTCGGGGTCACCGCCGCCGTCGCCGTCCTCGCCTCGCTCGTCGTCGCGCGCCTGCTGACGCCGATGATGGCCGCCTATTTCATGAAGGCTGTCCCTCCGACGGAGGAAAAGGACGGCCGCATCATGCGCATCTATCTGGCAGTCGTGAAGGCGGCCATGAATCGCCGGAAGACCACGGTGGCCATAACCGCTGTCGTCGTCGCACTTTCGCTGTCCACGATCCCGCTGCTGAAATCCGGCTTCATACCCGCTTCCGACGACGCGCGAACCCAGATCACGCTCACCTTGCAGCCCGGCGCCACCATCGAGCAGACGGACACCGCGACCCGGAAAGCCGCCGATATCGTCGGCAAGCTGCAGGACGTCACCCGTGTCTTCTCCTCGGTCGGCTCCGCATCTTCGGGTGGCGGCACCGACGCCAGCACCACGAGCAGCGTCAATTCTGCCACAATCGTCGCCGTGCTGTCGTCGATCGGCGAGCGTGACCGCAAGCAGTCGGAAATCGAAAGCGACATCCGGCAGGCTCTTTCGGTTCTATCAGGCGTGCGTGTCGAAGTCGGCGGCGGCTCCAACGGCACCAAGCTCGAGATCACCCTTGCCAGCGACGATGCCAACGCCCTCGACAGCGCGAGTACTGCGCTCGAAGAGCAGCTCCGCACGCTGAACGGTATCGGAGCGGTGACGTCCACCGCAGCAAGGCAGGCACCCGAGATCCAGATTACGCCCGATTTTGCGCGCGCAGCCGCATTGGGGGTAACGTCAAGCGCTATCGCCGAGGCCGCACGCGTGGCGACGAACGGGGAATATTCCGCCAACCTGCCGAAGCTCAACCTGTCGCAGCGCCAGGTCCCGATCGTCGTCCGCTTCAGCCCGGAATCGCGCACCAGCCTGGACGATATCAAGAACATGCGGGTGGCAGGCACGAACGGCAATGTCGATCTCGGATCGATTGCCGATATTGGGATCGGCGGCAGTCCCTCCGAGATCGACCGCATCGACCGGATGCGTAATGTCACCGTGTCGGTCGAACTCAACGGTCGTATCCTCGGCGACGTCAACCGCGAGGCACAAGCGCTGCCGGCGCTCCAGCATCTGCCGTCCGGCGTCACGCTTGTCGAACAAGGCGAACTTCAGCGCAGCTCGGAGCTGTTCCAGAGCTTCGGCCTTGCCATGGCGATCGGCGTGTTCTGCATCTATGCGGTCCTCGTCCTGCTCTTCCACGACTTCCTGCAGCCGCTCACCTTGCTGATGGCCCTGCCGCTCTCGCTCGGCGGCGCGCTCGTGCCGCTGGTGTTGACCGGAACAAGTTTCTCGATGGCGGCCGTCATCGGGCTGCTCATGCTGATGGGCGTGGTGACGAAGAACTCCATCCTGCTCATCGAATACGCGATCATGTCGCGCCGCCAGGGCATGGCCAGGTTCGACGCCCTCATGGATGCCTGCCACAAGCGCGCCCGGCCGATCGTCATGACCACCATCGCCATGGCATGCGGCATGCTTCCGGTCGCTCTCAGCCTGACCGGCGGCGATTCGAGCTTCCGGCAGCCGATGGCGATCGTGGTGATCGGCGGCGTCATGATGTCGACGCTGCTCAGCCTCATTGTCATCCCTGTCATCTTCACATTTGTCGACGAACTGGAAGGGGCGCTGATGCGGTTCCTGCGCCGGGTCGGGCTGCGCCATGAAGGGGCCGATGACGAGGTGCGGTCTGTATCCAACGATCGCGAGCCGATCGCTCTCAAACCCGACCAAAAATATGTGCATGGCCGCAGATGATCCCCTCACGGCCAACCTCTTCGGTCGCGTTCTCCTCAGAACGAGGCCGCGGGACGTATACCCCCGCAGGCGGCGTCTTGCCGCCTGCGCGTCCTGCGTTCCGAATCGTGCAGGCAGCGACCGAACCGGTCGCCGCTTGTCCGCGCTCGTGACCATCGGCCCTCGAAGGCAATGGCCACGAGCGCTATCTGCTGCAGGCAAAGTGGACGAGACCTCGATCCGCCAGCAGTCTCCCTCTATTCACAATGGCACGGCGGCACCGTATTTTACGTTGCCGGCAAGACATGCCGCAGCCTGGATGCGCGCTCAGCCGCGCCGGTAAATCGCCATTGCAAGGGGGGACAGCCAGCATGAAAGATGTCGTCGCATTGGTAACGGGCGCAAGCCGCGGTGTCGGCCGCGGGATCGCACTCGCCCTGCTCGCAGAGGGCGCCACGGTACACGTGACCGGCAGGACGCGTTCCGAAGCTGAAGCAAGCTCGGGAGGCAACAGCGCGGGCTCGCTGGAAGGACTAGCGCTCGAGGCTGCGCCCCTGCCCGGACGCCTCGTCATCCATCAGTGCGACCATGCCAACGACGCTGAGACCGAGCGTGTGGCGGAAGAGATCAGAGCCGGCAACAGGCTGGACATTCTGGTGAACAATGCATGGCCCGGCTATGAAAACATGGTCGAGAATGATGATTTCACCTGGCCTCGCGCCTTCTGGGAGCAGCCCCTCTGGCGGTGGGACGCGATGATGGGCACGGCACTGAGGGCGGCTTTCATCATGTCGCGTGCAGTGGCGCCTGTCATGATCTCGGCGCAGCGCGGTCTCATCGTCAATATTTCATTCTGGGCAGCGCAATTCTACGACGGGAACGCGATCTATGGCATGGCCAAGGCTGCTGCGGACAAGATGGCCGCAGACTTCGCGCATGATCTGCGTCCGCACCGTGTCGCCGCCGTCGCACTCTATCCCGGCCTCGTGCGCACCGAAGCCGTCATGCAGAATGCCGAATATTTCGACCTGTCCAACTCCGAGTCACCGCAGTTCATCGGCCGCGTCATATCAGGGCTTTGGCGAGACGCGGCGCTGATGTCGAAATCCGGCAAGGTCCTGGTCGCGGCAGAGCTGGGTCAGGAATATGACATTGCCGACATCAACGGCTACAGGCCTGTTCCCCTCACTGCGGCGGACTTTGCGAAGAGCTGAGTTCAAATGCCGAGCCGTCCAGACAGCCGGCGACAGCGAAGGTGACATTTAGCCAGCCACTCACCCTTCCGGATTATTTTCAGCAACGCGGCCCGCACGATTTACGCGTAACTTGCAACCTGATATCGCTGCCCGCGGGTTAAGGGATATCACATGACGACGCGCAACGTCGCGGGGATCGCCGGGGATGCCGACAAGGCGTCCTTCGTCCAGGTCCTATTGCGACCAATCAGATTTTTCAGACTCCACACGGTGCTGACAACTTGGCACTGGTACTACGCATGTGAGCCGGTAACGGGCACCGACGGCGAGATACTTGAAGGCTACGTCATGCGCCGGCGAGAAGGTCGCTCAATCCTCTACCGGCACATGACTGATGACGAGGCCGAAGCGTGCAAGACCGATCTCCATGTTTTGGCCCTTTTGAGATTTGGCGGCGTCTAGAAGGGGCTGGATAGCGCCAACCAATCTGAGCCTTCCTTTGTCGTGCAATTTGCTACCCGCAAGAAGCCCGCCGCCTCAACTCCTTCCTCATCCCGCATTCTCAGACATTTGCCGCAAACCGGCAGCGCCCCATCAGGCCGCCACCAAAAGCAGCACATAAGCCACGACCGTCACCATCAGCCCCCGAAACGCAATCGTCACGAAGCGGTATTTGCTGCGGGCGATATGCGAGAGAATGTCGGCATTCTCCACATATTGGTCGAAGAGATAGCGCTCGTCGCGCCGTATCGCCGCATCGAAGAAGGCGTCACGATGAACAGGCCATGCGCCCCAGAACATCGATGTTGATTTGTCGAGCCGCCGCGGCAGCACCACGAGGATGGCCGAGAGAATCGAAAAGACCGAGGCTGCGGCCAGGAGCCCGGAAAAGAGGATGGCCTGCGGCGTGCCCTGAGCATAGCGCGCAAAGGTGAAGACCGCCCTCACCTCGGCTGAGCTCACAAGAAAGGCGAGCATAAAAGTAAAGATATAAGCGGCCTTCTGATCCGATATCTTGATCTGATCATAGAATATGTCGTTGATTTTCTTGACGTGGTCGAAATACTCCGAGCTGACATCCTCGGTCGACGGAGAACTGGAGGGCAGTTCCGCAAAATTTTCAAATTCGCTCAAAGGAAGTCCTCACCCGCAATAGTGTTTCCCTAATATTACACATGGCCTTTAAAGCAAGAACACGTGTGCATCCAGCTTGACTTTTACACCCCGCTTGGCCAAACGGGAAAAGGTGCGGGGGTATCTGTCAATGTCGGGGCCGAAGTCTATTCTGCGCGCAAGTACATCTCTTGCGCTCATGTCAGCGTTACTTGCATTTCCGGTTGCGGCCGAGCCGCTGCAGCGCCCGACGCCGGTTGCAGGCTCCGTCATTGCCCGCAAGGCGGGCGAGGAAGTGCGCTTCGTCGATGTCACCAACTGGCGCGTCGTCGATCTCAATCAGGACCTCCTGGATGGAGACGTGCTGCGCACCAATGCCACCGGTCAGCTCGCCATCCTCTTTTCCGATCACACGCAGATCCGCCTCGGCCGCAATTCGGCGCTGCAGGTCAAGAAGATGTCTCAAACCGGAGACACGATCCTCAACCTGCAGTCCGGCACCATCTGGGCGCGCGCCCAGCGCGGCGGCCAGGGCCTGACGGTCGAAACCCCTGCCGCCGCCGCCGCCATCCGCGGCACCGACTGGACGATGACCGTCGAGGGCGCCAAGACCTCGATGATCGTGCTCGAAGGCCGCGTGGCGCTCAGCAACCCGCAGGGCAGCGTCGAGGTGAACGAGGGCGAAGGGGCCGTCGCCACCATCGGCCAGGCGCCGCACAAGATCATCAGCGTCAACCCCGACGACCGCGAGCAGATGCTCTTCTATCTGGACCTGCGCGACGGCTTCGATCTGATGCCGACCTCGCCGCTGCGGGCCGACCGCATGGCAACCGAGCGCCGCCGCCTGCTGGCGCTGCCAGCGGAGCGTCGCACGACCGAAGACTGGCTGGAGCTGGCCGAAGTGCAGAGCGCCTTCGACGGCCGCCAGGCTGCGGCCGCAACATTGAAGAATATCCGCGGCCGCACGCTGACGGTCGCCCAGCAGGCGCGCGTCGACCTGATCGACGCCACGATTGCCGGCTCGGAAAAGCGCTATGGCGATGCCGCAAAGCTCTTCCAGAAGGCCCTGCCGCACCTCGACCCGACACGCCGCAACATGGCCCAATATGGCGGCTATTTCGCCCGCTCGCTCGCCGATCCCGCCCATGCCGAACCGCCGCCGGCCAACGCCACCGGCCCCTATGGCGCGATCATGGAGGCTTACACGGCAGGCTTCCTGGAAAACCCACGCGCGGCGATCGAGATCATCAGGAAAGCGGAAAAGCGCTATCCCGATGATCCGACCCTGCCGGCGGTCCGTGCCGAGCTGGCGGAGCTCACCGATGACCGTGAGCAGATGAAGGAAGCAATCGAACGCTCGCTGGCGCTCGACCCTGATCATCCGATGGCGCTCGCCGCCCGCGCAGGCTACAAGGCAAACTATGAGAGCGATATCAACGGCGCGCTTGCCGATCTCAATCGTGCGATCGAACTCGCGCCCGGCGGGTCGAGCACGCTGAATTCGCTCGGCCTGCTGCAGAGTTCGCGCGATGCGAATGGCGAAGCGGAAAAAGCCTTCAAGAAGGCGATCGAGCTCGATCCGCAGGACCCGCTGCTGCACGCAAACCTCGCGATCTTCTATCTCGATCAGGCGCGCATGAAGGAAGCCAAGCGCGAGATCGATACCGCAATCGCGCTTGACCCGTCCTTCGATCTCGCCTTGCTCGCCCGCGGCCGGTACTACCTGCAAATCGGCGAGAGGGACAAGGCGTTGGAAGATCTACTGGCGGCCAGCACCGCCAATCCGGCCCATTCGCAATCGCAGCTGATGCTCGCCGCTGCACACTATGAAAAGGGCGACCGGCTTCCGTCCGAGCAGGCGCTCGACAACGCCAACCGCATCGATGATGACGATCCGGCCATCTCCGCCTTCCGCACGGCTGTCGATATCGACGATTACAATGCCGATGGTGCCATTAGCAACGCGCAGGAATTCCTGCGCCGCTCGCGCGCCCGCGGCGGCGATTTCAGTGGGCTCGGTGCCAATGCCAGCGCCGGCTCGACGCTGAACAACGCCTTCCGCCTGCAGGGCCTGGATGCCTGGGGCCGCTATTATGGCGATGCCGTGTTCGATCCTTTCAAAGGCAGCGGCTATATCGACCAGTCGATCAAGGGCAGCATCTTTCCCTTCGTCAACGCGACGAGCTTCAGCGATGACAATGTCATCCAGTACCGGAACAACGCATCGAGCTACTCGTCCTTCATCCAGGGCCTACTGCTCTCTCCGCACATGCTCTCCGGCCGTTCGCGCGCGGCAACGCTGTTCGACGTACCCTTCATCGAAGGCTCGCTTGGCGGCGGCATCAACAGCGTCGACGGCCATACGCGCGGCATCGGCGAGGCGGAAATCCAGGGCTATTCGAACGCGACGATCCCGATCAGCTTCTACGGCAACCTGACCTGGGAAGAACTGGCGCTCGATGGCGACTACCGCGACTTCGGCGGATATGCGACGGAGAACAAACTGCTCGGCGGCAACGGCTATCTGACGGCAACGGTGACGCCGGATGATCGCGTGGTGGCCTATGTCAATCACGCCAAGAATGACGGAACGCTGAATGCACTGTCGACGGACCCCACGCTCTCGACCATCCTGAATCTAGGCGTATTCGACCCCATCCTTACACCCATTTTCGGCTTCCCCCCCGCACCCGACGAACTGCCGCTGTACCGGACGCAGGTCAATAGCTCGGAGGTGACCAACGCTGGCGTTGGCTGGAGTCATACCTTTGCCTATGAAAATATCCTGAACGGCGCATTGCTCTATCAGGAGACAAAATCGAAAACCTCCTTCGACCTGTCATACGACTGGTCGGACGTGCCTTTCTTCAGCGTTCCTGGCTCAGGCGATATCAGACCCTTCGGCCAGACGAGCAGAGAAACGGAATCGCAGACCTATATCGCGGCGCTGAGCCACAGTATCGGCAACGGATCGATTACCTGGCGCTACGGCGTCGAAGGCGGGTGGATCGATACGTCTCTCAAGACATATTTCCATCTTGAAGATGTCATTCCCACCGTTATTGACGGTGTAACGGCTGGCCCCGATGAAGCAGACACCCGCACCAATATCGGTCGCGCCTATGTCGATGTGCTGCACGAGATCACGCCCGATCTCAAGGGTGAATACGCCCTATTCGCCACGCGCCTGGAGGGCGACGGCATCGATGTCAGCCGGCTTGAACCGCGCTTCGGCCTTGCCTGGGCGCCGGCTCAGAACCATTGGCTGCGCGCCGCCTTCATGCGCCAGAGCCTCGATACCGGCGTGCCGACGCTGGCTCCGATCGGCATTCTCGGCCTGCAGTCCAACCAGTTCACCGTCGGCGCAGAGGGTTATGCTGATACTGTCGCGCTGCAATGGGACGCCGAATGGACCGACCGCTTTTTCACGTCGGTCGAATACCAGCATCAGGAACTGCATGATTTCTCGATCGATCTGCCGCTGATCGCCCTTCCCGCCATCGAGAGCCTGCCGTTGTCGCGCGGCACAATCGACCGCGCGGGTGTCACCGCCAACGTCGCGCTCGGCGCAGGTTTCGGCCTTTCCGCCACCTACGCCTATATGGATTCCGAGAACAAGGATCCGCTGGAGCCGAACTTCGGCGGCAACCTGCCCTATATCCCCACAAACTCCGGCCAGATCGCACTCACCTGGGTCAACGAAGCCAAGGTCAAAGCCACCGTCGCCGCCAACTATATCGGCGAGCGCGATGGCGACGATCTCGGCACCAAGCTCGACGACTACTGGAGCCTCGACGCACACCTGATCTGGGAGCCCTTCGACAAGCGCATCGCGCTGGAAGCCGCCGCCTATAACCTGCTCGACGAGGATTTCGAAATAACGCCCGGCGTGCCCGGCTGGGGCCGCGCTTTCAAGGGCACGCTGAAGATCCGCTTCTGATGATGGCGCGCCCGGCCGCCCTGCACCGCCCCAAGGCAGAGCGCCCGGATCAGCCGCGCGGCGAGACCGGGCGCCCACCCGGCTGGCCCTTCTCCAACCGCGGCATCCGCCTGCTTGTGCTGGCGCTGGTCACGCTGATCACCATTTCCCTGATCTCCCGCCTGCCTGCCTGGACGCTGACGGAGCTGCGCACCTTCGACTATCTCTCCACCATCGACGATCCGACCCCGCCCGACGGCGGCCCGATCATCGTGGCGATCGACGAGCCGGCGCTTGCCGATATCAATGCTCAATGGCCCTGGCCACGCAGCCTGCATGCCGAACTCGTCAAACAGCTGCGCGCCGCCGGCGCAAAGGCGATCGCCCTCGATATCATCATGGCCGAGCCGTCGACGGCGGAAAACGATCAGGCCATCACCGCTGCCGTAGGCCCTGATGTCGTTCTCGCCGGCGATGAAACGCTGATCAAGACGCCGCAGGCCGACCAGCTGCTGCGCACCACGCCGCTGCCGCAAATGACGGATGCCGGCGCGCGCACCGGCATCGCTTCCATCACCCTGAATGGCGACGGCATCTTCCGCAATATTCCGTCCTATGAGGATGGCTTTGCCATGGAGCTTGCAAAGGCTGCGGGCATCAAGGCGCCGCATCTGCCGGCAGGCTCTCTCATCCAGTCCTTCGGCCCGGCCCGCAGCTACCCCACCGTCTCCTACTATCAGGCACTCGACCCGAAGAATTTCCTGCCGCCCGACATCTTCAAGGATCGCGTCGTGCTGGTCGGCCTCAGCCTGCAGAACGCGCCCGAGATCGACCAGGGCGGCGCCGATGCCTATGCCACGCCCTATACCGTCCACACCGGCAAGCTGATCTCGGGCGTCGAGGTGCAGGCCACCATCTATGACAATATCGTCCATGGCCTGGCGATCACGGAAGCCGGCCTGCCTGTCGTCGCGATTTGCATCCTCATATCAGTCGCTCTCGCTGCCGCCACCGTCTGGAAGGCCACGAGCTGGCGCACGCTGGTCGCCACCGCCGCCGCAATCCTCGCCTTTGCGGCAGTCAGCTATGCCGGCATCCGCATCAGTCATGTCTTCGTCTCGCCGCTTGGGCCGACCGTCGCCTTCGTGGCGGTCGCCTTCGGCCAGGCGGCGTTCGATTATACCGAGGAGCGCCGCCAGAAGCGCCAGATCACGCTGGCCTTCGCCCAATATATCTCGCCCGATCTCGTCAAGCGCCTCTCCAACGATCCCTCGCAGCTGAAGCTCGGCGGCGAGCGGCGCACGCTGACGATCCTGTTTTCCGATGTGCGCGGCTTCACCACCATCGCCGAGACCATGAAGGACGATCCCGAGCAGCTGACGGCGCTGATCAACCGGCTGCTCACACCGCTGTCGGATGTCGTCATGGATCACGGCGGCACGATCGACAAATATATGGGCGATTGCATCATGGCCTTCTGGAATGCGCCGCTCGACGACCCCGACCATGCCATCCACGCGGTCAAAGCCTCGATCGCCATGCAGGATGCGATCGGCACGCTGAACCGCGAGCTGGAGCGCGAAGCCACCGCGTCAGGCCGGACGCTGCATATCCTGAAAATGGGCGTCGGCATCAACACCGGCGAATGCATCGTCGGCAATATGGGCTCCACCCGCCGCTTCGACTATTCCTGCCTCGGCGACAGCGTCAACCTCGCCTCGCGCCTCGAAGGCGCCTCGAAAAACTATGGCGTGGCCCTGCTGCTCGGCGAGGAAACCGCCCGTCTCGTCGCCGACCGCTACGCCGTGGTCGAGCTCGACCGCATCATCGTCAAGGGCCGCACCGTCCCCTCGCCCGTCTTCACCGTTCTCTACGGCTCGCATCGTGATGCCCTGCCGGAGCATAACGCCTTCCTGGAGGCGAAATATGCAGGCACGCTCACGATGGCAGATCCCGCCTTCGAAACCCTGCCGAAAGCCATACCGGAGCTTTCAGCCTATTACGCGCTGATGCGCGGCGCCCTCGCACAGGACTGACCCGGCCCACACCGCACTTTCCCCCGACGGCTTTTTGCGTCTAGGATGTCGCCAGACTCGTCAATCAGCCAAGAAGTCTCATCATGTCCCTTCCCGCCACCGTCATTCCCTTGCCGCAGCCCGTTCTCCTGCCCGTCGAAGGCAGCGCAGAAAGCTTTCCGGTGCGCCGCGTCTATTGCGTCGGCCGCAACTATGCCGACCACGCCATCGAAATGGGCCATGACCCGAACCGCGAGCCGCCCTTCTTCTTCCAGAAGAATGCCGACAACCTGTTTTCCGGCAAGGACTTCCCCTATCCGCCGCTGTCGAACGATGTGCATTTCGAGGTCGAATGCGTCCTGGCGCTGAAGGCCGGCGGCGCCGACATTTCCGCCGAAAAGGCCCTCGACTGCATCTATGGCTATGGCGTCGGCATCGATTTCACCCGCCGCGACCTGCAGGCCGAAGCCAAGAAGCTCGGCCGCCCGTGGGAACTCGCCAAGGCTTTCGAACATTCCGCCCCGGTCTCTCCCATCGTCCCGGCCAGCCGCATCGGCCATCCCACCGCCGGCCGCGTCTGGCTGGAGGTGAATGGCGTCAGGAAACAGGATGGCGACCTCAACCAGATGATCTGGAAAGTGCCGGAAATCATCGCCGAACTCTCGAAACTCTTCGTGCTCGCCCCGGGCGATGTCATCATGACCGGCACGCCCGCCGGCGTCGCCGCCATCAACAAGGGCGACAGCATCTCCTGCGGCGTCGACGGCGTCGCGACCCTGTCGCTGAAAGTGGTCTGAGGAGGAAGCGATGGCGATCTACGCGCTCGAAGGTATCAGGCCGAAACTGCCTCCACCAGGCACCTTCTGGATCGCTCCCGACGCGCATGTGATCGGCGATGTGGAACTTGCCGAAGAGGTCGGCATCTGGTTCGGCGCGGTGCTGCGCGGCGATAACGAACCCATCGTCATCGGCAAGGCCACCAACCTGCAGGAAGGCGTCATGGTCCACACCGACCCCGGCTTCCCGACCACGATCGGCGATCACTGCACCATCGGCCACCACGCCATCATCCACGGCTGCACGATCGGCAACAACGCGCTCATCGGCATGGGCGCCACCATCCTGAACGGCGCAAAAATCGGCAACAACTGCCTCGTCGGCGCCAATGCGCTCATCACCGAAGGCAAGGAATTCCCCGACAACTCCCTGATCGTCGGCTCACCCGCCAAGGCGATCCGCACGCTGGATGACGAGACGGTCGCCAGGATCACCCAATCCGCAAAGAAATATGTCGGCAACTGGCAGCGCTTTGCGCGGGATCTCGTGCGGATCGATTGAAAATCGAGTGTGGCGGATCGACCAAAATCGACGCTGGGCGGATCGCAGGCGACCGCGGGAAAAATGAGGCAGCGAGCCGGTTTTCAGTCGGTCGCTGCAGCGAGAATCCTGCCGCCTTTCTGCTCCTGGACGATGATGGCGCTCTTGAGGTCGCCGGTTGCAACCGGGATCGGCAACCTCAACATCTTGCCGTCCCAGGTCCCGAGACGCTTCAGTTCGTGCACGACATGGGCGTGCGGCAATGTCTCGCCGGCATTCTCGCCTCTGGCGACCGGAACCTGCACGGTGCCCGGAGCATAGCGGACGAGCCACACGTCGACGGCGTCGGTCCGGTCCTTCGCAGCGTCGATGACAGCCGCATCCCGGACGAGCGCGATCCCAGGGCCGGACAGTGCGGGCTCGGACGCGATTACGCGCCGGATCTCGTTGAGATCATAGCCGACGGTCGACTGATGGCCATTGATCACCATCTGCGGCGTGAAAGGGCCGGATTGGCCAAGTGCAGGCTCATAGGTCACCTGCCGGTCGGTGAACTCCCTCTTCCCGAAAATGTCCTTCCATCCAAGATAGTCCCAATAAGTCACCGAGAAGCTCAAGGCGAGCACATCAGGATCGTTGCTGAGCTTGACGAGATTGGCATTGGCCGGAGGACATGAGGAACAGCCCTGGCTGGTGAACAGTTCGACGACCGCAGGCGATTGCCCGGCTGAGGCCTGAGCGGTGGAACCAAGGCCGAAGACTGCTGCGATGATCGCGAGATTGAACGCGGCGGATTGTTTCATGGCGGTGCTCCCTGATGATCTGCATCTCGTTCTCCTTCGCAGGTGGAACGCCATTCGTTACAGCTTCACGCACTTGTGACGGCGTCGCCCGGATGTCCGGAAAGCCGCGCCGCCAGCCTTTCCCGGCGAAAGGTTCGCGGCTGCGAAGAAGAAACTTCGGGAGGCCAGTAACAAATCCCGCTTCGCCTACGTACATGCAGTAGGGGCGTGACGGTACCGGACATCGAAAACGATCATGGCAACACTCGACGATCACAGCCAGGCCACTCCAACAGGCCCGATGACAACAGTCATCCGCCGGCACTCGCTGGCGACCCGCATTACACACTGGATCAACGTTCTCTGTCTCAGCCTGCTTCTCATGAGCGGGCTGCAGATTTTCAATGCCCACCCGGCGCTCTATTGGGGCCAGTACGGCGCGGATGCAGACCCGTCATGGCTGTCGATCGGCGCCGTCGATGGCGGCACGCGCGGCGTGCTTCGCATCGGCAATCTGCAGATCACGACAACAGGCGTTCTCGGCGTTTCGGGAACGGGCGATGACGCGACCGAGCGTGGCTTCCCTTCCTGGATCACTATTCCGAGCTACCAGGATCTCGCAACCGGCCGCCGCTGGCATCTGTTCTTTGCCTGGCTCTTCGTCATCAACGGATCGATCTATGCGCTCATCGGCTTCCTGTCAGGCCATTTCCGCCGCGATCTGGCGCCGAGCGGCGAAGAGATCTCGCCGCGCCATCTGGGGCAGGAAATCGCCGACCACGCGCGCCTGCGCTTCCCCAAGGGTGAAAAGGCAAGGCGTTACAATGTGCTGCAGAAGCTCGCCTACCTGATCGTCATCTTCATCCTGCTGCCGCTGATGTTTGCAACGGGCTTGACCATGTCACCCGCCATGGATGCCGGCTATCCTTTCCTGCTCGACCTCTTCGGCGGCAGGCAAACGGCCCGGTCGATCCACTTCATCTGCGCCTGGTCGATCGTCCTCTTCGTTTTCGTGCATATCGCCATGGTGATCCTGTCCGGCCTCTGGAACAACATGCGCTCTATGATAACGGGCCGCTACGTGATCGAAACCGAAAGGGACGATCGATGACCTTTTCCATCACACGCCGCGGCCTGCTGATCGGCTCGGCTGCCGGCCTCGGTGCTTTCGGCCTCACCGGCTGCGACGATGTCGTCCAGAACTCCAATGTCCAGTCCGTTCTCGACATGGCCGAGACGCTGACGATGAAAAGCCAGCGGCTGCTCGTTCCCAAGGACAAGCTGGCGCGCGAATATTCCGAAGCCGATATCTCGCCGACATTTCGGCCGAACGGCACGAGCCAGCCCGACAGCGAAGCCTATGCGCAGATGATGGCAACCGGCTTCGCCGACTGGCGACTGAAGATTGACGGGCTGGTAGAGCGTCCCGTCGAGCTTTCGCTCGCAGATCTGAAGAAGCTGCCCTCACGCACCCAGATCACCCGTCACGACTGCGTCGAGGGCTGGAGTGCCATCGGCAAGTGGACGGGCGCGCCGCTCGGACCACTCCTGCAGAGCGTGGGGCTGAAGCCTCAGGCCCGCTATGCCGTCTTCTATTGCGCAGACCAGCTCGAACTAACGCTGGACGGCAGCGGAACCTACTATGAAAGCATCGATCTCATCGACGCCTTTCACCCGCAGACCATCCTCGCCTATCAGATGAACGGCAAGGATCTGGAGGTCGCCCACGGCGCCCCGCTTCGTCTGCGCGTCGAGCGCCAGCTCGGCTACAAGCATGCCAAATACCTGATGCGGATCGAGATCAAGGACAGCTTCGCCGGCCTGTGGGGCGGTAAGGGTGGCTTCTGGGAAGACCGTGGCTACGAGTGGTACGCCGGAATCTAGGCACTCGCGCCTTCGGACAGTGCCGCCCGAGACGCCGGGGAAGCTCATTGGTATGCGCAGAACATCTGGCATCCGCAAGCCGACGCTGGCATAAATGAGCTTCATCGAGGGAGGCATCATGATGCAGAAGAACGCGCCGGACTTCAGCCTTGCGGGCAAGGTGACTTTGGTGACGGGAGCGAGCCGTGGCATCGGTCGAGCTTGCGCACTTGCCTGTGCCGCAGCAGGCTCCGATATTGTTTTGGGGGTCCGTGATGTCGCAGCCTCGGCGGGCCTCGTTGCCGAACTCGAGGGCGCGGGACGAAAAGTTCTCCCTGTCGAACTGGACATTCCCAACAAGGCCCATATCGCACAAGCCGTCGACGCGGCGCTTGCCACGTTCGGTCGGATCGACATCCTCGTCAACAATGTCGGCGTGGCTCCGGGCAATCTCGCGGAACTCGTTGAGGAGAAGGATCTTGATGAGATACTCGATGTCAACATCAAGGGCACCTTTCTGATGACGCAGGCAGTTGGCCGGCACATGATCAAGCGCAATGGGGGCCGCATCATCAACATCAGCTCACAGGCCGGTACTGTGGCACTACGTGGCGAGGCAATCTATTGCATGAGCAAGGCGGCAATCAATCACCTCACGCGCTGCCTTGCAGCCGAATGGGCACGTTACGATATCACCGTAAATACCGTATCGCCGACGTTCATTCACACCGACGGTACAGCACCTTTTCTATCCGATGCCGACAATCGCAAAGCGACGCTCGATCACATTCCACTCGGTCGAATCGGTGAAACCGATGATGTGGTGGGTGCCGTAGTCTTCCTTGCATCGCCGGCTGCGAGTCTGATCACCGGCGCGAACCTGCTGGTGGACGGTGGATGGTCCGTCGCCTGAGGCCGAGACGCCAGCGGCACTTTCCTCCGCAACTTGACGCGGCTCCCACGATTCACGGCCACGACCATTGCCGAGAGCGAGCGGCGAACTCTGGCATGCATCTCCTCTGCCAGCGCTTTCGAAGGATGCGAAAAAGGCCGATACCGGCCAGCCTTTTCCTTGTGCTGATCTTCCCGAAGCCCAGAGGTCCTCAGGTGTTCAAGCCGCCATCCACATTGAGGATGGCGCCTGTGATGTTCCTTGCAGCCGGGCTTGCGAGGAAGGCGACGGCAGCCGCCACATCCTGCGGCTCGCCATAGCGGCCGAGCGGTATCAGGGCGCGCTGGAAATCGGCAAATTCCCCGTCGGCCGGGTTCATGTCCGTATTGGTTGATCCCGGCTGGATCAGGTTGACGGTGACATCCCGAGGTCCGAGTTCGCGGGCGAGACCACGCGTGAAGGACTGCAGCGCGGATTTCGTCATGTAATACACCGTGCCGGTATCGCCGACGATGCGTTCGGCGCCGGCCGAGCCGATATTGATGACGCGGCCTCCCGCTTGCAGATGGGGAATGGCGGCCTGCGCGGCGAGCACCGGCGAGCGCACGTTGACATCAAGCAGCGCATCGATCTGCGCGACGCTGAAGCCGGCAATCGTATCGTAAAGCGCGATGGCGGCATTGTTGACGAGAATGTCGAGGCCACCAAGCGCGCGAGCCGCCGCCTCCACCGAGCGCTTCACGGCCGCCGGATCGGCACTGTCGGCCTGGATTGCAAATCCCCGCCTGCCCTTGCCCTCGATAGCGCGAACGACCTCGGCGGCGCGTTCGGCCGAGCGCTCATAGGTGATGGCGACATCGGCGCCCTTTTCGGCCAGCGCCACCGCAATGGCGGCACCGATCCCACGTGATGCGCCCGTCACGAGAGCACGTTTTCCAGCGAGTTCAGTCATCAATCGTCCCTTTCTGTATTGATCGACACAGAATTAGTTGGGAATTCCGAACGCGCCCGTCAAGAATATTATATCGATCGACACAAAAATATCTCGAGCCGTTGCCGAAGCGCGCCGGCGGGTTTAAATAATGAACGATGCAGAATTCCGACCAGACGCCGCAAGCCCAGGATACGACGGCCAACGAGACGACAGTCACCCGCACCCGCGGGCGACCGCGCGCCTTCGACCGGGAAGCTGCGCTCGCGAAGGCGACCCGCCTGTTCTGGGAAAAGGGTTTCGAGGCGACCTCGATCACCGACCTTACCGAGGCGATGGGAATCGGATCGCCAAGCCTCTACGCGGCCTTCGGCTCGAAGGAGGCGCTCTATGCCGAGGCGTTGAACTATTACCACGAGACCAACGAGGCGCTTGTCTGGGCAGGCTTTCGCGCCGCGCCGACGGCGCGCGAAGCCGTCAAGGCGCTTCTCATGGACTCGGCGGCGGTCCTGACCGGCTCCGTCGTCGATATTCCGCTCGGCTGCATGGTGGCCCTCTCCTCGGTCGGCAGCGAGGGCCATGCCGAACTCGGCGAACTGGTGCGAACCGCCCGCGCCGTCACGCTCGACCTTCTGAAACGGCGCCTGACCCAGGCGGTATCGGCAGGCGAAATTCCAGCCTCGACCGACATTCACGGCCTCGCCCGTTTCGTGCAGACTGTTCAGAACGGCATGTCGATCCTCGCCCGCGATGGAGCAAGCCGCAGCGAACTGGAATCCGTGGCCGAGGTCTCGATGCTCGGATGGGACGCCCGCACGCAAGGACGATCATAGCGTGACGACCGCCATGAGCCGGAAGTGGTCATGAGGCGGCCGTCTCGCCGATGTCGAAGCGGATGATCCTGTCGCCTTCCATGCGGAAGATGTGCATCACAGTCTTGTCCTTCAGGCCATGATCCTGCCCCTCCAGCGGCCGGCCATTCAGATCGAACACCCTCTGGATCACCTCGACCTCTATCGCACCATCTTCCGTCTGCTGAAACGCAACCGGCTCGACATGCGGGCTGACGATCGCCCATTGGCGCGTCCAATAATCCCGAACCGCCTCACGCCCATGAACATGGCCGCCCTCCATGCCGTTCGCCCAGGCGACATCATCGGCCAAGGCGGCAAGCACCCCGTCGATATCCCGCGCATTGAAACGCTCATAGATGTGCTTGATCAACTGCGTCTGTTTTTCCGACATGCTGTTTCCTCTCTATAAGTGAGCGGGGTTCGACCGACATTGACCAACATGGTCAGCGCAATTACATACGTGCATATATAGTTTGTAGTCCACGGCAGGCAAGGAGCAAATGCAATGAGTAAAGACGTGCTTTCCACGCCGGGGCATCTGATCAGTCTCGCTGCGCGAGGCTTCGCCCGCCTCAGTGAATCACGTCTCAAACCGCTCGGCTTCGGCGTCGGGCAATTGCCGGTTCTGGTCGCGTTGCAAAACGGCAAAGCAAGCACGCAACGCGACCTCGCCCGCTTCGCCAAGGTGGAGCAGCCACCGATGGCGCAGATGCTCGTGCGCATGGAGCGGAATGGCCTTATAGAGCGCACCCCCGACCCGGCGGACGGCCGAAGCAGCCACATCATGTTGACTGAGGCCGCACGGGCACGCATGCCCGAGGCAATAGCGACCTTGTTTCAAGGCAACCGCGAGGCGCTGAATGGCTTCACAAATGCGGAAGAGGAACAGCTCGTCGCCCTGCTGGCCCGGCTGATCGCCAACCTGGATCAAATTGCGAGTGCCGATCTGCCATCACGCGACCCCTGATTTTTCGTCCCGTCGCGCCGACCATCACCCCGCCGGCCGCGCCACCTTCCGCGCAAACGGCACCCACAACAGCGCGCACCCCGTCAGCACCGCAACCACCATCCACGCCTCGTTGATCGCCTGAACGGTTGCCGCCGTCTGCACCAGCGGATCGAGCATCGCTGTCGTATCGGCATCGAACTCTCCCTGATGCCCGGCAATTGCCTGCAGCGGCGCGCCGACGAAAGCGGCTATATCCACGTCCCCCGCCTTCAGCCGGTCCCATAGCCCTTGGCCGAGCGGGTCCGAGCGGGTGTAGATAACAGTGTCGATCAGCGCGATGCCGATCGCGCCGCCGAGGTTGCGCATTAGGTTGAAGAGACCGCTGGCGTCAGGAATGCGCTCCGGCGGCAGGGTGCCGAGGGCGAGCCGCGTCGGCGGCAGCAGGCAGAACATGATGGCGGTGCCGCGGATGATCTGCGGCCAGAACATCGCGTCGTAATCGGTCTGCGGATCCTGAAACGCGCTCATGCCGATGCCGATGGCAAAGAGCGTGAAGCCGACGGCAGACAGCAACCGCGCATCCGTCCGCTTTTCGAGAGCGACCGCGATCGGCGCGGTGAGGAGCTGGGCAATGCCCGTCACCAGCATCGTCATGCCGATCTCGAGCGCGTTGTGTCCGCGCACGAAGGCGAGAAAGACCGGCATGAGATAGACGGAACCGAAAAGCCCGATGCCGAGAACGAAGCTCAGCGCGGACCCCACCAGAAAGTTCCTGTTGCTGAAATTGTTGAGCTCGACGACAGGTATCGCTCTGCGCAGCGACCGCCATGCGAAGACGCATCCTGAGACCACGGACAGACCGATGAGGCCGGCGACAGTGAGCGAGGTCCAGCCGCTCGTCGGTGCCTCCTTCAGGCCGATTTCCAGCGCTGCCAGGCTCGCTGCCATCAGCAGCAACGAGACGATATCCAGATGCCAGAGCTCCGATAGGTTGACGCCCTCTCGGGGAAGCGAGCGCATGGCGACGAGCGCCGCCAGAATGCCGGGAATGATGTTGATCAGAAACAGCCAGTGCCATGAATAGGTCTCGGTCAGCCAACCGCCGACGATCGGCCCGATGGTCGGCGCAAGCACGGCAAGAACGCCGGCGATCGTCGTGGCAAGCGCCTGCCGCTTATCGGGAAACAGGATGAAGACGGCCGAAAACACCGAGGGGATGAGCGTGCCGCCGGAAAAGCCCTGGACGACCCGCCAGGCAATGAGTTCGCCGAAACTGTCGCTCGCAGCACAGCCTGCCGAGGCGATGACGAACAACGAGAGCGCGGTCACGAAGAGCCAGCGCATCGTCAGCAGGCGGGTCAGGAAGCCCGTCAGCGGTATCGCCACGACCTCGGCGATGAGATAGGCGGTCTGAACCCAGCTCATCTGGTCCGGATGAATATCGAGCGCGGACTGGATGGTCGGAAGCGAGGTTGCGACGACCTGCACGTCGAGGATCGCCATGAACATGCCGAGGCACATGGCCAGAAAGCCGATCCATCTGCGCTGTGGCGCAACTGCGGACGAAACGGGTTCAGACCGGTCGGGCATGAAATGGTCCTGCAAGAGCTTCGTTCTCAGCCTGATCCGGATTGCCGGGGATCAACGCGTCGGCCACGGACAATAGCCGCGATGTGCCTCTATCACCAGAGCGCCTGGTCCGCCGTCAGCATGTCGATAACCGGCGGCGATTTGTAAGGGATCTCAAGTAAAGATTCTTCAATCCTGTCTCTTGCAATCCGCCCCGCCAGGCATCATATCCCGGCTTCACCTGAAAACGGACTTGCGCTTGGTATCGACGTTGGTCGAGCCGCGTTCGAGCTCCACAGGACAAGGGCGCTCCCCGAAAGGGTCGAGCGCCCTTTTGATTCCAGCGGCGTCAGGCGTAAACCGTGCCCGCCATGGCAGCCTTCACCCCCAGACTTCCCTGATCGACGAGCGCGAGAAAGACGGCCTTCGCCTTCTCCGTATCCCGGCTCTGCCTGAAGGTCCGGTGCGCCTCGATGAAGGCGACGCTCCAGCTCGCAAACAGCATGGCGGCCGCAAGCTTCGCCTGATCATCATCAGCGCCTCGCCCCACGCTTTCGGCGAGTGCCACCGCCAATTCCCCCGCGATCTCATCCCGGATTGCGCGCGCCCTCGCCTTCAGCGTTTCGCTGTTCTCCACCGTCTCGATAAAACTCTGGCTCGCCGTGGAAAACAGGAGGTAAGGCGTCTGCTGCCGGACGAGCCGATGCGCCAGCAGCCGCAACGTCTCGATCGGCGAAACCTCGGCATCGCGGTGCCGCAGGGCTTCGCGCAGCGTCTCGCGCGCCTCCTCGTCGCGATCGAAGAACATGTCCTCCTTGCGCGGGAAATGGTTGAACACCGTCATCCGCCCGACATCGGCAGCCGCCGCGATCTCGTCGACCGTCACATTCTCGAAGCCCCGCTCGAAAAACAGCCGGTCGGCGGCAAGCGAGATGGCACGGCGCGTGGCGAGGCGCTTTCGGGCACGCCGGTCGAGCGAAGCGGCATCCGCTGTTTCCATCTCCGAAGGCGTTGCGCCCGCTTGTGTTTCGTCCTTGTGTTTCGACATGCCGCTCTGAATAGCAGGATTCATGTACTGAGTACACCGATGTTGACAGACAACATCAATCGGCATATTTCCATACTCAGTACATATTTATATCAAGTACAAAAAAATTCACAGATGCCGCCGCGGAACCGGGCTGCCTGCCCGTGGCCGCAAACGGCACGGCTTTGCGCCGCATCCCACTCGCCCCCAAAAGGAGAAGCCCATGGCTCTCGCCGTCAACAAACCCTTGATCGTCATCTTCACCGCCATCTGCCTCGATGCCATCGGCATCGGGCTGATCTTCCCCATCCTGCCACACCTGCTTCAGGAGGTGACGCAGACTGAGGACATCGCCGTCTATGTCGGCATCATGACCGCGCTCTATGCCGCCATGCAATTCGTCTTCGCCCCGGTGCTTGGGGGCCTCAGCGATACGATCGGCCGCCGTCCGGTGCTCCTGATTTCGCTCGCCGGTGCCGCGGTCAATTACGTCATCATGGCCTTTGCGCCATCCCTCTTGCTGCTCTTCATCGGCCGCGCCATCGCCGGCCTCACCAGCGCCAACATGTCGGTCGCCTCGGCCTATATCACCGATATTTCGCCCGCCGATCAGCGTGCCCGCCGCTTCGGCCTGTTCAATGCCATGTTCGGCGCAGGCTTCATCATCGGCCCCGTTCTCGGTGGGTTGCTCGGCGATTACTGGCTGCGCCTACCCTTCATCGCCGCCGCAGTGCTGAACGCCTGCAACCTGCTGCTTGCCCTCTTCGTCCTGCCGGAGTCGCGGACACCATCGCGCCAGCAGATCGATCTTGCCGAATTGAACCCGCTGCGGCCCCTCAAATGGATCGTCTCGATGAAAGGCCTGCTGCCCATCGTATCCGTCTATTTCGTCTTCAGCGCCGCCGGCGAATCCTACGGCACCTGCTGGGCGCTCTGGGGCTTCGACACATTCGGCTGGAACGGCTTCTGGATCGGCCTGTCGCTCGGCACCTTCGGCATCTGCCAGACGGTCTGCCAAGCCTTCCTGCCGGGGCCGGCAACGCGGCTGCTCGGCGAGCGCGGCTCGGTCATGACAGGCATCGCCTGCGCCTCGATCGCCCTCCTCGTCATGGCCTTCGCAAACCAGGGCTGGATGATCTTCGCCATCATGCCGGTCTTCACCCTCGTCGGCATCGGCAACCCCGCCTTCCAGGCGCTCGCCACAAGGCAGGTCGAGCCCGATCGGCAGGGCGAACTCCAGGGCTTACTCGCCTCCACCGTCAGCCTCGCCTCCATCATCGCGCCGCTCGGCTTCTCGTCCCTCTATTTCGTGACGCGAGAGAATTGGCCGGGCGGCATCTGGCTGTCGGTGATCGGCCTCTATGCGATTGCGGTGCCGCTGGTGCTCATCAGCACGAGAACGGCCGGCACCTTACAGACCGAAAATGCTTGGTAAAGGCATGACCGCTTAAGGCGGTGGAGCCGCTGCCGTTAAACGCCGCGTCATGAAGAGGCTTATTGGCGTTTCCGCATAGGGCGGGAAAGGGTCGCAAGGCTGATATCCCCCGCGCCGATAGAGCTGCTGCGCCTCGGTATTGCGCGTTCCCACTTCGAGCAGCATCGTGAGTGCGCCAAGTTTCATGGCCTGCGCTTCCGCCCCTTTGAGGAGCGCCATACCGATACCAGCCCCTCGCGACTGCGCATCAACAATCATGCGCTTGAGTTCAGTCGAATAATCACCTCTGTCAAACAGCACGCACATCCCGACCGCTTTCCCGGCGATACGGGCAATCAGAACATAAGTATCTGTCTTTACTAAAGACTCCGCATCTATCGGTCGCCGATATTCACCCGGGTAAAGCATAGCGGCGACAGCATCCGATTGCTGCAGGAGGGATGAAACCTCTGACTGCATCGGGTGTTCGGGTTTAACGGAAATAGGGTTCATCAAAGCAAAGCTCATGTCGCCGACGTAACGCCAACGCACAAGACTGCGGCCGATGCGCTCTGTCAACAGAACCGGGATTTTGCTGACGACCTGATGGCCGGTTATGGCTCCAGCGTCCCGAACCAGGCGACAAGCGCCACGACGCCAATGGCGATCGCGATCTCCGCAATCGTCCCGGCCGCCAGCGCCTTGGCGGCTAAGCGCGACCGACCGATGCGCGGCACCAGCCCATAGCGGTTGAAGACGGCCATCAGCACCATGATCACGACAAGGCCGATCTTGAGCGCAAGCAGCCGCTGATAAGGCACGCTCCAGTCGAGCGGTAACCCGCCTGTTATCAGCAGGCTGTTGGCAAGCCCCGAGAGAATGACCAGCGCCACGGCGACATGCCCCGCGCTGGAAAATCGGATCAGCGCCATCCGTGCATCAGTTCCCGCCCTGTGGTCGCGAAGTCGGCAAAGGACCAGCGCAACCGGGGCCAGCGCCCCAATCCATGCGCCACCGGCGAGCACGTGCACCATGTCGTTTGCCCGGTGGAGCACACGCAGCCAGCCGTCGTTCATCGCCGCATGGCCGGTCAGCGCCAGGCCGCAGAGCAGCAAGGCGGAAACAATGGCTGTCACTGCCATCTGCCGGCGCGACGGCATCCATGTCACCGCCAGGAGAACAACGGCAAACATGGCCTGCCAGGCCCATGCTGTGCCGATGGAGGTTCCCGTCAGCACTGATATCATCGTGTCCGTATCCAGCCCATCCGCCCAGCCATTGCCGAGCATGGCGCTGCGCACCGGCAGCAGCGCCGTGGTGGAGATCACGGCCAGCGCCACGGCCGCAAAACGCGCCACCCCGAGCTTCGCCCAGATGCAGCCGCTCAACCCCTTGGGCACGAGCAGCCACAGATAGGCGGCGCTGCCCCAGAGAAACAGCGCTGTCCCGTCGAAGGCGAAACGGCAGAGGATGAAGGCCGTATCCGGTGTCATCAGGGATTGACGGTAAAGCTGAAACTGCCGTTGGTCTTGTGCCCGTCGGTGGAAAGCACATGCCAGTCGACCATATAGCTGCCGGGCGCGAGCTTGTCGGAAACCGGCACCATCAGCACCTTGCCGCCATCTTCGAGCATGCCGTCGCCGAGCTTGATGTCCTTTTTGTCCGGGCCGGTGACGGTGAGGCCGCTGAACTTGAGGTTCAGCTCTTCGGTGAAGGTGAGATCGAGTTCGCTGGGCGACGCGACGGCCGCCTTGTCGGCCGGCACGGAGCTTTTCAGATGCGCATGCGCGAAGGCTTGGCCGGCGAGCGCGATGCTTGCGAGGGCGGTGACGGAGAGAATGCGGGTCATCGGGGACATCAGATCATGCCTTTCGTTTGGTTGGGACAGGCGGTGGCGCGCAAGGCCCTCGCGAGATTAGACAGTCGGAGAGCGGATTTATTCCGGGCCATGTTGTGGTTTCTTCTCGGCGTCATCCACACACTCCGCCGTCATCCTCGGGCTTGTCCCGAGGATCTGCATCGGCCCACAGCAGATGCTCGGGACAAGCCCGAGCATGACGGGAGGAGAAGTGGCGGGTTTCGCCGACGCGTGCCGTGGATCTCCCCATCACACCCCTCCACTGAGCAACACATCACGGATCTTCACCAGCGCCTCATCACGATCCGTGCCATAGGGGATCAACCCCTTCAGCCGCCCATCGGCGCCCGGATGTCCGCGGAAGATCGACTGGTCGACGTCATTGCCTCGGTCATCGACAAGGGAAAACTGCGTATCGAAAGGCCCGGTGCGCGGCTCCGAAAGATAGAGCGACACGACAAGCGCAATCAGCGCGCCGACGAAGACCGCACTTGCGGCAAAGCCTGACATGGCAAGGGTGCGCGCGCTCATTGGCCATGCCCCTCATGGCCGCCCTGGCCGGCGCCACCGGCCTCGCCCGCCATCATGACAGTGCCTTCGAAGCTTGCAAACAGCGCCAGAACCTTCGGGTCGAGCCCGGCTTCGGCCTCGGCCAGATCCGCCGCCAGCGCCCTTGCATCCTCAGCGGAAAGCCCGGCCTTCTCCAAAGCCGTTGCCTCCTTTATGCCATCGCCGCTGCAGAGAACGATGCTCCACCCGTGATGCCCCTTCTTCAGCAGTGCCCGTCCGCCGCGCCCATCCTGCTGCCAGCCGGCAATCGCCCAGTCGTTCCTGACGACCACGGGCAGGATTGTCAGCGGCTTGTCCGGCCTCTCGAACATCGTCTTCAGCGTCGCCGGGATCGCCTCCTCCGGCGGTGGTCCGGACATATCCATGCCCTCCATGCCGGGCATCTCCATCACGCTATGATCCATCGCGCCATGCTCCATGCCGCCACCTGCGCCACCAATGTCACCGAGCGGCCCGGCAATCCTGCCGACGGCAAAATCGACCTCGATCTTTCCGGCCTTCTCGAAGCTCAGCACTGTCCGGATCGTCTCGCCCTGTTTGAAGGGCTTGCTCACGTCCTGGAACATCAGGTGGTAGTTGGGTTCCAGCGTCACCGTCTGCCCGGCGGGAATGGCAAGCCCGCCCTTCAGCTCGCGCATGGTCATGATGCCGTTATCCATGCTCATCTGGTGCAGCTGCACGGTCCTGGCGCGGTCCGAGCTGGCGGCAACGAGTTTGTCCGGCTCGCTGCCCGTATTGGTGATGACAAGATAGCCGTCACCGACCTTTGCCCCCGGCACCATGGAATGCGAGGCCGCATGGTCGATCCGGATCGTGCCGGCGGCCGGTTCCTGTGCAGCCGCAGCCGTCGCAATCAGCAGGCTGAGAAGAAAAGGGAAAATCGTCTTCATCATCCCCTCCTCAGGTAAAGGCGCGCTTCAGCGGCGGCACGAAGCGGATCACCATCTGGTCGAAAGCGATCATCAGCAGGATCGTGAGCCCACTCATCGGAAAGGCGACGGCAAAGGCGAGCACGATGGTCCAGAGCCCGAAATAGACGGAGCGCCTCGGCGGCATGGGCGGCACACCGATGCGCCCGGCCGGTCGCCGCTTCCACCACATGACGGCGCCCGTGCCGCAGGAAAGGATGATCGCCAGGCACGTCGCCAGCATCAGGAGCTGGTTGAAGAGCCCGAATTCCTGCCCCTGATGCACATTGATACCCCATTCGATCGCCCGCCCCAGGAAGGGATACTGGCCGAAGGAGAGATCGACGAGCGGCTTGCCGGAATACTGGTCGATATGGAGAGTGCGCTCGTTGGTGAGGTCATCGGGATAGATCGCCGCCGTATAGACGCCGGTCTCGCTGCCGGGAATGGCGAGATCGAAACCCGGCGCCATGCCGAGCCCGCGTGCGATCTCGACGGCGCGATCGAGGCCAACAGGTTTCTTCGACTGCGCCGCCGCGATATCCGACAGCGGCACCGGCGCCTGCTCGACGATCCAGCCTGCCTTCGGCAGGATATCCTCCGTCACCTTCTGCGATTTCGGCACGGCATCCCACAACTGCACGGGATAGCCGAGATCATGGCTCGTCAGCCACGCATTCACATTGGCGCCCCAGTATCCCGACCAGGGCATGCCCGTCATCGCCATGAAGAAGATCAGGATGCCGGCGAATGCGCCTGTCACCGCATGAAGATCGCGCCAGAAGACGCGCCGCGCAGGCGTGCCGCGCACGGTCACGACGCCACCCGCCTGCCGCCGCGGCCACCAGAGGTAGATGCCGGTCACGACCAGCACCATTGCAAAACCGCCTGATATCTCGATCAGCTTGTTGGGCGTCGCCCCAAACAGCGCAAGGCTGTGGATGCGCTTGACGACATAGTTGAACTCCTCGGTCGTCCCGACCGTATCGAGCACCTTGCCGTCATAGGGATTGACGAAGACCAGCGTCGAGCCGGCCTCGGTGGAAACGGTGACGATCGCCGAGCGGTCGAGCCCGGCCGGATCCTTGTAGGAGCTGGCGACGGAACTAGGCACGGCCGCCGCCGCGATATCGGCGATCTCATGCGGCGCCAGCGCCTCGCCGGCAGGCTGAACAATATAGCGATAGGCAAAGACCGTATCGTTGATCTCGTCCTTGAAGAGATAGAGCGAGCCGGTGATCGCGAGATTGAGCAGGAAGGGAATGGTGAGCAAGCCGGCAAAGAAGTGCCAGCGCCAGATGGCGCGATAGAGCGAAACGCCGGATACGGCGTTGTCAGCCGGTTCGGCTGCAGTGGTGGTAGACATGGAAGTGTATCCGAATCCGCGGCCGGCGGCGTCAATGCGGCCCGGCCATGATTGCAAGACGCATCACGGCCCGTGCCGCAATGCGGGTTCAGGCAAGGATCGGATTGGCAGGCGGCGCGCGCGGCCCGGTATTCGGCGGAAAAAGCTGGCGATGGAAGGCTTCGGCGCGGCGCGGCAGCTCGACGGCAACCGTAAAGCCAATCCGCGCACCGGTGATATCGGCAGGCTGCGGCAGCACCACGGAAGCACTGATACGGCAGGCTTCGCACGGATTGAGGTGCGCGATCTTGCCGTGCTCCTTGCCGCTGTCGTCGACAACAGTGACGCAGAGCGTCGGCAGCGTGCCGTCGGGCAGCACATATTGGGCAAGTGCTGCGGGGCTGAGGGCATCCTCGGCAAGGGCCGGAACCTGATGCGCAAAGCCGACAAAGACGAGCGCAAGCGCGCATAGAATGCGCACCATCAATTGCTCGATCCTGTCCAGACGGCGTTGCATCGTTCCCCTGCGCCTCAAGGCCCCTACCTCGACATCGAATCCGTGATAGCGACATCCGCGGGAAAGCTCAATGCGACATTCGTTCGCCACGATGGGGTCGGCAGGCGAAGCGGCTTTGAACATTTTAGGCGTGAGGCTGAGCCACACCCCCTCTGTCCGGCAGGACATAGGGGGTGATCCTTGCGCGACATATGCCAACCGCCACGACCACCGTCCGCAGTGCAAGAGTATGCATCCCCGCAGACGAGGCCTGTTCACATGCGATGCGAGAGCTCGTCCTGATGCCGTTCGTAAGCGTGCCGCGCCTCGGCCAGCGCTTCATCGACATTGTGCGACCGGCCGGCCAGCGGCACATCGCCCAGCCTGCCGTTGGCAATCAGCAGGCGCCACCCCCAGGGTTTTGCCGCCGACAGGTTCTCTCCATCGCGGGCGATGGTCCCGATATATTTGCCGTCGACGGTCAGGTGGAAAACGCTCGGCTCGCCTGACGGCACAAGCGCGAAATTCGCGCCTTCCTGATGTCCAATCATGGCACTGGCTCCAACTGATGATGATCAAGCGATCCGAACCGCCGCCTCGCGCCTTTGTTCCCGAAAGCCCATTGCTTCTGAAAAGCACGTCACCATGAGGCGACGACAAGAGATCCGACCGTGATGATCAGGGCAACAAGCAGCACCAGGCCGATATAGATCGACATATATCTGACCCGGTATTTCGTCGCCGGCGTCATGGCACAGCTCCGGAAGGCGACTCATCCTCGCCGGGATCGGGCGCCGGCTGGTCATCGCCCTGCTTGTCGGGCATCGGCTCCTTGACGGGCGGAGCGGGTTTTCCGGGCGGCGGAACGGGGGCCGACGGATGAGGTTCGGGTGCCAGGACCTTGATCACTGTGGCAGGAATCGTCATGGCCTTGTTCTCCGGCTTGCGTGAAGGGCTTGCATGCAAAAGCCCAACGAGGCCGGGCCTGCGATGTTCCAGAGGCGCAGCCTTTTTCCGCCCGGCGGGAACCTCGGCGCTCACATCGGGTTTGGAAGCCAGGTCGAAAGGAAAAGGCCATGCCGGACCGATCCGAAAAAAACCTGCTTCCCGCCAATACCCAAGGCATGCCCTCTATGTTTCAGGGCATGCCCCCCCTTTTTCAGGACATGCCCCCTCTTTTTCAGGACATGAATGACGAGCTTGCCGATCGCGGCTTCATCCTGACCTCGACCGACGACCTCATCACCTGGGCGCGCACCGGCTCGCTGATGTGGATGACCTTCGGACTCGCCTGCTGCGCCATCGAGATGATGCAGGTCGCCATGCCTCGCTACGACATGGAGCGTTTCGGCGTTGCTCCCCGCGCAAGCCCGCGCCAGTCCGATCTGATGATCGTCGCCGGCACGCTCTGCAACAAGATGGCGCCGGCGCTGCGCAAGGTCTACGACCAGATGCCCGAGCCGCGCTACGTCATCTCCATGGGCTCCTGCGCCAATGGGGGCGGCTATTACCACTATTCCTATTCGGTGGTGCGCGGCTGCGACCGCGTCGTCCCTGTCGACATCTATGTGCCGGGCTGTCCCCCGACCGCCGAGGCGCTGCTCTATGGCGTGATGCTGCTGCAGAAGAAGATCCGCCGCCGCGGTTCGATCGAGCGCTAGGCGGTGCCTATGACAGCGGTACCGTCAAGCCACTTAAATCACTGCGCGCCGGCGATACTCTCCTGGGGTGACACCGAGACAGCGGCGGAACACCGTCGTCAAATGGGACTGGCTGGAAAAACCGCAAGCAAGCGCGATATCGACGAGCGGCACATCCCTTCGGCGCAACAAGGCTCCAGCCCGTTCGATCCGCCGTCCCAGCACATAAGAATGGGGCGACATGCCAACCGTCTCTTGGAAGCGACGGGCAAAATGATAGGTACTCATCCCTGCAACGGTCGCGAGCGATGACAGCCGCAGGTCATGGTCGATGCCATCTTCGATGTAATCGACAACGCGTGCGATGCCCCGGGCCGGAAGCTTGCCGAATGGCCCGTGCCCGTTTCGCTCGCCGTGACTCGATAACCGCAGAAGGAATGTTTCGGCGAGGATCAATGCCCAACTGTCGAGGAGGAGATTGGTAGGCTCGATCGAGGAGGCTGTATGCCGTATGCGCTCCAGGCTACGGTACAGCCGAGCATCCAGCACGTCGGCGGGCATCCGCAGATGGTCGTGGGTGAGCGCCTTTCCGAACAGCGAAGCACAAACCATGCCCATCAGGTCGAATGGAATGTGGAATTGCATGAAGCTCACCGGCTGCTCGAAGCGCCACTGTGCGCCTTCGAACGGCAACATGGAAACCAGGCCCGACGGCGCTGCGTCGCGCCAAGCCGTCGCTGCACTCGTTCGGAGCGAGGCACTGACGAAGTTCGGATCACCCTCTTGCGGGGAATCCTCGACGGTCGAGAACCAATAGCTCAACTTGAGCGACGCCGCCGTTTCGGCACCGATCGTGCGTATTGGTGCGATCAGATGATCTGTCCAGTATCGCGGCACGCCGGAAGTGCATACCGCCCTGCAGGAAGCAAGGCCGGCGCCCTCGCCATCCCGAGCCTCATTGTGGCCGAACCCCTTCCAGGCCTCTTCGAATTTCAACCGCCCGCCCTCCAGGCCGCCTCGACGCTTTTGATGACGCAAATTCAGCGAACCATCGAAGCGCCTGGGGCAGCAAAATAGCAAGATTCTGAAATACCCACCAGCCGCGGCGCTCTTATCTGACGTCGGACATCGGCATTCACTTCGTGCGGCGCAGGATGATGAAACCGCTGGAATGCACGACAATTTTTTGAAGCGGCAGCGTGACGCTGCGCCAAGAAGCATCAGCCAGGGCCGCCAAGCACTCGCATAAGCTGAGGGAAGCAAAAGATGATAGAAGATCGTGGGCAGATTTCAGCCGGCCTCAATCGCCGGGACGCATTGAAAAGCACGGGCGCGGTCCTGGCCGCATCGATGACCGGGATGGCGCCGCCGACCGTGGCGCAGGGGCAGCAGACGGCTTCCCCGGTCAAACCCGAGCTGCCGATTGGCCCCCGGTTGCAAGGCGTCCAGCATTTCGGCCTGACGGTCCAGGACATGGAACGGGCCTTCACCTTCTATACCCAGGTTCTCGGCGGCACCGAGGTGATGCGGGACGGCGACTTTCAGGGCGAGCGTATTCACAATACGCTGCTGACCGGTCCGGAAATCGAAGCGCGCGCACGCGGTGTCAATCCGCGCGCAATGGGAATTCCCGATCTGCGCGGCGGCGCGCAGCGGCTCGATGTGCGCTTCGTCCAGTTCGATAATGTCGTGATCGAGCTTCTGCAATATCGCGACGCCGATCAGCCGATGGGTGGTCCGCGAGCATTTGCCGAGCCGCTCGATCATATGAGCCCTGCCTTTCCGCGGATGATGCACATCTGCTTTCACATTCGCGACGATGTCGATTTCAACCAGTTCATCGCCGACCTCGAAGCGGAATCGGCGCGGCGCGGCATGACGCATGTGCGCGCGAACCGCGTCGTGACCGTGGCGAGCGAGGCGGAACGCAAAGCAGCCCCGCTCGACGCCAATTCCAACCCGATAACCGAGGGCAAGTCGGATGGGTGGTGGCTGATCTACTGCACCGGCTCGGAAGGCGAACAACTCGAATTCGTGCAGGCGCTGGGTCCGGTCAAGCAAACCTTCGACGATGCGTTCGAAGCGCGACGTAAAATGGTGGCCGCATCGCGCTGAGCGGAGAGCTGTGTTGCTGCTGCCGCGACATCGCCCGCCAACCCCTTCCTCACCAGTGCCTCGGCTCGAACCCGATGGCGCAACTCCAGCGTGAGACCTGAGAGCGGCGAGCGAGCAATCGAAGGAAGGAGACAAGTAATGACACGGAGATTCCTGTCCCACATCACGCCGGCGGCGCTGCTCGCGACCGCTTTTGCAGCGCCCTCGGCGATCGCTCGCGACGCCGGCGGCTTGCGCTACGCCGATATTCCCGCCGACGCTTATGCCGTCGTCGCGCAGGTTCGCGCCAAGCCCGGCAAGGAAGATGCGCTGCGCGCCATCACGCTACCGCTCGTGCCGCAGGTCCGCGCCGAACCGAAGAACTTACTCTACTTCCTTCAGGAGAGCCGCGAGGCGCCCGGACATTTCATATTCTATGAGATCTTCGCCAGCCAGGCCGATTTCGAAGCGCATAACCAGACGCCGCATGTACAGTCTTGGTTCGCGCGCCTGCCCGAATTTGCCGATGGCGGGGTCACCGTGATCCGTATGGGTATCCTCAACAACGCGGCGACCGACCGCTGATGTGATCATGGAAAGCAGCTGAGCACTGGGTCTCGTTTTCGGTTCTGTTTCTCGCGCCATCAGGATATGGGCAGAGAACTAATGCTCGCTGCTGAAAACGAGGGGCGACGGCAAGGCTCGATCGAGCGCTTGGCAGCGCATTGGACGCATTGATCGTCGGCGCGCGTCGTCACCCCTCTCCCCCGCCTGACTGCCGGGGCGCCTCACCCTCGACCGATGATTCCCCTCCGCAGCGCGCAGCGTTCCCGCTCATCAGCCCTTGCGAATCGCATAAGTCTGTGCTTATGTGTCGTCATGATGGAACACGACATTTTCCGTGCCCTCGCGGACCCGACCCGCCGCACGATCTTCGAGAAACTGGCCGCCGGCAGCATGAATGCCAGCGCGCTTCGCCAAGGGATGGATATCAGCCAGCCGGCCATGTCCCAGCATCTCGCCGTGTTGCGGGCGGCAAGGCTGGTGCGCGAACAGAAAGAGGGCCGTTTCGTGAATTACGAGGTCGATCCGGATGGGCTGGCTCTCATCGCCCAATGGCTGGCGAAATACCGCGCCTACTGGCCAGCCCGCATCGATGCTCTCAAGCTCTTGTTGAAGGATATGGATCAATGAACGAGGTGAAAGCCAAGGTGCAAGCCAAGCAACAACAAAGCGGCTTCGAACAGACATACGAGCTGGATGCGCCGCCGGAAAAGGTCTGGCGCGCGATCAGCATTGCGGAATTCCGGGAGAAATGGCTGCCGAAGGAAGCGCTTGCCGATCCGCAATCGCTCTCCGAGACACCGGGCAAGGAAATCCGCTACCGATTGCGCGACGATGCCCCGCCCTATCTCGAAAGCACCGTCATCTTCACGGTCGCTCCGAATGCATCCGGCGGAACCAGCCTGCGGATCGTCCACAAGCTGACCGGTGCCACTTTCGAGCGGCTTTCGAGATCGGTCGCCAACAGCAACAGCCAGACCATGATGCTCGCCGCCTGACGCGGCAGGCCTATCCCTATCAAATTTCTGGAAGATTGGAGTTCGCCGATGCGCGAAGCGATGCAACTCGTCCCTATGGTCGTCGAACAATCCTCAAGAGGGGAGCGATCCTTCGACATCTATTCCCGACTCCTGCGAGAGCGGATCATCTTTCTGAACGGCGAGATCAACGACACCGTTTCGGCCCTTGTCTGCGCCCAGCTTCTGTTCCTCGAAGCCGAAAATCCGAAGAAGCCGATCAATCTCTACATCAATTCGCCTGGCGGCGTCGTGACCAGCGGCTTTGCCATGTACGACACGATGCGCTTCATCCGCGCGCCGGTGCACACGCTCTGCATGGGAACGGCCCGCTCGATGGGCTCCTTCCTGCTGATGGCCGGCCAGCCGGGAGAGCGGTACGCCCTGCCGAATGCCAGCATCCTCATCCACCAGCCCCTCGGCGGCTTCCAGGGCCAGGCGTCCGACATGCTCATCCATGCTGAGGAAATCAGGAAGACGAAGCAGCTCATGACGCGCCTCTACGCCGAACATTGCGGCCGGTCCTATGAGGAGTTCGAGACCGCCATGGATCGCGATCGTTTCATGACGGCGCAAGAGGCCGTGGAATGGGGCCTGATCGACCGCATCCTTCGGGATCGCGAAGAAATGGCGGAGTCAGCGCCATAATAGTCGTCGGACGCGCCGAAGGGATCCGGTCACGATGAAAAGCCGGCCAGACATCAAACAAGGCCGGTGCCTCAATTTCTCAAAAATCCAACAGCTGGGACTGGACAAGGCAGATGTAACTTTATAACAACGATAATGTAATGTTATTACATTAAGGGAGATTTCATGTACCGGCGCCTTTTCGCTAACTTCGCAGTCGCCACCGCGCTGACATCCGCTATCTTGCCATCGGCTTCCCGCGCCGAAGAGGAACAGCAGCAGAGCTGGCGGCTTTTCGTGGCTGATCACAGCCTGCCGGTCGTCCGCGCCATCGATCTTGCGAGCGGGAGTGAGATCGGTCGCTTCGATCTCAAGGGTTATGCCGCCCTGTCGCTGAGCGACACCGGGCGCACCGTCTTTGCTGTCCAGGGCGAAGAGAATGTCGTTCATGTCATCGATACCGGCATTGCCCTTTCCGATCATGGGGAGCATCGCGATCTCGAAGTGACGCCGCCGAAGCTGGTCGGCGCGACGATAAAGGGCGAGAAGCCGGGCCATGTGGTAACGCATGGCGATGACGTGGCGATCTTCTACGATCGCACCGATCGCTTCGATCTCTTGAAGGAAAGCAGCCTGCTGCAGGAAAAGCCGGAGCCGAAGGCCGTCAATACCATCGCCGCCCATCACGGCGTCGCGGTACCCATGGGCAATCACCTGCTGGTTTCCGCGCCCAACATGCAGGCCCCGGTCAAGGAGGGCGAACTGCCGCCGCGCCTTGGCCTCAGGGTGCTCGATCGTGATGGCCGGCAGATCGGCGATGTTGCGCCCTGCACCGGCCTGCATGGCGAGGCAACCTCCGCCCGCCTCGTCGCCTTCGGTTGCGAGGAAGGCGTACTCGTCGCCCGCCCCGGCGGCACGGAAGGCCCCAAACTCGCGATGCTCGCCTATGGCGCATCGCTGCCGCAAGGCAAGGTTTCCACCCTGCTCGGCGGCCGTTCCATGCAGTTTTTCCTCGGCAATTACGGGGAGGATAAGGTGGTATTGATCGATCCCGACAGCACCGAGACGCCCTACCGCCTCGTCGACCTTCCGACACGGCGCGTCGATTTCACCCTCGATCCGGCAAGATTCCAGAATGCCTATATTCTGACCGAAGACGGCAGGCTGCATCTGCTCGACACAGTCAAGGGCGAGATCGTGAGATCGGAAACCGTGACCGAGCCCTACAGCAAGGATGGCCATTGGCGCGATGCCCGCCCGCGGCTGGCCGTGGCCGGCGATGATATCGCCATCACCGACCCCCGCCACAGCCTGATCCGCCTCGTCAGCACGCAGACGCTGAAGGAGGTACGCACGATCCCCGTCGAGGGTCAGCCCTTCGGGCTTGTCGCCGCCGGCGGCTCGGGCGCCAGCCACTAAGGCGGCCTCGGACCCGACACACTTCGCATTCCGCCGCTTGACGTCGCCCATGGCGGCGTCATAGATCGGGGCGACGGTTCCCCGAAGAGAACTCCGAGGGGAATAATAGGGAACACGGTGAGGACGACCCAAGAGGGACCGAGACCGTGGCTGCCCCCGCAACTGTAAGCGGATTGTCGATCTCGGGGTTGATCGCTTCAGCGGTCATGCCCTCGGCCTCAGGGCCGTGCCACTGCGTTTTCGCGGGAAGGCAGATGACCGGCACATATTCGCGAGCCAGGAGACCTGCCGTCGATCACGATCCAATCAAGCCGGGCGGGGATGCCCGACAAGGAGCAGACATGATTGACACGCCCCCTCTCCACCTGCCGCCATCCATCCGTCTCGATTGGACGATCCGCCACTAGCTTCCCGCTCGCCGGCTTTCGTTCGCGCATTCGCGCGCACCGGCATCCGCTAGCCTTTTTCCTTTGATCGAGAGTTTCCCATGCGACAGCGTCTGAAGAGCTTTTCCCTCGCGCTCGGGCTGGCCGGCTTTGCTGCGCCCGCACTTGCCGCCACCCAATATCCCCTCACCCTCACCAATTGCGGCCAGCAGGTCACCTTCGAAAAGGCGCCGGCCAAGATCGTCTCGATCGGCCAAGGCATGACCGAAGTGCTGTTCTCGCTCGGCCTTGCCGACAAGATCGCAGGCACCGCCGTCTGGGTCGGCCCGGTCCTGCCGCAATATGCCGATGATAACAGCAGGATCAAACGGCTGGCCGACAATGACCCGAGCTTCGAATCCGTCGTCGGCGCGGAGCCCGATCTTGTGGCTGCCGAATTCGAATGGCATGTCGGCACGCAAGGCTCCGTCGGCAAGCGCGAGCAATTCAGGGATCTCGGCATCAACACCTATGTCGCGCCGGCCGATTGCGTCGCCAAGGTCAACACCGATGGCGGCGATGGCGTGCGCAAGGAACTGTTCACGATGGACCTGATCTATCAGGAAATCGCCGAACTCTCCGAGATCTTCGACGTGAAAGACCGCGGCGACGCGCTGATCGCCGAGCTGAAAAAGCGCGAGGCCGATGCCGTTGCCTCCGTCGCCGGTGCTGCGGCCAAGAACCTGCCCGTCGTCTTCTGGTTCTCCAGCAAGGAGGTCAAGGGCGATGCCTTCATCGCCGGCAAGAACAGCGCCCCGGCCTATATCCTGAAAACGCTCGGCGCGAGAAACGTCGTGACGACTGAAGAGGAATGGCCCCTCGTCGGCTGGGAAACCATTACGCAGGCCAATCCCTCCGTCATCGTCATCGCCACGATGGACCGCCGCCGCTATGCCGCCGACGATCCCAAGGTGAAGGTGGATTTCCTGGAGAATGATCCGGTCACCAGGGAACTGGATGCGGTGAAAAGCAAGCGCTTCATCATGATGGACGCGCAGTCGATGAACCCGACGATCCGCACGATCGACGGCATCGAAACGCTGGCAAAGGGCATCAAGTCCTTCGGTCTGGCGCAGTGAGACAGGCGCTTTCGCCACAGAGGACATGGTGGGCGCTTGCCGCGCTCACCATCGCCGCCGTCATCCTGCTCGGCCTGATGGTCAGCCTTGCCGTGTCGATCGGCGAAATCACCATTCCGCTCGCCACCACCGCAAAGGCGGTTTCCAACCGCCTGTTCGGCACGGCGTTCGAGCTCAGCCGCATCCACCAGGGCATCATCTGGGATTACCGCCTCAGCCGCGCGCTCGTGGCGGCAAGCGCCGGTGCGTCGCTGGCACTCTGCGGCGCGATCCTGCAGGCGCTGCTGCGCAACCCGCTTGCCGAACCCTATGTGCTCGGCATCTCCGCCGGCGCATCGACGGGAGCCGTCTGCATCATGATATCAGGCTTCGGTTATGGCATACTCGGCCTGTCGAGCGGCGCCTTCATCGGCGCGGTCGCCGCCTTCCTGCTGGTCGGCGTACTCGCCGCGGGTGCGGGCGGCACCAGCGAGCGCATCATTCTCTGCGGTGTGGCGGGCTCGCAGCTCTTCAATGCGCTGACCTCCTATATCGTCACCACTTCGGCCAATGCCGAACAGGCCCGCGGCGTGCTCTTCTGGCTGCTGGGATCGCTGAGCGGCGTGCGCTGGCCGGATGTCTATCTCTCCGTGCCCATCGCCGTGATCGGCTTCATCCTCTGCCTGGCGCATGTGCGCGCCCTCGATGCCTTCGCCTTCGGCACGGATGCCGCAGCCGCGCTCGGCGTCCCCGTGCGCCGCGTGCAGTTCACCCTGCTCGCCGTCACGGCCGCGATGACGGCGAGCGTCGTCAGCATGGTCGGCTCCATCGGCTTCGTCGGCCTCGTCATTCCCCATGCCGCCCGCTTCCTCGTCGGGCCGGCGCATGGCCGCCTGCTGCCGGCGACCGCGCTTGGGGGGGCGCTCTTCATGGTCGGCGCCGATATCATCTCGCGCATCATCATTCCGCAGCAGATCCTGCCGATCGGCGTCGTCACCGCGCTCTTCGGCGCCCCGGCCTTCGCCATCATCCTCTATCGCGTGCGGAGAAGCGCATGAGCATATCAGTCGACAAGGTCACCTATGCCGTCGGCAATACCGTCATCGTCAATGGCGTCAGCATATCGGTCGAAAGAGGCAAGGTGCTCGGCCTGCTCGGGCCGAACGGCTCCGGCAAATCGAGCCTGCTTCGCCTGATCTGCCGGCTGCGGCAGGTCGGATCCGGCATCATCCGCCTCGGCGACGACGATGTCTCCGGCCTTTCGCGCGCTGCCCTTGCCCGCCGCATCGCCTTCGTCGAGCAGCAGTCGACGACGGATACGCAGATCACCGTGCTCGATGTCGTGCGCCTCGGCCGCACGCCGCATCGCGGCCTCCTCGCCTCCTGGGGCTCCGATGACGATGCCGCCGTCGAGGAAGCGCTTGCCCGCGTCGACATGGCCGAACGCGCCGGCCAACTCTGGCAGACGCTGTCGGGCGGCGAGCGCCAGCGCGTGCACATTGCCCGGGCTCTGGCCCAGAGCCCGAGCGAATTGCTGCTCGACGAGCCGACCAACCACCTCGATATCCAGCATCAGCTCGATATCCTGGCGCTTGTCTCGAAACTCGGCCTCACCTCGATCATCGCCCTGCACGATCTCAATCTGGCAGCGATGTTCTGCGACCATCTCGCCGTGCTGCAGAAGGGCGAGGTCGTGGCTGCAGGCACGCCCGAGGAAGTGCTGACCGAAGACCTGATCGCCCGCGTCTTCGGGGTGCGCGCCCATATCGAAACATCACCCGTGCATGGCCGCGCACATATCCAGTATCGGATGGGGTAAGACATGGATGGAGTGAATTTCGATCTCAAGGAAGAGATCCGCGACTACTGGTCGAAGCGCTCTGAAACCTTCGACCTCGCCTTCGGCCACAGGATCGCCCCCGGCCCGGAGGCAGACGCCTGGCAGAAGCCGATCCGCGATGCCCTCGGCCTTGAGCCGAAACGCGTGCTGGAGCTTGCCTGCGGCACCGGCGAAGTGACCCGCCTGATCCACGATCTCGGCCATGACGTCACCGCGCTCGATTTCTCCGAGGCGATGCTCGCTGTTGCCCGCCGCAAACACGCCGGCAAGGAGCGCCTGCGCTTCATCCTGGCAGACGCTGAAAACACCCTGGAACCGGACGCAAGCTATGACGCCATCATCTGCCGCCACCTCGTCTGGACGCTGATCCGCCCGGAAGAAACCTTTCACGAATGGTTCCGCATCCTCAAGCCCGGCGGCCTGCTGCTCTTCTTCGACGGCGACTGGGCGAGCCCGAAGCCGACCGGCCGCATCGCCAACCGGCTGATCTCATGGATCGACCGCCTCATCGGCGCCGACACCAACTATGACGGCGCACTCGGCAGCCGCCACGCCCGCATCATGACAGCGCTCCCCTTCGACGCCGGCCTGCGCCCCGACATGCTGCTGCCGCTCCTGAAATCCGCAGGCTTTGCCGGGATCGAACTGCACTCCCACGCCCCGATCGCCCGCGCACAGCGGAAGAACGCCAACCTCAGAAACAAGCTCAGAACCCTGGTCTATCGCCGCTTCATCCTGACCTGCAGGCGGCCTTGATCTGTTGCAGGCGGGCCTGACGTGCCAGCCCCCGCCTACCAGTTGCCGGGATCGGCCGTATGATCGACGGCGGCGAATTCGTCCGCCTTGTCCCGATCCAGCGTCACAGTCCTCGTCCTCTTCGTCTCGTCCGCGACCAGATAGCGAAGCGGCGCCGCGTCCCGAGCTAATTCCTGATACAGGAGAAGCGCGGCTTCCTCGGCGGTATCGGCCTCGATCTCGCGCGTGATGGACACAGTGAACTTCTGCATGGTTCGGGCCTTCTCGATCGTCGCGGGCATGGCGCAATGTCCATCGCCTGACAATAGGCGCAGAGCCGAATAGTTCAAGCTTGTCGAAGAGCGGCGTACGCGGCCCGCCTCAGCACCCCTCCCCGCCACCTCAAACCGACCGCATCAACCCGCCATCCACCTTCAGGCTCTGCCCCGTAATATACCCCGCCCCATCGGACACCAGAAAGGCAATCGTCGCAGCCACTTCCGCACTCGTCCCATAACGCTTCATCGGCACGCTCTCGCGCCGCTCCTCGGTTGCCGGCAGGCTGTCGATCCAGCCGGGCAGCACGTTGTTCATGCGGATATTCTCGGCCGCATAGGTATCGGCAAAGAGCTTCGTATAGGCGGCAAGGCCGGCGCGGAAAACCGCCGAGGTCGGAAACATCGTCGACGGCTCGAAGACCCAGGCCGTCGAGATATTGACGATCGCACCCTTCTTCTGGCCCTGCATGATCGGCGTCACCAGCCGCACCGGGCGGATGACGTTCATCAGGTAGACGTCCATGCCAGTATGCCATTGCTCGTCGGTGAGCTCGTTCAGCGGCGCGCGCGGCCCGTGGCCTGCGCTGTTGACGAGGACATCGATGCGGCCCCATTCCTTCATGGCGGAATCGACCAGCCGCCTCAAATCGTCGTTCGACTGGTTGGAACCGGTCACGCCGACACCGCCGAGCTCCTTGGCGAGCGCCTCGCCCTTGCCGGAGGAAGACAGGATCGCGACCTTGTATCCATCGGCCGCAAGGCGTCTTGCGCTCTCGGCTCCCATGCCGCTGCCGCCTGCTGTGATAACGGCCACTTTTTCTACTGACATGCTGGTGCCCTCCTGATGTGATACCGTCAATTGATCGATGTGTTTACGCAGGATATCATGTCCGCTACGCGAGCGCGAAACAGTTATCCTCTTTTATGGCAGTAGAAAAACTACTCGATGAGCGAAATCCCCGGAAAGCTTCCCTCCCTCAACGGCCTCAAAGCCTTCGAGGTCGCAGCGCGCCACCTGAACTTCAGGCTCGCCGCCGAAGAGCTCGGCGTCACGCAGGGCGCCGTCGCCCAGCAGGTTCGCGGGCTCGAAGCGCAGCTCGGCATGGCCCTGTTCGAACGGCTTCCGCGCACGCTGGCGCTGACGGCGGAGGGCCGACGCTACATTGCCGATATCAGGCGCGCCTTCGAGATCATCGCCCGCGCAACGAACGAGCTGAAGCCGCAGGCGATCAAGCTCACCATCAGCACGACACCGACCTTCGCCTCCAAATGGCTGATCCCGCGCCTGCCGGAATTCACTGCGCTGCATCAGGATCTCGACCTTCACATCCTGGCGACCGAGCGCATCTCCAATTTCGCCGTCGACGGCGTCGATCTCGCGGTCCGCTATGGCCGCCCGCCCTTCGGGCCGGGGCTGAATGCCGAGCTCTTATTCGAGCAGGAAGTCATCGCCGTCTGCAGTCCGCTGCTGCTTGCCGGCCGCAATCCGCCGCGCACGGCCGAGGAGCTCGCCGCGTATCCGCTGCTGCACGACGCCCATAACCTCTGGCCGGAATTCGTCGAGCGCCATCTCGCCAACAGCAGAAGCCCTTCCTTCAAGGGCATCAGCTTCTCGCAGACCGCGCATGCCATCGAGGCGGCGATTGCCGGTCAGGGCATCGTGCTTGCGAATGCCGGCTTCGTCACCGACGATCTGGCCAAGGGCCGGCTGGTGCGGATCTTCGAAGCCAGGCTGCGCGGCCCATCGGATATCTATCTCGTCTGGCCTCGCTACCGGAAATCCTCGGCGCGGGAAACCGTCATCGACTGGTTGTTCGCCGAGGCGCAAAAGGAGGACGCAGCGGAGGGCGAGCCTATTGTCCCGTAAAGCACTCGACACCAGATACCAGAGTCATTGGATTCATTTTCTTCACTTCCACCCGTAACATCAGACAATCACAGGCATATTGATGTTTCATGTCATCCTCGGGCTTCCCTGGCTGGTCGTTGTCGTCAGGTTCATCCTGCCTCTGCCGTGGATCTGGCCCGCCAAGGCCCTGCTTGCCGGCGTGCTCCTGGTTGCCTCTCAGCAGGTACTGCTGAACCGTATCTCGTCGGGGTCCATCTTCGCGCCCGAGTATCCGCGCCCGTTGATCATCGTGCTCAACTTCCTCTTCGGTGCAACGCTCCTGCTGGCCGTCTTCCAGATCGCACTGGATGCCGTCTCGCTTGTCCTCGCCCTCGTCGAGGGACAGTTTCCGGCCATTCCCGCTGAGATCCGCTATATCATCGGATTCGCGGCCTTCGGCCTGGCCGCCATTGGCGTCGCCCAGGCCGTGCGTATTCCGCCGCTGAAGAGCGTCGAGATCGCAATCCAAGACCTTCCTGAAACCTTCGACGGCTATCGCCTTCTGCAATTGACCGACCTCCATCTCAGCCGCCTCTTCCCGGCGTCCTGGGCCGAAGCCGTGGTGCAGAAAGCCAATGACCTGCAGGCCGATCTGATCGTCGTAACAGGCGATTTCATCGATGGCCGTCTCGAAAAGCGCCGCGCGGACGTTGCCCCGCTGTCAAAGCTGCAGGCGCCCGACGGCCTTTTCGCCATCCCCGGCAATCACGAATATTATTTCGGCTACGACGACTGGATAGAGTACCACTCCAGCCTTGGCATGCGTATGCTGACGAACGAGCATGCGGTCATCGAGCGCGGGGCTGATCGTATCGTCATTGCCGGCGTCACGGATCTTGCCGCTTTCGGCAGATCGATGCCAAATCCCGATCTTGCCGGAGCCTTGAACGGCGCTCCAGCCGAGGCCCCGATCATCCTGCTCGATCATCAGCCGCGAATGGCAGCCGAGACCGCCAAGGCGGGCATCGCGCTGCAACTGTCAGGGCACACCCATGGCGGCATGGTGCTCGGCCTCGATCGTCTGGTCGCCCGTGCCAACGGCGGTTTCGTCTCCGGCCTGTACGCAGTCGGCGACATGCAGCTCTATGTCAACAACGGCACCGGACTCTGGCCCGGCTTTGCGCTGCGGCTGGGTCGCCCCTCGGAACTGACGGTGTTCACGCTGCGCAAGCGTTCCTGACAACGCTAAGACCTCGATCCACTCTTCTCCAGCACCAGCCTGCGAATACGCTCGGCCACGTCAGGATCGACGGGATTGTAAACGACCATGTTGAGATCCGGCCTGCCGTCGATGGCAAAGCCCGAATATTCCAGCGCGATATCACCGAGAACAGGATGTCTCAGCCGCTTGGTGCCCTCGCCATGGGAGATCACGTCGTTCTCCTGCCAGATCCTCTTGAATTCCGGACTGGCGAGGCTGAGTTCCCCGACCAGCTCGGCAACCTCCGAGGTAGCACCCGCACGCGCCGCGTCCGCCCGGAAGGCGCCGACGACGAAGCGGGCCATGGTTTCCCAGTCATGCTGGACATTGCGGACATTGGGATTGCAGAACAACAGCCGCAGGACGTTCCGGTCCTCAGGCGCAAGGCTGCCGTAATCGGTCATGACGACGGTCGCCGCGCGGTTCCAGGCAACGATGTCCCAGGCGGCCGTGCGCACCAGTGCCGGGCTGACCTCGAGCGTGTCGATGAGGCGCTGCAGGCGCGGACTGATGCCTTCGATGGCACGATAGCGCACCTCGGGCGGCCGGCCGAGACCGAGAATGAACAGATGTTCGCGCTCCGGTTCGGTCAGCATCAGGCCGTTTGCAATCCGGTTCAGCACGTCTGATGACGGTGCGCCGCCGCGCCCCTGCTCCAGCCATGTGTACCATGTCGGGCTGATATTGGCGCGCTGCGCCACCTCCTCGCGCCTCAGCCCCGGCGTGCGCCGGCGGCCCGAGAATCCGAACACCGCCGGATCGAGGCGTGAACGCCGGTCGCGAAGGAAGATGCCAAGGGCGTTGCTGTCGGTACTCACGCCGTTCCTGTTAGCCATTATAATAGGATAACGTCACTACTTTAACAGCATAAAACATAGCGCAATAACAGGGTCTCTAGCAATAAGGAGATACCCCATGCGCATATTCCTCACCGGCGCCACCGGCTTCATCGGCTCGGCCATCGTGCCGGAACTCCAGAAAGCAGGCCATCATGTCATCGGCATGACCCGCTCCGATGCCGGCGCCAAGGCGCTCGAAGCAGCCGGCGCCGAAGTCCACCGCGGAGTGCTGGAAGAGCCCGAAAGCGTGCAAGCCGGCGTCGAGAAGGCTGACGCCGTCATCCATACGGCTTTCGACCATGATTTCTCCCGCTTCGTCGAAAATTGCCAGAAGGACAGCCGCATCATCGCCGCAATGGGCGAGGCTCTGAAAGGCTCGAACCGCCCCCTCCTCATCACCTCGGGCACCGGCATTGGCAACGCCCATCTCGGTGAACCGGCGAGCGAGGATGTCTTCAATATCGAGCATCCCAACCCACGCATCGCCTCCGAGCTTGCGGGCAATGCCCTGCTCGATCAGGGCGTCAACGTCTCCGTCATGCGCCTCCCGCAGGTGCACAATACCTTCAAGCAGGGCCTCGTCTCGCCGCTCATCGAGATCGCCCGCGAAAAAGGCTCCGTCGCCTATGTCGGCGAAGGCCGCAACCGCTTCCCGGCTGGTCACCTGCTGGACGTCGCCCTGCTCTATCGGCTCGCAATCGAAAGAGCCGAACCTGGCACCCGCTACAATGCCGTCGCCGAGGAAGGCATCACCACCCGCGAGATCGCCGAAGCCCTCGGCCGCGGCCTGAAGCTGCCGGTCGTCTCGGTTGCGCCGGAAAAGGCGGCCGAACATTTCGGCTGGATGGCGATCTTCGCCGGCCTCGACTTCCCTGCGTCTAGCGAAAAGACCCGCCGGATCCTCGGATGGAACCCAACCGGTCCAGGCCTGATCGCCGATCTCGACGCGATGGATTACGGCAACCTCGCGGCCTGACCGGTCGCCTCGTCGCCGAACCTGTCGCCTGCGGAGTTTCTCGGCTCCGCAGGCGACAGGCCGTTTTGATTTCAGACTTGCAGCCCGCCGGAAATGTCGATCACGCCGCCGCTGATATAGCCGCCATTCGGCCCCGCCAGGAAACCGATGGCCGCCGAGACTTCCTCCAGCGTCGCGATGCGCCGGATCGGATGCAGGTCCATCACTGCCGGAGGCAGGTTGTCGCGCACATCGGCCGCCATATCGGTCGGCATGATACCGGGCTGGACGATGTTGACGGTTATGTTGCGCCCGCCGAGATCGCGCGCCACGCCCCTCGCATAGCCGGCAATTGCCGCCTTGGTTCCCGCATAATCGGCAACGCCTGAGAACGGCACGCGGCTGCCGAGCAGCGAGCCGATAAAGATGATCCGGCCTCCATCCGAAATCGCCTGGGCTGCCGCCCGCGTCGTTGCCACCGCACCCATGACGTTGACCTGCCACTGGCGATCGAGATTGACCGTGTCGAGTTCGGGATCGTCGACCGTCCGGCCCTGCACGGCAATCGCCGCATTGTTGACGAGGATGTCGAGCCTGCCGAAATAGGCCACGACCTTGTCGACCAGCGGCTTGGCCGCTGCCATATCGGCCTGATCGCTCTGGATCGCCAGCGCCCGCACACCCTTCGCCCGCAGCGTCTCGACCACGGCTTCCGCCTTCTCGGCGGAATTGACATAGCTGATCGCCACATCCGCGCCCTGGTCCGCAAGCGCCTCCGCCGCAGCAGCCCCCAGGCCGCGTGAACCACCGGTCACCAGAGCGACCTTTCCCTTCAAAATGTCAGACATATCAGTCCTTTCCATACCCCATCGAAGCACCGCCCACCCCATTGGCCGGCGGCTCAGTTTTTTTCGTAACGATCGTTACTATAACGATTGGTATGAAATCTGGACAAACACTGTCAAGTGGTTTAATAACGACCATTATGAAATTCATTGAGTCTATCTGATGGGACGCCATCGCGAGTTTGATGTCGAAAAAGCGCTGAATGCTGCGCTTTGCGTCTTCTGGCGCAAGGGCTATGAAGGCGCGTCCTATGCCGATCTGACCGAGGCGACCGGCGTCGAGCGACCGGCACTCTATTCCGCCTTCGGCAACAAGGAGGCGCTCTTCCGCCAGGTTCTGGATCGCTATTACGAGCGATACCTGGATTACATCCCGAAAGCATTGGAGCTGCCGACCTCACGGGAAGTCGCCGCCCATATCCTGTCCAACGCGATCGACCTCAACACGCGCTTTCCCACCCACAGGGGCTGCCTCGGCATCAATGGCGTGCTGGCGGGATCGGATGAAGCCGAACCGGTGCGGCAGGCTTTGATCGATGCCCGCGCGGTCGGCGAAATGCAGCTTCGCGAACGCTTCGAACGGGCAAAGGCCGAGGGCGACCTGCCGGAGACCGCCAAGCCCGCTGCTCTTGCAGCCTTCCTGCTCGCCGTGCTTCACGGCATGGCGGTACAGGCCAAGGCCGGCTTCAGCCGCGACGTGCTGGAGGCCGTTGCCGAGCAGGCGCTATCGACCTGGCCGACAGCGAAGTCGTGAGTCTCTAATGTCTCGTCGGGTTCCAGTCAGCTGAGTTCTGCGAGATGTTAACCGGATCACTTTCTTGGAGCCACTCGAAGATATATTCGTAAGGCTCGTCGTCATCTTCCGCGAAGAATTCGTGCTTCAAGGTCCAGCCCAAACGCAAGTGTTCTCTCGCAGCGAGGCTTGAGCAACACTTGGAAAGTCTGGGTTTCTTTGAAGTGGTCATCTCTTAGTCCATCCATGGATCGGCAAAGTCGAGCACGCCGCCTCAAGACTTGTCAATAGAGACCAGAGACCTATCCCGCCGCCGCATCCATCCTCGCCCGTACCTCCAGAAATGCCGCCGTCAGCCGCGCCAGAACCGGCGATTTGACTGATCCATTCGCCCCGCCGATCGGGTCCTCGATATGGATCCTGCGCAGATCCGCCATGAACTCGTCCCAGAGCTTCTGCCCGCCCTCCTCAAGCAATTCGGCGCGGATGCTCAAATCCTCGCTGACCGGCAGAAACCGCCGTCCCCAGGCACCGATCATCGCAAACATCGGCACGAGCTGGATGGAAGCTTCCGTCAGGCTGTAGATCGCCTTCTGGCTATGGGAGGGATCGTCGAGCTTGGTAATCAGCCCGTAAGACATCAGCCGCTTCAGCCGCGCCGCCAGAATATTGGAGGCGATGCCCTCCTCCGACTGCGTCAAGAGCTCCCGAAAGTGACGGCGATTGCCGAACATGATATCCCTGATGATGACGAGGCTCCATCGATCGCCCAGCACCTCCATCGTCAGGTTGATCGGGCAGCCCGACCGTATTTCGATATCCATATTCGACTCCGTGAGAAAAACCAGTTGCATTATAGGATTGGTTATGCGACAAGACAACCGATTTCAAAATGCAATCAGATGGAGGCTGACATGACTCGTGTACGCGTCGCTGCATTTTCCCTTTCGATCGATGGTTTCGGCGCCGGTCCGGACCAAAGCCTTGAAAATCCTCTCGGTAAGCGCGGTATGGAGGTACACCAGTGGTTCTTCCCCACCCGCACCTTCCGCACCATGATCGGCAAGGACGACGGCACCACCGGCGTCGATGACAGATATGGCGCCGCAGCCATGACCGGCTTCGGCGCCTTCATCCTCGGCCGCAACATGTTCGGACCCATCAGAGGCGAATGGCCGGATGAAAACTGGAAAGGCTGGTGGGGGCCGAACCCGCCCTATCATGCGCCCACCTTCATCCTCACCCATTATGCCCGCGAGCCCATCGTCATGGAGGGCGGCACCACCTTCCATTTCATCACCGGCGGCATCGAGGAAGCGCTGGAAAAGGCGAAAGCCGCAGCCGGCGACAAGGACGTCAAGATCGGTGGCGGCGTCAGCACGGTGCGCCAATATCTGAAAGCCGGCCTGATCGACGAGATGCATTTCGCCATCTCCCCCGTCGTCCTCGGCAAGGGCGAATCCATGTTCGAAGGCATCGACCTGCCGGCGCTGGGCTTCTCCGTCAAATCCCACGAGATGACGGAAATGGCTGCGCATATCGTGCTGACGAAAAGCAATTCCAGCAAAAGTGTGTAGCGGTTTTGCGTCCGGAATTGCGTGAAGACAAATAATGAGGCTTGCCCATGTCCGCCGCCATGCCGCTCGTGATCTACCTGCACCCGCTTTCCTCCTATTCCCAGAAGGCGAAAACGGCCTTCTACGAAAAGGACCTGGCCTTCGAAGTGAAGCTTCTCGACGGCAGCGAGCCGATCGCCTCGGAATTCCAGGCGAAGTGGCCGATCAAGCGCTTTCCGGTCCTTGAGCATGGCGGCGACTTCATCTTCGAGGCCACCAGCATCATCGAATATATCGACCTGCTGCACCCGACCGACCACCCCTTGCTTCCCGCCGACGCCATGGTGGCAAACAGGGTGCGCATGTGGGACCGTTTCTTCGACAACTACCTCCAATATCCGCAGCAGCGCATGGTCAATGCCTCGCTCGGCCGCGAGGTCGAGCCCGATGACAACTATATCCGCTGGCGCCAGGCACTCGAAACCGCCTATGGCATTCTCGATGAGCATATGAAGGGCCGCCAATGGGTGGCGAGCGAAGACTTCAGCCTCGCAGACTGCTCCGCCGCCCCCGCCATGCTCTATGCCGACTGGGCGCACCCGGTCCCCGAATATTTCGAAAATGTCCGCGCCTACCGCACCCGCCTTCTCCAGCGCCCGAGCTATGCCCGCGCCCTCGACGAGGCCAGACCCTACCGCCATCTCTACCCGCTGGGAGCGCCGGTCGGACGGGATTGAGCGGGCTGTCGTTGCCCCGATAACAAACCGTCCTATCCTTCCCCGAGGTGAATCAGGCAAGGACATGCGAGAGACCGATGAGTGACGATCTGTTACAGGGCGTGGCGGCGCGATGGGATGGTAATGCCGATCAATGGACGCATGACGTCCGTAGCGGCTACGACGTCTATCGCGATCTTTTCACCTTCCCCGCCTTCCTGGATTTCCTGCCGCCGATCGCCGGCCTTGATGTCATCGATTTCGGCTGCGGCGAAGGCACGAATACCCGCCGCTTTGCCGAACTCGGCGCGCGCCTGACCGGCGTCGATCTCTCCGCGCGCATGATCGGCCATGCGCAAAAGGCCGAGCAGGAAAGCCCTCTCGGCATCACCTACAAGATTTCTTCCTACAGCACCGATACCGGCTTTCCGGATGCCTCCTTCGATGCCGTCGTCTCCACCATGGCGCTGATGGATGGCCCGGATTTCGACGCTGCCATGCGCGAAGCCTACCGGCTGCTGCGCCCCGGCGGCTTTATCGCCTTCAGCGTGCTGCATCCCTGCTTCATCACGCCGGGCCTCGGCTGGCAGAAGAACGAGGACGGCTTTGCGACCGCCCTCTGCGTCTCGCGCTATTTCGATCGCAGCACCTTCACCGAGGAATGGCGCTTCGGCGCCCGGCCGACCGGCGAAGAGGTCAGGCTCTTCGCCGTACCGCGCTTTCCACGCACCATGGCCGATTACCTGAACGGCGTCGCCGCCGCCGGCTTCCGCATCGGCAGGATCGGCGAACCGCAGCCGAGCCCCGAAGTCTGCGAAAACTCCCCGCGCTTTGCCCGCTGGCGCGACCTTGCCGCCTTCCTGCTGCTCGTCATGGCCGAGCGCCCTTAGACTGGGGCAGGCGCCTTGCCCTGATCAGACGAGCCCCTGGCTGAACCCGAATTCGCCTTCCGCTTCAGCCGCGCGCACATCCTCACCGAACAGCATGTCATTATGCGGCCGGCCGCTGCGGACCATCGGATAGACATTCTCAAGCGCCGCTACCCGGCAATCGAAAAGCACCGGCCGGTCGATCGCGATCATCTTGCGGATCTTGTCATCGAGTTCATCGGGCTTCTCGCATCGGATACCAACCGCGCCATAGGCTTCCGCCAGCTTGACGAAATCCGGCAGCGAGGCGGAGTAGAATCGGTCCTGGCGGTTGCCGTGCAGGATCTGCTGCCATTGCCGGATCATGCCGAGCTGCGCATTGTTGAGGATGAAGATCTTCACCGGCGCCTGATGCTGCATAGCCGCCGAAAGTTCCTTCAGCGTCATCTGCACCGAGCCATCGCCGACAATGCCGAGAACCAGCCGGCCGGGATGGGCGATCTGCGCCCCGATCGCCGCCGGCAACCCATAGCCCATCGTGCCGAGCCCGCCTGACGTCAGCCACCGGTTCGGTTCCTCCATGCCGAAAAGCTGCGCCGCCCACATCTGATGCTGGCCGACATCTGTCGTGACGATGGGATCGAGGCCTGATGTCAGCGCATGCAGCCGTTCCAGCGCATATTGCGGCATGATCTCGTCATGGCGCATCTCATAGGCGAATGAGTTTCGCGCCCGCCATCGCTCGATCTCGGCCCACCAGCCGGCGAGCCGCTTTCGCTCCGGCACGGCAGGGAGCGCCCGCCAGGCCTCGATCATCTCCTTCAGCACATCAGCCGCATCGCCCGCGATGCCGATATCGACGGCGACATTCTTGTTGATCGAGGACGGATCGATGTCGATATGGATCTTCCTAGACCCCGGCGAAAAACGATCGGTGCGCGAGGTGACGCGATCATCGAAACGCGCACCGACAGCAATCATCAGGTCGCAATCATGCATCGCCATATTGGCCTCGTAGGAGCCGTGCATGCCCGGCATCTTCAGCCAGTTCGGCCCAGATGCCGGATAGGCGCCAAGCCCCATAAGCGTCGAGGTGATGGGAAATCCCGTCAGCTCGACCAGCTCCCGCAGAAGCCGCGAGGCCTCCGGCCCCGCATTGATGATGCCGCCGCCGGTATAGAGGAGCGGCCGCTCGGCCCGCGCCATCATCGCAACCGCCCCCGCAATCGCTTCGCGGTTATCGTCCGGCTGCGCCCGATAACGCACCGGCACTGAAATCTCATCCGGTCCGACATAGAGTCCGCTCGCAAAGAGCACGTCCTTCGGCATATCGACGAGAACCGGACCCGGCCGGCCTGACGCCGCGATCCTGAAAGCGAGATGGATCGTCTTTGCGAGATCGTCGATATGGCTGACGAGGAAATTATGCTTGGTGCAGGGCCGCGTGATGCCGACCGTATCGCATTCCTGAAAGGCATCCGTGCCGATCAGGTTCGTCGGCACCTGCCCTGTCAGGCAGACGAGCGGAATGGAATCCATCAGCGCATCCTGCAGCGCCGTGACAGCATTGGTGACACCTGGTCCAGAGGTCACCAGCATGACGCCGACCTTGCCGGTCGCGCGCGCATAACCTTCGACCGCATGGCCGGCACCCTGCTCGTGCCGCACCAGCAGATGTCTGATTTCATCCTGTTGAAAAATCTCGTCATAGATCGGCAGCACGGCAGCGCCCGGATAGCCGAAAATATGCTCGACGCCATTGTCGCGCAGCGCCTGCAGAACGATCTCGCCGCCGTTCATCAGGCGGGCGGAGGACGTATTGGAGGAGGAATTTTGGGTAAAGCTTGCTCTATCGCCGGTCATGGCAATTGTTCCGTCGTTCGAGGTGATTGGGTGCGACGGGGCACAAAAAAAGGCCCCGTCAGGGACCTTGTGTTCGGCGCATGGGTGGCTGATGCCGGACGGTTACACCGTCCTGCCCATGCGCGATATCACCACGACGAGAACCATTGCGATTTTCATGGGCGATAGAGCTAGCCGCAATTTTACAGCCCGTCAATCGCGTCCCTGCACCCGGCCAAAATCTTTCGGCACGGGGCCGCAGAATTTACAGGCGAAAAACGGATTCTCATACAACTAAAGGATGCGCTACGACTATTTGAGTAATTTTGCAGCGTGTCCATCCCTGCTAGGGCAACTACAAATTGCTACGGAGGGAATTTCCATGCTTGTATCTTCAGGATCAAAGTATTTTGATACGCAATGGTGGAAAGCCGCCTTGTATTCGAGGTGGAAAGACGCCGCGACTTCGTTCGGATTTCATCCCTATGAAGCGAAACTGACGGTCAATAATATACCGTTCATCTTTGCCGTAACGACGCCGCTGGCGAAAAACTGGTACGCGCAAACAGAGAATGATCATTCCCACGAACTCGATGCATTGACGGCATTCGGCCTGCAAGGCGCAATCGTTTTCGAATGCGGCGGCCATCATGGTCGCGATTGCACCGTGCTGGCGAAGATCGTCGGGTCCGAGGGTCGGATCGTCAGCTTTGAACCGCACCCGGAGAATATTCGCGTGCTGCGGCGGAATGTGGAACTCAATCATCTGCAAAACGTGATCGCGGTCAACGCCGCTGTTGGATCGAAACCCGGCTCGCTTTCCATAAAATCCCGTTCGAATGCGAAGGTCTCTCATCACGGCGGAATTGAGGTTCCCGTCGTCACTTTGGATGAATGGGCCGAAACGAACGGCATCTGGCCCGACCTGATCAAGATCGACGTGGAGGGCTACGAGTTCGAGGTTCTGCGCGGCGCCAGGCGCGTTCTGGAGAAGACGCCGACCCTTTCCGTCGAGGTTCACTGCAATATCGTCGGAGAGTTCGGCGCAACGCCCGAAGAGATCTGGAAACTGATCGACGTCTCAAAATACGATGTCTGGATCCAGCGGCATGACGGAGTGGCAGCCGAGCCCCTCACCGGCACGACACGGCTCAAAGGGCGTCCGCATTTGTTGTTCGTGCCTCGCCATAAACGCAACTGAGACATTCTGGACGGCCCTCGGGTCACCGCCTCACTCCGCCAGTTCCCGCATGACCTTGATGAGGTCGGACTTGCCTTCGAAGCCGATGCCGGGCAGTTCCGGCATGGTGACATGACCGTCGATGACCTTCACTCCATCAGGAAAACCGCCATAGGGCTGAAAGAGATCGGGATAGCTCTCATTGCCGCCAAGACCAAGGCCGGCTGCAATGTTGAGCGACATCTGATGACCGCCATGCGGAATGCAGCGAGATGGCGACCAGCCGAACTGGCGCAGCACATCGAGCGTGCGCAGATATTCGACGAGGCCATAGGACAGCGCGCAGTCAAACTGCAGATAATCGCGGTCGGCGCGCATGCCGCCATAGCGAAGCAGGTTGCGGGCATCCTGATGCGAGAAGAGGTTCTCGCCGGTCGCCATCGGCGCATCGTAGAATTCCGAGATCGCCGCCTGCAGCGCATAATCGAGCGGATCGCCGATCTCCTCGTACCAGAAGAGCGGATAGTCGCGCAGCATCTTGGCATAGGCGATGCCGGTCTCCAGATCGAAGCGGCCGTTCGCATCGACGGCAAGCTGCGCCTCAGAACCGATCTCTTCCAGCACGGATTCGATGCGGCGGCGATCCTCATCGATCGAGGCCCCGCCGATCTTCATCTTGACCACGGTATAGCCGCGGTCCAGATAGCTGCGCATTTCCTTACGTAGCGCGCTATTGTCCTTGCCGGGATAATAATAGCCGCCGGCCGCATAGACGAAAACCCTGGGGTTGGCTTCCCTGCCCTTCATGTCCGCCAGCAGCCGGAAGAGCGGCTTGCCTTCGATCTTGGCAACGGCGTCCCAGACGGCCATGTCGATCGTGCCGACCGCGACCGAGCGCTCGCCATGGCCGCCGGGCTTTTCGTTTTTCATCATCGCCGCCCAGATCCTGTGCGGATCGAGATTGGCGCCGGCATCATTCACGAGGCTTTCCGGCGCGGCTTCGAGAATACGATCCTTGAAGCGTTCGCGGATAAGACCGCCCTGGCCATAACGGCCGTTGGAATTGAAGCCATAACCAACCACGCGCCGCCCATCTCTCACGACATCGGTGACGACGGCCACCAGGCTCGCCGTCATCTTGCTGAAGTCGATATAGGCGTTGCGGATCGGCGAAGCGATCGGCTTCGTCACTTCGCAGACATCGATGATACGCATTGCTGTCTCCATTCCGGTCCTGAGGCTGCGCCCTCGCATGGCCATAACTTAAGAAAAACCCGCCCTCCCAGTCCAATGCCGATCCGGGTCCCTTCAATGCCGGATCGGCACTGCCAATGCCCCGCCTCACCGCAAATCCCTATGAATTAACTTGAAATCCCGAGAGCGATGCCGTTCTGTCAATGCTCCCTAGGCATCACAGAAACGAGGGAACCATCGTGGAAACCGCCTGGCTCGCCGATCTCCAGGCTCTCGCCGAAACGCTGAACTTTTCGAGAGCCGCAGAAAAGCGCCACATCACGCAGCCGGCTTTCGGACGCCGCATCAAGTCGCTCGAAGACTGGTGCGGCTCCGACCTCGTCGACCGTTCGACGCACAGGTTGAAGCTCACCCCCGCAGGCGAGGCCATGCTGGAGGCGGCAAACGATATCGCTGCACGGCTGGAGCGTGCCAGCCGGGATCTCGCGCAGATGCGCGCGGCGACCTCGACCGTGACCTTCGCCGCCACCCACGCCCTCTCCTTCATCTTCTTTCCCGGCTGGATCCAAAGAATGGGCCACGAGGCATCGACGATGCCGATCCGCCTGCTCTCCGACAATATGAATGAATGCGAGCGGATCATGACGGAAGGCCGCGCGCAATTCCTGCTCTGCCACGACCATCAGAACAGTAGGATCCGTCTCGATATGAATGCCTACAGGCATGTGGAGCTGGCAACCGACCGGCTGATTCCGGTGAGCGGCAGGGACAGGAATGGTCGCGCGCTGCACAGCATTTCCGAGGCATCGGATCGCGCAGTCCCGCATCTCGCCTTCGAGGAGACATCAGGCATGGGCCGCATCCTGTCGTCGACCCTCTCCTCCAGCACAGATCGGCTGCCCCTCTCGACAGTCTTCACTTCCCACCTGGCAATGGCGCTGAAAGCGCTCGCTGTCGAGGGAAAGGGCGTGACCTGGATACCGGAGAGCCTGGCGGCGGACGAGATGGGGCCGGCCGGAAGACTGGCGCCGGCCGGATCGGCGGATTGGGCCGTCGACGTCAAGATCGTCCTGATCAGACCTCGAGCGCGCATGACGGATATTGCCGAGAGCTTCTGGAGCCTGGTTCAAGAGCAGTATCGGCCTTCGGGCCGGTGAACGAGGTCCGCTGGCGCAAAGCGGCAGCATCAAACCGGCCTTTCATCACAGCAGCGGCACGCGCAGGATCGGGTTCATTCAGCTTCCGCGAGAAAAAATTGTCGCAATGTGACCGCCGTCACTATCCAGAACATCCACTGCTTGTATTTTGCCTCCGCTGGATGCTGCACCTACCAGCAGGAGAAGGGTTGCCAGGCCCCACTTGGCGGCCCTTCTCAATTTCCCGCTGACGATGAGGGAGCGGCGGCAGCTCTATTTTGCGCCCCGGATCACCGAAACATCTCGCTCTGGCTGCCGATCCTGCCGCCTTTTCGGACGCTGATCGTTACATCTGTCCGCGGGTCGGACTGGGCATCACCGAACCATGACACGATGACCAGAAGAGCGGCAACTGCAAACAGTGGCGGGCCAATATAGACGATCAGGAGGGAATGCAGCGATTTCATAGTGGTCTTGTTCTCCGATTTCTACGGTCGTCGTGAGGTTGATTTCGGCGGTCACGCCTGGGTGGGGACTATCGTGTGATCGGGCGTCAGTGCGGGGCGCCACGAACCGCACGTGGAATGAAGGAAATATCAAATGAACGGGAAGCATTCAGGGTATGATAGATTTCCCGAGCGCCATAGTAGGCGCCACCCCACATCAGCAGGCTGAGTTGAAACGCGATGACAAAGAAGCAGATCCTCATAGCTTCCCTTCCGGTTTTTTGTTTTAATGCGTCAGAAGCTCAAATATAAGTTGCATTCACATCTGAAAATTGATCCATGTATTTTACATTTATCGTAAAATTATCTGTTTTACTATTACAGAAACGGAAATATAAAGGATGATATAATAACCATAACGGGTGAAATTCTAAGAAATAAAAATAATTATACCTACACTTCGATGATAGCATCACTTTTCATTGCTGACGTATCGGTCGATGTCTGGAGGGTCTACTTGCCACAGCCGCTTGTCCTATCGGATGACGAAGCAATGGTGGTAAAGATCTGATCGTTAACCACTCTGGACTAAAGCCCTGGCGTCAAACCCCTTTTAGAAGGAATATTAGAATGCTCTAAGGAGCTCGGGAGGGGTATGATGACACATAGAGATGAGGACGAAGTCTTTTCCAGATTCGTAGAGGAGCGCCGCGAACTCGGCTTTCGGGGCGAGCGGCCGCCGCAACGAAGGCTGATAAACTGGCACTTTCTTGCGCTGGTCGCGGTCGTTTTGGGTGCCGGGCTCATAACGGTTACATAACCAGGATCGGCACCGAGATCACCGTCGCTCTTGTCAGGCGATGGCGCCAGGGACCATCAAAAGCGCAGGCGAACGCGTATCCGCTGCCGACCGATATCGTCGGCCGGCAACGATCGTTCGCCCGTCAGATGATAGGGTCATCGGGTTAAACCTATTGAATTAATTGCTATCTCCGGTCCACGAGGTAGCATTCCAATGACCTTGTGGGGCAGGCTTGCGCATCGGCTCGCCACATCGGTCGGGAGGGTTTAATGGCACATATGGAAGACGACGATGTCTTTTCCAGATTCGTGGAGGAACGCCGCGAGTTTGGCTTTCAGGGCAAACGGCCGCAGCAACGACGGCCGATGGATTGGCCCTTGATTGCGCTGATCACGGTTGCCTTGGGCGCCGGGCTCGTAACGCTGACACAAGCGACAATCGACAAAGCGATAACCATCGCCGTTCACTAAGCGTGGCGCGCGCTGTTCCGTCAGAACCAGAGATCGCGCACGCATTGTCCCTTGGAAGGAAGGTCGTTAAATGTGTCCAGCCCGTCGAAATGATCGATCGGCAGGTCTGAGACGAGATCCGGCGGCGCCAGCCGCACATTGACCGCCATGCGCCGGCGCCCATCCCTGTTGAGCCTCAGGCCGCGCCAGCTCAGCACACAGGCGCAGGTCGGGCAGAACAATATTTCGAGCGAGGGCGTCTCGCGGCCGGCCCGCGTATAGGAACCGGTCTCGCCCCTTATGGTGATCCGCTCGCCCTCGTAATCATAGGCCCAGAGCGCGCCATAACGCCGGCAGAGCGTGCAGTTGCAGGCAGTAATCGAGCCGGGATCGCCTTCCAGCGTCCAGCCCGCCTTGCCGCAATGACATGAGCCGATCAGCATCAGCGCCCCGTTTTTTCTGCTTGTTCGAAGAAATGCATCCTGCCTCAATCACGGGACGTCTGCAAATGACCACGGTTCCGAAGCAAGTCCCCCACCCCTCCCCAGTCTGAACACCCTTGTGGGGATGGGTTTGGGGCCGCACTTGACTCCTGCACAAATGAGAACATAATAAGAACATCCGTGGCGCTGCGGCCGCCATCCCGACAATCTGGAACTGAAATGCTCTGCAAGGAGAATGAGAACATGCGCCCGCAACTGGCCCCTAAAATCCTGAATGAAGAGACGACAAACGAAGACCTGAGCTGGGAGGTCGAGGCCGTGCTTTCCTGGCATGACGAGGACGCCAAGGCGGCCATCGCAACGCTCCTGCAGGACTGCCGCCACCTGCGCCAACAGTTGGCCCTTGCCGAAGGCGCGATGAGTCGCGGCATCACGCGAGGCTGGCGGCCCTCCTTCGACCGGCTCCTCTCAGACAGGCCCCCTTCGACAAACAATGAAACACCGCCGCAGCATCGATCTCGTCGCCAGCCATGAGGCTGTCGCAGCCGACAGGGAAACACTCGCTACTCTGCCGCAATGGTATGTCCTTCACGCACGGTGCGACGCCTGCCGGCACGAGACGAGGATCGACCGGCGCGCGCTCGCCTACCGCTGCGGCAAGGACCTGTCGCTGGCGATGATCGGCCTTCGCCTGACATGCAGGAGCTGCGGCAACCGCAGGGGAAACCACCTGCTGCTCGGCACGCTGCCGCGGGATTGATGATCCCGTTGCCCGAGGCCTGGTTCCTACGTCAGGAATCGGCTGAGATAGGCATAGCTGCGCGCCGCAAATTCGAAGGGCAGCCGCGGATTGTCGTGCTCGACCACGAAGAGCCGCGCCCCGCTCACAACCGCCGCCCGCCACAGGGACGGCCAGAGAAGCACGCCGGAGCCGACATTCGCCCAGCCATCCTCCTCGGGATCCCTGTCGTCGGGCGCCTGATCCTTCACATGCACCGAGGTGAGCACGCCGGCGTAGTGCCTTATCCATTCGCCGGCATTGGGCTGGGCGCGCGCCAGCCAGGCAATATCCGCCTGCCAGACGAGCGGACTGCCCCTGGCCGCCTCGAACATCAACTCGAAACCGTAGCGCCCGCCGATGGTACGATCGAAGCCCGCCATCATATTGTGATAACCGAGCATGATGCCGTCGGCTTTCATCTGCTCCGAGAGGACGCCGAGTTCATGGCCGATCCGCTGCCATCCCGCTTTCGTATCCTTCACCAGCGAAGGCCCCGGATGCGGAACGAACAGCTGCCCGATGCCGCACTGCTGGCAGGCCTCGACAAAGCGCTGCCGCTCCCTGCGCAGCGCCTCCAGCCCGACATGCGCCGACGGCGCCGTCAGTCCGTTCCGCAGAAGCCCGTTTTGCAGGAGGTCGGCGTCGCGCAGATGCCCCTCGAGCGGCTCGACCGCGTCAAAGCCGGCGCCTGCTGCCTTCTCAAGCTGTGTGCCGAGTTCTCCAAGGCCACGCATCGAAAAGAGCTGCAGCGAAAGCATAGGCTTCGTCATCGCCCACCCCCAGACCAATCTCGCCGCCGGCAAGACATCCCGACCAATCCTCCGCATCGAATCCAAAGACAGTTTGGCCCGTGTCGGCGCAGATTGCGAGGGCCAAACGGCCGATATCACCCTAATGCCGGCAAGCCCCCCTTCGGCAGCAGCTTCCGTTTCAGGTTGACGATATGGCGGCCGAAAGACCTGTCGATGCGCTTCACATCGATGAGCGTCAGGTCCCCGTAGGCGGAAAACGTGTGCAGCCCATCAGGGTAATCGGCAGCGGCGAGATCGCCGGTCAACTGCACCGGCAGATGCTCCGAGGTCACATGCGTTTCCGTAAGCAGGCTGAAACGCAGAAAGCGCAGGCCGCCGCCATAGCTGACGCTGCAATCCTGAACCGGAAGGATGATCTGGCCATCGGCGCCGACAAAGGGCGTGCCGCCCGGCCGCGCGCCGGAGCGGTCGACCAGAACCGGATTCTGCGGATGGGTCTTCCATGGCCCGGTCAGCCGGTCGGCAAAGGCGACATGCAGTTCGCGCTGGTCGCGCGCGCCGGACCCGACGACGGTGTAAAACATCCACCACTGGCCCTGATGCTGGATCAGGCAGGCCTCGGCAGCCGGAATATCGGCTAGAAGCACCGTTTCGCGCACCCAGCCGTCCGGGAAAGCACGGGCGCGATAAAGGGCCACTTCACCGGCCTTATGGCTTTCCGGCACCATCAGCACCTCGCCATCCTGCTCGATCAGGAAAGGATAGGAGAGATGGAAAGGCCGCACGAGCGTCACCGCCTTGCCGCGCCATTCGAGGGCCGGCCCGAATTCATGGCGCTCGATGAAGCCATGCTTGGTGTGGTAGTCATATGCCTCGACGAAGACGTGCAGGGCATCGCCCTTTCTCACGGCGAAGGGATCGGCGAGAAAGCGCCAGGGGCCGGGATCGGGCAGCCACGTGATGCGGCTGGAACAATCCGCCAAAGTCTCGGCATCGAGCAGCGCCTCGGCGGGTGCGGGCACGATGCCGACCTGCCAGAAATCACTCTTGGGCTTCAGACGCATGGATCAACCGCGGATGATCGGTGCCGAGGCCAGCTGCGCTGCGGCTCCGCCGGCAACCCGGGAATAGAAATCGAGAACATTCACAATGCCTGCCGAACGAGAGAAAGGACGCAAGTCGTAGCTTACGCGCGACAGACGGACAACAGGTTGTTCTCGCATCACATCGGCAAGCGCCTCGGAAAGCTGCTCGACGGAGCCCGGCGCGACCAGGGTCACCGGATGCTCGCGCAGATATTCCGATGGCCCTTCGGCGGCCGTGGCGATGATCGGCAGCCCCTCGCTCATGGCTTCGAGGATGGCAAGCCCCGCCGATTCCTCGCGCGACGGCGACACGAAGAGATCCAGATTGCGCAGGAACCCCGGCACATTGTTGCAATGACCGAGCAGATGGATGCGGCTGTCGCCCCTGGCAAGCTTTTCCAGCGCGGCGCGATGCGGCCCCTCGCCGACGATGACAAGAGCGGCGTCCCTGGGGGCCGACTGCCGGAAGGCCGACACCAGCACATCATATCCCTTGCTGAGATGCAGACGCCCGACGCTGCCGACGAGCCGTGTTTCGCGCGGCAGATTCAGCTGCGCACGCAGGTCGAAGCTCTCGGCGGATTTGACGTCCGGCAGCCAGTTGGAAATCAGCGTCGACTGGCCGTCATATTTGCCGAGCCGTGTTGCCTGGGCTGCGTTGACACAGATGACGCCATCGAGATGCGCGTGCTGCCTGGCCTTGTACCCGACATGCAGGGTCGCGATTCTGGCGACGCTGTCGGGCGCTGCGGCAAGCGCCTTGCAACCATGACTGAGATGCCCATGCGCGATTTCGATCCCTGCCCGCGCGGCCAGCCACCGCAGCCTGAGACCGCGCAGAAACGGTGTCGCAAAGCCGTGGAAAATGACTTGCTTGGAAAGCAGTTTCGTCATCGGCGAGCCATATCGTCCGGCAACATGCACCTCGTGCCCAAGAGCAGCCTGCCCGTTGGCGAGGTCAATGCAGTATCGTTCCGATCCGGCAATTCTGGAGGAGAACAAGATATGCAGAATTTTCAACTTATGAGACGCTACCGGATCGGCAGTGGCATAGGCACGCGGGTGCAGATCACCCACGAAATTATTTCGAGCGCTCAAGATACACCTCAGACCGATAGCCGACCGAGTTGAGATGTTGGTAGAACACTGCTCGATAGGTTTCGGCGATGGTCTACATTGCCGAACTGTCACGAACAAGACTGGCTAAGCATACGGAATCGTAAGCTTTTACGTCACAGAATAACCATTTTTGGGGTAATTTCTTGAATTGGCTCTTGAAAATTGCGGCGGTCTTATACCGCGACTGCAACGCCGCCGAAACGACCTGCTGAAGTAACAAAAAAGTTCCGAGCCGGATCTTGCCGGCAACAGCAAGGCCGCCCCTCATATCCGGCCTTCCGCCCCGTTGCCTTATTTTTTCAATGCGTAGTTGATTCTGCGGGCCGTCTCGGCGATGCGGATCGCATAGGTCGGCAACCGCCTCCACCAGGGAAATTTGGTGGCCCTGTAGACGGATCGCGTCCCGATATTCGAGCCGCCCTCTTCCACGACAGTCACATTCTGCCGGGTCGTATAGATCCGCGCCCGCGATGCCCAGCCCCGTTCCAGTTCGATATCCCAGGGAAACCGCATGACGGCGATCTGCTCGAGGAGCTTCAGGGCGCCCATCCGCGTCACCGCATAGCAGGCGGCCGACCCTTGTGGACCATGCGTCGCCCGGCCGATCTCATCGCCGGCAGCCGAGGTGGCGACAGGCCTGAAGCCGACAATGCGGTGATTGAAGAGCTTGATCACATCGGCGCCGGGCACCGCCGCGAGCGCCGCCTCGGCGCGCGCAACGAGATCGGCAGACAAAATGACATCATCCTCGACGATGATGCAGGCGTCCTCGCCCGTTTCCAGAAAGGCTGCGAGCACCTTCAGGTGGCTCCGGTAGCAGCCATATTCGCCCGGCAGCATGGTTCGGCCATTGTTGCGCCGAAAGGCGCGGTCATCGCATGCCGTACGCTGATCTGCGGGAACCTCCCGCCCATCGACACCGGCAATGCGAACGAGATCGAACTGCAGGGCCTTGACCTGATCGGAGAGCGCATTCCACCGATCCGTGGACCGGTCGAGATTGATCACATAAATGCTGATGCTCATCGTCCAACCATGGTTTCTGCTGCTCGAGGCCGCCATGGGCGGCGCCCTTGCATCGCAGCTGCGTTTTCCGTTAAAAAATGCTCGCCTAGCACTTCCCCCACCGGCTGTGCAACCTGCCGTCCCGGTATTGCAGCATCGCTGGCCGCGAATTTCTCTTTATTCGGCTACAGCCTGATGCGTAGATGCAAAAAGGTAGAGCGTCCTTAGCGTCCGAATGGACGCACGGCGCTCTACGGGGCAACGGCATCATGGCTTCGGTGGCCACTCGCTCACATCGCCTTGAATTGCCGGCCTGGAGCCTCTAGCAATCGTTAGCCAACGGTCAGCCCTCAGGATTCACAGTTTGCCCACCTTCCCCTTCTCCGTCTCCGACCCCATCCGGCATCATGGCCCGCTTCCGAAAACCTCCGACGTCGTGATCATCGGCGGTGGCGTGATCGGTGTGACGACGGCGCTGTTTCTGGCCAAGCGCAGGATCTCCGTGACGCTCATCGAGAAGGGACGCATTGCCGCCGAACAGTCCTCGCGCAACTGGGGCTGGATCCGCAAGCAGGGCCGCGATGGCGACGAACTGCCCATCGTCATCGAGGCCTGCCGCCTCTGGAAAGAGCTGGCGCAAGAATGCGGCGAGGATATCGGCCTCACCGAAACAGGCGTCACCTATCTCGCCAACTCCGACAAGCAGATGGCCGGCTTCGAAACCTTCATGAAGCTCGCGAGCGCCTACGACCTAGACACCCGCCTGCTCGACGGCGGGCAGACGGCAGCCCTCTTCGAAGGCATGTCCCGCAAATTTACGGGCGCGATGACGACGCCGTCGGACATGCGCGCCGAGCCCTGGCTCGCAGTCCCCGCCCTTGCCCGGCTCGCCGCCCGGCTGGGCGTGACGATCGTCGAGAACTGCGCCGCACGTACCCTCGATATATCCGCCGGCAAGGTGAGCGGTGTGCGGACCGAAGCCGGCCGCATCGAGACCTCGACCGTGTTGGTCGCAGGCGGCGCCTGGTCGTCTCTTTTCCTGAAGCGGCACGGCATCTCCATCCCGCAGCTTGCCGTGCGCGCCACCGTCGCCGCGACCGAACCCATGGCCGAAATTCACGCAGGCGCCGCCGCCGGAGCCGAGGTCGCCTTCCGCCGCCGGCAGGATGGCGGCTACACGCTGGCGCCGGGAGGCCATCTGCTCCATCTCGGGCCGGACGTATTCCGCCACGCGACGAAATACCTGCCCGCTCTGATGGCCCACCCCTTCGGCACGCACTATTCGCCCGCAGCCCCCGAAGGCTACCCGGACAGCTGGTCGACCCCGCGCAACTGGACGGCGGATGCGGAAAGCCCGTTCGAACGGATGCGCGTGCTGAACCCCGCCCCCGAACAATCCAGCCTCGATGCCATCAGCCGCAATTTCCAGCGCCTTTTCCCGCAATTCGAAACCGTTCGCCTGAAGACGACCTGGGCCGGCATGATCGACGCCATGCCCGACATCGTGCCGATCGTCGATCGCGTGGAAACAATCCCCGGTCTCTTCGTCGCGACCGGCATGAGCGGCCACGGCTTCGGCATCGGCCCAGGCATCGGCCGCGTGGTCTCGGACCTGATCCAGGCAAATGCCACCGGCCACAATCTCAACCGCTTCCGCCTGTCGCGCTTCACCGATGGAAGCTGCATGCGGCCGGGTCCGGCGATCTAGGGCCGCACCTCCGGCATGGCGCCGGCGGCGTGGTGAAATGCAAGCCCAGCCAGTTCGGCAGGCCCGGCACCGGGTAGCAGGCGTCCGCCTGCCGTCCTCCTTCTCCTCTCCAGCGACGACGCTCCAGCTCTACCCCCGCTTGCCGATGAAAACCGACGTCGTCATATTCCTGGTGACGATACCGCCGAAATCGTCCCTTGTCAGATCTTCCAGCGCGTCCAGCAACGCCTCGCGCTTCTCCGTCTCCAATGCCACGACATTCGAATAGGTCGCATAGAGCCGCCGCACCGCGGGCGGATCGAGCGTCAGCGTCCACTCGAACATGACAGGCGGCTCGCCGTGGAATGAAGCCTCCTCAAAATCCCTGAGCCGGGCCTCGCTATCGAGCCCGTAAGGCGTCTGCGTCGTCCCTCCGCCGGACGGGCTTGGACGGTGCCCGGCAAAGAGATGCGCGCTCGCCTCGTGAAAGGGATCGGGCCTGCTGTTGTCGCCAAAGACGTTCCAGATCAGGGCGACAGAGCCACTATGGCGAAGCAAGGCATGGATACGCCGCAGCGCAGGAACAGCATCGAGCCAATGGAATGCCGTCGCACTGACGACCAGATCGTAGGACTGCGGAACCTCGTTCAGCTCTTCGAAAGGCTGCTCGATCACGTCGAGTTCGGGGCGGCGCAACCGGGCGCGCAGGAATTCCGCAAGCCGCGCATCCGGCTCGACAGCCAGAAGCCGCTGCGGGTTGTGCGCCAGAAGATGTTCGGTGGCGAGGCCCGTCCCTGCCCCGATTTCCAATATCGAGATACCGGGTCGCAATCCGGCCCGCTGCCGCAAGAGCTCCCAAACCGCCGGCGGATAGGCCGGTCGGGCGGAGTGATAATTTTCAGGACTGAGCCCAAAGGCCTCCCGGCCAAAGGAACGGGCAAGCGTGTCACCGGACATGGCGATCTCCGCGCTGATCGGGATAGAGCAATTCCAGACCTACCCCCAATCGCCACGCTCAACAAGCATCCCGCAAGGGGGCTCCTAACCGAGCAGCGAAACCACCCCGCTGGCGATATCGTAGCGCGCGGCGAGGACCCTGAGTTTCCCCTCCTTGACAGCCCCCGCGATGACGGTCGAACTCCGGCTGATCAGCGTCGCCTGCATCTTGGCGTTGGCATCGATCGCCGCATCGAGGTTGTCGCCAGCGGCATTCACCGCTGGCCAGATCGGCGCATAGAGGGCGCCGATCTGGCCAGGCACGGCTTTGCCCTCGATCGTCGCCTTCACCGCACCGCAATTGCTGTGGCCGAGCACCATCAGAAGCCGCGTGCCGAGAACGGCAACACCATATTCAAGGCTGGCGATAATCTCCGGCGTCGCGATATTTCCGGCGACGCGCACGACGAAGAGCTGACCGATGCTCTGGTCGAAGACGAACTCCACCGGCACCCGTGAATCGGCGCAGGAGAGCACCGCCGCGAAGGGCTCCTGCTTTTCCGCCGTCTTCGCCTTGAGGATCGAAAGGTCCTCGTTGAGGGACTGCAGACGCCCGTCGATGAAGCGCCGGTTTCCATCCATCATCGCCTTCAGCACGTCATCGGGCGCCAATGTGCTCTGCGCCGATGCCGGCCCGGCCGATGAGATAACAGCCCCGGCCGCAATTGCAGCGCTTCCCAACGCAGCGCACAGGAAACGCCGGCGCCCCTGGTCATCAGGAACATCGGGACAGCCGCCGCAGCCGCAAGCCACGCTGTGGTGTTGTATAAAACCATGCATTTTTCCCTCCCAAGACCGACGATACTGAAACCCGAGCCCCGCTTACGCATGGCAACGCAAGCGCCTGCCTTGCGCAAGTCACCCAAACGGGTGACTTGCGAACCAGTCCCTCGGCGAATCTGCCTTGCCTTTGCCCCGTCACCTCCCGGAATATTTCGCAACGCGAACGCCTTGAGGCCATCGATGGCTTGTCCTCGCGATGCCTCCTGATGCATCGAAAGATACATTGGGGAGACGGGAGGCAAGCCGATGACACCAGGGATCATATTGTTGCTGCTTGCCGCCGGCATGGCGGGCGGCGTGATCAATGCGCTTGCCGGCGGCGCCACGCTGCTCACTTTCCCCGCTATGCTTGCCGCCGGACTGCCGCCCGTCACCGCCAATGCCTCGAATGCGGTGGCGATCGTGCCGGGCCACCTGCTCGCCGTTCTCGCCGACCGCCGCAAGGTACTGCCGCTGGATGCCAAACTTTGGTCGTCCGTCCTCGTCTGCCTGATCGGCGGCGGCATCGGCGCACTACTGCTGCTCGCCTTGCCCGAGCGGCTCTTCGTTCTCCCCGTTCCGGCCTTGATCGGCATTGCCACCCTGCTCTTCCTCTTTTCGCCCCGCATCGCCGCCTGGGCGGAGGCAAGGCGGGGCGATGCCGAGCCCTCGCACGGTCTCGGCCTTTCCGTCCTCAGCCTCTCGTCTATCTATGGCGGCTTCTTCGGCGCCGGCCTCGGCGTCATCCTGACGGCGGTTCTCTCAATTGCCGATCCCGACGATATCCGCCGCGTGAAGGCGCTGAAGAACCTGCTCGCCACCTCGGTCAGCATGGCAGCCGTTATTATCTTCATCGCCCAGCGCGCCGTCCGCTGGCCCGAAACGTTGACGATGCTGTCAGGCGCCCTGGTGGGCGGTTATCTCGGCGGCTATCTCGTGCGCGTGCTGCCGGCCACTATCGTCCGCTGGTTCGTCATCCTCACCGGCGCCGTCATGACTGTTGTCTACGCCGTCAAATACTGGAGCTGAGGCCCACGCCTATCTTCAACTCCGCAGCCACAGCCGCTTCAACGCTTGCCACCGTTTCACAAAACGGATCACGACAGGCGGCGGGATTTTCCTGTTGTCGGCCACCGTCCCCTTTCTCGTAACAGGCGATCGGGGATCGAGCAGGAAGGCCACCATCAGGCAGACGCTCGTCGCCTCTGCCGTCAACACTTCATCCGACAGCAGCAGCCCTTGCTCGCCTTCCCCAAACGCCTGCCCGCCGGCGAGGACTGCACCGCTGAACACATAGAAATAGAGCTCGCGGCCGGGTTTATGCGGGAAGTCCACCCGCATGCCGGGTTCCAGCCGGACATCGAAGACGTCGATCTGGTTGCGAACGAAGAAAGGCGCATCGCCCCCCGCCGGCCCGACGAGATGCCGCCATCGATTGGGCGCGCTGTCAGGCATCGCCCCATGCTGGATGCCAGGTTCGAGATCGATCGCATCGGGCCGCACGAGGATCTGCAGCATGCGCAGCGGCGGATCGGACGCCAGCGTCTCCTCGGAGTGCCAGAAGCCACGCCCGGCATTCATCACCATCAGATGCCCGCTGTCGCAAACCAACCGGCCGTGGGCTCTATCTTCGTGGCGCATCACACCATCAGGCACCCAGGAGATGATCTCGTCATTGCAGTGCTCGTGCATGGCAATCAGCCGGCCCGGATGCAGGATGGATTCGACCACCATCGCCAGCGGCCCATGCCCATGATCGGTTGGCTTCGGCTTCACCCATCCCGGCATATTGATATGCGCGATGAACCCTCCCATGTCGCGCACAACGAAGGTTCGTTCCCCCTTGAGCAGCATCGCGTCCTCCTTGCCTGCAAGCAGTGACGATACCGGCTCATTAGCGCCCTGATACGGTTTGAGGTCAATAAAGCAGGTCGTTGCCGCGCCACGCCCCCGCCGTTACCGACGCCGGCCTGGCCCAAGCTTTGACAGCAATTCCGCAACAGCTTCCTCAACGCCCTGCTTCGCACTGTCGATAACTATGGGTCTCTGCCCCCAATCGTCATAATCGCGCGTGATAACCTTCTCCCAGCTCGGATCTATCAGCCCTGGAATATCGCTTGCCCGCGTCTCGACCCGCCGGCGATGCTCAACCTTGTCCGAACAGACGATTTCGATCTCGACGGCCCGTACACCCGCCCGGACAGCGACCGAGAGCCAGGCATCACGTGTTATCGTCAGGCCGTTTACAGAGTCCGCAACGACGGTATTGCCGAGCGTCAGATTGTCTTCGGCAAGAGCATATCCAACCATATATCCCGCCGGCCCGACCTCCGATCTCAACATGCCCGAAGCCCGTATGGTCTGTTCGATCGTATCGATGCGCAGATGAACGGCCCCAAGCCGCTTCGCCAAAGCCCGCGCAATCGTCGTCTTCCCACTGCCCGGCAAACCGCCGAAAATGATCAGCATGAACAGGCACCTCCCTTGAAATCACGCTTAGATCGGAACGCTGAGCCCAACCTTGATCCGGTCCATGGCAACGAATGTCCGAAACCGCTTCACATTATTGTTGCCGAAGAACAGGCGCCGCGTCAGCGCTTCGTAATCGGCCATCGAAGACACGATGATGACGAGCATGAAATCGGCCTCGCCCGTGACGTAATAGCATTGCTGGATTTCCGGCGCGGCAGCGAATTCACGCTTGGCCTGCTCGATCTGCTCGGCGGTTTCGCTGATGACCTCCACCTCGACGAAAATGGTGATCGCCTGGCCAACGGCGGCGGGATCGACGACGGCGACATTGGCGCGGATGACACCCTCTTCCGTCATGCGCTTGATACGCCGCTGCACCGCCGGGGCCGAGAGATTGACCGCCTCGCCGATCGTGCGCTGCGGCGTGGTATTGTCACGCTGCAATATGTCGAGAATCTTGCGGTCGAAGGCATCGAGTTGTGCCGCCATGCGGACTCCACGAAACAAAATTGCAAAACAGGCATCAAATATCAGCGCCTTTTTCGTGTCTGCTGCAATATGTTTCAGCCGGACAGCAAGTGAGGCCACAATGTTTATCCTCAACGGCAATGCAGACTACCGACGCCCGCTCGTAACGGGCGATGCGGAAACGCTTAGCCTGGCTGCCGCAGAAGGCGTGGAGCGTCACCTGCGCTATCGCGACCAGCATGCCGAAACGCCGCTGATCTCCCTTCCCGGCCTGGCCGCTGAATCAGGTGTCGCCGCCATCCATGTGAAGGATGAGGGCCAGCGCCTCGGCCTCGGCAGCTTCAAGGCGCTGGGTGGCGCCTATGCCGTCATCCGCCTGGTTCTCGAAGAGGCCGAGGCAAGGCTCGGGCGGCCGGTCGATATAGCCGAGCTGCACTCGCCTGACGCCAGGATGATCGCCGAAACCATGTGTTTTGCCTGCGCCACCGATGGCAATCACGGCCGTTCGGTCGCGCAAGGGGCCGGGCTCGTCAGCGCGCGCGCGGCGATCTTCGTGCATGCAGGCGTCAGCGACGAGCGCGTCGCGGCAATCGCCCGCTTCGGCGCCGAGATGATCCGCGTGACGGGAAGCTACGACGACTCCGTGAGGGAGGCCGCGCGCGTGGCGAAAGAGCGCGGCTGGATCATCGTCTCCGACACGTCCTGGCCGGGTTACGAGCGCATCCCCGGCCTCGTCATGCAGGGTTATACGGCGTTGGTGCGCGAAGCGCTGAGGCAGCTGCCGGCCCCGCCGACGCATGTCTTCATCCAGTCCGGTGTGGGCGGCATCGCTGCCGCCGTTGCCGGGCATCTGGCGATCACGCTTGGCGAGCAGCGGCCGGTATTCACAGTCGTCGATCCCGCCCGCGCCGCCTGCCTGTTTGCGACCGCCCGCGCCGGCCATCCGGTCACCGTGCCGCATGGCGAGCCGACCGTCATGGCGATGCTCGAATGTTACGAGCCGTCGCTGGTCGCCTGGCGCATTCTCTCGCGTGTCGCCGATGCCTTCATGACCGTCGATGAGGAGGATGCCGTTGCCGTCATGAGGCACCTTGCCAACCCCGTCACTGGCGACACCGCCATTATATCAGGCGAAAGCGGCGGCGTTGGCCTTGCCGGTTTTCTGAAGGCGGTCGCCGACCCCGAGATAATGGCAGCCCTTTCCATCGGCCCGAATTCCCGCATCTTCGTCGTCAACACCGAGGGCGCCACCGACCCCGGCAAATACCGAGAGATTGTCGGGCTCTCGCCTGACGAGGTACTGTCGCGAGGTGCAGCATGAACAATCTTTCCATAAACAGCGCCCGGCTGCTCGGCCGGCTCCGTGAACTCGGCACCATCGGTCGCCATGCCGACGGCAGCCTCATTCGCCTTGCCGCATCCGATACCGACAAGGAAGGCCGCGACCGGCTCGCCGCCTGGATCGAGGACGCCGGTCTCGAACTCGCCATCGACAGGATCGGCAATATGTTCGGCATCTGGGCGCCCGATGGCACGGCAGGCCGCGCGCCGCTCATGCTCGGCTCGCATATCGATACCGTCATCGATGCCGGCATCTACGACGGCTGTTACGGCGTACTGTCAGGCCTCGAAGTCATCGAGACCCTGAAACAAGCGGGCTTCGTGCCCGCCCGTCCCATCGTCGTTGCCGCCTTCACCAATGAGGAAGGCGTGCGTTATGCGCCTGACATGATGGGCTCGCTCGTCTATGCTGGCGGGCTCGACATCGATGCAGCGCTCGCGACTGTTGGAACCGACGGATCACCGCTTGGTGACGAGCTCGATCGCATCGGCTATGCCGGCGACAAGGAACCGGGTTTCCTGACGCCGCATGCCTATATCGAGCTCCACATCGAGCAAGGCCCGGTGCTGGAGCGCGAGGGCATCCCCCTTGGCGCGGTCGAAAACCTGCAGGGCATTTCCTGGCAGAAAGTGACGATCGAGGGCGATGCCAATCACGCCGGCACGACGCCGATCTTCATGCGCCGCGATGCCGGCCATGCCGCCGCCCGCGTCATCACCTTCCTGCGCGAGCGCGCCAAGGCCTCGAACACACCGACGGTCGCGACCGTCGGCTGCATGGAATTCCAGCCGAACGCCATCAACGTCATCCCCTCGAAGGCGATCTTCACCGTCGACCTGCGCGATCCCGACGAGATCAGGCTCAAGCAGGAGGAAGCAGCCCTTGCCCGCTTCCTCGAAACGCTCGCTGCCGAAGAGGATGTGACAATCGCGGTAGAGCGGCTGGCCCGCTTCGAGCCCGTCACATTCGACGAGCGCATCGTCGCCGAGATCGAAACGGCCGCCAAAGCGCGCGCACTCCCGTGCCGGCGCATGACCTCGGGCGCCGGCCATGATGCCCAGATGATCGCCCGCATTGCTCCGTCAGCGATGATCTTCGTGCCAAGCCAGGGCGGCATCAGCCACAATCCCAGAGAATTCACCGCCGATGATGATATCGTCGCCGGCGCCAATATCCTGCTCGATGTGGCGAGCAGGTTGACGCAAGAGGAATAACCGATGGATCTCGATCAACTGATCTCCGACATGCGCGGCTGGCGCCGCCACCTGCACGCCCATCCGGAATTCGGCTTCGAGGAGAAGCAGACCTCTGCTTTCGTCGCCGCAAAACTGCGCGAATTCGGGCTCGACGATGTCACGGAAGGCGTGGGCGGCACCGGCGTCGTCGGCACGCTGAAACGCGGCAACGGCAACCGCTCGATTGCGTTGAGGGCCGACATGGATGCGCTGCGCATTCCCGAACAGGCGGACCGGCCCTATGCCTCGCGCAATCCCGGCGTCATGCATGCCTGCGGCCATGACGGCCACACCGCCATGCTGCTCGGCGCCGCCCGCATGCTCGCCGCAGACGGCGGCTTCGACGGGACGGTGCGCTTCATCTTCCAGCCCGCCGAGGAATGGGGCAAGGGTGCGCTTGCCATGATCGAAGACGGCATTTTCGAGCGCTTCCCCTTCGACGAGATCTACGGCCTTCACAATATGCCGGGCCTGCCAACAGGCCATTTCCAGACGCGTGCTGGCGCCTTCATGTCGGCGGAAGACAATTTCGAGATCGTGCTCAGGGGCACCGGCGGCCACGCCGCCCGCCCGCACGCCACGAACGAAGTGCTTGTCGCCGCCTGCGCGCTGGTCATGAACCTGCAGACCATCGTCGCCCGCCGTCTCGACCCCACCGATATCGGCGTCGTTTCCGTTACCGAACTCCTGACCGACGGCACCCGCAATGCGCTCCCCGGCCTCGCCCGCATCCTCGGCGATTGCAGAAGCTTCCACCCCGACGTCAGCGCCGAAATCGAAAAGCAGATGCGTGTTATCGTCGAGGGCACCGCGCTCACCTACAACGTCTTGACCGAGGTCAACTACACCAGGGAATTCGTACCCCTGTTGAACGATCCCACCCTGACCGAAGAAGCCTTCGTAGTCGCCCGCGACATCTTCGCACCCGAGAGCATCGAGATCCGCAAGGAACCGATGACGGCATCGGAGGATTTCGCCCGCTTCCTCGCTCTGAAGCCCGGCTGCTACGTCTTCCTCGGCAACGGCGAGGATTCCGCACCCCTCCACAATCCCACTTTCGATTTCAACGATGACGGATTGGTCCACGGCGCGAAGTTCCATGCAAGCATCGTGCGACGGAGGCTGCCGGTATCAGCAGGATGAACGCAAGAGTACGATTGTCGACGCCAGCCATTTTGCACGAGACGCCCCATTTCTTTCGCGCTATGAAGATTATCGATAATCCCGCCCCATCCGACACGGAGATCCCCACATGGCTCTGAACATCCTTTTCATCGGCGGCACCGGCCAGATTTCCTATCCCTGCGTCGAGCGCGCCGTCGCTCAAGGCCACCATGTCAGCGTCTTTAACCGAGGCTTGCGAGGCGATCCCCTGCCCGCAGGCGTCACCTCCATCGTCGGCGAGCTTGGATCGTCTGCCTATGCCGATCTCGCCAAGGCCAATTACGATGTCGTCGCCCAGTTCATCGCCTTCACGCCCGATCAGATTGCCCGCGACATCGAGATCTTCTCGGGCCATTGCGGCCAGTACATCTTCATCTCCTCAGCCTCGGTCTATGAAAAGCCGGCGCGCCATTACGTGATCACCGAGGAGACGCCGGCAATCAATCCCTACTGGCCCTACAGCCAGGCCAAGATCGCCTGCGAGGAGTTGCTGAAGAAGGCCAACAATCTCGCCTGGACCATCGTTCGCCCCAGCCACACGGTTCGCACCGGCCTGCCGATCATGATGGGCGACAGCGATATCATGGCGCGGCGCATGCTGGACGGCGAGCCGACCATCGTCGCCGGCGACGGCCACACGCCCTGGACGCTGACCCGCTCGGTGGATTTCGCCGTGCCCTTCGTCGGCCTGTTCGGCAAGCAGGCGGCACTCGGCGACATCTTCCACATCACCAACGATCACGCCCATATCTGGGACCATATCCAACAGGCGATCGCCCGCCTGCTGGGCGTCGAAGCCAGGATCGTGCATGTGCCGACGGATACGCTCGTCAAGTACAATCCGGAATGGATCGGCCCGCTGACCGGCGACAAGGCCTGGACGGCGATTTTCGATAATTCCAAGGTCAAGCGTGTGGCCGGCGACTTCGCCTGCGCCCAAAGCCTGGACGAAATCCTCGAAGAGCCGATCATGCATCTGAAGCAGCGTTTCGCGAAGGGCCGTCCGCCGAAGGGCGATTTCGACGCCCTGATCGACCGCATCTGCGCCGAACAGAGTGCCCTCGGTTAACCGCCTTCCTTCAAGCCCGGCGCCCACCAACAGGCGCCGGACGTTCTATTAAGGCTCGAATGCGCGAAGGCACTTCATGACCTCGCGCAGTCCCCTCGTCAAATGTTTGTCGCGCCGGATGACCACGCCGAGTTGGCGCACGAGCGGCGGATGAACGGGTGAGGTCACGAACCGGCCTCGATCGCGCTTCAGGGCAAGTCCCGGGAGTATCGACCATCCGAGCCCCGCGGCAACCAGTTCCTTGATCGCCTCGACACTGCCGAACTCCATCGTCGGCTGGCTGCGCATGCCCGAGGCTTCGAACCATTCGTCGGTGGCGCGGCGCGTATTGCCGCCCTCATAGAGCATCATGACCTTGTCCCCGAAGAATTCCGGCGTCGGTCCACCCTCCGGCATCGTGCTGCCCTTCGGCGCCACGGCGACAAGCTCGTCCTCGTAAAAGGGCTCGATCTCAATGGAACGGCCCGAAGCCGGCAGCGTCACGACGGCGATATCGAGCGCGTTGGTTTCGAGATCGCGCACCATCTCGTCGGTATTGCCGACACGAACCACGATCTCCAGGCCCGGCATCCGCTTCTTGACGGCGGCAATCACCGGCGGCAGCAGATGGATCGAAGCCGTGCCGCCGCTGCCGATCCGCACGCGGCCCACCGCCCCCTCCCTATAGGGCGTCATCGCCTCCTCGGCCGCGAGACATTCGCCGAGAATGCGGCGCGCATGGGCCAGCAACTCGACGCCCGCCGCGGATGGCAGCGCCCGGCGGCCGATACGCTCGATCAGCCTTACACCCATCCGCTGTTCCAGCAGCTTCACCTGCAGGCTGACGGCAGGCTGCGTTAGCCCCGCCCTATCGGCTGCAGCCGTAAAACTGCCGAGATCGACGACGCTGACGAAAGCGGCGAGCTGGTCGAGGTTCAACATCAGAAGAATTCCTTATGGATTGCATAAAAACCATAAGCTTCCTTACGCGTATGTACCAGTCCATTTTCGAGGCACCCAAGACCAAAGCCGAGAGATGCCCGATGACATCAGATGTGGAAATACCGACGACAATGGATCGCGCCCCAAGCGGCGGCATTGTCAGGCGCTGCCTGATGAGCCTCAACCTCTATCTCAGCAAGCGCCGCGAGCGGCTGGTGCTCTCCGACCTGTCCGACGATCAGCTCCGCGATATCGGCATCAGCCCGGCGGAGGCGCGGACGGAGGTCAACAAATCGTGGTTCTGGGGATAGCAGCCACAATTTCTAAAATGCGCGCTTGGACTGGAGAAAACCGCTTTGTCCCTTATGTCACTGCCATCAGGGGAAGAACACCAAAGGACCACGCGATGCACAAGAACACGATCTGCGTCTGGTATGACAAGCACGCCGAAGAGGCCGCCCGCTTTTACGCCGGGATCTTTCCGGACAGCAAAGTCGGCGCCGTCCACCGTGCCCCCGGCGATTATCCCGCTGGCCAGCAGGGCGACGTGCTGGTGGTGGAGTTCACGGTTGCCGGCATCCCCTGCATCGGGCTGAACGGCGGCCCCTCGATCAAGCACAGCGAGGCTTTCTCGTTTCAGATCTCGACGGAAAACCAGGAAGAGACCGACCGCTACTGGAACGCAATCGTCGGCAATGGCGGCCAGGAAAGCGAGTGCGGCTGGTGCAAGGATAAATGGGGCATCTCCTGGCAGATCACCCCGCGCACCTTGATGGAAGCGATGCAGGCAGGCGGAGCCGAGGCAAAGCGCGCCTTCGACGCGATGATGACCATGCGCAAGATCGATGTCGCAGCCATCGAGGCAGCCCGCCGCGGCTGAAGCGACAGGTCCTGCAAATGGTAAGATCACGATGTTAGGGGCCACCGACTGGTGTGATTCCTCAAACAACAGCCCCGGCGTCGAGCTGATGCTTCGCCCTGTGATCACAGAGATTTCCAAAATTTCTAATTGAGATTGCAGCCGGAAGATGATTCCATGCCGCCCGCGTCGCCTTACACGCCCGCCCTCTTCCTGATGTTGCACCCAAGAGGCTCGAGTCGATTATGTCGATTTCAGATGCGATCTACCGTCCCTTCGAAACGCTGATCCGGCCGCTCGATATCCCCTACCGTCCGCTGCCGTCGAAAGGACCGGTGACGGTGCTCCTGCACTTCATCTCGATGTTTCGCGGTATCCTGATCACGCTCGCCCTTTGCACCATGGCGATCGAGGCCATGAATCTGACGATCGTCTGGAGCCTGTCGGTCATCGTCGATGGCGTCACGCAGCAGGGTGCCGCCGCTTTCCTGCACAATGACCGGCCGCTGCTGATCTTGCTCGGCGTAATGCTCTTCCCTGCAATCCCTATTGCCTCCTTCCTCGTGAATACGCTGAATTCGCATACGCTCGGCATCGGCATGCCGGCTGCCATTCAGTGGCAGGGCCACAGAGCGGTGGAGCGGCAGGATCTCGCCTTCTTCCACGATCTCTATGCTGGCCAGGTCGCCTCGCGCTTGCAGCAGGTGGCGTCCGCCGTCCAGCAGCAGGTAATATCGGCCTTCCAGTCCATCCCGCGCTTCATCATGCAGATGGTCGGCTCCGTCATCCTTCTGAGCGCACTTTCCTGGCAGCTTGCGCTGCCGACCATCGTATGGATCACGCTCAACGTACTGCTCGCCGTCAGGCTGGCGCCTGTCTTCACCGAACGAGCACGCCGCTCCGCCAAGCGCCGCAGCCTGATTTCCGGCGCCATTACCGATCTCTACGCCAATATGCAGATGGTGAAACAATTCGCCGCCGAAGACAGCGAGGCTGGCACCATCCGCGGCATCATCGGCAAGGCGATCAAGGCCCAGCAAAGCGAACAGCGCATCTATCGGACCGCAGAGGTCATCGTCGTCGTCCTCAACGTCACGCACTGGCTGGCCATCCTGTCGATCGGCTTTACCGGGCTCGTTGACGGCTTCGTCACGATCGGCGAATTCACCGCCGCCGTTTATGTTCTCAACCGGCTATCCGGTCACACATTTACATTCCTGCAGATGGGCCAGCAGATTTTCCAGGCGATCGGCACGATCAAGGACGCCATGCCCGTCATGACGACACCGCCCACCATCATCGACCGGCTGGATGCGCAGGACCTTGTCGTCCCGAACGGCGAAATCCGCTTCGACAATGTCCATTTCGCCTACAAATCCGGCAAGCCCGTCATCGACAAGCTGTCGCTGACCGTCCGCCCCGGCGAAAAGGTCGGCCTCGTCGGCCTCTCGGGTGCCGGCAAGACGACGCTCGCCAACCTGTTGCTGCGTTTCTACGACATCAAGGACGGCGCGATCCTCATAGACGGCCAGGATATCCGCGCTGTGACCCAATCCAGCCTTCGCCGCGCCATCGGCGTCATCGCCCAGGATGTCGCGCTGCTGCACCGCTCGGTCGGCGATAACATCCGCTACGGCCGGCCGGAGGCCACACAGGAGGAGATCGAGGCTGTCGCGAAGATGGCAAGCGCAGACGCTTTCATCGCCGATCTCACCGACAGCGAAGGCCGCAAGGGCTACGAGGCCTATGTCGGTGATCGCGGCATCAAGCTCTCGGGCGGCCAGCGCCAGCGCGTCGCGATCGCCCGCGTGCTCTTGAAGAACGCGCCGATCCTGGTGCTGGACGAAGCAACCTCGGCCCTCGACAGCGAATCCGAAGCTGCCATCCAGGAACGGCTTGATCTCGTGATGGAAGGCAAGACGGTCATCGCCATCGCCCACCGGCTCTCCACCATATCCAGCATGGACCGCATCGTCGTGCTCGACCGCGGCCGCATCATCGAGGAAGGCCGGCCGGAAGACCTGATCGAGAGCGACGGGCTGTTCGCGCGCCTGTGGCGGCGCCAGACGGGTGGCTTCATTCCGGAGGAGATTGACGAGGGTGCGTCGGGTTAGCGGGTGGCAGCGGGCAGTAATTGCGCCCACACCGGAAGCTTAATCCCCTATTGCTCGCCAATCGGCTCGGGTACATGACAACAGGCCCATTCGAACGCTTCGTCGATGGCCGCAAACTTGACCGCCTGCCAATATCGATAGTCGCGGATCAGCTCTGCCCCAAGCCAGAAATCACCGCGCTCACTGGAGAGGTCCCATCCACAAGCCTCAAGCAACTGAGCGCGATCGAAAAGGCGCCGCGCGTGGGTTCGAGAGATGGCGTAGCGCTTGAAGAATTCTCCGATGCGCAAAGGGCCAATAGGCATGCGCGGCTCCAGTTCCTTTTCCGGAGGTAAACGAGACATCAGGTCGTGCAGGATGTTGCTTCCGGAAGCCGTTCGGACGAAAGCGTCCACCGTCTGCGGAGGGCTGGTCCAGTCTGGATCGTGAAAGAGGCTCTGGGACATTCTCGGCTGCGCATACCAGAGCAGGCGCCGATCGGCAGATGATCGTGAGAATCGCGTCCCCTGATCGAGCATGTCGAGTGATTTCAAATGCTCGTCGAACCATTCGCGGATCAAGGCTTCGGCAGGTTCGGAAATTCTGAGCTGGCGAACGCGCCGGTCCCCGTTGTCATGGGTATCAACCAGGAGACCGTAGTTGCGCATCTCCGCGAGATGCGCAAACGCCGTGTTCTTGGAAGCAACGTCACTCTCAGCGATGAGGGCGTTCAGTTTGGCGGCCGTAAGGCCCGGATGAGACGGCGACGTGACACGCTGAAAATGAAAAGCCAGAATTGATTGCGTCAGCAACCATCGTTTCATATCTGCGGTGTAGCGGACGATACGAGGCGCGGCATCGTGCATGGCAATGAGCTTCAGCGCAGCATCCCTCAAGGCGAACGCATAAAGGCGATTTTCCACAATGGCTTCGACGGTCAAAACGTCAGCCGCGTCAGTGGCGGAGCGCATTGCGGTTGATATGGAAGTCACGGAGATCTCTCCAGGCAAGGTTGAATTGGGCAAGCGACGGCCTGAGCGACCGACAGCTTGCCCTCGTGGCGCTGGCTACGCCCCTTGCGCGCTCGCAGGCTTGCGTGTTCACGCACACTTTCCTTGCACGCAGGGCATATCGACATCGCCAGCGTCTTCCGCCAGCAGTCGGCCATCTCCTGCTGCACTATGTCCCTTAAGATAAAATTGCAACGGGCCGAAAGCCCCGCAAAAACCTAAGCCAGCGGCTTCGTCGCACAGATCGCGAAACGGTCCTGCACCATGCGCTCCAGTCCGCGCAGGAAGGGCATCTTGCGCGCCTGCGCCCAGTGGATATCCGAAAGCTTGCGGTCAACGACGATATTGTCGAAGCCTGCCTGGCGCAGCAATTCGACGATCGCCTCGGCCGGCATCTTGTCGGGGAAATAGACGCGCGAGCGGATGGCCTGATGGCGGGCCATCATCTCGGGCTTCATGTGGCTCGCTGGCGCCTTGCCGGTCAGCTTCGTCCAGAGCTTCTGCAGCCCTTTCACCCAGGTCTCCTTGCCCATGTTGCCGTCGACGATCAGCACCTTGCCGCCAGGCTTCAGCACGGAAAACCATTCGCGGAAGGCCGAGGGCGGATCGACCAGCGTCCAGACGAGGTGCCGGTTGGTGATCACGTCATAGCTGCCCTTGGCCTCCATGGTGTTTTCCGCGTCGCCCGAGATGAAGCGGATATCGGTGCCGCGCTTCTTCGCCTTGGCGCGCGCCTGCGCCAGCATCGCATCCGACCAGTCGAGCCCGGTCACCTTGAAGCCTGCCCCATGCATGAGATGGGAAATGACCGCCGTGCCGCAGGCCAGGTCGAGCGCCGCCCGCCCCTGCCCCTCGCCGAGATGCTTGCGGATCAGCCGCTGCCAGCCTTTTCGCTCGGCTTCGGAAAAGATTTCGTGGCCGACACTCTCGTCGAACGTCGCTGCGCGTTCCGACCAGAAGTCCCGGATTTCATCGCGAATGGAGTAATTCGTGTTCATCGTATTCATCATCTTCACCCAGCGCCGAACGTACTTTGGAAAAGCTCTAAAACATAAAACTTGATTCCAAAAGTCAATTTTTCTATGCCTCAGGAAATAGCCGAGGACGGGGAGAGTTTCCAGATGAATTTTATGAAATTGCTTGCACTATCAGCAGTTGCAGTTGCGGCGCTGTTGCCGTTCTCGGTCTTTGCCGACCCTTTCACCATCAAGGATGTGGCCGGCCGCGAGGTCACATTCGACAAGCCGGTCGAGCGTGTCATTCTCGGCGAAGGCCGGATGCTCTATGCCGTCGCCCCGATCGAGAGGGACGATCCCTTCGCCAAGATCGTCGGCTGGCGCAACGATCTCTGGACGACGGACAAGGATGGCTTCAACGCCTATGTCGAGAAATTCCCCAAGGGCAAGGACCTGCCCTTCCTCGGCAACCTGACGGACGGCACGCTGCAGACCGAGACGGTCGTGGCGCTTCACCCTGATCTCATGCTGCTGCCGATCGGCAACAAGAAGGCCGCCGACGAGGTGAAGCTCGAGGATATGCTCAGCAAGATCGGCGTGAAGATCGTCTATATCGATTTCCGCGAACACATCCTCGCCAATACCGAGCCGAGCCTAGAGATACTCGGCAAGCTTTTCGGCCATGAAGACCGCGCCGAAGCTCTCGCCGCCTACTGGAAGCAGCAGATGGCGCGCGTCACCGACAAGCTGAAGGAAGCCAACCCCAAGAAGCCAAACGTCTTCATGTATCGCGCCGCCGGCCTCGTCGAGTGCTGCGGCACCTTTGGCCCCGACAATTTCGGCCTGATGGTGGATTGGGCCGGTGGCCACAATCTCGGCTCCGATTTCCTGCCCGGCTATACCGGCTCGATCAATGCCGAGCAGGTCGTCGCCTCCAATCCTGACGTCGTCGTCGTGACAGGCTCGAACTGGAGCCAGACCAAGGACGCCAAGGATTTCGTCAATGTCGGCCCGGCCGCTGCCGGCACGATCGACGACAGCCGCAAGGCGCTGGATGCGCTGATGCAGAACCCCGCCTTCACCGGCTCCAAGGCGGTTGCCGATGGCAATGTCCACGCGATCTGGCACCAGTTCTACACGAGCCCCTACCAGTTCGTCGCCGTGCAGCAGTTGGCCAAGTGGTTCCACCCGGACCTCTTTGCCGATCTCGATCCGGATGCGACCTTCAAGGAATTCCATGAGAAATTCCTGCCCGTCGCCTATCAGCCCGGTTACTGGGTCGACGCCAAGGCCGGAAAGTAAGCGCCATGGCAGAGATCGCCGCCATGCCGATCGAAGCCGAAGCAGGCAGGGCGCGTTATCGCGCCCTCGCCCGCCGCAAGCTGATGATCCTCTTTGCCATGACGGCAGCGCTCTGCCTGTCCTTCGCCATCGATCTCGCCTGGGGGCCGGCCCGTTATGGCCTTGATGAGGTCGTGGCCGCCCTCCTCGATCCCGACTCCGTCTCGGCGCAGATCCGCGCCGTCGTCTGGGATATCCGCATGCCGGTCGCCATCATGGCGATCGTCGTCGGCGCCTCGCTCTCGGTCGCCGGCGCCCAGATGCAGACGATCCTTGCCAATCCGCTGGCAAGCCCGTTCACCTTGGGCATTTCCGCCGCCGCAAGCTTCGGGGCAGCGCTCGCGATCGTCACCAGCGTGCCGATCCTGCCGGTTGCATCAGGCCTGCTCGTGCCGGTCAATGCCTTCGTCATGGCGCTGGTCGCAACCCTCTTCATCCATTTCATCTCGCAGGCGCGCGGCGTCTCGGTGCAAACAGTCGTGCTGCTCGGCATCGCACTCGTCTTCACCTTCAACGCGGCTCTCGCCTTCCTGCAATATCTCGCCTCCGAACAGGCGCTCTCGGCCGTCGTCTTCTGGACCATGGGCAGCCTCACCAAGGCCACCTGGCCGAAGATCTGGATCACGCTTGCCGTGCTGCTCTTTGCACTTCCGCTCTTTGCCCGCCATGCCTGGGCGCTGACGGCCATCCGCCTCGGCGAGGACAAGGCGGCAAGCTTCGGCGTCAATGTGCGCCGCATCCGTCTGGAGACGATGCTGGTCATCTCGCTGCTGGCGGCCGTTCCCGTCAGCTTCGTCGGCACGATCGGCTTCGTCGGCCTCGTCGGCCCGCATATCGCCCGTATGATCCTCGGCGAAGACCAGCGCTTCTTCCTGCCGGGCTCGGTCCTCTCGGGCGCGCTGCTGCTGTCGGTTACCTCGATCGTCTCCAAGTCGATCATTCCGGGCGTCGTCTTCCCGATCGGCATCATCACGGCGCTCGTCGGCGTACCCTTCTTCTTCTCGCTCATCCTCTCGAACAGGAGCCGCTCATGGTAGCGCTTCAGCTGCAGTCGGTCGGCGCCTATCACGGCCGCAAGCTTTTCGTGGAAAACGTGACGACGCCGAAAATGACGGCTGGCGAACTCGTCGCCGTCATCGGTCCCAATGCCGCCGGCAAATCCACGCTCTTCAAGCGCATCACCGGCCTCCTGAAAGGCCCGGGAAACGTGCTGGTCGAAGGCGCGAAGACGAAGAATGCCATCAGCTACATGCCGCAGGATACCTCAGCCAACGCGGTGCTGACGGTCTATGAATCGATCCTGCTCGCCCGGAAGCAGGGCCAGTCCTGGGCCGTCAGCGATCAGGATCTCAGACTGATCGACGACATCATGAAGGCGCTGAACATCGAGGCGATCGCCTTCCGCGATCTCGGCGCTCTCTCCGGCGGCCAGCGCCAGCTCGTCTCCATCGCCCAGGCACTGGTGCGCGAGCCGGAGATCATGCTGATGGACGAGCCGACCAGCGCCCTCGATCTTCACCGCCAGGTGGAAGTCTTGGATTTCATGCAGCGTCAGGCCCGCAAGCGCGGCATGATCGTGCTGATCGCCATCCATGATCTGAACCAGGCGCTGCGCTTCGCAGACAAGGTGCTGATCATCCAGAACGGCCGCATGCGCGCCTGCGGCGAGCCGCGCGATGTGGTCACGGTCGACATGCTGCGCGAGGTTTACAAGATCCACGCCCGCATCGAGAAATGCTCCAGGGATCACGACCACGTCATCGTCGACGGCACGGCGCATTAAAGCATGTCGCGCAAGAGTGTCCCGCAGTTTTCGGATAATCCGATAATCGACAAAAATCTGGAGCACCGGAGAACCGACGCTCCTGTTTCAGATCGTTGCTGACGTCAGACCATTATCTGCCGCGCGGGAATGTCTGGCCCTGCTTCATCGCGTCGATATCCTGAGCCTGACGAAGCTCGCGCTCGGCGTCTTCGTTGGATTCGTCCACCGTGCGGTGGTGCCCGGTCGGCAGGATATCGTCACGCAGTTCCGGATCGAGCAGCGGCTCCTCGTGAGCACGAGCCTTGTATCGCGATGCTGCCAAAGCTTCGTTCGACTTGCTGATATCCCAGCCCTCCGCCCGCCAGAGATCGGCACGCTCGTCCATGTCGATGGAACCTTCATCATCGAGAATGTCATGGGCGATACCGTAGGTCGCGTCATCAACCTCGACAGAGATCAGAAAGCCGCCCCGGCGCAGGCCTTCGGCATAAACCGAACGGTCCTCATCCGGAAACAGCCAATCCTCCAGCTTCGACCAGAAACCGCCACGGTCGTCGCCGGCAACGCCGGCCTTGTCACTATCCGCTTCATATCCCGGCATCATTCTGACGGTGGTGATGCCCAAATTCTTCAGCCGGTCGATCGCGCTCTCGGCGTCATGACGGCTGTCGAAGAAAGCCGTCAGCGTGCTGCGGCCCTCGCCGCCTGAGAATTCGGGGGCGCTGTCATTATGGAGATTGCTCATTGGGATTCCTCCTCGGTGTCTTTCCTTTCCGCAAACGGGCGAAGAAGCTGGAGGTTCCGCACCTGACTGCGGAAATGCGACGTCCTCAGGAGCGCAATGTCCTGAACGCCGCACGAACCTCCCGGGCAAAGAGTTCCGGCTCCTCCCAGGCTGCGAAATGGCCGCCTTTTTCGGCCCTGTTGTAGTAGATCAGCTGCGGATAGGCTCTATCGAGCCAGTGCCGCGGCGGCCGGTAGACCTCGCCGGGAAAGACCGTGACGGCGACCGGAACCTTGACCGGTCCCAGCTTGGTGCCTCCAGCCACATTCTCCCAATAAATGCGCCCGCTCGACGGCCCGGTATTGGTCAGCCAGTAAAGCGTGATGTTGTCGAGAATGGCCTGCCTGCCGAGCGCCTGTTCCGGGTCTCCGCGGGTAAACACCCAGTCGGCGATCTTGTCGTAGAGCCAGGCCGCCAGCCCGACGGGGGAATCCGCCAGACCGTAGCCGATCGTTTCCGGCCGCGTTCCCATGATCGCCGCATAGCCGAAGCCGTTGTTGAGGAAATCCCGCGCCTCCTTGAAGATGATCTTTTCTTCCGGCGACAGGTTCTCGGGCGCGGGCGCACCGCTCATCAGCGCCTGAGCTGCATCCGGCGGAAAGGTCGTGGCGCGTTCGACCCGGTTGACGTGAATGGCAAGCAGGCCTTCGGGCGCCAGACGCCCCAGCGCATCGCTGATGATCGCGCCCCAGTCACCACCCTGCGAAACATAGCTCTCATAACCGAGGCGTTTCATCAGCATGTCCCAGGCAGCCGCGATGCGCTGCGGGTTCCAGCCCGATTCCGTGGGCTTGCCGGAAAAACCGAAGCCGGGGATCGAGGGGATGACCAGATGAAAGGCATCCTCTGCCCTGCCACCATGCGCCGTCGGATCGGTCAGCGGACCGATGACGCCAAGCAGCTCGAACACCGATCCCGGCCAGCCATGCGTCATGATCAGCGGCAAGGCATCCTCATGGCGGGAGCGGACATGGATGAAATGGATGTCCACCCCGTCGACGTCAGTCACGAATTGCGGAAAGGCATTCAGCCGCTCCTCGGCCTTGCGCCAGTCGTAGGAGGACTGCCAGTCCGCCACCAGCGCCTTCAGCCGCTCCGGCGGCACACCCTGCGATCGGTCGGCCACGGTCTCTCCATCAGGCCAGCGGGTGACCGCAAGCCGCCGCCGGAGATCGGCAAGCGCCGCCTCGGCAATATCGGCCCGGAACGGCCGGATCTCGCCGGGGAGCGCTTCTGCATCGACGGGATCGGCCGCGCCCGCAACCGAGGCAAGCGTGGCCGTAAGCCCGGCCGCCGCGCCTGCAAACAACAGCGAACGCCGTGACACTTTTAACTTCTCGATTGATCGCCCTGATTTCATGACATGCCTCCATTCCATCGGAAGGTTCGCAGCCGCATTTCAGACGCCCGACATCATGCACCTGAAATGGACCGGAAGCGATCTCAGGCTTCGTCCGGCCCGGCGCGGTAGACCAGAAACTTGTTGCCCTCGGGGTCACGGAAATAGGCACAGTAAGGCCCCTCGCCATTCTCCCCGCGCGGCCCCGGCGCTCCCTCGTCAGAGCCGCCGGCCGACAATGCGGTTGCATGGGCCTCGCGCACCTGAGCGCGGGAGCGTGCCTCGAAGGCCACCATGCCGCCATTGCCGACATTGGCCGGCCGGCCGTCGAAGGGCTTTATCACGCCGAATTCCAGCGTGCGCTCGCCGTAATAGATGGCCCGGCCAGGCTGGACCAGAAAACGGCCGATGCCGAAGACGGCCATGAGCCTGTCGTAGAATTCAGCCGCAGCCTCGAGATTGTTGGTGCCGACGGTCGAATGTCCCGGCAGGCCGCGCACTCTTTGAGGCTCGGCGGCTTTCAGATTTACGGTCATGTCGTTCATGTCTCATCGTCCTTTCATAGGGGGACGCGGGCCGTTCGCCGGCGCCGCTGTTGGTGATGATGTACGGCGCGGCACGATCGGCCGGTACTGAGGGAAAGTGAGAGGCAGACTCTCATGACTGCGCTCTACCGGCGGCAGGCGCGATGCACGATCCTTGTCATCGAAAATTCACCCCGATCGCGGCCCTGAGCCTCCACAGCGAGCACGGCCGCCGGAGAGGAAGGACAACGGACATGCTGACATCCTCACTTGGATCATTGCTCATAGCCGCTGCAATCACGGGCACGACACTTACCCCCGCAAGCGCCGGCACACCTGAAGCCGCAAAGCCTGAAATCGGCACCATCGCCATTGGCGGCGATATCACTCTGCGGCGGCTCGTCGTGCACAATCCGGCGTCGAAAGGCACCGTACTTTTCCTGCACGGCTTTCCCGAAACCTCGGTCGTCTGGCGCGACATCGCAGCTGCACTCGGCGACGAATTCGAAGTGCATGCCTTCGACTGGCCGGGATACGGCCTTTCATCGCGGCCCTCGGTCGAAATCTTCTCCTATTCTCCGCGTGATTATGCCGGCGTGCTGAAGGCCTATATCGACAAGGCCGGCATCGACCGATCGAAACTGACGATCTATGCCGCCGATATCGGCGCCCTGCCCGCCCTGCTCCTGGCCCTCGACGAGCCGGATATCGCACAGCGCATCATCGTCGGCGACTTCGCCCCCTTCAACCGGCCGGCCTATATGCATGAGCGCCTGCAGAACCTGAAGACCGAGCCGGCTGCTTCCAGGACCCGCACCGTCATGAACCAGACGAGCGACGAAATCCTTCAAAACGTCTACAGGCGCGGCCTGCCTGACGATAAGCAGTTCGATCTCGCCGCCGGCGTGAAAGAAGACATGGTCCGCGGCTGGAGCCACGGCCCCCTCACCTCCGCCGATGCCTTCTACCATTATTATGCGGCATTCACCCGGGATCAGGATGTGCTCGAAGCGAACCTCGGCAGACTCCGGACACCGGTGAAGGTGATCTGGGGCGAAAAGGACATCTATATCGACAGCAGGATGGGCGCGGAGTTTGCCGAAAGAACCGGCGCGACACTCGAGATCCTGCCCGGCATCGGCCACTATCCGCATCTGCAGGCGCCGGAACAGGTGGTCGCGGAAGTCCGCGCCCTACCCGATTGAGCAATAGCTCCGACAGGCTTCCCGCAGCCGCGGCAACGTCCAATCGATGAAGGAGCGCACCTTGAGCGCCAGAAAGCCCTGGCGCGAATAGACGATATGGATCGGCTGCGGTGCACCGGCATAATCGTCAAGGATCGGCACGAGAGAACCGGAGGCAAGTTCGCCGGGGATCTGATAATCGAAAAGCCTGGCAATACCGGCTCCGCCCACAGCGGCGGCAACGCAGTTCGCCGCCGTATTGACCTCGATGCGATGGCGCGGCACCACCTCCACCGGCCGGCCATCGATATCGAAGGTCCAGAAGAAGGTCCTGCTGTTGAAGATGATCCCGTCATGATCGGGCAGTTCGCCCGGATGCTGCGGACATCCGCACCGTGAGAGATAATCCGGGCTCGCACAGGTCAGAACCCGGAATTCGGCAACCTTGACGGCATAGAGCGAACTATCCGCCAGCGCCCCCAGCCGGATGGCAATATCCACCTGCTCGCCGACGAGATGAACGGTGCGATCGAGCGACAGGAGGTTCAGGGACACTTCCGGATGCTCCGCCAGAAAACCGAGCGCGATCGGCAGCACATAGCGATTGCCGAATTCCACCGGCATGGTGACCGTCAGCGTCCCCCGCGGCCGCTGATATTCGCCGGAAGCCCGGCGCTCCGCCTCCTCCATATCGGCAATGATCTTGCGCGCCGCCTCCACGTAGTCACGTCCGGCATCGGTGAGTTGCAGCTTCCGGCTGGTGCGAATGACGAGACTGGCGCCGAGCGACCGCTCCAGCTCTGCCACCTTGCGGCTGACGCTCGGCAGCGGCGCATTCAACCGCTTGCTGCCCGCCGACAGACTGCCGGCATCGACAACGGCAAGCAACACGCGCATGGCATCCAGCCGGTCCATCCCGCCGCCTTCATCCCGCCTTCCCCGCGGGAAATCTTAAACCTTCGAAACTCCGACCGATAGATGGGTCCTTATCCATCACGGTCAGCTCATCCGCTCCGCCCGACGCCGCGGAAACGATCTCCTCGGCCTCGGCATGGCAGGTGGTAATCGTGGTGGACGGACGCTTGCCTGCTCGGATACGGATAATTCCGAGAGCAACCGGAATCCCGAATGAAAACCGTCCGCATCGCCGCCGCCCAGACCTTGGAATATCGCGAAAATATCGAGGCCGCGCTGACATGCGCGCTCGACATGATCCGTCAGGCCGAAGCCGAGGGCGCGCGGCTCCTCTGCTTTCCGGAAGGCTTTCTGCAGGGCTATTTGACGGAGCCGGAAGCGGCACGGCGCGCCGCGATGGGTCTCGCATCGCCGACGTTCAAAGCCGTAACGAATCGTCTTGCCGCTGCCGGCTCCATGATCGTGATGGGCATGATCGAGTCCGAAGGTGAAGACCTGTTCAACACCGCCGTCGTCATTCAGAAGGGCGAAGTGATCGGCCGATATCGCAAGGCGCATCTGCTCAAAGGAGAAAGGTTCTTCCAGCCGGGCACAGAAACGCCCGTCTTCACGGTCGATGGCCTGCGCTTCGGCATCAACATCTGCTACGACACCGGTTTCCCCGAGGCCGCTCGCAAGGTCGCACGCGCAGGCGCATCTCTTCTCGTCTGCTGCGCCAACAACATGATGCCGCGCGCCAATGCCGAAAAATTCCGGCACGTGCACAATGCCGCCAGAGGCGAACGCTGCCGGGAAACCGGCTTGTGGCTCATCTCCGCTGACGTAACGGGAGAACGCAATGGGCGCATTTCGTGGGGACCGACGGCGGTGTTGAACCCGGCGGGGAACGTTGTGGCACAGCTTCCTCTTGAAGCCCCCGGTCTGCTGGTGTTCGATATCGCCGGCGATCAGTAGGACTTGGTCGCACTGCCGGATGTCCAACCGGATCAATTGGATCTCTTGATCTCTTTCGCGGCAACTTCTATTTTGACCACATATGGTCATATGAACAGGAGGCCGCGATGTCGACAATAAGTGTGGCTGATGCCAAGGCCGGGTTTGCCGGTCTGGTCGATGAAGCAGCAAACGGCGCATTCGTGACGATCACGCGCCACGGCAAACCCGCCGCGGTGCTCGTTTCGGTCGAAGCCGCTGAGGCCGCAAAGAGAGCCTTGAATAGACCTCGGCCAAATTTCGGAGATTTCCTGCTCACCTTTCCCGGTGGCGTCGAGCTGGAGCGGAATCCCTCGAAAATGCGAGATGCTGATCTGTGACCACTTATCTGCTCGATACTGATATCATCAGCAGGTTCGCGCCGGACAAGACCCCGCCTTCCGATCCGGTGCGGGCATGGTTCCATGAGCAAGGCGAGGCTGACGCGCTCTTTCTGTCCGCCATGTCGGTCTCGGAGATCGAAAAGGGAATGCGAAGCCTTCACCGTCGCGGCGGGATCGAGCGGGCAAAGCGCCTCGCCTCATGGCTCGACTTCATCACCGAGAGTTTCGGTGATCGTATTCTGCCAATGGATACCGTGGTCGCGCGGATCGCCGGCGCACTGGAAGATGAGGCCGCGAGTAAAGGTCACAATCCCGGCCTTGGCGATATCATTATCGCGGCCACCGCACGCGCCTACGACCTCACCGTAATCACCGAAAACGCCAGGCATTTCCGGCCGCTTAATGTCGCCGTCGATCTTCCGGCCGCCTTCCGGCGGGAATGATCATCAAGCCCATCACGCTTTCGTTACCACAACGCCTGTAACAACCCGCGATCCCGTTGCGAATACCCCGACGTGCCCCGCCGAAAACAGGGGCGTTACGAGCAACGGAGACTATCAATGTTGAAGACTTCCATCAGCACCGCCCTTCTTGCCGGCGCAATCACCTCCGCTCTTGCCACGATGGCGAGTGCCTCCCCGCTGACCAAGGCCGAGGCCGATGCTGCCGTCGCCGCTCACAAGGAGAAATGCTACGGCGTTGCCCTGAAGGGCCAGAACGATTGCGCTGCCGGTCCGGGCACCACCTGCCAAGGCACCTCCGTCAAGGACTTCCAGGGCAATGCGTGGAAATTCGTCCAAGGCGGCACCTGCGCCTCGCTTGATCTGCCGGGCGGCCGTCATGGCTCGCTGAAGCCGCTGACGCGCGACATCTAAGCGGCCGGCATCAGACGACGATCAAGGAAAGCGGAGGCGAAAATGGCAAACGTCGATAGGGCGACCAATCTTCCCATGGAGACGGAAAGCACCCTCCGCTTTCCGACATATCAGGTGACCGGCCTGGCCGGCACCAGTTTCAAGCCCGAGCATCTGGCAGCGATTGCGGCCGTATCAGGCCCGCAGGGTTTCTTCGAAGTCCATGCCGAAAACTATATGGGCGCCGGCGGCCCGCCGCATCGCGCGCTTGAACGCCTACGCCGCGACCACCCGATTTCGCTCCATGGCGTCTGCATGTCGCTCGGCGGCCCGCAGCCGCTCGACCGCGAGCATCTCCAGCGTTTCAAGAACCTCGTCGACCGCTACGAGCCGGCGCTGGTATCGGAACATCTCGCCTGGTCGACGCATGTCGATACCTATCTGAACGATCTCCTGCCGCTGCCCTATACCAGCGCGACGCTGACGCATGTCTGCGACCATGTCGACCAGATGCAGAATGCCATCGGCCGCCCGATCCTTCTCGAAAATCCGTCCACCTATGTGCTGTTTTCGGAATCCTCCATGGGCGAAACGGATTTCATCCGCGAGATTTCAAAGCGCACCGGCTGCAGCCTGCTGCTCGACATAAACAACGTCTTCGTCTCCGCTACCAATCACGGTTTCTCGGCGCTGGAATATCTGCGCGATTTTCCGCTGGCGAAAGTCGGCGAGATCCACCTCGCCGGCCATGCCGAACAGGAGGATGACGAAGGTGAGCTGCTTTTGATCGACAGCCATGACGGGCCGGTGGCCGATGCCGTCTGGCAGCTCTACGAGATCGTCATTGCCAGATGCGGGCCGATCCCGACCCTGATCGAATGGGACAGCAAGATCCCCGACTGGCCGGTGCTGCGTGCCGAGGCGCTGGCCGCGCAGGCGATCCTCGACCGGCATGCAAGAGAGGCCTCCCATGCGCTCGGCTGACATTCTGCCGATGCGGCGGGCGGCACCTGACTTCGCCGGCCAATTCTCAGCCGCGCTGCTCTCCCCCGATGCCCCCGCCCCTGATCTGGTGACCGGCCCGCGCGGCAAGCGGGCGGAGAAGCGCTACAATGTCTACCGCAACAATGTGACCGTCAGCCTGATTGCTGCGCTCGCCTCGATCTTCCCGGCGGTCGAGCGCATTACGGGCACGGATTTCTTCCGCGCCATGGCCCGCTTCCATGTGCGCGAAACGCCGCCCGCCTCGCCGCTCCTCTTCGAATACGGCCGCGACTTCGCCGATTTCATCGATCGTTACGAATATGCTCAGCATATGCCCTGGCTCTCGGATGTGGCGCGTATCGAGCGTGCCTGGCTGGACGCCTATCACGCCGCCGATGCGCCGGCGCTCAGGGCCGAAGCGCTCGCCGCCATACCGCCGGAAGAACTTGATGACGTGACCTTCCAGCCGCATCCGGCAACGCGGGTGATTTCATCGGCCCATCCGGCCGTCACCATCTTCGCCATGAACCGTGGCTCAGGTCCGGTCAGCCGCGTCGACGATCACCCCGAAGACGGGCTGATCACCCGTCTCGACGACGAGGTCACCGTGCGCCTCCTGCCGCCAGGCGGTGCGGCTTTCTTCAACGTCCTTCTATCGGGCGAATGCCTCGCCGCCGCGGTCACAGCCGGCCTCGACGCTCATCCCGCCTTCGATCTCTCCGCCGCCATCGGCGAGATGATCGCATCAGGCGCCTTTTCCGCTATCGAACTGGAGATTTCCAATGTCTGATATGCTTCACTCCCGGCCTCACAATAGGCCCCACAACGAACCTCGCAACGGCTCTCTCTCCCCGCTCGCGAGGCTGGTGGCGACGGCTGACGGACTTGTCCGCACCGTCGCCCAACCCGATCTCGTCCAGGCTGTCCTCCGTGTGGCGCTCGCCGTCCCCTTCTGGCGCTCCGGCATCCTGAAATGGGATGGCTTCCTGCAGCTGAACGATACGGCGATCGATCTCTTCACGCAGGAATTCATGCTGCATCTGCCAGGCGGCCCTTATCCCTTCCCCGCGCCCGCCGTCATGGCCTTCCTGTCAGGCTGCGGCGAGATCATCTTCCCAACGCTTTTAGTGTTCGGCCTCGCCACCCGCTTTGCCGGCCTCGGCCTGCTCTTCATGACGCTGGTGGTGGAGCTTACCGTTCCCGATGGCTGGCCCATCCACATTACCTGGGCGGCGATGGCGCTCGCCATCATGCGCTACGGGCCGGGCCGCCTGTCGCTCGACCATCTGATTGCGCGGATCTCAGGCACTGCCAAGAACTAGACCGCCCGAAGACGATAGCAGCGTAAGCTCACCGCCCGGCCCCTTATCGCGCCGGGCGGCTTTTGCGCTTTGTTGCCGCACTACTCTTGCCGTTTGCCCGCCGATGCGCTCAATAGGCGCCGGCCTTGCCTCACGTGCCGCGTCATCAAATTTCTCAGGATGACGGTAACAAACACGTGGACCCGTGCGTAGAGGATAGTGGCGGATGAAACATTCGGCCCGTGAAGAGGAATGGGCGGCCTGGATGCGCGCGGCAATCGCCGGCGATATCAAGGCCTATGACCGTTTCCTGAAGGCCGTGACACCCTATCTCCGGTCGATTGCGCGCAGGCGCTGCGACCAGTTCGGTGCCCCGCCGAGCGAGGTTGAGGACGTGGTGCAGGAAGTTCTGCTGGCGGTTCACCTGAAGCGCGGGACCTGGGATATCTCCCGGCCGATCGGTCCGTGGCTGTCGACCATCGTGCGCAACAAGCTGATCGACAGCCTGCGCCGCCGCGGCCGCCATGTCAGCGTGCCGATCGAGGATGTGATGGAGACGCTGGAAGCCGACCACCACGAGGATGGCGCCGATCGCGTCGATGTCGACCGCATGCTGGAAGGCCTGCGCGACCCGCAGCGGGAAATCGTCCGGTCCATCTCGCTCGCCGGCGCCGGCATCCGCGAAACGGCCGAGAGACTACAGATGACGGAAGGCGCCGTGCGGGTGGCGTTGCACAGGGCGCTCAAGGGATTGGCGGCCCTCTATCGGAGCAATACGCGTGAAAACGAATGACCTGATCAACCTGCTGGCAAAGGATGCACGCGTTCGCATCCGCTTCGGCCGTGTCTTCCTGATCGCGCTGGCCATCGGCGTGGTGATATCAGCCGCGCTGCTGCTCTCGACCCTCGGTATCCGTAGGAATATGGCGGATATGATCGAGACGCCGCGCGTCCTCTTCAAGCTCGGCTTCACCCTGCTGCTCGCCGTCACCGCCACCCGCCTCGCCTTCCGCATCGGCAAGCCAGGCGTCTCGCTGCAATCTGCCGCCCTGATGCTCGTCCTGCCGCTTGCCGTTCTCATCATCGGCATCGTCACCGAGCTCTTCGTCGTGCCGCAGACGGCCTGGGCAAGCAGCATGGAGGGCCGGTTCCCCGCCTTCTGCCTGTTCTTCGTGCCGACGCTGTCAATCGCTCCGCTAGCCGCCATCCTCTACTCGGTCCGGCAAGGCGCCCCGGAAAATCCGGGCACGGCCGGCGCCGTCGCAGGCCTTGCTGCCGGCGGCATCGCAGCCGCCATCTACGCCTGGCATTGCCCCGACGACAGCCCGCTGTTTCTGGCGGCATGGTATTCGATTGGCATATTGGTCGCGACCGCAGCCGGATTCCTCCTGGGCCGAAAAATCCTCCGCTGGTGACGGCGGCGGCTTCCTTCAGGACGCGCCAGCCGTCGATATCGACATCGGCCGATCAGGCGGGACAGCAGCGAAAATACGCATCGGCCGCCGGGAACTTTCGGCCCCGATCTCAGTCTGACATGCGGAGCGTACGGTGCGCTTCCCTCAACAAAATCATGCACCACACGGCGCGTCGTGCGATCCAGCCTGTTATTTCCCAATAATTCGGCCCGCTTCGGCGGGCCTCTTTGTGCCCCGGTAACCGCATCGGCTGTTATCGCGTCCGCTTTCCCGTCAGCGCCTGCCAGGCGAGCCGCAGCGTATCGAGGCGGGAGCGAATGCGCTCCTGTTGCGGGATGGCCAGCCGGTTGCGAAAATCGGCAAGTGCCTGGGCTTCGAGCCTGCTTCCGAGTTTTTCCGGCAGATGCGGCACGGGTGCGCCGGTCAGCCGGTCGATGACAGTCCAGTCGTCGTCGTTGCGGCGCTCGATATCGTAGCGGTTCATGATGGTCAGGATATCTCTAAATTAGGGATGCGGATGACAAGAAGAGCGGCTTTCCGATCCACATGCAATCGACAAAATGTGAGCGAGCGTCAGGAAAATACGCACATGGTCAAAATTGCGTTGCCAAGCCTGATCTTAGGCACTCAGTTTCGTCGCTCTCACCCTGTCGAACCGCTTGCGGACCTTTGCCGGCCTGGCCTTCAGTTCGGCCTCGGCATAGTTGAGATCCAGGAAAGGCATGGGCCGGGCATTGATCTCGCCGATCTTGGCCCCGAGCGCGGCAAGACCCATCACGATCTCGTCGAACATCCTTGCGTCGTCATGCCTGGCTTCCACATGCATGGTTTCCCATTGCGTGGCTTCCATGTGGCCCTCCTCCACTGCGGTTACCTCGGCCGCTACGGTAGCATTCGATAAAATGGCAGACCAATCCCACATTGGAGCTAACCCGAATGAACCTCATTTACCGTCTTTTCGCCATCGCCGCGACATGCATTGATAGCAATACGGGTCTAAGATGCAGCAAGCATCGGAAACCAGTCACGGGAGGATAACCATGCACGAGATGACACCATCGGAAATGCTGAGAGACCCGATGATCCGCCAGATGCTTCGCGCCGACAGGATCAGCCTGGCGTCTTTTGAGGCGCTTCTCGACGCTGCCGCCCGTCGGCACGCCCGTTCCGCAAGCGACGGCACCTTTGCGGCGTCGAAGATGCCGGACAGCTGGAGTGTTTATGCTGCGGCCAATATCTGATCGAACGCTTTTTCCAGATGCCCGTCCGACTCCGGGCACCCCTGAGGCCCGCTCCCAAGTGAGCGGGTCCTTTTTGTTTGCGAGGGCGCAGCATTGTGGCGATGAAGGCGGCAGGCCCTCATGCACGCCTGCCGCCTCCCACCTCCGAGCGTCCGCCGCCCAGCGCTCAAGGAGGGAGGGCCACGATACCCCGGTATTGTGGCCTTTGGGGCAGCTGGTCTGGAAGATATTCCCGGTGTCATCGGCCGGTCACATCACCCATCTGGAGGAGCCCGATCGCTTTCAGGCGCATGTCGTTGAAAGCGTTGGGAGGAGATAGAACCGCACCTGTGGATAAGCTGTGGAAACATTGTGGATCGAAGGTCGCCTTGAGGCGCAGTTTGGCGTCAGCCGTTGCCATTTCGTTCCAAATGCGGTCTTCTAATCGCACCTGCCGTCGGCCTCCGCCGCAACTGACGCCGACGCAGCCACAGGGCGCTCCGACATGAGGTCGTAGAGCGCCCTTTCTTTTTAACGTGGCAGACATGTCACGCGCTCGAGATTCACGCATTCCGCAATTCCGAATTTCATAATTCACGCGTATAGTGTGTTTGAGGGTCTCAATCTCCGTGCCTTGAGGGGTCGAGGACAATGAGCTGGAACACGTCATCGGCATTTGCGCCGGTCGGGCTGGTTTTGCGCGGTCGGGAGACGCACACCGTCGTGCGTACGCTCGGCGATGCCGCATATCTCCTGATCCGGGACTGGCCTTTCGATGATGGCGAGGAATATATGATCGCCGTCAAAGCCTGCATCGACGCCATCTGTGGAGAAGTCGCTCCTGAGCAATTCCGGGAGGCATTTTTGCGCGCCGCCGACGAGGCAGGCATTGCCGCGCTGACCATCGTTCATTGATGGGGGGCGTCCATTGAGGCCAAAGCCATAGACTGCATTGATTTTCTCGGTAAAACCGTCATCTGCTGGCGGCGGCGCGATGACGCGCGCCGGCTCTGACATCCGAGAGGCAATGAAGACAGCAGCAATAACAGGCACAATCGCCTGCATCGCCTTCGCCGCGGCCGCAGTTGCGCAGTCGAATCTCGATGCCTCCCCCGTCCAGCCGGACTACGTGGCCGTCACGCAGGCGCTCGACAAGAACGGCAAGCCGGTCGATCCGACCGTCACCATTACCCATCACGACGGCATGTTTCTGAGCGAGACCCTGCGCGACGGCACGAAAAGCATCGGCTTCGGACCGGCCAGCAACGATCCCGTTCTGCGCTGGAGCAGGCAGGCGGATGGTCAGATCACGTTCCTGGAACTTCTCCTTCGCGATCGAAAACCGGACGCCGCGAAAACAGAAACGCCCCAGCCACTCGCAGAGGTTTCTACCGTTGCCGGGGAACGCTGCAGATGGCGCGAAACGGCGAGCAAATCGCCCTCGCCCGGGACATTCATCGCACGAGAGCAGACTTGCGTCACCGACGACGGCATCGTCATCGAAACAAGGCTGCTCGCTCCCAATGACGTGCCGATCTATCACACCCGCCTCACCAGCCTCGACCGCCGCGCCATCGCCCCCGCGGAGATTGACCCGCCATCGGAAATCCTGACAGCGGAATTCTGGCTCAGACCGATCCGCAGCCATAATGCCGATCCTTCCCAGCCCGATTTCGACATTACGCTGGAGACCGTCAGCGGCTCGACGATCCGCTTGTTGCGGCATTATCCCTGGCACTACCGGGAACAGCGGGACGGAGGCGGCTCCGTCAGCATCAAGATCTGGAACAGGCTCGAAGCGCAGGGCATCTCCTACCGGCAGGCAGGCGGCCATCGCAGGCTCACGGCCGCGCGTCCGACAGACGATGGCTCTGCCTCTTTCAAATTCGATGAGACAACCGGAAAGATCTCGCTCGGCAAGGCCGAAGCCGTCCTCGGCGAGAGCTGCGAATGGTTTGATCTGATGCCGGGAGTTCAGGACGCCGGAAACAGGGAGTGCCTCACACGCGACGGGCTGCCGCTCAAGCTGGATATCAGCGGAATGAATTTGGCCCTCCCCTACACCGCCACATCATTCCGCCGTCGCGCCGTCGCTCTCTCGGAGATGCGCTTGCCAGCCGAAGCCTTTTCGCTGGACGAATGGGGATTGCCCGCGGTGCGGTGAGGTAGGTTGCCTCTTTTGGGTTTTGCCGTGGGATACCCCCTCTGTCCTGCCGGACATCTCCCCCACAAGGAGGGAGATGTCCGGCAGGTGTCCGACCCGGATAGATAGGTAACAGAACGGACCGTTTAGATAGGTGACAGTTCTCTGAGCGCCGGGAGGACCCGGCGATGGTTTGGAGAGAGACTGGCATCATGGACGAGCGGTTGCGCTTTGTTGGAGAGTGTCTTGCGGGCGAGGAGACGATGACGGAGCTGTGCGCGGCCTATGGGATATCGCGCAAGACGGGCTACAAGTGGTTGGAGCGGTATCGGGCGCTCGGGCCTGCGGGGCTTGTCGACCTGCCGCGGGCGCCGCTTGCGCATGGGCGGGCGACGGCGGCGGAGCTGGTGGCGCGGATTGTGGCGGAGAAGGAGGCGCACCCGCAGTGGGGGCCGAAGAAGGTGCTGGCGCGGCTGAAGCGGGCGGCGCCGCAGCTTTGCTGGCCGGCGGCCTCGACGGTGGGCGAGATCCTGAAGCGGCACGGGCTGGTCGGGCGCCGGCGGCATCGCTGGCGGGCGGCTGGTTGCGGCCCGCTCGCGCCGGCCAGCGGACCCAATGCGGTGTGGAGCGCCGATTACAAGGGGTGGTTCCGGACCGGCGACGGGCGGGGCTGCGAGCCGCTGACGGTGATGGATACGGCGAGCCGCTTTCTGCTGGCGCTGGAAGCCTGCGCGCGGCCGGCCGAAGGCGAGGCCTGGCCGGTGTTCGAGCGGCTGTTTGCCGAGCATGGCCTGCCGGAGCGCTTTCGCAGCGACAACGGTTCGCCCTTCGCGGCGGTCGGCGTCACCGGGCTGACGACGCTTGCCGTGCGCTTCATCAAGCTCGGCATCGGCCTGGAGCGCATCCAGCCGGGCAAGCCGCAGCAGAACGGCCGCCACGAACGCTTCCATCTGACGATGCTGCCGCTGGCCAAGGCGCCGGAGGCCGACCATGGCGCGCAGCAGGCTGCCTTTGACGCGTTTCGCCAGAATTACAACGCCGAGCGTCCGCACGAGGCGCTCGCCATGGATGTGCCTGCCGATCACTACCGGCCGTCACCGCGGCGCCTGCCCGACCGCCTGCCTGAACCGGACTATCCGGCCGAGGCGGCGGTGCGCCGGGTGCGCTCCAATGGCGAGATCAAATGGAGCGGCGGCCTCGTCTATGTCGCTGCGGCGCTGGCCGGCGAAGCCGTGGCGATCGAGGAGAGCCAAGCCGGAGCCTGGACGCTGCGCTTTTATGCCCATCCGCTCGGCATCATCGACAGGAAGAGCAAGCAGCTTGTCCGCCCCAGCGCCCTGCAACCCCGGCCAGCCGGCGCAGGGGCGGACACTGGTTAAAGGGGGGAAAACTGTAACCCATCTATCCGGTTCAATCTGTTACCCATCTATCGGCTGGACACAGGGCAGAGGGGGGTATCCCACGGCAAAACGAAGCAACCCGAATCAGCATTCCCGTAAAATTTCGCCTTGCATCCGACCGATTGCATAAAGACATAGGAAATAAGCATACCCGTGTCGCAATCAGCCCGGCACTTTCGTCTTAAGGCAGCACCCTTTCTTTCAGATATGGATACAGGAACACCATGACCAGCGAACCCCTGCTTTCAGAGATCGAAGAACAGGCCGAACTGCCGGTCGAAGACCATAGCGCCCGCAACAGGCTGGTGATCGGCCTGCTGCTCGTCTCCGCCTTCGTGGTCATCCTCAACGAGACCATCATGGGTGTCGCGATCCCGCACCTGATGGCCGATCTGAAGATCCCCGCAAGCTCCGCCCAATGGCTGACTTCGGCCTTCATGCTGACCATGGCCACCGTCATTCCCGTGACCGGCTTTCTCCTGCAGCGGCTGAACACGCGGCCGGTCTTCATCCTCGCCATGTCGCTCTTTTCCGCCGGCACGCTGGTCTGCGCCCTCGCACCCGGCTTTCCCATGCTGGTCGTCGGCCGCATCGTTCAGGCCTCCGGCACGGCGATCATGATGCCGCTCCTGATGACGACGATCATGAACCTCGTACCGCCGCATTCGCGCGGCAAGACGATGGGCAATATCTCCATCGTCATCTCGGTCGCACCTGCCATCGGCCCGACGATCTCCGGCCTTATCCTCTCCTCGCTCGACTGGCGCTGGCTCTTCCTGCTGGTGCTGCCGATCGCGCTCGCAGCCCTTGCGCTGGGCGCCTCGAAAATCGAGAACGTCACCGTGCCGTCAAAGGCGCCGCTCGATGTCATCTCGGTCGTGCTGTCGGCCATCGGCTTCGGCAGCTTCGTCTTCGGCATCAGCGAGCTCGGCGCGCCCGAAGCCGGCACGACGCCGCTCGATCCCCGTGTCATGCTCGCCGCGGGTGCTGCCGTCATCGCCGTTTTCGTCTGGCGGCAGATCCATCTCCAGAAGCACGAGCGGGCGCTGCTCGACCTGCGCACTCTGCAGACGAAGACCTTCACCATCGCCGCCGGCATGATGGCGATCCTGATGATGTCGATGTTCGGCGTCTTCATCCTGATCCCGATCTACCTCTTGTCCGTGCTCGGCCAGACGACCCTGACGGCCGGCCTGCTCCTCCTGCCCGGCGGCCTGATCATGGGCCTCTGTGCCCCCTTCGTCGGCAGGCTGTTCGACCGCTACGGCCCTGCCCGCCTCGTCATCCCCGGCGCACTCCTGTTCAGCTCCGTCATGTGGGGCCTAACCTTTCTCACCGTCACGACCCCGATCTGGGTTGTGCTCGGCTTGCACATCGTGATGAGCATCGGCCTTGCCCTGATGTTCACACCGCTCTTCACCGTCAGCCTCGGCTCCCTGCCGCCGAAACTCTATTCGCACGGCAGCGCCATCATCGGCACCACCCAGCAGGTCGCCGGCGCCGCCGGCACAACGCTTTACGTCGCCATCATGACTTGGCGCGCCGGCATCCTGACTCAAGGGGAAGCAGATGCCGCAACGGCTACCGTCGGCGGCATGCAGTCCGCCTTCTTCGTCGGCGCGCTGATTTCGCTCGCAGCCGTCGTGGCGTCTTTCTACGTCAGACGCCCGCCCGCTCAGCCCGAGGGTCAGTCGATGGGCCATTGAGGCCCATCACGCCGGCTCAATGGTATGTCACGACGGGATCGAACATCCTTTGCAGAAAGGAGCGCTGCGCTACCTGCGCATATTCCCGGGGAATGTCATGCCCGCATTCGAAGACGTGGAGCATGACCGGCACGCCTGCATCCGACAGGGCATTCGAGAACCGTTCGGCCTGGGCGATGGGAGCCCGCTCATCGAGCCTTCCGTGCAGCAACAGGGTTTCCGCCCGGATTTTCTGCGCGTGATGCAGGGCCGAGCGGGCCAGAAAGGCGCCGCTCGTGAGGCCAGCCTCCTGCTCGATTACCCAGCGCAGCCCTTTCGAACTGCTCTCATAGGCCGCCTTGAGATCGTAGACGCCGCTGCGCAGAATGACGGCTTTGAGATCGGGAACCTGGGCTGCGACCATCGCCGATGCAACCGCCCCCCGACTGTTGCCATAGAGAACGATACGATCAGGATCGACGCAAGGCTGCTGCCGCAGGAAGGAGAGTGCGGCCATGATCGCCCGCTGGGTATCCGGGCCGCAGAAATCCGCCGGTCCATCCGAAGCCCCGAAGCCCGGCTGCGAGACAGCCGCCGCGGTGATATTCAAACCGGAACAGAACCGAAGCAGCGCGCCCGTATCGACGGCCTCTTTCGCGCCAATGAGACGGCCGCCCTGATTGCCGTGGACGAACAGGATGGCTCCCTCGGGTGTTTTGCTCTCAGGCTGGGCCTGAAAAATCTCGACACGCGCCCCGTCACCCCTATCGATGAGATGTCGTGTCACATTAGGCATGTTCACCCTCACCCTCGCATCCTGCACGGAAGCAGGCCTCGCCGCCCAGGCAGCTGCCTTCTGCTCCTCAGCCCGGCGAAATTCGCACGCGCAGGCCGGCAAGTCTCCCGTAAATTTCGATGGGATTTGTCGGCATGCCATCGCATGTTTCGTCCTAAGGCCGAGATCCGGCCCCTGATGGCGCGGATCACCAACAGGAGAGACACCCATGAGAAAGATCATCGCCTCCACATTCGTCAGCCTCGACGGCGTCATGCAGGCGCCCGGCGGCCCTGACGAGGACCCGTCAACGGTTTCAAATTCGGTGGCTGGGTATTTCCCTACGCGGACGATACGATGGGAGCCGTGATGGGCGAGCTCTTCGCAAAGCCCTTTGCGCTGCTGCTCGGCCGCCGAACCTACGACATCTTCGCCGCCCACTGGCCTTATCAGGACGACGACATCGCCAAGGCCTTCAATCCCGCCACGAAATATGTCGCGACGCACCGGCCTGAAACCCTCACCTGGCAGAATTCGCAATCGCTGGGACCCGACATCGTCGCGGCATTGCGCAAGATCAAACAGGAGAACGGGCCGGACCTGCTCATCCAGGGATCGGGCAATCTCATCCAGACGCTGCTTGCCAACGACCTGATCGACGAAATGACCGTGCTGACCTTCCCGCTGATCCTGGGCAAAGGCAAACGACTGTTCGAGGGCGGCGCGATGCCCGGCGCCCTCAAGCTCACGAGATCGGCGGTATCGGGCACCGGCGTCATCGTCGCGACCTATGAGCGCAACGGCGAAGTCCGGGCGGGCTCGTTCGCATCCGATCAACCGTCCGAGGCCGAGCTCGAACGCCGCAGGAACTGGCAGTAGCCGGTACTTTCTCGGTCGCGGCTGCGGGATCAGGCTACCCCGATCCCGCAGCCATCGAAATGACAGCACTAGAAAGCTCCGCGCTGTCGAAAAAGTGATTTCGTTCCAACAACTTCTGTCACCCATGGGCTTGCCGGAAACGCTCAATGCCCATCTTCTGCCCGAATGTTGGCGTTCTAGTCGGGCTTCGCCCCACACGGACCAACGCCGCGCGTGACAGTATTTTATCGGATTTCAAGGACATAAGAATGCCGCTGAGAACATCTTCCCGCTGGATCGCACCGCTCGCCGGCCTTCTGGTGCTCTCGGGAAGTGCAATTGCCGTGCGCGCCGAGCCGCAGCCTGCGCCGCCGGTCACGCAGGCCAGCCCGAAGCCCGCCTATACGGTTCCGGCCCGCCGCCCCGCCCATATCGTCCGGCAGGATACGGGTGCATCACTGTCAGCGCTCTTTGATTCAGTCAGCGGCAATCAGGCCAAGGTGCTGAACGAAATGGGCGGCCTGACGGTTTCGATGAATAACGACATCGCCGAGGCGATCGAAGCCTATTACGCCCAGCCGAAGGCAAAGCTCATCTGGGTCGACGGCAGGGGGCCGACGCCCAAGGCCGCACAGGCGCTCAGCCTTCTGAAACAGGCTGACGACTGGGGATTGAATGCCGGCGACTATGCCGTTGCCCTTCCCCAGGGAGCGGGCGACCGCGCAAAGGCGCTGGCCGAGTTCGAAGTCTCCCTCTCGGCCAAGATGCTGATGTTCCTTCAGGACAATTTCCGGGGTCGCATCGATCCCAACAAGCTGTCGAATTATTATGATTTCAAGCGCAAGCCTGTCGATCTGAAGGGCACGATCGCTGAGCTCTCGGCCACGCCTGATCTGATGGTGGTCTTCGACCGCCTGCTACCGAGCAACCCGAAATTCGCCCAGCTCGCCGCCGAGCTGCATTATCTCCGCACCTCAGGCCAGGGCGGCGATGCTGCCGCCAACATCAACAAGGTGATCGTGGCGATGGAGGAAATGCGCTGGCTGCCACAGGAATTCCCCGAGCGATACGTGTTCATCAACCAGCCGGCCTACATGGCCTATTATTATGAAAACGGTACGCTAACGCTCTCGATGAAGGCTGTGATCGGCCAGCAGGACCACCAGACGAATTTCTTCGATGCCTCGATCAAGACGGTCGAATTCAATCCCGACTGGGGCGTGCCGCAATCAATCATCCGCAACGAGATGCTGCCGCACCTGAAGCGCGACCCCGCCTATCTGGACAAGGAAGGCTATGTCGTCTCGGTCAAGGGCAAGACGATGCCCTCGGCCAAGGTCGACTGGTCGCAGCCGCTCGAAAATATCGGCGTCGTCCAGCCGCCCGGAGCGGACAATGCGTTGGGACAGCTGAAGATCCTCTTCCCCAATTCGCACGACATCTACATGCACGACACCCCTGCCCGCGGCAAATTCGCCTCGCAGGACCGCATGTTCAGCCACGGATGCGTGCGCCTGGAAAACCCCAAGGCGATGGCAGCCGCCGTCCTGAAGACCTCGGTCGAGTTCGTCGATCAGCAGATCGCGGATGGTGCCAAGAAGGACATGCCGGTTCCGGAACAGGTTCCGGTCTACGTCTCCTATTTCACTGCATGGCCGACCGACGATGGCGTCATCCACTATTTCGACGATATCTACGGCCGCGACGCACAGACCTTGTCGGCGATTTCGGCCACGACCGCGAGCCGCGCGCAGTCATAGACAGAGGAACGATCAAGGCCTGAGCCAACCGTCCGCCTGTGCAGAGACGGCAAAGCCACACCCCCACCTGTGCGGCGCCCGACAACTGTGGCATAACTAGCCGATGGCGATACATGTCTTGGCAGTCCATCGTGATACTGTCGGGACGGAACAGGCGGCAGGCGGTTCGCTTGCGGGAGCCTATTCCGTAGGCGTCCTCTGCTGGCTTTTGTCAGCCGGCGTCTACATCGCAGCCAAATGGGTCTCCGCCGAAATGCCGCCCTGGGCGCTCTGCTTCTGGCGCGTGCTCATCGCCTTCGCGATCATGCTGCCGATCGTGCGCCACCATTTTTCCGCGATGCTCGCACTGGTGCGGGCACGCGGCCTGGAGCTGCTTTTCATCGGCGGCATGGGACTGGCCATCTGTCAGGGCCTGATCTTCGTCGGCCTTCAACATGCCGATGCCACCACCGCCGGCATCATCATCGCGCTGATCCCGATCATCACCATGATCCTCGCCCGCCTGATGCTGGCAGAGCCGATGGGAAGCTGGCAGGTGGCCGGCTCCATCCTCGCCTTCCTCGGCATCCTCATCATCATCGTCAAGGGCAGCCCGGCAGCACTTCTGCGCCTCGACTTCAATCCGAGCGAACTCTGGATCGTCGCCGGCGCCTTCTGCTTCAGCCTCTACACGGTACTGCTGCGCCGCGCGAAATTCGACTTGAACCGGCTCGCGCTGCTCGTCCTGCTGCTCGGTGCCGCCGCGCTGACAGCCCTGCCCTTCTACCTCTACGAACTCGCCGTCGACGAACGCACGACGCTGAATACGAGCGGCCTCATCGCACTCGCCTATGTCGCGATCCCCGGCGGCGCGCTCATGTATTATCTCTTCAACCGAAGCATCGAGGCGCTGGGGGCTGCGCGCGCCGGCGTGCTCCTCTACATCCAGACGATCTTCATCGCCGTGCTCGCCTATTTCATCCTCGGCGAGAAACTGCAGACCTATCATCTCGAAGGTGCCGCCCTCATCATCGCCGGATTGCTGCTGATCATTTTGCTGAAACCGAAGGCAAAGGCCGCAGCCGCCTGAAGGCGGCGCGTGCAGAACCCTCAGCTCTTCACACCCGCCCCATAGCGCAGTCCGTCCACCAGCAGCGCAATCATCCGCCGCGTCGCCGCCGGGTCATCGCCCTGCCCGAGATTGGAAAGCTGCGCGCCGGCGCGCAGGAGCTCGCTCGCTTCCACATCGCCGCGTGCCGCGCCCACCGCAACGGCTCTATCCAGCAGTCCCTGCAAAGCCGGGATCATGCGCTCGTCGAAATAGGCCGGCAGCGCCTGATAGGCCGGGTCGCCGGAATGCAAAGCTGCGGCAAGGCCGCGCTTGGCCATGATGAAATCGGCAAAGCGCTGCATCCAGCGCGACAGCGCCTCGCCCGGCTCATTTTCGGCGGCGAGTGTTATGGCAGCATCGGCGCAGGCATCCATCTCGTTGCGCACGACCGCCTTGATGAGGTCCGAGCGCTGCGGAAAATGGCGGTAGACCGTGCCGACGCCAACGCCGGCCTTTTCCGCGATCTCGCGCACCGGCGCATCGACGCCGGAGGTGGCAAATACATCCAAGGCGGCTTTCAGCAGCAGATCCAGGTTGCGCCGCGCATCCGCGCGCACAGGCCTGTCATGGCCGCTATCAGTCTCACGCGCCTCGCCCGGACTGTCCGTCCCGCTGGTCATATCAACACCTCTTGCAAAGCGGAACATTGTTCCGTATAAACGGAACCGCGTTCCGGATGCGCCTTTATACCCTGTTCGGCGCGGCTTTGCCAGATGCAAGGCCCGCCGTCGGGGCTTTTGCCAGATTCAAAACCTGCCCTTACGGGCAGCTCAAGATTCAAAGGAAACGAAGATGCAATACCGTCCCCTTGGCCGCACCGGCATCAAGGTCAGCCCCTATTGCCTTGGCGCCATGATGTTCGGCGCGATCGGCAATGCCGATCATGACGATTCCATCCGCATCATCCACAAGGCGCTCGATACCGGCATCAACTTCATCGACACCGCCGATATGTACAGCCACGGCGAATCCGAGGAGATCGTCGGCAAAGCCCTGAAGGGCCGGCGCGACAATGTCGTGCTCGCCACCAAATGCTTCATCCCGATGGGCCAGGATCCGAACCAGCAGGGCAGTTCGCGCCGCTGGATCTATCGCGCGGTGGAAGATTCGCTGCGCCGCCTGCAGACCGATTATATCGACCTCTTCCAGATGCACCGCCCCGCCCCCGACACCGATATCGAAGAAACGCTCTCGGCCCTCACGGATCTGATGCGCGCAGGCAAGATCCGGGCCATCGGCTCCTCCACCTTCCCCGCCTCCGATATCATCGAGGCGCAATGGGTGGCCGAAAAGCGGGGGCTGGCCCGCTTCCGCACCGAGCAGCCGCCCTATTCGATCCTGCATCGCGGCATCGAACGCGAGGTCCTGCCGACGCTCGAACGCTACGGCATGGGCGCCCTCGTCTGGAGCCCGCTCGCCATGGGCATGCTGACCGGCCGCTACCGCCGGGGTGCAGCTCAGCCCGACAGCACCCGCGTTGCTTATTTCCCCAAGCAAATGTCGAATGAAAACAGCCTCGATGCCGTCGAGCAGCTCATTCCGCTCGCGGAAAGTGCCGGCATCTCGCTCACTCACATGGCGCTTGCCTTCGTCATCGCCCATCCGGGCGTTACGTCGGCGATCCTCGGGCCGCGCACCATGGAACAGCTCAATGATCTCCTGGCCGGCGCGCAGGTGCGTCTGAGCGACGAGCTGCTCGATGCCATCGACGCCATCGTACCACCGGGCACCGAAACCGGCCCGCTGGAAGCCAACTATAAGACCCCGGCGATCCAGACCGCGAGCCTGCGGCGCCGTCCGCCCGCCGAACGCGCCGCCGGCTGATCGGTAAAACAGGTCTGATGGCTCCGCTATTCCCGCGGAGCCTTCAGCACAACGGCGGATCAAACCGCCTCGGAAGGTAACTGCGACAGCCTGCGTTGCGCCTCCTCCACCTCGATGGCGAGCTCCTCCAGAAACTCGTCCCACATATCGAGCGCCCTCAAGCCTTCACGCGTGCGAAACAGATAATCGGCCGAACTGCCGATACTGCCCGAAGCCGTGGCAAGCCGTTGAATGGTCGCCTCCCGGGAAAGCCCGCCCGCATATGTATTTGCAAGCGGGTTCATGGTGAAAGCAATGCCGCTTCCAAAGCGGGTACCCTCTTCATCGAGCAAGTCGACCCAGCGGGGAATATAGGCCTCGGCCACCATCTCCCGTCGCCACAACAACTCGAGTTCGTGCAGAAGATCCGCTTCATCCAGGCGCAGGGCGACCCCATCGCAGGCCCCGCCCGCATCAAGGCCGAGCACGAGACCTGGATTGTCGGGCGAACCCCGCCCGGAAACGGTGGCGAGGCAAAAGGACCGGCGCCAGCCTTCGACACGGGCTTTCCGGCTTTCGACGCTGAGAATGATCGGATTCCAGATCAACGAACCATAGGCGAAAATCCAGACATCGCCCGTCGGCCGCTCCGCAAGTATCGATGCGAGAGATGCATGCCGCTCCTCGTCGCTGAGAAGTTTGAGCGACGGCGCCTCCCCGGCAATCAGGTCAGCGAAAGTGCCGCTGAGCAGCAGCTCGCGCGACAGGATTTCTTCGCCGCAACAGGCGACCGCTTCCGAGTGTTTGTTGTTGATCGTCATGACACCCTCAATGACAGGCCGTTGATATCAGCATGGCCCTGTTTCGCGGCCATCATCCACGCCTGGCGCGCGGGATAAAGCCTGCCGGCACAGACACAGTGTCTCCGCAGCCGCAACAATCGATGCTCGTGCCTCCCCCTTCCCGCCACAAAGATCAGCACCACATCGCTCTGGAAGGCACACAATGAACGGGAGCCCGACATGAGCGAAATCGGCCGTCTGCTCGGCGCCGGCAAGGAAGCGGAAGTCTATGAACATGGCACGCTGGCGCTGAAGCTCTACAGGCCCGGCCGCCCGAAGGCCCCGGCCTTCCGCGAGGCCGCCAATCTGGCGATCGTCGAGCGGCTCTCCCTGCCCGCGCCCAGAATCCATGTCGTCGGCGATTATCACGGCCGATGGGGCCTGCTCATGGATCGGGCGACCGGCACGAGCCTTGCCGATGAGATGATGCCGGAACCACCGCTGTCGGCCATCAGGGAGATGGCAGCACTCCATCAGCGCCTGCACCGAGAGCCCGGCACCGGCCTTCCCTCATTGAAATCAAGACTGTCGGCCAATATCGAGCGCGCCGAACGACTCACCCCGGACCTGCGCGACCGGCTGCTTCTGACACTTGCCGCCCTGCCCGATGGCGACAATGTCTGCCACGGCGACTTCCACCCCTGGAATATCCTGGGCTCCGGTGAAGACGTGATGATCGTCGACTGGCTGGATGCCTGCAGCGGCAATCCGGCCGCCGATGTCTGCCGCACCTACCTCCTGATGCGCCGCTCGCTTCCGGCAATCGCCGAGGCCTATGTCGTCACCTATGCGAAGGCGGACGATTTGACCCCGGACGAGGTCTTTGCCTGGCTCCCTGTGGTCGCAGCCGCCCGCCTTGCCGAGGATGTGGCTGAGGAGAACGAGGACCTTCTGCACCTGGCAGCACTGGCGCCTGCCGGCGTATAGGCAGGGCGCGCCCTGACGGAAGGCTGGCGCTGCTGCAGGCAAATCAGGCAGCACAAGCCTCGCAGGTGCCACGGATTTCGATCGTCGTCTTCGCCGGCTTGAATTTCTGGCTGCGCACCCAGCTCATCAGGCGGTGATCCACCTCGTGGTCGTGGAACTCGATCACCTGTCCGCAGCTTTCGCAGATCGCGAAGGCAACGATGCCATGGCTGTGGCAGTCCTCGCCTGGATGGGCGCAGGCGACGAAGGAATTGATGCTTTCGAGCCGGTGCACGACGCCATATTCGAGCAGCTTTTCCAGCGCCCGGTAGACCTGCAGCGGCGCGCGAAAACCCTGGTCGCGCAGCTTGTCGAGGATCGTATAGGCGCTGAGCGGTCCCTCGGCCTTTTCGAGCACGTCGAAAACGAGCGCCTGATTGCGGGTGAGCTGAGGTGCGTTCATGAGCCTTGTCCTTGCAGGTCCCTGCGCCCGCGCCAGGCGGGAAGCAGGCTCAGAATGAAGAGAATGAGGGCCGCGACGACGATCGACGGGCCGGATGGCGTGTCATAGGTCAGCGAGCCGAAAAGCCCGCCGACAACGGCAACCGCGCCGATCAGCGAGGCAAGCACGGCCATCAGTTCCGGCGTCGAAGAGAAGCGCCGGGCGGTCGCCGCCGGAATGATCAGCAGCGACGTGATCAGCATGATGCCGACGATCTTCATGGCGATGGCGATGACGACGGCCATCAGCAGCATGAAGAACAGCCGCGCCCGCTCCGGCTGCAGGCCCTCGGCCTCGGCAAGTTCCGGATTGACGGTGGCTGCGAGCAGCGGCCGCCACAGCCAGGCGATCGCCGCCAGTACGAAGATACCGCCGCCCCAGATCAGCGCGATGTCAGTGGTGGAAACCGCCAGAATATCGCCAAACAGAAAGGCGATGAGATCGATGCGCACCCAGCTCATGAAGGCGACCATGACGAGGCCGATGGCGAGCGTCGCATGCGAGAGGATGCCGAGCAGCGCATCGGCCGACAGCGCCTGACGCTTCTGCAGGAAGAGCAGCAGGATCGAGACGGCAGCGGCAACGACGAAGACGGCAAGCGTCAGGTTGAAATCGAAGAGCAGCGAGAGCGCTACACCGAGCAGCGCCGAATGGGCGATCGTATCGCCGAAATAGGCCATGCGACGCCAGATGATGAAACAGCCGAGCGGCCCGGTCGTCAGCGCCAGGCCGACACCGGCGAGAATGGCGCGCACGAAGAAATCGTCAAGCATGACGGTTCTCCCCGTTGTTGGTCACGCTCTGCGCCCCGCTCTGGAAATGCGTATGTGCGTGGGCGTGAGCCTCCGCATGCGCATGCCCGTGGGCATCATCCCCGTCAGCGTGCGCATGGGCATGAGCGTCCGCGTGATCGTGCGAATGCGCATGATCATGCCCGTGATCATGATGATGCCCATCCTCGGGATAGCAATGATCCGTCACCGAGCCGTCTTCATGCAGCACGCGTCCGTCGGGCAGATGCGTATGATCGTGATGGTGGCTGTAGACGGCAAGCGTCTGCGCTGCGCGGCTGCCGAAGAGGCGCACATATTCCGGGCTCTGGCTCACCGTCTGCGGCGTGCCGCGGCAGCAGACATGGCCGTTGAGGCAGATGACGGTATCCGTCTCCGCCATGACGACGTGCAGGTCGTGCGAGATCAAGAGGATGCCGCAGCCGGTCGTATTGCGGATCGATTTGATGAGATCGTAGAGCGCGATCTCGCCGGCAAAATCCACACCCTGCACCGGCTCGTCGAGAACCAGAAGATCCGGCTTGCGGGCAATGGCGCGCGCCATCAGCGCCCGCTGGAATTCGCCGCCGGAGAGATGCTGCACCTGCGCATCCAGCATATGCACCATGCCCGCTGCTTCGAGAGCGGCCATGATATCGGCCTCGGGCAGCGGCCCGGTCAGCGTCATCAGACGGCGTACGGAAAGCGGCAGCGTCCAGTCGATCGCAAGCTTCTGCGGCACATAGCCGACCTTGAGGCCAGCGATGCGGCTCACCCTGCCCTCGTCCGGCTTCAGCACGCCGATCGCCGCCTTGGCGCTCGTCGATTTGCCGGAGCCGTTCGGGCCGATCAGCGTGACGATCTCGCCGCGCGAAACGGAGAAATCCACACCGCGCACCAGCCAGCGGCCGCCGCGGCTAATGCCGACATTGTCGAGTGAAACCAGCGGTTCGGCCCTGCTGCCGGCGGGGCTATTTGCGGGAGAAAGCATCAAATTTTCCGAAAGTGCTGTTGCGTCCTGCTATTGCACACGTTATAGCATAACGCAATTGATGTAATAACATAACAATTGCAATTCAAGCGGAGCATGCTGATGAAACTGGCGATGGGCCTTACCCTCGCAATCCCGGCCTTCCTTTTCGCCGGGTCCCTCCAGGCCGCCGATGCCCCTGTGGTCGTCACCTCGATCAAGCCGGTCCATTCGCTGGTTTCGGCCATCATGCAAGGTGTCGGCAAGCCGGAGCTCATCGTCGATGGCGCGGCCTCCCCGCATACCTATAATCTCAAACCTTCCAATGCCCGCGCTTTGCAGGATGCCAAGGTGATCTTCTGGGTCGGCCCCGGCCTCGAAGCCTTCCTCGAAAAGCCGCTGCAATCGCTGGGTTCCGACGCGATCGTCGCCCAGCTCGACGACGCGCCGGGTCTGGTGAAGCTGCCCTTCCGCGAAGGCGGGGCGTTCGAGGCCCACGACGATGGCGACGAACATGAAAGCGCCGAGGCCGGTCACGACCATGCTCATGAAGAGGCCGAAGGCGACCATGACCATGGGCACGGCGCCTTCGACACCCATCTCTGGCTCGACCCTGTCAATGCCAAAGCCATGGCCGCCGAGATCACCACCACGCTGGTCGCCGCCGATCCGGCCAATGCGCTGACCTATGAGGCCAATGCCAAGTCGCTGGATGACAAGCTCGATGCGCTGGACAAGGAAATTGCCGCCACCGTGTCACCGGTGAAGGACAAGCCCTTCATCGTCTTCCACGATGCTTACCAGTACTTCGAACATCGCTACCATATCCGCGTCGCCGGCTCGATTACCGTCAGTCCCGAGACCATTCCGGGCGCCGAGCGTGTCTCAGAGATCCACAAGAAGGTGGGCGACCTCGGCGCAACCTGCGTCTTCGCAGAGCCGCAATTCGAGCCGCGCCTCGTCAATGTCGTCATCGAAGGCACAAAGGCGAAGTCGGGCGTGCTGGACCCCGAAGCCGCCACCCTGCCCGCCGGCCCGGAGCTTTATTTCACCCTCATGCGCGGCATTGCCGACAGCATGAGGAATTGCCTCGCCAGCGCATAATCCGAACGATCCTCGACAGGAATATGCGCCGCTCTATCAGGAAGGGAGCGTCTCAACGCTTCCCTTCGGACTTGCAGCCCGCCCCGCGAGCGCTGCGGCGAAAGAAGGCGGCGACACCCCCGTTCCGCCTTTTTTTGCTATCTATTAATGTTACGTTATAACATAAAGGATTACATCATGGACAACAGGCTGCCCGTTACCGTGCTCTCCGGCTTCCTCGGCGCCGGCAAGACGACGCTGCTCAATCACGTGCTCGCAAATCGCGAGGGCATGCGCGTCGCCGTCATCGTCAACGATATGAGCGAGGTGAATATCGACGCCGCGCTGGTGCGCGATGGCGGCGCCAATCTCTCGCGCACCGAAGAGCAGCTGGTGGAAATGACCAATGGCTGCATCTGCTGCACGCTGCGCGACGATCTGCTGAAGGAAGTCCGCCAGCTCGCCGAACAGGGTCGCTTCGATTACCTGCTGATCGAATCGACCGGCATTGCCGAGCCCCTGCCCGTCGCCACCACCTTCGAATTCCGCGACGAGAATGGACTCAGCCTCTCGGATGTCGCCCGCCTCGATACGATGATCACCGTCGTCGATGCCGCCAATCTGCTCGCCGATTACGCCTCGGCCGACTTCCTCGCCGACCGCGGCGAAACCGCCGGCGACGGCGACAACAGGACGATCATCGATCTCCTCGTCGAACAGATCGAATTTGCCGATATCGTCGTGCTGAACAAGATCGGCGCGGCAAGCGAAGAGCAACGCGATGCGGCTCGCAAGATCATCACCGGCCTCAACCCGGATGCCCGTATCATCGAAACGGATTTCGGCAAGGTCGCGCTGAAGGATGTGCTCGGAACCAGCCGCTTCGATATAGACAGGGCCGAGACCCATCCGCTCTGGTACAAGGAACTGCACGGCTTCAAGGACCATGTGCCGGAAACCGAGGAATACGGCATCCGCTCCTTCGTCTACCGCGAGAGGCGCCCCTTCCACCCCGCGAAACTGCAGGCCTTCCTCGACAAGAGCTGGCCGGGCATCGTGCGCGCCAAGGGCTTCTTCTGGCTCGCCACCCGCCCGCATTACGTCGGCGAAATCAGCCAAGCCGGCGCGATCGTGCGCACCAGCAAGATGGGCCTCTGGTGGGCGGCCGTCCCGCGCGAACAATGGCCTGGGGAACCTGCCTTCCTCCGTGCCATCGGTCCCTACCTCGACCCCATCTGGGGCGACCGCCGCCAGGAAATCGTCTTCATCGGTGCCGACCCGATGGATGAGAGCTGGATTCGCGCAGAGCTCGACGCTTGTCTGATCGAAAGCGACGCCTTCACGCCCGAACGCTGGCGCAACCTGCCGGATCCGTTCGTCGGCTGGAGCCCGCAGGCAGCATGAGGGCAACGGCAATCAAACCCTACCGATGCCTGTGCATCGAGTGCGAACCGCTGCCGCCGATCGAGGGGCTGCATCCGCTGACTTATGGGGATGCAGCGGAGAGTGAGGCGCGAAAGCCGAAGGGGTTGCTCGGTATGATCGCCGAGCGGGTGATGCCGTTGCGGCGACAGAACTAAATCGACAGGTCTATTCAGCAATGCAAACCCGGTTTTGGGCAGCGACGCTGACCCCAATCTCCCTCATTCCTGTGCTTGTCACAGGAATGAGGGAGATTGGGGTCGCGCCGTCCGCAAAAACTCTCCCGACAAAAACAAAAGGGCGGCCGAAGCCGCCCTCTTTTCGGGAGTGTGCGTGAACTCAACGACCCGCAGCAATTATGCTGGAGATCACGCCGGTAGCGACACCGACGAGAAGGTAGTCGTTATCGGCCTTCACCCAGTGATAGCCGCGCGGCGGCGGTGCCAGGCGGTAGCGGCGGTAGTCGCGGACTTCGCCGTAACGGCCGCGCTCGGCAGCCGACATGCGATAACCCTTGGACCAGTGATGACGGCGGACCACCTTTTTCTCGACGACGACCTTCTTCTGGACGACGACTTTCTTCTCAACAACGACCGGCGGACGACGATGATCGGCAGCACTTGCTTGCGATGCAACGATCGGCGAGAGCAGGAAAGAGGCAGAAAGAAGAGCTGCAAAAATCTTTTTCATGAGGGCTTCCTCGTGTTGAACACGCCCCGAAATTACGTCTTCAAAAATGAACGAAATCTGAAAATAAAATTAAAGATCTGTAATGAAATCGGTAGCTTATCACCGATTCCTAATGTTCTTATTTCGGGATAACGAACGACTGTCAGATCATGCCGTCGGGGATCACATAGAGGTGATCGGGCGTGATGAGAATGGCATTGCGATGTGATGAACCGCTCCATTGAAAATGGGGAAACGAGACGTTGCGGCGTTTCCCCTTCGCCCCAGCGAGGAGAAGAGGAAACCAGCCGCTGCCGATCGCAACTATCTAAAAATCATCGCCATATTGATGACGTCGGTATAGTGCCCATCGACGCAGAACGCATCGCGGCTCACCCCTTCCCGCACGAAACCCACGCTCTCGTAAAGCCGGATCGCTCGCGCATTGTCGGCATGCACGCCGAGTTCGATACGGATCATGCCCGCTTCACGCGCCGCCTCTATCGCCGCCGCGATGAGGCGCCGGCCGAGCCCCCGCCCGCGATAGTCCGGCAGCAGACCCATGCCGAGCGCGCCGCAATGAGCACGCGATGGAAAGAAGTGCCGTCTTATATCGCACCAGCCCACTAGCTCGCCGCCATCGAGAGCGACGAGATACACATTGCCGCCGGCGATCGACGACAGCGCGAATTTGCGCGTATCTTCAATCGGCGGGGCTTCGAGCAGGGTCAGATATGTCCGCTCGCGCGCCACGCTGTCGAGAACCCGGTGAAAGCCCTCGATATGCCCCTCGGTCATCGGCTCGATGCGGATATAGCCTGCCATCGCCGCCCTCACAGTTCCTCGTAGTTGAACCAGTCGAAATCAGCCGTCTTTGCCCGGCCGGACGTATCGAAGGCGAGGACACCTGCGAAGGCACCGGTAAACGAGCCATGCTCGCCGCGCCCGCCCTCGTCCGAGACGACGCCGGCATCGAGAACCGGGCCGATCGGCTGCCAGGCGCCCTTGCCTTCCGTCTGCCAGAAGAACTGCAGGTCGTTGTCACGGATCTCCATGGCAAGCTGCACGCGGCCGTCGGCCGGAAGCGCCACGCCGGCCTCGGCCGGGAAGGTCATGCGGCCATCAGGATAATCGCCGTTGCAGGAGAAGATCGTGACGCAGCGGCCGAGCTTCTCATGCAGCGTGACGACGACGGCATGGAACTTGTGGCGATTATAGTAGTGCGTCAGGCCCGCGACCTGCTGGTAGGTATCGGGCGTGAACTCCACCACCGTCTCGGCGCGGAAACTGTGATGCTCTTGCCGGCGAGCGACCAGCGCCTGTTCGAACCACGAACCGACACTTTCACGGCCGATCAGCCGCAAATGGCCGGGACGCTCCGTGAGATTGAAGATACGCTCCGGCTGGGGTGTACGCAGCCACTGGAAATCGGCCGGCAGCGTGCCGCCATCGAAATTATACTCGCTGCGAACAGGCTTTTCGGCCAGCACGGCACCGCCAAGTCCGGGCACCTCGACATCGGGAACAACAGTGCCGTTTTCCAAATAGAGCCAGCCATCCTCGCGCCAGACGCATTTCTGCAGCGCGGTTTCGCGTCCCAGCGTGCAGCGGCGCTTCGGCGGCAGCGGCCGGCCGCAGAGATGCGTGTGATAGACCTGCCCGTCGGGCGTCTCGACATATTGTCCGTGCCCTGCCCGCTGCAGCGCCGCTTCCGGATGATCCTTCGAGGTGATCAGGTGCCGGTTCGGATGCAATTCATAGGGTCCGTCGATATTGCGCGAGCGCGCCATCGTCACGGCATGATCGTAGCCGGTGCCGCCTTCGGCCGTCGTCAGATAGTACCAGCCGCTCTTCCGGAAGAGATGCGGGCCTTCCACGAGCCCGAGCGGGCTGCCGGCGAAGATGTTCTTGATCGGGCCTTTCAGGGCCTTGGTCTGAGCGTCCCATTCCTGCAGCAGGATGCCGTCGAAGGCCGGCGACTTCGGCGAGCCGCCATAGCTCTCGGTGCGATGGTTCCACTGCATGTTGACGAACCACTTGCGCCCGTCCTCGTCATGGAAGAGCGACGGGTCGAACCCCGAGGAATTCACATAGACGGGCTCGGACCATTCGCCCTCGATGGTGGGCGCGGTCACGATATAATTATGCGCATCCTTGAAATTGCCGTCGAAGCGCTTCACGTCCGTATAGACGAGCCAGAACTGGCCGTCGGCATAGGAAAGGCACGGCGCCCAGATGCCGCAGCTGTCAGGATTGCCGCGCATGTCGAGCTGCGAGGCGCGCTCCAGCGGCCGGCGCACCAGCGTCCAGTTCACCAGGTCGCGCGAATGGTGGATCTGCACGCCCGGATACCATTCGAACGTGGAGGTCGCGATGTAATAATCGTCGCCAACGCGGCAGATGGACGGGTCGGGATTGAATCCTGGCAGGATGGGATTGCGGATCATGGCGGCTCCTCCAAAAGAAAAATTGCAGTACGTACGTCAGATGATAGTGAGGAGCTCTCCTCCTCCCTCATCTCTGTGCTTGTCAGAGAGATCCAGCCAGCCCAAGTCCTTGGGCTGAAAGGACTCTTCTCGCCGCGCAGACGCGCGGCGGCTGGATTCCTGTGACATCCCTCGTGCCTGCACGAGGACACAGGAATGAGGGAATTTGGGGCGACGCGCTGCCCCAAACCCCACATCGAGGTTGCCTTTCGGCCTAGCTTATTCCAGCTCAGCCGACTTGGCCCAGAGATTGATGTCGGCCTCCTTGGCGTAGACATCGATTTCCTTCAGCTCCGCAGCCGTGAATTCGAGATTGCCGAGCGCTGCAACGCAGTCGACGATCTGCGAAGAGCGGCTGGCGCCGATCAGCGCCGACGTCACGCGCCCGCCGCGCAGCACCCAGGCGATCGCCATCTGCGCCAGCGTCTGGCCGCGCTTCTCGGCGATCTCGTTGAGCTTCTTGATATTGTCGATGATCGAGGGACGGATGAAGTCCTTCTTGAGGAAGTGGTTCTGCGCCGCGCGGCTGTCGGCGGGAATGCCGCCGAGATATTTCGTCGTCAGCATGCCCTGGGCAAGCGGCGAGAAGACGATCGAGCCCATGCCGACCTCGTCAAGCGTATCGAGCAGCTTATCGTCCTCGACCCAGCGGTTGAGCATGGAATAGCTCGGCTGGTGGATGAGGCATGGTGTCCCCAAATCCCTGAGGATGGCGGCAGCCTCGCGGGTACGCTGCGAATTATAGGAGGAAATGCCGACATAGAGCGCGCGGCCCGAACGCACGATGTAATCGAGCGCGCCGCAGGTTTCTTCCAGCGGCGTTTCCGGGTCGAAACGGTGCGAATAGAAGATATCGACATAGTCGAGACCCATGCGCTGCAGGCTCTGATCGCAGGAGGCGACGAGATACTTGCGGCTGCCCCATTCGCCGTAAGGACCCGGCCACATGTCGTAACCGGCCTTGGAGGAGATGATCAGCTCATCGCGCAGACCCGCAAAATCGGTGCGCAGGATTTCGCCGAAAGCGGTTTCGGCGCTGCCGGGAGGCGGGCCATAATTGTTGGCGAGGTCGAAATGGGTGATGCCGAGATCGAAGGCCGTGCGGCACATGTCGACCTTGCGGTCATGCGGGGTGTCGCCGCCGAAATTGTGCCAGAGGCCGAGGGAAACGGCCGGCAGCTTCAGGCCGGAACGGCCCGTGCGGTTATACTTCATCTTCGAATAGCGGTCTTCGGCCGGTTGCCAGCTCATCTGAGGTCTCCTCAACCTGTAAAAGTGCTTCTCTCTCGTCTCCGCACCAGTGGCGGTCGAAAGCTGAAAACGTCGCCGCCCTCGTGTCGGGCAAAGCGCGACGGCACTATTGGATTAAGCACGCCGATACGGCAAGCGCGTGACGCGTGTTCCCGACAACTACGACGGTGGAAGGCCCGATGGCAGACATCCGCCGTCCAATGTCGTCATCCTCGGGCTTGTCCCACTGCTGTCCGGTTTAAATATCTGGACAAGGCGCATGACATTGATTCTACTCTGTTTCAGACGTTTCGCGGCGT
>NZ_JACHZL010000013.1:0-56064 GCF_014193555.1 Rhizobium sp. BK275
ACGCCGCGAAACGTCTGAAACAGAGTAGAATCAATGTCATGCGCCTTGTCCAGATATTTAAACCGGACAGCAGTGGGACAAGCCCGAGGATGACGGAGGAGGAGTGGATGCCCTGGCATCTCATCTCATCTCATCTCATCTCATCTCATCTCATCTCATCTCATCTCATCTCATCCCATCTCAGCCCAACACGACCTCACCCCGCATCCTTCGGAATCCCCTCCGGCCGCATCTGCTTCTTCAGCGCCGCAATCCTAAAAATCGCATTCGGCGCCCCATAGCCGCGATAGCTCCGCCGCTCCACCACCTCAAAGAAAAACCCCTCCCCATAGGTCCCGCTGTAGAGCTGGAAATATTCCCCCTCGCCATCGCGGTCATAGAGAATGTTCTCCGCCTTCAGCCTCTCGGTCAGCTCCGGGTCCAGCCCGAAGCGGGCTTCGACGTCATCGTAATAGTTCGGCGAGATCGGCAGCGGTCTGAAACCTTTGGCGCGCAGGCGTTCGGCGGTTGCGAAGATATCCTTGGTCGAAAACGCCAGGTGCTGGATACCGGAGCCGAACTTCTCCGCGATGAAATGGCCGGCAAGCGTGCGGCGGTTTTCCGCACCGTTCATGGTAATGCGCAGCGTGCCCGCCTCGTTTTCGATCACCTGGCTGCGCACCACGCCGGCGGGATCGATGATGTCGACGACAGGGGTTTTGCGGGTTTCGAAGATCGAGGTGTAGAAGAGCAGCCAGGTCAGCATCTCGTCATAGGAGACGGTCTGGGCGATATGGTCGATCTGCAGCAGGCCCGCATCTGGGGCCTTGTCCGCTGCCGCCACCGGCTCGAAATCGATCTCGGAGAAACGGCCGAGCGGGCTCTTCTCGTCGATGAGATAGATCAGCCCGCCGCCGACGCCGCGAATGGCCGGCAGCTGCAGTTCGCCTTCGGCCACGGCCTGGGTGAAGGGTTCGGCATCGAGTGCCAGCGCGCGGGCATAGGCCTCAGCGGCATCGTCCACCACCAGCGCCATCGCATAGGCGAAGGTGCCGTGCACGGCATAGGCGGCATTGGCAAAGCCTTCGGGATCGACATTGATGATGATCTTGATATCGCCTTGCTGGAACAGCGTCACCTTCTTGGAGCGATGCACCGCGACCTTGCGGAAACCGAGCGCTTCGAGAATGCCGACGAGTTCCACCGCCTCCTCGTCATCGGTGGCGAATTCGATGAAGCCGACGCCTTTGACGGCGGCTCGCGCAGGCATTTCCACACCGATCGGCGTCTCCACCTTGCGGCGGATCTGGTCGGCGAGATAGATCAGCGAGCGGTGGCCGTCGGCGGCAATCGCCCGTGTCGAGCCGCCGCGGAACTGGTCGTTGAAGATCTCCAGCGAGAAGAAGCCGTCATAACCGGTCGAGGCCACCGCCTCGGTGAATTCGGTGACGGGAAGATCGCCCTCGCCCGGCATGTTGCGGAAATGCCTGGACCAGTAGAGCAGGTCCATATCGATCAGCGGCGCATCGGCGAGCTGCACGATGAAGATCTTTTCCTTCGGGATCGAGCGGATGGAATTGATATCGATCTTGCGCGACAGCGAATGGAAACTGTCGAGGATCAGCCCGACATTCTCGTGATCGGCGCGGCGCACGATCTCCCAGGCGTCGCGATGATCGTTGACAAAGCGACCCCAGGCGAGCGCCTCGTAGCCCACTTTCAGCCCGCGCTTGGCCGCCCGTTCGCCGAGCTCGCGGAAGTCGGCCGCCGCCCGGTCGATGCCGCCGAGGGCTGCCTGCGAGACATTGGAGCAGACGAGCACCATGTCCGTGCCGAGCTCCTGCATGATGTCGAACTTGCGCTCGGCGCGGTCGAAGGTGCGGCTGCGCAGACTGTCCGGCATGCCCTCGAAATCGCGGAAGGGCTGGAAGAGCGTGATGGCGAGGCCGAGATCCCGCGCCATCTTCCCCACATCGGCGGGGCTGCCATCGAAGGCCAGGAAGTCGTTTTCGAAAATCTCCACGCCGTCAAAGCCGGCCCGCGCAATCGCTTCCAGCTTTTCCGGCAGCTCGCCCGAGATCGTCACAGTCGCAATCGAGGTCTTCATATCAGGCAATCCTCCTCGTTCGGGCCGCCATCGGCTGAGGCCGGCGACCCTCCTGACGGCATTATGACGAATGTCGTGAGGATTTCAATTCAATTGACCAAATGAAAAGTCTCATATGATTTTCAAAAACTATGTTGATTTATGGCTTCCCCTCTGGCAAACATTGTTGCGAACAGTCGGGAGAGGATGACTGTGGGGCCGTTTTCGACGGCCATGCAAAAAGGAGGAGAATTCCAATGCTGAAGTCTTTGCTGACGCGGCGTGGCGCCATGCTGGGTGCTGCCGCTCTCGTGGCCGCCATCGGGCTTGCAAACCCGGCTGCCGCCGTCACCCCCGAAGAAATCAAGGCCCGCGGCAAGCTGATCGTCGGCATCCAGGGCGACAACCCGCCATGGGGCTTCGTCACCAGCGCCGGCAAGCAGGATGGCCTGGATGCCGATATCGCCACACTCTATGCCAAGGAACTCGGCGTCGACGTGGAATTCGTGCCGCTGGAAGTGAACAACCGCATTCCGGCGCTGACGACCGGCCGTGTCGACGTGCTCTTCGCCACCATGGCCATGCTGCCGGATCGCGCCAAGGCCGTGCAGTTTTCAAAACCCTATGTCGCCAATGCCATCGTGCTGATCGGCGCCAAATCCGCCTCGATCAAGACCAATGAGGATATGGCGAACCTGACGATCGGCGTCGCCAAGGGTGCTGCTCAGGACACGCAGGTGACGAAGAACGCGCCGCCGACCGCCACGATTCGCCGCTTCGATGGTGACGCGGCAAGCGTCCAGGCGCTCGCCTCCGGCCAGGTGCAGGCGCTCGGCGGCAACATCTTCTACATGGACCGCGTCGAAAAGGCCCGCCCCGGCGAATTCGAAAACAAGCTGGAATTCCAGAAGCTCTATAACGGCGCCTGCACGCGGCTCGGCGAAAAGGAAATCAACGCCTCGATCAACACGTTCATCGACAAGATCAAGGCCAATGGCGAGCTGAAGAAGATCTACGACAAGTGGATGAAGGTGCCGGTTCCGGAATTCCCGGAAAAGCTGGAAGGCATTCCGTTTACGGCGGGCTGAGCGAAACGCCCTGAAAATCCGGATACCAGGGCGGGCATTTCGATGCCCGTCCACGCCATCCCTATGCCTGAAGCCCTGCCCCGTTTGAGGTGCGCGACATGACCAGAACCATCTTCGTCCTCAACGGACCGAACCTGAACCTGCTCGGCGAGCGCGAGCCCACCATCTACGGCTCCACGACGCTTGCCGATATCAGGCAGATGTGCCTCGCGAGAGCAAAGGCGCTCGGCTTCGAAATCGACTTCCGCCAGACGAATTTCGAGGGCGAGCTGGTGGAAAGCATCCATCAGGCCCGCAAGCAGGCCTGCGGCATCATCATCAATCCCGCCGCCTACACCTTCACCTCGATTGCCCTGCTCGATGCGTTGAAAACCTTCGATCCGCCGAAGATCGAGCTGCATATTTCCAATGTCCATGCCCGCGAGGAGATCTACCATAAGTCCCTCGTCTCGCGCATCGCCACCGCCATCATGATCGGTTTTGGCGCCCGCGGTTACGAGCTGGCGATTGAGGCTATGGCCGGCATGGTGGGAGCGGCGAAAGCGGCATGAATTATCAACTGGATTTCACGCCCGTCATCGACGGGTTGCCGAGCCTGCTGCTCGGCTGTCTCGGCACCTTCCTGCTGGCGCTCTGCGGCATGGTGCTCGCCGTCGTCATCGGCGTCGGCGGCGTAGCGCTGAGGGATTCGCATATCAAGGCGGTGCGCTGGCTGGTGATCGGCTTTGTCGAGCTCATCCGCAACACGCCCTTCCTGGTGCAGATCTTCTTTCTCTTCTTCGCCCTGCCGCTGATCGGCATTCGCCTCGACCCGACGCCGACGGCAATCATCGCGCTCGGCATCAATGGCGGCGCCTATGCGATCGAGATCATCAGGGGCGGCGTGCAATCCATCCCCAAGGGGCAGATGGAAGCGGGCCTGGCGCTCGGCCTGCACAAGGTCCAGGTGTTCCGGCTGATCATCCTCAAGCCGGCGCTGCGCGCGATCTACCCGTCGCTGACCAGCCAGTTCGTGCTGCTGACGCTCTCGACCAGCATCTGCTCGGCCATCTCGGCCTATGAACTGACATCGGTCGCGCAGCGCATCGAATCCGACAGCTTCCGCAGCTTCGAGGTCTATTTCACCGTGACCGTGTTCTACCTCGTCATTTCCTGGCTGATGATGCGCCTCTTCGCGCTCTTCTCGGCCCGCTATTTCACCTATCCGGTCAAGTGAGGGCACCATGGGCAGCGAAGAATTCATCTTCCTTCTGATCGGCCTGAAATGGACCGTGCTTCTCTCCGCCGTCGGCTTCGTCTGCGGCTGCATTGCCGGGCTTTGCGTGGCGCTCGCGCGCACTTCCGGCATGCCGTGGCTGGAGCGGCTGACCTCGGCCTATATCGCCGTCTTCCAGGGCACGCCGCTGCTCATGCAGCTCTTCGTCACCTACTATGGGCTGGCGCTGATCGGCTTCAAGCTCGACGCCTGGGAAGCGGTGGCGATCGGCCTGACGCTGCATGCCAGCGCCTATCTCGGCGAGATCTGGCGCGGCTCCATCGAGGCCGTGCCGCGCGGCCAGACGGAGGCGGCAAAGGCGCTCAGCCTCAGATATGTCTCGCGCATGAAGGATGTGATCCTGCCGCAGGCGATCCGCATCTCGCTGCCGGCAACGATCGGCTTCCTGGTGCAGCTCATCAAGGGCACTTCGCTTGCCTCCATCGTCGGTTTCACGGAGCTGACGCGGGCCGGCAACATCGTCTCCAACCAGATCTTCCAGCCGCTGACCGTCTTCGGCATCGTCGGCATCCTCTATTTCCTGATGTGCTGCCCGCTGACGATCATCGGCGCGCGACTGGAGCGGCGCTTCAACGCCGCCCATGCACGATGACGCACATTGCGATCGGAACCAACACCATGACCACAGCAACAGCAACAGCACCCGCTCTCAACGCCGCCACCGGCGAAACCATGATCACCATGAGCCATGTGGAGAAATGGTACGGCGCCTTCCAGGCCCTGCACGACATCAATATCGAGGTGCACAGAGGCGAGCGCATCGTGCTCTGCGGCCCCTCCGGCAGCGGAAAATCGACGCTGATCCGCTGCATCAACCATCTGGAGACCTACGAGAAGGGCGAGATCCGCGTCGGCGGCATCCTGCTCGGCAATCAGGCCAAGGCGATCGATGCGATCAGGCGCGAAGTCGGCATGGTCTTCCAGCAGTTCAACCTCTTCCCGCATCTGACCGTGCTGGAAAACTGCATGCTGGCGCCGATGCGGGCGCTGGGCGTAACGAAAGCCGAAGCCGAAGACCGCGCCCGCCAGCTTCTGGCGCGCGTGAAAATTTCCGAACAGGCGGCCAAATATCCGGTGCAGCTCTCGGGCGGCCAGCAGCAGCGCGTGGCGATCGCCCGTGCGCTCTGCATGCGCCCCAAGGTGATGCTCTTCGACGAGCCGACCTCCGCGCTCGATCCCGAAATGGTCAAGGAAGTGCTGGATACGATGATCAGCCTTGCCGAGGAAGGCATGACGATGATCTGCGTGACCCATGAAATGGGCTTTGCCCGCCAGGTCGCCAACCGGGTGATCTTCATGGCAAGCGGCGCGATCGTGGAAGAAGCCGCCCCGGCGGAATTCTTCACCAATCCGCGCCATGAGCGCACCCGCAAATTCCTCGGCGAAATCCTGCGCAATTAGGATCGGAAGGACGCTTTCATGCCCGAACCGTCGCGCACACGCCCGCTCGAAATTAGCGGCACCACACGGCTGATCGCCCATCTCGGCTACCCGACGGAGAGCTTCAAGGCGCCGCTGATTTACAACCCCTATTTCAAGGAACAGGGCATCGACGCCGTCGTCGTGCCCATGGGCTGCAAACCCAGGGATTACCCCGATTTCCTGAGGCTGGTCTTCCGCCTGTCAAACATCCACGGGGCGCTGATCACCATGCCCCACAAGATCACCACGATGGGCCTGCTGGACGAGATCTCCACCAACGCCCGCGTCGCCGGCTCCTGCAACGCCGTCAAGCTCGGCGCGGACGGCAAACTCATCGGCGACATGTTCGACGGCGAAGGTTTCGTGCGCGGCCTCAAACGCAAGGGCCAGACGATCGCGGGCGCCAGCGCCCTCATGGTCGGCGCCGGCGGCGTCGGCTCGGCCATCGCAGCATCGCTGGCCAGCGCCGGCCTCACCCACCTCGCCCTCCACGACGACAACGAGGCGGCGCTGGACGGCCTGAAGACCCGCCTCAACACCTGGTATCCGCAAATGCAGGTCACGACCGGCGGCAACGACCCGGATGGATTCGACATCGTCATCAACGCCACGCCGCTCGGCATGCGCAAGGATGATCCCTTGCCGCTGGATGTGACGCGATTGTCGGCGGCAACTTTCGTGGGTGAAGTGGTGATGAAGGAGGAGATTACGCCGTTTCTCGCCGCGGCAAGGGAGAGAGGATGCCGGTATCAGGTGGGGACGGATATGCTGTTTGAGCAGATACCGGCTTATCTGGAGTTTTTTGGGTTTCAGACGACGACTGCGGAGGAGTTGAGGCGGGTGGCGCGGTTGTGAGGGGTTATTTGCGGCTGGCGAAGCTGAAGTCGGCTTGGGACTGAAGCTCTCATCGCCCCATAACAGGGCGGTGGGGGACGGAGATCCCAATCGCTTCATGTTCTTCGCCACCCGCACACGCATGCCATCCGGGGTCGGAGAAGGTCGGGATTCGGAAGGGTGGATTTCAGCCGCCGTGTGACGCACAGGTAGCCACGGTCGAGAGGGCGATGTCGCGCTAGAATTGCGCCCGTTCAAGCAACCGCGCAAGTCGGAAGATCAATAGCCTCCAGCGCATCACGGTGTTGTTCATCCTGCGGGCAGATATGTCGCATCGGACCATAAAGATTTGCGAATAGAACGCCTATGGCAGCTCTGCGATCATTTCTACGTTGAGCCTTCGTTCCGTTGGCCACTGTCTGGCGCATTTCGATCTGGAAGTGGACATCCTGGCCGGCTTCAGGTTTCCAAACACAGCTAACGCTATAATGCGTCATCGGTATTGCTCGCGCTGCTCCAGCCGTGAACTCGTAGAAGCCAAGATAATGTACTTCCTCAGTTAGCGGTTCTGGATCGCGATTATGCCTCTCTCGAAATCGCTCGTTCTTGCTGGTCGCAGCGATTGCACCATAGCCATGCACCCCTTCAGAATTCCGGCACAGAAACTTCGAAGCGACAGACATGGCGTATGTTGTGCCGTCTGGCTGACTGTCGAACTTCAGGAGCAATTCTTCATCGAAGATCCCGGCAGGGGTGATAAATTTCGGATAGTGCACAGCACGGCAGACCAGATCTCCGTCGAACATGTTAATCCGTCGTTGTCGCCGAAATGGGCTTTGCCCCGATCACGCCTACGAGTTTAGCGTACGCTTCCGCATCTTGATCAGACATGATCTCATGAACACATCGAACCTTCAGGCTTTTATTCAGATCCATCACGTCGACCTGTTCCGGGTCGATGGTTAGATAACGCTTGAGTGTGCCGTAGTCCCAGGTGAAAACAACGGCCTCTCCATCTTGCGGCAGAACCTTTGGCGGATCGATATCGAAATTCTCGGCGAGGACGGCCAGAAACTCCGAGGCGCGCGTAATGGACGACGGATCGACGTGAAAGTCATGATCGGGCGGCAGCGCGCTCATGTTCCGAAGAGCTTGCTGCAGAGCAGAAAACTTCGCGGCTCGGGGGCTGTTTCCGTTTGTTGCCAGCGAGACGAAACAATTACTAGCGATGCTCTCATAAACAGACCGATAGTCTGGATTTGATGACACGCTCATAGGCGAGTAGAATATAGCCGATGAGGACGCCGGGGCCTTGAAGTACTTCGATTTCGATATACGCATAGCCATTTCAGTCTGCCAACGCTTTTGGGGATCTCAATTCGGCAAGCCGTATCAACTCTTGAGATAGTTCCTTGAAAATGGTGATCTGGTGCTTGCTATCAATAGTTCGGCCATCTGGTACTGTGTTTATGTCGAGGGTAAGCGAACAACCGAAACGCTGTTTTGAGACCGGAATTGCCTGTCCAGCGCCGGCGAATTGGTTAATCTCAAACATAAACTGCTGAGTAGCAGCAACGCCAAAGCGCATGAGGCGATTCATGAAACCGCCAGCTTTAAGCGCTTTGCGCCTGTTGATCTGCAAAATCGGATCAGAAAAATCGGGAAGATCCAAAGCGTATTCAGCGGTTTCAAGAAACAGTGAATACGCTTCCGCGTCGTTCTTCACAGGTGCGACAAGGTTGGCTACGACCGATTGCCTGACGGCCACCGGCCATTCAATCGCGGCTTTTGGAATGGCTTCCAGTACACCCTGTATTTCGTCTACCGTCTCAAGAAGCGTAATATCTTGATCAAGCTCTTGCTGGAATGCCGAAATAATCAGATCCACCCTGCCCGGCTGGACCTGCAACTGGAATTGTCTGTTCTCGATTACGCCGTCTGCGGTGCTTAAAAATGGGTTCGCGGGACTTGGTACCTTGTTTCGCTGGCTTGTGTCCGGCTCATCGCCTACCAATGCCTGATAGAGCGCTTCCGCGCGCAGGTTTTCTACGGAGGTCAAAAACCAAACGAACTGGACAGACTGTGAGCCCCAGACGGCCATTCTTATGCGTTCCCTCTATTGGCGACACTGTTGCAAGATAACTGCGCGAAATGCAACGCCTGCGCACGCAGCAAGCAAAACAAATCCCGAGCTTTGTTTCATATAATTCTTACCTGAAGGTTGTGGGAGGGACATCACGGCATGTTGAGGACTGCAACCAACGCTCTGTGTGCTACCGCTTCCTGTCATACGCCCACGTGCGATACGAAAGAAGGTTTGGCTGCGCTGGACGGCAAGGCTTGGGCGGACGGGAGTGTAACAGCTCGACGTCTTTGATAAGGGGCTTTGACGTCGGCGGCTTGTCATACCGACACCGGCGGCCCACCACCTCAGAAAATATAAGGGGTTCGCTTGACTCGATACACAGGCGAACCCTTAAACCTACGGATGCTGCTTCTTGAAAGCTATGTTATCGAAGGCTACATCGGCAATTAGCTCGATTGCCCCACCGCCAGATTCGTCATTTAGTGGGTACTCTACATCGTAAAGACTCAGGTCCCCTCCGGCGTCTTCTTCGGCGCAAATCAGGTCGCCAAAATCGACCTCAATAACCCCGAATAACTGTCAGGCATATCTCCGAACATCTGTCAGGTATGTATCCGGGCTTTACAACAAGCACAGAGATGAGGGAGGAGAGGGTTGCGCCTCTCCGCTCTTGCCGGCAGCATCACCCCTCCCACACCCCCTCACCTACAACTTGCACCCCTTCGACAACGCAGCACTCTCCATCGCCGAAACCTTGCCCTTCGACACCGCGACCTCGCCTTCCTTGTCGCCACCGGCAACACTGCCGATCGGCACGCCGACCAGAAACACGCCGAAAGCATCCCCATTAGCCGCCGAGATCTGCTGCTTCGACAGGTCGTCGAGCTTCTTCTTTTCCTTGGCATGTTCGCTGGCAAGCTGCGGGCAGCCGAGATTGGTATAGGCCTGCATCGGGATATCGGCCTGGACGATGGCGTCAGGTCTTTTCGCGCAGGACGTGAGTGCTGCGGCAAGAGCCGCGGCGAGAATGATTTTTTTCATGAGATAACCCCAGTTAGCAGCCGATCTCTAGCATTGCCGCCCGCCTGGCGCGAGTAACGCGGAAGAACAACCACAGAAGAATTCTTGGGGTGTGGCCGGTGGTCTCTTGTCGGCGGCGCAGGCCTGCTTGCATGACTGCCTTGTGCAAGCCCTCAAAAAGCGGTTAGCTGCGGCCGCTGGGTACGCTCATTCCTGCACGGCCGGACAAGTATTGAGATGAAACGCGTGCTGAAACGCGCCCGCATTTCGGGGGAAATCTCGTGCTCTGGTCCAAACCCTTAAGGCTGCATCTCGGCGTCCTGGTCATCGCATCGCTGCTTTGCACGTCGATGCCGATCATCTGGCTGGCCTTCAGCCGCGGAAGCGACGCTGCGGTCAGCGCCGGCGTGCAGCAGATGCGCGGGATGAGCCTGCGGCTGATCGAGGGATATCGCAATACGCTGCAGGGCGGCACGGAGGCGGTGGCGCTGGCAGCCACCCTGCCGCAGCTCGCCTCCCCGCCGCCTCAGGATATCGAGGCCAAGCAGCAATTCTTTCTGGAGGTTCTGCGAAACGTCCCCAATGCGACCAGCATCTACACCGGTTATCCCGATGGCTCGTATCTGCAGGTCATCAACGCAGCAAGGCAGGATGTTCGCCGGACGCTCGCAGCACCTGACGGGACGGCCTTCGCGATCAGGACGATCGCCGAGAGACAAAGCGCCGATGTCATCTCGACGCTTCGGTTTCTCGATAGCGAGGCAAGACCGATCGGCGAGCGGGACGTCGACTCCGCATCCTTCGATCCGCGCCAGCGCCCGTGGTATCAATCCGTCGTTCAGGACGGCGTGCCGGTGTCCGTCGGACCCTATGTTGCAGGCACGCTCAAGGTTCCGACGCTGACGATCGCAGCACCGATGCGGGACAATATCAAGGTGGTCGTCGGCATCAACATCCACCTGCAGACCGTCAGCCGCCTGCTCGACGCGCGCCAGATTTCGCCGCGTGCCCGCGCCTATATCATCGACGCCGGCGATGATCTCGTCGCCCATTCCGACCCTGATATCATGAGCAGGATCATCGAAATATGGTCGAGAGCATCAGGTACCTTCGACGCGACGGCAAACGGCTTCGACACGAGCGTCGAAACCGTGGCAAGGCTCAGGCGCGATCCCGCCTTTGCCAATGGCGGCCTGGCCCGCGTCGAGCTCGATGGCGAAGCCCATCTCGTGCAGATCGCCCCCGTCGGCGTGTCCGGCCTGTTCCAGGGAAGTGCCGCCGCAATCGTCGTGCCGATGGAGGACCTGGTGGCCGAGGCCAACCGGCTGCTCCTCCACAATCTGCTGATTGCGAGCGCCTTCCTGATCGCCGGTGTCGCCGCCTCGGTCATCCTGTCGCGCATGGTCAGCCGCTCCCTCAACCGGCTTGCGGGCGAGGCCCGCCGGATCGGCGATCTCGATTTCGGCGAAAAGCCTGTGAGCCATTCCTGGATCACCGAGATCAACACGCTGGCAACTGCGCTCGCCGCCAGCCGCCACGCCATCAGCCAGTTTGCCCTCTATGTGCCGCGCGAAGTCGTGAGGCGCATCGTCAATCCCGGAGGGCAAGCGGTGGTCAAGGCGAGGCGCCAGGACGTGACCGTGCTCTTCACCGATATCAGGGATTTCACCACCATATCCGAACAGCATTCGCCCGAAGACGTGGTCGATACGCTGTCGGCCTATTTCGAGATCCTGAACACAACAGCCGAGCGCAATGGCGGCACAGTCGTGCAATATCTCGGCGACTCCATCTTCGTCATGTGGAACGCCCCCGTCGAAGATGTTGACCATGCCGAACACGGCTGCCGCTGCGCACTCGCCATGAAGGCCGCAATCGACGAGCTGAACGAGGAAAACAGAGCAAATGGCCGCCCCGAACTCGTCACCCGCTTCGGCCTGCACACCGGCCCCGCCGTCGTCGGCAGTTTCGGCGCAATCTCGCGCCAGCAATACACGGCCATGGGCGACACGATCAACGTCGCCTCGCGGCTGGAAGGGCTGAACAAGCAATACGATACGTCGATCCTGGTGAGTGCGGCCATCCGCGATGCGGTCGGCGAACGGTTCGAGCTGCGGCCGCTGGGCCTGGTGCAACTCAAGGGGCGGGCTGAGAAAGTCGACCTGTGGGAGCTTGTTGGAGAGATCGGCGGGTAGACTGGCCGCCGCAACCGACGTCCATGCTGTGGGGCAACGCTCGGCTTGAGCGGAACCTGCACGAAAAAGCCGCCAAGGGGTGTTGGCGGCTGATCAGGAGAAAGGGTCGAAAAGGGTGCTCCGACTCTGAAAAAGACACCCTTTTCGCGCTGATCCTGGAGTCATCAGCGGAACAAAAACTAGCGGCCAGATCGCCGCCTTCAATCGGACTAAAGTCCCACATTGCATATCGGCTCGCCAGCGGAAACCGCTCGAACGCATATGACATCAAAGCGCAGACGCCCCCTTGCGACAGCGCAAGTATCCTCACCTGCCGCCCGGTGCCCTGTGAAAGATGACGGGTTCTGTCATTCCACTCATACAGTCCTATATCTTCAACACCGGAGCAGACCACCGCACACCGGGCACCTCCCGCAAATGGTGTCGCAATGACATATGAAGCCGACATGGTGATAGTGTGGGATCAGGTCTCACGAGGAGTAGCGATTGTCTTTCGGGGTAAGCCACACTATCTGGACGGGCCTTTCTCGGACAGAAGGAGCGGGATACGTGCTGCAGAATGGTACTGCGCCCGATTGGGATGGCGTGACGCAAAGGTTAAACGACTTCCGGTACCTGCCCCCATCATCATTTGAGCGAGAACGAATACGCGCACGGTCTGCTCGTTTAGGCTTGGTCAAATCATAGGTATCGTCACAACAAGGACGCCTATGAGCGCAGCTGTAAGCACCGATGTTTCGATCAGAAAGATTGCGATTTGCCTTCCCGTCAGGCCAGGAAAAAATTGCTGCATGATTTGCCTCTTCTTAGAAAAATTTATTCTACAAGCGCACCGTATCATTGTTTGGCGCCAAATATTTTTTTATTTTCGAAAATGCTAAAGTTTTTAGCGTTCGACCCGGCAAACGTTTGGTTGCCGCTCGCGAACCGGTCCGACGACGCGGCGAGGCTTTTCACTGCGATGGCATGTCATTGCGCAGCCCCCTTCACGACAGCGCAAAAATTCGCACTTCCCGCCCGATGCCATGAAGCTCCTCCATCCGCGACACCGAGCTGATGCCGCCGTCGCGCAATATTTCCGTGACCTGCTCGTTGCCGACCACCGCTTCCGTCGTCAGGATCACATGCGGCTCGGCGAGCTCCTGCACACGCGAGGCGATATTGACGGTCTGGCCGAAATAGTCCTGCCGGTCGTTCATGTTGACGGCAAGGCATGGTCCCTCGTGGATGCCGATCTTCAGGAGAAGATCCTCGCTTCCGCGTTCGGCGTTCAGCTGCAGCATGGCTTCGCGCATCCGAAGTGCGGCCGCCACCGCGCGGTCCGGGCTCGGGAAGGTCGCCATCACGGCATCGCCGATGGTTTTCACGACTGCGCCGGCCTCGGCCGCGACGATCTCGTGCAGAACCCTGAAATGCGTGCGCACCAGATCGAAGGCCGAGAGATCGCCGACACGCTCGTAAAGGGCGGTCGAGCCCCTGAGGTCGGTGAAGAGGAAGGTCAGGCTGGTGATCTTCAGGCGCTGGTCGACATCGAGCGTATCGGTCCGGTAGATGTCGCGAAAATTCTGGTTCGTCAAAAGCCGCTTGGCCGTCAGGAAGGGTCGCCTGTGGCCCAATATGTCGTGCAGCTCGTCTCCCGCGACGCAGACATTCGGCAGCACCCTGCGATCGGTGTGGTTTTCCAGCGTCAGCCGCAGCGGGCCGGGGCGCAGGACAAGCGTCTCGTTCGCCGCATGGCCTTGGCCGAGGACCATCGACAGGTTCTGTCGCTCCTCCGTCGGCTCGCCCTGCACGTCGATGAACTGCGCCGAATGCGTCACCGCATCGAAGATGATGACGAATTGCGCCGGCAGCTGCAGCGAGACGAGCGCTCGCTCGCCCGGCTCCAGCTCGACCTCCTCCAGAAGGACGTGCGAGAACCTTTCTTCGAGATTGTCAGGCAGGTCGACGCCGGTGCTGAAAAAGATCTGCCGGTAATATTCGAGCGAAGGCAACCGGTCGGGGTCGTGGGCGGCGATCTTGCGCACGCGCGGACTGACCGTGAAGGACACCTCGACCATTTCATCGAGGGTCGGCTCGTAACCGGCCGCGCAGAGCGCGCAATGATAGCATTCCCGATCGACGGTTTTCAGGGTGGCACCACTGTCGAGCACGCCGCCGCATCCGGGGCAAAGCACGTTCCAGGTCATCTCGAACGCCCCCATGCGGGCAGCATGGAGAAAGGCCGCGATCACCTTCTCTTCATCGAGATGATGCGCCCCGGCGAAGGCCAGCGCATTGATGCGGTTGAGTTCTCGATCGGCGCCATGCCTGACGACATTTTCGATGCAGTCGACCGTCTCGGGGTCGGCCGCCTGTCGCAGGGCCGAAAAAAGCACGTCCATTTCACTCATCGGACAAGCCTCTGTGCACGCAACGCCACGGCTGACGAGGCCGCCGGCAACGAAGGATTATATCACGGAATCCGCCGATATCGTGCATCAATGGGGACAACGCCGGATCGAAGGCTGTTTTTTGATCCGCAGTTGCCATGGGATGCTCGGCATACAAGCAATACGGGAATAATCGATCGGCGGCCGATCAGAGAGGGACGATGCGGATAATCAAGCTTCCCCACAACGTGAGCCGAGCCCCTATTTCCGGATCGGTCCGAAGTTCTGGTCGGGGTAATGGATCGTTTCCTCACCCGGCCGGCGTGAGCCGACAGCCAGGAAGCTGCCCGGCTGGTCCGACCGGTTCCGTATGTGATGTCCGTTTGGCTCACCCGCCGGAAAGGCGGCGAACATGCCGGGAGTCAGCTCATGAAGACCATTATCGTCGAGCAATGTCAGTGTGCCTTCGAGCACGTATATGAATTCGTCCTCAACCGCGTGCCAGTGGCGGAGTGACGACCACGCTCCCGGGTCAAGCCGCACGTGGTTGACGCCGAACTGTGTCAGCAAGAGTGGTTTCGCCAACCTCAATTCAGCCATACCGGCGAAGCGCTCGGGCATAATCTGGCCCTCATAGCTGGGGCTCGGCGTGCGCGGTGCCGTCGCAAGATTACCTATGCGGCTCTGGACATTGCTCTGGTCTCCGGTGAGTAAATCCTCCACTGCACGGTGGACAGTTATTTAATCTCTTCGTTGACGCGGGAAAAGGCACGATACGCCTCTCAGGGTGCGTACCGGCTGAACACGAAGTCGCGGTCCTTGACGACCGTGTGACAGGCAAAGCAGGCTTCGGGCATTGCCGTAGCGGAGGGTTTGCCGTCATCGAATTCGACATAACCCCAGCCGCCGGTCGAGGCGAACTTCTTTGCATCCTTGACCATGAACTGCACGCCGTTCTTGGGCAATCCCGCGACAAAGGACTGGGGAGCGCCGAAGGCTGCTTTGCTTTCCTCCAGCGGGTGATAATCCCAGGCAAGGCGTCCGATGATGGTGCCGTCGGGATAGGTAGCGGCCCCCTCCCGGAAGGCCGTGATCGCAATGTCGTTGCCCAGGACAGCTCTGATATCGTCGAGCTTGCCCTCCTCATGCGCCACAGTGATCAGCCGCCAGTCGCGGTAACCGGCGGGCAGTGTCGTCAGGGCCGGCGCGCGCGCGGCGTCGGCCTCCCCGGATGCTGTGGCATCGTAACCGATCAGGCCGGTCACCAGACCGGCCGCCAAGGACACCGTGATAATCTGCTTCATCGAAAGAACTCTCCTGCCATTAGAGCGCCGTGCGTCCATTCGGACGCACTAAGGACGCTCTAACTCTTGAATCTACGCATCAGGCTTTCCGAAAACCGTATCCGATTTTCGGGCCGATGCTGTAAGCGACGAAGCGATCCTCGCAGATATTCCGGCAGGCGAAATCATACTTTGATATGGTGGACACTGTCCCGTGACGGACCCTACAGGCCCTGCCGAGCCGGAAAGGGTTATCCTCTACCAGGGGCGGCCCGCCATCGTGCTTGCCGTCAACAAAAGCGGACACGCAGGGCTTCGGCGGTTCGAAATCCCTTCCCCCGAAAGCGCAATCCGCAACCGGCTCCGTCACCCCTTTTCGCCCTTTGTAGCGGGCAGAAGCACACATGGAAAAGGCCGGCTCCGCAGCTTTGCAGACCCGGCTTCCCTTTACGTTTTGACGCCTATTCCTGAATATCGGGCTCGACCAGACGGGCAAGGTTGCGCAGCGATTCCTGCCAGCCGAGATAGCAGGCCTCCGGCGGGATGAGGTCAGGGATGCCAGCCTGCACCACATGGAGTTCGGTGCCGACCGAAACCTTCGTCAGGGTCACCGTCACGTCCATTTCGCCGGGCAGGTTGGCGTCGTCGAACGTGTCGGTGTAGCGAAGCTTCTGGCCGGGAACGAGTTCCAGATACTCACCGCCGAAGGAATGGCTGTGGCCGGTGGTGAAGTTGCGGAAAGACATCTTGTGTGTGCCTCCCACGATCGGTTCCAGATGGTGGACCGTGCAGACAAAGCCGTTGGGGGGAAGCCATTTGGCAACGGCATCGGCTTCCAGGAAGGCGCGATAGACCTTGTCCGGGGTGGTTGCCAGGACGCGGTGAAGGCGAATTGTGCTTGGCATGATGATTCTCCCTTTGGATTGAACTGTGGCAATGTCTCTAAGACGGGCCTGATCTGGCCGATCCGACACGGCGCTCGACTTTTTTGCTTCCGCCCTCTCGCCTGCCCGCGATGGGGGACCGCATCCCGACCTTCCGCCGAGGCGGTGCATGTTTCAAGCTTGCGACGTGGAAAACAGCCGATCGGGCGCGGATGGCTGTCGGCATTGGCCTGCCTCAAACGTTCTTTGCTGGACGAGGCGACACCTTGTCGATTGAAACGATAGTTTGGAGATTAAAAGCATGGCGCTCAAGCGGATGGACAATGTAGGAATCGTCGTCGAAGACCTGGACGTGACGATCGATTTCTTTCGCGAACTCGGCCTCAATCTCGAAGGGCGGGCCATGATCGAGGGAGAATGGGCCGGACGCATCACCGGACTGGGCGATCAGCGTGTCGAGATCGCCATGATGCGCACACCTGACGGACACAGCCGGCTGGAGCTCTCCCGCTTCCTCGCCCCTCGCGTCGTCGCAGATCACCGCAACGCCCCGGTCAACGCGCTCGGCTACCTCCGCGTCATGTTCGCCGTCGATGATCTCGACGACACGCTTGAAAGGCTGCGTGCGCGCGGCGCTGAGCTCGTCGGCGAAGTCGTCCAGTATATGGAGGCGTACCGGCTCTGCTACATCCGCGGGCCTGAAGGGATTCTCATCGGGCTCGCCCAGGAACTCGGCTGAGCACATATCGATCGGGGTGCTCCAGTGCCCCGATCTTTACCCGCCCTTCCCTTTCCGCGCCGCCTTGCCGGCGCTCGCCCGCTTGCCCGCCACCTCCACCAGCCGGCGAAAGGTCGGGCATTCCATATGCGAGGGCGCCGGGCATTCGGCCACGTGCCGCAGCGTGTCGCGCAGCGCCGAGAGCTGGCGGATCTGGCGGTCGATTTCGTCGGCCTTCTCGTGGAGCGTTGCGCGCGGCAGGTCCGGGCCGCCGGTCCTGCCGAACATGCCCGATATCTCCTCTAATGAGAAACCGGCCATCTTGCCCATCGAAATCAGCGTCAGCTGCAACAGTACCTCGGGCGGGAACTGCCGGCGCAAGCCGTGGCGGAAGACCGACGTGATGAGCCCGACCTCCTCGTAATAGCGCAGCGCCGAGGGCTTGATTCCGCTTCTTGCGGAGACCTCTCCGATATCCAGAAATTTCATGGTTGACCTCAAGTCGGCTTGAATTGGTAGCCTGCTCTTGAATGACATTTCAAGCAAGAGGATATCGATATGCAACAGGCAGAAATGACCGGATCGGCGAAGACGGAAAGACGGGGCGCCACACTGACGCTGTCGCTTTCGATGCTGCTCGCCTCGCTCGGCACCAGCATCGCCAACATCGCCCTGCCCAAGCTCGCAGAGGATTTTTCGGCGCCCTTCACTGAGGTGCAGGGCGTCGTCGTCGCCTATCTCGCAGCCCTGACGATCTCGGTCGTCATCGTCGGCCGGCTCGGCGATCTCTATGGGCTGAAGCGCATGCAGCTTGCGGGCCTCGGCCTGTTTGCCGCCGCCTCGCTGCTTTCGGCCATGGCGCCCGATCTGACGCTCTTGATGGCGGCGCGTGCTGTTCAAGGCGTCGGCGCTGCCTTCCTGATGACGATCTCGATGGCGCTGATGCGCGAGACGGCGAGCGAGGCGCGCATCGGCCGCGCCATGGGCCTGCTCGGCACGGTCTCCGCGCTCGGCACGGCGCTTGGGCCGTCGCTCGGCGGCGCGCTGATCCCGCTTGCCGGCTGGCGCGGCATTTTCTGGGTGCAGGTTCCGCTGGCGGGACTTGCACTGATCCTTGCCATCGCGACGCTGCCGGCTGACAGGGCCAGGGGCAAGACGCGCCCGGCCGGCCTGCTTGCCATGCTGGAACGGCGCCTCATCCCCAATCTCGTCGTCAATATCGTGGTCGCCGCCGTAATGATGACGACGCTGGTGGTCGGCCCCTTCTATCTCGGTCTGGCGCTCGGGCTGAAAGCCGCTGTCGTCGGCCTCGTCATGTCTGTCGGCCCTGTTATTTCGATCATCAGCGGCGTGCCCTCCGGCCGGCTGGTCGATGCCTGGGGCGCGCGACGGGTGCTTTCGATCGGCCTTGCGATGCTCGCCGCCGGCGCCTTCCTGCTGGCGATCCTGCCTGAGATTTCGGGTGTCGCGGGCTATGTTGCCGCCATCATCGTGCTCACACCCGGCTACCAGCTTTTCCAGGCTGCCAACAATACGGCAGCCCTTGCCGATGTGCCGAAGGACCGGCGCGGCACGGCCTCCGGCCTGCTCGGCCTGTCGCGCAATATCGGCCTGATGTCAGGCGCATCCCTCATGGGCGCCGTCTTCGCCTATGGCGCTGGCACGCAGGATTTCATCCATGCGGCGCCGGCAGCGATTTCGGCCGGCATGCAACTGACCTTCCTTCTTGCCGGCGGGCTGATGCTGTCAGCCATGGCAATTGTCTTCGCTGGCGCGGCGAATTGGTTATGCCTTTTTCGTGAAAAGGCATAACCGGTGGAAATGACGACGCCCGGCGGTATCCGGGCCGTCTGTCACCGACAGAACCTTGACGAACCACATTGGTTCACCAATAATCATAGTGAACCAAGGAAGTCAGGTGCCATGACCGCTGCATTTACCGTGCGGGTTTCGGACGAAACCGCGAGCAAGCTTAATCGAATCGCGGAAAAGCTGGATCGCTCCCGTGCCTATATGGCTGCCGAGGCCATTGAGGCTTTTGTCGAGCAGCAGGAGTGGCAGCTTGCCGAGATCGAGGCCGGGTTAGCTGAAGCCGATCGCGGCGAATTTGCCAGTGCGGAAGATGTGGCGACGGTCATTGGGAAATACGTCAAGGCTACCCGCCAATCATGAGCGGGAAGCCTATTCGCTGGACGCTTCGGGCGTTACGGCGACTTGACGAAATCGGCGCCCATATTGAGAAGGACAATCCTGATGCGGCAGCACGCGTGATTGCGAGGATCGCGACGGCTGTGGATATGCTCGCCGAACGACCCGCGAGCGGGCGGCCGGGGCGCATCAAGGGTACCCGTGAACTGGTGCTGGCGGATATTCCCTACATCATCCCGTACCGTGTCAGTCAGGACATCGAAGTTATCACCGTCATGCACGCCCACCAACGGTGGCCATCGACATTCTAGTCCTCATAATGGATTCAGAAATCACCTGGGCCGGTATTGGACGTCGGTCGGAGCCCTATCGCTTCAAATGGATCCATTCTGCGGCCGTATAGGGTCACGCAGGACAACTCAGGCAAATACGGTAATACAGACGGCCGTCCAGATTAACGCCGTCCCCAGTGCCATCGCTCGCCTGGCGACGGCGACCTTGTCTGCATCCCCCTCTGCGACAGGTGTGGTCACAATCCAGGGAACGCAACCAAGTGCCGCAAATCCGATGACGGCTACGATCATGACAAGATAATCGACTGCACGCCAGCTCCCCTGTTCATAGACCCCCCAGTATCCCAGAAAGGCCATTCCGACTGCAAACATGGTGGCGGACGCAGAGCAAAGCCCTGTAACGGACCCGGTCGGTGCATGCAGGTTGTTTTTTTCACGTGTCAGCGAGCTCATGACGCAATATCCACGACGGTTGGCTGTCCCTCCCGCAAATATGTCAGGAATTGAGCGCGGCGTGAAGCGCTGGTGACCCTCTGGGACATCAGCGCATTCCCCGCCTCGGGCGGCGCCACCGCCGCCCGAGGCCAGTTCTGCTACAGCAGCCGCACCGACATGCCGCCATCGACGATCATCGGGCTGCCGGTCATGAAGCTCGACTGGTCCGACAGCAGGAAGAGCGCCGCCTGCGCGATCTCCTTGGCAGCGGCCATCCGCTTCATCGGATGTAGGCCGGAGATATAGTCGAGGAACTCGGGGTTATTCTCCCCGCCGGCGGGTGTGATGGTGCCGCCGGGCAGCAGGCTGTTGATCCGGATGCCATCGGCCGCGTAATCGGCGGCGACCGATTGCACGAGGCCGATCAGGCCCGCCTTGGAAGCCGCATAAGCCCCCATGCCCGGCAGGCCGCCATTGCTGTATCCGACAAAGGACGAGGTGAAGACGATCGAGCCGCTGCGCTGCGCTTTCATGACCGGCAGCTGCGCCTTCAGCGCAAAGAACGCGCTCGTCAGGTTGGTGGAGATCACCGCCTCCCAATTGGCCGCGCTCATCTCCGAAAACGCGCCCATCTCGCCGACGACACCGGCATTGTTGAAAGCCCCGTCCAGCCTGCCGAAAGCATCGAGCGCCCGGTCGACCAGCGCTTGCGCGTAAGTCTCGTCGCGCACATCACCGGCGAGAGACACAGCCGTGCCGCCGCTTTCATTGATCTCGGAAACCAGCGCTGAGAGGTTCTGTGCCCGCCGCGCGCCGAGCACGAGTTTCGCGCCCCTTCCCCCAAACAGCCGGGCGGCGGCGGCTCCGATACCACTGCTCGCGCCGGAGATAATGATCACCTTGTCTTCCAGTTCCATGTCCAACTCTCCTGTTTTGATGGTCATGGAGGGGTAGGAAAAATGCGAACCGGCAGCCACCCGATTCCGGATCGGCGGCCACTACAGCGCCGCGCGTCTTTTAAGACGCGCAAAGGACGCTGTAACACTTTGAGTTTCTGCATAATTTTGTCCTGAAATCGATTCCGATTTAAGGAATTATGCAGTAGCCGGCGGCGCCTGACGAACGGTGCGGCGACGAAATCTGTTAACCATCTCCCGCTCTCTAGGACCATAGTCCGAGGGATGCCGGACCTCGGTCCGATGCACGCTCCGCAATTCGCGCCTAACATCGTCGTCACCCTGATGGCCGCCTCCCCGAGTCGGCGATCCCATGACTTTCGATGAACTTATCCTGCGGAGGAGAGACCGATGCGTATCGCAACTTTTGCGTCCATAGCTGCACTTTCAATGATCCTGGCGTCCAGCCCGCTGACGATGACCGGCTTCGATAGTGCCGCCATGGCAAAGGGCGGTGGAGGCGGCAATGGCGGCGGCAACGGTGGAGGAAATGGTGGCGGCAGCGGTGGAGGAAATGGTGGCGGCAGCGGCGGCGGGCATGGCGGCGGCAATGGCGGCGGACAGAGCGGCAGTCACGAAAATCGCGGCAACCAGGGTGGCAGTTCATTGCGCGACGGTTCGAAGTCCGGGAGCGCAACAAAGGGCAAATCCGGCGAGACGAAGGGGAAATCTCTGTCAGCGAAGAAGACCACTGACGATCTCAGGCAAAAGAACGTTCGCTCCGAGCTTGCGGGTCTGAACTCCCTCAACCGGAGCTATAAGGCCTATATGCACACGTCCGATCCGCGGATGACCGCGATCGCCGCCTATGCCACGGCCTATGCCCAGTTTGAACTCGACAACGGCTTCGCACCCGCCATCGATGACCCGATACTGGGTGACGCAGCACTGGAGGACGCGCTGGAGTCCGCCACGCGCACCGGCCAGCTGAGCCCGGAAGCCTTCGAAGAGGCCAAGACCATCCTCGGCGTCGGAGAAGCCGACGGCAAAATCGACCAGATCCGTGAATCCCTGTCTTACTCCGCCCCGACCTCGACAGGGAATTAACGGCCCCTCGATCCGCCGGGCACCCGGCGGATCGATTGCACCTGTCATGGGTTTTCCCACGGGCAGGATAATCTCTTTCCCCCTGCAGCTGCACCCGCTTCCCGCGACATCCCAGCCGCCCTGCAACAGGCTTCGAGCCGAAACCGAAAAAGACCTCTTGAGCCGGACCCAGCATCATAGCTTGGAAAGAGTTCCGAGACAGCGCGGAAGGCGTGATGGACGCCAAGGAACGGGAACTGGCTGACGGCGCCGCAATGTGCTCTTCTTACGCCTGCTCCTCGATCGCCACCTGCGCCACATCAGGCGCGCCGCTGTTGATCCGCGTCGCGATGAAATGGCCGACAGCCACCGCCCCGATGCAGAGCACGACGGAAGCCGTCACATTGATGCAGGCCCGCACCACGGCACCTGATCGCAGCAGATCGAGCGTCTGCAGGCTGAAGGAGGAGAAGGTCGTATAGCCGCCGCAGAGGCCGATCAGCACGAAGAGGCGCATATTGTCCGAGACCGGGAAGCGGCCATTGGCGAGCGTCAGCGTGCTGAAAAGGCCGATCACCAGCGAGCCGGTGACATTGATGATAACAGTGCCCCAGGGCATGTCCCGGCTGATCGGCATGGCGATGATGGAAACGGCATAGCGCGCGAAAGTGCCTAAGGCGCCGCCGGCCATGATGATGAGGCAGGTATAAAATGACATGCTCGCTCCAAAAATCTCGGACGGGCAATAAAAAACCCGCCTTGCAGCGGGCTCCGGACAGATTCCCACCGCGGTTCAACACGGTAGGAGTCATCAGCCTCTAGGGCGGTTTCGGGGGTACTCCATCCCCATCGGCGCAATATATAGCGCGGGCTGCGGTGGGATGGCAAGGGGGTGAGAGGTGGATGATCTCACCCCGACAGACACCCCTGGTACGACTGGCTCACCCGCCAGGCTGTTATTTCCCGCGCGGCGGCCTGCGGGTTTTATCGCTCTTGTCTTTGGCAGAAGATGTCTTTGCATCGAAGGCCTGACCGAAATTGGTGCCTCCCAGGTGCCCGCCGCCGCTGGTGTTGGCCACTTGGCGCGCGGCACGTCTGAGAAGCGCTGCAGCATCTGTCTTCGTCATTGTGTTCTCCTGAACAAACCGGCTTGAAAACAAAAAGGCCGGGACTGGCCCGACCTTTCCAGGGTTCGCATATCCGCAGTGCCAGTACATCCGTGGTCAAAGCGGGGTGCGAGCCGATTGATTATGCAGAACCGAGGTTCTGCGCCGCGTTCTTGCCGCTGCGGCTGTCACGGACCAGCTCGAAAGTCACCGACTGGCCTTCGCGCAGCGCAGACATGCCGGACTGCTCGACAGCCGAAATGTGAACGAACACATCCGGCGAGCCGTCGGTCGGCGAGATGAAACCAAAGCCCTTGGCCGTGTTGAAGAATTTGACGATACCAGTATTCATGAACGATTTCCTTTCAATCGCAAAGTATTACCAAGCCCGCTGCGTGCAGGCGATAAATGGTCGAGCTTGAGAGGAAAGATTAGCCAATGCGCATCTTGCGCAGAAACGAAGCTGACGAAGCAAATTCGATGAGCTGAACATAGGGAACATTTGTGTTCAGAACAAGGTATATTTTATTTTTATTAATTTCGCCGGCCATTGTGGAGGCAGCAAAAAGGGCGCATCTTGACCGCGTCAGCAGCCATTTTCACGGGCGCTGTTGGTTAAGGGCATCCACACCCTGGCCCCGACCGGAAGGAGGACTGAATGTCTTCCACGATCCTGCTGAATCTAGTTCCGATGTCCGCAATCCCGGTATCTTCGGCCGGCGAAACCGTACTTGATAACGACGACATGAACCTGCTGACCCGTATGCTCGATCGAGCCGGATATGACCAGGCTGCCGAGCCGAAGTTGTTCGTGCACGCTGCAGCACAGATCCTTTCTCTGTTCGATAGCGGCATCCGCCATGAAACGATCCTCATGGCCGCGCTTCAGAACGCCGGCGACTATCCCGGCGTCGCCGATCCATACGTCAAGCGCCGCTTTGCGATCCAAGGCCTGCCGCCGGGCAACACCGCGCAGGCAGTATGATGCGCAGGAGAACGGATATGCCCGTGCGTGAACGGCATCTGCAGCTTGTGCATTCGAGACCGGCCAATGCGGCCGATCTGGAATCCGAGGTCTCGGCATCGCTTCACCGCGCAGGCGATATCGATGCGACCTATATCTTCGTATCGGCGCATGAAGGCGACGTCACCCTTGCAGGATGGGTGCCGCTCTACACCCAGATCGAGCGGGCGGCGGATGTGGCGTGGGGCGTCGGTGGCGTGAGGCACGTTTTAAACGAGTTGTCCTGTTCGCTCTGAAGAGAAACACATGCCGATACCCTTCGAATCCATGCCGCAGGAAGAACGCCTCGCCATCATCGAGCTGCTGATCGCCCATCTTGCCACGGCCTCATCCGACGCGGCGGCTGCCGGCAACGCCTCGCTGCATGCCGAAATCGGCAAGGTTTCGGGACGGCTGAAGACCTGCCGCGAGCAGATCTCCGCCAGCGACCCGGCATCCGCAAGGCCCGCCGTCTCCGCAGCGCTGCGCCTGCTGTCGCGCCTGCAATCCAGAGCTGCCGGCGCCACGGCATCTGCCCGTACGGGTTTCTGCTGACTTGGTGAGGTGATCAATTACCCTGCACGCCCTCTTCCCCATCCCCTCCCCGAGCCAAACCCGAGGAGGGAACGAGGCGAACGCCGGCCGCTGCCCCGGAAAGCCGCCCTCGCGGGCGTGGTGATAGACGGTTTCGGCGCTGTCGGCCTCGTGCACGCAATAGCTCTTGTCGCCGGCGACATAGCTGGTGATCCAGTTGTACGGACGGTCGAGGCCGGCGACGACCTTGTTGGACGTGGCGGAAATCTCCCGCAGCTGCTCAGGTGTGAGCTTGACTGCAAGGGCCGCTGGCAGGAAGCCGCCGATATCTGGACGGACCGCCGCGCCCCCTATTTCGCGGCGCTTCCCCTGCTCGATGGCGACAATGACGCGCTCTACCGTGCTCTGACGACATTGGAAGCCCTCGGCGCCCTCGGCGCCACCGCCGTCACCGCCCACGTGAAGGACATGATCCGCAAACGCAGCGGCCGTCTTGCAACGCGCGGCCCGAGAGCCAGCACCAAAGCCAACGCCGCCAGCCTCACGACACGGGAATTGGATGTGCTGCGGCTGATCGACGAGGGCAGGTCAAATGCCGAGATCGGCGCGCGCCTGTTCGTCCCGGCGAAAACGGTGGATCACCACATCTCTTCGATCCTCGCCAAACTGAACGCGAAATCCCGCGGACAGGCGGCTGCCGAAGGACGGCGGCTGGGGCTGCTGCAATAGGTTGCCTCTCCTTCCGATTTGAGTGTTCCAATAATGAGATATGTCGTATTATACGATTTTTCTTTACATGAGACAAAAGTCTCATTAAGATCGTTACGTCTCAAAATCCAACCAGGATATGGACTTCCTCTCGCCGGCAGCCCGCCAGGCCGCCGACAAACTCGCAATGAAATGACACCGCAGTTTTGCCGCTGCGACGCCACGTCCGCGGCATCGTCAACTTTTTCAAGGGAGGACTAAAATGACGCTTACCCCCCGTGACATGGATCTGAAGATCGATGAGCATTTCAGTTTTGAGGCCAGCGACGATATCGACGGCGTGTTGCAAACACTGTCGGAGGATGTCGAGCACGACGTCGTCGGCTGGCCTTTCGGGCCTTCGCATGGACGCAATGCGGCCCGTGCTTTCTACGCGGCAACCTTTTCGGATCTCTCGGAAAGTTCGGTCAAATGTATCCGCAGACTTTACGGCGACGGCTTCCTGGTCGATGAGTCGCTTTGGAGGGGTCGCGCCCCGGGCCGGCCCTTCGGTCTCGAAGGTCGCAATCGCCCTTTGGAATTTCGACTGCTGCACGTCGTAGAGTTCAACGATGATGGTGACATCAAACGCGAAAACGTCTGGCTCGACCTTGCCGCAATCATGCAGCAACTGCCAAGGGACTGACTGATGGCCGAAGGAGGCAAGACGATTCGGCAAAACCAGCGGCAGCGAACACGCAAAGATCTGCTCGAGGCTGCAACGCGGCTGATGAAACAGGGCAACCGACCGACGTTGGAAGATGTCGCGGTGGAGGCCCTGGTTTCACGCGCCACAGCCTATCGTTACTTCCCGAGTGTCGAGGCTCTGCTGCTGGAAGCCTCCATCGACATAGCGACCCCCGGAGCCGAAGAGCTGTTCGGCAACGAATCCTCGACCGATCCAGCGACGCGCGTCCAACTCGTCGACCAGGTCCTGCATGACATGATCCTCGCCAACGAGGCCCCGCTTCGTATCATGCTGGCGCAGTCCCTCGAGCGGCGGGCCAAGGCAGTCGACGATGGTGAACTGCTTGGCCGCCAAAACCGTCGCACGCCGCTCATCGAGGCGGCACTGGAACCGGCACGCGGCGCATTCGACCCGAAAGCTCTCGAACATCTGATAAAGGCCCTTTCCCTGATCGTGGGGCCGGAGGCAATGGTGGTGTGCAAGGATGTCCTGCAACTCGACGATGCCGACGCGCGCGAGGTGAAGCGCTGGGCGATCAGGACGCTGGTGGCCGCGGCCCAGAAAGGCCACGGTTGATCTGCGCCCGGTCGCGATCTGCACCAGCTGCAGCTATCAGCCCTGACTCGCCGGTGCGACACCCGAAAGAACAGGCAAGCTCCATTAAAGAATAAAACTATGGCATCAGCACTTCTATAGACCGCCAAAGAGCCGACTTACCGTAACATTCAGCGAAACAGATGAATTTCATTTATGAAAATCGACAATTTATAAATGGATGAAGCCAGTCACACTGGCTTGCGCATGATGAACGACTAAACATTATATTGACGCGCACGTTCCGCGAGAGTTTAATTAGAGCATTGCCACCTCACCGGGAAGTTGCACGCCGAGACGGGGGACTTGTCGCATGAGCAACAGCAGCCGCGTGATCCTTTTGGCCTTGTTTTCGTCGCTCGTTGGCCCGCTGACGGCCAATGCGGCGGGCCACACATATCAAGGCATTTGCGAGGCCTCGGCCGCAGCCTTGGTCGATGCGTCGCATGTGGCGGTCGCAAGCGACGATTTCTCCGCGATCATGATCTATCAGCGGGGGAAACCGAAACCGGTCACGCAGTTCGCGGTCGACGATGTGACTGATATCGAAGGCGGTGCCCGCATCGGCGACACGATCTTCTGGCTCACATCCCATTCGCTGAACAGCAGCGGGGAAGACAAGAAGAAGCGCAAGGAACTATTTGCAACGACCGTTTCGGCCGATGGGACATTGTCGAACTCCGGCGAGGTCTATCGCAATCTTCGCGCGGATCTGGCCGCAGCACTTGGCCGCAGCGAAGACAGATCGAAAGCCCTCATCAACATCGAAGGCCTGGCAGCAACGCCTGACGGGCATCTTCTGATCGGCTTGCGAGGCCCTGAAACAATACCCAACGACCGCGCCATCGTGCTCGAACTCGCCAATCCGATGCAGCTGGTCAAACTGGGCACGGGCGACGTGGGCTCCGCGCAAATGACCCGTGTCGTCACGATGGACCTCTCCGATGGACCGGGAACGTCCGGCCGAGGCGTGCGCGACATCGCCCGGGTCGGCAGCCGATACCTCATCCTGGCGGGCTCCGAGCCTGATGGCGGCAATCCTCCGCCGAAGCTTTTCTGGTGGGATGGAAACGCCGAGGGCCGCGTCACCCCAGGTCCCGACGCTGATTTCTCGGGAATGACGCCGGAAGCAATCGTGATCTGGAGCGATCACGAGGGCGAGATCCTCAGCGATAGCGGCGGCATGATGATCAATGGGGTGGAATGCGCCGACAAGGATCCGCCCGAGGGCGCCTTTTTCCCCGCCATCAACCTCAAATTCTGAGTTTTTCAAGAGAGGGCGCCAAACGGCATAGTCTCGCTCTTCAATCCACGCCCGCCCGTCCCGCCACTTCGAAGAGCTGCGGCACGGCCGGGTTCTTCGCCGCACGCGAGGCGCAAAGCACGACATCGAATTCCGGCGCATCATCGAGCCTCCGCGACACCACGCCCTCGGCCAGATCATCGCAAAGCGATTGCGGGATCAGCGCCACCCCCAGCCCCTCCTGCACCAGCCGAATGATCGTGTGCTGCAGGCGCGGCTCGAAGGCATAATGCGGGACGACGCCGCCGGATGCGCAATAGAGGCCGATCGCCGTGCGCAGCGTTGGCGCCACGGTTGCGGGCGCAGCGATCAGCCTTTCGCCCGCAAGCGACTGCGGCCCGATGGTTTCGACCCCGGCCAGCCGATGGCCCTGGGGCACGATCAGGCACAGCCGGTCGCGGGCAAGCAGCAGCGTGCGCAGATGCGGCGCAGGACCGCCGCCGAAGGTGACGGCGGCATCGAGTTTCCCTTCGGCCAGCATCTCCTCGATATCGGTGGGTATGCGCTCTTCAAGGATGAGGCGCACATCCGGCCGCGCTTCGGAATAAAGCCGCACCAGCGCCGGGATGACGCTATGGGCGGCATGCATCATGAAGCCGAGCTTCAGCTCGCCCTTCATGCCGCAGGCGACCAGCTGCACATCGCGGCAGGCGGCATCGAATTGATCAAGCACGGCGCGGCAATCGGCAAGGAAATGCTGGCCGGCCGGCGTCAGCGCCACATTGCGCGAGTTGCGCTCGAAGAGCCGCACACCGAGCTGCTTTTCGATCGCCGCGATCTGCCGGCTGAAGGGCGGCTGGCTCATGTTCATGCGCGCCGCCGCATGGCCGAAATGCAGCGTTTCGGCCAGCGCCACGAAATAGCGCATATGACGTGTGTCCATTCGATACCTCAAAAGTATCAATAAGCATCCAAGATGACATTGGATTATCTCGATCCGGAACGCTAGGCAATCATCACCCCAGCCAAGAATGACACCCGCGTTGCCCCAAATGCTGACGAACCTTTCGATTGTCCTGCCGATCTTTGCCCTCATCCTCGCCGGCTGGATTGCCCGCAAGACCGGCGCGCTCGGCGAAAATGCCACGCGCGAGGTCAACCGGCTGGTCGTTTATCTTGCCTTGCCCGCACTGCTCTTCGACATCATGGCCAATGCCAGGCCCGCCGAGATCTGGCAGCCGGGCTTCATTCTCGCCTTCACGGCCGGCTGCGCCGTCATCTTCGGCGCCACACTCTGCTGGCGCGTCGCCAAGGGCCGGCATCTCGCCGATGCGGCGATCGACGGGCTGAACGCGAGTTACGCCAATACCGGCTTCATCGGCTTTCCGCTCGTCCTGTCCCTGGTCGGCGACACAGGCATGGCGCCGACGCTGATCTCCACCATCCTCACTGTCTGCGTGCTCTTCGCCGTCGCCATCATCCTCATCGAAGGCGGCCTGCAATCCGAAAGCCGCCGGCGCGATATCGCCATCAGGACGGCCCGCTCGCTGGCAAAAAACCCGCTGCTGGTCGCGCCCGCTCTCGGCGCGCTGGTCATGGTCTCGGGTGTGGTGCTTCCCGCCCCCGCGCATGCCTTCCTGAAGCTCTTGGGCGGTGCCGCCTCACCCTGCGCGCTGATCGCCCTCGGCCTGTTTCTCGCCGGCACCAAGGCTGGCGAGGCAAGCGCGCGGGCGACGACGACAAGCATTCTCGTCGGCCTGAAGCTGATCGCGCAACCAGCCGTCACCTGGGTCATCGCCGCACCGCTCCTCAACCTGCCGCCGGCTGCCACCCATACCGCCGTGCTGCTCGCAGCCCTGCCGACCGGCACCGGCCCCTTCATGCTGGCGGAATTCTACGGCCGCGAGGCGAGCCTCACGGGCCGCGTGGTGCTGGCTTCCACGGTGCTTTCGGTGCTGACGATCTCGGCCTATCTGGCGGTAGCGGCGCGCTGACCGCGATGCGGGAAGACTGCTTGCGCCTAGCCGAAGAGCCCGATCAGCCGGGCGGAGCTGATCATCAGGCCGGCAATCGCCACCAGCACAAAGGCGCACATGAGAATGAAAAAGATCCGGTTCTTCACAATGTCTCCTTGGAGCTGCTGCGGGCAAGGCGCATCATCGACACCAGCCAATCCGCCACCTCAATAACCGATCTCATCATTGCCCACTACACTATAAAAGTGCAGGATCGACCCGCCGCATTCATTCCATCTGACATTGAGGGAAGCCGGGGCCAATCATGTCATCCATCACCACAGGCAATGAAGAGCAATATAGCGACAGCAAAAAGCTCGCAGCCCGCGGGCGCCTGAACCGGGAATATACGATTGCCGAAACCGGCTGGTTTCCCTGGGTGGCAAGGCAGCTGCCGCTCAGGTCAGGAGATCGCGTGCTGGATATCGGCTGCGGCCCCGGCTGGTTCTGGGCTTCGGTGGTGAACGAACTGCCCGACGATCTCGCCCTCACCCTTGCCGATCTCTCCCCCGGCATGCTGCAGGAAGCGCTCGAGCGCTGCCACCCGCTCGCCTTCGCCGAAGTCACGGGCCGGCGGGCCGACGCCACCGCCCTGCCCTTCGAAGACGGCTCCTTCGATACCGTCATCGCCATGCACATGCTCTACCATGTCGCCGATCAAGCTAAGGCGATTGCCGAAATGTACCGCGTGCTGAAGTTAGGCGGTCACCTTGCGGTGACCACCAATGGTGCGGGCAACATGCGCGGCATGTACGAACTGACGACGGTGTTCGGCAGCCCGCCCTACGACCCCGCGGGCGCGGCCTTCGGCTATGAGACGGCAGAGCGGTTGATGCAGGCGCAGTTCGGCAATGTGACGATGACGGAACACCCGGCCCATATGCGGATAACGGAGCCGGAAGACGTGTTTCTGGCGCTGACTTCCTATCCGCCCGGCGACAGGGCTGATGAGGCAGAGCTTGCGGCGTTTCGGGTGGCGATATCAGAGGCATTCCGGGCGGGCGGCGGTGTGCTCGAGGTGGGCAAGGAGACGGGGTTGTTCATCAGCCGGAAGGCGGAGTGAGAGCACTCCCCACCCTCATTCCTGTGCTTGTCACAGGAATCCAGCCTGCCCAAGTCCTTGGGCAGGAGAGACTTTTTTCCTTTAAGTCTATCGACGAGCGCAGGTTGCGTGCTGGCTCTCAGTGCAGGAGTCCTCTCGGCTTGCCGACGCAAGCCGGCTGGATTCCTGTGACATCCCTCGTGCCAGCACGAGGAGGGAATGAGGGAGGAGAGATTTCACCCCCACAACCATCTCCACGTTAGCCCTACCCCAACTCAAGAGGTTGGTTCATGGCTACCGTTGTCTCTATCTGCAATCTCGCCCTTTCCAATATCGGCAAGGACAATATCAACGATCTCACCGAAAAGAGCGCCGAGGCGCGCGCCTGCAATCAGTTCTATGCGCAGACGCGCGATGTGCTCCTGCAGTCCTTTCCTTGGGCTGCGGCCGGCAAGACGCTGGCGCTGGGCGCGCTGGACAATGACAAGCCGGGCGTCTGGCGCCATTCCTATGCGCGGCCGGCCGATTGCCTGCAGATCCGCTGGATCAGGCCGCGATATTCCGCTGATGCTGCTGCCCCGCCGGAGACGCTCAACCCCGATCTCGACGAGGCCGGGCGCGAGATGCAATACCCTTACGCGCTCGAGGGCGACCGGCTCTATTGCGATCTCTCGCCCGCACTCCTGCGCTATACCTGCCGCCTGACCGACCCGACGACATATGCACCGCTCTTCATCGAGGCGCTCTCCTGGCATCTCGCCGTCCGTCTCGCCATGCCGCTGACGCGCGATCCGAAGATCCGCGCCGATGCGATGGCGCTCGCCCAAAGCAGCCAGCGGGCCGCCGAACAGGCCGAGGCCAATCAGGTGAGGCACACGAGCGAGAATTTCGTCAGCGAACTGATTGCGGTGCGCGCCCATGGCTGATTTCCGCGCCTATCAACCCTCGTTCACCGCCGGTGAACTCTCGCCCGCACTCGGCGCCCGCGTCGATCTCACCAAATACCAGAGCGGCCTGCGCACGGCGCTGAATGTCTTCGTCCATCCGCATGGCGGTGTGTCGAACCGGGCCGGGCTGCAATTCATCCACGAGATCAAGGACAGTTCGAAACAGGCCCGGCTGATCCGCTTTCAGTTCAACACCGAACAGACCTATATCCTCGAATTCGGCCACCAATATATCCGCATCTTCCGCGATGGCGGGCTGGTGCTCTCGGGTGCCGCCCCCTACGAGGTCGCGACCGCCTATACTGATAATGACGTGCAGGACCTCGTCTTCGTGCAGGAAGCCGACGTGCTCTATCTCTGCCACGTCAATCATCCCGTGCGAAAGCTCGGGCGCCTCGCCGACAACAACTGGACGCTGACGTCAGTCCTGTTCAAGCCGCTGATCAATCCGCCGGCAGGCACACCATCCGTCACCAAGCCCGGCGATACATCAGGCAAGCCGGGCTATGTGGCAGCCACATACCGCTATCGGGTCTCCGCCGTGGCCGACAGCGGCGAGGAAAGCCTGCCGTCCAACGCCGGCGCCGTCGTCAACGACCTCGCCATTCAGGGCGGCATCAATCGTGTCACCTGGGCGGCGGTGTCAGGTGCGGCGCGCTACATCGTCTACCGCGACGACAACGGCATTTTCGGCTATGTCGGCGGCACGACCGGCCTGACCTTCGATGACGAGAATATCACGCCCGATCTCTCCGACACGCCGCAAACGGGCCGCAACCCCTTCAATGCGGCAGGCGATTATCCGCGCTGCGTGACCTTCATCGAACAGCGCCTCGCCTTTGCCTCGACGCAAAACGACCCGCAGGCCGTCTGGCTCAGCCAATCCGCCAATTACGAGAATTTCGGCGTCTCCTCACCCGCCAAGGCAAGCGATGCCGTGACCTTCCGCATCCGCGCAAGGCAGGTGAACGAGATCCGCTCGATGATCTCGGTGCGCGGGTTGCTGCTGCTGACGTCAGGTTCCGAATGGATCGTCACCGGCGGTTCGACTGCCGATGCGATCTCGCCCTCCGCCATCAAGCTCGATAACCAGGGTTATCGCGGGGCCGCCAAGGTGCAGCCGATCGTCGTCGGCAATACGGTGCTTTTTGCCCAGCGCCTTGGCGGCGTGGTGCGCGACTTCTCCTATGACTATACGCAGGACAGCTACGTGGGCAAGGATCTGACCATCCTCGCCCGCCACCTCTTCAAGGGCCGCGAGATATCAGCCTGGGATTATGCGCAGGCACCGGATTCCGTCGTCTGGGTGGTGCTCGACGACGGCGCCCTGGTCTCGCTCACCTACATGAAGGAGCAGGATGTCTGGGCCTGGACACGCCACGAAAGCGGTGCCGATGCCTTTTTTGAGGATGTGACCGTCATCGAGGAGAATGGCGAGGACGTGCCCTATTTTATCGTCCGGCGCACGATCAACGGCACGCAAAAGCGCTATATCGAACGGCTGCACAGCCGCGCTTTTGAGGATGTGCAGGATGCCTTCTTCGTCGATTGCGGACTGACCTATTCCGGCTCGCCGGCCACTGTGCTGAATGGGCTTGGCCATCTCGAAGGCCAATCCGTCGTGGCGCTTGCCGATGGCAATGTCGTGCGCAATCTCACCGTCACAGGCGGAGCCGTGCGGCTGCAGAGCGCGGCGACGAAAATCCATATCGGCCTGCCGGTGACGGCGGCAATCCAGACGCTCGATCTCGATGTCGGCCAGGTGCAGGGCCTCGGCACCGTGCAGGGTCGCACCAAATCCGTCTCCGAAGTGACATTCCGCGTGGAAAACACCCGCGGCATCTTCACCGGTCCTGCCGATGGCGAGCGCGATGGCAATGTGCTGGTGGAATACAAGCAGCGCCGCAACGAGAACTGGAACGAGGCAATCAGCCTCTATACCGGCGATCTCACCATCACCCCCTATTGGGACTGGAATACCAGCGGTGCCATGTGGGTAAAGCAGTTCGACCCGCTGCCGATGACTATCCTCTCCATCATGCCGGATGTCACCCTTGGCCGCTGAGATTGCGATCACGCCGGCGAGACCCGGCCATATCAGAGAGATTGCCGCGCGGATGCGGACGGCAGACCGCGAAGAAGTCTTCGCCGCCTCGGGTCGCTCACCACTGTCTGCCCTTTCCTTCTCCTACCGCCATTCTTCGCTTGCCTGGACGGCACTTTTCGATGGCCGGCCGGAGGTGATGTGGGGTGTCGGTGACATCAATATCCTCACCGGCATCGGCGCGCCCTGGCTGCTCGGCACCGATGCGGTGGAAGAGAATTTCCGCGCCTTCCTGCGGATCTCGCGCGATTGGCCGGCTCAACTGTTGAGCCGCTATCGCTTGATCAGAAACTTCGTGGATGCACGCAACATGGTCTCGCTCCGCTGGCTCGAATGGCTGGGCTTCCGGCTGTTCGAACCGGTCGAGATCAACGGCCATCCATTCCACCTGTTCGAAATGGGAGACGCGGATGTGTGATCTTGGTCTGGCGCTGACATTGGGCTCGACGCTTCTGGGTGCCGCCGGCCAGGTGCAGCAGGCGAAGGCGACGGCGGAAGCCAACAAATATAACGCCCAGGTCGCCGAAATGAATGCGCAGATCGCCGACAAGCAGGCGAAGGATGCGATCGAGCGCGGCAAGCAGGAAGAGCAGCAAAAGCGTCTGCAGACCGCGCAGCTTGAGGGACGCCAGCGCGCCGCGATCGCCGCAGACGGCGTGGACCTAACCTTCGGCTCGCCGCTCGACACCATCGTCGACACCGCCAAGATGGGCGAGATCGATGCGCTGAACGTGCGCACCAACGCCTATCGCGAAGCCTATGGCTACAAGGTGCAGGGCACCAACCAGCTGGCCAGCGCCAAGCTCGACCGCATGCGCGCCGATGCTGCCGTCAAGGGAGGCTATCTCGATGCTATCGGCACCGTGCTCGGCGGCACCGGCAAGGTTTACACGCAGGGCAAGGCCCTGGGTTATTTCTGAGCAATTCCAGCAAAAGTGTGCCGCGGTTTTGCGTCCGGAATTGCGGTGAAAAAGAAGTGAGGGTTTGATGCCGACTGTTCCGACTTACCAGGATACGCAACAGCACGTGGCACTGCGCCCCGAATATACCGAGGGCTTCACGGTGAAGGCCGATGCCGAGGCTTTCGGCTCCGCCATCGGCAAGGGCATGCAGGGGCTGGCAACCGCCATGGGCACGCTCGGCGAGGCCGTGGTCGAGGTGGAGAAGCTTGATAATGCCAATGCCGCCAAGGATGCGCAGACGAAGCTCAACGACTGGCAGCGCGACGGGCTTTACGGCAAGAGCGGCTTCCTGACGCTGACCGGCCGCGCCGCCGTGGAAGGCCGCGCCGCCTTCGAAAAGCTGGCCGAGCAGAAACGCGCCGAATTCGGCAAGGGCCTGACGCCGGGTGCCGCGCGCACCTACGAAGAGACCAGCCGCGCCAGCATGAACGCGCTGCTGGACAGCACGATCCGCCACACATTCGACCAGCGCAAGGCGTGGTTTGCCGAGACCTCAGCCAACAGCATCAAATCCGCCGGCGCCGGCGCCGTCGCCGTCTACAGCGATCCGGCCAAGGTGGATGCCGAGATCGGCAAGGGTGTGGCGGAGATCGAGCATCAGGGCCATATGCAGGGCTGGAGCCAGGAAAGGCTCGAGCAGGAACGCGCCCGGTTCGTCTCCGACACGACGAAGAATGTCGCCCTTCGCATCGCCAATGACAGCGCCATCAAGGCCGAGCAATATGTGAAAGACGCCGGCGACCGGATGCTGCCGGCCGACAGCACCGCCCTGCTGAAATCGCTGCAGCCCGCCGTCACCGAGGAAAAGGCCAGGCAGAACACCACCGATATCATCGCCGGCCGGCCGCCGACCTATACCGGTGTGCCTGATGCCAATACCGCCCCCACAGCGGCCACCGCAAACGCCGATAGCAGTACAGGCGGCCAGCCGCAGACCGGCAGCCCGGTTCAGCCCTCCACAGCAGGCGCAAGAACCACCGGCCTCGAAACGGATGGCGCCGGCAGCAGAACCGGGGGAGCCCGCACACTTGGCGCGCAGCCTTCGGCGGGCAAGACCGCAGCCCCGCAAATCGCCCGCGCTCAAACAACTGGCCAGCGACCCGCCGGCCCGCAGGTATCGACCACTCAGATCCCGCCGCGCCAGCCGAGCGGCCCGGAGGATTTCCGCACCGTTGCCGCCACGCTTACCTTCCCCGGCAAGGCGAAGGACGATCTGGCGGTGGCGAGTTTTGTCAGAAATGCCGCCGGCACCACAGTCGCCCCGTCGCTCCAGCCCTGGTTGACCGATGTCACGGGAGCTATCCTCGGCACGGCCGCAGGCCCCGCCGGAAGCACTGCGGCCGATGCCACAAGCTTCCGCCATTTCGGCCTGCCGACGCAGACACCCCGCCCCGGCGACATCGTCGTGCTCGGCCTGCCTCAAAGCAAAGGCGCCGGGAAGAACGGTGGCAACGCCCCTGATGATCGCGAGAAGGGCCAGATCGGCATCTTCCGCGGCTACGATGCCGACGGCAACATCCTCGTGCTCGGCCGCGATCCCAGACGCGCCGGCGAAACCGTGCTGACGGCCCACGCCGCAAGCCAGGTCATCGGCTTCCGCACATCCGGCACCGTCGACGAGAAGACCATGACCTTGCCGAACTACAATCCCGAGAGCTTGCGCAGGATCGAAGAAAGCCTGAACAGCATCGCCGACCCCGCCTTGCGCGCCGCCACCGAGGCACAGCTGAACGGCTATACCGTCTCGCTGAAGAAGGCGATCGACGCCCAGCGGGTGCAGGTGCAGGAATGGGCCAATAACCAGGTTATCGCCGACCCGAGCTTCGACCCGACGAAACTGCCCGTCCACATCCAGCAGGCCATCGGCCCATCCGGCATGCTGACGCTGCGCGACTACAAGGAAAAAGTCCGCGCCTACGGCCAGCCGGCGACGAATACGCAGACGCTCTACGACCTGCAGACCGAATTCGCCAGGGATCCGGCCGCCTTCTCGCAGATCGATCTCCTTGGGTATCGCTCCAAACTCTCCGACAAGGACTGGGAAAAGGTCACCGGCTGGCGGCAGATGGCCCTCACCGACCAGCGCAAGGCCCGCCTCGAAAGCCTGGATCTCAAGACCGCCTTCGAACTCGCCCGCCCGCAGCTCGAAGGCCTCGGCCTCATCGACACCAATCCCGGCTTCTTCTCATCCGGCGACGCTCCCCGCCGCGCCGCCCAATTCCAGACCATGCTGGTCGACCAGATGGACGAGTTCAAAACCACCCACAACGGCCAGAACCCGCCCCAGAGCGACGTCCAGAAAATGATCAATCGTCTGCTGCTGCCGATCGTTATCAGCACGCCAAGCCACGGCCGCGGCCTGCCGGCGAGCGAGCAACCGGGCTATCTCTTCGAAGCCAACAGCCGCGCCAACGACGCGACCTACGACATCACCGTGCAGTACGAGGATATTCCGCGGGATCTGAGGTTGGCGATCGAGGCTGACCTGAAGAAACGCAACGGCAAGCAGCCAACGCCGGGAGAAATTGCGAATGAATATGAGCTATTTATTCTCAATCGCTGACCTGATGCGTCAGAAAAAACGTCGAGCCATGACCAGTCTCGATCAATCACTCACTTCGATCGGCGGAGCGCTCTCGAAATGCTGCTTCAGCCGCTCGATCTCCTCAGCCGACCAGCCGGGCGGCTCCGTGACCGCCAACCAGGCATCGATATAGTGCTGCGGCGCATAGACATGGCCGTAGCCCATCGGCGACGTGGTGGCGATCATGGCGTCGAAGCCGAGCTGCAGGGCGGTGACGATCGGAAACCATTGAAAATGCGGTGAGACATCCGGGCCGCGCTGCCCCTTCATCCAGTCCGGCTCCCGATAGAGCGCCCGCCAGTCGAAAAAGGTTACGGGGTCGCTGGCATATTGCAGGAAGACGATGCGGACCGGCCCCCAGGCGGCACCGGCAGTGGTGGCAGACGTCCACTGATTGGAAAACCGGATCATGCTGCCATCGCGAAATTGCGGCAGCCAGGCCGGCGATCCCGGATTGCGATTTGCGGTCAGATAGGACCACGTGGCACTCGCAAAGGGCGGCCCGCTCCACAGCGCCCCCTGGAACGGATCGTCAAACACCTCGAAGAGATTGACGGACGATTGCGAATTCAGCGCCCCGAGGCTGAGGCCATGCAGATAGAGTTTCGGGCGATGATCGCGCGGCAGCGTGCGCCAATAGCCGTAGACCTCCCGAAACAGCGCCCTTGCCGTATCGGACCCGTATTCCGGCTCGACCATCAGTGACAGCCAGCTGCTGAGATAGGAATATTGGATCGCGACGCTGGCGACATCGCCGCGCAGCAGATATTCGACCGTATCCAGCGCTTCCGGATCGACCCAGCCGGTTCCCGTCGGTACGACGACGATCAGGGAGGGTCGCTCGAATGCGCCCTGGCGCTTAAGTTCGGCAAGCGCCAGGCTTGCGCGCGCCTCCGCACTGTCTGCGCTGTTGAGGCCGACATAGACCCGGATCGGATCCTTTACGGGAGAGTTCAGGAATGCGCCAATCTGCTCACGCGTCGGGCCAGAGGTGATGAAATGACGGCCGCGTCGTCCGAGCTCCTCCCAGTTGACGAGCGAGACCGCACTTCCCGTTTTGGCCGGGTCGTCTGGCATCGGCGTATCGTCGTCAATCAGCGCATCGGCCTCCCGGAAGGAGGAATCGACGACGCGCAGCGCGACATGGAACAGCACACCGTCGACGACAGTCCAGAAGGCGAAGGCCGAAATCAGGATCGCGGCAAGGGCGGCGATCCGCCTTGGAACGATACGGCTGGCGCGTTCATAACTCGCAAGCACCACCATCTTGAAAAGCCGGCCGATCGCGACGAGCAGGATGAAGGCCACGGCTGCGGTGAGGATCAGCAGGAAGGGCTCGATCGTGGCATTGGGCGGAAGCTGCATCAACGCCCGGACCGAATTCTGCCAGGATGACGCCTGCCACACGAAAAACGCCGCGATCAATACGCCGGCTATGACCGCGACCGATCGCACTATCCATCCGGGGCGGAACCGGAGCGACGGGATCTCGAGATAGATCCAGAGCCATTGCAGGACGACACCGCAGAAATAACCGACCGCAGCGCTCGTACCCGACAGGGCACCCTGCACGAACCACGACCGCGGCATCAGGCTCGGCGTCAGCGACAGGCACAGGCAAACCAGCGCGAAGAAAAGACCCGGCCACGAAAGCGGCCTGACGGAAACGATCGCCTGATATCGCATCATTGCCCTCACACCATGCCGAATGCTGCACCTCCCTGTTTTATGTCAGGTTTTGCATACAATCCAGAAGCGATGTGTGGTTGTATGGCAGGCTGTAGGATTTGTCAGATGATGGCAGGCTGATATCACCCGAAATCGCATCATCGAAAGATATGAGCAGCAGACGCGCGATCCCTCTTACTCGCCGGATCTCCCGGTCAATTCAATGTCTAACCAACTGGGAAAGCCTCTGCTTCAGAAGATATGCAGTGTCGAAAACGACCGATGCCATGCTGCCGGAGCCTCTTTTCCGAGCTATCAATTGGTGGGTTACGTCGAGCAAGTTCTCTTGAGACATGCCCCTCGCTACAGCTGCGGCCCCAAATGGGTGGCGTAGCAAACTCGCATCTTCCTTCAGGATTTCATTTCGAAGAACGCGCAAGCCTGCGAGCTTCGCACAGGCCTCAATGTAATCCGTTGAGGGGCGCATATTGAAAAAGGACGGATTGAGCATGTACGCGACCTTCGCCCTGGCACGCTCTTCTGTGGGGTAGAGATTGTTATTGATCGCTATCTCGGCAATCTCGTCGGGAGACTTCACAAGGTGGATCCAGGGCCATTTGAGGAACTCACCATATGGTGGCCGCCGGGCGACTGCCAAAGCGGGGATGCGAGGGAATATATGATGCCGCCCTTGCGCACCACTCGCGCCATTTCGGAGAACGCCGCCTCCACGTTGGGGACGTGTTCCATCGTCGCATAGCAGTACACCAGATCGAAGGATTCATCTGCGATCGAACGCATGTCTTCCGCGCTCTCGCAGAGATATTTTACTTTCGGGTGCGTGAACTCGCTTCCGACTTCTTCGATTACATCGAGGCCCAAAACCGCCTTGGCGCCAAACTCGACAAAATAGGAACAATCGTTGCCGGTGTTGGCCCCCACCACAAGTACATCCGGATGCCTGATCGTCAGATGCTTCCATGCGGAAGCCGCGTTGTGCCTATTATAATCCACGTTCATCCCCTACCCACCAGAAGGTATTACTATCCACGAGACCGCCAAAACACAACGGTAGATGGCAATTTCGACTTGGGATGGGCAAAACGTCGATCCAGTATCCGATTGCTGGGCAGGAGGTTTCAGCAGAAAGGCTCGGTGGCCGGCCTTGCCGGGCAGTAGCGACATAATAATGGCTCGCGTGACGTGCAGTTAGGTTCGATATTTGACGACCTTCGCAGGTGAGCCAACAGCAATCGCGTATTCCGGGATATCGGATATCACGACAGAATTGGCGCCGATTACAGCACCTTTTCCTATCGTTACGTTCATCAGAATCTTTGCCCCCACTCCAATCCAGACATCGTCTCCAATCTCTACGAAGCCGATGTCTGCCCGCTGCAGGCGCATTAGAGTATCGCGTTTTGTGCCGTGGCTGTGATCGGTGATCTGGACATCTGATCCGATCAATACATCGCTTCCGATGCGAATGAGGTTCTTTGCCGTGACAATGTTTCGTCGGCCTATGACCGTATTGTCACCGATAAATACCTTTGGCTCCGGCATTGTGAGTTGGAAGAAAGAATAGTCCTGGATCGTGACATTATCCCCAACCTCCAAGACTGCATGCTCAACTATCAGGAACTCCGCGCGACGCTTCACGACCAAGTTTCTACCCGCCCTGGTGAAATAGCGAGCCCGTTTATAAGCGGTCACCAGCTTCTGAATGATGCCGCCTCGATTTCTATAGGATGCTCTGTCTTTTGTCGCACGCGCTCCCATCGGGAAAGGTGCTTTCAGCCTGACGAGTTAGCTATTACCAGAACTGCCAGACCCATCATGGGTTGAACTGGCGCTGGCATCTTAGAAGTAAAATCGAGTATGCCCTTTACGATTGTTCGACGACAGCGCTTGGCCCCGTCCGTTCGATCTTGCCCCTCATTCAGAGTCGGCTTGCTACTCCAACGATCCGTCGCCCTGCTTCCATCTTTAAGCGCTTGCCCGCCGCGCTGCGTTTTCGGCAGGTCAGGTAAACAACCTTTTTACGCCCATGATCGGCAAAAAAATAAGGCACAACGACATGACCATATCGAGTGAAGTAAATCGATCCGGCCCTTATGACGCAAACGGCATAACGACGGCCTTCGAATACAAGTTCAAGATCCTTGAACCCCAGCATCTGCAGGTGATCCACACGGATTCCTCGGGCACGGATTCAATCCTGATGCTCGATGCCGATTACACCGTGACCGGAATTGGCAACGATGGCGGCGGCAGCGCGCTCATCACCCCTGCCCCGGCCGAAGGCAGCCGGATAACCCTGCTGCTGGACGTGCCCTTCACCCAGGAAACCGACCTGGAAAACCAGGGCGCGTATTATGCCGAGACCGTCGAGCAGGCGCTCGACCTGATCGTGATGCGGCTTCAGCAACTGAAGGAACGGGCGGCCCGCGCCATAACCATTCCGCCGTCCTTCGATTCGGCGACGATCGACAAACTCATCGCAGATGTTCTGGCGTTGAGCAACAAAGGCGATGCGCTGGAGGCTGTTGCCGCTGTCTCGCACTATCTGGAGGCTGTGGCCGATCTTGCCGATGACATTCCCGATGTTGCCAGCTTGACGCAGACCACCCAGCAGAAGGCCGCGGAAGCCGCGCAGTCGGCCGCGGACGCAAATGCCAACGCCGGGGTTGCGACCGCTTACGCGACGAATCCGGAAGATGTTGCGGTTCCAGGTTCGGGCGGGCTGTTTTCCGCCTTTCATTGGTATCGGAAGACGCTGGCAATCTACGACACCGTTGCCAATACTCTCGCCGGCTGGCTGCACGGCGCAGCGGCAAAAAGCGACATCATGGATACAGACGAATTCGCCATTGCCGACAATGCGGCAGGCTGGGGACTGAGAAAGGTTCTGGCGGGCAGCATCGTCAAATATGTGGCCCGGGCGCTGGACCTGGACTTCATGGTCGGGTTCATCCCGGCCTGGGCCAGCACCACGTCCATCTCGATTGGTCCCGGCGTCGGTTTCTTTGGTGGCAAGAGGCACGCTACTACGGTTGATACCACGAGGCAGCTTTCGGCCACCTTTGGTACCGGCACCGGTTTCCTCGACACAGGCGTGGTGCAAGCCTCCAAGACCTATTTCATATACGCCATCAGGAACCTCGACACGGGTGCTACCGACTTTGTGGCCTCTCTTAGCGCTATAGAAGGGGGCGTGTCGTTGACCAACCTAACGGGCTGGGAGCTACTCTCTGGTAGTCGTGTGGGCATCCTATTGACCAATGCCAGCGCGCAAATCCACCGGTTCAAACAAACCGGGAACTTCGTCCAGACAGTCGCATCAAACGAGGTTAATACCTCGGCTGCCTTCACGAACGACAACATGAGGTTTGCCTTCTGGCCTGTCGGTGTTCCGGTCCTGGGGCGAGCAAACAGCAGCATCGTCGCCAACAGTAATAACGGCGTTATTACCCTCAAAGGCGGTGTTGCGACGGCTGCTGACGCAGTGGGGGAGAGCGAACTGCTCGTTCAAGCCAACAACGGGACCGGCACTATCGCCATCACCGATACATGGGACATCCACACCCGAACTGATGGGACCTTTCGCCTTGTGGGGTCAAGCGCGGGCGGCAGCATTAACATCAGCATTTCATCATCCGGATGGACTGACTACACCTGCAAGAGGCTACTGGGATGACCATAGTTTACGTTGACCGAGATAATGATGGGAATATTAGGGGAATTTATGCCTGCGATCAGATTGGGCTTTCGCTCACTCCTCGCGACGACCAGGATCCATTGATTGCCAAATTCCTCCGCGACCCCTTCGGCCTCGAAGATGCCTTCCCCCCTCTCAAAAAATGGCAGCTCTGGCTCGCCGCGCTCGAGCTTGAACCGCCGATTTTCAAGACCGATGTTCTCTCCACCGTCAACGACATGGCCGGCATGTCTGGGAAAGACAAGGAAACCGTTCGGATCATGATCGAGGATGCCCAGGAATATTCCCGTGAAGACTCCCGCATCGATCTGCTCGCGGCAGCCATGGGCATTCCGCCGAACCAGATGGACGACCTCTGGAAATGGGCGGCCCAGATCGAGCCTATCTGACGCGGGTTCACGTAAAATAGCCAGCGGGACCAGCCCATCCCGCCGGCCCCGCTTGGCAATCATCTCACAGCGGCAACGGCCTGCCCGTCTGCTCGGCCATCATGTATTCCGCATACCAGTCCGGCCAGTTCTCGTCGTGCTTTCCACCATTGCGCTTCTCATGCTCTCCATGCGCCTCGGCCGCCCGGCGCAATCCCGCGGCGAGGTCCTTCGCCGTGCCGAAGGCGGCGAGGTCGGAGGTGATGCGGCCGGGCAGCCGGGCGGTGATTTCCTGGAAGAGCCAGCCATTGCCGTCAGGGTCGCTGAAGGCCGCGAAGGAACGGTAGCTGCCTCGGTCCGGATCGCGGCCGCTGACCCGACGCCGGCCGAAAAGATAGGGCACGTCAGGGCCGCTATAGACTTCACCTTCGGGATGAAAGGCCTCGCTGACCTCGACGCCGCGCTCGCGTAGCTCCTTGCGGGCGGTCTCTATGTCGGACACGATGAGATAGAGGCCCTGCGCGGAGCCGGGCGCTGCCGGTGTCACGTTCTTCCCGAAGATGACGGATGCTTTCGAGCCCGGAGGGGTGAACTGGATCACCCGATAGTCATCGCCTGAGGAATAATCGGCATCGAGGCGCCAGCCGAGCCCGCCGTAAAATGCCTTGGCCCGGTCGACATCCGAAACGGGTACGACAATGATCTCCAGCTTCATCTCGCTGGTGCCGTTGCCGGTCATAGTGCTTGCGCTGCTCATGATCTTCCCCCTTCCCATCGTCACGACGATGGTGTTGATGATGATGATGACGGCGATGCGGCGAAGGCATCGCCGGCACCCACTCTACCACGTTGCGCGCCGGCGATCTCCGCTCACCCCCCTCGCGGCATAGCCTTGATGAAATCGATGAAGGCGCGCAGCGGCGCCGGCACCAGCCGCCGGCCGGGATAATAGAGGAAGGGGCCGGAAAAGCTCTCCCACCAGCCCTCCAGCACCGGCTCCAGCGCGCCACTTGCAAAATAAGGCCTGAGCCAATCCTCGAAAGTGAAGACGACGCCGGTTCCGGCAATGGCCGCATCGACGGCGAGATCCGTGCCGCCGCCATTCTGGACGATCAGCGGGCTCGGCGGATCGACCCTGACGATCTCGCCATTGCGCTCGAATTCCCAGACCGGGATGGCGCGACCGGCAAAGCGCCCGCGGATGCAGGCATGCTCGAGCAGATCGCGCGGATGATCCGGCCGCCCGTGTTCGGCGAGATAGGCTGAGGATGCACCACCGGCAAAACGCTGGCGGCGTGGGCCGATCGGCACGGCGATCATGTCCTGCTCCAGCCGCTCGTCGTATCGAATGCCGGCATCGCAGCCGGCGGCGATGATATCGACGAAATTCTCTTCGGTGACGATTTCGAGGCGGATGTCGGGATAGGCTTTCAGAAACGCCGGCACGATGCGCGGCAGCACCAGCCTTGCGGCGCTGACAGGCACATTGAGCTTCAGCGAGCCGGCCGGCCGGTCGCGAAAATCCTTGACGAAATCGAGCGCCGCATCGATCTCGCCGAAGGCAGGACCCAGCCGCTCCATCAAGCCGCGGCCGGCCTCGGTCGGCACCACGCTGCGCGTCGTGCGGTTGAAGAGCCTGACACCAAGTTCCGCCTCGAGCCGGCGCACCGCATCGCTGAGTGCCGACGAACTCATACGGCTCATCCGCGCCGCCTCGCGAAAACCACCGGCCCTTGCGACGGCGAGAAAGGCGCTGACATCGCTGATCTCGGGCACACCCTGTTTCATAGTCCCACCCCGTTCATTGTCCTGTATTCCGGACAGCCCGTCCGGATTATAGCCGATTGTCCGAATAGCGATACGGGCCTATCTCCTCCTTGGCTTTCAATCGGAGATGAGATTTCATGTCTACTGTCGAAAAATCCGGAACCTTCAAGCTCGGCGACCGCACGGTCAAGCGGCTCGGCTATGGCGCGATGCAGCTCGCCGGCAAGGGTGTCTTCGGCCCGCCGCGCGATCGAGACGAAGCCATCGCCGTTCTGCGCGAGGCGGTCGAAAGCGGCGTCAACCACATCGACACCAGCGATTTTTATGGACCCTTCGTCACCAATGAGATCATCAGGGAAGCGCTGCACCCCTATAAGGACGATCTCGTCATCGTCACCAAGGTCGGCGCGCTGCGTGGGTCCGACGCCTCCTGGAACCCGGCCTTCTCCAAGGCAGAGCTGACCGCTGCGATCCACAGCAACCTGAAAAACCTCGGCCTCGATGTGATCGAGGTGGTCAACCTGCGCGCCATGTTCGATGTGCACGGCCCGGCCGAAGGCTCGCTCGAAGCGCCACTCACGGTTCTCGCCGAGTTGCAGCAGCAGGGCCTGATCAAGCATATCGGCCTGTCGAATGCCACGGCAAAACAGGTGGATGACGGCCGCAGGATCACGGAGATCGTCTGCGTCCAGAACCAGTACAACCTCGCCAACCGCGACGATGACGCGCTGATCGACAAGCTTGCCGCCGAAGGCACCGCCTACGTGCCCTTCTTCCCGCTCGGCGGCTTCTCGCCCCTGCAGTCCTCGACGCTCTCAGATGTCGCCACCCGCCTCGATGCCACACCTCTGCAGGTGGCACTCGCCTGGCTCCTGAAGCGCGCACCGAACATCCTCCTGATCCCCGGTACGTCCTCGCGCGGCCACCTCAGGGAAAATCTCGCAGTGGCCGAGATCGAACTGTCGCCCGAGGTGATGGCGCAACTCGACGGCATTGCCGCAGCGAAAGGCGCCTGACCCCACGTAAGGAACCGAAACGCGGCGGATCACCTGCCGCGTTTCGAAGCCCACATTGCGGCCCCTCCCCAGATTGACGAATCGCCACGGCATCGACATCTTTCTCGTCAGGCGTGGCCTGCGCCCAACCTCCAGCGATCCTCCCCGGCAGGGTCTTCAAAACGGAGGCAAAGGGACTTCCGTCTCGGGTTCGAAAACCTTGGTCCGATCGCTCGGGCGTGGTTGCCGGGGAACATGCGTCCGTGACGGAAAGGCCAGACAATGACCCAGAACGGAAATCTCAAACGCAGGGTTCGCGCTCGCGCTGCAAAAACCGGCGAATCCTATACTTCAGCCCTCAGCCACATCCGCAAACCAAAGCCGGATGAGCCCGCCGGCAAATCCCTGCGGCTGGCCGTGGCCCAGACCACTGTTTGCCTCGACCCGCGCGATGCCTCGGCATTCCGCGCCAACGGCGCCGAAATGCGCCACCTGATGCGCCAGGCGAGCAAAGCCGGAGCCCGACTGATCCACTTCCCGGAAGGTACAATCTGCTTTCCCAGCAAACGCCTCCTCTCCGAAATCGGCCCCAGGGAGATCGGCGCGGCCGATTGGAGCCGCTATCAATGGGAGGTTCTGCGCGAAGAGCTGGAAGAGACGAGAAAGCGCGCAAAGGAGTTGAAGCTCTGGACGGTCTTCGGCGCGCCGCACAGGCTGACCCCGCCGCACCGGCCGCATAACAGCCTCTATGTCATCTCAGACCGGGGCGAGCTGGTGACGCGTTATGACGAGCGCCTGCTCTCCCACACCAAGATTTCCTTTATGTATTCGCCGGGCAGAATCCCCGTCACCTTCGAGGTGGACGGCATGCGCTTCGGCTGTGCTGCAGGCATAGAGTCGCACTATCACGAGATCTTCACCGAATATGAGCGGCTCGATGTCGATTGCGTGCTCTTCTCCACATCGGGCGAAGTCCCCTCCGCCGCCCCTCCCTTCGCCGCTGAAGTCCTGGGAGTTGCGGCCAGCAACACATTCTGGGTGAGCTACGCTGCCCATGCGCCGCAAAGCGTCATCGCCCCCTGCGGCATCGCCGGCCCCAGGGGTCAGTGGGCGGCTCGTTGCTCGGATGATGGCAAACCTGGCATCGCAATCGCCGAAATCGCAACCGACCCGGCCAATCTCGCCCGCCCTTGGCGGCGCAACGCCCGGGGCGATCTCTACCGGCCGCATCAGATCGAGGGAGATCCCAGAAGCGACAGCCGCGAGGCTTTCTGAAGCGGCAGGGCAATTCCGGCAGAACCGTGCAGCGATTGTGCTGGAATTGCATGCTGCTTACTTCAGGAAAAGACCGGTCACGGCAAGCCCCGCGCTAACCCCGTAGATCAGCACCATACCTGCATACACGCAAGCGGTTGGAGATTCATATTCCCAGCCGGATGGTAGTTCCACAAATCCTGAGACTATGCATCCCACGAGACCGGTCATCAAAAAATGCCACTTGTCGATTGGTTTCTCATCCACGTCATCAGAAGGTCTGATCTCTCCAGGAGGGTGGAATTTTAGCCGAAACCGGTTTGTCGAAACAATGACCACCATCATGATGAGACCGGACCACCCAAGCCCCCGCCCCAGATAATCCGTCCGTTCATCGCTTATTGAGTGAGAAGCCAGATCCGCCTGCCAGAGGCATATGATGCACGTTACATAGACAAGGATCACGCCGGTCAGCACGCAGAAAAAGGCCAGCAGCGAATAGAGCTGCCCCTTCGGCAATAGCCGCGCCCAATATCTCGCCCCAAACCAAGCCGCCATGAAAGTGGGCACGAGGGTGGAGGCGAAGCCCAGATTGGAAGTCATGCGCGCTCGGCCCCCTAGCGCTGGTCGGGCGGCGACCAGCTCTTGCAGCCGTCACGGCAATATTGCGGGAAGGCCGCGCTCGCGCTTGCCGGTGTGGGGTAGATCGTGACGGTGGTGACATTCCCCGCCCTGCTGACTGAGACGAGAAACATTCCGGCCGGCAGGCTGTTGAGGTAGGCATCGCCATCGGGGAAGGCAGCACCCGGCCGCGGTGGTTTCGTCGCTCGGGAAGCAACGAAGCTGATTGTCTGCAGGCTCTGATTGTCCTTGGCCAGATAACCGGAAAACCGCCTCTTGGTCTCCTCTTCGCCGAGATCATGAACAGCTTTGACGATGTCGATCGTAACATTCCTGGTCACAAGATCGACAGGCACATCCTCGTTTTGATGGGAAAAGCCTGATGAACCGACGATCTCCCAGAAACTGTCGGCGCGATTGGGCGTGAACTGTCCGTAAAGTGCGCGGCCATCCAGCATGCCGATCCGGAACGTGCCGATCTGATCGCCGAACTCAACTTCATCGAAACACAGGCTTTTCCGCTCTCCGACATCGCAGGCATACCAGCCCTGCTGCGACAGGATGCCCTCATAGCCGTCCCCTACCCGCACGCCGAATATGAACTCTGCAGGCCCGCCATTTTCAGGCTCCACCGCGTGGGAAGCCGATGGCAGGGAAAACAGAAACAGGCCAACGCCCGCAGCCCCCAGCCGACGAACGAAGTTCCTCAAAAACATGCCCCTCACAGACCACCCCTGACGCCAGCAGGCGCTTCCGTCATTTCTGCCTCGTGCGGCATCCATCTGCCGCCATGACGCATCACGTCTCTATCGAAAATCGTTCAGATGATTGAGGTCGCCGAGATAGCCGAGGCCCGATAGCGCGAGCACGGCGATCAGGCCTGACAGCACGCCGGCAAAGCGATCGCCGCTCTTGCGCCTGATGAAGCGAACGATGAAGAAAACGATAAGGCCGACGACAAATGACGGCAGCGAGCCGCCGATGATCTCGCCGATAAGTCGTCCCCCCTCCGCCGCCGGATAGGCCGTCGCCGCTACGAAACGGCGCACCAGGCTGCAGACCAGTGCGACCGCCGCCAGGATCGCAATTCCCGCTCCCATACCACCTTTGCTGCTGGCCGAAGCCCCACGCATATCAGTCCCGTTTACCATCTGCATTTCTCCCCAAATTTATAAAACAACCGTTCCGCACCTACCCCTGTCTCTCTGCCGAACGGGAGACAGACATGGACAGCATGCAGGACAATAGCGCCCTGTCGCGGAAGCGGGACCAGCAGGCCGCAGCCACCGCAAGCAGCATTATTCAATCCTCGGATGAAAATCCAGATGAGGTTGCGGAAAATCTTAGTCTCGCGCGTAAGTTATCGGAAACGACCGGAAAAACCGTCCCCCCACAGATGATCACGGGGAATCGCGAGTTTGTTCAGGGAATTATCGACGCCGAACGCAACAGACTGGTTCTGTCGATGTCGCCGCGGACGGCGACCTGGTGTAGCGAGAATCCCACGGCCGCTCTTCTGGCGAAGGATGATGTCTACAACCTATGCTCCTTCGAGGAGATGGCGCAAAGGTTCGGCCAGATACCGAAGGCTTTCGGTGACGTACGGCTTTCAAAACAGCCCCCCACCGAACCGACCGCAAATCCTGAAGCTCCACGGTCTGCGCCCACCGTGAGCCCAAGCGCGCCGCAACAGGCGCCGAACTCATATCCCCTGGCCCCCGACACTCAGTCCACGAATGCTGCGCACGAAAATGCTGGCTCGGTCCCGCAGCCTGCATCTCCGCCGGCCGATCCAGCCGGTTCAAAAACGTCCCCTTCCGATCCGCTGGAAGCCCAGCCCCAAGCGCAACCTGCCGTTCAACCCGCAGGCGCCGCCGCACCGGCCACGGGAAATGCTCCGGCCGCTGTTGAGGACACTCGCAGCGATGAAACCAAGGCAAGGGATGCCCTCATCGAAGAGATCGCCAACGCGGCAAATTTGACCGATGAACAGGCTGCCGCACTCTTACAGAAAATTATCTCCCAGGAAGCGCTCGATCCCTATAACGCGAAATTCTATCTGGATGCCGTGCGGACAAATGGGGCTACCTCGGATGAGGTCTTCACGTACTTGGCACATTCGTCCAGTTCGACCGTCCAAAGGACCAAGGAATTCGGGCAGAACCTGGTGGAGGTTCCGAAGGGCGCTGCCAGCGCCGCCGTGACCGCAACCGGCCGTATCGTCGAAGGCACCGGCAGCTTATGTACGTCCCCAAATCGGAGGAGGAGCTCGCCCGCATTGACAGGATCTCCAAAGCAGCAAGCCTTTCAGACAAGGATTATGCCCTGCTGGACATGGAACTTGACAAGCTGTCGTGGTTCCAAGCGGCAACTGCCAAAAGAGTCTTGAGGGACGTTCGAGCAGGACGCCTGACCGCCGACCAGGCAAAGGCACGGTTCGACTCCACGTGGGACAATCTTTCCCAATACCTTCAGACCCAGGGTGCCCACGTTGGAGACTATGGCGAAACCATTTTTCGTCCGGCAGCTGGCTATGAGAACAGCTGGGGTCGCATGACCGGCGAAATATTGGGCGCCAATCTTCCCAACATTGTGGCAACCGTAACGGTTGGACGCTTCGCCGGTACCGGAGTGGAATTCCTGCGCGCTGCCGGGGACGGTGCTGCTGCCGCGAGAAAAGCCAATCTCAGCGAAGGTCAGCAGAGCGTCGCGGCGTGGGCTTACGCCCCGACCGCACTTGCCGACAAGATCCCTTTCGACAGAGTGTCGTCGCCCGTCCTGAAGCGCGTGTATTTGAATTCGTTCCTGCAGAAATGGGTCGCCGTGGGCTTCAAGGAAGGTGGAGCACAGGCGTCACAGCTTGTCGCACAGAATGCGGTCAAGCACTATTTCATCGATCCGAAGCAGGAGTTCTCCGAGAAAGTTGCCGCCACCTTTGTCGCGGGAGGCGTTGCCGGCATCGGCAAGGAAATCATCCAGGATGCCGCCACTGTGGCTTTGCGGATGCTCACGCGTGGTCGCGGGTCCCCGCACTTATCCATGTCCCGGCCCGAAGCGGCCGTTAAGGCCCGCCAAGACCTCGACGACATCGCAGCGACGGTGGAGGCGTCGAAATATCGCGTACGTGACCCGGAAGGCCATCGAGATTTCACCGCAAAAGTGCTGAAGGACACTCCCGCCGAATATGGCTACGCGTCGCACGAAGCTGTCGAGAAATATAGCAACGCGACAGGCAGGGATCCGTCCGGAAAAATCGGCACTCACGCCATGCAGGTGGCGAAAGATACCGGCAGTGATCTCAAATTCCCGATGAGCGGCTACTTAGTCCATTCCTCCCCCTCCAAGGCGGACGCGAACTTCAGGGACAGTATGCGCCTGGGCGCCGACGCCTTCAACCATTCCGAAGCCCTTGCTTCGCATATCGGCGTGCCTGCGCCCGGTCTCAATCCGAGAGTTAAGCAGAACGGCCCCTACATCGCCACTGGATACGTGGGCAACCAAAAGGTCGATGACTACGCGGCTTCGCATTCTCGCAATGCCGATCCCACCGCGAAGAAGATGGGGCGCATCGGAAGTTCAGGAAACACGCACCGCTACCCAGACGGGTTCAGCCTCAGGAGCCCCCACCAAACCCTTAACCGCTAGTCGATTTGCCGAGAGGATTCCCGTTGAACAATCTGACCGACGTTTCACCCACGAGCGACGTTCTGTCCGCTCAGCCTTTACCCGATAGCCAGACAGCGGAAGCATTTATTCCCAGCGCAACCAGCGCTCTCTTTACCCGTCCAGATCGTAATCCGCATTCCGTTCCGCGCATTCCGAACGGCGCCGACGGCGTGGCGATCCTCGACATTTTCCGCAAGCCGGATTTCTCCACCGTGCTGCGTGGAGCAAGCCGCTATTTCCTTCAAACCATGCAGGACATGGCGGCACACGATATCGCCATCGTGACCGAAGATTTCGCCCATCTCGAAAACTGGTGGCGCGAAAACGCCCGCGCCATTGCAGCCGATACCGCTCGCGCGGCATCCGGCATCAAAATCACCGCAAGAGACGTACTCGCCGCGCTCGATCGCGGCACCACCGGCAATCCCCGCAAGGACGCGGTCATCGACACCGCCATGCAGTCCCGTTTCGCCCACGCTGCCGAAACCTACCTCATCGAAGGCACAGCCCCATCACCCGAGATGCGCGGCGTCTTCGAACAATTCCGCGACTGGTTGCTTTCGATCTACCGCCGCCTCGTCGCCCTCGACATCTCCCTCGCCCCGGGCGTCGCAGCCATCTTCTTCCGAATGCTCGCCAGCGACACCGCAATCGAGATGGCCCTGCAGAATGTCGGCGGCGATGAGCCGGTCTTTGCCAATGCGCAAGATGCCGGCCTGACACAGCCGCACTACGACCGGCTGCTGAAGCTGCGCGCGCTGGCCTCACAGGAAGCAAAAGCCCGCCTTCTGCGCCAGATGATGGAGCTCGTGCGGCGAGAGGGGCAGAAGGCTTACAAGGCGGAAAAAGCCTCCGTGCAGCGCGCGGTGGAAAAGGAGATCGACGCCACCGGCCTCTACCGCGCCATCGAATGGATGGCGAACCGCCGCTGGCTGGATGAGGAAAATCCCGCGCCATCCGGTGACATAAGCTTCGACAAGGCGGCCCTTGAGGCCCGCTATGGCGCGGGCATTCTTGGCGCGTTGCCCCGCGGCAAGCACTCTCTTTATGCTGATGACGGCGGGCTCGATCCGGATATCGTCGCCGATCTCTTTGGCCTCGGCTCCGGTGATGAACTGGTGGCCGCCATGGCGCTGGCGCCGAACCGCGATGAGGCGATCGCCCTCGAGGTCGAGCGCGTGATGCTGCAGCGCCATGGCGACATGCTGATCGACGGCTCGGCCGAGGAGCGGGCGATCGCGGCCGTGCACAATGACAGGCGGGCCGAATGGCTGGCGGCCGAGCTTGCGGCCCTCGTCGAGGTCGGCGGCTCAGGCGATGGGCTGACAGCGAGCGAAGCCAGGGCCTATGCGCTGTCGGCGACTGCGGGCATGGAGGTGGCCGATGCCATGGACGGCGCGCGATTCCTCGCGGCCGGCCGGCGCACCGCGATCGAGGCTATCAGGCTGGGTGACGAATTGGCACAGGATGAGGCCTGGCGCGAGAGGGCAAACCGCAAAGCTGCCGGCGATGCAGACGCTGTCCCTCACGAACAGGACGAGCGTATCGCCAGGCTGATCACCGCCAAACGCCGCCAGCTTCTCAATCACGCGATCTATGCCGAAAGCCTCGACATTATCGGCGAGGTGGAGAAATTCGAAGCCGAAGCGGAAAGCCTCGCAAGCGGCCCCACGCGCGAAAATCTCGCCGCAGCCGTCCTTCGCGACAATGGCCGCATCGATTATCTCGGTGCGATCGACGCCCTGCTCGACCGCTACGGTCTCGGCGGCCGGGCGGATCGTCAGACCGGAGGTCAGCGGGGTGGACAGGGTGATCCGCGCATCGCCCTCAGAGACTATAGTCTCGCCATGAAGGCCGCAGGCCGGGAAAACGAGCTCGCCATTCCCGATAGTGTGCTGATCGGGTCCGGGCGCCAGTCCTACAAGGAGATCACGCTGGAGCGGTTCCGCGCCGTCGCCGCGGCGCTGACGAATCTCGAACATGCGGCCCGGCGCGCGGGCAAGCTGATCGATGCCGATCATGAAGCCGATGTCGAGGTGACTGTTGCAAGCCTCGTCGGTGCCCTGAAAAGGCCGCGGCCAGCCGGCCCGGCCAAAGGCGAGCGTACTCCCCTCGATCCGGCCCGTGCAGCGGATGCCCTGTTGCTTGAACTCGACGCCACCGCTGCCGGCCCAGCCCACAGGGCCATCAAGGCGCCGCTCGATGCCGCCGCAGGCCGCCTTGCGCAGCGCAAACAAAAGGCGGCGGCTGATCTGGAAGCGCTCTACGATGCCTATTCCGACGAGGAGCGACATCAGATGGCAAGCCGCCGCTATCTCCCGGCCCTCGGACAGTCCCTGTCGAAATGGGAGGCCATCGCCATTGCGCTGAATGCCGGTAACGAGGCCAACCGCCGGCGCCTGACGGATAGCCGCATCGAAGGCGCCCTGAACGAAGCCGGCCTCGCCGCCGTGCTCGCCTCGCTCGATGCGCGCGATGCCGGCTTCGTTCAATCCGTCTGGGATTATCTCGCCGCCTTCGAGCCCGATATCGCTGCCCGCGAAAAGCGTGTGACCGGCATCGCGCCGCAATGGGTGCAGCCCGTCTCCGTCGTCATCGCCGGCAAGGCGTTGAAGGGCGGCTATTATCCGCTGGCCTATGAGGGCGCGGATGCCGCCCCGGATCCGGCGCAGGCGCTTGCCGCCGGCCGTTTCGCCAAATCCGCAACCGAGGCCGGTCATGGCCGGTCCCGCATCGACCTCGCCGCCCGGCCGCTCGATCTCGACATCGCCGTCCTGCACCGGCACGTCAATCACCTCATCTACGACCTGGAATTCAGCGAGCCGCTCGCGAATGCAAGGCGCCTGCTTGCCGATGCCGGCCTCAAGACGGCCTTTGAGGAGACCGGCCGTGCCGCTGATCTGGAGGCCCTGCAGGCATGGCTCAGCGACACGGGCACCGGCGAATTGCGCTCCGCCGATCGCATCGGCCGGATGGCTCGCCTGGCAAAAAAGAATGTCACCGCCGTCAGCCTGGCGAATGATCTCGCGGCCTCGCTTTCAAGCCGCTACCGGCTCGCCGAGATCATCGCCGCCTCCGGCAGCGGCGATTTCGTGGCCGCGTTGCAGAATGCCTTCCGCCCCGGCATTATCGAGAAAGTCGCCGGCCGATTGCCTCTGATGGCCGACCGCGGTTTTTTCGGTGAGGCCCGAACGGCATGGGAAACGATGGCCGGCTGGCTTGAGGAAACGCTGCGACACCATCTCATCGAGATACCGGCCTGGCTCGCCTTTTATAACAAGGGCGTCGGCCAGTTCGCAGGGGATGAAGCGAAGGCTCTTGCCCATGCCGATGCCTGCATGCAGCAGGCAATACTGGATCCGTTCCCGGCCCATGACGGCAGCAACGAAACCCTGCTGCTCTTCAAGGCGCTGGGCGCGCATCTCGCCGCAAAATTCAAGGCCGCTGCCGAAGCCACCGGTCAGGATGCGGACACAGCAGCCCGGCAGGGCATTGCACTCGCCATGGATCTGACCGCACTCGCCATGAGCGATATGGTCTTTACCGCCGCCATCGGCGGGTACGACAACGGCCCTGCATGGCCGGCCTTCCTGGCCCAGCACACCGGCTATTCCGTCATGGCCGCCCTGCCCGCCATCCGCGATGCGGAAAAGCCGCTTGCCGGCACCGAGAGCGATGCCAGGGCGCTCATAAAGGCCATCCGCCCTCCGTCAGGCGACATCGGCATCGGCCATCAGCATGTCACCGGGATCCTCGAAGCCACCGGTCTCGCGGCGAAGTCGCCCGCCGATGAAATCCCCAGCAAGGTGGAGGCCGGGTTTGCGCGGATCGGCCAGCCGTGATTTTCGATTTCAACTCTTCGCACCCTATCCATGATGCCAAAAAGGAATGGCATCATGGATGAGACAACCCGCAACGAGCTTGAGAAGCTTCACAGCAGGATCGGTGACTTGAAGGAGCGTGTCGTCTCGCTGGAAGCGCAACAGCCGCATATCAATGCCGCCCTGCTGCGCATCGAAGGCAGCGTCGAAAAGCTCGCAAACCGCATCGGTAAGGCGCTCTGGGCCGTCGTCGCGATCGTGCTGACACCCCTCGCCGGTCTGCTGATCAAAGCGATCGCCTCAGGTGCGCTCGCCCGCTTTCTCTGAGGCAGGCGCAGCAGAGGTGTGGGGCAGTTTTTGTGTCCGTTACGCCCTAGATTGGTGTTGAACATCATCAAGCGTAGCAGATCCTCGGGACAAGCCCACTGCTGTCCGGTTTAAATATCTGGACAAGGCGCATGACATTGATTCTACTCTGTTTCAGACGTTTCGCGGCGTTCTGGACACGAGAAGGAG
>NZ_JACHZL010000014.1:0-39332 GCF_014193555.1 Rhizobium sp. BK275
TGTCAGAACCAGTCGATCGACGATTCCAATGCCGATCTCGCCAAGGACCTGCGCCTGCTCGTGCGCGAGCGCATCACCGATGGCGACAGCGACGAAGAGGTGCTGAACTATATCGTCTCGCGTTATGGGGAATTCGTGCTGCTGAAGCCGCGCTTCAGCCTACGCACGCTGCTGCTCTGGGGCACACCCGTGCTGCTGATCCTCGCCGGCGGGGTTTCGCTCGTCGTCTTTGCCCGCAGAAGAGCCGGCAAGCCGACCGGCAGCAAGCTCACCGCCGAAGAACAGGCCAAGCTCGCCGAGTTGCTCGATCCGACACCGCGACTTTGATGGAGGTCAAGGTCGATCCGCCGGCGCCGTCTTACTCTCACCGCACCAGATGTTTCCGGAAAGGAAGGTGCGAGCATGCAGGCTAAGGACATTATGACGAGCAATGTGGTTTCGATCAGCCCTGAGGCGGGGGTTCGCCATGCCATCGCGGTGATGATGCAAAACAACATTAGCGGGCTGCCCGTGGTTGATGACGAAGGGCGGATCTGCGGGATCCTGACCGAGGGCGACCTGCTGCTGCGTCGCGAGATACGGCTTGCCCCGCGCGCGACGCGTAACGCGGAAGTCACCTCCGATGTCGATCTGGACCGCTACATCCGCGGCAATGGCTGGTCCGTCAGGGATATCATGTCACGCGACGTCATCGTCGCCAGACCGGACAGCGAGGTCTCCGACATCGCGGAAAGCCTTGAGGTCCATCGTATCAAGCGCATTCCGATCGTCGACGACGGACGGCTCGTCGGGATCGTCAGCCGGCGCGATATCCTCGCTCTAATAACCGATACCCCGACGTTCAGGTTGCCGCGCGAGGATGACGCGATCCTGCTCGCGGTTCAAACACGCCTCAAATACGATCTCGGGCTGACGCCGCAGCGGATCCGCGTTTCTGTTCGCAATGGGCAGGTCACGCTCGAAGGGAACGTGGAAACTGAGCTGCAGCGCCGTGCCGTGCTGGCGCTCGTCGAAAATCTCGGTTCCGGAGGTTGTCTTGATCGGTTGCAGCTTGTCGCGGATTCGGATCCGGAAAAGCGGTCGCAACCGGCTTGAGGTCAAGTCAAGCCAGCTGTAGATGCGGGCTACCGGTCAGCTGCCGGTAGCCAATGCCCTGTCGAGAGCGGGACCAAGGCCGGCCGACAGGGTCTTTTCGTCGAGAGGGCCGACCTGCTTGAATAGGATGCGGCCATTGCGGCCGATGACGAAGGTTTCCGGTACGCCGTAAACGCCCCAATCGATCGCCTCCCTGCCGGTGGGATCGACGCCGACGGCAGCATAGGGGTTTCCGTTGTCGCGCAAGAAGGCGAGAGCGTTGCTGCTGTCATCCTTGTAATTGATGCCTATCAGCTTGATGCGCGGGTCCTTCGACAGCCGCATGAGCGCGCTATGTTCCTGCAGGCAGGGAATGCACCAGGACGCGAACACGTTGACGATCGCGACCTGGCCGGAGAGCCCGCTATCCCGAAGTCCGGGAGACTGCAGACCGGCAAGCGGCGGCAGATCGATTGCCGGATGTGCCTGACCGATGAGTGCGGAGGGCAAGGCCGAGGGCGAATATCCTTCCGCTGCCTCCCGATAAAGCATGCGCCCGGCGGCTCCGGCGATTGCCACAAAGACGAGCAGCGGCACGGCGGCCTGAAGATGCCGGCGCACCTAGCGGACCTCGTGACGCGCGCGATGCCTGATCTTCGCCACCACCTCGACCTGCCGGCGATAGGTGCGGCCGCGAAACCAGGTTATCGCACTCATGGCGGTCATGACGGCGAATGCGACCGTATAGGCTGCCAGTACATAGTCCTGATGTGTCATCTCAATTCTCCCTTTGCATTGCGGCCCGTGCGGCCAAGCGATGATGCGACATGAGTCTCCGCCGCCAGATCTCGTTCCTGATCGAAGCCACGTGGAGGGTGAAGAAGAGTGCCGTGAAGGCCAGCCCCATGGTCAGGAGCGGGCGAAGGAATTCGACGTCCAGAGCGGGGCCATTCAGCCTGAGCACACTTGCCGGCTGATGCAGGGTGTTCCACCAGTCGACCGAGAACTTGATGATCGGAATGTTGACGAAGCCCACGACAATGAGAACCGCCGTGACACGGGCGGCGCGCGTCGGCTCGTCGATCGCGCGATTGATCGCCAATAGGCCGAGATACATCAGGAAAAGCACGAACATCGAGGTCAGGCGCGCGTCCCACACCCACCAGGTTCCCCACATCGGCTTGCCCCAGAACGCGCCTGTCACGAGCGACACGAAGGTAAAGGCAGCGCCGATCGGCGCAGCGGCAAGCGGGTGGCGCCATACAAGGGAGCCAATGGCGTTTGCGGTCATCACCGTATAACAGAGCATTGCCATCCATGCCGCCGGGACATGGACATACATGATCCTGACGGTCTCACCCTGCTGGTAGTCGCCATCGGAGATGAAACTCAGATAAAGTCCAATAGCGAAACAGAGGGCAGTGACGATCGAGAGTCCAGGCAGGACCCGATCGGCCAGTTCCAGGAATCTAGCGGGCTCCGCAAGCCTGGCGATGTCGTCTTTGACGCGTTCGACATAGGTCATGGCCCGCTCTAACGTCCAAAGCCGTCAGATTAATTGACCGGGATCAAACTGCGACCATTCATGCGGTCATGGGTCTCTCATTTCGCTTTCCTGCTATCACAGTCTGAGCCTCGGCCGCGGGTGCAGCAGGCTCATCGCGACATATTGTCGAGGCCTTCTGACGCGGCAACGCTTCGGCGGAACCGCCCGATAGTTGATCGCGGTCAAAGACGATCGCCGCGCAAATGCCAAAAAGGAAACATTCCAGTCCAGGAGACCCTCATCTTGATGATTGCCGCGCACGACCGATCCGCCACTCCTCCCGCCGACGTGATTGCAGGCTCCACACCGCAGCCGGGGAAAAAGAAGCCTGATGTCTCCGGCCTCGTCCGGTTGCTGCCCCTGCTACGGCCTCACCGGGGCTTGGTGCTGTTGGCCGTGATCTCGCTCGCGGCCGCGGCGCTGATCTCGCTTGCGCTGCCGATGGCGGTCCGCCGGATGATCGATCATGGTTTTGGACAGTCCGACGGTGGCTTCATCAATAGCTATTTCCTGATGCTTCTTGCGCTTGCGATCGCGCTCGCCATAGCAAGCGCCTGCCGCTATTATTTCGTCACGAGGCTGGGCGAGCGCATCGTCAGCGATCTGCGTGTGAAGACCTTCCGAAATGTGACGCGGCTTCCGGCGCGTTTTTTTGATGCCAACAGATCCGGCGACATCGCATCGCGACTGACCGCGGATGCCGCACAGATCAAGTCCGCATTGAACCTCGCCGCATCGGTGGCCCTGCGCAATTCGCTGCTGTGCTTGGGCGCGCTGCTGATGATGGTCGTCACCAGCCCTGGACTTTCCGCCATCACATTGGGTGCCATCCCGCTCGTCATCGCGCCGCTCGTCCTTTTCGGGCGCTCGGTCCGCAGAAAATCGCGGGCGGCTCAGGACGCTCTTGCGACCGCATCCGCTTTCGCCAGCGAAATGATCGCCGGAAGCCGGACGGTGCAGGCCTTCAACGGGGAGGCAGCGGCGAGCGACAGGTATGCACGTGACGTCGAGGCGTCCTATTGCAGCGCCGTCTTTGCCGCCCGCTCGCGTGCGCTCCTGACCGCCGTTGCTATTGCCCTGATTTTCGGAAGTGTCGTCGGGGTTCTCTGGATTGGCGCGCATAACCTGCTTTCCGGAACGCTGTCGGCGGGAAGCCTCAGCCAGTTCCTGCTCTACTCCGTCATTGCGGCTGGTTCACTGGGCTCGCTCTCGGAGGTCTGGGGCGAACTGGCGCAGGCAGCAGGCTCAGCCGAACGTCTTTTCGAATTGCTTGATGAAGATGCCGGCGAGAGCGAGCCAGCCTTGCGTTCTTCGCTCAGCCGACCCGCAAAAGGCTCGATCGAAATCCGGAACCTGCATTTCGCCTATCCGGGGGCTCCGGACAGGCAAGTTCTCACGGGCCTGTCGATGAGCGTCCAGCCCGGCGAGACTGTCGCGCTTGTGGGCGCTTCTGGTTCGGGCAAGAGCACGGTCTTTTCGCTCCTGCTCGGCTTCTACAAGGATTATTCCGGTGACATTTCGCTCGATGGCTGCGATGTGCGCACCACCGCTACTGCTGCAGTTCGAGGGGAAATTGCCATCGTGCCGCAGGACGTTACCATCTTCGCGGCGAGTATCGCAGAAAATATCAGTCTCGGACGACCAGATGCGTCGCAGGACGAGATCGCGGCGGCCGCGACCACAGCACGGGCGCACAGATTTATTTCCGAGCTGCCGGACGGCTATCGCACCGTGGTCGGCGAGCGCGGTCTCACCCTGTCGGGCGGCCAGCGGCAAAGACTTGCCATCGCCCGGGCTGTCCTCAAGAACGCGCCGATCCTTTTGCTGGATGAGGCCACGGCATCGCTCGACGCGGAAAACGAAATGCTCGTGCAGAGGGGGCTCGACGAGTTGATGTCCAATCGCACGACGATCGTGATTGCGCATCGGTTGGCCACGGTGCTCAAGGCGGATCGAATTCTGGTGATGGACGGCGGCCGGGTGATCGAGGAGGGGACACACGCCGCGCTGATCCGCAAGGGCGGAGCATATTCCAAGCTTGCCGAACTGCAGTTCGACCTCTCGGAAGCAGCGACGTTCAAGCATGACGCGGCGTGAGCGTTGTTCCAGTCGATCGCCCAGGAGCGTTATCTACTCGCTGTCCCCAGAGACGGCCGGCTTTCCTTGAAGACCGAGATCGATATCGAAGATCTGCGAGCTGAGAAGATCAGCATCGCGTCAGATCTGCCGGCCGATTTCTCCTAAGCGAGATCCAGAAGAGTTCTGCCGAGTAAGGCGAGGGGCAGCGCTTCGACATCGTTTTTGAGCGGGAAAGCGTCCAGTCCCGGATAGACGACGATAAGCCGCGCTGGATCTAGATCCTCGCATGCCAGATAGAAACCTTTCTCGAGTTTCGGTGTGAGGCTGCGGTTGATTTCGATAGCCCTGGGACGAGCTCCGGGAAGCGTGAGGAGAAGGTCGATCTCAGCACCTGCCGCCGTCCGATAAAAATTGCTCTGAGTACCTGTAGGTGCCGCGGCAATCAAATTCTCGATCACAAATCCTTCCCAGCTTGCGCCGGCCACCGGATGCCCAAGCAGGTCCTCTTGGGTGCTCAGTCCCAGGAGCGCATGGGTGATACCGCTGTCACGAACATAGATCCGTAGTGACTTGACCACACGTTTGCCGATGTTCGCATGCCAAGGCTCAAGACGCCGCACGAGCAACAGATCGACTAGGAGATCAAGATAGGAGGCGACGGTCTTGCCGTCGACGCCGAGCGCCCGTGCGAATTCGGCTGCATTCAATAGCCCGATTGACGATGGGAAAGCATCGTCCAAAAACGCCGTAGCGTCTCGGCGGGAATACGGCGGCGCCAGCGTCGTCTTGCCGACCTGGCGCTGGCCAAGCAGCGCAACGGCGGTGTTGGTATCGATCAGTTCGTTTAGTTCAGCTGTTATTCGGCGCTCAATTATCCTTGCATTTATGGAGAATTGCTCCGCAATTGCGAGGATAACTCCGCGATTTTTCTTCGAAGACCGATGAAAACGGCTTATGATGGTTCAATCGTAGCCACGCGTCGTCGCGTTCCGCGCCGATCTCGCAAGCAACGGTGGAGCGGTCGACCACGTCCCGAAGCCGCCTTCGAGACCGAGCTTGTCCGGTTGGTGGTTGCTACACCCAGTTCTCAGTTCTAACGCCGGGTATGCGAATGAACTCGCGCATGTTGTTGGTGACGACGATCAGCCCTTCGGCACGGGCATGACCAGCAATTTGCATGTCATGGGGGCCACAAGGAGTGCCAGCGCGCTCCAGTTCTGCCCGGACCTGTCCATAGTGCGAGGCCGCCTTTTCTCCGAACGGGAGAACTTCCAAGCGCGCGGTGAAATGTTCAATGGCTGTCAAATTCTCAATGCGACGAGCGGATTTCTCTGCGCCGTAGTACAGTTCTGCGAGCGTGATTGAGGATATGCAAAGCTGCTCGGCGAGCAGGTTGAATTTCTCCCGAAGTTCCAGTGGGTAATGCTTCATTACATGGATGCAGATATTGGTGTCGAGCATGTAGGTGAGCATCAGAACGGCTCGCGCTCTTCGGTCTTTGGCTGCTCGCGCTCGTTCATGAAATCTTCGCTCACATGCGGCCCGGTCAGGAATAGATCGTCCCAACGCTTGCCTTGGGGCACGATTACGCGGCTGCGACCGATTTTGATAATATCGACCTGATGCACATCTTCTGGAAAGGCAACAGCCTTCGGAAGCCTGACGGCTTGGCTGCGATTGCTGGTAAAAACTGTAGATCTCGTCATGTCGGTCTCCTGTATATCCGATTGGGATATACGTAATGCTCAAGTCTCACAATGGCAAGCCGATGCCGAGTTCAGAAGCCGCACCGAGGTTATTGGCTGTTCGACCGTGAGCCAGGTTGACAGAATCGCGCTTCTCGATGAGAACATAAAGCGAACGAATGGGAAGGTGAGCATTCATGATACGTTTCGCGCCGAAGATGCAGCAGGACGCTGCCTCAGTGATCAAAAAGTCGAGCGCCAACATGCGACCCGGCATCGGGCTATCGGACACTTCAATCGCTGCCGCCGAGAATGAAACCGGCAAGATGGAAGGGCAGGCTGCCACGGTGATATCGGGATCTGTCGGGCCTGCCCCTAAACTCCTGGAGTTGTCAGGGGAGCCACCTTCGAAAGGCAGAAAAACAGGTTCCAGGAAGCGCAAGGAGGTTACGCGCCCGGAGCAACTCGAAGTCGGCAACCACGGCCACGAAAGTGTTGGCGATTTGCTGCTCGACCTTTGACATAGGCTTCGAGTACCGGTGCCAAAACTTTCTTGCGCATATGATTCTCTTTGGATTTTAAGGGGTCATGTCGCTTCCGCCGGATGACCTGCGATCAGTTCCATCTTGCAAAGCTCATCAATAGTCTGGCGCCGACGGATGAGCCGGGAGTTTACCCCGTCCATGAGATATTCGGCAGCGTGAAGCCGGCTATTGTAGTTCGACGACATGGACGCGCCATAGGCACCTGCTCCATGAAAAACGAGCAGGTCGCCGACCTCGGCAGGAGGGAGCGCCCGCGTCTCGACCACGCCATCGGCCCCTTGTGTGAATACGTCTCCCGATTCGCAGAGCGGGCCAGCGACGACAGTAGGGCGCAGCTCAGATGGGCTGAGGCTTCGCCCGTCGTGCGGCAGCACCGAGATCTCGTGGTAGCTGCCATAGAGGGCGGGTCGCATCAAATCATTGAAACCTGCGTCAACGAGGGTGAAGTGATTTCGGCCAACCTGCTTGGTGGCGCGAACCTCGGCCAGCAGCAAACCGGCTTCAGCCACGAGGAAGCGCCCCGGCTCGATCTCCAGGCGCACGGCATGGCCGAACCTGCTTTCCGCCTGCCTGCGCACGCTGTCCCACAAGCTGAAATAATGTTCGGTATCGATCGCCCTGTCCCCGTCGCGATAGGGAACGGACAGGCCGCCACCGGCAGAGATCGCCTCGACGTCGTGATCCAGATCGCTCAGCAGGTCGGTCATCGCGTGACAGACCCGCTCGAGATGGCCGTAATCGACACCGGAGCCGATATGGAGATGAAGCCCGACGAGATGCAGGCGATAGCGGCGAACCAATTCGACAGCATGGTTAAGCTCCGCATGCCAGATGCCATGCTTGCTGTTTTCGCCACCCGTATTTGTCTTGTTGCTGTGGCCGTGGCCAAAACCCGGATTGACACGAAGCCAGACGCGGTGGCCGGGCGACAGCTCCCCGAGCTGGTGCAGCATGTCGATGGAACCGATATTCACCTCCACCTTATCTTTCACCACGCGGCGCAACGTCGGGCGGTCGAAAATATCGGCGGTGTAGACGATGCCCGCGGCACCTGAGACGGTCGGACTGGCGCAAAAACCGGCCCGCTGTGCGCGATCGATTTCGCCGAGGGACACAGAATCCACAAGCACACCCGCCTCGCGCATGAGCGAGAGAATATGGATGTTGGAGCACGCCTTTTGCGCATAGCGGATCACATCGAATGCCTGAAGCTGTCTTATCCGATCGCGGATCGTCGGAGCGTCGTAGACCCATAAAGGCGTCCCATATTCATGAGCGAGAGCAGTGAGGTCTTTGGCAGAGATGATGGGCATGGTGTTGGTTGTCCATATGGCCGCCCTTCGAACCGAAGGATCGTTTCAAGTTGGGCATGCGGTTTTCACATACGGGTTGACCACGAAATCAGGCATATGGAAAATATCAATTTTTCCAAACTGTATTCAATTCTGATATGAGGCAGGCATGGCCATTACCCTTCGGCATATCGAGGTCTTCAGGGCTGTGATGACGACAGCCAGCGTCACGGATGCGGCCGCAATGCTGAGTACCTCCCAGCCGACGATCAGTCGGGAGCTGGCGCGGTTCGAGCATCTCATCCAGATGAAGCTTTTTGAGCGTGTGCGCGGCCGGCTCCGCCCGACCGCACATGCTCTGCAATTGTTCGAGGAGGTGCAGCGCGCTTATTTCGGACTGGACAGGATCATCAGCGCGGCGACGTCGCTGCGCCAGTTCGAACAGGGGCAGCTCTCCATCGTATGCCTGCCGGTTTTTTCTCAATCGCTCCTGCCGCAGACCTGCCGATGTTTCGTCGAGCGATTCCCGAACGTGGGCATCAGTATCGTTCCGCAGGAGTCGCCTCTGTTGGAGGAATGGCTGTCGGCGCAACGCTATGACTTCGGACTGACGGAGGTCGACCATGCCCCCCAAGGCACGGAGGTAACCCCACTCATGCTACTTGACGAGATCTGCGTGCTGCCGGACGGTCATCCGCTTCTTGAAAAGGCCATTCTCTCACCAGGCGATTTCGAAGGGCAATCCTTTGTCAGTCTGTCGGCGACGGATAGCTATCGGCAGCAGATCGATCAGATTTTTCGAAACGCCGGCATCATGCGGCATATGGTCATTGAGACCCATAGCGCAGCATCCGTCTGCTCCATGGTACGGGAGGGAATTGGCCTGGCCATCGTCAATCCCTTGACGGCCCTGGATTATGCCGGCCACGGCGTACATCTTCGCCAGTTGTCGCTCTCGATCCCGTTTTCCGTCAACATCGTGCGGCCGATCCATCGGCCGCCGTCGCAACTGGTCGATGTTTTCGGGGCCGAATTGGCCCGGCAAGCGGGGCTGATCGAAGCCCGGCTTACCGCCCTCATTGATCCCCAATGACGTCGTGGAGGCAGACGAGGTCGGGCGGGTCACCGATGCCCCGTCACGCGTAACTAGTTCAGCACCGGTTCGCCAGCGGTGATGCGCTGCTCACCTTCGTCAAACAGGTGAACGGCATCATGAAGCGGAGCGATCCGCAGCACATCTCCAGGGGCTGCTCTGATCCGCTCCCGGAAGACGCAGCTGATCGTTTGCGTGCCGAGGCGCGCAATCACCAATGTCTCGGATCCTGTCGGCTCGACGACGGCTGTTGTCACCTCGATGCCGTTGGGGTCGAGCGTGATGTGCTCGGGGCGAATGCCGTAGGTGACGGCGTCGGAAGGGTGCCGCTCGCTCGGCAGGATAAGCCCGTCTGCCGTCCGAAAACCTTCATTCGTCATGTTCCCCTTGATGAAGTTCATGGCGGGAGAGCCGATGAAGCCGGCGACGAAGAGGTTGTTCGGGCGGTCGTAAAGTTCGAGCGGCGAGCCCGACTGTTCGATCACGCCGTCCTTCATCACGACGATCTTGTCCGCCATCGTCATCGCCTCGATCTGATCGTGCGTGACATAGATCGTCGTGGTCTTCAGCCGCTGATGCAGTTCCTTGATTTCGGATCGCATCTGGACGCGCAGCTTGGCGTCGAGGTTCGACAGGGGTTCGTCGAAGAGGAAGACGGCAGGATCCCGAACGATGGCGCGACCCATCGCAACACGCTGCCGCTGGCCGCCTGACAGTTGCTTCGGATAGCGTTCGAGAAGCGCCTCCAGGCCGAGGATCTTGGCGGCATTGCCGACACGTTGATCGATTTCCGTCTTCGGCATGCGCTTCAGCCGCAACGAGAAGCCCATATTCTTGGCGACCGTCATATGCGGATAAAGGGCGTAGTTCTGGAACACCATGGCGATGTCGCGATCCTTTGGCGCCAGCTCGTTGACGATATGCTTGCCGATCTGGATCTCGCCCGAGCTGATGCCTTCCAGGCCGGCGATCATTCTGAGAAGGGTGGATTTGCCGCAGCCCGAGGGACCGACGAGGACCACGAACTCGCCGTCGCGGATATCGACCGATACGCCCTTGATGGCTTTGAACGCGCCATAGTCCTTGCGTGCATTGTTCACTCTAACATGAGCCATTTTCGTCCTCCCCGGGTCGCGCTCAAAGCGTGTTCAAGACGTTTCTGAGGTAAGCGAGGCCAAGGCGTTCGCCCTCCTTTCTGGCCTCGAGATCCTTGTCCGGCCATCCGTAGGCGGCGTCCTCGTGCTCGATCGAAAGTGTGCCGTCAAAGCCGTTGGTCCGCGCCTGGCGCAGGAAACGCTGCCAGTCGAGAAGGCCCTGGCCCGGCAGTTTATACTGCCACCAGCCCTTGCCGTGATAGCCGACTGCCTGCTGCGCGGCCGCATCGATTGCCGTATCCTTGGCATGGAGAATGGCAATGCGATCCTTGACCGCGTACATCGCGGCATAGGGGTCTACGCCGATGCGGATGAGGTGCGACGGGTCGAATTCAAGACCGAAGCGCCGGTCGGGAATCCGCTTGAAGAGTTCCTGCCAGCCCCTCGGCGTGGTTCCGATGAAGTTGTCCTGAGGCCCCGGCCAGTTTTCGATCGCGAAGACGAGGCCGCTTGACGTCGTCCTGCTGATCAGCCGGTTGGCGAATTCGGCAAAATCATCGTAATTGGCTTCGTCGTCGGCACTATCATCGCGTCCGGGAAAGATCACGAAGATCGGCACGCCCGCTTCGCCGATCGCCTCGGCAAGTTCTTCCGTGCGGGTGCGAAGCTCGCCGCGCTTGCCGCTATTGGCATCAAGCTGATTGCCGAAGCAGGTGATCGAGGAAACGAAGAGGTTATGGTCGCGAGCAAGTGCCACAGCAGCGCGCACCCTGTCCGGCGTCTTGATATGGCCGCCGACATCGATTTCGATCGCATCGAAACCGGCAGAGACAGCGAAATCCACCACCTCCTCAAGCGGCCGGTCGTTGAATGTCGACGTATAAAAACCAATCCTCATCAATATCCTCCCAGCGGCCCTGCCGGCTGTTTTAAATGTTCAAGCGATCCATGAATTTGAGCGGCGAGCGGGTGCGTTGCACGGCGTCGGCGGATGCCAGCATCAGGGCGGCCGCCATCGGCATCGCCGCAGCACCGAGTGCTGAAGCGTCCTCGCCGATCGAAGCACGATGCAGCGAAGGCAAAGTGTTGTCTCCGGCCGTCAGATGTTCGTGAACGTAGCGCAGCAACTCGTCGATCATACGGATCGGCAGTCGGCCGCCAATGATGATGGCGTCGGGATCGACGATCATGCCGATATGTTTGACCGCAACGGCAAGGTGAGCGCTCATTTCCTTCAGCCACTTCGACACAAGGGCTTTGCCGCGGGGGTCGAGCGTCAGGAGGTCCTGCGGCACGCTCGCATGGATGCCGTGCTCTGCAAGGAACTTGTAGAGGAAAAATATCGTCACCATTTCACCGAGAAGATCGACCTTGGGGGCGGTCTTGTCCCGGTTGTCGGCGATCGGCAGCCAACCGATTTCGCCGCTGAGAGCCATGGCGCCGCGATGTCCGTTGCCGTCGAGCACCAGGCCGCCGCCCAGACAGGCATTGATGGCGATATAAAAGAAGCTGCGGCTTTCCGCGCCGAGGCCATAGTCAAGCTCGGCAAGCGCTGCGGCATTGGTCTCATTTTCGATGAAGACCGGATGCTGCGTCAGGTTTTCGAGCGCAGCGCGCACGTCGAATTCCGTCCATTCGGAATAGTCGTCAGGCATGCCGAGGAAAGGAATCTCGCCAAGCCAATCCGGCATCGCAAGCCCGATGCCGGCCAGATGCGCGTCGTCGATCAGCCGGCTTCGCTGAAAATGCGATATGGCATCGGCCGTCAGCTGCATGAATTCGGCCGGACGCACGTAGCGTTTTTCGTGGTGCACGCGGGCGCGCACGTTGCCGACGGCATCGACGGCGACGATCGTCAGATGATCGCGATCGATATTGATGCCGATCGCGAAAAACGCGTCGGGATTGATCTCGAGCTCGATTGCCGGCTGCCCCCTCAGCCCGTGCCGCCGGCGAGCCTCGATGATCAGGCCCTCGTCGAGCAGGCGATCGACGATCCGGGCGATCGCCGGCTTGGTGAAGCCGGTCTGTCGGGCAATTTCGGCACGCGAAATCGGCGCCTGCCGATGGACACAACGCAGCACGACGGCTCTGTTATGCTCGCCCGCATCCTCGACATTGGCCCCCGTCAGGTCGGGGGACAGTCTGGCGCCGGTCATCTGGTTCATGGGTTGGAATCCTCTATCAGCTACGGATACGCAACCTGGCTCTATCCCTTCACAGCGCCACTTGTCATGGCACCGAGGATCAGCCGCTGGAGCGACAGGAAAGCCACGATCGCCGGTACGACGGAGATCAGGCAGGCGGCCGCAAGCAGCTGGATGGACGAGTCGGTCTGCATGCCGCGAAAGTTAAAGATTCCGACGCCGATCGGCATCAGGTCATTTTTGGTGAGCAGCAGGAAAGGCACCAGGAATTGCGACCAGCCGGCAATGACCGTGATGATGAAGACGGAGGCGATGCCCGGCGCCGACAGGGGCAGGATGATGCGCCAAAAGACCGAGAAGCGGTTGCAGCCGTCGATCATGGCGGCTTCGTCGAGGCTGCGCGGAATGCCGTCGACCGTGCTCTTCAACAGCCAGGTCGCCAGGGGGACGCCGAGCGCGACATAGACCATGACGACGGCGAAATGCGTGTCGAGCAGGCCGAGACGGTTCATGTAGCGATAGAGCGGCACCATGATGACGAGCGGCGAGATCATCTGGAAGAGCAGCAGCCCCATCATCGAGAGGCCCTTGCCGCGGAACTGGAAGCGGGAGAAAGCGTAAGCGGCGGGCAAGGCGACGATCAGCACGCCGAGCCCGCTGAGTGCTGCGAGCTTCAGGCCGTTCCAGAGATAGATCGGGAAATAGCTGTTGTTGAGAACGGTGATGAAGTTCTGGATGGTGGGATTGTCGGGAATGTAACGTGCCGCGCCGCGATAGACCTCGCGCTTGTCACGCAGGGCCATCGACAGGAGATAGGTGAGGGGACCGGCGAAGAAGACGAACATCACCAGCATGAAGAGATAGCTCATGGCATCGCCGAGCCGTGTTCCGGTGCGTCCGCTCATTGCTCTTCCTCCTTCGGCAGGAACGATGCGTAGACGAAGGCGAGCCCGAGGCTAATGATCAGCATCAGCACGGAGAGCACGCTGCCGCCGGAGAGATCGTAGTTTCGGAACACGATATTGAAGACGTAGAGCGAGATCACCTCGGTCGCGCGCCCCGGTCCGCCGCCGGTCAGTGTGATGATCGCATCGAAGGTGTTCACCGTCTGGATGGTGATCAGGATCATGTTGACGAGGATGGCGGCGCGCAGCTGCGGCAGCGTGACGAAGAAGAACTGCTGCGAGGCGCTGGCGCCGTCGACCTCGGCGGCTTCGTAGAGCGAGGGATCGATCGATTTCAGCGCCGCATACATGACGACCATCGAAAAGGCGGTGCCGCGCCAGATGTTCGAGATCAGCGTCGACCACGGCGCCATCGCCGGATCCGAAAGCCAGGCAACTGTCGGCATGTGCATCAGCCTCAAAATGCTGTTCAGCGCCCCATAAGGCGCTTCGGAAAACAGCATCTGCCAGATGATGCCGCCGGCAATGCCTGGCACGACCCAGGCGACCAGCGCCGTCGTCCTCAGGATCGTGGTGCCGAACAGGCCGCGCTTTTCGCCGCGGATGACAGTGACAGCGACCGCAAGACCGAGAATTTGCTGGCCGATGACGCTGCCGCCGACGAAGATCAGCGTCGCCCAGAGAATGTCGGGCAGTTGCGGCGAGCTAAGCGCATTGGCGATCGAACCCAGCGTATAATCCTGGGTGTCGCCGATCAGTGTTGCATTGGTGAAGGAAAGCCGGAAAACGTCGATGACGGGATACAGGTAGAATATGCCGATGACGACGATCACGGGCATGATCCAGGGCAGGGGCGCACCGGCGAACCGACGCATGAACGTTCTGCTTTGAGGCGGGCTGTCAGCCTCGATGGCAATAGGGCTCATTGGCTTCTCTGTCCGGGTTTGGCACTGTCGACGGCGCCCGGGACCAGGCGCCGCCGCGGTCGGAAGCGTTGGAAACGCCCGGGATCAGAGACGCTTGTAAGCCTCCATCGCCGCGCTGAATGCGGCATCCAGGGCTTCTTCCGGTTTCTTCGTTCCCGAGAGCACGTCGCCCATCATGATCTGGATCTGGTTCGAGATCTCCGGATAGATCGGCACGCCGGGACGCGCCTGGCCGTCGACGAGCGCATTGGCGAAGGTCTTGTTGGCTTCCGTCGAGAAGACCTCATACTTGTCGAAGAGCGACTTGCGGGTCGGCAACTGCTGCTGCAGCGCGTTTGCCGGACCCATATAGACGTCGCGGGCAAGATTGGCGCACATTTCCACCTTGTCCTTGTCCTTGCTGAAGGACGCGATCGTCCATCCGCCGGTGCCTGTGGAACGCTGATCGGGGGTCGGGCCGGGGATCGGCGAAAAGGTCCAGTTCGTGAATTCCTCCTCGTCGAGGGTCGCCTTCAGCTGCGCATATTGCCAGTTGCCGCCGATGAAGAGCGCCGTCGTCGCCGCTGCTGCCGCCGCGTTCATGTCGTCGTAGTTGGCGATGGTGGTGACGCGCTTCGGCGCCGCGCCGGAATCGACGAGATCCTTGAAGTAGTTCAGCGCCTTCAGGAATTTCTCCTTGTTCTCGCCTTCGCCGAAGACCGGCTTGCCCGAGTCGTCGACGAGCTTGCCGCCGAGCGCCCAATAGTTCGCCAGCCAGTCGAAGGTGGTGCCTTCCCAGCGCCCGCCGTTGAAGAGGACGCCTTCCATGCCTTCCTGGGTGGAGGCTAGTGCGGCCTTCTTCAGATCGTCCCAGGTCTGCGGCGCATCGGCTACAACGGACTTGTTGCGGTAGAGGACGCGAAGGTCCGTATCCCACCACCAGGCGCGGATCGTCTGGTCCTTGTCGGTGATGCCGCTGCGGATGAAGGGGAAGAGATCGTCGACTTCTTCCTTGGAGAAATAGGGCGTGAAATCCGCCAGCACATTATTGACCATGAACTGCGAGAGCACGAAGGAGTCGACGGCGGCGCAATCCGGCGCATTGCCGGCCTTGGCCTGCTCCAACATCTTGGCCTGTTCCGTGCCGATGTCGGAGGACATGAACTGCATCTGCAATTTCCAGTCCGGGTGCTTCTTGATGAAGTCGACGAAGAGCTTCTGGTAACCCTCTGCGATGTTGGGGTCGGAATTGTTCGGACTGTCGTTCGTGAGCCGGACCACAAGGGTCTTTGGCGCATCTGCCGCGCCGATCCTGTCCTTTGTCGCCAGCTCCTGGGCAAATGCGGCAGGCACTGAAAATAACATTGTGCTCAGCGCTAATGCGCTGACGAACGCTCTCTTCATGATGGGTCTCCTCCCCATTTTAAACGGATACAGCCTGGTGGTCGGTTGACCTCTCCTCATTTCCATGCTGCATTAATTAGATTAAGTTACTTTGATTTGATGTCAAGCCGCAGCATTGGGAGGATTGAGATGCCGGCGACATTCAACACAAGTTAGCGGAGCGCCGCCGCACGTCCAGATCACAAAAAATCCAACCACTCCGGGCATCCGCGATGGCGCGGAGAGGTTTTGCCCCGGCTGCGTGGGGTGGCCGAACCTGACATCTATGGAGGATCCGATGCGCTTACTCATTCTCGGCACTGGCGGTATGGCCAACCAGCATGCTGCAAATTTCAAGGCGATCGACGGCGTCAGCGTGGTGGGCGGGGTCGATGTCGTTCCCGAACGGCTGGCGGCCTTTTGCTCGGAGCACGGCATTCCCAACCATTTCGGCACGCTGGAGGAGGCGCTGACCTGGGGCGAATTCGATGCCGTTGCCAATGTCACTCCCGACCGCATTCACCACCCGACGACGCTTCAGGCGATTGCGGCGGGCAAGCATGTCTTCTGCGAGAAGCCGCTGGCGACCGATGCCGTCAAGGCAATGGAAATGACCGATGCCATCGAAAAAGCGGGCAAGGTCGGCATGGTCAACTTCACCTATCGCAATTCGCCCGCGCTGCAGAAGGGCCGGCAGATGGTCCTTGCCGGCGAGATCGGCGAGGTGAGGCACGTCGAGGCATCGCATCTGCAGAGCTGGCTCGTCGGCCGCCATTGGGGCGATTGGAAGAGCGAGAGCAAATGGCTGTGGCGCCTCAGCAAGAAGCATGGGTCTAACGGTGCGCTCGGCGATATCGGCATCCATATCGTCGATTTTGCGTCCTACGGTTCGGGACTGGATGTCGCCCACGTTTTCGCGCGGCTGAAAACCTTCAACAAGGCGCCGGGTCACAAGATCGGCGAATATGATCTCGATGCGAATGACAGCTTTACCATGAACGTCGATTTCACCACCGGGGCGATCGGCACCATCCAGGCGACTCGAACCGCTGCCGGCCAGATGGATCAGCTGCGTCTCAGGGTCTATGGCGAGACCGGTTCGATCGAGATGATCTACGATACCGGAAAGTCGACGCTTCGCGCCTGCCTCGGCGAAGATGTTCACACCGCAACATGGCGCGACATCCCCTTCAATCCGGTCGAAACGAACTATCAGCGCTTCGTGCAGGCCGTCAGGGCAGGCAGAACGCAGGAACCTTCGTTCCGCAGGGCGGCGAATATCCAGAAAGTGCTCGACAAGGCGCTTGCCTCGGATGTCAGCCACACAGACGAGGCGCTTGCCTGATCCGATAATCCGGCGTCAGGCGGAAACCGGCGGCAGCAGGGTGTTGAGGAAGGGCAGCAATGCCGCCCCCAGCGCCACGCCGCCGCCGCTGAAGCTTGCCGGTTTCATCGGCGAAATCCACGGCGTCAGGAATGGTCGTTTGGATGTGTCGCGCCGTTCGACGGAAAGCTGGTGGATCAGCGCTTCGATGACGCTTCGCGGCAGGTCGCCGCCGATCATGACGACTCCAGGCGCGATGAAGCCGGCCATGGCGATGATCGGGTCGAGCAAGTGGCTTGCGGCATCGCGGATCCACTGCGTCAACTGTGGGGAAGACGGCTCTTCGCCTGCGATGAGGCACTTGAACTCGTCATCGCTGACCAGCGCACGCAGAGCGGCGAAGCCAACCACGGTGTTCAGCCGGACATTGTCGGGGCCGGTCAGCATCTCGCCGATGCTGCCCGCACGGCCGTGGACGCCCGAATAGGGAATGCCGCGAACGAGGAAACCGGCCTGCACATCTTCATCGATAATGATCATCGCCAATCCGCCTTCAGGGGCAGGAGCGCCGATGGTGCGCTCGGCTAGCAGGCTTGCGATGCATTCGTTCTCCACCTGGCTGGTGGGAAGCGTCGACGCTGCGTCGAGTTCAGCGCTTTCCTGCGCGGTCCAGTCGTTTGACCCGATCCCCAGACCAATGATCGGCAGACCGGCGTGTCGACCAGCCATATTGCGGGTGACCGAGAGGATCGACGATACGCGTGTTGCCGCGTCGAGGGAGAAGTATTCGCGATCATGGACCTGACCGCTGAGGTCGATCAGGACGGCTTCGCCTCGGTTTTGACGGACCCTGACGCCGATCGAGAACGCGCCATCGGGCCGCAAGGCGAATTCGGTAGCGATTGCGCTGTTGCCTGCGCCATTGCGGCGGTGCGACGTCACCAACCCTCCGTCGCTGAGACGGCGCAGAATATTTGTGATTCCAGGCCCGGTAAGACCGGAATGCTGGCCGAGTTCCATGCGGGTCAACGGACCGTGACGGCGGATCGCCTCCAGGATGACGCGGATATTTCTGTCGGCGATTTCCCCCGACCGCAGACCGATTGTTTTTCCCCGCGAAACGGCCGTTTCCTCTGCCTGACGTCGCCGCGGCCCGGATCGAAGATACCGCATGACCGTTTTCCCTAAGCACCTGAATGCTTGTGTATCACAGGCAAAACTCTAGCAACCTATTTCTTGTGCGCTTGACGTGAAAACAAAGTTACTTAATCTAAGAGCGGCAACGTGTTTTGGTTGGAGGAGACGGGACGCGGCGCCAGCGGCTCATTTGCGCGACCTGATTTTCTCCCCGCCCGTCAGTCGCTTATTTTTCAATAGGACCCGCCATGTCTCTCACTATCGCCCAACGTCTCGATCGTTTGAAGGTTCGTACAGCCGAGCTTGCTCACTGGCGCGACAGGCAAAGCGTTGTGATCGACGGCTGGACCTTCGACGGCGAGCCGATCGCTCATCATCAGGACTGGCCATATCGCAAGGGGACGGTTCATTTCGCGGCATCGGCCGCAGTGCCGCGCGACTGGTCGATCGAGGAGGTTCGCCTGCAGCTCGATCTCGGCGGCGAAAGCTTGATTACATTGCATTATCCGGGCGGTGAGGCCGAGACATTCGGGCTCGACCCATACCATCAGGAATTCCCGATCAAGGGCAGCGAGTTCTCTATTACGACCGACAGCGTTCCGCGTTTTCCCTTTGGTGAGCCGAATAGGGCACCGCGGCTCAACAAGGCGCGGCTGATCTGGCTGGATGAACCGGTCCACAAACTGCACCTCCTGTTGCGGCAGATCGGTGAGGCTGCGGGCGTACTCGAAAGCCATGAGGTCGTGCCGCACCTGATCGAGGCGGCCGAACAGGCGCTGCGCAGCCTCGACTGGCCCTCGGACACACCAGCCTATATTTCGCGTACATCCGGTGCGGTCATGCAGCAAAAGATCTGGGAACTGCCGGAACTGCAGGCAAATCCCGCCGGCCTGACTGAAGCGCAGAGCGCTTCGGCAGGTGCGGCCTATGATGCGCTGATCGCACGACTGAAAGAGCTTCAGAAGCGCTTTCCGCCGAACGGCGAACTGCTGCTGACCGGCCACGCTCATATCGACCTCGCCTGGCTCTGGCCCTATGGCGAGACGCGCCGGAAGATGCGGCGGACCTTCAATACTGCGCTGTCGCTGATGGAGCGATCGGACGACTTCCGCTTCAATCAGTCGACCGCCCATTATTATGCGCAGATGGAAGAGGATGATCCCGAGCTTCTCGAACGGATCAAGAAGAAGGTCGCCGAGGGCAAGTGGGAAACTGTCGGCGGCATGTGGGTCGAGCCCGACACCAACATGCCGACGGGTGAAAGTCTTGCGCGACAGGTGCTTTACGGGCAGCGCTATTTCGAGAAGCATTTCGGCTTGCGTCATACGGTCTGCTGGCTGCCGGATTGCTTCGGCTTTTCGGGGGCCTTGCCGCAGATCCTGCAACTCGGCGGGATCGACAGCTTCTTCACGATCAAGGTGAACTGGAGCGAGACCAATCACATTCCATCCGACCTTTTCTGGTGGAAGGGGTTGGATGGAAGCAAGGTGCTGACCCATACTTTCGACAATCCCATGCAGGGCTATAATGGTTTCGTGCGACCGGATTGCTTCGTGCCGACCTGGAAGAATTTCCGCGGCAAGACGCAGCACGACACGTCGCTGCTGGCCGTCGGCTATGGTGATGGCGGCGGCGGCGTGACACCGGAGATGGTCGAACGCGAAGTGCAGCTGCGCGACTTCCCAGCGATCCCCAAGGCGCGCTGGGGCACGGTGAAGGGCTTTTACGAAAAGGCTCACCGGACAGCGGCGGAAAAGGAGCTTCCCGTCTGGGATGGGGAAATCTATCTCGAACTGCACCGCGCGACGCTGACGTCGCAAAGCGGCGTCAAGCGCAAGCACCGGCAGGCCGAACGGGCTTTGATCACGGCCGAGACGATCGCTTCACTCGCTCATCTGCTGGGTGCTGCCAAACCGGAAAGCCTGGAAGCGGACTGGCGCGTCGTCCTGAAGAACGAGTTTCACGACATCCTGCCAGGCTCGAGCATCCGCGAAGTTTATATCGACGCCGAACGGGAGCTCGATGGCGCCATCGGCAATGCCAAGGCGCAACAGGCCAAAGCTATGAAGGCGCTATCGGCACAGCTTCCGGCAGGCGGAGTGGCGGATGCGCTGATTGCCGTTAATCCGTCGCTCGCGCCGCGGCCACTCACTGCGAGACTTTCCGACGGAACGGTCCTGGCATCTGCCGACCCCGTTGCACCGCTTTCCATCGCGGTCTTTGATCGCAAGGCACTAAAGCCTGCCGGCATGCTCAAAGCTGAAGCGCACAGCCTCGAAAACGAACATCTGTCCGTTGTCATCGGCAAGGACGGTGCCGTTTCGAGCCTTGTTCACAAGGCGACGGGCAGGGAGGCGATCGAGGGTGCCGCAAATCAGCTCTGGGTCTACCCGGCCGACAAACCGCGCAATTGGGATGCCTGGGACGTCGATGCCGATTATGCCGAAAAGGCTGTCCGCCTTGACAAGCCTGAGAGCATCACTCTTGTCGAACAGGGGCCACATCGTGCTGCGATCCGTGTCGTTTACCGATACCGGAACTCGACGGTCACGCAGCTTTATGTGCTGACCGCCAACGCTCGCAGGCTCGATATCGAAACGACGATCGACTGGCATGACCGGCGTACTTTGCTCAGGACGCTGAACCCGGTCGCCGTGCGCTCACGCACCGCCACTTTCGAATGCGCCTTCGGTATCGTCGAGCGCCAGACGCACACGAATACCTCCTGGGAACAGGCGATGTTCGAAGCTGCTGCGCACCGTTTCGTCGATCTCAGCGAGCCGGGCTTCGGTGTCGCGCTGCTCAACAACGCCAAATACGGGCATAGCGCACGCGGCAATGTCATAGGCGTGAGCCTCGTGCGCTCGCCAATCTATCCCGATCCGCTCGCCGATGAGGGCGAGCAGAGCTTTACCTATGCGCTGATGCCGCATGAAGGCGCCTGGCATGAAGGCGACGTTCTGCAGGAAGCGATCGATCTCAATCAGCCGCTCGTCACCATGGAGGCAAGCGGGCTTTCGGCAGGCACGCTGTCGCCGCTCGGCGTAAAGGGTATACCGGTTGCTTTTTCGGGGCTGAAGCCGGCAGAGGAGGGAGACGGCCTTATCCTGCGGCTTTACGAGCCGGCGGGTCGGCGCGGCAGGCTTTCGCTCGCCTTGCCCTCGGGCTGGCAGGCTTCGGGACCTCTGAACATCCTTGAAGAGCCGATCGAACGTACAGGGCCTGCCGACATCATGCCGTTTGAAATCCGGACCTGGCGGCTGCAGCAAAGCTGATCGCGAGCGCAGCGTCTGTCTCGAGAGGATGTGGAAAAGAGGCCGCGGCGGCTACATGACGACCGGATGATGATGTTCTTGGTCGGATTTCAACATGTCGCAGTAGCCCAGTTCGCATCGGGCTCTATCTTCGGGTCTGTCCTTTCACCAGACCCGAGGAAACGATCATGACGGAATCCGTGAAGTCCGTACCGGCGCCCCGCGATCAACATCTGCGCGACATGGCCAATTGCATTCGGTTCCTCTCGATGGACGCCGTCGAGAAGGCCAAGAGCGGGCACCCCGGCATGCCGATGGGCATGGCCGACATTGCTGTCGTGCTCTTTTCCGACTTCCTCAAATTCGACGCCGAAGACCCCCACTGGTTCGATCGTGACCGTTTCCTCATCTCCAACGGACACGGTTCGATGCTGCTCTATAGCCTGCTCTATCTGACGGGCTACCAGGATATGACGATCGACCAGATCGAAAACTTTCGTCAAGTCGACAGCAGGACGGCAGGTCATCCCGAATATCGTCATGCCACGGGTATTGAGACGACCACCGGTCCGCTCGGCCAGGGCCTTGCCAATTCGGTCGGTTTTGCGCTCGCCGAGCGCATCATGAACGCCAAGTTCGGCGATAGTCTTTCGAACCATTATACTTACGTCTTCCTCGGCGATGGATGCCTGATGGAGGGCATCAGCCAGGAGGCCATATCGCTCGCGGGACACTTGAAGCTCGGTAAGCTGATCGCGTTCTGGGACAACAATTCGATATCGATCGACGGGGCGACAAGTCTGGCGGAATCCGACGATCAGCCGGCGCGGTTCCGTGCGTCGAACTGGCATGTGCAGGAGATCGACGGACATGATACCGACGCGATACGCAATGCAATCGTCGAAGCGCAACAGGTCACCGATCGCCCCTCATTGATTGCCTGCAAGACCATTATCGGTTTCGGCTTTCCGACGCGCGCCGGAACGCAGAAGGCTCACAGTGACGCGCCCGGCGAAGAGGAGATTGCCGGCGCCCGCAAGATTTTGGGCTGGACCGCGCCTCCCTTCGAGATCCCGTCCGACCTGTTGGAAGACTGGAGGAAGATCGGCGCCAAGGGACGCAACGCCCGGATGGCCTGGGCGGTCCGGGTCCAGACGGCGAAGGCGGATATCCGCCAGGATTTCGAACGCCGAATGAAGGGCGAACTGCCTTTAGACTGGACCGCAGCGATAGAGGCAGCAAAACAGGAGCTTCTGTCTGCCGACAAGGACCTCGCCACCAGGCAGGCGAGCGGGGTTGTTCTCAACCACCTTGCCGAAGCCTTGCCCGAGCTTATCGGCGGATCAGCGGACCTGACACCGTCGAACAATACGAAAGCCAAATCCATGATCGAGATTGCGCCGGGCCAGTATAATGGATCCTATGTCCATTACGGCGTGCGCGAACATGGGATGGCGGCTGCCATCAACGGCATTGCCCTTCATGGAGGGCTGATCCCTTATGGCGGCACCTTCCTGACCTTTTCCGATTACGCTCGTCCGTCTATTCGGCTGGCGGCGATGATGGCGGTGCGTTCGATCTTCGTGATGACGCATGATTCCATCGGTCTCGGCGAGGACGGCCCAACGCATCAGCCTGTCGAACATCTGACGGCGCTGCGCGCCATTCCGGGCCTTGCCGTGTTCCGTCCGGGCGACCCGATCGAGACGGCGGAATGCTGGCAGGCCATTCTCGATGCCCCGAGGCAGGCAGCCCTGATTGCTCTATCCCGCCAGCCCATGCCGTTGCTGAGAAAGCAGCCGGGCTCTCTCAACCTGTCGGCAAAGGGCGGATATGTTCTGCTTGAGGCTGAGGGCGGCGCGCGCGAGTTGACAATCATGTCGACGGGATCGGAATTGCACCTTGCCGTCGAAGCAAGGGCGAGGCTTCAGGCGGAAGGCGTTCCGACCGCTGTTGTTTCCATGCCGTGCCGGCTGCTGTTTGAGGCGCAGGCACCGGACTATAAGCGTGAGGTTCTCGGAGACGGAACTGCGCGCGTCGCGGTGGAGGCCGCTGTCCAGGATAGCTGGGATCGATATCTCGGGCTCGACGGTCGGTTCGTCGGCATGCACAGCTTCGGGGCATCAGGCAAGATCGACGACGTCTACAGGAAATTCGACATCACCACCGACGCAGTTGTGAAAGCCGCGCAAGGAGCGCTGGAGCGGCGCGGCGCCGGTACACGCTGATACATTTCAGCCGATTTTCGAAATATGCAGGACACATGGATCCTTGAAACCGCTCTTCGTTAACAGGTGCTGCGAACGCGGCAGCAATCGAAGGAGAGTGTTTCATGACCAAGACCGACAATGTTTCAATTCGGCGTAGTGTTTCCGCTCGAGCGATCGCCATGGCGTTTGGCTCTCTGTTGCTCGTTCCGGTGATATATGCCCTGCCGGTCCATGCCGCCGATCTTGCGTCGAGTGTTGCCACGACGACGGGAAGCGCAGACGATAGCGTCCGCCCGTTTCAGGTCCACGTTCCGCAGTCGCAACTCGACGACCTGCGCAGGCGTATCGCCGACACCCGATGGCCGGACAAGGAGACGGTCGGCGACGACTCCCAGGGTATCCAATTGTCACGCGTTCAGGATCTGGTTCGCTACTGGGGTACAGAGTACGACTGGCGCAAGACCGAGGCCCAACTCAATGCATTGCCGGAATTCGTCACCACGATCGACGGTGTCGACGTCCAGTTCATCCATGTTCGTTCGCGCCATCCCAACGCTCTCCCGATCATTCTGACACATGGCTGGCCGGGATCGATATTCGAGTTCATCAAGACCATAGGTCCGCTCACGGACCCGACTGCATATGGCGGCCGGCCGGAAGATGCGTTCGACGTCGTCATCCCCTCGATACCGGGCTACGGATTTTCCGGAAAGCCGACCGATCAGGGCTGGGGGCCGGACCGGGTTGCGCGTGCCTGGGATGTCCTGATGAAAAGGCTCGGCTACGACCACTATGTTTCTCAGGGTGGCGATCATGGTTCGGTGATCTCCGACGCGTTGGCGCGTCAGGCGCCGAAGGGTCTGCTGGCGATCCATCTCAATATGCCCGCGACGGTGCCGGGCGACCTCATGAAGGCTATCAACAGCGGGGATCCGGCCCCTGCGGGCCTGTCGTCGCCGGAGCGGGAAGCGTATAATTCCCTGAGCACCTTCTTCGGGCGAAACGCTGCCTATGGCGCGATAATGGTGACCCGGCCGCAGACGATCGGCTATTCGCTTTCCGACTCGCCGGCTGGCCTGGCGTCCTGGATTTACGAGAAGTTTGCCCAGTGGAGCGACAGCGGCGGTGTTCCTGAACGCGTATTCTCCAAGGACGCAATGCTTGATGACATCACGCTCTATTGGCTGACGAACTCCGGTGCATCGTCTTCGCGGTTCTACTGGGAAAACAACAACAACAACTTCAGCGCCGAAACGCAGAAGACGAAGGACATCAAAGTCCCGGTCGGCATCACGGTCTTCCCGAAGGAGATCTACCAGGCGCCGGAAAGCTGGGCCAAGCAGGCCTATCCCTCGCTGACCTACTACCATCAGGTCGAGAAAGGCGGGCATTTTGCGGCCTGGGAGCAGCCGCAACTCTTCGCCGAGGAAGTGAGAGCAGCTTTCAAGTCCGTACGCTGACGATGTCGAAAGGGTGGCCCTCACGAGGGCCACCCCAACCGAACAGACTACGTCGAAATTTCATGCCCTCGTCGCTCCAGATGCCATCATTAGGAAGCGTCGCCAAAAATCGCGAGGCAGCTTAGCACACGTGTGCATTTTGTTTCCTCCTGTCATTCCGGTGTTACGCGCCGGGGCTAGCAAGTCTCAGAACTCATCTGGGGCACGGCCTCGACAGTGAAGGGAGACAGGGTATGAATAGACGCGAATTTCTGATCACATCGTCGGCGGCTGCGAGCCTTCTCGCCCTTCCGCGTTTTGCCTCGGCCGCCGCAGGCACGATCGACCTCTACAGCGGGTCGGATTCCAATATCATCGACCTCTGGAACAACATCATCCGTCCAGCCTTCGAAAAGGCGCATCCGGAAGTCGCGCTGAAGGTTACCGATGCCGGCGATAACAACGGCCTTCGCGCCATCGGCGACCGCGCTCTCGCTGCGCTGAAGACCAAGACCGATCCGCAGGCCGACCTCTTCGAATCCTTCGATCCGCGTCTTCCGGCCGGCGGCACCGATGCCGGTCTCTGGGTAAAATTCTCCGCCGAGAACGTGGCTGGTTTCGACCGCGTCAACCCGCTCGCGATCGACACGCCCTACGCGCTGCCCTACCGTGGCTCGCAGGTTCTGCTGGCCTATGACAAGGCCAAGCTCGACCCGAAGGACGCGCCGAAGACCTGGGAACAGCTGACGGCCTGGATCAAGGCCAATCCCGGCCAGTTCATCTACAACCGTCCGGACAAGGGCGGTTCGGGTCTCAATTTTGTTCGCCGTGCGATCCACGAAGCCAATGGCCGTGATCCGAAGAAGTTCAAGATCGACAACTTCACCGCCGAGTTTGCCGAACAGTCGCTGACGCCCACCTGGAAGATCCTCAACGATCTCGCGCCGTCACTCTATCAGAAGGGCGCCTATACCGCAGGCAATACGCAGTCGATCCAGCTGCTCGCCCAGGGCGTCGTGACCATGGCTCCGGTCTGGTCCGACCAGGTCCTGCAGGCGATCTCGCAGGGCGTTCTGCCCGAGACGACCGGCCTCGTGCAGCTCTCCGACCTCGCGCTCTGCGGCGGCTTTTCGGCCATGACGATCTTCACCAACGGCGCCAACAAGGATGCCGCCCTCAAGCTCGCCGCCTTCATGCTGACAAGCGAGATGCAGGAAGCCATCATCACCGAGATCGGCGGCTTCCCGGGCGTTTCCTGGGATCACATTTCCGAAGACCTGCGCAAGAAATACGCCGACGTCATCCCGGCAACCATCCCGACCTTTCCGGGCGGCGACTGGGAAAAGGCGATCAACGACGGCTGGTATCGGACTGTCGCTCCCGGTATCAGCCGCACCTGATGGCGCTGGATGCCGCGCAGCCTGCGGTCGCGCACCGCGCTCAGCCTCTCGGCAGGGGGAGCCTTTACGGACTCCTCCTCGTCGGTATGCCGGTCTTTCTGGTCGGCTGGCTGATCATCTTTCCGATCTTCTCGGCGGTCGCGACCACCGTCTTCGTCCGCCAGCCGGACGGGACGACAGAGTTTTCGCTCTCCTCCTACCATTTCTTCTTCAGCGACGCCTACAGCCTGAACAATCTCTGGCTGACGCTCTGGACGACCTTTGTCTGCGGCCTGCTCCTGCTTGCGATCGGCCTTCCGATTGCGCTTTATCTCCGCTTTTCAGGCAGTCGCCTTGCCGGCTATGTGCAGGGTCTCGCGATCTTTCCGATGTTCGTTCCTTCGATCATTCTCTCCTATGCGCTGATCCGCACGATCGGACCGAACGGCACGGTCGACATCCTGCTCAATGCCATGGGCCTTCCGAAGCTGCCGAGCCCCTATCTGACGCCCTGGGGGCCGGTTATCGGCCTTGTCTGGGACAATCTGCCTTTGACCGTCCTGATGCTGAAGGCCGGCCTTTCTTCCGTTTCCAACAGCTCCATCGAGGCCGCCCGCGATGTCGGCGCAGCGCCTTTGAGGGTCTTCGTCTCGATCATCCTTCCGCGCATGGGCAATTCGCTGCTGGTGACGGCATCCTTCGCCGTGCTCGGCATATTCTCGGCCTTTACCTTGCCCTATGTGCTCGGCCCCGCCTCGCCGGAGATGATGGGACCCTTCATGCAGCGCACCTTCGCCGATATGAACGACCCGTTGAATGCGCTGACGCAGGCCGTTATCACCTTCTGCTTCTGCCTCCTCTTCGGCGTCTTCTATGTCTGGTCGATCGCCCGCAACCGCGAGGGCCGATGATGCGCCAGTCGACCGCCTTGAAATTCGATTGGATTGGCCTTGCCTTCTCGCTGCTGCTGACGCTCTTCATCGCGGCGCCGCTGCTGGTCGTTGCCACCTGGGCCTTCACAGAGGTCTGGCGCTACCCTTCCGTCATTCCCCAGCAATTCGGCCTGCGTTTCTGGTCGCAGACGCTGGCCCGCAAGGATGTCTGGGATGCGCTTTTCCTCAGCCTGCGGCTGACGGCGACGGTAACGGTGTTGTCGGCGATCATCTGCCTGCCTGCGGCCTACGCTTTTGCGCGCATGCGTTTTCCCGGGCGCAACGTCCTGTTTCTCTCGTTTCTTGCCTCCCATGCCTTTCCAAAATTCGGTCTGCTGGTGGCGATTGCCGGCATCTTCCTGCAGCTGGGGCTGATCAGCACTTTCTGGGGCGTGGTGCTGATCCAACTCGTCGGCACGCTGATGCTGATGATCTGGATCCCGGTCGCCGCCTTCCAGAATGTCGACCGGCGCATGGAAGAGGCCGCGCGCGACGCCGGCGCGACACCGCTTCGCGTCTTCTGGTCGATCACGCTGCCGCAGGCTGCGCCGACGATATCCGCGGCCCTGCTCTTGACCTTCGTCGGTACCTTCTATGAGACCGAGGGTGCCTGGCTGATCGGCGCGCCCGAGATCCGCACCATGCCGGTGCTGATGATCAGCTTCATCAACAACCAGATCGTCGTGCAATATGGCGCGGTCCTCTCCGTCATGCTGTGGGTGCCGTCCTTTGCGGCATTGATGTTTGCGCGGCGCGTTGTCGGGACCGGCGCCTTTGCACGGGGCTTCGGCGCCTGAGCGCGGCCAGAAAGGATAGGAAAATGGCACATCTGGCAATCGAAGGCGTTTCGAAGAGCTTTGGCCACACCTTTGCCATCAGCGATTTCTCGCTCGAGGTGGGCGATGGCGAACTCGTCTGCCTGCTCGGCCCCTCGGGTTCCGGCAAATCGACGTTGCTGCGGATGATCGGCGGCTTCGAACGGCCGACGGGCGGCAGCATCCGCATCGATGCCAAAGATGTGACCACACTGCCGCCGGAGCGGCGCCCGACCGGCATGGTATTCCAGAGCCATGCTCTTTGGACCCATATGGATGTCTTCAACAATATCGCCTTCGGTCTGAAGCTGCGGCGCCTGCCGACGGCAGAGATCCGTGAGCGTGTCGAGGATGCGCTCGTTCTTGTTGGCCTTGCGGACTATGGACGGCGCGCGGTGACACAGCTGTCGGGCGGCCAGCAGCAGCGCGTAGCGCTTGCCCGCTCGCTCGTCCTCGAACCGAAGATCCTGCTGCTCGACGAACCCTTTGCCAGTCTCGACCAACATCTGCGCGAGCGGCTGCGCGAGGAAGTGCGCGATATCCAGCAGCGGCTCGGCATCACCACGCTATTCGTTACCCACGGCCAGGACGAAGCCCTCGCACTTGCCGACCGCATCGTCGTCATGCGCGACGGCCGCACCGAGCAGGTGGCTCCGCCGAGTGTCATCTATCGCGTCCCGCAGACGGCTTTCGTTGCAGGCTTTATCGGCTCGATGAATTTCGTCGAGACCGAGATCCGCAACGGCGTCTGCACGCATCCGCTTTTCAGCTTCCCCATCCGCGTTGCAGACGGGAAGGTGACACTGGCGATGCGTCCGGAAGCATTGACGGTTCATTCCTCCAACCGCCCGGCAGAGGCGACGGTCCACCGCGTCACCGATTTCGGCACGCACAAGATCGTCGATATCGACCTTGCTGGTAGTGTCAGGCTAAAGGCGATGGTTGCGCCGAGCGACATGATCAGGGCCGGCATGCTCGTCACTCCGAGCTGCTCCGGCTTTTTCGCCTTTCGCGACAATGCCCTAATCCACCAGTCAGCATCTGCCGAAGCGGCTTCAACCGTGCAGCCGCTCTTCACGGCCTGACATACCTCAGGCTTTCGGCTGAAAGCCTTCCTGGAGCCAGGGATAAAGTACTTTGCTTGCCGCGAGGATATCGCCTTTGCCCCTCACATCAGCGCCGGAAAAGCGCGTGACGATGCCGCCTGCTTCCTCGACCATCAGCGCCGAGGCGCCGAAGTCATGTACCGCGAGACCATCCTCGAAGAAGCCGTCCAGCCGGCCGCAGGCGACATAGGCGATCGAAAGTGCTGCCGAACCGAGACGACGTACGCCGGCAGTATTGGCCATCAGCCGCTTGACGGCATCGAAATAGAGCGCTTCCGAAACCGCCTTCACCTGGCCGGGGATCGGCAGGCCGGCGCCGACCAGTACGTTCTGGGTATCGGCGACCTCGGCGCAATGGATCCGCTCGCCGTTCAGCCAGGCGCCGCCACCGGCTTCGGCGCTGAAGAGTTCGTCCTGCATGGCGTCATAGACGACGCCGGCGACGACGCGGCCGGCCTCGGCGATCGAGATCGTCATGCCGAAATGCGGGATGCCCCAGGCGAAATTGGTCGTTCCATCGATCGGGTCGATATAGATGACCGGCGCGTCCGCGCCACCCTGGCGGTTGCCGACCTCTTCCTCGCCCTTAATCGCATAGGTCGGGAATGCGCTCGTCATCTCCTCGACGATGATCCGCTCGACCGCGACGTCGATTTCCGTCTGGTAGTCGCGCGGAGCCTTGTGGACCATCTCGGTCGCCGTGCGTCGTCTGAGTGCCTTGCGTGCCGTTTCGCCTGCCTTGAGGGCGGTTTCGGCGAGCACGAGAAGGCGGGGCGAGGCTGCCGGCGACAGGCGCGCGTCGGTCGAAGACAATTTCATGAAGACAATCCGTGTGATGACTGGAGATGAGGGGCAGGTCTGCCATTCCCATTACAAATGTGCATGATGTTTTTATGAAGCGGGCGCAGTGGCATGCGCCGCGGCTAAGCTGGTCGTCTCCCTAAATCGGCTGGGTCACAGCCGCCGATGGAGCTCTTCCCACAGGCGGTTATCGTGGCGCCCAACGGTTTGAGAGACAGCGTCCGACGTCAGCGAGACAGGAAATTCGAGACCGTCAGGTCGACGAGCTCGTCTCCACGGCCGTTCATCACCGCACGAATGGCCCAAAGACCGAAACCCTTCACCTGTGCTGCTTCGATCCTGGGCGGCATCGATAGTTCCTGCGTATTCGTGACGACGTCGAGCAGTGCCGGGCCGGGATGCGTCAGAATTTCCCGGATGGCACCGTCGAGTTCGGCGGGATCTTCCACGCGAATGCCATGCACTCCGGCTGCCCGAGCAACCGCCGCAAAATCCGGATTCTTGAGTTCGGTTCCAGTCTCAAGGAAGCCTGAAGCCTTCATTTCCATCGCCACGAATCCGAGAACGGAATTGTTGAAGACGACAACCTTCACCGGCAGGTTCTGCTGAACGAGCGTCAGGAAGTCGCCCATCAGCATGGCAAAGCCGCCATCGCCGGACATGCTGATGATCTGGCGCCCTTTGTATGTCGCCTGTGCCCCTATCGCCTGAGGAAGCGCATTGGCCATCGATCCGTGGACCAGGGATCCGATCAGGCGACGCTTTCCGTTCATTTTCAGGTAGCGTGCCGCCCAGATCGTGGGGGTCCCGACGTCGAAGGTGAAAACGGCGTCGTCGGACGCATGCTCGCTCAGAAGGCGTGCCACATATTGCGGATGAATCTTGCCGCCCTCTCGGCCGGTGGCGAGATCGTCGAGACCCTCACGCGCCTTCCTGTAGGCGGCAAGGCACGCATCCAGGTGATCCCTGTCGGCTCGCTCCGTCAGCTTCGGCAGCGCTGCTGCCAGTGTCGATTTGACGTCGCCGACGATTGCGAGGTCGAGCGAAGCCCGGCGGCCGAGATTTTCCGGCCGAATATCCACCTGCACGATCTTGGCGTCGGTTGGGTAGAACTGCCGGTATGGGAAATCAGTGCCGAGCATGAGAAGCGTGTCGCATTCCAGCATGGCCTTGTAACCCGAAGAGAAGCCGATCAGACCGGTCATGCCGACGTCGAACGGATTGTCCCACTCGACATGTTCCTTGCCGCCAAGCGCGTGGACAACAGGCGCCTTCAGCCGATCCGCGAAGGCGATCAATTCGTCATGCGCCCCTTCGCAGCCGCGTCCGCAGAGAAGGGTGACTTTCGAACTCTCGTTGAGCAGCGCTGATAGTCGATCGATCTGATCGTTCGCCGGCACGATGTTCGGCTGGGACAGCGTGAGTGCAGCAGGTGTTGAAATCTTGGCTGCAAAATCGGTCAATGCCACGTCGCCGGAAATGACCACGACGGCAACGCCGCGCTTTCCGATAGCACTGCGAATGGCCGTTTCGATGACACCAGGCAATTGCTCGGGATGGCTGACAAGCTCACAATAGTGGCTGCATTCCCGGAAAAGCTGGTCAGGGTGCGTTTCCTGAAAATAGCCTCGGCCGATTTCGGCCGAAGGTATCTGCGCGGCAATGGCGAGGACCGGGACCCGCGAGCGATGGCAGTCGAACAGGCCGTTGATAAGGTGGAGGTTGCCCGGGCCGCAGCTTCCGGCGCACACGGCAAGTTCGCCGCTGAGATGGGCTTCGGCTCCTGCCGCGAAGGCGGCTGTCTCTTCATGGCGGGTATGGACCCACTCTATGTCGCCTCTCTTTCGCAACGCTTCCGTGAGCCCGTTCAGGCTGTCGCCGACCACCCCATATATCCGCTTGACCCCGGCCGAATGCAGCACCTCTGTCAGGACATCAGCTACCTTGGATTTCATCGAATGGCTCCCGGGCTTTGGGTTTCAGGTGGATGGTAAAGGAAGCTAGGCCTCGCTCTGCGCTTCTCAACCCGGAGAATTATCAGAGTGACGGAGACACCCAACTGGACATTGGTATAGGCGCTGGCCGTGAAAAGCCCGCTTGCCTGAATCCCAGGCGGCGGCCTGCCAGCCGAGCGCATAAGCCCGCTCGGCTCTCTCCCTTGGCGTCCTTCTACCGCGACTTACGCCTCGATCCGTTCCCGCCCCTTTATCGCTTCCGCGATAAGTTTCATGAAGCGCGGATCCCGGCGCAGGTTGTCCAGGTCTGAATCATGGGTGAACCATTTGATGTGGTAGACCGAGCTGCGGGGCAGCAAGCCCTCCAGGATATTGATCGCACGTTCCACATGGCCGAGCACGGAGTGGACGCAGGCGAGATTATATTGGGCGACGATATCATCGGGGTCGATGGCGCTCGCCCGTGCGGCCCAGTCGCAGGCCCGCGCTGCTTCGCCGAGATGGGCAAGGGCAAGCGCGCCGCGATGGGCGGGACCGGAATTTTCCGGGTTCTGATTGAGCGCCCGCTCGGCTCTTTCAATGCCTTTTCGCGCCCAGCTTTCCCGGTCCGCCATCCGTCCGAGAGAATGGTATGAGGACATCAGATGGATCGGCGAAACATAGTCGTCGGGGCGGATTTCGGCGGCACGGGTAAAGTAGTGCACCGCCTCGGCGAAATTCCCGCGCATGAAGAAGATGCGGGCATAGTGGAAATTTGCTTCATAGAGGTTGGGATCGAGCGAAAGCGCGCGTTCGAAGCACGCTGTTGCCTCGTCGTCATCGCCGTTCTGATGCAGCGCCAGGCCGCGGGAGGCATGGGCCTCGGCAAGGTCGGGATCGAGTTCCAGGGCCTTGGCGCTCATCGCGAGGATGCGCTCCAGGGGCACGTCGTCGGGCGCCCAGTCGCGTATCGCCGCATCGCAATCGGCAATGCCTGCATAGGCGCGGCCATAGTCCGGATCGAGTTCGACGGCCTTGTAGAACATGCGCCGGGCAAGCTGCAGATAGGATTTTGTCCAGGTATGGGAGAGCTGCCGGCCTCTCAGGTAATAAGTATAGGCTTCGACATTGGCCGTCGGCTCGGCGGCGATCGCCTTGCGCTCCTCCGGCAGCAGTCGCACTTTCAATTGGCCGACGATCGCGTGGGTGATCTCATCCTGGATGGCGAAGATATCGGTGAGGTCTCGGTCATAGCGTTCGGCCCAGAGGTGATCGCCGTTCATCGTATCGATCAGCTGGCCGGAAATGCGTACCCGCGTCCCGACGATGCGCACGCTGCCTTCCAGCATATAACGCACGCCGAGTTCCTGGGCGACCTGCTTCACCTTCACAGATGTGCCCTTATAGGTGAAGACGGTGTTGCGCGGCACCACATGCAGGCTGGAGATCTTGGAGAGATCGGTGATGATATCCTCGGTGATGCCGTCGGAGAAATAATCCTGATCGGCATCGCCGCTCATGTTGGTGAAGGGCAGGACGGCGATGAAGCAGGTGTTTCGGTTCTGCGCGACGAGGCGCGCGGAACTCGGCTTCTCGAAGGAAACCGTATAAACCTGCACCGGTTGGCGGATATTTTTGAACACGTGTTCACCTAAAAACTCGAAGCCGAGATTGAGGCGTGAACCGACCTGATCCCGTACGATTGCCGAGACAGCGATACCGCCGGCCGGAGCAACGCCTTCCAGGCGCGCGGCAACGTTGACGCCGTCTCCGAAGATATCGTCATTTTCAACCACGACATCGCCGAGATTGATGCCGATGCGGAACTCGACGCGCTCTTCCTTTGCGACGTTTTCATTGCGCAGGGCCATGCTGCGCTGGATTTCTGCGGCGCAGGCAACGGCGTTCACGACGCTCTGAAATTCCACAAGGATGCCATCGCCGGTGAGTTTCACGATACGGCCCTTGTAATCGGATATGCGGATGTCGACCAGTTCGCAGCGATGCCGGTTCAAAGCCTGCAGCGTGCCTGTCTCGTCCATACCCATGAGCCGGCTGTAACCGACTACATCGGCAGCGAGGATGGCACTCAATCGCCGCTCCATGATCCTCTCCATGGATTGTCTCATGTCAGTGTCTCGCTTTTTCCAGATTTTGACCGTGCTAGGGCTCCCTCCCTTGCAGCCGATATCTTTCGATTCGGCATGCTGTCACGGCGGCGCAGAGCCTATATCGTTACGGCGCAGCATCAATACTCCGAACGGGCGAAGATTGCGCCAGAAGCTAGCTATTTCGGATTGGAAAAAACCCTGACGCGGCAAGACGCACAATTTTGAGGCGGTGCATTAATTTTGGAATGTGTATCGGACAAGCGTAGCAGCCGTCCCTGATCCGAAGTGGATCCCACGATTGTACCGCTTGTTGACTCGTGAAAAGCAAGTCGCGTCTCTGCGGAAAGACCCGTTTGCCTAAAAGGATGCCGCTCGTAGATCGAAATAGTTAAGATATACCCTCTTATTTTTCGACTATAATTCAAGGCCGCATATCAACGATCCTCATAGATTTGATCCTGGCAACTTCTCGAGAGGGCACGCCATGTATCGCAACGCTCGCCGGTGGGCTTCGCGCTCACTTCTAGTGGATTCGTGGGTTCCCCAATGGTTGACCGTCGGCGGAAAGGTAAGGTCGCGCAAGACTGCCGATCGGCACGAGGATAATGCTCAGCTTGCGACATTCGTGCAGACTGCGGCTGGAAACAAGCATGGTGCCCTTGTCGACAGTCCCGATGACAACTCTGCGCTCAGCGGACATGAGGTTGAACATAGAGTGGAAGCGATCGGCGACGCGGACGGTCAACGCAATATCAACCACGCACCGCCGCCCTTGCCCGACGCTTTCGCAGCGGCGCGCGGAACGGGAGTTCGAAGCGGTGATTTTGCCGCGTCTGTGCTGTCCGCCCATATGCCAGGTTTTGCACCTTTCAAGCGCGGCGCGAATGGAGGCACATTCGGCCCTGCATCGTCCCTTTATCGCACTTACGCTGGAATGAGCACGATAGGCGATGATCCCTTGGCTCCGTATCTTGCGCAGAGCCCAGCACCGACAGGTTCGGGGCAAGGCTCGTCCGCCGTGGTGGGGCAGCGTGCGCACTCGGGTAAAGTCGTCATTCTCGAATCGAGCCCGTCGGCGCAGGCGATCGAACAGGCTGCCGGAGCTCGATCGCTGGCGTCTGGTATGCCCTATGGTATCTGTGGCTGCGGCTACTTTACCTCGCCTACGCGAATTCTCGATTGGGCTCATGGCGGCGCCCTGCTTCAACAGGACGGTCAATTGCCGGGGACTCGGTTGACCGAAGGACCGGACTATGTGGCAGCGATCAAGCAGGCCATCGGCGCGTCGGTCAGCGACCCGCTTCTCGACCGTGACCTGTCCCCACTGTCGGGCTGGCGCGGAACCGCAGATCGAGCAGGACAGATGATCTTGAACGGATCATTGCCCGGCGGCGGAGAGACGGGAACGGCAACCGGCACCAAGGGTATCGGCATCCTTTCCGGCTCGGTCACCACAGCGCCGATCACGCAGCGGTCGTTAACGACGCAAAATCTCGAGGCTGCAGCGGCCGCGGCGCCCGTCAACCCGATCGTGGCGGAAAACCAGAAGCAGGGCAACCCAGAGAGCGAGTGGGGCATTGACGGTGCCGGCAGCTCCAACATCGAAGGCTTTGCGACCGACATCAGCGTCGACAACGGCAAGACGATCAACTTCAAGATCAATACCAACTCCACCAACTACCGGATCGATATCTATCGCCTCGGCTATTATGGCGGCATGGGTGCGCGTAAGGTGGACACCCTGCAGCATACCGGATTGCAGACCCAGCCCAGTCCGTTGCGCAACGCTACGACCGGAACGGTGGATGCCGGCAACTGGGCAGTCTCGGCGTCGTGGACCGTACCGGAGGACGCCGTCTCAGGCGTCTATATCGCCAAGCTCGTGCGTCAGGATGGCACCGCCGGCCAAAATCACATCCCGTTCATCGTGCGCGACGACGACAGCCAGAGCGACATCGTCTTCCAGACCGCAGATCAGACCTGGCAAGCTTACAACGGCTGGGGCGGCGCAAACTTCTATGGCGGCAACGGTCCGGCGACGGGGCAGGGTGCTGGTCGCGCCTATGCGGTCAGCTACAACAGGCCGATTGCGACCCGCGGCGGGGTCGGCACGTTTGCCGGTCCGCAGGATTACCTGTTCGGCGCCGAATATGCGGGCATCTACTGGCTGGAACAGAACGGCTATGACGTCTCCTACCTGTCGGGCGTCGACGTCGACCGCTACGGCAGCCTCCTGCTCAATCACAAGACCTATATCGATGCCGGGCATGACGAATATTGGTCGGGACAGCAGCGAACGAATGTCGAAGCCGCGCGCGATGCGGGCGTCAACCTCATGTTCTGGAGCGGCAACGAGGTCTATTGGCGCACGCGCTGGGGCAATGCCTACAGCGCCGACGGCACGCCTTATCGCACTCTGATCTCCTATAAGGAGACGTGGTCGCCCACAGCCAGCATCGACCCTTCCAACGAATGGACTGGCACCTTCCGTGATCCGCGCCTCAGTCCGCCCGCCATTGGCGGCGGCAATCCGGAGAACTCACTGACCGGGCAGTTGTTCAAGGTCGACGATGTCGGCAACAATCTCCAGGCGATCACTATTCAGTATGACGACGCCAATCTGCGTTTCTGGCGCAATACCAGCGTCGCGAATCTTCAGCCCGGCCAGACGGCGACGCTCACCAAGAACTATCTCGGTTATGAATGGGACGAAGCGCCCGACAACGGCTTCGATCCGGCCGGCCTCGTGAAGCTGTCGTCGACGACGCTTCCGGTCAGCACTTACCTGCTCGATTACGGCAACACGACCGGCAATGCGACCGCGACCCACAATCTGACGCTCTATCGCGCCCCCAGCGGTGCATTGGTGTTCGGCGCCGGGACGGTCTACTGGACATGGGGGCTGAGCAACAATCACGATCTCACAGCGACTCCGACGGACCCGCGCGTGCAGCAGGCAATGGTCAACTTGCTTGCCGATATGGGCATTCAGCCCGGCACGTTGCAATCCGGGCTCACCGCCGCGACCGCCTCGTCGGACCAGGTTGCTCCGACCTCCGTCATCACTGTGCCTGGAACAGTGGCCGTCGGATCCACCGTGACGATTACGGGCTCCGCTGCCGACACGGGCGGTGGGGTGATCGCAAGCGTCGAGGTTTCGACCGACAACGGTGCGAGCTGGCATCCAGCGATAGGCGATGAGAACTGGACCTATAGCTGGTCGCCGCAGACCGCCGGTACCTACAAGATCCTGTCGCGTGCCGTGGACGACAGCATCAACCTCGAAACACCTTCGGCTGGCCGCACGGTCACCGTCAGTGGGCCAAGCTACACGTCTCTCTTCGGTGCGGCGACTCCGGCCGTTGTCAATACGAACGATACGTCAGCCGTCGAGCTCGGTGTCAAGTTCCAGACCTCTGTCGCAGGAACCGTCGCCGGCATTCGTTTTTATAAGGGCAGCCAGGATACGGGTACGCATACAGGGACGCTCTGGTCGAGCACGGGTACGCAGCTCGCCACTCTCACCTTCACGAACGAAACCGCCAGCGGCTGGCAGATCGCATATTTCTCCAGTCCAGTGACGTTGACGCCCGGGCAGACCTACACGGCGTCTTACCACACCAATACCGGTCATTATTCGACGACTGCCAACTACTTTGTCTCCAATGTGACAAGTGGCCCGTTGACGGCGCCCGCGAGCGGTAACGGCGTGTACAGATATGGCAGCAGCAGCCTGTTCCCCTCAGCCACTTTCGAGCAGACGAATTATTGGGTCGATGTGATGTTCAATCCGTCGGCCTCCAACACCACACCGACGGCGGTTGCCGATACGGGAGACGCGACCGAGAAGGGCGGCGTGGCAAACGGCTCCGGCGGCGTGGTCGCCAGCGGCAATGTGCTGACCAACGACACCGATCCGGATGCCGGTGACACCAAGACGGTCACGGCGGTCAGGTTCGGCGCGACATCAGGCACGCTCGGCTCAGCCCTCAACGGCACCTATGGCAGTCTCGTGCTCAGTGCATCGGGCGCCTATAGCTATGCGATCAACGAGACCAATGCCGCCGTCCAGGCGCTGCGCCAGTCGACCAACACGCTGAGCGATGTCTTCAGCTATACGATGCGGGATACGGCGGGGGCCACCGCCACGGCAAATCTGACGGTCACCATCCATGGCGCCAATGATGCACCGGTTCTTGCCGTCCAGACGGCCAGCCAGAACGCCACCGTCGGCTCGGCCTTCTCCTTCACGCTGCCGACGACCACCTTCACCGATGTCGACAGTGGCGAGACGCTGACCTACTCGGCAACGGCCGCCGATGGCACGGCACTTCCGGCCTGGCTGAGCTTCAACGCTTCGACGCGCACCTTCTCCGGCACCCCGACGACAGCGGGCTCCTATGGCGTCAAGGTCACGGCAACCGATCTCGGCGGTCTTGCCGCCAACGAGACCTTCAGCATTGCGGTGTCGAGCACCCCCGGCAACACGACGCCGACGGCGGTTGCCGATACGGGAGACGCGACCGAGAAGGGCGGCGTGGCAAACGGCTCCGGCGGCGTGGTCGCCAGCGGCAATGTGCTGACCAACGACACCGATCCGGATGCCGGTGACACCAAGACGGTCACGGCGGTCAGCTTCGGCGCGACATCAGGCACGCTCGGCTCAGCCCTCAACGGCACCTATGGCAGTCTCGTGCTCAGTGCATCGGGCGCCTATAGTTATGCGATCAACGAGACCAATGCCGCCGTCCAGGCGCTGCGCCAGTCGACCAACACGCTGAGCGACGTCTTCAGCTATACGATGCGGGATACGGCGGGGGCCACCGCCACGGCAAATCTGACGGTCACCATCCATGGCGCCAATGACGCACCGGTTCTTGCCGTCCAGACGGCCAGCCAGAACGCCACCGTCGGCTCGGCCTTCTCCTTCACGCTGCCGACGACCACCTTCACCGATGTCGACAGCGGCGAGACGCTGACCTACTCGGCAACGGCTGCCGATGGCACGGCACTTCCGGCCTGGCTGAGCTTCAACGCTTCGACGCGGACCTTCTCCGGCACCCCGACGACAGCCGGGACCTATGGCGTCAAGGTCACGGCAACCGACCTCGGCGGTCTGGCCGCCAACGAGACCTTCAACAT
>NZ_JACHZL010000015.1:2500-6546 GCF_014193555.1 Rhizobium sp. BK275
GGACTTATGTCCGGAACGTCCGAGCCCAGTTCTTGTGAAACCATGGATGGCCTAGCCGGCTGGATATGGTGGAGGGACTGGAGGTAGGAAGGAAGCTTGTCGCTCTGGATCGTTTGTTGTTCGATGTCTTTGGCATCGTCTGACGGACGATCGGATTACCGTTGCCTGACCGCGCGGTATCGGATCATATCTCGAGAAGCTGGTCTTAAGACCTGACACAAGTGAGCTGCTCGGCGTAGCTCCAATAAAGTGATCAGGTCGAACACGTCGATGGCATCATGAATGGTCGGTTGTAAAAGGTAACCGTGCCTCTGGTTCGGCAAACTCAGGTTTGTCCGGATAGTCGATTTGGAACCCCTTCGAGCGCGAGCGAGAAGGATAGGAATTCCAAATCCAGTAAATGATGAGCATTGGCAATGAGAACGATTAAGTGTCGTAAGGGCATTTGGTGGATGCCTTGGCATGCACAGGCGATGAAGGACGTGATACGCTGCGATAAGCCGTGGGGAGCTGCGAATAAGCTTTGATCCATGGATCTCCGAATGGGGAAACCCACCTTAAATGCTTGGAAAATCCAAACTGACTGCAAGGTCGGCTTGGGTTTCCAAGCATTGTGATAAGGTATCTTACTTTCGAATACATAGGGGTAAGAAGCGAACGCAGGGAACTGAAACATCTAAGTACCTGCAGGAAAGGACATCAACCGAGACTCCGCAAGTAGTGGCGAGCGAACGCGGACCAGGCCAGTGGCATATAAGATTAAAGCGGAACGCTCTGGAAAGTGCGGCCGTAGCGGGTGACAGCCCCGTACGCGTAGATATCTTGTATGTCCTAGAGTAGGGCGGGACACGTGAAATCCTGTCTGAACATGGGGAGACCACTCTCCAAGCCTAAGTACTCGTGCATGACCGATAGCGAACAAGTACCGTGAGGGAAAGGTGAAAAGTACCCCGACAAGGGGAGTGAAATAGTACCTGAAACCGGATGCCTACAAACAGTCGGAGGGGGCAACCCTGACGGCGTACCTTTTGTATAATGGGTCAACGACTTAGTGTAACGAGCAAGCTTAAGCCGGTAGGTGTAGGCGAAGCGAAAGCGAGTCTGAATAGGGCGATATAGTTCGTTGCATTAGACCCGAAACCGAGTGATCTAGCCATGAGCAGGTTGAAGGTTGGGTAACACCAACTGGAGGACCGAACCCGCATCTGTTGCAATAGATTGGGATGACTTGTGGCTAGGGGTGAAAGGCCAATCAAACTCGGAAATAGCTGGTTCTCCGCGAAATCTATTTAGGTAGAGCGTCTGGCGAATACTCCCGGGGGTAGAGCACTGGATGGGCTATGGGGACTCACCGTCTTACTGATCCTAACCAAACTCCGAATACCGGGAAGTACTACCAGGCAGACACACGGCGGGTGCTAACGTCCGTCGTGAAAAGGGCAACAACCCTAACCTCCAGCTAAGGTCCCCAAGTCATGGCTAAGTGGGAAAGGATGTGAGGATCCCAAAACAACCAGGATGTTGGCTTAGAAGCAGCCATCATTTAAAGAAAGCGTAACAGCTCACTGGTCTAAATAAGGGTCTTTGCGCCGAAAATGTAACGGGGCTGAAGCCATGCACCGAAGCTGAGGATTCCTCGCAAGAGGAGTGGTAGCGGAGCGTTCCGTAAGCTGATGAAGGGAGACCCGTGAGGGCTCCTGGAGGTATCGGAAGTGCGAATGTTGACATGAGTAACGATAAAGAGGGTGAGAGACCCTCTCGCCGAAAGACCAAGGGTTCCTGCTTAAAGTTAATCTGAGCAGGGTTAGCCGGCCCCTAAGACGAGGCGGACACGCGTAGTCGATGGGAACCACGTTAATATTCGTGGGCCTGGTGGAAGTGACGGATCGCACAAGTTGTTCATTCTTATTGGATTGGATGGGCAGCGGAGCGGTTCCAGGAAATAGCTCCACCGTATAGACCGTACCCGAAACCGACACAGGTGGTCAGGTAGAGTATACCAAGGCGCTTGAGAGAACTATGTTGAAGGAACTCGGCAAATTGCACGCGTAACTTCGGAAGAAGCGTGACCCCATTTTAGGCAACTATGATGGGGTGGCACAGACCAGGGGGTAGCGACTGTTTATCAAAAACACAGGGCTCTGCGAAGTCGCAAGACGACGTATAGGGTCTGACGCCTGCCCGGTGCTGGAAGGTTAAGAGGAGAGGTGCAAGCTTTGAATCGAAGCCCCAGTAAACGGCGGCCGTAACTATAACGGTCCTAAGGTAGCGAAATTCCTTGTCGGGTAAGTTCCGACCTGCACGAATGGCGTAACGACTTCCCCGCTGTCTCCAACATAGACTCAGTGAAATTGAATTCCCCGTGAAGATGCGGGGTTCCTGCGGTCAGACGGAAAGACCCCGTGCACCTTTACTATAGCTTTACACTGGCATTCGTGTCGGCATGTGTAGGATAGGTGGTAGGCTTTGAAGCAGGGACGCCAGTTTCTGTGGAGCCATCCTTGAAATACCACCCTTATCGTCATGGATGTCTAACCGCGGCCCGTTATCCGGGTCCGGGACAGTGTATGGTGGGTAGTTTGACTGGGGCGGTCGCCTCCGAAAGAGTAACGGAGGCGCGCGATGGTGGGCTCAGACCGGTCGGAAATCGGTCGTCGAGTGCAATGGCATAAGCCCGCCTGACTGCGAGACTGACAAGTCGAGCAGAGACGAAAGTCGGTCATAGTGATCCGGTGGTCCCGCGTGGAAGGGCCATCGCTCAACGGATAAAAGGTACGCCGGGGATAACAGGCTGATGACCCCCAAGAGTCCATATCGACGGGGTTGTTTGGCACCTCGATGTCGGCTCATCGCATCCTGGGGCTGGAGCAGGTCCCAAGGGTTTGGCTGTTCGCCAATTAAAGCGGTACGTGAGCTGGGTTCAGAACGTCGTGAGACAGTTCGGTCCCTATCTGCCGTGGGTGTAGGAATATTGACAGGATCTGTCCCTAGTACGAGAGGACCGGGATGGACATATCTCTGGTGGACCTGTTGTCCTGCCAAGGGCATAGCAGGGTAGCTATATATGGACGGGATAACCGCTGAAGGCATCTAAGCGGGAAACCCACCTGGAAACGAGTGTTCCCTATCAGAGCCGTGGAAGACGACCACGTTGATAGGCCGGGTGTGGAAGTGCGGCAACGCATGAAGCTTACCGGTACTAATAGCTCGATTGGCTTGATCGTTCTCATTGACTATGCTCATCGAACAAAGTTCGATGAGCCTGACCTTCTGTCCTCACGCGCCATAGGCGCTGCGGACGGCGCGCCGGACAACCGGCGACGCGCTTTGCGCTTGCGGAGCTTTGCTCCGACGGTGCCTTGCGAAAGGTAGACGTGTTCAAAACTAATCACTGACGACTACTCACTAGTCACTCAGTGAACCAGCTTCTCACACAAGTTGCGCTTCGCTGACCTGGTGGTTATGGCGGGGTGGCTGCACCCGTTCCCTTTCCGAACACGGCCGTGAAACGCCCCAGCGCCTATGGTACTTCGTCTTAAGACGCGGGAGAGTCGGTCGCTGCCAGGTCTGCTAAACGCAACTCGTGAATACGCATGTGCCCGAAGCTGAACAAGCTTCGGAAAGCGACATGCGCAAAATCGACAACAATCTTCTCCAAACGAAACCAACGGCCCATGCCGTCACAAAGGGCCGCTACCACAGCGGCCTTTCGCTTTTTAAGCTTAGAAATTGCTTTAGAAGCAGAGACAATGAACGCGAGACAAATTGCTTCGCAATTTGCTCGGCACAGATCCGCAAAGCGCAAGCGCTTTGCCTAGCCGCGACAAATCCGGAGGATTTGGCGCTGGACGCGGGGTGGAGCAGCCCGTTCGGCCTAAGATCGATCCACCGGATCGATCTCTTAACGGCCTCACCTCGTCAGGCTACGCCTGACATCGCTCCCGGGCACAACGTCCGGAATGAAATATCGCGGGGTGGAGCAGCCCGGTAGCTCGTCAGGCTCATAACCTGAAGGCCGCAGGTTCAAATCCTGCCCCCGCAACCAA
>NZ_JACHZL010000016.1:0-2106 GCF_014193555.1 Rhizobium sp. BK275
TCCTGCTCTTTGCCCTCGTCGCCTTCTCCTTCGGCGTCTTGACCTATGCCCATGTCGTCTCCGACTTCTCGGTTGAGAACGTCTGGGAGAACTCGCATTCGCTGGTGCCGCTGATCTACAAATATTCCGGCGTCTGGGGCAATCACGAGGGCTCGATGATGCTCTGGCTCTTGATCCTGTCGCTGTTCAGCGCATTGGTGGCGATCTTCGGCCGCAATCTGCCCGATAGGCTGAAGGCCAATGTGCTCTCCGTCCAGGCCTGGATCTCGGTCGCCTTCATCCTCTTCATCCTCTTGACCTCCAATCCCTTCGTCCGCCTTGATCCGGCGCCTGCCGAGGGCCGCGACCTCAACCCGGTGCTGCAGGATATCGGCCTCGCCATCCATCCGCCGCTGCTCTACCTCGGTTATGTCGGCTTCTCGGTCTGCTTCTCCTTTGCCGTCGCGGCCCTCCTCGACGGCCGCATCGATGCCGCCTGGGCGCGCTGGGTGCGGCCCTGGACGCTGGCCGCCTGGACTTGTCTGACGCTTGGCATCGCCATGGGCTCCTACTGGGCCTATTACGAACTCGGCTGGGGCGGCTGGTGGTTCTGGGATCCGGTGGAGAATGCCTCCTTCATGCCCTGGCTGGCCGGCACGGCACTCTTGCACTCGGCCCTCGTCATGGAAAAGCGCGAGGCCTTGAAGATCTGGACGGTGCTGCTCGCCATCCTCACCTTCTCGCTGTCGCTGATGGGCACCTTCCTGGTGCGCTCCGGTGTGCTGACCTCGGTGCATGCCTTTGCCAGCGACCCGAGCCGCGGCGTCTTCATCCTCTGCATTCTGCTGATCTTCATCGGCGGCGCCCTGTCGCTGTTTGCCTTGCGCGCCCCGCTTCTGTCGGCCGGCGGGCTGTTTGCGCCGATCTCGCGCGAGGGGGCGCTCGTCGTCAACAACCTGATCCTGACGGTTGCCTGCGGCACGGTGCTGACCGGCACGCTCTATCCGCTGGTGCTGGAGACGCTGACCGGCGACAAGATCTCCGTCGGCGCGCCCTTCTTCAACCTGACCTTCGGCCTGCTGATGGCGCCGCTTCTGATCGTCGTGCCCTTCGGGCCGCTGCTTTCCTGGAAGCGCGGCGATCTGCTCGGCGCCCTGCAGCGGCTCTATGTCGTGGCCGCACTCTCGCTCGCCTCAGCGCTGATCTTCTTCTACATCCAACATGGCGGCCCGGTCATGGCGGTGCTCGGGCTTGCCGCCGGTCTGTTCCTGATCCTGGGCGCGGTGGCCGACCTCTGGTATCGCGCCGGCATCGGCAAGGTGAAGGCTACTATCGCCTGGCGAAGGCTGTCCGGCCTGCCGCGCTCGGCCTTCGGCACCGCACTTGCCCATGCAGGCCTTGGCGTCACCGTACTCGGCATCGTCGCCGTCACGACCTTTGAGAGCGAACATGTGGTCGAGATGAAGCAGGGCCAGTCGACCGAGGCCGGCGGTTACAGCATCGTCTTCGACGGCATGCAGCCGGCCACAGGCCCGAACTATACCGAGGACCGCGGCCACTTCTCGATCCGCCGCGGCGGGGCAGAGGTTGCCGATGTCTGGTCGGCCAAGCGGCTCTACACCGCAAGGCAGATGCCGACGACGGAGGCCGGCATCCTGACCTTCGGCCTCAGCCAGCTCTATGTCTCGCTGGGTGATGCGACGAAGGACGGCGGCATCGTCGTGCGCATCTGGTGGAAGCCGTTCATCCTCTGCATCTGGGGCGGCGCGCTGATCATGGCGACAGGCGGCTGCGTCTCGCTGACCGACCGGCGCCTGCGTGTCGGGGCGCCGAGCAGGAAGGCGAAGGCAAAACCGGTCAAGCCGGCAGCACCGGCCATGGAGCCGGCGGAATGATCAAGCGTCTCCTGCTTGCTCTGACCCTGATGTTGGCGGCCGCCCCGGCCTTTGCCGTCAACCCCGACGAGATGCTTTCCGACCCCGCCCTCGAGGCCCGCGCCCGCACACTGTCGGCGGAACTGCGCTGCATGGTCTGTCAGAACCAGTCGATCGACGATTCCAATGCCGATCTCGCCAAGGACCTGCGCCTGCTCGTGCGCGAGCGCATCACCGATGGCGACAGCGACGA
>NZ_JACHZL010000017.1:0-1317 GCF_014193555.1 Rhizobium sp. BK275
CTCGACGCCGCCACCCAGCAGAACGCCGCCATGGCCGAAGAGACCACGGCATCGGCCGAAACGCTGGCTGCCGACACCGACGAACTGCTCGGCCTTATCAGAGGCTTCCGCGTCGGCAACGCTGCGGCGGCTCCCGCCATGCATCAGGGGCGCCGCGCCGCATAAACGGGGCGCAGACGTCAGGCCTTTTCATCACCAAAGCATTAGCGGCCGCCGGATGTAAATCCGGCGGTTTTGCTTCTGACGCCCCCAGATTTACAGGGAAATTTTGCTCAAAATCTAATAAAATTAAAGCTTTATTATAGGATGAATGCCAATCGTAGCGAACCGGTCGCAGCATGTTCTTTTAGCAGCGGTAGATGCGTCGCCTTCATCCGGCGCGCTCGCACAGGCGGTAGAAAACCGCACCGGAATGCAACCCCCATTCCTGTTGCGAGGCATCATGAAGAATCTGAAAATATCGAAGCAGCTTATCTTGCTGGTCGTCGGCCTGATGGTAGCGTTTGCGATCGCAACCACCCTCCAGGTCCGCTCCTCGGTCGATGCGATCTATAAGGAACGCTATGACATGCTGCGTTCGGAGGTCCAGTCCGCGGTCTCCGTTCTCAAGTTCTATCAGGCGAAGGTGACTTCAGGCGAAATGAAGCTGGAAGACGCCCAGAAACAGGCCTACGCCACCGTCAATGCTATGAAATACGATCCGGATGGCTATTTCTTCGGCTATGACTACGACGTTAAGATGATATTCCACTATGACGCCTCGAAAGTCGGGCAGATCAACAAGGGGCAGCCGGACAGCAAAGGCAAGCTCTATCGCGAAGAGTTGGTCAAGCTCGGGCAGCAGGGCGGCGGTCTTGTCGAATATTATTCCACAGCCAAACCCGGCCAGCCTGTTGGCGATTATCGCAAGACGGCCTATGCAATGGCCTTCGATCCCTGGAAGGTTGTTGTTAGTAGCGGAGTCTACATGGACGATCTCGATGCCCAGGTGAACGACAAGATCCTGGCGGCGCTGTCTGGCAGCATCGTCCTGTTCTTCTTCGCCCTTGTCGCCGCTTATCTGGTCATCCGCGGCATATCGAACCCGTTGAAGGACGTGCATACCGCGCTGCAGGCCGTTGCCGACGAAGATGTGTCGCTTGATATCCCGCATACGGGCATGAACAACGAAGTCGGCATGATGGCGAAGGCGACGCAATCGCTGCAGGAAAAGATCCGGGAACGTCACGCGATGTCGGATCGCGAGGCTGCCCAGCAGCTGGCGCTCGAAAACGAGCGCGAAACCAACCTGCGCCATCAGCAGGACGAAGCCTCGCT
>NZ_JACHZL010000018.1:0-1287 GCF_014193555.1 Rhizobium sp. BK275
CCCACTGCTGTCCGGTTTAAATATCTGGACAAGGCGCATGACATTGATTCTACTCTGTTTCAGACGTTTCGCGGCGTTCTGGACACGAGAAGGAGATCAATGTCATGCGGCATGAGAATAGCGTTTTTCATCAGCTTCAAAAGCATATTCCGTGGTCGGTGTTTGACAAGCTTGTGGACGAACACAAGGCCGATCACCGGGTGCGGCGGCTGACCACCAAGAGCCAGTTCCTGGCGCTGCTGTTCGGTCAGCTTTCAGGGGCAACGAGCCTGCGAGAGATCGAAGCCGGGCTTTTGAGCCATCAGGGCCGGCTTTATCATGCCGGCGGGCGGACGATCGCCCGCACGACCCTTGCCGATGCCAACGCCCGGCGTCCCTGTGCGGTGTTTGCCGGCCTGTTTGCGCACATGGCCGCGCGTGCCGACCGCAGCACCCGCCGCCATATCGGCAACAGCGTCCGCCTGCTCGATGCCACCCGCATCCAGGTCTCGTCGCTGCTCGGCGGCTGGGCCGACATGGTCGGCGGCAAGCGGGCCATCAAGGTCCATGTCACCTATGACCCGCATGGCGAGGCACCGCTCGCTGCGACGCTGACGGGCCAGAAGACCAATGATATCATCCCGGCCAGGGCAATCGAGATTGTCTGCGGTGTCACCTATGTCTTTGATCTCGCTTACTACGACTTTTCCTGGTGGGCCGAGATCGACAGGCGCGGTGCGCGTTTCGTCACGCGGCTGAAGACCCATACCAGCGTCCGGCAGACGATCGAAAACCATATCGAACAGCCTGCCGACAACGCCGCGGGCGTCCTCAGCGACAGGGTCGGCCATCTGCCGGAGCGCATGGCGAGCGCACGCCGCAATCCCTTCCACAAACCGGTACGCGAGATCACCGTGCGCATCCAGACCGGCAAGGTCATCCGGCTCGTCACCAACGACCTCGATGCCCCAGCCCAGGAAATCGCCGACCTCTACAAGCAGCGCTGGCAGATCGAACTGTTCTTCAAATGGATCAAGCAGAACCTCAAGATCCGGCATTTCATGGGAAATTCGGAAAACGCCATACGCATTCAGATCTTCGTGGCGCTCATCGCCTATCTCATCCTGCGCATGGCCCAGCGCTGCCAGACAGCCATCGCCCAACCGCTCGCCTTCACCCGCCTCGTGCGCCTCAACATCATGCACCGCAGGCCAATCGATGCGCTGCGAAGGCAACCGCCTGCAACAAGATCAGACCCACGACAAATCCCTCTGCCAATAGGCTAAACTTAAACCGGACAGCAGTGGG
>NZ_JACHZL010000019.1:0-1113 GCF_014193555.1 Rhizobium sp. BK275
TGGAGAATCTATCCCAAGCGCATCATGCCGTTTTTGAGGGTAGGGGATCATGCCCCGTCTTGCAAATGTGTGAGGAAGACCTCGGCCGGCGTTCGATAACCGAGGCACTTTCTCGGCTGGTCGTTGAGCTGACGGGCGAGCTGGATCAGGTCATGTTGCGAGACGGCCGTCAGGTCCGTCTCGCCTGGCATGAAGCGCCGGATGCGCTTGTTGGTGTTTTCCACCGCGCCTTTCTGCCACGGTGCGCTGGGATCGCAGAACCAGCTGCGTGCGCCGATGCCATCTTCCAAAGCCCTGAATCCGGCAAACTCCGTGCCGCGGTCGAAGGTGAAGCTCTGGCGTGCGAATGCCGGCAAAGGAGAGAATGCTTCGATGATCTTGTCCATGATCGGCCGCGAGTGCCGGCTCTGGTTCTTGATCATCACGGTGTAACGGCTTTTGCGTTCGACCAATGAGGTGAGGTTGGCAGGACCCATATCACGTCGGAAGATCAGCAGGTCGCCCTCCCAATGGCCGAATTGCGATCGATCCCCAATAAAATCAGGCCGTTGCGATATCTTGTAGGCTCCAGGAAACACGCTGTCGCGGGGCTTCCTGGAGCCGCGAGGACGGCGTTTGCGGCGCGCTTCGGGCAAGTAGCGATAGAGGCCCAACCCGTAATCTTCCTTGCCATAGACGAAGCGATAGATCGTTTCGGCGCAAATCCGAACGAGAGTGAGGCCGTCCGCCCACAGGCGGCCGGCGATCTGCTCGGGCGACCAGGAGGCCTGCAATCTGTCGATGACCAGTTCGCGCAATTGCGGATGCCGTCTGAGCTTCCGCAGGCGTTGCCGCCGGTCCTTGGCGATGTCGTTGGCAACCGTCGAGTAATAGCCGCTATATTCGGGAAGCTCGCGATCATGAAACGTATTGCGCCGGATCTCGCGATAGATCGTCGAACGGTGTCGTCCGAGCTGGCGCGCCATCTCATTGACCGGCACCTTACGTTCGACAAGCTGGTGCAGACGGCGTCGGTCGGCGAGGGTCAATTGCAAATAGCATCGAGACATTCCAAAATCTCCAAAGGGAAGCCATTGTTTTTCTGGCATGTCGCGCTTGGAAATAGAATGTACC